>NZ_JBWDNJ010000002.1:0-1102627 GCF_056269135.1 Paenibacillus sp. J22FR21
TGCAACCTACACGATTACACCTCCGGCAACTGTGGCAACACCAACTTTCTCCCCGGCCGGCGGCTCTTACACCTCCACGCAGTCAGTGACGATTACGACGTCAACATCAGGCGCAGCCATTCGTTACACGACAGACGGCAGTACGCCGACAGCAAGCTCGACACTTTACAGCGCAGCCATTAACGTAGCCTCGACACAGACGATCAAAGCGATCGCAATCAAGTCGGGCATGACAAACTCGGCAGTAGCAAGTGCAACCTACACGATTACACCTCCGGCAACTGTGGCAACACCAACTTTCTCCCCGGCCGGCGGCTCTTACACCTCCACGCAGTCAGTGACGATTACGACGTCAACATCAGGTGCGGCCATTCGTTACACGACAGACGGCAGTACGCCGACAGCAAGCTCGACGCTTTACAGCGCAGCCATTAATGTCGCCTCGACACAGACGATCAAAGCGATCGCGATCAAGTCGGGCATGACGAACTCGGCAGTAGCGAGTGCAACCTACACGATTACGACCGGAACAGGCGCGCAGAACGTCCCTGCCAAAATCCAAGCCGAAAGCTACAGTGCGAAGAACGGGGTGGGGTTGTTCACTTCGAGTGTCGGTGATGTATATGTCGGCAACACGCTGCCTGGCAATTGGATGGAGTACAATCTCAACGTCCAAACCGCCGGCTATTACAATGTTACATTCCGTGTTGCCGCTCCGAGCGACCAGCGGAAATTCGAGCTTCGCAATTCCGCAGGCACGGCCCTCGCGACAATGACGTTCAACAATACGGGCGGATGGGAAGCTTGGACGACGATTTCCGTTACGCTGAATTTTGCTTCGGGCAATCAGACGCTCCGGATCCATAGCTTGACGGAAGGCTGGAACATCGATTGGGTGGATTTTGCCTATTTGACGCCTCCTCCGGCAGGCCCGATCTCCGTCACTACATGCGGTGCCACGGCCAATGATGCTACAGATGATCTGGCTGCATTCAATGCATGCGCTGCGCAGGCGAAAGTATTCGGAAGAGTGCTCTCGATTCCGGCAGGCAATTTCAATCTCAGCGACATCATTACCTTTGACGGCGTCAGCGTGAACGGTGCGGGCAAGACCGTAACGACGTTGACCTCCACGAACCCGAATCGCGGCTCGATCGATGTCAAAGGCGACAATGTCACGATCAGCAACTTCAAGCATGTTTATGCGACTGTCGTTCCGCGTGGCGACGGCAACGACACGAAGAACAGCTTCACGCTCCGAGGCGCTACGCATTTTACGATCGATAACATTTGGGTCTATACAGCCAGTACTGCAGGCATTCTGGTTCGCGGCGGCTCCAATGGCACGATAAAGAACAGCACGGTCGAGAATACGAATGCCGATGGCATCCATATGACGAACGGCGCCTCTTTCATTACGGTGGAATCCAATCTGGTGAAAGGCGTAGGTGACGACTGTATTGCGGTGGTCAGTTACACGCCGGATGGTCCGCGGGATCATGACATAACGATCAAAAACAATGATGTCGGCTACAACTCCCAGGCTCGAGGTATATCCGTAGTTGGCGGCGCAGATGTTCTGATCGAAGATAATCTGATCAATAACACCGAAATGGCGGGTATTTATATTTCCGTCGAGGCGGAATGGAACACGGCCGATGTAGACCGCATTACGCTCAATCGCAACACGATTGATCACACCGGTCTGCGCATCGCAAACGGTCATCCGAATGTGCTCGTGTATTGCTCACAAGGCAATCTGAATTCCGTAACCTTTACCGACAACATCATCAAAAATGCGGCAAGCGGCGGGATCGGCGTATGGGGCGGAGGGTACATCGGCACGATTACCTTCAATACCAATACCGTTACGAATTCTGCCGGCGCAGCGACGACGTTCCTGGCGGGCACGATTGTGTTGAACGGAAATACAGGCTTCTAAGGATGGGAACAACGCTCTCCGCTTGGCCGCTGAGGCGGAGCGGAGAGCGACAATAGATTCCAAATACAGGGTTCAGCCGTAATCCGAATTAGGAGGGTATCAAACATGTCAGTAAGAAGGAAAACATTGCCCGTGCTGCTAAGCTTGACGCTGCTGTTTGGCTTGTTGACCACAGTTGTAGGCACGAATTCGATGGCTTATGCAGATGAAGCCTTTAACGTGCCAGGGAAAATCGAAATCGAGGATTATGCGCAAATGAGCGGGATTCAAACGGAAGCGATACCTTATGCGCCGGATGAGACTTACATTGGATGGACAGACAAAGGCGACTGGATGGATTACGATCTGAACGTAGAGCAAGACGGACGCTATCGTATCGAAATGCGGGTAGCGAGCCCGCTTACCACTTCTCAGCTGCAAATCCAAAATGCGGCGGGCGATGTAAAAGCAACTGTTAATATTCCCTATAGGGGTGAAGCGCCGGATGGTTGGTTTAACTGGACTACCGTCAGCGCAGATGTCAATCTGATGACAGGAGCTCAGAAGCTGCGGGTCTACGTCCTTAGCGCTGGCTTTAATATAGACTGGTTGGACATTACTTATCTGTCTGAGCCTATACCCGAAGAACCTACGGGTCCGACGTTACCTCCAATCGTGCCGACGCCACTTTCGAATATTCCGGGCACTTTAGAGGCGGAAAGCTTCAGTGTTGCGAGAGGTGCCGAGAAGACGACTTCCGCAGATACGGAGAATGGACAGGCTGTTACCTTCGGACATGAAGGCGATTGGATCGATTTCCCGTACATCAATGCCGATTCTGCCGGAACTTACGAGGTTTCCTTCCGAGTTGCCAGTGCAGAGGATGCGAAGCAGATGAAGCTGCTTAATGCCTTTGGCGATGAATTAGGTGCCATTAATGTTCCGAACACAGGTAGTGCGGATTCCTGGCAAACGGTAAAGGCCAACGTTGTGCTGCCTGCCGGCATCCAGACGCTGCGTGTCAGTTCACCGACAGGCGGCGCTGCGCTGGAGCAGCTGAGGTTTACGCCGATCACGTTGATTGACGGCACGGTACCGATGCCTGCGAATGCACTAAGCATTGAAACATGCGGCGCAACGCCGAATGATATGACGGATGATACGGATGCCATTAAAGCATGTATTGCACAGGCCAAAGAAGAAGGGAAGATCGTCTTCGTTCCGGCAGGCGCATTCATTTACAGCTCGATCATCCTGCTCGATGGCGTGGATTTGACGGGTACAGGTCCTAATTCCAAGCTTCACAGCACGAATCTGGCAGAACAATGTCTCCAGCTTACAGGCGAGGGCACAGATGTGAGCCATATCCAGCTGACAACCGTCACGGCTACGCAGCGATTGTCCACGGATGTGTCCGCGCGGATTTATGTGGACCCGAACGCGAACAATTACAGCATTAAGAATACGGTTATTGATGGCGCATCTTCTGCGGGCATCATAAACTTCGGGTCAAATGGCGTTATCAGCGGCAACACGGTGGTAAACACACTCGCGGACGGCATTCATATTACCGGTTTATCCCACGATATTGTTATCGAGAACAACATTGGTCGCGATAACGGCGATGATCAAATCGCAGTCGTTTCCTACGAGAAGTTTGGCAGTTGGGTGAAGAATGTGACGATTCGCCATAACGATGAAGCAGGCGGTCTCGCGCGCGGGATTACGATCTCAGGCGGCGAAGTCATGAATGTGGAGAACAATCGAATTACATCCACCGGCGGTGCGGGGATCTACCTGGCTTCCGAAGGCAATTATCAGACGTACACCGTGAAAGATACGGTTGTGAAGGGCAACACAATCGTAAACGACAGCACGAATGGCTCTGTTCCGGAGAAGGGAGGCATTCGGGTACAAGCAACGAATAAACAGCCTTCTATGCAAAATGTCACCATCGAGGACAACATGCTCTTTGGATCCAATGATACAGGTATCCTAATTGTCGGTACTGCAGAAATCGATGGTGTGGCATTTAAAAACAATGTGATCGAGAAGCCGAAAGGCTACGGTATCAACATTGTTAAAACCGTCATCGGTTCATTGAGCTTCGCTGGCAATACCGTTATTGAACCAGGGAAAGCGGCATTCTCCAATCAAGCAACCGGTGCGAACGTAATAAGCGATATGGAGAATGAGGGTCCGGACGGCGGCGGTACGGAAAACGACTATGTGGCCGTGAAAGGAAAGCCGGTTATCGATGGTCAGATCGACAAGCTGTGGCGGTATTCCACCAAACTCCAAATGGGCAACACCGATAAAGGTACAACGGGAACGGCGAAGATTGCATGGGATGAGGATGCAATCTACTATTTGTTCGAAATGACAGATACGACGCCATTTGCGAAAGCGGTTGATGAGAAGAACGATTCGGTTGAAGTGTGGGTCGACGAGCTTAACCGTAAGAACGGCGCACGCACAATTGGTGATTATCAATTGCGACTCGATATCAACGATGTTTTATCAACGGCGAGCGGCACGGACCTCACGAAAGTAGAACACGCTGTCGTAATGATCAAAGATGGATATATCGCGGAGTTTGCCGTACCGTATACGGCGCTGACGCCGGAAATCGGCAACGTTATTGGCTTTAATGCCAGCGCGAACGATGACGAAGATGGTGATGGCCTGCGCAATGATTACATCAGCTGGATCGATAAGAATTTGCCATATTGGGCAGACACCAAGGTATATAACGAGGTTGAACTGGTCGGCACGCCTGCCAGCAGGCTGCCTAAGGCTACCAAGGGCAAGCCGGTGATTGACGGCGAAGTAGATGGATTGTGGACCTATTCAAGCTCGCTTCAAATGAGCGATACGCCTAAAGGCACGACAGGCAAAGCGAAGATCGCTTGGGACGAGGATGCGCTTTATTACTTGTTTGAAATGAAAGACAGCACGCCGTTTGCGGAGGCGACCAATGAGAATAACGACTCCGTCGAAGTTTGGGTGGATGAGCTTAGCACAAGAAACGGCGCACGCACAATCGGCGATTACCAGCTTCGTGTCGATATGGAGGACGCGATTACAACCGCATCTGAACTTGATTTGAACGGTACCCAGCATGCGGTTAAGAAAACAACGGATGGCTACAACGTAGAAATCGCCGTTCCGTTCACTGCATTATCACCGCAGATCGGCAGCATTATCGGCTTCAACGCAAGTGCGAATGACGACGAGAACGGCGACGGTCATCGAGACAATTACATCAGCTGGGTAGATAAGAACCTGCCGTATTGGGCAGATACCAAGGTGTACAACGATGTGGCATTAGCAGCGGGCAGCACGCCAAATCCAGATCCGGCGCCTAGCACAGGTGGTTTATTCTGGCCGCCTTCCGCAACGATCACACAACAGGATGGAGCCGTCATCGTTGTTCCAAGCACGAATGTGAACAACGCTGCGCACTCGCTGACAGCTGCGATCAGTTTATCGGATTGGGAGAAAGCTCTTGCATCCGCTAAAGCTGGCAATTCCGCGCTTATTATTAATCTGAAGGGCAAAGATGACCTGCAGAATTATGAGCTTACTTTGCCAGCCAAGTCACTAAACGGATCCTCAGGTATTCAAGCTATCATTCAAACGAATGCAGCAACGGTTACGCTTCCCGGAAACATGTTCAAAGCAAGTGAGTTGACAGCTGCAGATGTGACAATTCAGATCAAGAAGGTGGATGCAGCAGGCCTAGCGGATCAGCTTCGTGAATCAATAGGCGCTCATCCGGTCATTTCTCTTGAAATGCAGTCAGGCAGCAAGACGGTCGCCTGGAATAATCCTGCTGAAGCCGTGACGGTGTCAATTCCTTATTCGTTAACGGCGGAAGAGCTGCAGAATCCGGAGCAAATCGTCGTTTGGTATATCGATGGCGATGGAGCCCTTCATTCGGTGCCTAATGGCAAATACGATGCGAAAGCAGGCACAGTCACTTTTACTACAACGCATTTCAGCTTGTACGCAGCTGCTTATGTGAAACCGGTGTTCACGGACATAGCCTCCTTAAGCTGGGCCAACAAGCAAATTAACGCGCTGGCGGCAAGAGGCATCGTAACGGAGAGTGAAGATGGCAGGTTCAGTCCTGCAGCAAACGTAACGCGGGGCCAATTTGCTGCAATGCTCGTCAAGGCGCTCTCGTTATCCGGCGAACCGGGCGAACAGTTCGCCGACGTGTCCAAAGATGATGCCAATGCAGAGTCGATCCTTATCGCCAGAAGCCTTGGCATTGTGCAAGGGACAGGAGCGAACCTCTTCAATCCGGATGGATTCTTGACGCGTGAGAATATGGCCGTCATGGCTGATCGAGCGCTCGAGATCGCAGGTAAACAACCTTCCGCAGCAGATGGGGCAGCACTCTTGAACGGCATGAAAGACGTGAATCAAATTGCTGCCTACGCGAAGGAAAGCATGGCACGGTTAGTTGCGGCAGGCTTCATCCAAGGCTATAATGGGCAGCTTTCGCCTAAAGTGCCGGCGACTCGCGCGCAAGCAGCGGTGTTCGTTTATAATCTGTTAATGAACTAATGGCTAGCTAAGCATGATGTAGTTTCGCTTCTAAATAGAGGTTGTCTCTCGTTCTCATCGGAAACGGTGATAATGAGGGGCAGCCTCTTCTAATTGAATTTAATCCCTTTATTGCCTAAATCTATTATAATGAGTTCATATTGTGTGAGGCTCGAAGCTCGCAATCTTGCAGGTAGTAGCATGGAGGAGGGCATTTGTGAAAGCGCCAACATTTCTGCTCGCAATCATTCGTTATTTCCAACGATCCATCTATCGTAAAATCTTAATCTCCTATTTGCTCATCATCGTGCTTACGGTGTCCTTTCTCGTTATGGATGTCTATTTCCGGACAGCCAGCGACCTCAAGCGCCAGTCAATCGAAACGACGGAATTGCTTACTCAGCAGTCGTCGGCCACGTTATCCTCTTATATGAACAATGTGAAGAGCTTTGCTTGGAACTATTTTGGCGATACGAACTTTCAGCAATTTGTTAGTCACATGGGTCAAGATCCGGAATCACTTAGTTATTACAACAGCAAGTTTATGAAGTTTGTTAATGATAATCCGATCATTTCGTATATCTATGTGAACCAATTGGAAGGTTTCGGCATACGATCAGGCCCTTCCTCGAACGACGTTACCGATATCGAGCAGGCAAGGCTGACAGCTATCGCCATTAAGCTCTCCGGCAAAGGGGCTTGGGTGCAATCGGACATGTACGATAAGTCTGAAGATGCGGTTGTGAAGACCGTTACGTTCGTGCAGGCGATTAAGAGCATATCGATTAACTCTCCGGGACCGATTATTGGCGTCATGATGTACGGGCTGTCCAAACCAGAGCTGGAAGCCTGGCTGCAGAATACAGAAGGCAGCTTCGGGACGAAATCATATGTGCTGAGTCAATCGGATGGGACCATCATACAGTCGCTAGCGAAGAACGAACCGCCGATTGGGCTTACGGCTGCGCATATGCAAGTGATTCAAGGGAAGAAGAACAGCGGTCATTTCTACATGAACGACCATGAGGGAACCAATCTCGTTGTTTATAAGAAGCTGCCGGGTACGGAATGGGTGCTTGTCTCACTTGCACCTAATAAGCTGCTGTTAAAGCCTGTCAGTGATTTTACGAAGCGGATGGCCTTAATTGTTGCCCTTAGTCTGTTAGTCTCGATGGTGCTCGCGAGTATTTTCTCATCGAGGACGGTTACGCCGTTAAAGGAGCTTAGCAAAGGGATGAAATCGATCGAGTTCGGCAATTACGATGTCAGTATTCCAATTCGAGGGATCGATGAGGTGGGTTATTTAAGCGGGTCTTTCAATCGGATGGCCAAGGAAATCAAACGGCTGATTATGAAGGTGTATGAAACGGAACTCGTAAAGAAAAATGCAGAGATAAAGTCGCTGCAGTCGCAGATCAATCCGCATTTTCTCTATAACACATTCGGCGTGATCGATAGCTTATCCAGTATGGGCGGCGATCCGAGAATTTCTTTAATCACCAGATCACTCGCGAAAATGTTTCGATATAACATCAGCGGAAACGATATCTCAACCTTGGCGGCCGAGATGGAGCAGATTCGGCTGTACTTGTCGATTCAGAAGATTCGGTTTGACAGCCGTTTAGCCTATTCGGTTTATTTGCAGGAAGGGCTTGAAGAAGTTCCGATCCCGAAGCTGCTGTTTCAGCCGTTGGTCGAGAACAGCATCTTACATGGCATCAGTAAGCGAATCGAAGGCGGCACGCTTCGGATTGAAGCGTCAAGCGAAGATCGGGAACGCATACAGATTAAAGTGTGGAACACCGGCGAACCGATCAGCGATGACAAGCAAAGGGAGCTGCGGATGCTGCTGGCATCAGACGCTAGAAGCACCGAAGCCGATTCCGAGCGTTCGTCCGTCGGGTTAATGAATGTACATAACCGGATCCGGCTACTGTATGGGGCCCAATATGGCATTAAATTCGAGAGCAGCAAGGAGCTCGGCACGTCGTTCACCCTTACCATTCACTCGACATTGCCCGAAGGAGGGAATGACTTTGAAGATTATCGTGATAGATGACGAACCGATTATTCGGCAGGGGGTCATTTATAAAATCAATCAGTCCGGTTTGCCGGTTACGGTTGTCGGCGAAGCCGGGGACGGTATATCCGGTATGGCGCTCATTCGCGCTTTAAAGCCGAATTTGGTGCTCACCGATATTCAAATGCCGGAGATGAGCGGGCTGGAATTGATCCGCCAAGCGAAGGCATTTGACTCGCAGCTGGAGTTTATTATATTGAGCGGCTATGACGAGTTTGAATATGCCAAATCAGCCATTCGATATGGAGTCAGCCATTATTTGCTCAAGCCTGCTGAAGATGAAGAATTGGTCGAAGCGATGACGCAAATGCTTCAGAAACAGGAAGAAGAGGACTGCCGGCAGAAGTCGTTCTCCGAACTGAAGCTGCTAGAGAAGTCAAGTAAGGAAATTGCAAGGCAGCAGGCACTGACGCAGTTTATCGAGCATGGAGACCGTTCGATGGATGTGGAAACGATTGCTGAACTGAGAGGGGATTGCTCCCATTTTGCCACTGTAGTATTTGTGTTCGAGCCTTTCGAATTGCCGCATTTGTCCTTCGTCGAGGGAGAAGAGAATCTGCTCTGGTACGCGCTCAGGAACATTATTACGGACATATTCGCGCGCTGCGGCATTCATGGGACATTATTTCAACATGCGCTTCATCGCAATGAGCTGGTATTTGTTCTTGGCACTAGAATTGCGACTGAGCGCACTGCCGCTGCAGGAGCGATGCAAGAAATTCTTCAGGGCATTCGCAAGTTTATGAAGCTTGAGCTTACGGTTGGCATTGGGCCTCAAGTGGATCTGATTGAGAAAGTGCAGGAGTCGTACCGCGAGGCAAAGCTGCTCATTCGTGACGCTGTCATCCACGGCAGAAGTCGAATCTATGTGTATGACGCAGCAAGACCGAAGGGGCAAATCCGTAAATCGATTATCGGCGAGGAGGATAAGCAGCTCGTAGGCCAGTGGTTGAAAGATTGGGATGTCGAGAAGCTATACCGCTGGATGGACAGGCGTGTTGGGGCAATCGTCCAGGATGCCGATTCTTCGTATATCCATCTGGAATGGTTCTGCATGGACCTTCATCTGTTGTTTCACAAAGTGGTGCTTGCCAATGCCATTGATTCGGAGTGGACAATCGGGGAAACAGAGGACCTGCTGCAATGGCTGCAAGAGGCGTCGCATTGGAGTGAAATGTTGGCGCATATGAGACGATCCGCGGCTAATATCATTGGTCATTTGACGAGAAATACAGATCTGACAGGGAAGGACACCATTGAAGCGGTTCGGATCTATATCGAATCCCATTACGCGGAGGCGGTATCCTTGCAGTCCATCTCGGATCGTTTCTTCATTCACCCCAATTATTTCTCCAAGCGGTTCAAAGAGAAGACGGGCAGCAGCTTCATCGAGTTCCTGACCTCCATTCGCATGAGAGAGGCGTCGTCACTGCTGCTGAACAGTGATCTGCTCGTACATCAGATTGCCGAACGGGTCGGATTCGAGGACCCGGCTTATTTCGGCAGCGTTTTTCGCAAGCATTTTGGCGTCTCGCCGAAGCAGTTTCGGGAAAGGGATAGCTTAACATTTTCATAATGGATGCGTAAGATATTCGCTTAAATTCTCATCACGGAGAACCTACAATTAGAAGTGTCAAGTACACAATGATCGAGGGGGAAACCAGCTTGAAGCAGGCTTCAAAGGTTACCGCGATTTCCGTCATGATGGTGGCATTTGCACTTGTGATTACCTCATGCGGATCAGGTAATTTGGCTAACGAATTTAACGATGCGACCGATGCGGCAGCCAACTCGAATGGTGTTCCTTCTGCGTCATCGAATGAGGATATCGAATTGGTAGAAATTACGGTATGGGATAAGCCGCATGCGGATGATGCGGACAAGTCGCTGAGGGAGCAGCAATTTACTGCTTTTGAAGCAAAATATCCATATATCCAAGTCAACCATGTGGAGCAAACCAAGGGCAAGGAGCGGGAACAGTTCATGACGGCCGTAGCCGGCGGCGAACAGCCGGATGTCTATTACAATGCATACCCGGATATGGCGCCGTACATTGCGCAAGGCATAACAGCGGACATTACGGAGCTGTGGAACGCTTATCCCGATAAAGACAAGTACTTGTCTTCCGCTCTGGATGCAGCAACCGTTGACGGCAAAATCTATGGCGTACCCAGCTCAATGTACGTAACGGCACTGATGTATAACAAGAAAATGTACAGAGAAGCCGGCCTTGATCCTGAGGCAGCATTCAAAGACTGGAATTCGTTCGCCGAAGCAAGCGCCAAGCTGACCAACCGGACCAAAGGCATCTATGGCAATGCTATTCTCGGCACGGACTGGGCGGATTGGTTCTTCGAGTATTATGTGTGGCAGGCAGGCGGCGACTTAACGGAGAAGCAGGAAGGTGGGGCAGTTAAGCTAAACTTCACTTCGAATGCCGCCGTACAAGCGCTGCAATATTACAAAGATTTGAAATGGACGCATAAAGCGACGCAGAAGAACGTTGTCCAAAGTCTTGATGACAATCAGAAGGACTTCTACACCGGACATGCCGCTTCGACGTTGGCCGCTTCGGACTGGATCGGCAGCATGATTTCCAAAGGGATGGACATTGCCGATATCGGTTTTGCCGCTCTACCTGCAGGACCTTCAGGCAAATCCCCCTCTCAAGTCGGCGGGAGCTATTTGATTATTAATCCGAAGGCTTCCAAGGAAGTACAGCAGGCGGCATTTACTTATGCGACTTATGTAACGTCCAAA
Source organism: Paenibacillus sp. J22FR21 (assembly GCF_056269135.1). Taxonomy (NCBI): domain Bacteria; kingdom Bacillati; phylum Bacillota; class Bacilli; order Caryophanales; family Paenibacillaceae; genus Paenibacillus; species Paenibacillus sp. J22FR21. The sequence continues at coordinate 11,316 of NZ_JBWDNJ010000002.1, forward strand.
GAAGTTATCGAATCGCAGCTTCAATATGCGAAGGATAATGGTCTGTTTCCGAACCTGCTTTCGGTCCGCTCCGACGTCGATGTGACGCAATATATAGACGGTCTTTCACCTGATTTGGTGACAAGCGTTCAGAATGCGGCAAAGGAAACGCATGTGGAATATTTCTTGAAATCCAGCCTTAGCCCCTATGTGGTGAAAGCAATTCAGAAGATCCTGCTAGACTCGAACGCAGATCCGAAGAAAGAGCTTCAAGCGGCACAAGATCTGGCGCAGAAGGAAGTTGTGGACCCCTACAATGCTGCGCTCAATCCATAAATCGACCGATGCCCAGAGAAGGAGCGGATCAGACTATGAAGATGAGGATAACGATCCGCTGGATGCCGGTGCTATTCCTGTTCCCCTCTGTCGTTTGCTATATGCTGTTCAAATATTACCCGCTGCTTCACATGATTTATATCAGCTTCTTTGATTACAGCATCGTGAATCCGCCGGGTCCATTCATTGGTTTGGACAACTACGTTCAGTTTCTGCGGACGTCTACGTTCTGGTTTGCCGTCAAGAATACATTTATGTTCTTTCTGCTGTACATGGCGTTGACCTTTTGGCTGCCGATTGCGCAGGCATTATTCTTAAGCGAGATTCGCAGGGCGAACGGTTTCTTCCGATTTCTCTACCAGCTGCCAACGATCGTTCCTCTGGTAGCAGGCGTATTGGTTTGGAAATGGATGTACAATCCGGATTACGGCTTGCTCAACTATTGGCTGTCGAAGATCGGGTTAGGCCCATATTTGTGGCTGAGTGACTTGCATATGACGAAGCTTGCCATCGTATTGCCCGGATTCTTTGCCAGCGGCGGCATTTCGCTTCTGCTCTACTATTCTGCAATTCGATCCATCCCCTTGGAAATGCTCGAAGCGGCAAAAGTAGACGGGGCAGGCCCTTGGAGACGGTTGTGGACCATGCTTCTGCCGAATATCAAATTCATTGTCATTATCAATTTCGTCTCCTTCATGTCCGGCGTTCTCCTGGCTTACGACAACATATATGTCATGACGCAGGGCGGACCTGCAGGCAGCACAACAGTGGTATCGATGCTGATTGTGAACACGGCGTTCCAGCAATCCAAATTCGGCATCTCCGGAGCAATGTCGCTGTTTATGTTCCTGCTAATTGCGCTTCTTACGTTCGTGCAATATAAATGTTCAGCTGAGAGGGAGGGTGCTTGATGAAATCGCCTCGAATTGCGGAGAAAGGACAGAGAGCGCTGAAGATGACCGCTTATGCGGTCACGCTGTTCTTCACCATCTCGGCGATCGTTCCGATTCTCTGGATGATGGTTTCTTCGCTAAAGAACGAGACCGACATTCAAGCATATCCGCCTAGATGGCTGCCCAGCATCCCGCAGGCGATTCGAATTACGATCGATTATTCGGGCTATGAACAGAAGGATGCACTGTTCTACGAGAAGGAAGCGATGATGGCAACGTGGTACCCGTGGATGAAGAATATCCGAGAAAATATCGGTGAAGTGAGTGTAACGGGAATTCGGAAAGGTAAGCTTCTCTATGGATCTCGCACCATTTCATCCAACTTCCATGTTGGACAGCCAACTGTTACACCATCAACCATGTTCAATGCGAAGATGATTAATTTGAAGCTGCCGATTATTCGGGAGAAGGGACTTTCCGACTTTAGGTGGTATGGGGATAGAGGGAAGGCTGCTTCCTTTGCGAAAGAGGATGGCAAATTGCACGCTGCGATTTCTGCGAAATTCAATCTTTTCTTCGACTCTACTGCTTTCGTGACAGGCAGAGTTGCGTCGATTACCGAATCGCCCAGCTATATGCGGGTGTTTGACAGCTACTTGTCTCTGAATAAATTAGCCCAAGACGTCTCGGGGACGCTCGGTTTCTTTCAATATTTCAAGAACAGTGCGATCATAACGTTTGCAAGTGTGATGATGCAGCTTATTCTAGGCGGGTTAGCTGGCTATACCTTGTCGCAATTAATTAGCAGCAAACGGTGGCAGCTATTCTGGATCATGTTCTTTCTGGCGACGATGATGATTCCGGATATCTCGCTGCTGCTGCCGCTCTATTTGCTAATGAAGGACCTACATTTGGTGAATACGCTGCTGGCAGTTATATTACCTCACTCGGCTTGGGGCATCGTGGTATTTCTGTTCAAAGGTTTCTTTGATCAGCTGTCTCGGGAGCTGATGCAAGCGGCTAGAGTCGACGGCGCGTCGGAATTTCGTACCTTTACTCAAATTGTCATTCCTCTCTCTGTACCGATATTCACCGTCGTGGCGGTCATGACTTTTATTCCGGTTTGGAATGAGTTTGTTTGGCCGCTCGTCGTAAACAATTTGCCGATTAATTGGACGTTTACCGTTGCGCTGAATAATCTGCAGAATCGTAGCGGCGTCCAGCAAAATATGATCATGGCGAGCTCCTTCGTCTCCATGCTTCCACTGCTAATCGTGTTCGTGACCGCGCAGAAATACATCGAGAAAGGTGTCGCGTACTCGGGTGTGAAAGGGTAGATGGTGAATAGAAAAAGGAAACGGAATCCTTGAGAATTCAAGGATTTTTTGTTTGCTTCTTGAATCGAACATGCATTTCCAAAGATGCAGCACCTCCAAAAACATCTTGCTATTAAAACGCTTTCACTATATTTTTATGGTAATGCATAGAAAAGGGTTTTGAGGGGGACTAGCATGTATCGAATGTTCATCGTGGATGACAACAAGTACGAGCGCAATGGTCTTAAAAATCATATTGATTGGGCATCGCTAGGCATTGAAGTGGTGGCAACTTTCCCGAATGGCGCGGAAGCGCTGGAGCGAATTGATGAACTCAAGCCGCATCTCATCGTAACCGATATTGCGATGCCGATCATGAACGGGGTACAGCTGTCCGAGCAGATTTATCAGCGTTATCCTGACATAAAAGTCATCTTCATCAGCTGCCACAGTGATTTCGAATTCGCCAAGTCAGCCGTCGATCTAGGCATTTATGGTTATGTCCTCAAACCGATTATCGCGGATGAGCTCGTCACAGCGGTCAAGAAGCTTGTCCATGATATCGATATCAAGCATTCGCAATCGATGGAGAAGGAACGCATGCTGCAGCAGCTGGAGATGATGCTTCCGCTCGTGCAAGAGCAGTTCTTCAAGGAGCTGCTGCTCGGCAATTTCCACAATGAGGCGGATATTATCAAACGGATGGCGTTCCTCAAGGTTGCCGTTCGGCCGCATGACCGGATCCATGTGCTGTCGATCCAGCTTCATGAAGCGGAAGAGCAAGCCACCGATCATGGCGTGGCGGATGCCTATTTCGTCTCCTACTCCGTCAAGAGAAGCATTACCTCCTTAAGCACGGGCAATCGTTATATCTATCCGATTCAATTTTCCCCCTTGGATTATGCCGCCATTATTTTCGAAGCTGATGATGAAGACAACATGATGAATACAGCCGTAGAGATCAGCATGGAGATTAGCAGAAGAGTCGAGCTTACGGCCATCACCGGAATCAGTAAAGTTTCCGAAGAAATCGCAGCTATTTCAACCCTTTATAAGCAGGCCCAGAAAGCCGTCCATACCCGGTTCTACAGCGGCAGCAACCCGATTATTACCTATGAAGAAATCGAAGATCGCACGGATGTCCCATTCGAGGATCTGCCGAATCTCGAAGCTGTTTATCAGGATTTGAAAACCCTAATGATCTATAGCACCGCAGTGGATGTAAGGGAGTTCGTAGACAAATATTTAGGCGAACGTGTATCTCGGCATGATGCCAATTATGTGAAGAACTTTGCTTTCATGGTTGTGAATATTACGCGGATTATTCTGCAGGAAGCCAATCAATCCTTCCGCGATCTGGCCGAGGACGACCTGCTGGTCTGGAAGCAATTCAGCCAGCCGGATACGCCGGTCAATGTCAGCGAGAAGATTTACCAATGGCTCATGACCATTATCGATCGGTTATCGGAGAAGAATACGAGCAAGAATACGAAGGTTGTCGACACGATCAAGGATATCATCAAGACGAAGTACCACGAGCAGATCACGATCGAGGATATCTCGAAATCGGTCTACTTAAGCGGCAGGTATGCCAACGCGCTGTTCAAGAAGGAAGTCGGCAAAACGATCTTCGACTATGTCATCGAAGTGCGAATTGACGCGGCGAAGAAGCTGCTCAAGGACAAAGACAGCAGAGTAGCTGCTGTTGCCGAAGAGGTCGGCTACATGAATACGTCGTATTTCTGCCTTGCATTCAAGAAGAACGTCGGGATGACGCCTGCTGAATACAAGAGCAAGGTTGTCTTATGATCGGGAAGCTGACGTATCGCCACAAAATCGCCGCTATCATATTCGTGTTCGCTTTTCTGCCTATGATCATTCTCGGTTCCTTGATGATTCAGAAAGTGTGGAGCGCCAAGGTGAAAGACATTATTAACAAGAATGATATTCAGCTGACAAGCAGTGTGAATGGAATCAACAACCTGCTGTCCTCGAACATGGATAAGCTGATGGCCATTAATAACAACTTCTACATTTACAATTATTTGGATACCAAGACGGATCAGAACCTCGTAGGCGTTATGAACTTCAGCGACTATTTGCAAAGCGTTATTACTGCGATGAAGTCCGATAATCCGACCGTTAACTTTCAGATCTATTCGATTGAAGATACCGAGTATGACGGTGATTACTTAAGAAGCATACAGAACCTGGAGAATGTGCGAGAATCGCCAAATATGAGTTTGAAAGATGAAATTCTGCACAACGATGATTCCCAGATTCTATGGAAATATCGGACGATCAAAGCCAAATTCAGCGCCGAGGAAAACACTTATCTGTTCGGTTATAAGAAGATTATGTCGCTTGGTACTCCACTGGCCATCATTGAATTGCAAATTCCGGTGCAGCAAATTTCACGATTCTTTACTTATGATATTCCGGCTGGGAGCTACATCGTTTACGAGGTCGATGGGAAGAAACAATGGGTAAAAGGCGGCGGACTCGAAGCGGTTCCGGAGGGGAAGCCGGTAAACGACTATTATCTGATCAAGAAAGAGCTTAAGCCGGGCATCGGTGATGTTTCCATGTTTGTTCCAAAAAGTCTTGTGCTGCAAGAGTTAAGAGGTTATTTGATCACTGCTCTTATTATTTTCATCCTGCTCATGGGAATTCTCTTCGTTACCGTCGAGATGGTTTCTTACTTCTTGACCAAGAAGCTCGAGGCACTCTTCAGGAAAATGAACACAAATGTCGAGAGCTTAATCAGCAGCGATAGCTTCGTGCCATTCGAAGAAACCGAGGATGAATTCGGGAAAATGGGCCGTGTATTCTACGAGCTGACACTGCGAATTAAGGAGTACTACCGCCAAATTACCGATTATGAGCTGGAGAAGACGGTACTGGAGACACAGCTGCTGCAGGAGCGGTTCAATCCCCATTTTCTGTACAATACGCTCTCGACCTTCAGATGGATCTATAACGACCCGAAGGTTCATGAGGTCGTGGATTCGATGGTGAAGTATTACCGCATTGCCTTGAACAAAGGAAGCAGTATCATTACGATCGAGCAGGAAACGGAAATGATCCGGGAGTATTTGCGCCTGCAGATGTTTGCCTATGGCAATGAATTTGAGTATGACATTCACATTGAGGGTGACACTGGTCAGCAGCTGGTACTCAAGAATCTGCTCCAGCCGATTGTGGAGAATGCGTTTCTGCATGGGATAAGCGGACGTGAATCAGGCGGTCTCATTACGATTCGGGTCAGCACTAATGACGATAACGAAACGATCCGCTTCGAAATTGCAGATAACGGACTGGGTATGGGACCTGAGAAAATCAAGCGAATACTGGATGGAACGGAAGAAAGCAAATACAGCGGCTATGGGATGAAGAATGTTCGCAATCGAATGGAAACCTATTACGGCTCAGGATACGGCCTTGAAATCGAAAGCGAACCCGGACGAGGGACGAAGGTCATTCTTACGACACCGTCCAATTACAAGGCTGATCGGATGGATGTCAAATCCATTTCAGCGTAATAAACGATGACCTTATTCCGACCACCATATCGGGATAAGGTCATTTTTGTGAAAATAAGGAGATCCTTATTCTGTTATTTGTAATCCGTATTTTTACTATTTCCATAAATGAAAGCGTTCTATAATTCAATCATACAAGAGAAAAGCTAGTGACGAGAGAGGAGGGAATATGTTGAAAACGATTGCAACTCAAGTGCCTATGAAGAGAACGGTACGCGCCAGACTGCTTAGAAACATTCAGACGAATATGTTTGGTTACCTGCTAATGCTGCCTTCCATCGTTTTGACCTTCATATTTTCCTACTTGCCGATGCCAGGATTATTGTCAGCCTTTCAAGACTACAATATGTTCGCCGGATTATGGAAAAGTGATTGGGTTGGATTGGTGCATTTCAAGGAAATCTTCCAAATTCCACTGCTGTGGGGCTCCATTATTAATACGCTGAAGCTGAGCGTACTCACCATTATCGTCGGATTCCCGGCGCCGATCTTACTGGCGCTCATGATAAATGAGTTGAAGAACGGCTTGTACAAGAGAAGTGTTCAAACACTGACGTATTTGCCTCACTTCCTATCCTGGATCGCAGTAGTTGGACTCTGCTACTCCTTCTTCGACTCCTACGGACCGCTGAACGATCTGCGGGTTGCCATGCTTGGACCGGATACGGAGAGGGAAATGTACTTGTCTCAGCAAGGATTATTCCTCCCCTTGCTGCTGCTGCTAAGCGTGTGGAAGGAAGTCGGCTGGGGAACGATCGTATATCTCGCAACGATAACATCGATTGATCCGCATCTCTATGAAGCCGCAAAGATGGACGGTGCCAATCGGTTCAAACAGCATCTGCATATTACATTGCCGGGGCTGAAGCAAACGACGATTCTACTGCTGCTCTTTACGCTCGGAACGCTGTTCGCCAGCAATTTCGAGCTCGTGTATGGGATGCAGAACGCATTTATTAACTTCGATGTTATCGCGACCGTTATCTTCTCCTCGGGTATTCAACAAGGCAGCTATTCCTTAGCTACTGCGGTTGGATTCGCACAAGGATTGGTCGCATTGCTGCTAATCATCATTGCAAACAAGATAGCCAAGAAAATATCAGGCGTATCGATATGGTAGGAGGTCCGGATGAGTCACGAATCTAGTGCATACAAACTATTTAAATACGGGAACATCAGCCTCCTGTTCATCTTGGTCGTAGCGATGATATTCCCTTATGTGAATGTACTCGCGGTAGCCTTTAACGATCCGATGGATTCGCAATTCGGAGGTATCACCTTCTGGCCGCGTGTGTTCACGATTGATAATTTCAAAGTGCTGCTGAAGAATAAGGATGTCATTACAGCAACCGGCATATCGGTACTGCGGGTGATCATCGGAACGCTTATTGCGCTGGTCGTCCAATATATGTGCGCCTACGCCTTTACGATAAAGGACTTCAAAGGTAAAGCAATTGTCCTGATGTTCCTGATGATCCCGATGTATTTTAACGGTGGACTGATCCCGCAATACCTGCTCTTCTCCAAAATGCACATGCTGAACAGCTTTCTGGTTTACGTACTTCCGGTTTCGTTCAGCTTATACAACATGGTTATCATCCGGTCATACTTGTACAGCATCCCGGGAAGTCTTGCAGAATCTGCACGCATTGACGGTGCGAATGAGTTCATCATTATGTTCCGAATCTATGTCCCATTGTCCATGCCGATTATCGCGGTTCTGGCCTTATGGAGTGCGGTGGGTCATTGGAATGATTGGACGACAACGCTGTATTTTATAACCGACAAGCATTTGTATACGCTTCAATATATTCTGATGCAAATCTTGAGGGAAGGCGAGAGAGTATCGAAGCTTATGGAGGAAGCAATCCGAATGGGTACGATGACAACGAGCACGCCTCGCCAAATGACACCGGCCGCGATTCGGGCAGCTAATATCATTATTACAACCATCCCGATTGTCATTATCTACCCATTCCTACAGAAGTATTTCGTACAGGGCATTACACTCGGAGCCGTGAAAGAGTAAACGAGTATAGCAGGTCATCTATTAAAGGTGGTGAGGCCTACAGTTGTCTGTGATAAGGTAGTAATGGGGATTACAAGTATTGGAGATTAAGGGGATCATACATTGGCAAGGCCATGAAAAAGAACATATCAAAAGAGCGAAAGCGGGCTAATCTGTCGCCAAACCTACTAGCCGGCCGATCTCATGAATATGTTCTCGAGATTGTAGCACTTCTATTATCGCATATCTTTACAAGCTCATTCCATACCTAATTTGATCAAACGGCTACATAAATAAGGGAGGATTATGTGTGAAGAAGAAACTTTCAACAGGCGTACGCCTATCGCTGACAGCAGCATTGTCTGTGGCCATGCTGGCGGGCTGCTCGAATAATAATAATGAACCAGCTAAGAACGATACAAGCGCTGCCACAAATACGAATAAGGAAGCTGTAGCAGACAATACAACGAATGCAGCGAACACGACTGAAAATGCAGCTCCGGCCGAGCAATTCTACTATGATATGTATGATAAAGTAACAGACAGCTCGGACTTCCCGGATTGGAAAGGGAAACAGCTGAAATTGAAAATGTGGTATTCTCACGGTACAGGCGAGCCTACTCATAATTCAGCAGAGCAAGACGTTGTAACCCCAGAAGCAAAGCGGGTTACCGGCGTTGAGATCGACCAAGAAAACTCCTTCGATAACGGCGGCCAGGATTTGAACGTGAAGATGGGCATGCTGAACGCGGCCAACGATTGGCCGGATATCGTAATGAGCTCGGATACGACAGCATTGGCTGACCTTGTAAAGGCAGGAAAGGTATACGATTTGACAGAAGTCATCTCCAAATATGCTCCAAACCTGGCGAAGAGAACTCCATTCGACAAGCTTCCAAAAGTGCTGGAAAATATTACGGTCAAAAATTTGGATGGCAAAACCTACGGCTTCCCGCTGGAACTCGGCGATCCGGACAACACGTTGAAAGTGCTTGATCCATCCTTCGTAAGTCCAAACTCGCAACAAGGACCAGATGGTATGGGATCAATCTGGGTACGTGATGACCTGCTGAAGAAGCTGTACCCAACAGCCAAATCGCAGGATGAAATCGATGCCTTGTACGTGAAGAATGGCGGCAAGTTTTCGAGAGAAGAGCTGTACGATGTGCCAATCAAATCGAAGGAAGATGTCTACAAGTTCCTTTATGACATGCAGGCGCTGATCAAGAAAGAAGGCATTAAAGAGAACGGCAAGCCAGTTGAAACGACCTATGCTTTTGGCGGCGGCGACAACTGGAGCACGCTGACGATGTTTCAAACGTACTTGAACCGTCTTCCTGCTAATAACAACTACTTCACCTATTATGACAAACAAACGAAAAAAGTAGAGTTCATGTTCCAACAAGATTGGTTTAAGGATACACTTCTGGAATTCAATAAGCTGGTTCGTGATAAAGTAATGGATCCTAAATCGCTGCTTGAGAACCAAGCAACGCATACGGAGAAAATGAATAACGGTCAATATGCGGTAGCTTATCTGTGGGATACTCCGGATGCGAGCGTATTGCAAGCAGCTGGCAAGAAATTCAGATACAGAAAGCTGTTCATCGATGCACCGACGAATACCGATAAGTTCATCTCCCCAACCGGACCTAGCGGCAATAACCAAAGCATCTTGATCTTCAAAGACAAAGTAGCGGAAGAAGATTTGCCGCAAATCGTGCATTACCTCGATTACATGATCTCTGAAGTCGGCGAGAAAATGTACACTTGGGGTCCTAAGAGTGCAGGCTTGTTCGATGAGAAAGACGGCAAGCGCGTATTTAAGGATAAAGACCTTGAAGATGCAATGGTGTACAACAAAGACAATGGTGCCAACAATAAGTATAACCTGCATAACAACAGACTCGGTTCCTCATCGAAACAATGGCCGCCATACCCAACTTACATGTGGGGCGGTTCCAGTGTGACACCTGGCTATGCTTACGACAGAGTGTTGTCCCCAGCCGATGGCTTGAACTTCTTTAACCCAGGTAACTTGCCTAACAATACAACTTCAACAATTACGACAACGGTTAAAGTTGACCCAGCGATTTGGAATTTCTTTGGTCCGGTAGCTAGTGCAGATAAGTTCTGGAAGGGCAGAGATGCATTCGAGAAAGCACTGACCAAAACAATGGCTGCGAAAGACGATGCACAATTCGAAGAATTGTGGAAAACGTTCAGCGACATTGCTACGAAGAATGGTGCAACGGATCAAACGCTAAAAGAAATCAATGATTACTTCTTGAAAGGCAACGAAGGTATGTTGCCGTAACGCATAGCTTCTTAGAATAACGCTCCCTGGCTATATATGAATTTATCGTTCATGTGTAGTCAGGGATCTCTTTTGCCTTTTTTCGTGAAAATGGCTTTAAAATCGCCCGTGAGTGAAAGCGATTACAATTATTTAGGAGGTTTGATCATGTCCGCATTGCAAGGAAATAAGAAGAAGCTGCTGCGAGCTGCAGGCTCCACGCTGCTGGCAATGACGATTATCGTTCCTTTTCTCGCTCCTATCGAGAAGGTCCAAGCCGAAGAGCTGGGTTATTATGTCGGCGGTGCCAACGCCTCGGACAGCAATCCCGGAACATCCGCCGAGCCGTTCGCAACGATTCAGAAAGCAGCCAGTGTAGCCGCGGCCGGCGACACGGTATTGATCCGCAGCGGGACTTATCGGGAGACGGTTACGCCTGCCAATTCCGGAGCCGAAGGCAGCCCGATCGTGTATCAGCCTGATGGCGATGCGGTTGTGACAATTAGCGGTTCAGATGTTGCAGATGGTGACTGGTCCGTCTATCAAGGTAATATCTATCAGAAGACGATCTCGCTTCCGGTAAACGGCTATAACGATCATATGACAACGAACGATACGCTGATGGCGAACCAAGTGTTCGTCGATGGCAAAATGATGATCGAAGCGCGCTGGCCGAACGTATCGAACTCGGATGATTTGATGAATCGTGCGGATTGGAGAGAAGCGAAGAATGGGACTTGGGCTTCAGTAGGCACTGGTATGACTGTCGATGACACGGCTATTCCAAATATCGAAGGCGGCTGGGTTGGCGGACAAATGTGGATGACAGGCTGGTTTATACCGTCGACCGCACAAATAACGGCTCAGACCGGCACGAAGCTGACGCTATCGAAGAATACGGTTGAAGCATTCCGTGATTATTACTATCTCACAGGTAAACTAGGCGCGCTCGATAGTGCGAAGGAATGGTTCTATGACGGGACGAAGCTCTATTTATGGGCGCCGGATGGGAACAGCCCGTCCAACGTTGAGGTAAAGAAACGTAATTACGCTTTTGACTTAAACAACAAATCCAATATCACAATTAACAACATTCATGTAGAAGCGGCTTCATTGGTGACGAATGGCAGCAGCTCAAACATCACCATTGACGGGCTGAAAGCCAAATATATCAACCACAGCGTAACACTGCCAGGTCCGGATTTGACCTATTCTCACTCGGATGAAACCGGCATTAGACTGATTGGTGCCGGAAGCAGCATCAAGAACAGCGTTATCGAGTACAGCTCCGGAGCGGGTATCGTACTCGGTGAAGGCAATTCGGCGAACAACAACTTGGTTCATGATATTGCCTATGATGGAACCTATGCGAGCGGTATCGTTCCGAAGCCGTTTACCGGCAATCAGATCATTACGCATAACACCATCTACAGAACAGGCCGTTCCAGCATCGACATGTACAACAATCCGAATGTAGAGATTGGCTATAACGACTTATACGATTACGGGTTAGCCAATATGGACTTAGGTGCGGTGTACTCTTCCAGATCCTCCGATCTAACGGGGACGCGAATTCACCATAACTGGATTCATGATAACAAAGCACCTTATAATATCCCGGATACCGGTATCCAAACCGGTGTTTACCTCGATCAAGGATCGGGTCCGGCACAAGTCGATCACAATGTCCTCTGGAATAATATGATTGACTATTACAACCAGCATGAATTTGGTGAAGGCAAGCCCATCAAGATTTTTAATACCTATAACAATACGTTCGGTTCAATGGCAACAGCGTCTTACACCACTTACACAAGCCCGGCGATCGATGTGAATCAGAATAACATTCACCGTGATGCCATTCTTTCCGTAGATAATGCGATTAATACCATCAGACAAAAGACAGATCCTAAATTCGTCAATGATGGTCATGGCGGGCTGAAATACCGCCTGAAAGCAGAATCTCCTGCCGTGGATCATGGCGGTATTGTTGCCGGCGTAACGGATGGTTTTGTAGGGACAGCTCCCGATATCGGAGCTTACGAGCTGGGCGGCGATGAGTGGGTACCTGGCTATACGGCCGACGGTTACGTACCGACTTATTACGCTACAGAACAACCGCTCGAACCAACACCTCAGCCTCCGACGCCTCCTCCTGTGCTTGGCATGGTTACGATCGATGATGCAGAGACAGGGACCGGTGAATTGAAATATGAGTTTGTCGGCACTTGGAATTCAAGCGCAAATGACAAAGCATATATGGAAACCGATCATTACAACAACAAAGCTGACGATTATTACCAAGTAAAGTTCACCGGAACACATATCCGCGTGTACGGGGAGAAGAACAACGGCTTCGGTATTGCTGCCGTTTCCATTGATGGCGGACCGGAAACATTGGTCGATACGTATAGTGCGACGCGGTCGGTTAATACATTGCTATTCTCCAGCGAGACACTTCCGCTCGGCAGCCATACGTTGAAAGTCCGACTGACCGGAGAGAAGAATATAAACTCCGGCGGAAATTGGGTAACTGCCGATCGCGTAGTCGTAACTACGGGAACGGTGACGGTGGATGATAATGAGATTGGTACAGGTCTCTATAAATACGAGTTCGTAGGCGGTTGGAATTTGAGTCCAAACGATCAAGCATATATGGAAACAGACCATTTCAGTGGAACTACAAACGCTTACTATCAAGTGAAATTCAACGGTACGCAAATTCAAGTATACGGGGAGAAGAACAGTTCATTTAGTATTGCGGCATTCTCTATTGACGGTGGCGAAGAAACGCTGGTTGACAGCTACAGTGCTGCAAGAATTGTAGATACGCTGCTTTACACCAGTGCGGAGCTGCCTAAAGGCGAGCATACGCTGAAGGTCAGATTAACCGGAACGAAGAACGTGAACTCGGGAGGTTACTGGCATACAGCGGATAAGGTTGTCGTTATTCTAGGTTCTGTTGATGCACAAACCGCAACCGTTGACGATGATGACACCGGTACAGAAGAGAATCAATATGAATTTGTCGGCTCTTGGAATGCAAGCGCGAACCTCGAAGCTTACCTTCAAACCGACCACTTCAGTGGAACAGCAAATGACTATTATCACGTGAGATTCACGGGTACACAAATTGAAATGTATGGCGAGAAGAACGATGCCTTTGGTATTGTCGCCGCATCTATTGACGGCGGTCCTGAAGTACTGATCGATCTCTATAATCCGACACGTAAAGCCAATACGCTGCTTTACACAAGCCATACGTTGTCTAACGGAAGCCATACACTTAAAGTCAGAATTACCGGACTTAAGAATGCATTATCGAAAGGCATCTATACAACGGCAGACCGTGTTGTTATTACGAGCAGTGATATTGAGGCTGCGCAGACATTAACGTTCGACGATACGGATACTGGTACGGACGAGAATCAGTATGAGTTCGTAGGCTCTTGGAATGCAAGCGCGAATGGTCAGGCTTACTTGGAAACCGATCATTTCAATGCAACAACGAATGAATACTACCAATTTAAATTTACGGGTTCCCAAGTGAAAGTATACGGAGAGAAGAACAATGCCTTCGGTATCATTGCGGTCTCCGTGGACGGCGGACTCGAAACGCACGTTGACTTGTATAATGTTTCTCGCAGTGCCAATACGCTGTTGTACACAAGCCCGGGCTTACCGCTTGAGCAGCATACGGTGAAAGTGAGAATTACCGGTAAGAAGAATGACAACTCTGGTGGCACTTATACGACCGCTGACCGAATAGTCATTACAACCAGCGGAGCGATTGATGAGCCAACGCCTACAACGGTACCTGCACCGGAAGATCCAACGGATCCTACAGATCCGACAGATCCGCCGGCACCGACTCCAGAATCGGCTCCGGACCCAGGGGTGGTCTATGAAGCTGAGGCTGCTTTACTTGAAGGCGGTACTGCTGTAGCTACCAACCATGACGATTATACGGGAACAGGCTTTGTGGATAGCTTTAACGGTCAAGGAGCGTCAGTAAGCTTCACCGTGAACACCTTTGCGACCGTAACGAAGGATGTTACGCTTCGTTATGCCAACGGTGATTCCGATATTCGGTCGCTCAGCGTTTATCTTAATGGCGTCAAAATCAAACAAACGAGCTTGATGGGTACCGGCGGCTGGGATGGTTGGGGTTACAAAACCGAGCAATTGGTCCTGCAAGCAGGCGAGAATACCATTACCTACAAATACGACGCAGGCGATACGGGTGCTGTAAACGTCGATAACATCAGCATTCCATTGGATGCGAATCAAGAACACGCACCAGGCATGAAGTATGAAGCGGAACTTTCCGCATTTAGTGGGAATGTCAAAGAAAACACCGATCATCCCGGTTATTCCGGTACCGGATTTGTTGACAGCTTCCACGGAGATAACCCATCCCTTACCTTTACGGTTAATGCAGCTGCGGCAGGCAGCAAAGATGTGACGATCCGTTACGCTGACGGCGACGATGACAGAACGTTGTCTGTATATGTCAACGGAACGAAGCTGAAGCAAGTGCATTTCTCCGGCACCGGAAACTGGGATACATGGGGCAATCGAACCGTGAAGCTGACACTTGCCGAAGGAGAAAACACGATCGCCATTAAGAAGGATGCCGGCGATACGGGTCTCATCAACATCGACTATATCAGCATTGCAGGTGAGGAAGTTATTGAGCCGGAACCGACAATTCCGTTTGAAATCATAAACGGAAGTTTAGTTGGTAAGAAAGGGTTTACGGCAGCAGTGACCGTCAAACCGGTTGGACAGCATTCTGGTAATGAAATTATCGTATTTGAGCTGACAAAGAAAAACGGCAAGAAAACGATAAAAACCGTAACAAAAGATATTACGACTGAGCAGCAAGTGTCAGTGGTTTTCAACGAGAATGGGCAGCATTACACGGTGAAAGTGTATGTGAAAGGTGAAGACGGAACATTGCTTTCGGAAGCGTCCGTATTTGTGCAGAATGAATAACTAAGTTATCAAGCTTGTATAACAGGTTTTACCGGGAGGGCTGTGGTCGTATTTGTAAGACTATTGCCCTCCCGTCATTATAGTTAACTCCACCTAAAGGGGGTGAATAATGAACCAGCTTTCTTCGAGATTCCAGAAGAAGTAAGCGCTTCCGTACGCTGCATGTGAGAGAGTTCGGTAATGTGGTAGTTTTACAATGGAAGGCCAAGTGAAGCATAACATCATTCGAGGGGGATTATGTGCGTATGAACTTTTCAATGAAAAGCAGCAGCTTTCTTCGCAAAATGGTCTTATTGGCAATGACTGCAACAATCAGCATTCCTTTTATTTCTCCTCCACAGCAAGTAGAGGCGGCAGGAGCCACCTTTTACGTAGGCGGAACCGGCGCTTCGGACAGCAATCCGGGCTCATCCTCGCAACCTTTTGCGACCATTCAGAAAGCATCGACCGTTGCGACAGCAGGTGATACCGTTAAAATCCGTACCGGTATCTATCGCGAGACGATCACACCGACGAATTCCGGTTCCGCCGGTAATCCGATTATTTATGAGCCGGACGGCGGCGCGGACGTTACGGTAAGCGGTGCCGATACGGCAGATGGCGGCTGGTCGGTACACAGCGGCAGCATTTACAAGAAAACCATTACAATGACTAACGGCTACAATGCCAATATGACGAACAATACAACACTGCTCGCGAACCAAGTGTTCGTGAACGGGCAAATGATGATCGAAGCCCGCTGGCCGAACCTGCCGGACTCGAACGATCTGTTTAACCGTAATGATTTCCGCAACGGCACACTCGGTACATGGTCGACAACAGGGGCGCAAACGGTAAATGACTCCGGCATTCCGAGCATCAGCGGCGGCTGGGTAGGCGGCACGATGTGGGTGAACGGCTGGTTTATCTCGCAAACCCGTTCCATCACGGCACAAACGGGAACGCAGCTGACTGTGTCCGGTGGCATCATCGGCGCAGATGACAGACTTCGCAAGTTCTACTACTTAACGGGACGTCTTGGAGCGCTTGACGTAGCGAAGGAATTTTTCTATGATGGCACGCAGCTCTATCTGTATGCGCCGGGCGGAGGAAGTCCGACGAACGTAGAAGTCAAGAAACGGAACTACGCGTTTGACCTGAGCGGCAGATCGTATATTACGATTCGGAATTTGAAACTGTTCGCGGCTTCCATTACGTCCAATACGAGCAGCACGAACATTACGCTTGACGGACTGAATGCGAAGTATATCAATCATGGGGTTACGATTACGGATTCTGACCTCACGTACACGCATACAGGTCAAGTGGTAACCGGGGTAGGTACGGGAATTCGCTTGATGGGTGCGAACAGCATTATTCAGAACAGTGAAATTGCGTACAGTTCCAGTGTCGGTGTTGCGCTTGGCTCGAACACGACAGCTTATAACAATAAGATCCACGATATTGATTATGAGGGAACATACGCAAGTGCAGTTATGCCTGTAGATGGCACGAATGGTCAGACTATTACGAACAATACCATCTATCGCACCGGACGTGCGAGCATCGATTTCATGAACAGCCAGAACGTTAACGTCGGCTACAACGATATGTACAACTTCGGCATGCTGAATATGGACATGGGAGCGATCTACTCCTCCAGAGACTATGTTACCGATGGTTTGCGTATCCACCACAACTGGATCCATGACTCCTCCGCTATTTCGACGGGAGAAGGCATCCAAGTCGGTATTTATTTTGACCAAGGCTCAGGTCTGGCGCAGATCGATCATAATGTCCTCTGGAACAATGTAGTTGCGGATATTTATATCCAGCATACTTCTGCTGTCGATGTTCAGAAGATATTCAACAACACGCTGGCGACGTCAGGCTATGCATCCTATGTGACCTACTCCAACGAAGCAACGGATAATATGAAAAATAATATTTTCCGCGATGATGTCATCAACTACAATCCATCGACGACTTCGATCTTCCAAACGACTAATCCGCTGTTTGTCGGAAGCGGGACTAGCGGATTGCAATACCGCATCACGACTTCGTCTCCGGCCAAGGACACCGGGGCAGTCATCTCCGGCGTAACAGACGGTTATGTTGGCACTGCACCAGACATTGGGGCTTATGAGTTCGGCGGCACGGATTGGGTTCCGGGATATGTAGCTCCTGTTTCAACCGTGGCAACACCGACGTTCAGTCCTGCGGCGGGAACGTACACTTCTGCACAGTCGGTTACGATTTCGAGTTCGACTTCCGGAGCAGATATCCGGTATACAACCGATGGAAGCACGCCGACAGCTTCTTCGACACTGTACACAGGTGCTGTCAACGTCTCGTCATCTCAGACCTTGAAGGCGATTGGCATCAAGTCGGGAATGACGAATTCAGCAGTTGCTACCGCGGCCTATACGATTAACCTGCCTGGTACGACTACAGTGAACGATACCGTAACAGGTACGGGGCAGAACCAATTCGAGTATGTCGGATCGTGGGGTTCTGGCGCGAGTACAGGAGCGTACATGAATGATGAGCACTATTCGGGGAACACGAACGACTACTATCAATTCGATTTCACAGGAACGAAGGTAGAAGTATACGCACAGAAGTATAATTCATCCGGTATTGCCGCCGTTTCGATTGACGGTGGAGCGGAAACGAATATCGACCTCTACAATTCATCGCTTCTTCTGAATACGCTTATTTACACCAGTCCTACACTGACGAGCGGCACGCATACCGTGAAGCTTCGCGTAACGGGCACGAAGAATGCCAGCTCGTCGAGCTACTGGCTTGTTGCCGACCGCATTGTCGTGACAGCCTCAGCAACACCTGCGGCTACACCGACATTTGGTCTTGCAGCAGGCACGTATAGCGGTACACAATCGGTCTCGATTTCAACCGCAACCTCCGGCGCTGATATTCGTTACACGACGAACGGCAGCACGCCGACAGCTTCTTCAACGCTGTACACCGGTCCGGTCAGCGTTTCGTCCAGCATGACGCTGAAGGCGATTGCCGTCAAGTCCGGCATGTCGGATTCGTCCGTAGCAAGCGCTGCGTATACGATCACGACGACTGTCAATGATTTCGTCACAGGTACAGGTCAGAACCAATTTGAGTATGTTGGCTCATGGGGTTCAGGTGCAAGCACTGGCGCATATTTGGATGATGAGCATTACTCCGGCAATACGAACGATTACTATCAGGTGGATTTCACAGGAACAAAGGTAGAAGTGTATGGCCAGAAATACAACTCTTCGGGTATGGCGGCGATTTCCATCGACGGTGGCACTGAAACGACGGTGGATCTCTACAATGCGACGCTGCTCAAAAATACATTGATCTACACAAGTCCTACACTCTCGAGCGGCAGCCATACCGTTAAGATTCGCGTGACCGGAACGAAGAACGCAAGCTCTTCCTTCACGTGGGTAGTAGCGGACAGAGTACTCATTACGAACTAATGATGTCGCTTCCAAACAGTCAGCCGCGTTGATGCGGTTGGCTGTTTTTTTGTTTAATCACATTTCCAGATTGCAGCATAAGTCAGCCGTATATTCACTATTTTCCGTGATAGCGCTTGCACTAGAATAGAGTTGGCGACAAGGTGCACTTGTAAGTAAGCGGGTAATATTGAAGAGGAGGTGACGGGCTTGAACCGCAAGGTGGACACGAGAGTATGGGAATGCGCAGAGCTGGTTTTCAAAGCGGCAGAAACCTATGATAATCCTTTCCTGGAAGTGGAGCTGCGTGCCGAGTTTGTCGGTCCTGATGGACAGTTGCTGATGATTCCGGGCTTCTGGGACGGGGGCAATTTGTGGAAGGTCCGTTTTGCTCCGGTTACTGCTGGGGAATGGCATTATACAACGAGTTGCTCCGATCAAGCGGATGCCGGGCTTCACGGTTGTACGGGCCTCGTTACGGCCTCCGTTTGGCAAGAAGAGGAGCTTCAGCATAATCCGAATCGAAGAGGCTTCGTGCGCATCCATGAATCGGGCAGATGGTTCGAGTATGGGGACGGCACACCGTTCTATTGGCTGGGAGATACGTTATGGTCCGCGCATACCCTGCGCTGTGACTTGAAGAAAGCGCTTCCGACTTACTTGGAAGATCGCAGAAACAAAGGCTTCAATGTCATTCAGCTGGTTGTCGGCCATCCGACGGCAGACCAATTCGGCGAAGAAACGAGCAGCTACGTCAGGTATGACCCGGAGTATTTTCTTAATGAAGGCGGAGCGCCATATCTGGAGCGGTATACGCTCATCAATCCGGCTTATTTCAGCCATCTGGATTTGCGTATACGCCTGATGCTGAACATGGGATTCGTGCCATGTCTGATGGCCATGTGGGGCCAGGATTTGCAAGGGATTAAGGTGGAAGGCGGCAAGCGATATCTCCGTTATCTAGTTGCTCGTTATGCTGCATTCAACGTGATGTGGTCCCCGGCAGGCGAGTATCTGTTCACGGATGATGTGGAAGGCTGGCGCGAGCTGGGAGAAGAAATTCATCGCTGCGATCCATACGGGCATCCGACCTCTGTACATTCCGTTGCCCCGCACAGCGGAAGTCGTCATTACCATGGGGAAGAGTGGTACGATTTCAACCTCATTCAAGTGGGGCATGTGCTCGGATTTAAGAATTTTATGGAGATGCTGCCCTATCTCGATTACCGGATGCAGCCGCCGAAACCATCGATTATGAGCGAATCCTGGTATGAGAATCATCCAAACTGTGTGCTGGATGACGGCGTACGCATTAACGATAAACACATTCGGTTCGCCACTTACGTTCCGCTGCTGCAAGGCTGTATCGGGCAGACGTATGGCGCACATGGAATTTGGTCCATATATAACGGGGAGCAGAAGGATAAATGGACGGATCGGATGAGACCGGATTTGTGGAAAGAGGATTTAAACCTGCCCGGATCGGGACAGATGAAGCACGTGCGGGATCTCATGGAAACGGTCAATTGGTGGGAGCTTGAGCCCCATCCGGAGTGGGTGAGTACGGTGGCTGAGAGCAATGTGTATTGTGCTGCCATTCTGAGGGAGCAATACATCATCTATTGTACAGGCGGTCAAGCTGCGGTACCTGTTCTAGTTATGATTATGGGTGCAAAAAAAGACGGTGAAACCTACGCGGGGCAATGGATGAATCCACGTACGGGAGAATGGCATGCAGTTGAGGTCGAGG
This sequence comes from Paenibacillus sp. J22FR21, assembly GCF_056269135.1. NCBI lineage: Bacteria > Bacillati > Bacillota > Bacilli > Caryophanales > Paenibacillaceae > Paenibacillus > Paenibacillus sp. J22FR21. The sequence goes on from NZ_JBWDNJ010000002.1 coordinate 31,874, forward strand.
ACTTCCAGTATCACGGCTACGGCAGCGGGATGATGTGGCGAACGTTCACACCGGATCAAGAGGATTGGATTCTCAGCATAAGACGAGTTAAAGAGGAGAACTGACAAGATGAAGACTTATAGCGTAGACAGAGGCGTAATCGAAAGCGAGAAAGGCATCCCGGAATCGCCGAGATGGTTCTCGGACAGTCGGATGAATTTTCAGATCAATGAGAATGCCGTCACTCAAGTGAATTATCATAATCCGCTTGCCATCCGCGGATGTAACACGATATTTCTGCAGCGGTTATGGGATGGGTTTAGACATTTCGTCGAACTTGACGGTGTGACACATAAGCTCCCCTATACGAATTCCAAGCTATGGCCATTTGGCGTCGAATCCGAGTGTGAGGTTAACGGTGTAAAGCTTCAACATCGGATTATGGCCGTAGAAGAGTCAATCGTATTTCAAGTGACTACGCCTCAGGAGCTCCCGCTTTCTTTGCGATACAAGATGGAGTTCTACAAAGACTTTGCTTTAATCCCGGCTGATTCGCAGGATTTCCGGTTCAGCGCCGGCGGCACAAGCCGTGTGTGGCAGGAATGGTCTTATGATGAGGCAGCCAGTCTGCTGCACGGTTCCTTCCTCGAAATACAGAAGGAGAGGGAAGCTGGCCATCCCGATGACATTAATATCAATAATCCGGATGTGAGTAAATACGACCGGGAGGAGCCGGTTCCGCTATTTATTAGCATTGGCGCGGATTTTCCGATTGGCTATTCGAAACGGCCGCTCAACTCGAAGTACATTCTTACTGGCAGCGAACCGTTGGAACCTAACCGGACTTATAGCTTTATCATAAGTTTTGATTGTGAGAAGGAAGCGCTGCTGAATAAAGCCTATGAGCTGTCAGATGGTATCGAAGAATCCGTATCGAAGCAATTTGCTCGTTATGAACGTATTCGGGAGCGTTCGCCGATTCTTAACAGTCCATATGAAGAATTGAATAACTTTATGAGTTTGATTCCACTGTATCACGAATCCTGCAAAGTTACGGATGTTCCCGGGGCCATTAAAGCGAAGAACAAACAGTACTGGGTATGGGGCTGGGACGGCATTACGAGCAATTATGCCTCGCTATATTGGGGCGATCAATCGTTTATCGGCGATATGCTTCGCTTCTACGAGGAGACGGCAGATGCGGAGTGGGGCATTGCGCACAGCTACCGCCATGATATGACTTTGAACAGTGTCAGCGCCCTTCCGGCGCAGAGCATGTATATTTCGCTGCTTCAGCAGTATTATGCGACAACGGGGAATAAGCAAGAGGTGTTGGACCGCTATGATTTTGTAAAACGGATCTTCAACCTGATTCTGACGCGCGAGGTGCAAGGAATGGGCTTCTGCGAAGGGGCTTCACTGTTCCCGGATTTTCCGGCGTTCATGCAAGAAACGGGTACGAGCGATATTAGCAGTCTGAACAACACGATCTTCTATTGTGCGGCTCGTTCGATGGAATATCTGGCAGAGCTTGTAGGTGATCAGGAGACCAAAGAGCGCGCGAAAGCCGTCTTCAGCGGAATTGAGAAGAACTTTCTACCGCTGTTCTATGACGAAGAGAAGCAGTTCGTTGTCAGCTCTATCGATTCGGTGACGCTGCAGAAGCGCAATTCGTATAACTCCAATGCGGTCAAATGGGAGAGCCATTATTTAAGTGATTTGATGGACGAGGTGAATGCGGGAGCTCTTGAATTCTTCGCGAACCATATCGTCTGCAAAGCGGGATTGCGTGAAATTCCGGTCTGGTCGGATGCCTTTGATATGGACGCTAATCAGCTGCACTGCTGGTGGCCGGTGACCGGTGAGTACTTCATGCAGCTGGTCAATGACGGCAATCGCCCGGATCTGATTGAACAATGGATTGGTTGGGTGAGCTATTGGACCGGGAAGCTGACTTGCCCGGAGGGCATCTCATGTTATATCGATACGGCTGAGCCGGACGTGGACCGCTGGAATACGGAGAATGGCACATGGCATGCCTATTCCATGCGAGGCTGGTATCAAGCGGCTATTCATGGCGTGGTCGGCGTTTCCATGGAAGCGGGAGGCTTAACCTTCCATCCGTATGCCGGGGAAGAGATGACGCTCGAGGGGCTCTATTATGGTGAACAACGACTAGATATCGCGATGATAGGTTCGGGTCCGTTCTTGGAGTCGATTGAAGTGGATGGTCAACTGCTCGAAGCGACTAATAAGCTGCCTGTGGATGTTACCGGCGCGAAAGTAGAGGCGGCTTCGAAGATAACGGTGCGCCGAGTTGCAACTAACCCTTACCCCGTATCCATTCAAAAAGCATTCGGCATCGAGCTATCGAATTACTCCTATGTGGACGGCGTCATTCGCGCGCAGATGGAAGGTGCGGGAACGAGCAGACTGAAGCTGATCGCGCAGCGAGAACCCGTCGTCACAATCGGGGGCAGGAGCGCGAGCGTGCAATATGATGCAGCAGCGGGCAAGGCAACGGTGGAAGTGGATTTGAAAGTCGGGCAACGTGAGGAATTAGTTATTCAGTAGATCGACTCTCAGCTTGCGAGCACGGGCCAAATGATGCTGAGAGTCGATAAATCCGACTCTCAGCACGCAAACACCGGCGAAATGATGCTGAGAGTAGCAAAAACCGACTCTCAGCACGCAAACTAACCTGATAGTGATGTTGCTGGCAGCTGAGAGTCTTCCAGCATAGGTAAGCGAGGTGCAGGAGCAGGACCTGCGTGCGAATATCGCGCAAGAAGCCCACCCAGAGGTCTACATGCTAGCGAAATCAGCGAATATCGTGCAGGAGGAGATGTACGCCAGTGGCAATTAAGGGGTATTTGCAAGTAGCGGCTGATCAGCGGAGCTTCCAAGACGGGGAGGGAAAGCCGGTTTTCTGGCTGGGGGATACGGCTTGGGCTTGCCCGGGCCGAGCGACCTGGGAGGAATGGGTTGACTACGTGGATGCCAGGTCCGCGCAAGGTTTTAACGTGTTACAGCTCAACTCACTTCCTCAGCATGATGCGTATCAGCCGATTTTTCGAGAAGGCCGCCAACCATTTGCTCTGTTCAAAAAGGAGAGCGAGGATGGTCGGATCTTCAACTGGGATTATGAGGCTATTCAAGCTGATTATTTTGACATGCTGAAGAAAATGATCGCGTATGCCAACGGCAAAGGGATGGTAATTGCGCTGATCGTGCTGTGGTTCGAGCATGTACCGAATTCACGGCTTGATGTGATCCCCGTTCATCCGGGAATGACGGTGCAGCAGGCGATCCGCTACGGAACTTTTCTAATAGAGAAGCTGGAAGAGTTGAATATCGTATGGATCGTCAGCGGTGACGATGAATTCAAAGGTGAGGGGGTCGCAGCCTTCTATAACGAAGTCGGCATGGCAATGAAGGAAGCCGAGCCGTATGGACGACTGATCACGACCCACCCGGTGCATAAATCCGGCGACACGTACCATCATGCGAGCTGGCTTGATTTCAATATGGTGCAAAGCGGTCATGGGCTGAATCAGGACTATAATCTGGGCCTGATTCGTGAGGAATGGGATAAACAGCCGCCTAAACCGGTGCTTAATGCCGAGCCATGTTACGAGCATCATCCCATGAGCGGACGTGAACGGCGCTTCGACCGATACGGGGTTCGGCGCGCCGGCTGGCGAAGCGTGCTGGAGGGTTCGTCAACGGGCATTACTTATGGTGCCTATTGGATTTGGAACTGGGCGAAGAGCGGTGAAGCTCCACTGAACGGAACCCCATCACCATACAGCTGGAGAGATGCGATGGAGCTGCCCGGTGCCTTAGATCTGGTTCGTATGATGCAGCTGCTGACAGCTTTGCCATGGTTCGAGCTCAGGCCAGCATCAGAGCGGTTACGCAGTACGCATTCTTGTACAGTATCGGTGGCATGCACGGAAGCAGGCAGTCTACTGCTGGTTTATTTGCCGGAGAAATGCGAGATTCGTCTGGATTTAACCGGGCTCGAAGTGGAAGGGAAATCGGTAATCTGGTGGAGTCCGGAGAACGGAGAACGAATAGCGTCGACAGCGGGTCATCTCGACAGCAATGAATTTATAGGCAGTTCACCCTTCGAGAAGGATGGACTGCTAATCATTAGTTAACGCGGGAGCAGCAAGTGCTGCAGGAGAGAAGGGGAAGGTTACATGTACTCAGCGCCGATTATGTTATTGCTGGATACCAGCATGACAATGGATCATCAACGCATTCGGCTGGCCGTTTCGGATATTAACGAGAAAGGCTTCGATACGGTTTGCGTGGAGTTTCGCAACAATATCTATGATGAATATGATTCGCAGGGCAAGGCAGCGATTCAAGTTGTTTCAGAGGAATGCACGCGGCTTGGCCTCCAATTTCTGATGATTATGCCAATGCTCGGGCCAAACATAGTCAAGGAGCATCCGGAAGCACGCCAATCTTGGGCAGTCGAGCACAGCGGTCAAGTCATTGATAGTCGGTTTTCCATAGCCATTAAACGCGTGCATAATGTCGGATTCGTGAATACCGATCCCAGAGTCCGAGGGGTTGCCAAAGCGTTTCACATCATCAGAGATGAAAGCGGTCGCATCGTCGAAGCCTTCGACATTACGGACCAGATTACATTCACCATCGACATGAACATCGAGACAACACTCGCCGGTACTTGTGAGCAGGACGGAGAAATTCTAGTATACGCAAGGTATGATACGGATTATATGGATTTTGCATATAGCGGGATGCACAAATCGGTAGATTCGTTCTTGGAGCAGTATGAAGGCTTGCCGCAGGACGGTTATGCCATCGATGAATTCGGAGCGGGCAGCAGATCGAGCGAGGATGTTTATTTTGTCGGGGGTCATTTTCTTGCCGCGTTTGAAGCCAAATACGGCTATGATTTGCTGGACCGGATCTACCTGCTGAAGAATGAAGCGATCGATGCTTGTGCGGGAAACGTACGATACGATTACTATCAACTGACGATCGACCTCACGTACGGCTTGCAGAAATATGTCAAAGATCGCTACACGGAGCGTTTCGGCGACAACCTGTTCGGCGGCTTCCACAGCACATGGTGGGGAGAAGGCAATTCAGGGGATTTATGGGCAGGAAATATCGATTATTTCAGACTGACGGATAACTTGAGCGGCGGGTTTGTAGATGCGCAATTTGATGCCGAGCGAACGATGGTGTCCATGACGATGCTTGCTGAGTCGCTTGCCAAATATTCTTCGAGTGGAAAAGCCTACAATATGTGCTGGGATCGAAATACGACGAAGGAGAAACTGGACTATTACCAGCGCCTGCTGGCTGTGCGCAATGTGAGATGGGTCGGTCATGCGTACGGATACGTCGGTCCTTATGGCCCCGGATATCCCGATCACAGTACTTGGGAGGATACGAAGGTTTGCCTTGAACGGCAGAAAACCTTCCAGCAGTTTATTGGAAAGGCAATCAGCAGACCGAAGCTTGCGATGATGTATGTGTGGGAATCCGTTGCGTTCTTCAACAATGAGTACATGCATTACCACAGGCTTAGTATGAAGGCAGTTCTCGATAAAATGATGCAAGAACATTACGAAATCGATTTGATTCCGACGAGCGAAGCCGATTTGGAGCGGTATGATGCCTTAATTGTGCTATGGCCGACCATGATGCCGGAGGCTGCATGGGAATCGATTCAAGGTTATGCCGCAACGGGCAGAAGAGTGATCTTCATCGGTCCGCCGGCACAGTGTACAGTGGAGGGCCGCGACATTCGCAGCGAATTCGAACAGTTAACCGGCGCTCAGAGCGGGAGCCCATTCGCTGGCAGGCTCTATAACGGCGATTATGAATACGTCGAATGGGATATTTGGTTCGCCAAAACCAAAATCGACATGAAAGTCTTCCCGCTAACGCCGTTAGATGGCGAAACGACGCTGGTTCACGATGGTGACATCATAGGAGTCAGCAAATTGAATGTGGAATACTTCTCGTTTGAGATGCCGCTCACGTCGTATTTTGAAACGTTATTGGCTACGCTTACGCATGCACGTGAGCTGGATCTTCCTCCGGATCTACTCAGCAAAGTATCTTACGATGGTGAAAATGCTGTCCTCTCTATGACAGGACGATGGGGAGCGCGAATCAACTGCAGCTTTACCTTTAGAGGGAATACGATTGCAATTGCAGATGGCGTTCTCGTTGGCATTCGCTTGGAAGGGAACCGTGTAGTCGAGATCATTAGCGATGCGGATTGTACGATTGAAGTGAATGGCAGCAAGAGGGAATATGTGACGATTGGGTAGAGAATCGAGCGGTGAGGCCAGGCATTATAAAAAAAATGTTTGGTCTCTGCTTTTACCCTATTTACAAACCGATGGTCGGTTTATATAATAAGAGCAACAGCCAACAAATGGAAATGCACAAACCATACACCAACATGGAGGTATCCAATATGAAGCAAGAGGAACGCAGGGAGCAAACCATTCGCTTATTGCTGGAGGCGACTAAATCCCTTGTTCGAGAGAAGGGCTGCTCATCGTTAACGTTGAAGGACATCATGGAACGGTCGGGACTATCGAAGGGGGCCATCTTTCATTATGTGAAGAGCAAGGATGAATTGTTTGCCTGGGTGCTGCTCGAACGGCTTGAGGAAACGAACAACCGATTTATGAGCGAGGTGGGTAGAAAAGGCGGCGAGTTTGAAGGTCCGATGGGGAGTATTGCCGGTCGCTTAAACAGTTTGGAAGAACAGGATGACGTTACAAACAAAGTATTTGTTTATTTGCTTGGCAAGGAGGAAGAGCAGGCTGTAGCCGAGGCACTGAATCAATTCTATGAACGGTCTGTTCAGCTGTCTCGCAGTTGGATTACCGCCGGGCAGCAGCATGGCGTAATCCCGGAAGCCATCGATGCGGATCGTACGGCAGAGCTGTTCGTCTTACTCTCGTTTGGACTGCGAGTCCGCTCTTCATTCTCCATCGTGAGCGGTCATTTCAATGCCGAACATTTCATTCAGTTTATTGCCGGCATGCTTAAACCTACTAATTAATAACTAGGAGGAATGTGTATTATGGCACCTTTTATCGTATTGGCAGGTTCATGGTTCTTGTTTCGTTGCTTGGGATGGGTAGGCTTGTCCTACTTTGACGGCTGGCAGACGCCGCTTCAAGCAGCGGTTGCCCTTATGCTGCTGCTGACTGCGTCCGCTCACTGGGGGAGCAGGCGGCCGGATCTGATTCGGATGGTCCCACCGTCGTTCCGGAAACGAGAATGGCTCGTGACTGCAACCGGATGGCTGGAGCTTGCAGGAGCGGCAGCTATTCTCATTCCGTTCGTCGCTCCTGCCGCATCCGTTTGCTTAGCGCTCCTCTTCGTGGCTATGTTCCCGGCGAATGTACGCGCGGCAAGGGAGAAGCTTACGATCGGCGGCAGACCCGTGCCGGGACTTGCGCTGCGGACGCTGCTCCAGCTTATTTTTATCGCTGCCGTTCTGCTTGCCTCGCCTGTTGTTCAATTCTAATTAATACTGATACCAGCCATTTCCGATGACGGAGCGCTTCGGACCGGTATAGCCGGTTACAGGTACAGGAATACTAGGTGCCGCCGCTGCCACGCCTTGCACCATTTGTCCTGTTTTGTTGCAATCAGCCGGCGGGCCAATAAGTACGGTTTGCGTAATTGGCGCCAGCGTTTCCTTCACCATGGCTTCGTTAAGACAATAGGTATGTGCGAGCACATTCGCCGGAGTCAGTCTCAGCAGATCAGATCCCCCAATGAACTGAGGTACCGGTGCGTCGAATATGGCTAATACATGGGTATTATCCATCGTTGCGACTTCGTAATGCCACCATCCCTGCGGAACATTGACCACCTGTCCCGGTTGGCTGATAGGGAAGTTGAGCAGCTCATTCGTAAAAGGATTGATTAACGAGACAACCATCGCACCGGAGATCAGATAAACGAGTTCTGCCGCATTCTGATGATAGTGGGGCTCGATGACATTTCCTTTGCTCATGAAGATGTCCAGAAGCGATACATCGACGAGCGTATTCAACTGTTGATTGGATAACGTATTGATGTAGTTGCGGCCATCTTTTCTAAACGTGGTATTGTTATTGAGATTATAGGTGAATTGGACAGACGGGGATGTGTAGTCCATGTATGAAACCGTCATAGCTCTCCCTACTTTCTTAGGTTAAATAGGCATTTGGCATGGGATATGTTATGACGGCAGCGGCAAGAAGGTGTTTCCGTTTTAAAGAATGCATCGTCTTCAAAGTGGTCGAACACGCCTTAAGGGGCGTTTTTTTGCGTAATAGATGTACTCGTTGTATGGTAAGTAGATGTTATAGAAGCAGGAAGGTGTTAGTTAATGTGGAGTGCGCTGCTGACGGCACTGATTGGAGGATTTGCATTTAAGCTGATGCATGCCCCGATTCCGTGGCTGCTCGGACCGATGATTGCGGTGTTGCTTGGAACAAATCTGCTAGGCAGAACCTATAAATGGCCGATGCAAGCGCGAAATGCCGGCATGATCATCGTTGGGTATACGATCGGTCTGTCGATGACAGCGGAAGCGCTGAGGGAGATGTCCTATCAGCTGCCGTCCATGACGCTGATGATCGTGTTATTATTACTATTTTGTACGGGAATCGCGTATCTCGTCTCGAAACTATCGCATACGGATTTCAAAACAGCGCTGCTAGGCAGCGTGCCGGGGGGGTTAACACAGGTCCTTGCGCTTGCGGAAGAGACAGAAGGGGTTAATCTGACGGTCGTAACCGTGACGCAGGTCATCCGGCTGATGATGATCATTATTTGCGTGCCGCTTCTCATATTTAATCCGATCTTCGGCCAAGCGCATACGGATGGAGCAGCGGCAGTATCGCAGTCTATAGCAGCCGCAGCTGCTGCTGATTGGAGCGGATTGTTTCCGAACATTCTCCTCTTCGCTCCGGTAAGCGTGGCTTGCGCTGTTCTAGGCAATAGGGTGAACTTTCCTACCGCCTATTTGCTCGGACCGGCTCTGGGAACGTCGATTCTACAGCTCAGCGGATTACATGGTCCGGCGCTGCCCTCACTCCTCATTGATGCAGCTCAATTCATGATCGGAACTTATGTAGGTCTCCTCCTGAAACCGCAACAGCTGCCGAATAAGCTTCGGACGATTTCGCTTGCGCTTGGAAGCGGGATGCTGCTGATTCTAGGCGCCTCTGCATTCGGATTCGTACTGACGAAGCTTCATCCGATTTCCATGCCTACAGCACTGCTCAGTCTCGCACCGGGAGGCATGGATCAGATGGGCATCATCGCGCATGAAATTCAGGCGGATCTGTCGATAGTGGCGGGTTATCAGCTGTTTCGCACCTTTTTTATTTTCTTCGCCGTTCCGCCGCTGCTTCGGATGTTGTTCAATTACAGCTTAAAGAAGCGAAAGAAGCAGGAAGAAGAATTATAGTCAGTTTCAGCCAAGACGTTCCGGAGGCGGCGCGAGCCTTACTTCGGGTAATAAGTGAAGCCCGGAAATTTGACGACAGCTTGCTCTTCTTTGCGCAGCGCGTCCAGCACCGTAGGACCGACATTCAGATTGCTCCCAACGAGGCTTCGAGGCGTAAGTGCCATCCATTGATTGAGCGAAATATCTTCGAACCGATCGCTCTTGAATATTTCAAGAAACCAGAGGGAGTTGCTGCCTGTATTCTGAATGTAATGGCCGTTCGCGAAAGGAACATAACCGACGTCGCCGGCTCTGTAATCAAAGGTCCGCGCTGTACCGTTCCCGGCAAACACGGTCATTCTTCCTTGACCGGTCAAATAATATTGCCACTCATCATTGTTGGGATGCCAGTGCAGCTCCCGCATGCCGCCGGGTTCAATTTCAACGAGTGCCGCAGCTACGGTTCGTGATATTGGGAAGTTGGTGGAGTCCACGATTCTGACATTACCACCTGATGATTTGACCGGCGTCTGGGCGAGTAAGCTGTGCTTGAAGGTTAGCGGCACGGTGCCGTATGGGGATTGAACGGCCTGATCCGCAATAGGACCTGGAATATTATCTTGATAAATGTAAACCTGTTCGTCTGGAATGGCGTCAAATGCACTTTGCGGTACGCCGAAGTTGGCGGACAACACGTCTTTGGGCGTATGAGCGAACCAGTCGGAAATGGTCAAGGTGTTCAAATCCGAGAAGCTCCCGTCATCGAAGACGAGCAGAAATTCGCAGCCTTCCTCTAATCCTTGAATGGAATGCGGCAGACCCGCCGGAAAATACCACAGGTCTCCCGGACCGACATCAGCAATGAAATTTCGCCCCTGCCAGTCCATGGACGTAATGCGCGCGCAGCCCCGTATCATATAGGACCATTCCGCTTGTTGATGCCAATGCAGCTCGCGAACGCCACCCGGTGTCAGGGCCATATTCACGCCGGCAAGTGTTGTTGCAATTGGCAGATCACGCACGGTAATTTCACGCGACCAACCGCCATGATTGAGCTGCATATGGGTATCGGAGAACGACATTTTCAAATTCGGCACTAAGCCTGCATCCGTTGCAGGAGGTACAAGCATATTCGGATTCTCCATATCTCTCATAATATCGCGCGGTCCTAAGTCGAGACCGCCTGCGCCATCGCTTCTGATCGGCTGCGGAATAACAAAAGGCTTCCTATCGTCCGGGGTAGGATTAGTCATGAACGCGATTCCTCCTATACTTTATCCTGAGTACATCCCCTATAAGTATGAGCGACAGCCTGGCAAGAAGACCAAATTCACCCCGTCCCTGACAATAGCTAAAGCGAATCTCGTTCGATGATAGAGTAAGCTACATTCGTACGCTGAGGAATGTCCCGGCCTTGGATGCTGGCGATTAATTGTTCAGCGGCTTTGCGCCCGATCTCGTCGACGTGAAAATCAATCGTAGTCAGCGCAGGATCCACATAGTGAAGAATATCGATATTATCGAAGCCCATGATTCCTGCCTGCTCCGGTACCCGGATATGATTCGCCTTCAGAAACCGCATCATGTCAAGGGCGTAGACATCGCTGCTGCATAGAATTGCGGGCTTCTCATCAGATTCCGATAGTAGCTGAAGCATGCTTTCCATGTAATCATAGTCCGTAATTACGGTATAACGGATATCCGGCAGCTCGGCACAGGCTTCGAGAAAGCCTTTAAGACGCTGCTCCGGAACGTAGATATTGCTCTTGCCCTTATAACGCAGCGGCGGACTTACGTACAGAATACGCTTATAGCCTTTGGAGCCGATATGGTGAACAGCAGTCTTCATCGCTTGTTTGTCATCGATCCAGACGAAAGGCACCTTAGTCGATACCCGATTGGCGAACGTGACGATCGGAACGCCGGATTGCTTCAAGAACGTATCGAACGTCGTGCCCATATTAACGGGTGACAGCGCAATGCCATCGACCTTGCGGTCCAGTAAATTGTTGATATATTCCATTTCAAGCGCTTTGTCCTTGTTGGTCAGCACAAGATAGACGAAATAACCGTGTCTTCTTGCTTCCGCTTCGAAAGAGTGGAACAGCTGCGAGAAGATGCGGTTATACACGTCGAAGAGCACGATGCCAAGCGTCTTCGTTTCTCCTTTGACCAAGCTTTGAGCCAGAAAATGCGGTCGGTACCCCAGTTCGCCGGCAACCTTCATAATCTTCTCGCGAGTAGCTTCATTGATGCCGGGACGGTTATTTAGCGCACGATCGACCGTACCCCGAGTTACTCCGCACAGCTCCGCGATTTGTTTGCTTGTCACTTTCATCAGCTTCCGGCAGCTCCCGACTTTGGATTCATAGTTTTGCGATAATCGTAGTATAAAATGAGGGCTCCGGTCAATCCGTTCATGTGCACGGTGCGCGAAAATTTAAGGTGTAACCCACCAATAATAGCGTTTACAAAAATATACATGGCTGATACAATTAGAATCGTTCACGTGCACGGTAATGCCGTGCATGCCAAATGAATAGTCAATTCCATCTTGCGAACAACACAGCACTTATAGCGGAACCATAAACGAGCCTACAAGGAGCGATCGACAAATGGTTTATTCGAAAGCGCAATTATTCGATTCATCAGGGCAGCGCACGTACTCGGAGGAAGCGAAGGAAGCGGCTTTTCTGCTGGGCGGCATCGGAACGGGTAATATCTCGATCGGCAGCCGCGGCGAGTTTAGAGATTGGGAGATTTTCAATCGCCCGGGCAAAGGCGATCTGCTGCCAAATACGTATTTCTCCATCTGGGCGAAGCAAGAAGGCGAAGCACCTGTCGCGAAAGTGCTGGAGTCGAGACTGCCGCTGCCTCACAGCCGCTCGCATGGCTACCATCCGATTACAGGCGCCGGGCTTCCTCGTCTTGAGAAATCAACGATGCGCGGTGAGTATCCGCTCGTTTGGGTGGATTTTGAAGATAAGGAGCTGCCTGTACAAGTTTCGCTTGAAGCCTTCACGCCGTTTATTCCGCTGAATACGAACGATTCCAGCATTCCAGGCGCGTATATGACGTACACAGTCACCAATACATCGGATAAAACAGTTGATGTTACGATTGCAGGCTCGCTGATGAATCCAATTGGCGGCATTAATTATGACTCATTCGGTAACTTGGATGTACGGAATACCGGCGGGAATTTCAACGAGTTCCGTGAAGATAACGGATTCACCGGCTTGAACTTCACATCGCATGCATTTGGTGATGGGGAGCTAAACTACGGCAGCCTTTCAATGGTAACGACGAATCCGAAGGTAACTCATAAACGCGCATGGTTTCGCGGCGGCTGGTATGATTTTCTGCAGGAGTTCTGGGATGATTTTGTCCAAGATGGTCAGCTTAATGATCTTGGCTACGATACGCCTTCCGAGAAGAACCGGACGGATACCGGCTCCCTTGGCGTATGCGAGACGTTGGCGCCTGGCGAGACGAAGACGTTTGGATTCGTGCTTGCATGGCATTTTCCAAACCGCGTCAATGGCTGGAATGATCATATATGCGTGAAGGAAGAAGGACGGCAAATTACGCAGAATTACTACGCCGGCTTGTTCGATAGCGCTTGGTCTGCAGCCTCTTATCTGGTGAGCAATCAAACTCGACTGACGCAAGAAACGAAGCTGTTCCACAGTGCGCTGTTCGAGTCCACGCTACCATCGCATGTACTCGACGCACTATCGAGCAACATCACGGTGCTCCGCAGCCCGACCTGCTTCCGGTTTATTGACGGACGGTTCTTCGGCTACGAGGGGTGTTTCGATCATCAAGGCTGCTGCGACGGAAGCTGCACGCATGTATGGAACTACGCGCAAACGCTTGCCTTCCTCTTCCCAGAGCTTGAGCAGAGCATGCGTAGAACAGAGTTTCTGACCGAAGTCGAAGAAGACGGCAAAATGAATTTCCGTGCATTCAAGATGTTCCAGTCCGAGTGGACGTGGCAAGGAACTTCTGCGCCTGCCGCAGCCGACGGCCAGATGGGCACGATCATGCGCGCCTATCGCGAATGGAAGCTGACAGGCGACGATGATTTCCTCCGTGAGCTGTGGCCTTCGATTCAGAAGACGTTGAATTATGCGCCGCTGCACTGGGATACGGATGGCGACCTCGTGTTTGATGGCGTGCAGCATAACACCTATGATATCGAATTCTATGGACCGAACCCGCTTACCGGCGTATTCTTCTTAGGCGCGCTTCGCGCAGGGGCTGAAATGGCTGCTTATCTCGGCGAAGAGGAAACTGCGAAGAAGTATGCGGCTGCATTCGAAACGAGCTCCAAGCGACTTGATGAGCTGACTTGGAACGGCGAGTACTATGTGCAGCGTCTGGAAGACGTGGATGCACATAAGTATCAGCATGGGATTGGTTGTTTGTCGGATCAGCTGCTCGGCCAGCAGCTTGCACATCTGTACGGGCTGGGTTATCTGCTTCCGAAGGAACGTGTGCAGAGCGCGATCCATGCGGTGTTCAAGCATAATTTCAAAGAGGATTTCTACAACCATGTCAACTGCCAGCGGACGTACACGCTTAATGATGAGAAGGGCTTAGTGCTGTGCTCTTGGCCGGAAGGCGGCCGTCCGAAGCTGCCATTCGTGTATTCCGATGAGGTGTGGACCGGTATCGAGTACCACGTGGCTACGCATTTGATCTATGAAGGCTTTATTGAAGAAGGGCTTACGATTGTAAAAGCGGTACGCGACCGTCAAGACGGATTCCGCCGCAGCCCTTGGAATGAGGTCGAGTGCGGCCATCATTATGCAAGGTCGTTGTCCAGCTGGGGACTTCTGATCGCGCTTAGCGGCTTCGAATTCGATATGGCTCGCGGTGAAATGAAGTTTAAGCCGGTAATTAACGAGGAGAATTATACCGGCTTCTGGAGCACCGGACGTGCGTGGGGAACTTACAGCCAGAAGCAAACTGATGGCGAGTATGAGGTCGACGTGAAGGTGCTGTACGGCGATGCTTCAGGCGTGAAAGTTTATGCAGGCGACAAAGAGTTTACCTTATAGGAAGCTAGCGAAGGCTGTCTCAAAAGTGCAACTTATGACTTTTGGGACAGCTTTTTTATGCAACAATCTATTCGGGGCTTCGTCTAGAAAGGAAAGGGTCGCTGTTTCTCCCTATTCATTCCAGTAGACGAGGTGTTCGAATCATGAAGAAATGGTTGATCGGTACGCTGGCATGCACATGCCTCATAAGCTCGGGGAGCAGCTTCGCAGCAGCAGCCGAGGCGCAAGCTGCTGCTACTGCCATCACAGTTACGGTAAACGATCGCAGCATAACGTTTGATACCAAACCAATGATTGATCATGGAACCGTATTTGTCCCGCTTCGTTTTGTCGTGGATGAGCTTGGCGGCCAAATTGCAGGCTGGAGCAACAATGAAGTAATCGTCACGAAAGGAACCACAACGATCAGCATGAAGATTGGTTCCAAGAAGATAACGATTGATGACAAGCAGCTCGAGCTTCAGGCAGCGCCTAAGTTAATGGATAGCCGAACGCTCGTGCCACTTCGTGTTCTCTCGGAGGTGTTCGGGGCCACAGTCCTTTACGAGAACCATCAAGTTCACATCCACACAGCTATTTCGGAGCCTATCTATGGCAATTCTATCGGCAATCTCAATAACGGCGGCTGGTATGTGAGTGACTTAGAATGGATCTATTACAACAATCAGAATGATAGCGGAAGGCTATATAAAGAGAAATATGACAGCTCGGAGAATCAGCTGGTCAGTGACGACAAGTATATTGGGGCTTTGAATCTCGTTGGCAAGCAATTGTACTACACAAGCGACAACAAGCTCTTCAAGTGTGATATCGATGGGGCGAACCGGACGCTTGTGCATGATTTTGGGCTGGGGGCAAATCTGGTATCCGTAGTCGGAGATTGGATCTACTATACGCAGGGCACCTATATGTATAAGCCGCTCTATCGGATGAAGCTGGACGGAACATCAATAGAGCTGCTCGAGAAATATCAGGTATCCAGCATCGCGGTGATGAACGGGAAAATTTACTATACGATCGAAGCGCAGAAGTTATTCGTGATGGACGCGGACGGGCGCAATAAGAAGAAGCTGCTCACGGGGGATTACATCACATGGGTCGAAGTGAAGGGACAATCGCTGTATTTCAATTTCAAAGGGAAGTTGTATACGATGCACACAGACGGTACGGCATTAACGAAAATTTCTGATCTGGATGCGCGCAATATTAATATTCAAGGTAATCGGCTCTATTTTAGCAACTATAGTGAATACGGCAAGAAACTATATCGGCTGAATCTGCTGGATCATACCACACTGAAGCTTAGCGATGATAAAGTCTATTATGTGCATATTTTGGATAAGAAGCTGTTCTTCTATAATCCTGATATCAGAGTCGTTGAAGAGATCGAGATCGAAGGGGCATAATAAGCTGGGCAGGGAAACCTGCTCAGCTTTTGCTTATGTCGCGCAATCTTGACGATCGACACGATCATCCTAGCAATCTACTGTTCAGCGACCGTTAAATTTGCTATCGTTGGTAGATACCAAGGTGAAGTAACGAGAGGGGGATTTCATATTGAAAGTACTGCTATTCGGTGCAACGGGCATGGTAGGGCAAAGCGCTCTTCGTGAGTGTCTCGTAGATCCACAAGTTACGGCGGTCACCTCAGTTGGACGGAATGTGACCGGTCAGATGCATGACAAGCTGATCGAGATCCAGCAGGCGAATCTACTCGACCTCTCTGCAGTCGAGAAGCAATTAACGGGCTTTGACGCTTGTTTCTTCTGTCTTGGCATATCGTCTGCGGGAATGAGCGAGGAGCGTTATACGGCGATTACCTATGATCTGACGCTCAGCGTGGCGAAGACATTGGCGCGATTGAATCCGCAGATGACGTTTATCTATGTGACGGGCAGAGGTACGGACAGTACGGAGAAAGGCCGCAGTATGTGGGCTCGTGTTAAGGGCAGAACGGAGAACGAGCTGCTGAGGCTGCCGTTTAAAGCGGCTTATATGTTCCGGCCGGGCGGGATTATACCTCGGCATGGCGTGAGGTCGAAGACCAAGCTTTATCAAGCGATCTACATCCTGATGAGACCGTTCTATCCGCTGCTGGAGAGAGGGTTCAAGAGCGCCATGACATCATCGGATAAAGTCGGACGCGCCATGATTGTCGTCTCGCAGCGGGGTTATGCTACTCCGTTCATTGAAAGCGATGATATCAATCGAATAGCTTCCCAACATATATGAACTGCGAGGAATTCCGATGTCGATGAAGCCGGCACAGCTTCCACAATCCATTCTGTTTGAGATCATTCTTGCTGTAATTATCGGTGGAACGGTCATTACCGCATTCTTACCGCTTTATGGGAATGGCATCATTAATGTCGTCGTTCCGATCGTTATTTTATTGGCCTTGAAGGCTGATTTTTTTGAAAAGATCAAACTTTCCACCCTGCTGATCGGCCGAATTTTGGTAGTGGTGACCTTCTTGGGTTTCTTCCCGGATAATTGGCTTGTCCCAACCATTGTATGGTTGCTGCGCATCAATATTTTGGAAGCGACATTGACCGATTACAAGAATCGCAGTTATTACAACGTTATCTCAGGCATAGCTTTGATCGCTTCATCCTTTGTTCTTCAAGGAGAGTGGCTCGGAACGTATTACGTCACGACAAACGAGGCCATGATCTATTGGGCGATTGCCTACACACTATGGAATTGGAACTTTGTCATCTATAATTTCAAGCAGCAGATCGGGTTCTACCATATTGCGGTGCTTATTGCCCCCATGCTGATTGTGCTCGGAGCTTGGAATCCGGGATTATGGCTAATCATGCGGGCTAACAGTTTGACGGTTGCGGGGATTTTTCAAATTTCATGCAAAAACTACCTCGAACAGAATCTCCGGAACGATTCGCTCACTGCATTCATTGCAGCGGTTAAGCGAAAACCAACGCAGCTTATCGTGATGTTTGTCAATGTGCTGCTCTGTATTGTGACGCTGGTTCTTATCGGAATAGGTTAACGAGTCGAGTCGTGTCATGTGTCGAGAGAGTCCCTGAGACTTTCTCGACTTTTTTGTGCAGCCATCGCTATAAACCGTGTAATTCGTAGTCTCCAAGCTTCGAAAATATGATGAATCTATGGAAAACAGAGTTGCTCCGAAGGGGCTGTAAAATTATGATGTGAATATGTAAGCGCATACAATATTGCTCATTCCAGCACTGGCAGAAGGGAGAGGCTTGAAGGTAAATTGGCATTAGAAGAAAGGACCAACTAACCGAATCACAAAGGAGAATAACAATGAAGAAGAAAATGACGCTTATCATGTTAGCCTGCTCCATGGTGTTCACCTTGTTTGGTTTCAGTCTTACTGTAGATCAAGGCTCGAAAGCAGAAGCCGCCGGCTACACACCGAAGCTGCCCAAAATGCCAGCGACATCGGCTGTTATTGTTCTGGACATTACGAAGGACAAAAGCGAGCATTCGTGGGAATCCACAGAGGCGCTGCTGGCAATCACGACGATTCAGGGGATCGTCAATCGTACGAGCAGTACGAAAATTTACTTGGTAAACGCGCCGCAGAAATGGACGGGCATCTGGAATCCTCCTGCGACAGATCAGTGGGCGCTCGACGATGGGCTCGTACCCGGTACGAAAACATACCCGACACTGAATCAATCCAAGCGTTTCCCGGTACTCAGCTACTTGGTGCAAAATTACGCTTCTTATATTAAAGGAAGTGTATTGTACCCAAGCTTGTCCACGACAGTAAATGACAGCGCCGTAATGGCGGCGATCACGGCTGCAGCGCAAACCGATGCGATTCCGTTGTCTTCGGCCATACAGAGCTATTTGTCTACGACAGAGAGCAAGACGTATACCTCGCTTGCGGACACACGCGGCTTTGCGAATGAAATCGACGCATTCCGCTGGGCCAAAGCGAACTACTTTAATGCGAATACGACAAAAGCATTCGTCGCTAAGCATGGCTTTAAGTATTGGGGCGGCAGCCCGGCGCTTGTACCGATGACCTTCGACTATTATGTGGCGAGCAAAGCGTTTATCTACAGCCTTGACGCGAACAAAACCAATGAGAGGGCTGAGGTCGCAAGCTTGCTGAATACAACGAACTACCCTGCAGGCATACCGGTGCTCGGCGAGATTAATGGTGAGACTTCGGAGCTGCAGGAAATCGAGGATCGCGGTTATTTCTTCACCTTCCTAGATGGTGCGAATTACTCCGTCCATAGCTCGTACGCATCTGATCCTGCGACGTTTACGGCACCAACTGCTCCCGCAGCATCGACAATCGACAATAACGGTGTCTACGTTGCCTTCTATGTCACCGATGGCGACAACCTGAGTATTGCGGAGTATAATCACCATAACTACTAGCGTAATTCACCGTATAAAGGTCAAGTTCCGATGGGCTGGTCCTTGCCGCCGATGCTGCTTGATCTGTATCCGAAGAAGCTGCAGTGGCTGTCGGCGAACAATTACGCCAACAACTATGAGCTTATCGCCAATTATAACGATGGAAGCGCGCCAAATACGGCAGCAGGCGAAACGGCATTCACAACTGCGTATAAGGATTATATAAGCAATTCCAATGGGCTGTTTAGAACCATGAACTATTTTGATACTTCGGCAGCGTCGAATAGCCTCATTACTACTATTAATCCTTACTTCTCCATTCGCGGCTACCAAGGGGGAACGAACGGAAATCCTGTTTCTTGGTCTTCCATTGGTCAGATTCCGAATACAACGATTAGCGGCTCCACGCAATCCACTGCAACACCGCAAGAGATCGCCAATGCTGCCAAATACGTAGCCGATCAAACTGCTGCAGGAACGCCTGCGTTTGTCGTTGTTTCGGTTGGAGACGGCGGTCACTCGGGGGACCCTTCGGAGGATGCTGCACTAGCGAAGGCAATCATGCTTAACAATGCCGGCGGCCGAAACTATCATTTTCTAAGGCCGGTCGATTTAGCGGCAACTTGGAAGGCTTACTCCTCTCCAGCAGCACCTTCAGGCAATTATGAAGCAGAAAGTGCAACATTGACCGGTGGAGTAGCAACCTATACGAACAGCTATGCT
Source organism: Paenibacillus sp. J22FR21 (assembly GCF_056269135.1). NCBI lineage: Bacteria > Bacillati > Bacillota > Bacilli > Caryophanales > Paenibacillaceae > Paenibacillus > Paenibacillus sp. J22FR21. The sequence continues at coordinate 51,464 of NZ_JBWDNJ010000002.1, forward strand.
TCAGGTGGATCAATTGCCGGCTCGTTCTATCAGGGAGGGGCAATCAGCTTTGCTAATGTCGTGTCAGGCAGTTCCGTGCAAATTCGTTATGCGAACGGCTCGACGGTTCAAGGGAAGGCAAGCTTGTATGTAGGAGGCACGGATGTAGCGCAAGTAACATTGCCGCCGACAGGAAGCTGGGATACGTTCGGCACGGTAACGATAAATGTTGCCGTAAGCGGAACGGTTAAACTTCAGATTGATGCCGATGATGCGGCGACAATGGGCGGAAGCTTCACAACAGCAGGCAATATCGATAAAATCACGGTTTCCGGCACGGGCGGAGGCGGCGGAGGTCAAACAAGCTTCGAGGCAGAGGCAGCTGCACTTGTCGGTGGAGCTGCAATCTACACGAACAGCGTTGCATCCGGCGGACAGATCGTCGGCAGCTTCTACCAAGGCGGTTCGTTGACATTCAGCGGAGCAGCGAGCGGAAGCAGTCTGACTGTGCGTTATGCCAACGGCTCGACGATTACAGGACGTGCAAGCCTCTACGTGAATGGTGTAGATGTGGCGCAAATCGTACTACCGACTACCGGAAGCTGGAATACGTTCAGTACGGTAACGGTGAGTGCAGCGGTTCAAGGCACGATTAAGATTCAGATCGATGCCGATGATGCGACTACGATGGGCGGCAGCTTCATTACAGCAGGTAATCTCGATAAAATAACGATCAATTAATGATGAAAAAGGATACAGCAGCGACTAACGTCGCCTTGCTGTATCCTTTTCTTATTTCACGGCCAGTTCATCTCGGACATGCTGGTTTTCTTTCCGATATTGCGCCGGCGTAATGCCGTAATTCTTCTTGAAGATCGCATAGAAGGAATTCAGTGCCGAGAATCCGGCATTTCTGGAAATTTCTTCAATTGTCCGGTTCGTATCAACGAGCTGCCGTTTGACTTCTTCGAGACGCAGCCCTGTAATGTAGTCGGACAAGGATTGGTTCATAATTTCTTTGAATAATGGCCGTAAATAGGGGACGGACATGCCCAGTGAATCAGCGACAAATTTGGATGAGAGATTCACATTGCTGATGTTGGATTCCACGATGTCGCGAATGTCATTCATTAATTTGGAATGGCGGTTTGACTTGGCATTCTGATTGGTCTCGAGCACGGAAGCGATTACCGAGTGCAGCCATTCCATAACGTTGCTGATTGTCTCCATTCGGTCAAGCTGCATCTCGATATGCGTGAAACTCCACAGATGCGGCTCGCTGTAATCATGCCGGATTTGACGGACGGTCTTGCCAAGGTTGAGCATGAAATGCGTTAATGCAAGTCTAGACTCGGAGTAAGAGTAAGGAACCAAATGCCCGACAAACTGCTCCAGATGAGAGATGCATTCCTCCTGATGGCCTAATCGCAGTTCAGACAATACGGCACGTTCCTGTTCTTCCGGATAAATATAGTCAGCGGCTCCCTCGTTCTGTACTTCAAGGAAGAAAACCTGCCCCCTCCCGCGTTTAAACCGCTCATTCGAACGTTCCACTGCATCCGAATATGCACTATGAAGAGAGGTGAAAGAATGACAGATTTCACTGATGACCACCGTAGCGGATAACGATAAATAGTGGTTGAAATGCGCTTGGATTTGATTGAGCTGCGGCAGTAAATCATTAGGCGCTACATCGCTCTCCAGATTGAACACAGCCGCGATATGATCGCCGTCCAGGCTGGAGGTTTCGATGAGGCGCGCTGCCGCAAGATCCTCTTTCACGATATTTTGCATCGCATATTTGATCAGACGCTGGTTGCGCGTGTTATTCGTTTCGCAGAAAGCCGTATAGTGGTCGATCCGGAATATGGCAGCACACAGACGATCCGGGTTCAACGAAATTTCCTGCTCCCGCAGCAGCTCCAAGATGCGATCGGAATGCTTCTCCGCCGGATGGAGCAGCAGCTCTCGAATGACGGATTCCTTGGATGCAAGCCGATTCTCCCGCCAATAGTTGGTTAGCTGACCCAACTGGCTCCTCTGGCGATTAAAGATTTGGGACAAATAAGAGAGTTCATTATCGGTCTGCTGATTCGAATCATCTTGCGTGAGACTGAGGCTGGCATGGTTCTTCTTCACATCCGCAATTAATTCCTCGAGCGGGGAGTAGATGCGCCGCGACAACCGCCAGATCGTAATAAGCAGGGCTAAGAAGAATACCCCATAGAAAACGAATGTTAAATTGCGCAGGAGATGTAAATGGTTGAACAGTTTGTTCTTCGGAATGAGCTCTGTCATCGTCCAACCCTTTATGCCTTGGAAAGGAATTTCGACATACGCGAGCAAGTAATCATCGCCGCCAATATCTACGTTGGTCCAACCCTCACCAGGTTCAGATAATACCGGCAGCTGTTGCATGACCGGCAGTGAATTGCTGCTTGTTACGAGCTGACGTCGCTCGTCGAAGAACGCGATTTCGTTCGCAGTCCCGCCGTTTTGGAATTCATTCCCTACATAGGAATGCAGCTTCTTCATATCGACGTTTAAGACAAAGGAAGAGATGGAGCGGTTCGTTTCATACGAAATAATAACAGACAGCAGGTTCTTGGGCGCGGGATGGCCAATCGGAAACTTCGTGAGCTGCCGCGGCAGAAACGATACATTATACACCTTGTCCGTCGCACGAATGTTCGTGAGCACCTCTTTGTCCCAGAAGCCTTCTATGGGGAGGAGTCCGTAATTGGAAGTCAGTACTTGATTCGTATAGCCGTTTACAATGTACGCGGAATCAATAAACGGGTTGTATTTCAGCACATCCTTGAGCTTCACCCAGATTTGATTGTCTCGATAAGCGTCATTGAAGTTCTGCAAGGCATACGTTTCGAAATCGGTATTTCGGCTCCAATTGATGGCATAAGTCGCGGTGGATTCGAGCAATGAAGAAGCAATGCTGGCACGTTCCTTCATTAATACAACGGAGTGGTCGCCGATCTCCCCGGATGCCGAACGCGAGAACATGGTATAGATGGAGAAAGTGCTGATCGTCACTGCACCTAAGCTGATGCTGACAAAATAGAGCAGGATACGCAAGTAGGTTTGTCGGTTCTGTAGGCGTAGTAATAGTCGTTTGCGTGCCAAGTTCTTTTCCCTCCGTAGGCCTTTATGCTAGCGCTTATTATAGCATAATCGTTGTCGGCTAACGCGAAAGACTAGCATTTCTTATAGCTCTCGTTTTATGACCTTTGTTTATCTGATGAATCTATGCTTTTCAGATGTAGTTTTCCGAGCAATTTAGATTCTTCTGTTCTTCCAGGCAATATTCATAAGAGGTAGGGCTTGATAGGCTTAGGTTGTACCCGAAACGATGAGGGTCAGACACAACGAGTGCTGCACGAAAGGAAACGATGAGCATGTATGCTAACTTATGGAAGACGATGAAGAAGAGCCCGTACTTATTTCTGATGGCGGTGCCCGGTATGCTGTTTCTGTTTCTATTCAATTATGTTCCTTTGTACGGAATACTCATTGCCTTCAAGAATTTCAATATTTCCAAAGGCATACTGGGAAGCGAGTGGGTAGGTTTCAAGAACTTCGAGTTTTTCTTATCCTCGGATAAGCTGCTTCTCGTCGTGAAGAACACGCTGTTTCTGAATGCCTTGTTCATCGGATCGACGACCGTGTTCGCGATTGCGATTGCCCTGTTGTTAAATGAAATCCGAGTGCAATGGTTTAAGCGCGTCTCCCAATCGCTGATCTTCCTGCCCTACTTCATGTCCTGGGTCGTCATCAGCATGATTGTGAATGCTTTCCTAGGCGGGCAGGAGCCTACCTTGAACCACTGGTTAATCTCGCTTCACTTGCCCGAAGTCAATTGGTATTTCAATGCGGAGCTGTGGCCGTACATCTTAACCGTCATCCGAGTTTGGCAAGGAGCAGGGTATCTGGCGATTATCTACTTAGCCGCCATCTCCGGCATACCGGAGGATATGGTTGAGGCGGCCAGAATGGACGGAGCCTCCCGCTTCCAAATCATGCGACGGATCACTCTGCCGCTGTTAACGCCTACCGTCTCCATATTGATTTTACTTGCGGTAGGACGGATTTTTAACGCCGATTTCGGGATGATCTACGCCATTATTCAAGATAATTCGATCCTGTTCCCGACTACGGATGTCATCGATACGTTCGTGTATCGATCAATGAGGCAGCTGCATGACTTCGGTATGTCATCGGCCGTCGGTTTGTTCCAATCGGTGATGGGTTTTCTATTCGTACTGCTTGCTAACGGCATCGTGAAGCGATTCTCGCGAGATTCCGCATTGTTCTAGAGAAGGAGAGTATGCAACATGAAAGAAAGTCGCGGCGATCAAACTTTTAAACTTATCTCTTACCTATTTATCGCGATGTTTGCCTTGTTTTGCCTGATTCCGTTCTGGCTTATGATTGCAGGCTCGCTTAGCACGGAGAAGGAGCTGCTGTTAAGCGGTTACTCGCTCATTCCGAAGGAACTGTCGACGGCTGCTTACGAAGCAGTACTTCGATCACCGGTTATTAAGTCCAGCTATATGGTCACTGCGTTTATTACCGTTACCGGAACGTTGATCGGTCTAACGATCAGTTCTATGCTGGCCTACTCCATCGCAAGCCGGCGGAATCCGCTGCGTAACGGAATCGGATTCTATGTGTACTTCACGATGCTCTTCCAAGGGGGCATGGTGCCGTTCTATATTCTAATGTCCAACTGGCTTCACTTGTCCGATTCATTATGGGCACTCATTCTGCCGATTGCGGTTCAGCCTTTCTATGTTTTCCTCATGGTTAGTTTCTTCCGGACGATACCGGATGATCTGGAGGAAGCGGGGCGAATTGATGGTGCTAATGAGCTGACGGTGTTCTTCCGCATCATCGTTCCGGTGTCGAAGCCGATTCTCGCTTCTGTCGGATTGTTCCTTGCACTGGCCTATTGGAACGATTGGTTTATGGGCCTTCTCTTCATCACCGACGACAGCAAGTTCCCGCTGCAGCTTGTGCTGCGCCGTTTGATTTCGAACATCGAAGCGTCCAAGCGGTTAATGCCTGCGGGTGCAAATTATGTCACGAACTTCCCAAGCCTCGCCGTTCGAATGGCGACGACGCTTATCACGATCGGGCCGATCGTGCTGCTGTATCCGCTGCTTCAGAAGTATTTTGTCAAAGGGCTGACGATTGGGGCCATTAAGGGCTAGACAGACGGCTGTTCCTGGGTTTAGGCTCAGTTAAGCGTATATAACTTAGAGGGGGATTTCGCGATGATTGCAACTAAGAAGGGGTTCATGAAACACAATAGGATGCTCGCCATGATGACGATCTTAATCCTGATTGCAACTGTACTCTCGGGCTGCGGCGGCAATAATGGTGCCAATACGCCTACTGCGAATGGGGCAGAAGAAACGAAGACAAACGCTCCAGCCAATGATACGGGCTCGGTTGAAACGGTAGAGGTGAAAGGATTATTTCCTGGAGATCCCCCGCAGGATTTTGACACCGTGCTCTCGGCAGTGAACGAGAAGCTGGCGAAAGATAACGTTGGCGTGAAATTAAACATTCAATTTATTCCATGGTCGGATTATGGCGATCTTGTTTCTGTCAAAGCTTCCGCCGGCGAAGATTTCGATATGTTCCTGGATGCACCGTGGCTGCACATGAACCAAATGATTACAAGCGGCTCGATCATTCCGCTGGATGAATATATTAACAGCGATAAAACACCGAATCTGGTTAAGGCCATTCCGCAGCAAATGTGGGAAGCGAACAAGTTCGAGAGTAAGATTTTCGGTATTCCGCTCGGTATCGCACAAGGGAAGATCAATGGTTTTGTCATTCGTAAAGACCTTAGAGAGAAATACGGATTAGGTCCTATCAAGAGCCTGCAGGATATGGAAGCTTTCTTATATAAAGTGAAAGAGAACGAGAAGGATATCACGCCATTCGGCATGAATGCAATGGATGCCAGCTTGCTCTGGGAGAATTATTTCTCCGAAACTTCATGGGAAGCGCTGAACAAATATATGCCGATCGGCGTATCGTTCTTCGTAGGCACTTCAGAAGGCAAGATTACAGCATTGACAGATGTACCGGCGTACAAATCCTTTACGGAGAAAATGACGAAGTTCTATAAAGACGGTATCTTTTCCAACAATATCGCACAAGAAGAGAATGCTCCTTCGCTCTTCAATCTGGGCAAGTTCGCTGCGATCAAATACGTAGCAGACGGCGAAGAAGGCAAGAAGTATCTGGATGCGCTGAAGCTTCCGGGTGCGCAGCTGGAGATCGTGCCGGCCTACAACTTGGATACGCCGAAGCCTTATTCCGACTTTAAACAATGGAACTTCCTTGTCGTGAACAAAAATTCGAAGCATCCGGAGAAAGTGCTTGCGCTGTCCGACTGGTTATCCGTGAAAGAGAATCATGACCTGCTTGAGCTTGGTATTGAAGGAAATCATTGGAAAGCCGTCGGCGACGATCAGTACGAAATCGTAGAAGGTAGCGGCTATTCTTTCCCCGGATATGTGCTGACTTGGAGACCGACGCTTGTTCGGACTTCCGTTACCATGATGCCGGATGATAAGAAATGGTTCGATTATGCGCGTGATGCAAACAACTTTACGGCATCTCCTTATGATGGTTTTGTAGCCAACACAGATTCCATTAAGACCGAGCTTGCCAAAGCGACACCGATCGAAACCGATATTCTGAAGCCGCTCGGACTCGGCGTGCTGGATTCCTCGAAAGGATTTGCATCTGCCGTCGATGCGGCCAAAGAAGCAGGAGGACAAGTCATCGTTGACGAATTGAATAAGCAATATGCAGCGTTTACAGCAGGGAAGTAAGGGGAGCCAGTAGGGAAGGCGGGGCATTGTCCCGCCTTTTCTGTTTACAAGCAGTATAAGGTGGACAGTCGTTCCATCTAGCACAAGAACTCTCGAGAGGGGCTTGTTAAATGAGCAGTCGTATATCGCTTAGCGGCAGTGAATGGACAGTGACCGGATGGAATCGCAACCAGTGGAAGCTTGGCATGAGCATGGAGCTGGGCTTTAGCATCAATCCGATGCTCCCGGCCATAAAGGCTAAGGTTCCAGGGGCAGTGCAAAGTGATTTAATCGCGTCTGGCTGGCTGCCCGATCCAAACGAAGGCTTGCGCAGTATGGAGCAGGAGTGGGTGAACCATCGGGATTGGGTGTATGAGCGAAGGTTCGAGGTGCCGGATGGCTGGATGCAGGACCGCTGCGAATTGGTGTTTGAAGGATTGGATTATAGGGGACTCATCTATCTAAACGGCGAGGAAATTGCAGAATTTGAAGGGATGTTTCTTCCGGTAACGATCGATGTTGCGGCTAAGCTGCGTGTAGGGGCGGGAAATGAGAACAGGCTTCAGCTTGTATTCCTGCCGAGTCCTGAGGTGGATGGGCAGATCGGATACTCGAATGAGATCAGCAAGGTGAAGTCTCGCTTCAATTACGGCTGGGACTGGTGCCCGCGCATCGTGCCTGTTGGGATATGGAAGGATGTAAGTTTGCGGACTTACTCTGCGCTGAAGCTGATTGATTGCTATCCGAAGGCTGTTCCGGCCGAGGATGGCGACGGCGGTACGGTGTTGTATAGTGTGGAAGCTGAGATTTGGCGGCCCGGAAGCTACATGCTGGCTTATGAATTAGTCGATGCAGAGGGCGATATCGTAATTAGGGAAAAGAATACCTGTGAGCTCCGTCGCGGCGGAATACATCGAATAGAGCATGAAATGTCCCTTGAAGCTGTTCGCCGCTGGTGGCCTAATGGCTATGGGGATCAGCCGCTCTATCAGGCGAGAGTCACCGTTTATGATGCGGAGGATCGAGTATGTGCCGCAGATGGGAAGACGGTTGCTTTTCGCACGCTTCGGTTTGTTCAGAACGAGGACTCCCCTACGGATGCACTGCCTTATACGCTGCTGGTGAACGGTATGCGGGTATTCTTGAATGGCGTGAACTGGGTGCCGATTTCACCGTACTTCGGCGGCGTAACGAGCGAAGATTATGCGCATTACCTGGGTCGTTTTAAGGCGATGAACGTAAATGTACTCCGCGTATGGGGCGGCGCGATTACGGAGAAGGAAGATTTCTATGCGTACTGTGACCGGAATGGGCTGCTCGTCTGGCAGGAGTTTCTGCAGTCCTCAAGCGGGCTGAATAATTGTCCGCCGGATAATGCTGCTTTTCTGAAAGAACTGGCGCGCGTGTCGCGGGCGGCCGTCTTCGAGAAGCGCTCGCATCCAAGTCTGATGGCATGGTGCGGCGGCAATGAGCTGATGTGGGAGAATTTCTCTCCGGTCGATGAGAGACATGGGAATATTGCGATGCTGAAGAAGCTGGTAGAAGAGCTGGATCCCGGTCGTCCGTTCTTCCCGTCTAGTGCGTCCGGCCCGAGATTCGGCGCAACCGAAGAGGAGTTCGGCAAAGGGCTTCATCATGATGTTCATGGTCCGTGGTTGTATCTGGGAGAGGAGAATCACTACCGATTCTTTAATCACAATGACAGCTTGGTGCAGACGGAGACAGGAACGCCGGGAACCTCAAGGGTGGAGCGGATTCGCGGGTTAGCTGATCGCATGTCCCCATGGCCGCCGACGAAGGAGAACGCCTATTGGCTGCATCGCGGCGCATGGTGGATTCAGTGGGAGCAGCTCTCCGATATGTTTGGTCCTTGGGACAAGGAGCGGGATGAGCTGGAGCAGTACTGTCAGGCTAGCCGGTATTTGCAGCTGGAATCGCTGCGGTACATGGCGGAGGCGACACGTAGGAGAGAGCCCAGATCCTCGGGCTTCATTATTTGGATGGGCAATGAACCGTTCGCAAATAATTCCAATACCTCCATGCTTGAATATGACGGGATGCCAAAGCCGGTTTACTATGCAATGAAGAAAGTGTTTGGCGGCTTGCATGTATCTGCGCAGTATGATTGCCTTTCATACCGTGCTGGCGAATCGTTTGGCGGCGAGATTTTCCTGCATGCGGATCGTGCGGATCAGCAGTCGGTGCCATTTGCAGTGGAAGCACAACTGGTGCGGGCAGACGGACCGGTACTTGAGAGCCAACGCTTCTTGGTTTCAGTCGGGCGTGTGAACGATTATATTGGCAAGCTGGAATGGCAAGTAGAGGATGTGCCGGGTTCTGTGCTGATCTTGCGTTTGGCTGTATGCGACGAGCATAATCAGCAGATTGCAACGAATGAGTACCTGTTTACCGTGAACGCTGCTTGTCCGCTTGAGCCGCTCAGGAGACTGCCTTCGGCAGATGTTCGCGTTCGTCAAGGCGACCTTCCGGAACAGCTCATTTTGGTCAATCGCTCAGAGTTTGCCGCAGTTGGCGTGTATTTGATTCAGCGGGATGCCGGACAGCTTATTCATCTGGATCGCAATTATTTGACTTTGCTTCCGGGGGAACAACTTACCGTTACTTCGATGAATGGTCCGGTGACGCCGGAGCAGTTCTATGTAGAGGGAATGAATTTGGGTTGACGACGAATTTATGCGGAATGAACAAGGATGGCCCTGGGTCATCCTTGTTTGCTGTCTCTTAGGATTCAATCATCCCCGCATCTCGGACGTTGATGACGACGTTAACTTTGACGGGAACTGTAGGATAGACGGTTTTCCAATCGAGACGTTTCCAAGCTTCATATGGCATGCTGTTTCGCACGGCGATGCCGAAACCTAAACTGTCGGTGCCAAGCGATTGCAGCCGGTTAACGATGATCTGTAATTCTTCATGCAATGCCTTCGACATATCTTGCTCCAGCTGCGTGAAGGGGGTATCTTTGTCCAAATGCTGTTTGCCTTCATATTCGAGGATAACGCCGCTAACTCGGACGTTTACCGTAACCTCGTGCGAGGAACCGACTTTATTAACGGAGATCGAGCGTTTCGTAATCAATTGAGAGAGCATGGCCCTTTCTTGTATGCCCGTTACGCTATTGGAAAATTTAATGAGCAGCTCACCGTTCTTCACGTTTCTGAGCAGCACGAAGAACGGGACAGCCTCGTCGGAAGCCATCTTTCCCTTATAGCTATCTCCACTAAACAGTGCGATCCCATCAATTTCTACATAGTCTTTCTCCTGTGCAATGAGCGGCAGGATCGGATCGATGCCGTCATCGTAATAATCGCGCACAAATTCGTATAGGCCGCCGGGAGGCACTTCGTTTATTTTACTTTTCTGCTCGACGAGAGCGCTGATATGATCGCTAATCGAGGGGATGCCAGGGTATGGATAAGTTAGTAAATGAACAGAGTTCCCATTTGCAACGACGATACGGATCTTCTCACCAACCGAATAATCCCGACGATAGGAATCCAAGTATGTCCATATGCCGGTTGCAGCTAGTTCATTGCCGAAAATCAAGTTTTGCAGTTGGCCGGAGACGAGTATTTGGCTTGTTTTCAGTGAAAGCTTGCGGCGTGCTTCCTTTGTAGACTCCGATTCTGTTTGCAAATTGGTTACTTGTATCTGTCCCCCGAGGCCAATACGGGGTATTGCAATGGCAACCGAGATTTTGTGACCTTTCGAATTGCCATCCTCTTGTTTCACCGCATCGATAGCAGCGCTGGTTACCATTCCCAAGTCCTCAAGCTTTTGTTCTTTGATACATCCGGTTAACAGGAGGAGCAGAAGCAATATAAAACCTCGTTTATACATGTTTTCGACGCCCCTTACAATGATGAATATATAGGAGTACAAGCAGCAATGCCGGCAGAAGGAACGCGACCCCGATTTCTGTAATTCCCATATAGTGAAGCAATCGTTCTGTTTTCTGTAAATCACCGCGATTCCACGTCACGGAAATCGCAGCGAGAAGTGCAAATGCCAGATAAGGAATAAGTCTTTTCTTTGCACTTGCCACCATGGTTTTGACCAGTTCAATTGCCGCCCAAAGATACATGGTCGTAATAATAAGTGCCCGCAGCAAAAAGAGATTGAAGATGAAATCATCGACGCGCTGCACGAACGGGAAGCGGATAAACGATAATGTATTTAAGGACGGATAGGCAAGCTGTTTCAACTGTTCAAAGCTATAGAAGCTGAAGGTCAGGAGGGCAATAAAACAATAAACCAGCGTCACAACTAGGTTTCCGATTTGAAAACCAGTCATTAAGCGGGTCTTTTTGCCTGAATAGGGAAACAGCAATAGACTTAATTCATAGCCTAGAAATGCAAAATAGATGTTGAGTATACCCCGTAAGGTAAGCCCCGCATCTTTGAACATATAAGGTGTGAAGCGAGCAAAGCTGAATTGATTGAGTAACGTTTCTGGTACCAAAATAAGCTGCCAGAACACACAAACAAAGAAAATCACGGAAGCCGTGGCGATACCGATGATGCCTTTGCTAAGCATCAATAGAACTAGAGCTCCGAGCAGGATGTATAAGTAGAGAGGGTTTATCGTCGGAAACGACGTGGAACGCAAGATAAGTAAATACTGCTTGCTGATCAGGACGCCTAACACGGTCCATTGCAGGGTAAGCAAACTGAAGAGCGGAACCGCAATGCCGGAAGGCAGTACGCGTCTTGCGATCTTATAAATACTGACACCTTTGCCGTACCGATAGACTAAAGCAATCAGCCATAGATTTAGGGATGCGATCGCACCGAATCCGAACAGGGCCAGCCACCCATTATAGCCAAATTCTTCGGCGAGAAGGCGCGGCATTTCGAACGAAATAATGCCGTACTGCAACGTAATGGCCAGGATAATGACTTGAGAAAAGGTTAGTTTCGCATTCATATGGAACTCCTAGCTTAAGGGCGATTTGACGTGCTTTCTGGCTTTATCTATCCATTGCACCGGCGCGCGTACGATTATATCGAGCCAATTGCCGGGGGACATGTACGCACCGGCACCGCCGAAGGCATTTTTACCGGACAGCTGGATGACGAACAATGCGAGCCCGATAACGAATCCGAAGTTGCCAAGCAAACCGGCCAGTACGATGATGCCAAACCGAAACAGCCGAATCGCCGAGCTCATGGAATAGCTCGGAATGACGAAGGAGGCAATTGCGGAAATCGAAACGGAAATAATGAGAATGTTGCTTGTTATCCCTGCTTGTACGGCAGCTTGGCCAATGACGATTCCTCCGACGGTACCGATGGTTGTCCCGACCTTGGTTGGCAGACGGGCTCCTGCTTCTCGCAGCAGCTCGATGGTGAATTCCATAATAATGGCTTCCATTAAAGGCGTAAACGGAACCTTGTTACGAGACTCCATCAAGTTATTTAGCAGCGAAGGGGGAATCATCTCGTAGTGATAGGTGACAACAGTAACGTAGAACGCCGTAAAGCCCAGCGTAATAAACAATGCGATATACCGCAGAAGCCGTATAGCGGAAGAGACAAGCCAAGACATATAGTAATCGTCCGTTGAGGAGAAAAATTCATAGAAGGTAGCCGGTGCGCTGAATGCGACCTGGCTTCCGTCCAGCAGGCCGACTAATTTGCCTTTAGCAAGCTTACTTACAGCTACGTCCGGACGTACGGTTGTTAGAAACTGCGGGAAAACCGTGAAAGGTCTTGGATCCAAATATTGCGTGAGCGTATTCGTATCAAGTACGGTATCGGTATGAATGCCGCGCAGTTTCGCGCACATCAGCTGCACATCATCGGGATCGGCTGCGCCTTCGAGATAGAGCAGCGACATTGTGGAGCCGGACTTGCTACCGAGCTTGAAGGAGAGCGATTTTAACCGAGCGTCTTGCAGTCGTCTGCGGATAAGGGATAAATTGGTGCTTAGCGATTCCGTGAACGAATCCTGCGGTCCGCTGATGACGGTTTCTGTATCCGATGACGTAATAGAGCGGGTATCCGGCGAATAAGAGTCGTACAAGTAAGCTAGCCCGCCGTAGTAAATGGCAACTTGCCCGCCAAGTATGCCTTGCGTTACCTGCTCCGAAGTAGCGGCTTGAACATATTGGCTTTGCGTAAGCTTCTCTTTGATTACAGCTTCGTGGTTGTCAACTGCACCGAACGGTTCCAGCACATCTTTGCGCAGTTGTTCTTTTCCCGTCAGATGAGCGAAATAAATCAGATCTATGGCATGAAGGGGAAACTTCTGATGCACGAGGTCCGCACAATGATCGAGCGCTTGAAGCGTACGACTAAGCAGTTCCGGTTCCGTTTTCTTCCCAGCATCCTTCACAACGAATTCCACACTTTCTTCGTATCCTATAATGGCTTCGCTTTAGTATGAAGATCGGCTGGGATTTTTATGCAAATAGAAGGGTCAGCACTGTATTAGGTAGGATTAGCTGCAACGGTTCGTTGGCTGATTATAGCCGCTTCGTGGTAGACTAGGATAAAACGGGTAAATGAAGGAGTCTCTTCAGCATGAAAATCATGAAATACATCCTTTCCGTTATTATTCTGGCAGCTTGTGCTGCAGTGGGCGTCATCTATGCGTCTTCCTCGTCCTCCCAGCCCGCTACCGTGAAGGATATCGAAGCGGAATGGGCTTTTACGCAGGATGGCGGACAGCCGGATCAACTGCTTATAGGCGTGATCAATGACGCAGAAACCTCTCTTGATATCGCGATCTACAGCTTGACGAAACCGGACATCGTCGATGCGATCAAGAAGGCTAAGAAACGCGGAGTTAACGTTCGGATCATCACCGACAAGACGCAGTCAGGCGGCAAAGCACAGAAGGAAGCGCTCAAGCTGCTCGGCAGCGCGGGCATTCCGATGAAGGTCAACAAGCACAGCGGGTTGATGCATTTGAAAATGACGATTGCCGATGGCGCAATAGCGACGACAGGTTCGTTCAATTATTCGAAATCGGCAAGCACCGACAACGATGAAGTGCTGATGGTGCTTCGAAACAGCGAGGTTGCACAGTCCTTCGCAGCGCAATTTCAAGAGATGTGGGAGGACACGGGTGGGTTTCAAGCGATAACGCCGATTATCGCGGAGGATGCACTTGAAGTTACATCTCCGTTAGACGAAGCAGAGAATTCCGCCGTTACTCAAGATGCAAAATCAGCATCAGACAAGACCGTTGTTTATCGGAGCTGCGCTGCCGTCAAGGAAGCCGGCAAAGCCCCGCTGCGCAAAGGCGATCCCGGCTACAGTACGAAGCTTGACGGAGATCGCGACGGCATTGCTTGTGAGAAATAGATCGGAGAGAGCCCGCCTCGTTGCGGGCTTTTTTGATGCTTTTTTCCTCGACATAACTCGACAATATTTATGCTTTCGCTTAGAGGATTTGCCCGAACGAATGTCGAATAAATGCTAAAAGAAGGATAAATATGTTTACGACTTACAGCTGGGGAGTTGACTGCCAATGAGAACCATTCTTCACAAAAGAATCAAGCTCCATATGTTAAACAGCAGACTCCGTATGCTAGGTGTCGTTTTCGTACTCATCGTTGGTGTTTTCTGTACAGCTATCTTCTCCTACTTCGAGCAGGATCATCAAGAACGCGATATTCATAATCAATTGGAACAAACGATTCGACTGCAGCAGCAGTATATTGATAAATGGATGTCCGACCGCATGTCGGAAATGAGTATGATCGCCAGCCTGTCTGCTGTGAAGAAATGGGAGCTTACTGAAATTGCTTCTGTTCTTAACTTATCCCAGAGCAAACATGCAGAATTTAAAGCGATGGGTTTGATCGATAATGAAGGCTACAGCGCTTTATCGAAGAGTGATTTGAATGTGAAGGACCGTCCTTATTTTATCGCAGCACAGCAAGGCCAAGAGTCCATATCAGATGTGATTGTATCAAGGAAGGATGGCAAGCGGATCATCGTGTTCGCTGCTCCTGTACTAGACGCGAATCAACAGTTCATTGGCGTTGTCGCGGGTACGGTTGATCTCACGACAATCGAGCATTTAATGAAGCAATTCGTGTACGGCAAGAGTGGACAAACCTATCTGGTCGATTCGGATGATCAATTAATTACGGGCGCAGGCGCAGGAACGGTTGAATTCGATTCGAAGGCGATTGATTCTGCCATCGTAGACAGGGCAAAGACGAGCAGCAAGTCCAAGTCAGCTTATACGAACTACCGTGGTGAAACCGTCTATGGTGCGTACACTTATGCGAATAACGGCAGATGGCTGGTAATTGGTGAAGCGGCCAAGGCAGATGTATTTGCTTCGCTCTATACCGAACTCAAATATACGAGTCTATTTATTCTAATCGCGATGGCGGCAGCGGTGTTCATCATGTTTCGAACGGCCAGGAAGATTACAGATCCGCTGAACCATTTGCTAACAGGCGTGAAACAGATCAAAGAAGGCGGATACCATTACCGCATCGAACCGGAAGTATTCAGAAACGCAACGCTGGAGTTTCAGCAGCTGTGCAAATTGTATAACTCCATGTCGGATACGATTTTGGAACAGATCGGGGCTCTCAGTACGGAACGAAACTTTGTCTCTTCGATCATCGAGACGGCTGCTTCTCTTGTTGTCGTCATCGATCCGGATGGTCATATCATTCGGTTTAATCAAAGCTGTGAACAAATTACAGGTCATGACTCTCAAGAGGTTCAGGGGCGTTCGATCTTTGATTTTCTGGTTCCGATTGAAGAACAGTCGGCTGTCCGCGTGCATTTCTATAACCTGATAAGTGCGAACGGGAAGATTCGTCATGAGAATCATTGGCGGACACGGACCGGAGAGCTTCGGCTGATTGCTTGGTCCAATACGATTCTGAAAGGGCAGCAGGGCGAGCGTGATTCGATTATAAGCATCGGCATTGATGTTACGGAGCAGCGTTCGGTTGAGCAGGCAATGATTGAGAATGAAGAACGGATTCGATTGCTGGTCGGGTCGATGGACGAAGTGGTGTCTACCTTTGATAGGGAGTTGAAGCTCACGGGCATATACGGCAGATCGATGGATTCGATTATCCATGATCCGCATGCATTCTATTCCGGCAAAACCATTCATGAGCTGCTCAATGCCGACAACGCATGTCTCCATGAAGAAGCTCAGCAGAAAGCGCTGCTTGAGAGACACACCGTGCTCGACTGGTCGATCAGCTCGCCAACAGGTTCTACCTATCATCAAACCTCGTACTCGCCTTTACGTGATAACGGCGGCCAGGTGAAAGGTGTCGTCTCCGTCAGCCGAGAAGTTACGCAGCTGAAGCTAGCAGAAGAAGCGTTCAAGGTGACTCAGACCCGCTTGAATAATATTTTGGAAAGTATTACAGATGCTTTTATAGCACTGAACAATGACTGGACGTTTTCTTACGTTAATAGTGAAGCTGAGCGAATTCTTGGCAAGAATCGCGAGAACATTATGGGCAGACTGCTGTGGGACTGTTTCCCTAAGATCATCGGAACTGCCATATTCAGCTCGTATCGCGAAGCGATGGAGAAGCAGCAGCCCATCTTTACGGAGGAATATCTTCCGTTCTTGCAAGCGTGGTATGGGGTGCATATTTATCCGTCTAAGGATGGACTCTCTATCTACTTCCAGAATGTGACCCAGCGTAAAGAACTCGAGCATGCGGCAAAAGAGAGCGAATCGCGACTAAGCACCATTATCGAAACCGTCCCGAATGCGATTGTCGTCGTGGATGGATCCGGTCAAATTACGATGGCCAACCAGATGGCTGAGGATATTTTCGGACTAGATAAAGATGCGATACTCAGTCGGACTTACGCGGATGATGCTTGGGTGTTGTACGACTATAGCGGAAATCTGATGCCGAAGGTGGATTATCCGGTTGCACATGTGTTTCGCACGGGGCAAGTCGTATCCAATTCCGAATTCGTGTATAAACGGGCCGACGAGTCCACGGTCATCGTATCCTGTAATGCTGCGCCGGTTCTGGACAGTCGCGGGCAGATTACAAGCGTGCTGGTTTCGTTGTCGGATATCACCAGCCGAATTGCCGTGGAATCCAAGCTTCAACTGGCTAACGAGGAGCTGAAGAAGCTGTCTTCCATGGATGGGTTGACAGGCGTGTACAACCGCAGATATTTCAATGAGCAGCTGCGTGTGGAGTGGGAGAAACATGTGGTTGATCGAGCGCCATTGTCGCTCATTATGCTGGATATCGATTTCTTCAAAAGCTACAATGACACTTACGGTCATCAAGGCGGCGATATGTGCCTCAAGACAGTCGCATCCGAAATTCGGGATGCGCTCCTGATACCGGATTCCTTCATCGCTCGTTACGGCGGCGAAGAGTTCGGCATTGTGCTTCCGAATACAACGAAACAAGAGGCGGCCGAATTGGCGGAGCTCGTGAGGGTACGCGTGGAGAATAACCGCATCCCTCACAGCAAGTCGACCGTGAGCAGTTATCTGACAATCAGTTTGGGAGCAGCGACGTTGATCCCAACTTTCGAACAAGATCAAGAGATGCTTGTGGCCTACGCCGACAAATGCCTCTACGAAGCGAAGAAGACACGTAACCGCGTCGCGGTTTATGAACAATTGGAAGCATCCATGTCTGAAGGATGATCGGTTGAACAAAGAAAGCCCGGGTTCGGGCTTTTTTTGTTTTCTGAAGGGGGCGGCAGGTGGTATAGCTGTTACGAGTTATGGGGTGCATCAGACTACGACGGACCAGGTTTTGCAACAGATTTCGAGCGCTTCGGAAGCTAAATGAAGCATAACATCCCTAGGTCGTATTGGTTTGGTCAACTGAAGCGCAAACCGAAGTACATCCTTTTCGTCGGCTGGGAGTAACTCCGGTGAATTCGGACGAATCAAGTAAGGTCCGATGACCAGCTGCAGCAGCATACGGCAGACATCTGGACGTTTCTGTACATCGTCGAATGAAAAGTGGATCATTTTCCAGCCCATTCCTGTGAGATAAGTATCTCGATTGAGAGAATAGCTGAAACTATCCCGATCCATATCTTTAATATGACTTTGATAACCGTCGCATTCTAAGCCAAAACGTCCGTAAGGCGGGAGGAACGCGAAGTCAAGAAACTGAGACTTGCGGTTCCAATCATGAATTTCATATTCCGGATGCAAGTGATCGAAGCTGCCGAAGAGCGGCCACCAAACATTTTGCAGCAATAGTTTTTCCGCATATTGATGCCCTCTTAATAATCTCCCTCTACGCTCACCAGATCGTCTGGACAGATGTCGTTCCAGAAACAGTGCATGCTCTTCTTCAAAGTCTGGCATGTTAACCACCTATTCCTTTCTATTTCCATAATAAAATAAAAAAAGAACGCCCCATCGCCGCACTCGGCTAAATAGGACGTTCTTCGTCTAGGGAAATTATAGCACATGACAGCTGGCAAGAGGAATGAGTGATTTAATACAGTCATTGTCTCTCGCAAGCAGTCTCGCAAGCAGTCAAAAGTTGCAGTTTCTGCAACACTTAGCTCACCGTGAAGGAGTTTCGAAGCGAATGTTGTAAAAAATGCAACAATAATAATGGAATGTAACCTCTAGAGGGGAATAGATAGAAAAATGTTGTATTTTCTGCAACCAATAGTAGTTTTCAGCTACTTTAGCGTATTATTGTTGCAGTTTATGCAACAATCTGAGGTTGATGCGAAAGCTGGTGCCCCGAGCTCGCATAATCACAACTCGCGGTTCTTATACGCTCGTGGATTCATACCATACCGTTTGCGAAATTGGCCGGCGAAGTGGTTGTAGTTCTGGAAGCCGACATCGAGCGCGACTTCGGAGGCTTGACGGTCGGTATGCTCCAACAGGAGGGCAGCCTGGCGGATGCGCATGTCGTTAAGTGAGTCAACGATGGATGACCCTGTGGATTCCTTATATAAGTGGGACAATCGTGATGGCGATAGACCGACTGCCCGAGCTAGCTCATCGATTCGAATGGGATCCTGCATACGCGAGGAGAGCAAATGTTGGATCTCATCTATACGGGGATCCACTTTCTTGGATAACCGCTGAGCCAGCAGCAGCAGGATTTCGCGCATCGTACTCTCGCATAATTCGTTCCAGTACAAGCTGCGCTCGATGGAATCGGAGATCAGCCGATTGAATGCTTGATGGATGCGAGTCCTTGCCACGTTGCTATCGATCGCATGAATAAGCAGCCTCTCGCTTGGGAGCAGACTAGTCTCCATGAACCGCGGCGTGAAATGTGCCCATACGAAATTCCAGTTGCTTCCTTTACGCGTGCCATATTGGTGCGGTACACCGGGATGCATCAAAGTAACATCGCCCGTCTGGCAGAATCGTTCCTCTCCATCAATCAGAAAATAACCTTCGCCTGCAATCGTATAGGTGATGAGCCAATCCCCCATCCCTTCCGACCGTTTAATGGAGTAGTTGTCAGGCTGTTGAAAATGGTTGGCGATAACCATATTTCCGCCTTGTTCCCTGATGTAGGAAGGCAATTCGGGTCCCTTTGTGCTCATGTCCGGCTCACTCCTCTGACACTCATTATAGCAGGATAGTAGGAATTATTAGCAACATTCTTACTTCTGCATAACCGCAAAATTCTCTACAATTAAGATACAGTGATGGACTGTCATCATCTACTTATTAGGGGGAAGAAGAATGTCAGAAGCTTTGCGAGTTCTCACGCCGGAACAAAAGCAGCAATTCGATAAGGAAGGTTATCTCATTGTGAAGGGGTTGTTCGCGCCTTCACATCTTTCTGAAATTGTAGAGACCTTCGATACCATGAGTCACGAGACGATTCCGGGTTATTTTGAGCCTAACCTTGAGCCGAATGTTACCGATCCGCTGCAGCGTTTTCCGCGTGTCATGCATCCGCATCGTTACAACGATACAGCGATGAAATATATGCTTCATCAACCGGTTATGGAAGTGCTGGCAGATCTATACGGCGAAGAGGCGTATGCAGCACAAAGTATGTTTTACTACAAGCCGCCGGGCTCCAGAGGCCAGGCGCTTCATCAAGATAATTTCTATTTGCAGGTCGAACCCGGCAACTGCATTGCCGCATGGACGGCAGTCGATGATGCCTATGAAGACAATGGCGGCCTGCTAGTTGTTCCGAAGACGCATGCACATGAAATTTCATGTCCGGATCAGGCGGATACGAATGAATCCTTTACGACCCACTACGTGAAACCGCCCAAAGACGGTGTTGTCATGCCGGTCATCATGGAGAAGGGCGACGTGCTATTCTTTAACGGCAATTTGATCCACGGCTCCTATCGGAACAAGACGAAGGACCAGTTCCGTCGTGCATTCATTTGCCATTATGCGAATTCTTCCGCAAGCCGGATTAATGTGCATTACAACCCGCTCTATAAAGCAGATGGAACGAAGGTCGAGCTGGAAGGAAATCCGGATGGCGGTCCGTGCGGCGTGGAAATGGGAGAATTTACGTATCATTAAATGAGCTGATAATGCGAGCCGCAGCACCGGATGGTGATGCGGCTTGTATGGATTGCCGAAGATATGCATAGTTTATCGGTGAAGATGCGAAGCGGATGGATGGCGAACCGAGCGATAATAGATCCATAGATCATATCGCTAAGGAGGCATTACAATGTCCAATATCGCAAACGGTCGATTGACACAAGCAGAAGTGGATTTTTACAATACAAATGGGTACTCGCTGTATAAGAACCAAGTATTCGGTGCGGAGAAACAAGCAGAATTATCCGCTATCTTCGAAGAACAATGGGAGCTGGTAGGACGTCGTCTGAACAGTGAGCTCGACACGCCGCATTTCCGCGACGAGCGTCTCTTGAAGTTTCTGCTAAGTGATGAAGTGCTTGATTTGGTAGAACCTATCCTTGGACCGAACATCGGTCTGTGGTCGAGTCACTTTATCTGTAAGGAGCCGCTTATCGGCAAACAGACACCTTGGCATGAAGATTCCGCGTATTGGAAAGGCCGTCTGAGCCGCTATGACAAAATCGCTACCGTATGGCTCGCGATTGACCGCAGCTGGAAAGAGAATGGCTGCATGCGCGTTATTCCGGGTACACACAGCAACGGTTTCTCCGATTACGAAGACATCGATACCGATGACAGCATCTTCACAACGCAGATCAAGAACATTGACGAATCCAAAGCCGTTTACTTCGAGCTTGAGCCGGGACAATGCTCGATTCACGATTCGCGGATCATTCACGGCGCAACACCGAATCCAAGCCCGTTCCGCCGTTGCGGATACACCATGCGTTACTTCTCGACCGAAGCTCGCGTCATTCCGGAGAAGAACCCGAACTTCAAGATTTGGCTTGCTCGCGGCAAAGATATCGCAGGAAGCGACTTCGTTAACGTATAATACGGATAACGGTTTAAATACCATACGAACAACAACAACAGGCGAAAGGTAGAGTGGGATGACCGTCTATAAAGGCCCAGAACGATTATTAAACGACAGTTATATGACTTTGTCTGCTCCCTTCCGCCTCTTCAAGCATTCCATTGACGGATTGATCGATACGCATTGGCATGAGTTTTTTGAAATGGGCTTTGTCGTATCGGGAAGCGGTACGCATGTGCTGAATGGCGTGCCTACTCGGCTTACGAGAGGCTCGGCTTTCCTACTGACCCCAGCGGATTTTCACAGCTTAAAGTCCGATCCGGGAGAGACACTCCAGCTGTACGATTTTATTTTCAAAGAACAATTCATCCGTGAACCGCTCTTCGAGCTGTTGTTCGGTCCGAATACGGAGCATACGTACTGGTATGTCGGTGAAGAAATTGATGCGATTGAGCGGGAGTATGAACGCATTTGGGATGAGACGCTGAACTGGCAAGCGGGCAGCGATTTGCTGATTCAAGGCAGCGTAGAGCGCTTGCTCATTGACCTGTCACGCAAATGCAAAGGAACTCAGCCGACGCAGACTGCTACGCCTGACCCTATGCAGCCGGTTCAATCATCCGTGCGCAAAGCGCTGATTTATATCCAGCATCATTTCCGCGAGGCTATCCCGCTCGAGGAAGTGGCGTCCTATTGCGGATTGTCCGCTAATTATTTTAGCGAATGCTTCCGTAAAGGGACAGGCTCCACTTTCCAAAGCTACGTTCAGGAGCTAAGGCTGCAATTTGCCAAGTCGCTG
The DNA here is from genome assembly GCF_056269135.1 of Paenibacillus sp. J22FR21. Lineage (NCBI taxonomy): Bacteria > Bacillati > Bacillota > Bacilli > Caryophanales > Paenibacillaceae > Paenibacillus > Paenibacillus sp. J22FR21. The sequence goes on from NZ_JBWDNJ010000002.1 coordinate 73,462, forward strand.
CTTAAGACCACACAGCTGCCTGTCACGGAAATTTGCTTCGCTTCCGGCTTTAATACGCTGCCGCATTTTGAACGTGCCTTTAAGAAACGGTTCAGCTTGCCGCCAAGACTATTCCGGAAACAATAATATAATAGCTCGGTATCACCCGGTCCGGCTCTCGCCCCCCAGCAGAGCTTGGCCGGTTTTTTGCAATTATCGGAAGTTAGTGGCAACTAGAGTGAAATCGCTATTTGCGCGTGGAATCGGTATACTGATAGAAATGGGTTAAAGAGAATCATAGAACGATGAAATCGTGGAGAAGCTCCATGCGGGGGAGGCATTATGGCAGTCAGATTGACCATTATTTTATCCATATTTCTAGGCTTGCAGGTTTACATTGGATGGCATTTGCAGTTATTTATTTCAGTAGCAGGCGGGAATGTACCGGGGGGGTTGTTTTGGCCGGTATTTGGTATTATCGCATTCTCTTATATCCTCGCGAGGCTGCTTCGCAAAGCGTTACCCGGATTTATGGGAGAAGGTCTGAAATGGATCGGTTCCTATTGGATTGCAGTGATGCAATACAGTGTTCAGTTGCTCCCCTTCGCCGATTTGGCTGCATGGGGACTTCGCGCAGCTTCATTCTCGAATAGAGATTCGATTCTCATAACCGGTGGGGCAGTGATTGTGATTGTTTTGGTCATTCTGGCAGTGGGCTCTTTCCACGCATGGAGTCCGATTGTTCGGCGTTATGAGGTTACAATTCCGAAGGAGGCAGGGAATGGACAACCGCTTCATATTGCTGTTGCTTCGGACCTTCATCTCGGGTCGACAGTACGCGGAAGGCATTTGCAGCGTCTTGTGGATCAAGCGAATGCGCTAAAGCCGGATATTATGCTGCTGCCCGGCGATGTGCTGGATGATGCTGTAGAGCCGTTCGTTAAACATAAATATGGACGCAAACTGGCGGAAATCAAAACCCGATACGGCATATTCGCTATTCTGGGCAATCATGAGAATTATGGCGGCGGCGTGCCCGTCTATGTCAAAGAAATGAAGGATGTTGGCATCCCGGTGCTGCTTGATGAAGCGCAGCTCATTGACAATCGATTCTACCTTATCGGGCGCAAGGATAAATCCGATCATAATCGAAAGCCTGTGGCAGAGCTGATAGAGGGATTGGATCACGCATTGCCGGTTATTGTTATGGATCATCAGCCAAGCTCAATCGGTGATCTAGCCAAAACAGGAGTAGTAGACCTCTCTGTGCATGGACATACGCATCGTGGTCAGATGGCACCGAACCATTTGGTGACCAGACGGATTTTTGAGCTGGATTACGGTTATTTGCTTAAAGGTCAGCTGCATGCATTTGTTTCTTCGGGTTTCGGAACGTGGGGGCCGCCAATTCGAATTGGCAGTCGGAGCGAGATTTTATCGATCAAGGTGAATTTCGAGAGTCCCGGCAATGACAACAAATAGCTGTTGGTTGAGGCTCAAATGCGGCGTATAATCGAGATATAATCTATGAATCCGAGGAGCCAGCCATCTATGGAACTTGAACTCATAACGCCGATGCCGGCGCCTCCAGCGAGAGAGAGCTTCTTGAAGAGACTTGCGAGTTGGCTGCTGGATCGGGCTAAACATACCTTTTCTTATGACACTACAATTTGGCGGTACGCGCTAGTTGGCGTTTGGATCGTTTGCAGTACATTGCTTATTATTGCAGCACTCGGGATGCCGACAGGGATTGGCGTCCTCTTCGACTGCGTGCTTATCGTACTGCTCGGCGTCATCGTTATAGGCGCAGCAGGTGTGATAGGCGCTTATTTGCTGACACTTTGCTATGTACCGGTTCCGCGACTGACGCTGGCCGTGTTCGCGGCTACGGGTACGATCATGTATAAGATCTGTGATGAAGCGGATATCGGGGATCCGTTATCCATTATTATGAGTGTCAGCTTTGCCTTGATCGGCGTGTTAGGCGGACTGTTTATCGGTATGCTTGCAAGCCGCCGGATCGCGGTGCTGGTGAAAGTAACGTTGGTTATTGCCATTACGCTGGCCGGATTGACCTTCGATAAGTGGCCGATGAATGTACAGTCTGCTGCACTGCCTGTAACTGCCTTGCCAGCTGACGATTCAGGTTCACCTAATGCCGGATTAGAACTGCTGCAGGCCGACAATCCGGCGGAGACCGGACTTTACCGTGTCCGTAGTTTCACCTATGGCAGCGGGAATGATACACATCGCGACGAATTCGGCTCAGGCGTTGATCTGACATCGCAATCCGTAGATGCATCCCCATATATCAAACGCTGGAATTGGCTGCGCCATTTCTTCTGGGGATTCGATCAGCAAGAGCTGCCCCTGAATGGCCGCGTATGGATGCCTGAGGAGAAGGGGAATTATCCGCTCGTACTCATCGTTCACGGTAATCATCTGATGGAGCAATTCTCGGATGGCGGATATGAATATCTCGGTGAAATGCTTGCGAGCAGAGGATTTATCGCAGTCTCGGTTGATGAGAATTTTCTGAATTACTCCTTCTGGGGCAATATTCCAAACAATGATATGAAGGTTCGGGCATGGATTCTGCTCAAGCACCTGCAGCAAATTGCGACGTTTAGCGAGCAGAAGGATAATCCGTTCTATCAAGCGGTTAACTTGCAGCAAGTGGCGCTAATCGGACATTCCAGGGGCGGACAGGCCGTTGCCATGGCGGCTGACCGCAACAAGTGGTTTAAGGATGATAAAACGTTGGCCAGCATGAAGAACATCAACATTCAGGCCGTTGTTGGCGTAGCGCCGACAGATACGAATGTGGATAAGATGAAGGCTGAGTTGAAGGATAAATATTATCTGTCCCTGCAGGGAGCGAGTGACGGTGACGTGGACACCTTTAACGGCGAACGACAATATATTCGAACATCGTTCTCTCCTGGTTCGGATCGCTTCAAGGCGACGCTCTATATCGGGGAGGCAAACCACAGCCGGTTTAATACGGACTGGGGAACGATGGACGACAGCCTGCCCGGCGGCCTGCTGCTGCGCAGAAGCGGGATGATTCCGGCAGAAGATCAGCGAGAAATCGCCAAAGTCTATATTAGCTCTTTTCTGGAAGCAGCGCTGTATGGGAAGAAGGAATATGAGCCGCTGTTCAGCGATTATCGCACAGGATTAGAGTGGCTTCCGCAAGCGACGTATATCAATCGATACGAAGACAGCAGCTTCTTACCGCTCGCTCGAATGGATGAAGACTATGACAAGTCCAAGATGAGCGGTGGAGTGAAGGCCAAAGCGGACAATCTGCAGTGGTCCGAAGAAGGGGCAGAGGATCGAGACGGTAATAAGAAAGGCTCCCGCGGCGTCGTGCTTCAGTGGAAAGAAGAGGACGGAAGCTTTACGCTTGAGCTGCCGGATACAGTCGGGGAGCAGGTCGGTGAAGCGGGTGAGGACAAGCAGCTTATCTTCTCCATGACGAATCTGGAGCAAGACTTGACGGATGGAGATGAAGGTCTCGATATCCCGCTTCCTGACATCGATGTCGAGCTGAAGAGCGAGGATGGCGCAACGGTTCGCCTGCCGCTGGATGAATTCAAGCCGTTTACACCGCTGCCTTATACGATATTTACGCGGTTTCCTTGGCTCGAGAAGACGATTAAGAACGGCAAATACAAAGTGCCTACCGAAGCGGTATTTCAGACGTACAATTTGCCATTCGAACGCTTCGAGGAAGCGAATCCGGATTTCGACCCTGAGGAGCTGACGCAAGTTACTTTCTATTTCACGAGCGATCAAGGGAAAGTGATGATGGATGATATCGGGATCAGCGATGAAGTGTCGGTTGAGTAAGGAAAAGGTCATCCCGTACATCTACTGGGTGACCTCAGGCTGTCGAGATAGTCTCGACAGCCACTTCTTCGTCGATACAACATGAACAAAAAACTTTAACGGTTGTCAGCGTGGCTATTTCATGAAAATGAGCCCCTTAGAACGGCTAACGGTTGTGACAGACGCTATCTGCAGTAAAATGGTCGATTCCTAGTGGAAAACGTGCAAATAAGTTCGCTGGCAACCGTTAGAAAAAATAATGGGTAGATTAATGCCGATTAACCACTCTCACAACCGTTAAAGTTGGAATGCGGCAAAGCATGTGCGTCATCGCTCGCGAAAGTACGGAACATAAAGCAGATTGCCCCTCGCCCCTCGTGACAACAAAAGGTCACCCAGTACCTACCGGGTGACCTTTTGTTATCTAACCCTAATCCTAAGAGCTAAAACCAATCTGATCCACCTGGTAGTACGCATTCCAAATCGAAGTAGAATTGGCGCTGTACCAGATTTTGATTTTGTCGATGCTGCCTTTGTATGCCCAGCCGCTGAGATCCATCGAATACTTGTTCCAAGTATCGGGCGTCATTGTCGCTTTCCCTTCTATAATGTTGCCGCCGCTGTAAATCCGAACGGTCACATTATACTGCGTGGCCCCTGGGCAAGCTCCATATGAATCTAAAGCAAATTGGAACTTAGGTGTGCTCGTCACATTGATAGGCGAAGAGAACACTTTCGTGATGCCTTTCTCTGCCCGAGCTCCGCCTTCACCATCGCCGGTCGTCGCGTTGTTGAGGTTAATCTCGAAAGCTTTTGAACCGCTAAACGGAGTACCCGGGCTGTTGGCGAAGCTGGATACGGTTGCCGCCGATTGTGAATATTCGGAGATGGCCCAGCCATCGGCAGAGGATTCGAAGGTAGACACGTTAGCAGTCGGCGTGATTGAACCCACAGACGAGAGCGTACCGACTGCAGGAGGCGTCCGATCGGCCAGCAAGGAGGCGTTGTAGCCCGGGATAACAGTAGCCCAGTCCGTAATGCCGATAATCGCTTTTGCAAAATCGGTTACCGTCGCAGAATCACTCGTATCGATCTTCTGGAACACATTGTAGATGTACTTCTGATCCTTCGGCGCATATAACACCGATTTGGCCGTATCTCGTGTCCATAATCCGAGGTTCAAGCCGCCTTCGCCGCCATGGTCGACATGGCGATGCAGAATGAAGGAGTCGATGCCGCCAAGGAATTTCGCTTTGTAGTAGGAGTAGGCGTAAGCGGCAGCTTGCGTTTTCTGATCCGCCAATGAGTTGCTGAGGGAGTGGAAGCCTTGCTCGGACAAAATAATTCTCCGCTTATTCCCGCCATACAAATAGTTCGCCGCTCCGATGTAATTGGTCAACACTTGCAGGTTCTTGAAGTTGATTCGAACGGAGTCTGAACTGTTCGTCACGCTCGTATCGTTCCAGATCGTCGGATCGAACAAATCCTCCGGATAAGGATGGTACGCGATATTCCAAGGGATGTTCCCCTCCGCAGTAATTCGTTTATTGAATTCATCCATGATCCCTTTGCCTTTGTAAGTGCGAAGTGCATCAGATCCAACGCTTCCGTTCCAGAAATGATCGAGGGAGATGTAGGTTCTGGCATTGGAATAGTACTTCTTCACTGCAGTCTCCGCAATACGATAAGCCCGGGCGTACTGCTCTACGAAGTCTTGCAGCTGCTTGTTGCCCATGTCGTACCAATAGGCTTGGGAGTTAACTTCGTTCCCGACGATATAGTTAACAGCTCTGCCGTATAACTCGTCACTTCTGGTATATCGGCTCGCGAGGAACTCGGCGCCTGCTTTCCAATATCGGACGCCATCCGCATTGGTCGTATTGATTGCCGCGACAGTGCCGCCGGCATAATCGGGATGAAGGAGCTTCGAGTTAATCGTCCCCGCTGCGTTGTACATGATGAGAATGAGGCTGACGATGACATCATCATCCGACAATGTCTTGATGTCATGGTCAAGCCCATTAATGTAAGATTGCTTGAAATAATAAGTAGTGCCGTCCATCACGAACGGAATGGCACCTGTTGCGTTGTCTAGGAACAGCTCGTTAAAAGACACGTTCAGTGCCGCATGGCTGATGCCAAGCTTCTGCGCGTCATCGACCGTTTGCACCTGCAGTCCTTTGATCGAGCTTGCCGTTGGAAAAGCAAAGGTGTTGACGGAGGCTGTCTGCTGCGTGACATAAGTAGGACTGGCTACGAGTTTCTTGGTGGTGTGGTTGATGACGACGAACTTGGAGTAGGCTTTGTCGCGGGAGGAGGCATATCGTGCGGTGGAAAGTGAAAAGCTGGCAACCCCGCCGCTTGGCGTTACGGTTTGTGTGGCATCAGCCGTGTAAGTTGTATTGATATTGTATTGTTCGTAGGTCTGGAGCTCGATGAGGTCAAGTTGAACGGAGGAAGCGGTGTTGTAGGTTCCGGCAGCTGTGATCTGCGTAGAACTAGCGGATAGTGAACTTATGGAGCCCGGATAAGCAGCAGGGTAAGCAGAGAAGCCGATATTATCCAGCTGATGTTTGCCGGTCCAAGCGGATGTGTAGGTTACAGAGCGGTAGGCAACTTCGATTTTCGAAATGCTCGTTCGATAGGCCCAATCACTGAGGTCGACGCTGAGCTCATTCCAGGTGTCACCGGCGATGGCTTGCGTGGAGACTAAGGTTTGAGTGCCGCTAGTGAACGTAATCCTTACTTCAAACTGAGTATGCGATGGATTAATGCCGTAGGTGTTGAAAGCGCCGTGGAAGTACGGAGTTGCGGATACGTTGATGGCAGGGGAGAAGTTCTTGTAGGTCGATCGCCACGTCGTTCCCGCTGCGGATGCGGTTGTCAGCTCGCCCATACGGTTGCCGCCGTATGGTGTTTGCGGACCATTCAGGCTGCTTGTTACATTCGATAACCCGGTGACGTTACTGCCCCATTGCCAGCCATCGGTCCCGGATTCGAAGCTTCCGATATCCGTCTGCAGCACGGCCGCCTCGGCCGTCTTGGGACCCGGAATGAACGGAATAAGAACCGCCAAGCAAGTCATCCAAATCATCCAACGTTTAACTCTCTTCATAATTAACCTCCTTTATAGGTATACTTACATATACTAATATATACTTTAAAGGAGGGGTTTTCAATGATGAATTCAACGATTTGAAGAGTTTATTCAAGATATAACGAAGGTTTGATAAAAGTATACTTTGGCGATAATCGACGGTTTTTCGCAGCATCCAGCAGCAAATGTTGATTTGCGCAAGTCTCGAGAGCCGTTGGTTGGCCTTTCCCACATGAATAAAGTCTAACGGTTGTCAGGGTGGCTATTTCATGAGAATCAGCCTGTTTGAAACTCTAACGGTTGTGGCAGACGTTATTTGCAGCAAATGGGGCGGTTCCTAGTGGAAAACGTTCAATAAGCTCAGTGGCAACCGTTAGAAATGAAAATGGATGAATTTATGCTAAATAAGCGCTGTCACAACCGTAAGCATCGGCAATGCGACAAACGCATGCGCTCAACGAGGAGGAACAGCACATTATCCGTTCCGGAAGCCCAAAAAGCCGACGCTGTAACCAACGTCGGCTTCTCGCGCGCACGGTCGCCATGTTACTATGGCAAACTCTAATCCTGTTTCCTCACGGACCGCCGCACAATTAGCTCCGCCGGCAGCATGACCCGCTTCCACGGTGGCGCACTGCTGCGCTCTTGAATACGCTCAATAAGCATCTGCATCCCAAGAAAACCGAATTGATAAGCTTGCTGCGCAGCCACGGTGATGAACGGATCCATTTCGGAGTTCAATCCGAAATCATCGAAGCAGACAACCGATATATCCTCCGGTATGCGCAGTCCCCTGGCGCGCAGCAGCCGAATGAGGACGACTGCAAGGACATTGTTGCCCGCCATAATGGCAGTGGGCATCGATTCACCGGCCTTACTGTCTATCCATTGCCCCATGGCCTCGACATCCAGATGCGGTCCGAAGGTTGTTTCATGGACATCCTGTTCGCGCAGCGTCAGATCGTTCAGCTTTATCGCTTCTTGAAAACCTTGCAACCGGAGCCGAGCGCTCGAGATGGAAGGGGAACCGTTCACGAGTGCGATACGACGATGACCTTGCTCCACCAGATGTTCTACCAACGAACGGGCTCCATCCCTGCTGTCGCCGAGCACGATATCGCAGGCGATGCCGGGAACCTCGCGATCTAGAAGAACGAACGGCACATTGTGCTTGCGCAGCTGCTCCAAGTGAGGGAGCGATGGATCGCCTGTCGGCGCAAGTAATGCCCCATCTACCCGTGTTGTCAGAATGGTGTTGATATAGTCCCCTTCCTTATCCATGCTCTCGTCGCTGTTGCCAAACAGCAGGCGGTAACCGTGTTTGCGCGCAGCATCTTCTGCGCCGCGTGCGAGCGTCGTATAGAAGGGGTTCATAATATCCGTTATGAGCAGAAACAAGATGCGGGTTTGTTGCAATACGAGGCTTCTCGCCATTTGATTAGGCACATACCCCAGCTCTTCCATCACCTTCTTCACCTTCAAACGGGTTTTCTCGCTGATCTTGCCAGTGTTATTGATAACTCTCGAAACAGTCATCGCCGACACATTCGCTTGTGCCGCAATATCATAGATTGTAACCATGCTGGACGTACTCCTTATCGACAAATCATGCACTAATAGTATACAAGAAACGGATTGACAGCAAGCGGTTTCATTGTTATTTTTATGTTATCGGTAACATTATTTATCATTCATGGACAATGGAGGGGTTAGCTGTGGCAGATATCCGCACTCGATTTGAATCCTCATTTCCCAAGATCGGGATTAGACCCGCAATTGACGGCAGACGCAAAGGGATCCGCGAGTCGCTTGAAGAGCAAACGATGGAGATGGCGAGATCGGTAGCAAGACTATTCTCGGAGAATCTGCGCTACCCGAACGGGGAACCGGTGGAATGCGTAATTGCAGATACATGTATCGGCGGTGTGGCGGAAGCTGCGGCTTGCGGCACCAAGTTTGCACGTGAGAATGTCGGGGTTTCCATCACGGTAACACCTTGCTGGTGTTATGGCACGGAAACCATCGATTTGGACCCCTCGATTCCGAAAGCGGTTTGGGGCTTTAATGGGACAGAGCGTCCAGGTGCGGTATATCTCGCAGCCGTGTTGTCCGGTTACGCACAGAAAGGACTCCCCGCGTTCGGCATTTACGGCAATGAAGTGCAAGATACCGGCGATACCTCGATTCCTTCAGATGTACGCGATAAATTGCTCGGATTTGCGCGTGCAGGACTTGTAGTTGCTTACATGAAAGGAAAGACCTATCTGTCGATGGGCTCGGTTTCCATGGGGATTGCAGGCTCCATCGTCAACGATGCGTTCTTCCAGGAATATCTCGGCATGCGTACCGACTATGTGGATATGACAGAGTTTGTCCGCCGCATGGAGCAAGGCATCTATGATCCTGCCGAATACGAGCAAGCGCTGGAATGGGTGAAGAAGAACTGCGTGGAAGGCCCGGACAACAATCCGGATTCCATCCGAACTACCCGTGAACAGAAGGATAAGGATTGGGAAACGGTTGTCAAAATGACGCAGATTACCCGTGACCTCATGGTCGGCAATCCGCGCCTCGATGAGCTCGGGTATGGCGAGGAAGCGCTTGGACATAATGCGATTGTTTCAGGATTCCAAGGGCAGCGGGCGTGGACGGACCACTTCCCGAATGGTGATTTCATGGAGGCAATCCTGAATTCCTCCTTCGACTGGAACGGCATCAGGGCACCTTACATCGTCGCTACAGAGAATGACAGCTTGAACGGCGCAGTGATGCTGTTCGGAACCCTCCTCACGAATACGGCTCAAATCTTCGCCGATGTGCGTACATTCTGGAGTCCGGATTCCGTTGAACGCGTGACAGGCCACCGTCTGGAAGGCCATGCCGAGAACGGCATTCTGCATCTGATTAATTCCGGACCGGCAACGCTTGACGGTACGGGGCAGCAAGAACGAGGCGGCAAGCCGGTGATGAAGCCTTTCTGGGAAATCAGCGAGGAGGAAGCACAGCGCTGCTTGGATGCAACCTCATGGCGTCCGGCTTCCTTGGAATACTTCAGAGGCGGCGGCTATTCGTCGGATTATTTGACTCGCGGCGGCATGCCGATGACGATGTCCCGCATCAATCTGGTGAAGGGGATCGGACCGGTTCTCCAAATCGCCGAAGGATATTCCGTAGACCTGCCTGAGCATGTGCATGATACGCTCGACAAACGGACGGACCCGACGTGGCCGACAACTTGGTTTGCACCATCCTTGACAGGCAAAGGCGCGTTCCGCAGCGTTTACGACGTGATGGACAACTGGGGCGCAAACCATGGCTCTATCAGCTATGGCCATATCGGCGCGGACCTGATTACACTTGCTTCCATGCTCCGTATTCCGGTCAATATGCACAATGTGCCTGAAGAGAACATATTCCGTCCGCGCGCTTGGTCGCTGTTTGGTACGGACAATCCGGAGAGCGCGGACTACCGTGCTTGCAACAATTTCGGAGCGCTATACAAATAAGACATCCACTACCCTACCTTAGGAGGATCACTCATGCTACACGGAATCCCTAACATCATCTCACCTGAATTGCTCAAGATCTTAATGGAAATGGGACACGGCGACGAAATCGTCATCGGGGACGGCAACTACCCTGCAGCCAGCAACGCACAGCGCTTGGTACGCTGTGACGGCCATAATGTGCCGGAAGTGCTGAACGCTATTCTGCAGTTGTTCCCGCTCGATCAATACGTCGAGAAGCCGGTGACGCTCATGCAGGTGGTGCCGGGCGACAAAGCGGAAACGCCGATCTGGGGTACCTTCGAAACCATCATTCGTGAGCGCACAGGTAAAAGCGAGACGTTCGAAATGATCGAACGCTTCGAGTTCTACGATCGCGCGCGCAAAGCCTATGCGATCGTTGCTACAAGCGAAAGTGCCTTATATGCCAATCTCATTCTCAAGAAAGGCGTTATCGCCTAGCTTGCCTGAACCAACCGATCGCCCCGATGTTTAATCGGCGGCGGTCGGTTTTTTTGTGCGCAATTTGGTAAAACTATGCCGAAATGGAAGGAGGCTCCGATACCACATGAAGGAGAAATCACTCGGCTTCTGGCCGGTATTCATGATGCTGACCTTATCGGTCGGGCTTTCATCTCATGTTATCCTGCTGCCTACGGTGCTTGAAGTTTCCAGCAGGGATGCATGGATGTGCGGCATTATCGCTTTCGTTGTTCTCGTACCATGGGCAACGGTTTTCATTACCGGAACGATGAAGCGAACCAAACAAATTAATTTACGGAAATGGCTGCGAACGCGATTATCCCCATTCGGAGCGTGGGTACTTATTTCGCCCGTTATTCTCCTTCTCCTGCATACCAGTTTTCAATCGTTTCTTCAAACGACCTCTTGGACTTCCTCCACGTATTTACCGGAAACGCCGCAGCTTGTCGTGATGATTTGTTTCATGACACTCATTGGTTTTGCGGTTTGGAACGGATTGCGAGCCATTGCCTACATGTCGTGCTTGCTGCTGCCGGGAGTCGTCATTCTGGGCGATTTTGTCATGAGCGTCAATATGCCGAACAAGAACTATGCGCTCCTGCTTCCGATGGTGGAGAAGGGGTGGGGTGCTCCGCTGCACGGAGCCGTTTACGCCGCCAGCTGCTTGATGGAACTGTTCATGCTGTTGTTTCTTCAACATTTCTTCAGCGGCGTCATGAAGAATTGGCAGCTGCTCCTGCAGCTTGGCTTTATTATGCTGCTCATGCTTGGTCCCTCTATAGGTGCCATTACCGAGTTTGGCCCTGAAGAAGCAGATAAACTGCTTTACCCCGCATTCGCGCAGTGGAGGCTTGTATCTATAGGGAAGTATGTCGAGCATGTGGATTTCTTCGCGATTTATCAGTGGATTTCCGGGGCATTCGTACGGATCTCGCTTGGTATGGCACTTGTAATAGAGTTAATCCCGCTGCGTAAGCCGAAGGCTCGGTTGACCTTCATAGTAACGTTAATTTTGATCTATATCGTGCTCGGCAAAATCCTCTTAGGACATTTAAACGCCGCACAGTCGATCATCCAGCTTACTTTTATCATGGATATTGGCATTGCTGTATTCGTGACCACGGGGTTATGGTTGTTATCGTTCAAAGGAGTTCCTAAGGAGGGCGGCCTTGATGAAAACCCAAAACAACCAGCTGAAGCAGGAGCGGCAAATAACCTCTGAATGGCTGGTTGAGGCAATCAGCAGCTGCGGAGATGTGGAAATCCACCATTTGCAGCGCGAGCTGGGCATGACCGGGGAGCCCGAACATTTTACAATGATGTATTCCGGCGGGTTGATTGATACTCATCTTTTGCAGGACCTGCTGGGCTCAGACGGAAGCCGCCTGCAATTAGATCCGGAGAAGAGCCCGCTAATCATGAAATTAGAACCGGGCCCGGAGGGAATGAAGCTGTTCGATCGTTTGTTCTCCGGACACGTGATTATTTGGAAGCAGGAAAGCGGACAATTCTATGCCATCAATTGTTCGCATCAGCCTGGACGAAGCCCGGAAGAGTCCACGCTGGAATTGTCGGTGAAGGGACCACGCGATGGGTTCGTCGAAGAGATCGTAACTAATTTGGCACTGATTCGCAAACGACTGCGCACACCGAAGATGCATGTAGAGTGGTTCACCATAGGAACGGAGACGCAGACGAAAATTTGTTTGCTATCCATGCAAGGCGTCACTTCGCAGAGCGTCATTAATGAGGCCAGAACGAGATTGAAGGGAATTCATATCGCCGCCTTGCATGGAGCCGGAGAGCTGGAAGATATTATCTCAGACCGATCCATCGCGCTCGTGCCGCTTATCGAATACGTAGGCAGACCGGACTTCGTCGTCCAGTCCTTGATGAACGGACGCGTGGCTATTCTTGTGGATGGCAGCCCGGCAGCATTGATCGCCCCGGTTAATGTTTCCTTATTGGTCAAATCCCCGGAGGATGCGTATCAGCCGTTCTACTTCGTCGCCTTTGAAAGAACATTGCGATTTATCAGCTTTTTCATAGCCGGCACGCTTCCCGGCTTCTGGCTGGGATTGCTTGCCTTCAATAATGATCAAATACCGTTTGCGCTGCTTGCCACGGTAACGATGTCCAGAATTGGATTGCCTCTCAGTCCGCAGATGGAGTTGATTATGATGATGCTGATGTTTGAAATGTTCCGTGAAGCCGGTGTACGACTGCCGAGGGCGGTCGGTCAGACGGTTACGGTTGTTGGAGGGCTCATTGTGGGTGATGCTGCCATACGAGCTGGTTTAACGTCACCAACCATGCTGGTCATTACAGCTGTAACGGCCGTTTCGACGTTTACGCTCGTAAACCAATCACTGAACGGGTCAGTCACCGTCATTCGTTTTTATATCATTGTGGCCTCCGCGTTTCTGGGGCTGTTCGGTTTCTTTATTTCGCTGTTTTCGGTGATGCTCTATTATTGCACGCTGGAGTCGTTTGGGATGCCGTTCATGAAGCCGATTGCCCCTTTCCAGTTTAAGAAGATGCTCTCCGCGATCTGGCAGTTGCCTTGGAAATACCGCGCCAAGCGAAATCTGCCATGACTAGGCTAAGCAAGGCGCTGCTGCAGTTGCTGTCAACGCTGTTGCTGACCTGCATGCTGAGCGGTTGCGGAGACACGACCGATCTAAGCGCGCAAGCTTTTGTCACGGCAATGGGAATTGATTATCAGGATGGGCAGTATGTGGTACATGTGCAAACGCTGGACTTCTCTTCGATAGCAAAGTCAGAGAGTCCCAAATCCATGAAGCCTTCCGTTTGGGTAGGAGTTGGCCGCGGGAAGAGTGTCCACACCGCAACCAATCAAATTGCCATATCAACGCAAAGCACGCTTAATTTCGAGCAAGTGAAAGTCGTTATCGTTCGTGAACCGGCGATGGTTAAGATGAATGAGATCTTGGATGCCGTGAATCGCGTTCGCGTCACCAGATATACCTCATGGATCTTTGGAACGCGAGGCGACATGATGGAATTGCTGACCTCGAGTGCTTTCTTTAATCTGTCTCAGTTGTACAGCCTTATGTACAGTCCTCAGACTCAGGCGAAACAGAGCAGTTCCGTGCCTCCGGTTACGATGCAGACTTTCGTTGCGGATTATAACGAGAAGGCGGTTACGGCACTGCTGCCCAGCATCGGTGTGACGCAGGATACTTGGCACGAGAATGCTAAACCGATAACCGTGCAGGAGCTCGATGGCGTGTTTGCGTTCAAAGGCAAGAAGAAGCCGCTCTACTTGCCCTTAAAGCAATCGTTAGGTGTTCGGTGGTCGAGTAATAGTTTTAAACGAGCCATTTATGCGGTGCAGAACAAAGGGGATGGCACTGACGTCGTTACGATCAGGAAAATGAAAGTGAAGAAAAAAGTAAAGATGATGAATGGGCGACCGACGTTCGAGCTGCAGGTAAAAGCAAAAGGTGAATTGAGTGAAATGGGCAATTCGCTGTCGATTCCGCAGCTTGAAGGACAGATTCGCGAGATCATCCGGGCTGAGATTAAGCAGACTTATTTGGCCGGAGTTAAACAAGGCGCAGACCTGCTGAATTTAGAGGAGGTGCTGTATCGGTACCATCTCCGTCAGTGGAAGAAGACAGCGTCAGCCGAGAGTTGGCATCCAGGCGAGGCAGATCTCAAGGTGAGTGTAGCTTTCAAAATCGTGCATGCAGGCGTTTTTGAGATGAAGTAGGCGTAAGGGGGGAGTTAGAATCCTACATTCATCCATATGACGGCTAAAAGCATCCATGTAGTACGGGATCATAAGGCCCTATACTGGTAGACGACTACGGTTTAGTCGTTTCGAACGAACTCTAAGGAGAGTCGTTTATTCCATATTGGGGAGAGCTGCATATGTCGATTATTTTCAATTCCGCTACCAATCTCTTTCACCTTCAGACCCGCTCCATGAGTTATATTTTCCAAGCGTTGGAAGGATTCCCGACACATCTCTATTGGGGTCGCAAGCTCAATAATCCGGATGCTTCGCGCCTATTGCAGCGCATGGAACGGTGTTCGTTTAGTCCGAATCCAATTCCGGAGGATCGTACAATTTCACTCGATACACTACCGCAGGAATATCCCTTCTATGGTTCAAGCGATCTGAGAAACCCGGCCTACGCGGTGCAGCTTGCCAACGGGACAACCGTAACGGAGCTGCTCTATGTCTCGCATCGCATCGTAAACGGCAAACCGGCGCTTGAAGGTCTGCCTGCTGTTTACGCGGAATCGGCTGATGAAGCACAGACGCTGATCGTCACATTGGCGGACAAGCTTGCAGGGCTTACGGTAGCGCTATCCTATACGGTCTTTGAAGCGTTTGATGCGGTCATACGCTCGGCTCGTATTGTGAATGACAGCCAATCTGTAATGCAGTTGACCAGAGCGCTGAGTGTTAGCGTCGATCTGCCGCATGATGGATTCGAGCTTCTGCAGCTCTCCGGCACTTGGGCACGTGAGCGTTATATTCATAAACGCGCGCTGACGCCCGGCGTTCAGGCTATCGAGAGCCGCCGCGGATCAAGCAGCCATGCCAACAATCCGTTCTTCGCGCTTCTTGGCGAAGGGGCGACCGAGGATCAGGGGGACGTGTATGGTTTCAGTCTGGTTTACAGCGGCAGCTTCACGGCTGGCGTCGAGGTGGATCAATACCACACGGCACGCGCTTATATGGGGATTAATCCGTTCGATTTCTCCTGGCGGCTCGAGCCGGGCGAAGCGTTCCAGACACCGGAGGCTGTTATGGTCTTCTCCTCGGCCGGACTTGGCACGATGTCCCACACGTATCACGAGTTGTACCGTACGCGGCTGTGCCGCGGTGCTTTCCGCGATGCGATAAGACCTATCCTGGTCAACAATTGGGAAGCAACGTACTTTAAGTTTAATGCCGACAAGATCGAATCCATTGCGAAAGCAGGCAGCGAGCTCGGACTTGAACTGTTCGTGCTGGATGACGGCTGGTTTGGCAAGCGCGATAGTGACAATTGTTCGCTCGGAGATTGGATCGTCGATCCGAAGAAGCTTCCGCAGGGCTTGGAAGATTTGGCTGAGCGGGTACGCAGCCACGGTCTGCAATTCGGTCTGTGGTTTGAGCCGGAGATGGTCTCGCCGGACAGCGATCTTTATCGTGCGCATCCTGACTGGTGTTTGCACGTGCCTGGGCGTCGCCGCTCTGAGGGAAGAAAGCAGCTCATTCTCGATCTCTCACGCGCGGATGTTCAAGCTTACATTATTGAGGCAATCGGCTCGATCCTGAAGAGCGCGCCGATTACGTATGTGAAATGGGATATGAACCGCAATATGTCGGAGATCGGCTCGGCGTTGCTGCCGGCGGAACGCCAGCGTGAAACGGCACACCGTTACATGCTTGGGCTGTATAACGTACTGGAACAAATTACGACCGCATTCCCGCATGTTTTGTTCGAGAGCTGCTCCGGCGGTGGAGGCCGCTTCGATCCCGGGATGCTGTACTATATGCCGCAAATATGGACAAGCGACAACTCCGATGCGATCAGCAGGCTGAAGATTCAATACGGCACCAGCATCGTTTACCCGATCAGCTCGATGGGCGCCCACGTATCGGCATCTCCTAATCATCAGGTTGGCCGTGTAACACCGCTGAAGACGCGCGGGGATGTGGCGATGTCCGGCAATTTCGGCTATGAGCTTGATTTGACTGCATTTACGGAAGCGGAGAAGGAAGAGGTCAAACGCCAAGTTGAGCTGGTGAAGGAAGTTCGTGAGCTGGTGCAATACGGTACCTTCTACAGGCTGCTAAGCCCATTTGAGGGCAATGAGACGGCTTGGATGTTCGTGTCGCCGGATCAGCGGGAAGTGCTGGTCGTCCATGTTGTCGAGCTTAATGAGCCGAACGCGCCGCTTAGCAGACTGAAGCTCAAAGGACTGCGCAGTGACTATAGCTATGAATGGATCGGAACGGACGAGGTGGTAGGCGGCGACGAGCTGATGTATGCCGGTGTAGCCAAATCCATCCCGCATAGCGATTATTTCAGCACGGTCTATCGATTCGCGGCACGAGAATAGATTCCATGAAGATCTACTGCTATCCTCCAAAACATATACAAACGATATACGTTTCTAGGGCTATTTGACGGACAACCTCATATTCTCCTGCATATGATAGATTTGTAAGCGCAATACGAAGGGAGAGTGAGGTTGTGCCGCATACGATCGTCTGCACCATCACAGCTTTGTTTGGATCACTTGTAACCTTCTCTTTCGGAATGTGGCCGGAATCCTTAACGCTCCTTCTCGTTGCGATGGGAACGGATTATATCACAGGTATAACGGCTGCTATTAAGGAGAAGAAACTAAACAGTTCCATAGGTTCATGGGGGATTGCCAGAAAAGGCATTATGCTTGTTGTCATACTGCTGGCGCACCGCATTGACATCTTACTGGAGCTTAGCAGCATTGCAATGGGCGGAGCCATATACTTCTATTTGGCGAATGAACTAATTTCGATTACCGAAAATCTAGGAAGAATCGGCGTTCCCATGCCGGACCGCCTTCGTCAACTTATAGAAGTGCTCAAGAACAAAAAGTAAAGTATAGCTCGCTTGTTTTGAGGCCATCCTGTTTGGGATGGTCTTTTTTTTCTTATCCGAACACCGCCTACACGTCTTGCAACTTCAAATTGCACTTGTTATAATGAGAACAAATGTTCTTATGCGCAGTGCTTGGAGGGGTCAGTATGGCTGTAGATATGGCGGGGTCTTCAACGCCCGTTCAGATCGGCAAGGAGCTGGAATTAGTGAAACGCTACGTGCTGCTTGGTATCGTGAATCAAATTCTCGACCATGATATTCGAATCATTGGCGCGACTGCTACGAAGCTGCCGAGGCTTTACGAATCGATGATTAGAGGGCTCCAAGATCGGGTGCTGCTTGAGCTGGCTGCCATGCGCAGACAGTTTCGGGACAGCGGCATCGGCGTTGACAAGGAGAAGCGGAGCACGGCAGGACTCTGTGCAGAATACAGCTGCATGGGCTACCGGCATTCGTTCTCTATGCCATGGACCTTCGTGAAGGCTGAATCCGAGCGGCTGCTGAAGAGCTACTTGACGAGGTGACGTTCATCATTTTGTCAAAAAGCCGAAAAAAGTTTATTTACAGAAGCGGTTTAAGGTTGAGAAGAACGGACGATCTTATGTAATATAGGGAGTAGACATTTGATGAAAAGGGGAGCAAGAAGCAATGCATAAGTGGATTATGTTCATCGTTTTCGCAGCAGCTTCGGTTTTGGGCGTATACTTGCTGACGACTCAGCTTCCGGGTAAGCCGGTTGACGAGGCAGCGTCATTGCCGCCGGGCGTTACATTATTGAAAGTGGAAGCCTCATCTGACTTCGTATTCGACAAAGAAGAGTACAAAGTTAAAGCAGGCGATAAAGTAAAACTCAAATTGATCAATAAGAGCGGCGTGCACGGTCTTGCCATTCCTGATCTGGGTATTGATCTTCAAGGCGACAAGATGGAGCAAGAAGTGGTATTCGATAAACCGGGTAAATACGAGATGCACTGTGCCGTTGCTTGCGGAACAGGCCATCTAGAGATGAAGTCCGTTCTAATCGTTGAATAACAAGCAAAAAGGAGCCCGCAAACGGCTCCTTTTTTATCATTATCACTCCATTAGTCATACGAGCGGCGACGGCCTCTGCGGCTTCTGGCAACCGCGTAATCGCAGATGAAGCCGAGCAGTGCCCAGCTGGCAATCGTTAGCACATACATCAAGTACACATTGACCTCATGAATGTCCACGATCATGTCTGTAATCCAAGCCGGAACGCTGAACATGAAGAACACCAGATTATGTGGATCGTAGCCTGTCGAGTTATAAAGGCATAAAGCGACGCCGATAAGCGTTGCGACAATCGTTACCGGATAGCGCATGCGTTGAATCTCCTTTACTGGAAGATTGACCTTGGGTTATTATGTGACAAAAGGATGTTCAGCATCCAACAAACATTGTCGAAGGAGCGAACTTATTATGATAACGCATATCGTATTGTTCAAATTGAAGGACGGCAGCCCGGAGAGCGTTGCGCGCACCGTTCAAGTGCTTAAGAATATGGAAGGCAAGATCGATGAGCTGCTATCCATTGAAGTAGGGACTGACGTTCTGCACTCGGAACGTTCGTATGACATCGCGCTGATTACGAAATTCGAATCCATGGACACGCTGGCGGCTTATCAGGTTCATCCGGTACATAAAGAAGTTATTGCGCATATAACGGAGGTTCGCGAAGCATCCGTATCTGTAGATTTCGAGAGCTAAGAAAAGGGTAAAGGGCGATTTAAATCATGGGTGACGTATTTGAAATGATGACTTACCTGATCGTCGTGATCATCAGTGCGATTGTCATGACGGTCTGGCTGAAACGCAAAGCACGCAAGAACAAGAGGTAATAACGGAACAGGGGTTTTGCAGGTATGTATTATGTAAACCGCGAGCAGCTGGCTGTGCGGCTGTCCGTCATCCCGGAAGTCACAATTGCGCTAACGCAGCTTGAGAAGAATTGGGATGGCAGCTTGCTGCAAGGTCTTGCTCAGGAGCGTGCATTGCATTTGGCGATCGAAACTGTCACAGATATAGGAAGCTATCTGATTGACGGATTTATTATGCGCGATGCGAGCAGCTATGAAGACATTGTTGCGATTATTGAAGGAGAGCGCGTGTATCCGGCAGAGCTGCAGGAAACGCTGCTTGAGCTTGTTCGGCTGCGCAAACCGCTCGTTCAAGATTATTTTGAATGGAACCGGGCCGAGCTTCATCCCTTAACGACGCAGCTGCCGGCAACGTTAATCGCATTTAAATCCGCTGTTGAAGCGTACCTCGTCCAAGAGCTGGGCAGCTAGCTGCCGGAGGCTGTTGTCGATTTACGAATCAGCGAAAATGCGTTACAATGACGACATTAGAACGCGCTGTAGTGCCGAAGGTGGTGAGGGAATGAAACAGGATGGAACTCCGACGAATATGCAGAAGGAGCCGCTATTCAGGCTGGAAGGTTCCACAAGGCAGACCGTGCTCACGCTGCTCAAGACCAATGGACAGATGAATGCCGGTGAGCTCGCGAAGCATCTGCAAATTACGGAAATGGCTGTGCGACGCCATCTTGGCACGCTTGAGCGGGACGGTCTTATTGCGCCGACCATTGTGCGTCAGGCAATGGGGCGACCGACCCATATGTTCAGCCTAACGGAGCAAGCGGAGCTGTTATTCCCGAAGAACTACCATGTTCTCGCACTGGACTTGCTGGAAGAGCTGGAGGATGATCCGGAGACGGCCATTATCGTTGACCGGTTGTTTGAAGGCCGTAAACGCAAGCTGATCGAACGCTATGCTTATCGCATGGATGGGAAGTCGCTGGAGGAGAAAGTAACCGAGCTTGCTTCGATCCAGAACGAGGGCGGTTACATGGTATCACTCGAGAACGACGAGAACGGACTTGTGATGCACGAATACAATTGTCCCATTGCACAGGTGGCCAATCGCTATCAGCAGGCCTGCCAATGTGAGCTGTCATTATTTCAACAGCTGCTTGGAACGGACGTGGAACGAACGGAATGCTTGGCTAAAGGCGGCGGCAAGTGCAGCTACCGAATTGCAGGTTTATAAGCATAAAGAGGTATTAGGAGATGGTCCTAATGCCTCTTTTTTTTGCGAGTGTTGTGTCAAAACAAGCCCATGCTGGGTATTATGTCAGTAAGTAAATGGGCAATAGCCCGCAAGGCAGTACGTTAGGAGGTGTCCGCTCATGGATCGAATATGGCTTGAGGGAGCAGCGGTTGCTGCTTTCATCGCATTGGTAATTGGGATTTTGCTCTGGCTGCGATCAGCGGATCGCAAGCTGGGGAAGCTAATTCAAACAGCTGAAGCGATGGAGCAGTATACGCAGCATGCGGCAGCTCAGGTGACTGCGCTGATGGATCCGGTGACCGCAACTGTCAGAACCGTGCAGAAGCAGCTGGACGGCATGTCCAAAGTGGCAGAAGCAACGAAACGAATTGGCGATGCAGCGAATCAATTGTCTTTTACCGTGAACCGCGTTTCCACAGACCTGAACGAAACGGTTGAACGACATGCTGCAAGGTCAGGCGAGAAAGTGAAGCATGGTATCACAGAAGCGCTTGATTGGGCTGAGGTCAGTTATGCGGTGTGGCAGTTTTGGCAGAACAAACGGAAAGATAGCCGATCCTCTGCATGCTCGAGCTATAACCAAGGGCAGGATACTACTAACTAATTATACAGTCGCTATGCTGCTGCGCGAACCAAAGCAGCGCAAGCCGCTGTACCAAAGGAGTGTATTGAAGATGGCAAAAGTCAGTGGAAAGAAAAGTTTCTTAGTTGGTGCGATTGCAGGTGGCGTAATCGGTTCCGTAACCGCTCTGTTGCTTGCACCTAAATCAGGCCGTGAACTTCGTAAAGATATCGCAGACGGAACACAGGTTGTTACCGAGAATACCGTTCGTATTGCCGGCCAAGTAGGCGAATCGTCAACCCGTATCGCGAAACAAGTGGGCAGCGGCGTAACGGTAGCTGCAAGCAAAGCGAAAGAAACAGCAAGCACTGTTCTGGACAATGTTCGCAGCTGGCGCCAAGCCGGCAAAGAAGAAGTAGAAGAAGTGATGGATGACGCCGGCGAGCTCGTGCACGAAGCAGGAGAAGCGGTTCAAGATAAAGTGGAAGAACTGACTCAAGAGAGCAAAGAAGAGCTTCAAACGATCAGTTAATCAATCGCATTACATTGTGAATGAACAAAAAGGCTTCGCTGCATGAGTTATGCGCGAAGCCTTTTTGTTGCCTGCATCCTATTTGAAATTTCGAGCATGCAGCCGGTACTCGGACGGCGAGTAACCGAATGTTTTGCGGAACTGCTTGGAGAAATAGAGAGCATCCGTGTAGCCGACAGAAGAAGCGACATGGTCGATCGACAGGTGATACTGGCCATTGAGCAGCTCCTTCGCTCGCTCCATCCGTACCTTGAGCAGAAATTGCATCGGTGACACGCCTGTCACTTGCTTGAACATCTTGGATAAATGCGTGCGATGATAGCCTAAGCTTCGCGATAAATCCTCGATCGAAATTTGCTGTGCATATTGATAAGACAGCCACCGAACCGCCTGTTTAATCTGCCTGTCAATGTCTGAAACGATAGCAATGGAATTAAAGGCCAGATTGCCTGCATTCAATAGTCCAAGCTCCTTCAGGAAGATGCGCAGCAGCCCGTTTGCTTCCAAATCGGCGAGTTCGGGAAACGGAGTGGACTCCAGCGTACCTCGAATTTTGCGATATAGCGCTGCAAGCGGACGAACATCGTCCGTATGAACGATGGGTCGTGATGGGGAGAAACCAAGCGTCAGCAGCAGATGCTCAGAGATATGTCCTTTGAAGGCAACCCACATATAATGCCAGGGTTCTTTCTCATCGGCTCTATAGGTAAACAGCTCATCCGGAAAAATAATAAAGGTATCGCCTTTCACGCACGAATAGCGGACCCCGTTGATTTCGAAGGTTCCACGGCCCGATAGCACGGTGTGCACGAGGTAATAGTTATGAACGGCTGGTCCAATGAAATGACCGGCAACCGGCTTGCCTTCCCCGCTGAAGAGCAGCGACAATTCACCTTGAGCCGGCTGAGTATTGTTGTAGTCTGTAAATTTATGATGATCTAATGTGCGGTGCAGGCTAGACTGCTTGTTGCCTGTATTCGGCATTTTTAAGGCCCCAATCCTCATCAATTCAGTAGGATAATTGTAGATCAAAAAACTACAAATGTACATATAAAACATGCTTTTTTTCCTACTCAATCCGCTATTCCCTGCACTATAGTAGAGAATAGAAGAAGACATTAATCCGCTTACATGGCGGACCATTTTCAAGGAGGATACAATGCCGAAAATTACTTTTATTGGTGCAGGAAGCACTGTGTTTGCAAAAAACGTACTGGGTGATGTATTGCACACACCAGCACTCCAAGGATTCGAAATCGCATTGTTTGACATTAACCTAGAACGCTTGTCCGACTCCGAAACGATGCTCAATCATATCAAGAATACGTGCGGAAGCACTTCCACTATTAAAGCGTACACGGATCGCAAGGAAGCACTTCGCGGTGCCAAATATGTCGTAAATGCCATTCAAGTTGGCGGCTACGATCCTTGTACGATTACAGACTTCGAAATTCCGAAGAAATACGGCTTGCGTCAAACGATCGCGGACACTGTAGGCATCGGCGGTATTTTCCGTAACCTGCGTACAATTCCGGTAATGCTGGATTTTGCTAAGGATATGCAAGAAGTATGTCCGGACGCGTTGTTCCTGAACTACACGAATCCGATGGCGGTACTGACCAACGTGATGAACACGTACGGCGGCATCAATACGGTAGGTCTCTGCCATAGCGTTCAAGTTTGCGTAGATCACCTCTTCGATAACCTCGGCATGGATATGACGGGCGTAAAGTCCAAAATCGCCGGTATCAACCACATGGCTTGGCTGCTTGAAGTATCCAAGGACGGCGTAGACCTGTATCCGGAAATCAAGCGCCGCGCTCGCGAGAAACAGAACGAGAAGCACTGGGATATGGTGCGTTTCGAAATGATGCTCAACTTCGGTTACTACATTACCGAATCGTCCGAGCACAACGCCGAGTACCACCCGTACTTCATCAAGCGCAATTATCCGGAGCTGATCGAGCGCTTCAATATTCCACTCGATGAGTACCCGCGCCGCTGCATCGAGCAAATCGGCAACTGGAAGAAGCTGAAGGAAGAGCTGGTAAGCAATCCGGAGCTGAAGCATAAACGTACGCATGAGTATGCATCGTACATCTTCGAAGCGATCGAAACGAACGTTCCGTTCAAAATCGGCGGTAACGTCATGAATACAGGCCTGATCACCAACTTGCCGAAAGAAGCTTGCGTAGAAGTTTCCTGCCTCGTTGACCGCAATGGCGTAACGCCGACATTCGTTGGCGATCTGCCGCCGCAATGCGCTGCGCTTAACCGCACGAATATCAATACGCAGCTGCTCACAATCGAAGCTGCAATGACAGGCAAACGCGAGCATATCTACCATGCTGCGATGCTTGATCCGCACACAAGTGCAGAGCTGTCGATGGATGATATCAAAGCAATGTGCGATGACCTGATCGTAGCGCATGGCGACTGGCTTCCAGCTTACAAATAAGTCGAAACCATAGATAAAGCCGCTCCGGCTGCTCGAGCAGATTTAGATGCTCTGGCAGTTGGGACGGCTTTTTCTTCTTTTTCCGGAAGCGCGCCAAGCATGTTGAGGTTTGTTGAACCTTGTCTGGAATTGCGCTAAGATGTAGGTACCTTTTCTTCATCGTATTCATATTCTATTGAAGTCCAGCCAAAACGTTCAAGAAAGCGGTGTGTCTGTGCAACAACCGATCGCAATATTGGATTCTGGTGTAGGCGGTTTGACAGTCGTCAAAGAAGTCATGCGCCAGCTTCCCCGGGAAAAAATCATGTATTTCGGCGATACCGCTCGTACTCCGTACGGTCCGCGGCCAGCTGAAGAGGTGACTCGGTTTACTAGGCAAATCGTTGATTATTTAATCCAATATCGCCCGAAAATGATTGTTATCGCCTGTAACACGGCAACGGCAGTCGCGCTTGAAGATATCCGCTCCCGTGTCGCGATTCCGGTAGTCGGTGTGATTTATCCCGGCGCTCGCGCGGCGAACGGTCGTACGCAAACAGGGATTGTCGGTGTCATCGGTACGGAAGGGACGATTCGCAGCAGCGCCTACGAACTTGCGCTGAAGCAGCTATCTCCGAACATTGAAGTCATCAGCCTCGCTTGTCCGCGTTTTGTTCCGCTTGTCGAACAGGGTAATTTTCGCTCGAAGGAAACACAAGAAGTGGTGGAATCGTCACTGGCTCCGCTGAAGAAACGCGATATTGACACGTTAATCTTAGGGTGTACCCACTACCCCTATTTATCGGATACGATCGCTTCCGTAATGGGCAGTGATGTGACACTCATCAATTCGGCAGATGAAACCGCTCGCGAAATCAGCACGATTCTGCATGACCGCAATCGTTTGACGCGTGATGGTAATATTCCCGTGCATCAATTCTTCTGCAGCGGAGACCCGCGCATGTTTAGGAAGATTGCCCAACAATGGTTAGGTGAGCAAATCGAACTAACGCCTGTCGTGTGGCAGGTGCCCAATATCGTATAGATGTTCCGTGAGCAAACCGGAGCCGCCTCCCTCAGTCGTATATGACAGGGGTGGCTCTTTTCTGTGTTTTGGCATGCGGGGCAGCGAAGCGGCATAGCATGTGACTAGACCTATTCAGAGGTGATCACATGCTGCATCCTTATGTTGTTCAGACCGGTGATACGCTGCTGCGAATTGCCCGCAGCTTCAGCATTAATCCTGAAGCTCTGTTAGCCGCCAATCCGCGGCTTCTTGCCGGCGAACGATTGAAGCCGGGGCTGCTGCTTGCTGTACCCGCACAGCCAACCTTTACTTATCGGGTAAACGCTGGCGATACGCTGCTGCGTATTGCAGCTCTTTTTGCTGTTTCCACACATGCACTGATTGCGGTGAACAGTCATATCGATCTCACCCAGTTACAGCTGGGCCAGCTCATTTGCATTCCGGTCGGGGGTTCCGGTCGCATCGTAAATGGAAGCGCTGAGTATGGCGCGAGGGAGCTGATGACAGATATCGAACTGCTTCAGGACAGCTATCCGTTTCTGCTGTGCAGACGAATCGGGCAGAGCGTTATGGGCAAACCGATTACCGCGCTCAGTCTCGGGGAAGGACCGTCCAAAGTGCATATCAATGCAGGCATGCATGCTAACGAATGGATTACAACGCCACTGTTAATGACATTCGCGGAGGATTTGGCACAGGCGGCAGCGACTGGGACTCGGATTTGCGGCGCTGATATTAGGTCGTTGTTGCGTAAGGTGACACTGTGGCTCGTGCCGCTGGTTAATCCCGATGGGGCAGAGCTCGTCCAAGAAGGCATGAGTGAGGAACATCCCTTTTACCATGAGCTGCTGGACTGGAATAACGGTTCAACAAGGTTCTCAAAGTGGAAGGCGAACATCCGCGGCGTAGATTTGAATGATCAATTCCCGGCTTTCTGGGATGTTGAAGCAGAGCGGCGCGACGTGGCAGGTCCCGGTCCGCGGGATTACCCGGGGCTCAAGCCGTTATCGGAGCCGGAGGCACAGGCGCTTGCTGCTTTTACCGAGGAGGAGCAATTTGACCTTGTCGTTGCGCTGCATACGCAGGGACAGGAGATTTATTGGAACTACCGCGGCTATGAACCGCCGGAATCGGAGCTGATTGCTGCGAAACTAGCCAAAGCCAGCGGCTATAAAGCGGTGAAGCTGTCAGGAAGCGACGCCGGGTATAAGGATTGGTTTATCCAGGACTACCGGAAGCCGGGTTATACCGTGGAGGTCGGATATGGGGTTAATCCTTTGCCGATATCATCGTTTCACGAGCTGTACGACGAGATAAAACCACTGCTCCTGACTGCTTTGGAGGCGGTCATTCCGGATATGCTATAATAGACGGAAGAAGGAGGCGGTTCCCATGAGGAAATTGCTTTCGCTCCGCCACTGGCGGACGGTGTTTGTCCGAATCTACCGCTTGCTGATCGCAAGGGAAGTTCGGCTGATGGACAAGCTGCTCTATGTTATTCCGGTACTGCTGTACTGGGTAATGCCGGATGTGTTGCCATTTCTGCCTATCGATGATATCGCGGTAACGATGATTGCCGCTGAATGGTACACGCGCTATATGGAACGCAAATACAGCAATCGATTGAGATAGCGGTTGAACAATGCTCCTCGTTTCTTTACAATAGGAGAGATGAAGAAAGAAGGAACGCCGGATATCCATGTTACGGCTGCATCCATAAATAAGGAGATGAATCGACGATGAATTGCAAAATTACCCGTAACGCTGCGAAAGTGCTTCGCGAAGAAGTGGACAACCCTGAGAACGAAGGCAAGTTTTTGCGTATTTTCATTACGCAATCGCACGGTGATCATGCCCACTACGGTATGAAGATGGACGATGCTACGGACAATGACGAAATCATTGAGACAGATAAAGATATCAAGGTTGTTCTGGAGAAAGGTGTAGAACTGCTGGATGGTGTCAGAATCGATTACTTCTATGTACCTCAAGAGGGCTTCATGATTTCCAACCCGACTAAAGGCAACCACGGCGACCATTAATTCGTAAACGGTTAGGGAGAGAAACATGGCTAACGATATTCTGATTTGCGATAAATGCAAACATATGCGTACGAAATCCATGCTGCCGAAACTCGAGCAGATGGCACCTGGCACGGAAATCAAAGTCGCGTGTAAATCTTACTGCGGACCATGCTCGAGATTTGCTTTCGTCTTCATTAACGGCCGCTATATTACGGCGCCGACCGAGGATGAAGTCATCGAGAAGGCACGCAAATATGTAAAGAAATAAAGTGGAGAACCCCCGGAAGGCTTCGATGTGAAGCTTGCCGGGGGTTCTTCTTGCGATTGCGCTGGTTATCGATCGAACATCGACTTGACAAGGTCATGCTCGATCACGAGATCCGATGCTTCAAGCTCAAGCCGACCGGCCGCTGCTCCTGCGGTGCAGGCGGTAGGGTCAGTGACCTCTTCGCCTGTAGAGAAGGCGTAGCACTTGCTGTGCTGAGGCAGCCCGTCCTCAGCCGGCAGATAGAGGACGGCTCCGTCCGTGAATGCTCCGTTTCGGAACACAATCCGTTTCTGATGCTGCTGCTTATCAGGCTGCGCAGTAATAAGCGGTGTTCCGATCATCGTTTGGTCAGCGCTGGAGATTCCGAGAAGATGGAGCACCGTTGGCGTAATATCCACCTGCCCGCCTACCTGCTCGTACGTACCGGCCCTCTCGTCATTGGGCAAATGCATGACGAAAGGAATTCCTTTCAGAATCCGGAATTGTTCGGTCTCGTTTAAAGGATGACCGAGGAAAGCTTCGAAGGGCTCCCGTTCCCGGATGGAATTATCGTGGTCGCCGTAGAACATGAAGAGCGATTGATCCCATAATCCGGTTGCCTTGAGCTCTTCAACCAAGCTGCCAATCGCAGCATCCACATAATGAACCGCCTCCAGATAATCGCCGAACATGGTGTTCTTGAAGGCGCCGACATCCAGGTTCTGCGCGGATTTCGGCAGTTGGTAGGGATGATGGCTGGAGAGCGAAATGAGGAAGGAGTAGAAAGGCTGCTTCTCGTTCACCATTCGATCGACGGATTGTTTAAAGAAGGATTTGTCTCCTAAGGACCATCCGATAGGCTCATCGATGTGGTACGAATTCTTGCTAAAGAAGGTATCGTATCCTAAGCGGTCGTACATCATATTGCGGTTCCAGAAGCCTCCGTCATAAGCGTGAAAGACGTTGGTGGTATAGCCATGGTCTTTCAACGTTTGCGGCATGCTGTCGTAGTCATGCTGTGCATAACGGATGAAGACGGAGCCGGAAGGCAGCGGCTGCAGCGACACGTTGGCAGCCAGATCGGCATCCGAGGTGCGTCCTTGTGCGGTTTGGTGATAGAAATTGCTGAAGTAGATGGATGATCCGATCAGCTTATTGATGTTCGGCGTGACCTCGACGCCATTAATCCGCTGGTTAATGACGAAGCTTTGAAAAGCTTCCAGTTGAAGCAGGATGACATTCTTCCCTTTGTATTTGCCGAACAGAGCATCGGATTCGAGCGCTTTGCGCTGTGCTGCACGAGTTTCAAACCATTGTTTCGCTTGGGCGATTTGCTCGGGAGTGACAGTGCTGTCTTGAAACCAGTGCTCATTCGCATACCGATACAGATCATAGCCATGGAAGCCGAGGACGCCGGTCACATTGTAGAGGGATAGATTCCACCAATTGCCCGTGAATAGCTCGGCTGCCCAGGTTTGTTTGGCATTATGCACCGGCACATAGACGAGCGTGAAGCCCATAATGAACAAGGCAATTCCGGCGGTCAAACGAAGAATGGCGATTCTGAGCCGTTTCGGCTTAAGGTAAGACATCTGTACGCGGGTTCTTCGGTTTCTGCTGCGTATCCGGAAGATAGTGAACACGGCAAGTGGAAGCAACAGCAGCCAGTCGGCAAAAAACCACAGGTCTACGACGTTCAGCAGGGAACCGATGCTTTCCCCCAGCGCTCCAACCTGTCCGGCCTGCAAGAGCACCGGTACCGAGATGAGATCCTGAAAGTAGCGGAAGTAGATAAGATCGGCGTAGACGATGACTGTCAGGATGATGTTTAGCATAATGAGCGCGATTCTTCTTCCTTGTGGCGGCAGCCATAAGGTCCAGAAGGAGATTAAGGCCAGTGTTCCGGCTGCGGTCATCCAATCATCACGGTTCATAGCCATGTTCGGCACATGGATAAGCCGGTCGAACAACATGGCCTTAACGAGCATGAGTCCGATGAAGAGCAGCGGCTCCAGCGCGAGAAGGAGGGGAATAGCATAAAACGACGTCCGTTGCCGGCGCCGTTTTATGCTTCGAGAAGGTATAGGCATCGATCAAGTTTTCCTTTCGCAGCAGCTTACGATTTGGAAGGGCTGTCCGTTTTGTTGCGCGGAGGGAGCGGTCCAAAATACTGATAATACGTACATTCAATGCGGCCGTTGAACAGCTTCCGTTTCTTGTCCGCTTTGCGGCCGATCGTATCTTCAAACGTGCGAGACTGCGTTAATGCGAACATCGACCAAGTCGGGATATAGAGGGAGCTTAGTCCGAGCTGTCTGATCGCTTTCTCTGCTTCATCCTCGTCGCCAAGTCTTGTTCCATAAGGCGGGTTAGTGATGATGCAGCCGTAGTCGCCTTCCGGCTTCACACGGGAAACCGCCATTTGCTGCAGCTTTATTTCCTTCGCGAAGCCGGCTTTCTTCACGGCAGCCTCAGCGATTTCGAGTGCGCGCGGGTCGAGGTCGGAGCCCGTAATGTGAAGCGGGACGTTATCCTTCACGGAATCGAATGCTTCCTCGCGTGCTTGCTCCCAGAGCTCCTCAGGGATGATAGACCAGCCTTCGCTGTTAAATGTGCGACGAAGTCCCGGTGCGATGTTCCAGCCGATCATCGCGGCTTCAATCGGAATCGTGCCGGATCCGCAGAACGGATCATACAGCGGTCGTTCAGGGCGCCATCTGCTGAGGAGTATCATTGCTGCTGCCATCGTTTCTTTGAGCGGCGCTTCCGTTACCAGCTTGCGGTAACCGCGCTTATGCAACCCGGGGCCGGTCGTATCCAGTGTCAGCATCGCCACGTCATTCAGCAGCCAGACTTCGATGACATAACGCTGTCCGTTGTCCTCGTGGAACCACTCTGTGCCATAGACAGACTTCATTTTCTCCACGATTGCTTTCTTCACGATACTTTGGCAGGCGGGCACGCTGGTCAGCTGTGACTTATGCGAGCGCCCTTCCACCGGAAATTCAGCATCCTCGGGAATCCAATCCGGCCAATTGACCGCTTTGGTGCCTTCGAATAATTCTTCAAACGTTCTGGCGGGAAACTCCGCCATCTTGATCAATACGCGATCAGAGGTGCGGAGCCATAGATTGGCGCGGCAAATATCAGCCAGACCACCCGTAAAAATAACGCGTCCGTTCTCCACTCTCTGATCGGTGTAGCCAAGATCCATCAATTCGCGTGCGACGACTGCCTCAAGCCCCATAGGAGCCGTTGCAATCAACTGCAGTTTGTCCATTCGTGTATCACTCCGCCTAAGCATCATATAAGGAAACTTATACTTTCTTATCTTTCATAAAAATCATACAATCAAGTATAGGTCATCCAAGGGATTAATTACAAACATTACATTCTTTATTATGGAGAGGAGCAGGAAACGATGTCGACGGAACAGTACGTAGAACGGCTGCTTGGGGAAGATGCGGATTTGGCTCGGGTGCATCAGACGATCCAGCAATTAGGTATGCCGGAGATTTCGATTGCAGCCGGTTATGGTCGTCTGCTTACGATGTTAGTGCGCATGTCCGGTGCGAAGAATGTACTTGAGATCGGCGCGCTTGGCGGTTACAGCGGGATTTGCCTTGCAAGAGGCTTAACCGATGGCGGACGATTGACTTCGCTTGAGCTGCTGCAGAACTATGCGGATGTAGCGCGCGGTAGCTTGGAAGCAGCAGGTCTTGGCGATCGCGTGGAATACCGAGTCGGAGACGCAAAGGAGAGTTTGGCTGTGCTCGCAGAAGAAGGCCGCAAATTTGACTTCTTCTTCATCGACGCGGACAAAGAGAGCTACCCGCTCTATCTGGAGTGGGCGATCAAGCTCGCGAACCCTGGCGCGGTGATCACGGGAGACAACGCGCTGCTGCACGGAAGAACGATTGATCCCGAGAAGAACGGTCCATCGGTTCTCGCGATGCGCGAGTTCAATGAATCGATGGTCAGCGACGAGCGGCTCATTGGCACGCTGCTGCCGGCGTACGACGGCCTCGCTGTTGCGGTTGTGAAGTAAACTTGTTGAAGCAGCTGAGCATGAAGATGCTCAGCTGCTTTTTTTTTTAGTGCGGGGATGCTCTAACGAACCGTAGAGGTCTTATGAGCTCGAAATTCGAGGCATCGAGAATCTAACGAACCGTAGAGGTCTTATTGTGGGAAATTCGGCTCCAAACCCTCCCACAACCGTAGAATAAGACCTCCGTGGTTCGTTAGAATTTTATGAGAGCTATTTTGGATCAAATAAGCCCCGTACGGTTCGTTAGAGTTTCGCGGTAAGCAGACGGGGAGATAAACCTGCGTGATAATGACGGGCGCGACTACCGCTTTGCTTCACTAGGTATCGCTCGCTTGGATACAAGTGTCTGCCTGACCCAGACGGCATTGATCACAAACAGCGCCGAAGAGATGAGAAACACGCCGCGTATTCCCGTCCAGCCCGAGATGATGCCGCCGACGATCGGGCCAATCATGTTGCCGAGCGACAGCATGCTGCTGTTAATGCTGAACGCGCGGCTTTCCATGCCATCCGGGGTAAACCGGCGGACGAGCGAATTGACCGATGGAATGAGCCCGCCTAAGAAGCAGCCTTGCAGCAATCGGAACAGCAGGAGCTGCCACACCGAATCGGCAAAAGCCTGCGGAATGAACATCATCGCCGCTCCGATCAGCGAGATGCCGAGTATGCGCTCTTGGCCAATTCGGTCACTCAGCCTTCCAAGTAAAGGCGAGGCGACCATGTTAGAAAGGCCAGCCGCGGAGCCGACGAATCCGGCCCAGAATGCCAGATTCACGACTGTACCGTGCAAATCCTGCACATAGAGCGGCATGAGAGGCATCGGTCCGATAATCGCGAACTGCAGCAGGAACGTAACGGCGAAGAGCGACATCAGCTGCGGCACGCGTGAGAGCCGGCGGAAGCCGTCCATGACCGACAGGTTCGGACGGGCGGCCGCTTCCTGTCGATTGAAGCTCTCTCGAACGATGAAATAAGCCAATAGGGAAGCTAAGAACAGCAAGCTTCCGGTTAAATAGAATATCGGTCGATACCCGACGGCATCCGCGAGCAATCCGCCGATGAACGGCCCCAGAATGCTGCCCGCAATTCCGCCGGACTGCAGCGTCCCCATTGCGAAGCCCATCCGTTCCTTGGGCGTCGAAACCGAGATGAGCGAGACAGCCGCCGGATTGAAGCCGGAGATGGTGCCATTGACCATTCGCAGCAGCAGCAAATGCCATGGGGATGTGGCAAAGCCCATCAGGATCATAACGATGGCCATGCCGAAGCCGGAACGGAGCAGCATCATTTTGCGCCCGTAGCGGTCTGATAGTTTTCCCCACAACGGTTGAAAGAGGAAGGCGGTCACGAAGTTGCCCGCAAAAATCACGCCGGCCCATGTCGCGATTTCATGCTTATTGGTTAATCCAATGCGTTCCGACTGCAAATAAAGCGACATAAAAGGGATAATCATCGTCATTCCGCCCATGACGAGAAATTGACCGAACCAGAGGACGGCCAGATTTTTCTTCCACTGTTCCATTTCGATTCTCCAATCACAAGACTCAGATTTGACACGCTGTAAACATCGTAACGACAGTATAACATAGCCGAAACCTAACATTGTCATATGTTTGTCAATGATAGCAGGGGACGGGCGGTTGTTACACTTGGGCAAAAAGGGCATAATGGAAACGTAGGGAAAACGATAGAAATGGGGAACTTCAATGAGCTACAACGACCTATTCCTCCGCGCGTGCAGAGGAGAACAAGTCGATCGCTTACCCGTCTGGTATATGCGACAAGCGGGACGTTACGATCCCGATTACCGTAAAATAAAAGAAAATTACTCGCTGCTCGAAATTTGCAAGAGACCGGAATTGGCTGCAGAGGTTACGATGATGCCAATAAAGAAACTCGGTGTGGATGCAGCGATCTTGTATTCCGATATTATGAATCCGGTCGCGTCGATCGGCATCGATTTTGACATTGTGGCTAATGTTGGCCCGGTCATAGCGAATCCGATCCGCTCGGCAGCGGATGTTGCTAAGCTTAAGCCGATCGATGTGGAAGGCGATTTGTCCCACGTATTAGAGACGATTCGCATCTTGGACCGCGAGCTTGATGTACCGCTTATTACGTTCGCGGGTGCACCATTTACGATTGCAAGCTACTTGATTGAAGGCCGTCCATCGAAGTCGTACATTCGAACAAAGTCGCTGATGTACTCAGAACCGGCAGTTTGGTTCCAACTGATGGATAAACTAGGTGACATGGTTATTGCTTATCTTCGGGCGCATGTAAACGCAGGCGGCAAGGCGTTCCAACTGTTCGACAGCTGGGTTGGCGCGCTTGCTCCGCATGATTTCAAGACGTTTGTATTGCCGACCATTGAACGGATTTTCAGCGAGCTTTCGGACCTGCCGCAGCCAAAAATTTATTTCCCGGGCGTAGCGTCCGGCGAGCTGCTTCCTACCCTAAAGAATGTTAAAGCTGATGTCATCGGCTTAGACTGGCGCGTGCCGATTGCAGAAGGTCGTCGTAGACTTGGCGGTTCTTTCGCTGTACAAGGGAATCTTGATCCGTATGTACTCACCGCACCAATGGAAGTCATCAAAGAACATGCGAAAGCCATCATTGACGAAGGCATCAAGCAGCCGGGTTTTGTATTCAACCTAGGTCACGGCTTGTTCCCGGAAGCATCACTCGACAAGCTGCGTGAGCTTACCGAGTTTGTTCATGATTACTCCGCTGAAGCAATGAAGGCGTTAGGCGGTAAGCAGGAGGAGCTTCTCCATGGCTAAAGGTAAAATTGGCGTACTTGTTATGTCTTACGGAACGCCGGAGAGCATGGACGGGATTGAAGAATATTACACGCATATCCGCAGAGGTCATGCGCCGACACCGGAACAGTTGGCTGAACTGAGCAGCCGTTACGAAGCAATTGTCGGCGGCGTGTTCCCGCTGCGTGAGAATACAAACCGTCAAGTGGCAGGCCTGCAGGCCGCTCTTGACGCTGCAGCACCAGGCCGCTATAGCTGCTATCAAGGCTTGAAGCATGCTCGCCCTTATATCGAAGACGGCGTTTCGGCAATGGCTGCAGATGGCATTAAGCATGCGGTAGGCATTGTGCTGGCGCCGCACTACTCCACGATGAGCGTCGGCAGTTATATGAAACGTGCGCAAGAGAAGGCGGAAGAGCTGGGCATTCAATTTGCAACGGTAGAAAGCTATCATACGCATCCGAAGCTGGTTGAAGCGCTCGTGACGCGCGTTAAAGCGGCACGTGAAGCCCTTCAAGACGCTCAGCCTGTACAAGTACTCTTCAGCGCGCACAGTTTGCCGGTCAAAATTCGCGAGATGGATGATCCTTACGAGCAGCAGCTGCTAGAGACATCCAAACTTGTAGCGGATGGAGCGGGTGTAACGGACTGGCAGTTTACATGGCAGAGCGCGGGCCGTACCCGTGAGCCGTGGCTTGGGCCGGACATCCTCGAAACGATGAAGGAAACCGCGGCGGCTGGCTATAAAGGCGTGCTGGTTGCTCCGATCGGTTTCGTATCCGAGCATTTGGAAGTGCTGTATGATGTTGATATTGAAGCGCAAGCAGAAGCCCGCGAACTCGGCATTAAACTGCAGCGTATCGAGATGCTGGGCACAGATCCGCTCTATATGGAAACATTGGCCGATTCCGTTCAAGACGCAGCAAGAGCGGAATTCGTTTAGCAGATAGCGTTACTACAGAGGAGATGACTCGCATGCGGGGGAACGGTAAGCTTGATCGCTTCGTCGTTATCGGAGGCGGTATCAGCGGACTCAGCTCCGCTTTTTATTTGCTCAAGGAAGCGAAGCAGCGCGGCCGGGAAGCGGTCATTACGCTCGTGGATCCATCGGAGAGAATCGGCGGCAAAATCAACACGCTTCGGCGTGACGGCTTCGTTATTGAGCGCGGTCCGGATTCCTTCCTGGCACGCAAGACGCCGATTATTGATTTGGCCTATGATCTTGGCATCGAGCATGAATTGACCGGCACCAACCCGGCTGCCAAGAAAACATATATCCTTCATCATGGCAAGCTGCATGCGATGCCTCCGGGTCTCGTACTTGGAATACCAACGGAAATTGCACCTTTTGCCAAGACGAGCCTGCTGACATGGAAAGGCAAGCTTCGCGCCGCGATGGATTTCATACTGCCGGCAAGCAAAGAAACAGGCGACGAATCCATCGGAGACTTCCTGTCTCGTCGATTGGGAAGCGAAGTCATGGAGCGGGTTGCGGAGCCGCTGCTCGCGGGTATTTATGCCGGAGAGCTGCGGAATTTGAGCCTGGCGGCGACATTTCCTCAGTTTCGAGATGCTGAACGTAAGCATGGCAGCTTGATTAGAGGGATGCGCGCCAATAAGCGGAAGGCTGCTTCAGCAGCGCCAAGTGTGAGCAGAGTGCCTGCAGCCGTCAAGAACAGCATGTTCCTGACGTTTAAAGGCGGTCTAACCACGATGCTGGAAGCGCTGGATTCTGCCCTGTCCAATGTGGAGCGGCGAATGGGACGGAAGGCAGTCGCTTTCCGCCAAAATGATCCCGATGAGTATGGTGAAGATTCAGCGCCGTATGAAGTACTGCTGAGCGACGGTGAGATTCTGGAGGCAGATGGCATCGTAATTACAGCGCCTGCTTATGATGCCGCAGATTTACTGGAGCCGCACATGAACGTTGATGCGCTTCGTGACATTCGTTACGTATCGGTAGCTAACGTCGTCATGGCTTTCGATAAAGCCTCGCTAGGCGTGAATTTTGATGGATCAGGGTTCGTCGTCCCTCGTTCAGAGGGAACTACGATTACAGCTTGTACATGGACATCGGCCAAATGGCTGCATTCCAGCCCAAGCAATAAAGTGCTGCTGCGCTGCTATGTCGGTCGCGCCGGCGATGAAGCGGTTGTTGATTTACCGGACGATGTCCTAAGAGAAGCCGTTCGGAGCGACATTCGACTGGTGATGGGGATCACGGCAGAGCCGCTGTTCACTGAAATTACCCGCCTGCATCGTTCCATGCCGCAATATCCGGTCGGCCATCTTCAGAAGACCGCGCAGCTTCGTACGAAGCTGCGTGCAGAGATGCCCGGTGTATGGTTAACCGGTGCTGCATTCGATGGTGTCGGGCTGCCGGACTGCATCCGCCAAGGGAAGGAAGCCGCCTCCGGCGTCTATAAGTCGCTGCTCGGCGAGTATAAATAAGTCACGCCGAATACGGCTTGACGATCTTAAGCAAACGTCTAAATAAGAGAGAGTGTCGACATTGTCGGCACTCTCTTTTTGTACGCTTCGATACAGGCTTCGGATTAATTTGGGAAAAGAGGAAATGATAAGCACAACTATCGTTAAGGTGTGAAGCGTACGATGCGTCAAAGAAAGCTCTCGGTTTTACAAGTCGTTCTTCTCCTTCTTACTACCACAGTGATAACGAATCAAAATATTATCGTTCCGCTGCTTCTGGACTCTGCCGGAAGAGATGCGTGGTTTAGCGTCCTTTTGGCCTTTGTCCCGGGTATTCTCTTGTTAGGCGTAATGAAACATATTATGACTACGACCGGACAAGAAGCCATCATTCCGTGGGTAAAACGTAAATTCGGTGCTTTCGCGAGTACACTTCTGGGTTTGATCCTTTTCCTTTATTTATTCTCGAGTTGTGTCATTGCATTAAAGGATACGACCAATTGGGTTGATGTGACGTTTCTGCCGGAGACGCCGGGTTTCGTAATCGCCGCCGCATTGACCGTCATATGTTTTTTTGCCGCTTATGCCGGACTTTGGTCCATCACGGTTTGCGCTGGTATTTTGCTGCCATTTGTCTTTGTATTCGAAGGCTTCATGGTCACCGCGAATATTCAATTCAAAAATTTTCATTATATTACGCCGATGTTGGCGAACGGATTTTCGCCCCTATCAGATGGACTTATTTATTCAACCAATGGGGTTCTTGAGATCCTGCTTCTCCTCTTGATTCAGCAGCACTTAAAGGAGAAGGTGCGCTATAGCTCATTAATGATTCTGTTGATTATCACCGTTGGCATGATCCTCGGTCCTCTGCTGGAATCCATCGTGGATTTCGGACCCGCTGAAGCATCCAGACAGCGATTTCCTACCTTTGAACAGTGGGGTCTAGTCACCTTGGGCAAAAATGTCGCTCATTTAGATTTCTTATCGATCTTCGAATGGCTAAGCGGCTCTTTTATCCGAATCTCCTTATGTATGTATGTGATGGTTGAGCTCCTTCAACTGAAGAAGTCTGCCATTCGCAAACTGATCCTTTATATCATTACGATCATTATGTTCATCGTTCCGCTGCTGCCGATAAGCGATGCATTGTTCGTATGGTTTTTGCGTGAGTTCTATTATTCAGTGTTATTGCTCCTTATTGTGGGCGTTTTGTCGATATTGTTCCTGTTCTCGATAATCGTACGCGTGAAGGAAAGGGTGAGTCCGAGTTAATGACGGCTGTTCCAGACCACAAATCTATCGAAGAAACATTACGAGCATTGTTCAATCGAAGCTCGGATGTCATCTTCCAGCGTGTTCGTTTATTGAG
Source organism: Paenibacillus sp. J22FR21 (assembly GCF_056269135.1). Classification (NCBI taxonomy): domain Bacteria; kingdom Bacillati; phylum Bacillota; class Bacilli; order Caryophanales; family Paenibacillaceae; genus Paenibacillus; species Paenibacillus sp. J22FR21. Next base: position 111,503 of record NZ_JBWDNJ010000002.1, read on the forward strand.
CGAAGATGTAAGTTGGGAAGTGCTGTTGATTCACTGCGAGGGGTTATCGGACAGCAAACGGATCGATCAAATCGTGATGCCGCAGCTTGAGAAGCTAACGGCGGATCAAGTGAAAGAAGGCAAGATCGGAAACTTATCCTTCCAGCCACTGGAAAATAACGCGCAGGCCATTGTTGATGCAGTATTCTCGGGCAAACTCCTGCTATTGTTCGATACCAACAGCTCCTTATTTATGCTTGATATCTCCAATCCTCCTCAGCGCCAGCCGGAGGAATCCAATACGGAAGTATCGGTAAAAGGTCCGAGGGACGGTTTCACGGAACAGATTTCTACGAATATCGCCCTTATCCGTAAACGGCTTCGTACGGAATCGTTGTGCTGCGAGAGTTATGTGATTGGCCGAAGGTCTCGGACGAAGGTGGCACTTCTCTATGAAGACGATATTATGAATCCGGCTATTATTGAGATGGCGCGCCAGCGGATACAACGCATAGATGTGGATGCGCTGGTCAGCAGCGAGGAGCTTGCCGAGGCGATTTCGGATTCGCCATTTGGCTTGTTCCCCTTGGTCGATTATATCGGACGTCCGGATTTTGCGGTGGAGGCATTGCTGCGGGGAAGATTCATCGTCATCGTGGATGGCACACCAATGGTATTAATTGCTCCGACTACGCTGTCATCGCTGCTTAAGACGCCTGAAGATATTCATGCCTCCTATCTATATGTAGCCTTCGAATCTCTGCTGAGGTATATAGGACTGTTCTTGGGAATTTTTGTTCCCGGTTTTTATATAGCACTGACTACGTTTCACATGGATCAAATCCCGATTACGACCTTGGCAAGCGTAATCAACGTTCGAAGAGGCCTGCCGATTCCGGCGCCTTTGGAAGCTTTCCTCATGCAAATCACGTTTGAATTGTTTCGCGAAGCGGGCATCAGACTTCCGAAAGGGGTCGGACAAACGGTAACCGTCGTGGGAGGACTGTTTATCGGACAAGCTGCTATCGAGGCAGGCTTGACCTCTCCGGCTATGCTGGTCGTTACCGCGATGTCGATGGTCGCTACCTATACATTAGTCAATCAATCGCTTGGCGGGCTCGTTACAGCGCTGCGATTATTTGTTTTAGGTTGCGCTGCATTTTTGGGCATGTATGGTTTTTTTCTGGGGATGTTCGCGATTCTTTTGTATCTATCAACGCTCGAATCCTTTGGCGTCCCGTATTTGGCACCTATGTCGCCGCCAGTATTTAAAGATTTGCTTATGGCTGTCATGACCAAACCGAGAGTGCTTAACCGCACAAGGCCCCTCATTTACAGGACTGGAGACCGCGTTAGAAAGGAGAAAAGAAATTGAACAGATTGGTCGGAGTTCTGTGTATGACCCTATGTGCCGGTATAATGCTTACAGGATGTTGGGATGTGAAGACGATCTCCGACTATAATTTCGTAACCGCACTCGGTATTGATTATGCGGACGGCAAATATAAGATTTACACGGAATTAATGGATTTCGGTTCGATTAGCAATCAAGATGAGGGCGGAGATGGCGGGAGTGAACGGGCGACGGTCTGGGTAGGCAGGAGTGAAGGAGAGACGCTGTATGCAGCGATAAATGAATTATATAAAACGGGGCAGCAAAGCTTGTACTGGGATCATTTGATGGCGATTGTTTTAAGCAAGCGCGTGCTGCAGAAAGACATTAACCGATTTATTGATTCCATTCCCCGCTTTCCGCAGATCCGGTATAATTCATGGATTTTCGGGACGAATGAGTCTATTGATGAGGTATTTAAGCATTCCACTTTTTTTAACTTTTCTCCCATCTCCAATCTATTACACAATCCATTGGTGCTTCATAAGCAATTGTCGGTTATCGCACCGATTCGCCTCAATAAAGTGTTGGCCAACTTAGGGGAGCCCGGAGAAACGGATCTTATTCCTACATTAAGCATGGATACGAAGGGTTGGGAGGATAAAGATAAGCCGCAGCCTGTATTATTCATGAACGGTGCATTTGCATTAAATAACGGCAAAGCGCAGCATAGCTTCACCGAAAAACAATTAAATGGCGTGAAGTGGATCCAGCCGCAGATGAAACGAGCCGTTATCCCCGTGGTACGGAATCATAAATCATTCGGAATGGTGACGCTATTCAATCCGAAGAAGAAAATCCATATTACCGTTGAGGCCGATAAACCGGTATTTGTGATGGATTTGATGTTTACGGGTATTATAGAGGAAATATTGGATGATTCACCGGTCGAGCTCATTAGGGAAAACGCCGAAATGGGAATACGTAACGAAGTGCTAAACACCTTTAAGATCGGGATCGCAAAACATGTAGATCTGTATGGCTTGGAGCAACTCTTATATCGGAATAAAAATAAAGAGTGGAAAAGGCTTAGAGCATCGGGTGTCAATAGAGAACTGATGTTGACGGAGGATTCATTGAAGAGGGTGAACGTTCACGTGAATATTCTCCATTCCGGAATGAATGACATGAAGCCGCATTAGAATGACAGGGTAAAAGAAGAAGTTTACAGCATCACCGATTATGGTCGGTGCGCGGTAAGCTTCTTCTTTCTTTGTGCGGTATCGGGTGCGCTTAATCGATCGGGGGTCCGACTCTCCCCTCACGCTCCGCCTGCTTTCGGTGAGCGACACGGCTGCTTGCTGCAGCGGCTATTGCACCCACGATATCATCGAGGAACGTGTGGCACTGTGCATCTTCTTTATCGTTCAGATGCTTCAGTATGCCTGGCTTTAATTTATCGACGTAACCGAAATTCGTAAATCCGATACTTCCGTAAACGTTCACGATGGACAGGGCGAGAATTTCATCACACCCGTAGAGGCCCTCGTCATTTTCTATCATTTCTTGAAGCGGCGACAGCAGCTTGCCTTCCTCAGCAAGCAGATCCAGCTGGATGCCGGTCAAGATGGCGTTCTGTACCTCGCGCTTCGTTAGCACAGCTTCTACATACATTTCGCATTCCTGCATCGTGAGCTCCGGATAATAATCCTTCTGCAGAAACAGAACCAGCTCTGCGATTTGCGGCACCTCGACACCGCGTTTAGTGAGCCATTCCCGCGTCGCTTCTGCGATTTTCGTACTATTTAGGCGGTAATCACTGGACTTCGTCATCGCTACACCCCTTGTCTCAAAATGGTGGACAAAACTGGTCTAATTGATTTGGAGGGCTCGTATATATAGTACTACAAAAGCAGAACTTGTACCAAAGCAATCGAATTATTCAAATAGGGAGGAAAATGAACAATGACTTACAATCGACTGTTTCGCCGGGCTGCGCTCGCGGGAGTGCTTGCTTTGCCCATTTTGACGACCGGCTGCGGATTATTCTCACAGCCTGCCAGTGAATCGATCGATCCACCGCAAAACAGCACTCAAAACGTGGACGCCGACATTAATCCCGGACAAACTGTAACCGAGGGCGATCAATCGCAGATGACGCTGTACCTGAAGGACCGCAACGGCTTGCTGGCACCGGTCACGGTATTGGCAACGCTCGGCCCGGATGAGAAGCTGGGTCAGAAGGCGCTTGAGATGATGGTGGAAGGCGGCGCGTACGAAAGCGAAATTCCGGATGGTTTCGAAGCAGTGCTGCCGAAAGGGACAACTGTGAAGGGGCTGAGTCTCGTTCCGGATCAGAAGCTTGCCGTTGTTGACTTCTCCAAATCGTTTACCGATTACAATGTATCGGACGAGCGTAAGATCGTCGAAGCGATTACTTGGACGCTGACAAGCCTAGAAGGCGTGCAGAATGTCGAAATCGATCTAGAGGGGCAGAAGCTGAGCGAAATGCCGCAGGATGGATTGCCGATCGACGATCAGTTGACTCGCGCGGTGGGTATTAACCTTGAAGCAGCCGATAATGTGGACTACAGCCAATCGACGCCGGTTACGATCTACTTCTCCGCAATAACACCGGATAACGTGCAATACTATGTCCCTGTAACAAGACTCGTGACGCGCTCGAACAACAAAGCGAAAACAGCAATCGAGCAGTTAATCAGCGGCCCGCTTAACGATCTGCCTCTGAAGGCCGTTATGACGCCGGATGTACTGGTCAAGAATGTCACGAAGAAGAATGATGTCGTGACCGTCGAGCTGCAGGATGACAGCTACCAGCAAGGTCAGCAAGAGCCGGCCGAAATGCTGCAGGCCGTCGTACTCGCTCTGACCGAGAATACGGGAATGAGTAAGGTTCAGATCAAGCTCAATGGCAAAACAGACTTCGTGGATACGAACAACCAGACCTACAGCGAGCCGGTCAGCCGACCTGAGCATGTGAACGCCTTTAAATCGTAATCAAGCTGCTTGATTAGAAGACCTGCCGTGATGCGCCAATGGCGTGCGCGGCAGGTCTTTTTGTTTTGAAGCGGGAGTATGCCTGGGGATCTACATGGGAGCGAAGTAGGAGGGGGCGGCGGATGAAGCGTACCAGGAGGTCTACATGGGAGCGAAATCGGCGAAGTGAGCTTATGTAGCGTACCAGGAGGTCTACATGGGAGCGAATTCGGCGAAATGAGCCAAAGTAGCGTACCAGGAGGTCTACATGGGAGCGAGATGTGTAGCACTACGAACTACACATGCGGCGTCATCGCCGAATTCTCGCAGATGTGTGGCACTACGAACTACACATGCGGCGTCATCGCCGAATTCTCGCAGATGTGTGGCATACGAACCACACATGCGGCGTCATCGCCTTATTTCCGCAGATGTGTAGCTCTACGAGCCACACATCTTGGGCAAGTATACAACATTTACAAATTGGGTATTATAATAAAAATAGTACCTTGACAGTCAAGGTAGTGTGCTGTATGATGTGAATATGAGAGGTGATCAAATGAGCGAGAACAAAATTACATCAGATCTCCTGCGGGGACATACAGATACGATGATTTTACGGCTCTTGTCCGAATCGGATCGTTATGGGTACGAAATCGTCAAGCTGATTGCCGAGCGTTCAGGCGGCGAATATGAATTGAAAGAAGCGACGATGTACTCCAGTGTCCGGAGGCTTGAGACGGACGGCGATATCGAGTGGTACTGGGGCGATGAATCGCAAGGTGGAAGACGCAAATATTTTCGAATTACCGAGAAGGGTAAAGACACCTACGTTCACAACAAAAGCAATTGGCAGTATGCGCAGCGCGTACTAGAAAACTTATTATAAGGAGAGATGATCTATGAATTCGAAATTAACGAGCTACCTAAACGGTGTATTTACACCCTATGAAGGCGTGAAGAGCGTCGGTGAATTAAAGGCTGATCTGCACGCTGATCTACAAGAACGGTATAACGAGCTTAGAGCAGAAGGGAAAGACGAAGAAACGGCATACAAGTTGACGATTGAGAGCATTGGCGACATCGAGCAAACGATTCTGGAAGTTTCCAACCTCTCCCGCTCGCTCGAACGGCAGCTGCTGACGAACTTTAGCGCGAGCAATCTGGTTGACAGCGATTTTGCAGGCGTTACGGCGCGTAAAGGACAATTTAATGCCAGCGCGTTACGCGGCTCCGACTTTGCAGGAGCAGACTTGACCGGCAGCACGTTTAAGAGCAGCGACGTACGCGAAGCTAATTTTGACGGCGCGAATCTAACCGACTGCAACTTCTCTACGCTTGACCTTACGAATGCAAGCTTCAATAAGTCGATTCTTGTACGAACCAACTTCAGCAAGTCCGGACTGGACGGCGTCAAATTCACCGGAGTTAGAATGATCGATGTCACGTTATCGATGGCCGATCTCAGGAAAACAGTTTTTGAAGGCTGCGTATTTGATGGGGTTGATTTCAAGTACACGGATATGAGCAGGATGCGTTTTGACGGGCAAACGTTTATCGGTGTTAAGTTTGACAAAGGGGCATTAACGGAAACGTCCTTCAGAGGTGCTACATTCAAAAATGTTTCATTCCAGCCGGGGTTTGTTCTCACGAATAAGTACTATAAAATGATCAAAACCATCTGCTTTGACGGTGCAACGATGGATAAGCTAACCTTCGCTGCGCTCAAAGGAATGGGAGCCGATTTGTCCAAAGTTTCGGTTAACTAAGGAGGGGAATTGGATGCAAAACCATGCCATCCAGGTAAAGGGACTGCAGAAATCTTATAAGCAGCTTCAAGTTCTGAAAGGCGTTGATTTCGCGGTGGAGAAGGGCAGTATCTTTGCGCTGCTCGGTTCCAACGGCGCAGGCAAAACAACAGTTGTCAAAATCCTCACTACGCTGCTTAAACAAGACAGCGGGACCGCCACCATAAACGGCCACGATGTTGGCTCCAAACCTGACCATGTGCGGCAGGCAATCAGTCTAACCGGGCAATTCGCAGCGGTAGACGAAATATTGACCGGAAGAGAAAACATAATTATGATCGCCAAGCTAAGGTACCTCCCGAATCCGCGTCAGGTAGCGGAAGATTTGCTCAAGCGCTTCGGCTTAACGGAGGCAGCCGACCGCAAAGTGTCCACGTATTCGGGCGGCATGCGCCGCAGACTTGACATTTCCTTGAGCCTTGTGGGGAAACCTCAAATCATCTTTCTTGACGAGCCGACTACGGGGCTTGACCCTGAGGCGCGCATCGAGGTTTGGAAAATTGTGAAGGATCTTGCAAACAGCGGAACTACTGTATTCCTCACTACGCAGTATTTGGAGGAAGCGGAACAGCTTGCTGATCAAATCGCCATTTTGCATGAAGGTAAAATTATCGCCAGCGGAACGCTAGCGGAGCTGAAGAGACTGTTCCCGTCGGCGAAAGTGGAGTACGTGGAGAAACAGCCCTCATTGGAAGAGATCTTTCTGAACATTATCGGTAATAAGGAGGGAGCATAAATGGAAACGGTAAAGAAACATTTCTTCAGCGATCTGAGCGTGATGCTGGGACGCTCCATGCGCCATATTTCTCGCAGTTTGGACACCATCATATCCGTCACGATCACACCGATTGCACTCATGCTGTTATTCGTCTACGTGTTTGGCGGTGCGATTCAAACCGGAGCCGATAATTATGTCAATTACCTGCTGCCCGGCATTCTGCTCATCGCGATTGCAAGCGGGATAGCCTACACGTCTTACCGCCTGTTTATTGATGTACAGCGAGGTATATTCGAGCGGTTTCACTCCATGCCGATTTCGCGTTCTACTCTGCTTTGGGGTCATGTTTTAACTTCGTTGGTATCCAACGCCATATCGCTTGTAGTCATCGTCCTCGTAGCATTAATCATGGGCTTTCGTTCCTCGGCCGGGATACTCGACTGGCTTGCCGTAGCCGGCATACTAGCACTGTTTACGCTAGCCTTAACTTGGGTCGCAGCCATTGCCGGACTATCCGCTAAATCGGTAGATGGTGCCAGCGCCTTCTCCTACCCGATCATCTTCCTGCCATTCATCAGTTCCGCATTCGTGCCGACAGAAACGATGCCCAAAGCCGTTCGCGTGTTTGCCGAGAACCAACCCGTAACCTCGATCGTATCGGCCATTCGCGCTTTGTTATCCGGACAGCCGGTAGGGAATGACATCTGGACCGCGCTTGCATGGTGCGTTGGCATTCTGCTCGTCGCCTACTTCTTTGCGATGAAGGTGTATAGAAGCCGGTTTTAAATCGGTTGAATCACAATCATCTGATGAACATAAGCTGCCGGCACCTACCGGCAGCTTATTCTGTTTTGTGAACTCATTCTGTATGCCTCCGGATGATCTGTTCCGGGGACGGGTGCTTTTCGAGCGCCATTTTGGTAAAATGGGTTAGATTGCGCTTGCGCCAAGAGATGGCACATGAAATTGCTGCAGAAAGATGGAGGCTATACATAATGAGAATAGATGGACGTCAGGCAAACGAGCTGCGGCCGGTTACAATTACGATGAATCCTAATAAATATGCTGAGGGCTCCGTGCTGATTGAATTCGGCGATACGAAAGTGCTCTGCACGGCTTCGATCGAAGAACGCGTTCCGCCATTCATGAAAGGACAAGGCAAAGGGTGGATCAACGCGGAATATTCCATGCTGCCCCGCGCCACACAAGTCCGAAATCAACGTGAATCGGCTAGAGGGAAGCTGACGGGCCGCACGATGGAAATCCAGCGTTTGATCGGCCGCGCACTGCGTTCGGTTGTCGATTTACATGCGCTTGGTGAGCGTACGATTACGCTGGATTGCGATGTTCTTCAAGCAGATGGCGGTACACGTACAACGTCGATCACAGGGGCGTTCGTAGCTCTGGCGCTGGCTGTACATAAGATAAACAGCAATCATGAGTTTGCCAAATACCCGCTGACCGATTATCTTGCATCGGTTAGTGTGGGCGTGATCGGCGATCGCACGCTGCTTGACCTTAATTATGAAGAGGATTCCAAAGCAAAGGTAGACATGAATGTGGTCATGACCGGAGCGGGTAAATTCGTCGAAGTGCAAGGAACAGGCGAGGAGTCCCCGTTCTCGCGTGAGGAGTTGAACGAGCTTCTGGCTAGCGCTGAAGAAGGGATCGCGAGCTTGATTGCCAAACAGCGTGATGCGCTTGGTTTAATGGGCAGTCGGATCGGAAATCCCAAAGCATGAAGCAGGGCGATACAGTAGTCGTAGCGACCAGAAATGCCGGTAAGGTGCGTGAGTTTGCTCATGCTTTCGGCAAGCTTGGCATGCAGGTCGTCAGCATGTTCGATTACCCGAATCTGCCGGATGTGGTAGAGGACGGAGCGACGTTCGCGGAGAATGCACGCAAGAAAGCGAAGACGGTTGCCGAAGCGCTGGGACTGCCCGTGCTTGCCGACGATTCCGGTCTTCAAGTAGCGCGGCTTGGCGGTGAACCCGGTGTATACTCCGCACGGTATTCCGGCGAAGGTGCGACAGATGCTCGCAATAACGAGAAGCTCTTGCGGGAGCTGGCTCGCATCACAGCCGATGATTCGAGACTTGAGCGGCTTGCGGATGGAACGACGCTGCTAAGCGAAGCGAATTTCATTTGCACGTTGGCCTTATATGATCCGGCCACAGAGACCTTTATTGAAAGTGAAGGCTTGGTTAACGGATCTATTATGGACCGTCCCAGAGGGAATGGCGGCTTTGGGTATGATCCATTGTTTTATTTGAAATCGCAATCCAAAGGCATGGCGGAGCTGACGACAGAAGAGAAGCAGGCAATCAGCCACCGCGGCACTGCACTCGCTGAACTGCTGAAGAAGATTGCAGCAGTGAGCGAATAGCAGCGGCGAGACCTATCATTCACGGCTTAAAGAGTTCGCAAATTTGCGAACTCTTTTTTTTTATTGGCTTTTATCAGGTAAGAGGTAAATTATCTTTCTTTGCAGAATAACTGATTAAACTTCTGAGGCGTGTACGGGAACCTTATTCACGGTTAAAGGGGGATCGGGTTATGTCCATTCAAGAAGAGCTGCCTCCGGCAGTATCCCGGAGCATTGAACAGCTGGAGCGTCATTATTTTGTAGGCAGAAAACACGAGATCCGATTATTCCGCAGAAGATTGAAGGAGAGATCGCCGAAAGGCCGCATTTTGAATGTCCACGGAACAGGCGGCGCGGGCAAAAGCTTCCTTCTCGCTGAATATCGCCGGCTTGCTGAACGAGCAGATGCCAGGTTCGTCCTTATGGACTGCCGCACGATGCCGCGAAACCCCGGTGAATTCTGTCTCTACCTGCACCGTCTGATCGAGCCGAGTTCACGGAAAGCGCGCCGACGTTCGACGGATCCGAGTCTGCAGAAGGACAACTGCATGAAGGCGATCAGGGAGGCGGCGGCCAAGCAGAAGCTGATTCTCGCATTCGACACCTTCGAGGAGATCGGCGAGCTGGAACATTGGATGCGCGAATTTATCGCCGGTACGGATCCGGCGGTGCTCGTTATTATTTCCGGTCGATTCCCATTACGCGGTGAGTGGCAGTCTTCACCGGCTTGGAATCAATTGATTGAAAGGCTTCCGATCACAGAGCTGAATTACGAAGACATTCGCAACTACCTCAAACGGTTAGATCATGAGCTGCAGGAAGAGGCGATTCATTACATCTGGTCCATGTCGAAGGGGCATCCGTTGACGCTTTCCCTGCTTGCATCTGCTCTTCATTCGAGTCGGCAGCAGCAGACGAATTTTGTGGATGAGGATGTTTTCGACCAGGTTGTAGATATTTGGCTCAAGGAAGTGCCGGATTCCCCGATGAGGGAGCTGGTTGAAGCCGTAGCGGTGCTGCGTCATTTCAATCAGGATCTGATTACGTTCGCACTGCAGCGTGAGGTGTCGGCTTCGCAGTTTAAAGCCTTAATAAATTACTCCTTCGTGCAGCGATCGGGGCATGGCTGGCTGCTCCATGATTTGCTTCGTGATGCCATACATAGACAGATGCGACTGCGCGCTCCCGATTATTGCGACAGGCTCTGGAAGAGATGCATTCGCTACTACTATCAAACACTTAAGCGATCCAACGATCCTCTAACAAGGGAAACCGAAGATTGGTTTTATTACCTCGGCGATCAGCTCATCCGATCGTTGTTCTACCATCAGCCTTCTTCTTATAGTTTGGAAGAGCTGAGCCCTGCCAATTGGACAGATGCAGTAACTTATATGGAGAATCGCTATATCACGGCCAAGACGACCAAGATATCGCTCCTGCATCCGGAAACCCGAGAGAAGACGGAGTTTCTGCTCACCAAGCAGCACAGTCTTTACGGACTCAAGCATATTCATTTGGAAGAACTGTATCAGCTTGACCCTTCTATCGTGAAGCTTGTTCGCAAAGCTAACGGTACAATAATCGGCTTGACCGCTATCGTTCCAATCAACTCGCAAACCCTCGATTATTTATGTACCAAGCCGCTTTCAGCCGCATTTTTCTCCGGACTTCCCGAGAGTTCTCTTCGCAAATTAAGAGTCGAATCCCCATTCATGGCAGGCTACTTCGTCAAGACGCTGGATGCTTATGATTACGCTGATCCTGTCATGATGCAAGCCTCAGGACTTATTCTCATCAATCATTTAATCTCATCGGGTTATGTAGTGGCATCACCGCCTCCACTGCCGATTTCCAGGGCGATCTTCGAGAGCTTGGGCTGCGAGCGAGATACGGAGCCGGTCATCCATCATGATTATGATGAGGATGCGCCTGCACCGGTGTTTGTTGTCGACTTGCGAGGACATAAACGGCAGGCCTACTTAGATCGCATGGCCGCATTATCCGGCATTTCAGATCGATCGACGGAAGAAACGATTGATGTAAACCTGCTGACGAGCCGGGAGAAGGAAGTGCTGTCTCTGCTTATGGACGGCCGATCTAATCTTGAAATAGCAGCGAAGCTGTACCTCAGCGAGACGACGGTGAAGAAACATCTCTCCCATATTTACGAGAAGCTTGAGGTCAGGAACCGTAAACAGCTGATGAGCAAGGCGGGCCGTATGATTTCCACTTAGAGGTTGCCGCTGTTGCCGCATATACTACCTTCGGACAATATCCTTCCACTTACAATCCCATATAAAATGATGGTGAATATGGCATTTATTTTATGGATGGTTCGGGGAGGGAATGGAATGAAGAAGAAGAAACTCGTGGCGCTGCTGGCAGCCACAGCGATGTTTTCTGCAGCAGGAGGCGCATACGCCACAACGAATGTGACCACGATCAAAGCGGTGCTGAACGGGGATCTGAAGTTTTCGAAGGATGGTGGAAACTGGCGGCCGACAGATGAGAATGGAAACCAAGCGCTGCCCATTACATACAAGGGCACTACGTATTTGCCTCTTCGTGTGCTGGCGAACAGCTTCCAGCTTCCCGTTAAGTATGATCCGAAATCCAAAACGATCCAAATCGGATCATCTGTTCCGGGTTTGACGTTCTATTCCTCGCAGGTCAAGACGCAGCATGATGGCGCGGAGTTCATTGATGTGATCGACAAGAATCAGCTCGTATTCGGCGGCCAAACGTATAAAGGTGCATTTGCATTCCGAAGCAGCTATAGTCCGAGCTTTAATGTGAAGATGGATTTTGGTTCGATGTACAATAAACTGCATTTGATGCTGGTCGGCAAAGATGATCTGACGGTCAGAGTTTATAACAGCAAGAAGCAGCAGCTCACAGAAGATATCCATCTTGTGAAGGACCAGGTTACGGAAGTGGATATTGATTTGCAAGGCAGCGATGGCATCATGGTCTACGGCTTCGGAGGCAATGTTAATCAGATCATTGGACCCTTCATATACATCTTAAAAGACAGCTATGTGTCCAACGGCAAATAGCGTGCAGTGGGATGAGGAGTGGTGGATGTGATGGTATTTCGGTTTTCTTTTGGCAAGAGGCTGGCTTTCTTGATTTTGTCTGTGATGCTTGTGTTTGTTGTGATTCCTCCTTCTCGTGCACATGCAACTGTGAAGGTGCTTGCGTTTGAACTCGAGACAAGTGGATTGCCCTATTTGCTCGCTGGAGAAAAGGTGTTTTTTAGTTTCGGTGATGACCGGGCGCTCGGTACCAGTCTGGAATATGCCAAAATTTCTTACTCAGCGGACAACGGGCTGAATTGGAAACCTGTTCTGGATCTGGACGTAGATGACCCCGGATTCGGGACGTATGGCACCTTTAGCTTGCCGGAGGAACCAGGTCTTACTTCGGCTCAAATCATGTTAGAAACGTATTACTCTCCGCTGATCGGCTCGAACAGTTACAACCGAGACATATTAGGTCCCTTTAAGATCAGGCAGGCTGGCGGGATTAGCGATTTCACAGCGATTTCGCATACGAATGGTTCTGTTACCTTGTCCTGGTCGGATAACACAAACATGGAGTCGTATTATCAGATCAAACGCGTCGGAGGAAAAGGGAAGGAGAAAATCTTCTATGTCCGCGATACGATGGATCGTACCGGCAACTTGACGTATGTGGATAAAGAGACGAGCTCGGATACGGTGTATGTCTATTCCGTTCTGCCGGTCATCGACCAATTCGAGCTTCCCGATTTCTTGAAGCCCGGCGATAAAAGCCTTATTGTGAAAACAAAAAAATTCACGGTGGGGTTGCTCCTGGATGACGACTTAATTACAGGCTCACTCAACCCGAACATTAAACTTCCTGACATTACTATAGGAGGAGGCGGAACGACGACACCGACGCCGCCGGCGATACCTGCTGACCCGGGACCGCCAGTAACGCCGACTTCGCCTCCGACAGAAGAGATGCTGGAGAAACTCGCGTCAGGTGCCAGCGAGTGGGCGAAACACGATGTGAAAGATGCGATTAAGCTCAATTTGACAACGGACGCCGTGTTAAGTCGGTACAAGGATCCGATTACGCGCGAGGAATTCGCAAGCATTGCCGTGAAGCTGTACGAATCCTTGAGCGGTAAGAAAGCGGACCCGATTAGCCCGAATCCGTTCACCGATACGACGAACGAGGATGTGCTGAAGGCGAACAAAATGGGCATCGTATTTGGCTCGACGTTAACGGAGTTCTCGCCGCATGCGACGATTACGAGGCAGGAAATGTGCGTGATGCTCCTTAGGGCGATTAAAGCGGCTAAACCCTCCGGCAAATACGATACCAGTGTCAAAACGACATTCGCAGACGAGGGCAAAATTGCAGCCTGGGCCAAAAACTCCGTGCACTTCGCAGCTAATGCAGGCGTTATGGGAGGCGTAGGCGGCGGGCGCATCGATCCCCTTGGCAAGACAACAAGGGAGCAGGCGATTATCTTAATCAGGCGCGCGTATTTGGCGTTTAGTAAGAGCTGATTGTCGGATACATCAGGTCAGGTGATGATAGACCGTCTATTACCGAGTTTCGGTAAGGGCGGTCTATTGGCATGTCCAATAGGAAGAGCATAATGAAAGGCTGTCTCAAAAGTCGAATTGCAACCTTTGGAGACAGCCTCATATTTAGATGATTAGCGAATGACCACTTTGTATTCCCTCAGCCACATATCTAATTGCAGCAGGTAAGCGAACAGCTGCGGTCCGGACATTAACTGACCGAACCATGGCAAGTTGCTGCTTGCTGCTTCGGATTCGGCAAGCTCGCGGATCTTCTTCACATTAATGAGCTGCAGCAGCGGGGAGGTGCCTTCATGAATGATCTCCAGTACCTGCTTGCGCACCGCATTGAGGTAGTTCGGGTTATGCGTTTTCGGATAAGGACTTTTCTTCCGATAGAGCACATCATGAGGCAATACGCCTTCCAGCGCCATGCGGAGAATCCCTTTCTCCCGGTCTCCCGCAGTTTTGATCTCCCATGGAATGTTGTATACATACTCCACGAGTCTGTGATCGCAATAGGGGACGCGTACCTCAAGGCCAACTGCCATACTCATCCGGTCTTTACGGTCAAGTAATGTCGGCATGAACCTTGTAATGTTCAAATACGACATCTGACGCATTTTGCGAGCTGCGGCATCTTCGCCGGCTAGATGAGGCACCTCGGCAATCGCATCCGAATAACGGTCTCCAAGATATTCTAGCGGCCTAATCCAAGCAGCGACGTCCTGCGAGAGCAGATCGGCACGCATGCCTGCTGCAAGCGACCAAGGGAACGTGCCGGCATTCAGCGCTTCTTCGCGGTGGAACCATGGATAACCGCCGAAGATTTCATCCGCCGCTTCACCGGATATCGCAACGGTCGCTTCCTTCTTGATTTCGCGGCAGAAGAGCAGCAGGGACGAGTCGACATCCGCCATCCCCGGCATATCACGGGCGTGCATGGCTTCACGCAATGACGCAACAAGCTCAGGCGTATCAAAAACCATCGAATGATGAATCGTGCCCAGATGATTGGTCATCCGTTCGATCCAAGGCGCATCGGCATTCGGCTGGAACGCATGGGCTTTAAAATGTTTATCGTTATCTACGTAATCGACGGAGAAGGTATGAACGACACCTTGCCCCGTTTCATTGTAGTAATTAACCGCAAGTGATGTAAGTGCACTGGAGTCCAATCCGCCTGAGAGCAGCGTACACAGCGGTACATCGGAGACCAGCTGACGTTCCACCGTATCTTTGAGCAGATCACCGACTGTTTTGGCCGTCTCCTGCACCGTTTCGGTATGAGGCTTGCTTTCTAATTTCCAATAAGTACGGACACTTAACCCGGAGCGGTTATAGATGGCGCAGTGTCCCGGCAGCAGCTCACCGAGATCCCGGTAAACGCCGACCCCCGGCGTACGCGCAGGTCCGACGATGAAGATTTCGGCCAAACCTTCCGGTCCAACCTCCGGTTTGACGGAAGGATGTGCGAGCAGCGCCTTCGGCTCCGATCCGAATACGAATCGTCCAAGCTGTTTCGCATAGAAGAACGGTTTGACACCAAGTCTGTCTCTGGCGATGAACAGCTGCTGTTCCTTGGAATCCCATAAGGCAAAAGCAAAGATACCGTTAAACTTCTCTACGCATGATGGGCCCCATTCCATGTAGGCAACGAGCAATACCTCCGTGTCGCAAGTTGTTGTAAACCGTCTGCCCCGGCTTTCGAGCTCGCGCTTCAGCTCCGGTGCATTATACAGCTCTCCGTTATAAACAAGAACATACGCATCGTCATCAGACGTACGAACCATCGGTTGCGCACCGTTCGCAGGATCGATAACGGATAGTCTCCGGTGGCCTAGCGCACAATGCGGCGAGATCCAGGTTCCCGATGCATCCGGGCCGCGGTTAGCCAGCGTTCCGGTCATTTTCTCGAGGGTAACGGATTGTTTAGTCAGGTCATCGGTCCAGTCGATCCAGCCCGTGAATCCACACATGG
Organism: Paenibacillus sp. J22FR21; assembly: GCF_056269135.1. Lineage (NCBI taxonomy): Bacteria > Bacillati > Bacillota > Bacilli > Caryophanales > Paenibacillaceae > Paenibacillus > Paenibacillus sp. J22FR21. The sequence continues at coordinate 127,243 of NZ_JBWDNJ010000002.1, forward strand.
TGCTCATTCCTTTCTCTTAGAGCTTCAAACAGCGATACTATGATGGTTATGCGAAAAATATGGATAAAATGTCTGTCCGTGGGGGGATGCTAGAGCAATGAAGGAGGGTGCTTTCGATATGGTCAATGATCACGATGAGTCATTTTACGCACGCAAACCTTATTATGTGTCCGTACAGGCAGGCTCAATATTAGAGGATCCAGAAGCAACTGCGTTTGAGTTTGCCATCACCGCAAATGAAGAAGAATTAAACCGTTTGCAAGAGTTGTTTGAAGAATATGCGACTATGGATGAAGCGCAAGTCGGTGAATATGCCGCCACGCCGTTTAGTTCGGCGAGTGATAAGCAAATGAATGCAGGTGTCGATGAGATTCTTCTCGATGTCTACCGGCTATTATATGAGCTGGGCACGGCAGAGACGAAGAATCATATTGCCACGATGGGGTTGTTTCCAGAGGGGAGTCTGAGATGATCGTGACGGATGCACGCGTTAGACGCGCGGTGAGAAGCGAAGGGAATCCCAGCTGTGAAGTTGAAGTTCATACCGATGACGCGGGCACGCCTGAACTGCTCGCTTATTTTGGAGCTTCGCGAGATAACGATTACGATATGATCGCGGTCGTGAAGAACGATGCCAAGACGGAAATCGATTGGTACGACAACAATATGCATAACGCCTTTACCAACGTCACGGACGAGTTGTTCGACACGCCGACGATGAAGACGGATTGGGGGGAGCGGGAGTCGTTCAAGGAACAGGTGCTGTCGTTCCCGGGGATTCGAGCGGAAATCGGAAGATTAGTGGACTGGTCTTAATGCTGCTGCGCTGTAAAATGCTGCCTCTTTCACATGTACCCATGGTACAATGTAAGCATAATTGACAAACCATATCATGTAGTCCAAGTGAGTGAGGGAGGCGAGGCAGCCTTATGGGAACCACCTTGGTACGAAATGCAACCATTGTCACCATGAATAAACAGGACGAAATTATAGTTGGCGATGTACTGTTCAAAGACGATGTCATTGTCGCTGTAGGCGGTCAGATTACGAGCGGCTATGATGCTGCCGCGACGACGGTCGTTGAAGCCAAAGGAAGGCTGCTGCTGCCGGGTTTCGTACAAACGCATATTCATTTGTGTCAGACGTTATTTCGCGGCCGTGCAGACGATATGGCGCTCATGGACTGGCTTCGGACGAGGGTTTGGCCGCTTGAAGCGGCGCATGACGAGGAATCGGTTTATTACTCCGCGATGCTTGGCATCGGAGAATTATTGCGCAGCGGCACAACGACGATACTCGATATGGAGACGGTGAGCCATACCGATTTTGCTTTCCAGGCTATCGCAAGCAGCGGAATTCGTGCGATCTCGGGTAAAGTGATGATGGATGCAGGCGGTGATGTGCCGCTTGGTTTGCAGGAAGATACGAAACGTTCGGTTGAAGAGAGCACGGCACTGCTCGAGAAATGGCATGGCTATGACAATGGCCGAATCGGATACGCCTACTGCCCGCGTTTCGTTGTCTCCTGTTCGGAAGAGCTGCTGAAAGAGGTGCGGGATTTATCGTTCCACTATCAGGTGCTCGTCCACACGCATGCGGCAGAGAATCGCGAAGAAATCGAGTTGGTTATGCGCCAGCGCGGTATGCGCAACATCGTGTATTTGGATCATATCGGGCTGACTTCGCCGCGACTTGTCCTTGCACATTGTATTTGGCTGGACGATGAGGAGAAGGATATTCTCAGACGCACCGGAACGAAAATGACCCATTGCCCAGGCTCCAATCTTAAGCTGTCATCCGGGATCGCCCCGGTACCTGAACTATTGGAGCAGGGGATTGGCATGGGGATTGGTGCCGATGGCGCACCTTGCAACAATACGCTGGATATGTTTCAGGAGATGCGCTTAACGGCGCTGCTGCATAAGGTGCGTTGCGGCCCTGAGTCTATGAATGCACGAACGGTGCTGCGTATGGCAACAATGGGCGGGGCCGAGGCGCTTGGACTTGATCATCTGATCGGCAGTATTGAACCAGGCAAGAAAGCAGATCTCGTGCTGCTGGATTTGAATGATTATCATACCTTTCCATCCTATGATGCGGACCCGTATTCACGAATCGTCTATGCGGCTTCAAGGGGCAACGTGTCCGATGTGTGGGTGGACGGCAAGATGGTTGTGGAGCGTGGCAAAGTAAGAACAATCGATAAACGAACGGTGCTCCGCGAAGCGGACCGATCCATAGCGCGACTGTTGAAACGAATTTGAGCGAAGTAAAGGCCGACCACTGAGTTAACTCGAGAGAGATAACTTAGCGGTCGGCCTTTGTTTGTAGTGATATCGCTTATCCGTTCACAATCTCCCCGCCATTCACGTGGAGAACTTGTCCGCTCATGTACGAGGAGTCCTCGCAAGCGAGATAGACGTAGGCAGGTGCGAGCTCTTCAGGTTGTCCCGCACGTTTCATGGGTGTGTCGGAACCGAACTTGGCAACGGTCTTCTCATCGAACGTCGATGGAATGAGCGGCGTCCATATTGGCCCCGGTGCTACGGCGTTAACGCGAATGCCTTGAGCTGCGAGATTCATCGCGAGGGAGCGAGTGAAAGCAACCTGAGCTCCTTTGGTGGAGGAGTAGTCCAGCAAATTCGCGCTGCCATGATAAGCCGTGATCGAAGTTGTGTTAATGATGGTCGCGCCTTGGGATAGATGCGGCAAAGCGGCTTGAGTCAGATAGAACATGCCGAAAACATTGGTTTTGAACGTTCGTTCAAGCTGTTGCGGCGTAATGAGCTCCAGCGAATCCTTCGGGTGTTGTTCTGCGGCATTGTTCACGACAATATCAAGGGCTCCCAATTGCGAGGTCGTATCATAGATGACCTTCTTGCAAAACTCGGGATCCCCGATATCACCGGCGATGGCCAAGCATTTCCGACCTAATCCTTGGATTAATCGTTGTATTTCAGTGGCGTCGCCGTCTTCGTCCAAATAGACAATCGAAATATCTGCGCCTTCCTTGGCATACATGAGCGCGACGGCTCGGCCGATCCCGCTGTCTCCTCCGGTAATTACGGCAACCTTACCCGATAGTTTACCTGCCGCCTTATAGGCGGGTGCTTCAAACTGCGGGCGAGGGGTCATCTCGCTTTCAAGCCCGGGCTGTCGATTCTGATGCTGCGGCGGGAATGACGTTGGTCTTTGTGAAGCTTGCTGGTTGGATGTCATATCGTATAAACCACTCCTTTCCAAGGAGTAGTCTGCGTCATTACAGCAGCGTTGATTCGGCTTTCTGCTTGCCTGCCGAGACATCCAGCAAGTAATCGGTGAATTGATGCAGCTGATGCAGCAGCACACCGTTCTGCTGATCCAGCAGTTTAACCGCGTTTCCGCTGACAAGGCCTTCGCGGGATAACATCGCCGTTTGCTTCAAGTACAGCGCGCCGCCATCTGGGAAGACGCCGAATGTGCCGAGTGGAAGCTGGATGTTGAGGATGCTAATCGCTTTGAGCAGCTCCATCTCATGTTCTTTCGACGTTTGAGAAGCCAGCACGGCGAACGATTGGAAGAGATACACGCCTTCCTGATTCAGCTCCTGCAAGCCCGGCAGGAAGCTCATCTCTAAGTCGATGGTTGCTTCGCGTTCACCGATCTCGGTAAAACGGATGATGAGGGACGTGTAAGGCGCTTCATCCGTGGGTTCCATTAATTGGGAAGCGATATCAATATTCTCGTAGAAACGAAGCGTTCTCTTCAAGTAATCGATACTGATCACGTCTTCTTGCAAGGACATGCGGTTCAGTCTCCTTTGTTAGGTGTGCAGTTTCTTTGCAATCATTTCTTTTGTCGGTTTCTGTTTGGGGCTGTCAACTTTGAGCCCGATGCTCTCGATAATGGCTTTGCTGTCCGCATCGTCGCCGCGTACACCGGATTCGAACAGCATGCCTGCCAGATCCGTCACGATCTGGGCATAACACTGACCTACGCTGTTAAAGCCTTTCTCTTCAATGAGCTGCTGCCTGACTTTATCTTTGCCTGTTTTCTCGTTCTCAGGCTTCTTCATCGCTTCATCGACCTTAAGGACACGATCGACGAACGCTTCTTTCCGTTTGTATTTCTTATAAAATTTCACGATCGCCGCAACGCCGCCAAGAATCGCAGCAAGTGCGATCAGGATCGGGCCGGCAGGGGAGGCCGCTGCGATTAAGAGAGCAGCGCCGCCTGCGACCATAAGCGCTCCTTTGACGGCAGTCGCTTTGTTCTTGTCTTTGTTCATTTCCTGCGTCGAACCGCCAAGGTTCGCTGCATGTCCGAGATCTGTGGCGCGCGCATCGCTGCCTTCCTTCATCTTGTCTTCCATCTCATGCAGGCTCTTGGCATTCTTCTTATTCTCTCTGTAGCCGGCTACACCGCTGACCATATAGGCCGCGCCGCCGACAATGCCTGCCGCGCCGGCAGCGACGGTTGCTCCGGCGTTGAGCCCCATGCCCGCAACGGTACGTACACTGTTCACGGTACCTGCGCTGAAACGGGCCAGATCGGCCGCACCTGCGCCGCCTTCGCCTACGACTTGCTGTGCTTTGCCGGTATTGCTTAACGATTCGTCGTAGTTTTCAGTGGCATTGTAGATTTGCGAGATCGAAGCGAGTCCGCTAAGCGCTCCTGCCGCAGGAGCGATGCCTTCCGCAACGGGCAATGCAGCCTTCGCTCCCAGTCCTGCGCTAATGGTAGCGGAACCTCCCGCGCCGCCGGTAGAAGCGGAAGTGCCTATTGCGGCATATCCGAGATAATCTTTGTCCGTGTCCGCATTGTAGTTTTTCGTATCGGTTTTGTTGGCATCTCTGGCGAACACTGAAAATTTATCCCAATCGACCGATTTACTAATGATACCTGTGACCATCGTTTTCTTGACGGTATCGAGGTCGACGAAACGTTTGCTGGCGCCGTTCATCGCCCGAATCGCAGACATTTTCTGTTCCGGTGTCAGGGCGTCGAAGTATGCGAAAAGAGCAGATTTCTTCTCTTTGGTAGACTGTTCTTTCAGCCAGCTGTATACCTCACTGTACCCTGCTTTCCCCCTTAAATTGGCAGGAATAGGCGGTGGAGTGAAGGCTGCCGGAGCGGCAGCCGCAGCTAGACCTGACGGAGCGGCAGGGGCTGGCGGAGCCGCCGGTGCGCTTGCCGTTACAGCCGGAGCAGAAACCGGAGCAGCGGCTGCCTCTTGCGCTTGCTGCTCCGGTGCGGCAGCGGCAGGTGCTTGGGAAGGAGCCTGCGTTGCCGGAACGGTAGAAGATGCCGGACTGTTCACGCGGTCAGGTCTTCCCATCCGAGCCGCACCGGTTTGACGCATTATTGTACCTTTACCTGATTGCATCATCTGCAGCACAGCTTGATTACCGGATGCGCGCTGCATCTGCAGCAGCTTTCCGGGTTCCGATTCGTTTTCCCGGCTGCCCGCTGACGAGGGGGATGTTTTGCTGCTCTGCTCGGCACTATCACGCTGAATGGGTGAAGCAGTTTTACGCGTATGGCGATTTGAATCGGCAAATGAGCTCATTTCGACAGCCTCCGACATTGAAAGTCATTATTCGCTAGAATGATAGACTAATAGTACCACATTTTGAGAGAAATCATGGGAATAATTGCGATAAGCGTTCGTGGCTTTGTTACTAATTCAAGAGGTGCCGAGCTGGCCGGAGACGAATTGAAATCAAAAAAGCCTCCCGGAAATGTGCCGAAGCACAAATCATCAGGAGGCTGTCAGTGTTGATGTAGTGTCTGAAACGCTTGGTTAAATGGCGTCCCAGGAGGGATTCGAACCCCCGACAACACGCTTAGAAGGCGTGTGCTCTATCCAACTGAGCTACTGGGACACGTAAGAAGTAGTATATCACGGAGTGTTCCGGTAGTGCAACTACTTTTTTTGAAAAGGTTGTTCTGCATTATGTTATAAGCGGGTGAAGGGAATCGAACCCTCGCCTCAAGCTTGGGAAGCTGGCGTTCTGCCATTGAACTACACCCGCACAGAAAAAACAAAGTAGACAAATAATAGCACAGGCTAAAATGGAAATCAACAGCTGAGAGTGATATAATCAAACTCTAACTGTACATAATACGCATTTCTGCAGGCAGTTTGATTGATAAGGCGGTGATTCTATTACAACCTCGGACCCCTCGCAGGGTGATAACAGAGAGAACGTATATTTGTTTCCGAATATGCTGGATCAATATCAGAACCAACTGACGCGCATGCTTGAATCCGAACAATATGGAGAAGCTAAAGGACTGCTTCGTTTCTTGCTGAATTGCCAGGGCGAAGAGAAGCGTCACTACGAAGAATGGACCAATTTATTATCATGGCTTGATGTTGCTTTTCCGGGCTATGGTGACTCGAACGACAGCATACATACAGACTCATCCGAACCGGAAGGCGATGAGGAGTCGCTTCGCCAAGGAGCACTGAGTTCCGTTGAACACGATGAAGCTTACGTGCAGCAGGTGCTTTATATTATGCAGCATCATCCCGTTGCCGATCAGCAAATTTTGGCACTGGAGCGGGCTGCTTATATCAAACATCCAAGTGTCGACGAAGCCATCATCACATGGCTGACGAGAACGGATTTGCATCCTGCCTTGCAATTCAAGGCGCTGCAATCGTTGAAGAAGCGCGGTGTAACCGGAGCAATCAGGCTGGATCGACTTGGGGAGCAGGTGGATCTCGAGATCGAAGCGACTCCGCTTTCGATGGATGATTTTCCGCAAGTGGTTACAAGGGTCGTTGAACGGGTAGAATCGGTAACAGAAGTACAGGAAGCCACGCTGCCCCATTTTGCACGAGAGTTGTGGAAAGAATGCTTGCAATGCTTGTATGGCACGACGGCATACAGTCGGCTGTTATCTGATGACGATGAGACCGTAGATTGTTATTCTGCTGCACTCCATCAAGTGCTTGAGTTGTCACTTTATGGCAGAGCAGATGACGACGATGTGCGGGAAACTTACGGGATTACGGATGCTCTTCGGTTCCGTTATGAGCAGGCTTGCAGGTCGTTACGGCAGATCGCGCAATTAAAATTGGACGGTGATGGCGGCTAGTCTTGATATTAACGCAAATCTTGATTATAATAGAATGGTTTATTACGGGTAAGATCTGACGCAGAAGCGTTATTTAATTTGGAGGGGAAAGCATAACATGACAGCAACTTGGGAAAAAATAGACAAGAATCTTGTCTCCATCAACGTAGAGGTTGAGGCAGGACAAGTTAATGAAGCGATCGACAAGGCATTTAAGAAGGTCGTTCAGAAGGTAAACGTACCTGGATTCCGTAAAGGTAAAGTACCACGGGGTATGTTTGAGAAGCGTTTCGGCGTTGAAAGCTTGTATCAAGACGCGATCGACATTTTGCTTCCTGACACGTATGCAGCGGCACTGAAAGAAACTGGTGTCATTCCGGTTGATCGTCCTGACATCGATGTTCAGCAATTTGCGAAAGACCAATCGTTCAAGTATGTTGCGAAAGTAACAGTTAAGCCTGAAGTTGAGCTTGGCGAGTACAAAGGCATCGAAATTCCTTCCGCTGAAGCAGTCGTTTCGGAAGAAGAAATCACAGCTGAATTGACTCGTTTGCAACAACGCCACGCTGAATTGAACGTGATCGAAGAAGGCGCAGCTGAGAACGGCGATACTGCAGTAATCGACTTTGACGGTTATGTTGACGGTGTAGCATTCGAAGGCGGCAAGAGCGAGCGTCATTCCCTTGAGCTTGGTTCAGGCGCATTCATTCCCGGCTTTGAAGATCAAGTTATCGGCATGGCAACTGGCGACTTCAAGGATATCGAAATTACATTCCCTGAGGAATACCATGCAGAACACCTTGCTGGCAAGCCTGCAGTATTCAAAGTGAAACTTCACGAAATCAAACGTAAGAGCCTTCCGGCGCTTGACGATGAGTTCGCGAAAGACGTAAGCGAGTTCGATACTCTTGAAGAGTACAAGCAAGACCTGGCAGCGAAACTTGCTGACAGAAAAGCAAAGGAAAACGAAGCAGCTCGTGAAACAGCTGTCGTTGAGAAAGCAGCTGACGCTGCAGTAATTGAAATTCCTGAATCCATGATCGATTCCGAAACTTCGTTCATGCTTCGCGATTTCGAGAACCGTCTTCGTTCGCAAGGCATGAACTTGGATCTGTACTACCAGTTCTCCGGCCAAGACGAAGCAGCTCTTCGCACTCAAATGCACGCTGACGCGATCAAACGCGTTCGCAACAACCTTGTTCTTGAGCAAATCGCGAAGAACGAAGGCATCACCGTAGGTGAAGAAGATCTGAACGAAGAGCTTGAGAAACTTTCGAAGCAATACAGCCGTACGGTTGAAGAGCTTCGTTCGATTTTCACAGCTAACGGCAACTTGGAAAACATCCAAGAGGATCTTGTTCTACGCAAAACAATCAAGTTCTTGCTTGACAACAGCACAACAGCTCCAGTAGTTGCATAAGAAATGAAACGATAAGGCACGTATTTACGTGCCTTATTTTATCCTCATCACCGCCCCACGGCAGGTGGTAGGAAACCGAAACATACATATGTATTTACCCGTATCGTATAATGTAATAGTCAGAAAAATGACATTACAACTTGAACATGTTAAAATAAGAACGGATTAGAAGAAACAGCTTTCGGCGTTAACCGCTGGCGAGGTGATTTCTTCAAAAAGTCGATTACGAAAGAAGGTTGATCGCATGAATCTGGTGCCTATGGTCGTTGAACAAACGAATCGGGGAGAACGTTCTTACGACATCTACTCCCGCTTATTGAAGGATCGGATTATTTTTCTGGGAAGTGCGATCGACGACGATGTTGCCAACGCCGTCATTGCGCAGCTGCTTTTCCTTGCAGCCGATGACCCGGAGAAGGACATTCATCTGTACATTAACTCGCCCGGCGGTTCAGTTACCGCTGGTATGGGTATTTATGATACGATGCAGTTTATCAAGCCGGACGTATCTACGATCTGCGTAGGCTTGGCTGCCAGCATGGGTTCGCTTCTGCTTACGGCAGGGGCTAAAGGCAAGCGTTTCTCACTGCCAAACAGTGAAGTGATGATTCACCAGCCTCTTGGAGGCGTGCGTGGTCAAGCTTCGGATATTAAGATTCACGCAGATTGGATTCTGAAGACCAAACAGAAGCTTAACCAAATTTTAGTGGATCGTACAGGTCAGCCTTATGACAGAATCGACCGCGATACGGATCGTGACTATTTCATGAGTGCTGAAGAGGCGTTGAACTACGGTCTGATCGATAAGGTCGTAACATCTCTGTAGTTTGCGCGAATCAACAAGAAGGGGTGAAAACTCATGTTCAAATTTAACGACGAGAAGGGCCAGTTGAAATGTTCGTTCTGCGGCAAATCGCAAGATCAAGTGCGCAAGCTCGTAGCCGGACCTGGCGTCTATATATGCGATGAATGTATCGAACTATGCACGGAGATCGTTGAAGAAGAGCTCGGTCACGAAGAAGAGCTGGATCTGAAAGATATTCCGAAGCCGCGCGATATTCGCAACATTCTGGATCAATACGTTATTGGTCAGGAACAAGCGAAGAAGTCGCTTTCCGTAGCGGTATACAACCACTACAAACGCGTCAACTCGCAGAATAAACTTGAAGATGTAGAACTGCAGAAGAGTAACATTCTGCTTGTTGGTCCTACAGGCTCAGGCAAAACACTGCTTGCTCAAACGATGGCCAAAATTTTGAACGTTCCGTTCGCAATCGCGGATGCGACTTCCCTTACGGAAGCCGGCTATGTCGGTGAAGACGTTGAGAATATTTTGCTCAAATTGATTCAAGCAGCAGATTACGATGTAGAGAAAGCCGAACGCGGCATCATCTATATCGATGAAATTGATAAAGTAGCGCGCAAATCCGAGAATCCGTCGATTACACGCGACGTTTCCGGTGAAGGCGTACAGCAAGCGCTCCTCAAGATTCTTGAAGGCACAGTTGCTTCCGTACCACCGCAAGGCGGCCGTAAGCATCCGCACCAAGAATTTATTCAAATCGATACCACGAACATCTTGTTCATTTGCGGCGGAGCATTTGACGGCCTTGAGTCGTTGATCAAACGCCGGATTGGCAAGAAAGTTATCGGATTTAACGCTGCCGGAGACGGTCAGAAGGATCTGAAACCGGGTGAATATTTGTCGATGGTACTTCCGGAAGACTTGCTCAAATTCGGTCTCATTCCGGAGTTTGTCGGCCGTTTGCCTGTCATCTCGACACTAGAGCCGCTTGACGAAGGCGCGCTTGTCCGTATCCTCTCCGAGCCGAAGAATGCGCTCGTGAAGCAGTATCAGAAGCTGCTTGAGATGGACAATGTGAAGCTTGAGTTCGAAGCTGCGGCACTTGATGCCATCGCGAAAGAAGCGATTAAGCGTAATACAGGTGCACGGGGATTAAGGGCGATTATTGAAGGGCTGATGCTCGACGTGATGTACGAAGTACCTTCACGTGACGATGTAAGCAGCTGCCTGATCACAGAGAAGGTCGTTCAAGACCGGATCATGCCGGAGCTTGTTTCCAAGAAGGGCAAGAAGAAGGAAGAAAGCGCCTGATCCAATAAATAACACCTCAAATGCTTCCACCCCTGCGGCGCGGCAACACGAACCGCAGGGGTGGACTTTGACGTTCATGGGAGAGGTTACCTGATGTATTTGCGCAAAGATACAGTGCCGGTCAAAGTCGGTCCGTTGACAATTGGCGGAAGTGATGAAGTAATTATTCAAAGTATGTGCACAACCAAAACAGCGGATGTTGAAGCAACCGTTGCCGAAATCCTGCGTCTTGAAGAAGCAGGCTGTCAGGTTGTCCGGGTTACCGTCAACAACAAGGAAGCTGCCGAGGCAATCAAAGAAATCAAGAAAAGAATTCATATTCCGCTTGTCGCAGATATTCACTTCGACTACCGCCTTGCACTTGCGGCGATTGAGAATGGCGTAGATAAAGTCCGGATCAATCCGGGCAATATCGGGCGCCGCGAGAAAGTAGAAGCCGTCGTAAAGGCATGTAAAGAGAAGAATATTCCCATTCGAATCGGTGTAAATGCCGGCTCTTTGGAGAACCACTTGCTTGAGAAATATGGTTATCCAACTCCGGAAGCTATGGTGGAGAGCGCACTTTTTCATATCGGAATTCTTGAAGAATTGGATTTCCACGACATTATCGTATCGCTTAAAGCTTCTGATGTGCCGATGGCGATTGAAGCCTACCGCATGGCAGCTGAAGTGATCCGTTATCCGCTTCACCTCGGTATTACGGAAGCCGGAACGCTTCATACAGGGACGATTAAGAGTTCGGCCGGGATTGGTGCGCTGCTTGCTATGGGCATTGGTAATACCGTTCGGATCAGTCTTAGCGCGGACCCGGTAGAAGAAGTGAAAGTGGCGCGTGAATTGCTGAAGACCTTCGGTCTGATTACGAATGCTGCGACACTTGTTTCTTGCCCGACATGTGGAAGACTGGATATCGACTTGTTCTCTATAGCCAATGAGGTGGAGGACTACATCAGCAAAATCAAGGTGCCAATCAAGGTTTCCGTTCTTGGCTGCGCAGTTAACGGTCCGGGTGAAGCGCGTGAGGCGGATATCGGGATTGCAGGCGCGAGAGGCGAAGGCATGCTCTTCCGTTACGGAGAGATGATTCGCAAAGTGCCTGAGGCAGATCTGCTCTCAGAGCTGAAGAAGGAAATTGACGAGATTGTGCGCGTATTTGAAGAGACAGGCGAAATTCCGGGACGTAAGCATCAGCCCGGACCCCATGTAACCACATAGGAAAGCCATTCAAACTTTACGTATTCATAGCGATTATTCCATCCGGCCGGGGGCAATACTGAACAGTATGAGCCCCGTAAAGCCGGATTTTTTTGTTTGAAGAAAAACGGCATAAGCCGTTTCTTTTCTTTTCAGCCTGAGAAGGATCGAAACCGCACGCGCCGCTAGTCTTCTTAAGAGAGGAGTAATTGCTATGAGTTTAAGTTTGATTTTGATGTTGATCCAGGTGTTTTTCGCTATCGTGATTGGTCTGTACTTCTGGAATTTGCTGCGCAATCAGAAAACGAATCGAACGGCTGTCGACCGGGAGTCCCGTAAAGAAATGGATAAATTGCGCAAGCTGCGCTCCGTTTCGCTAACGAAGCCGCTGTCCGAGAAAACACGCCCGCAAACGATTAATGATATTGTGGGGCAACGGGACGGTCTGAGAGCGCTCAAAGCGGCGTTGTGCAGTGCGAACCCGCAGCATGTCATTATTTACGGCCCTCCGGGTGTTGGTAAAACCGCTGCCGCACGGGTTGTACTGGAGGAAGCGAAGAAGAACCCGACCTCGCCGTTCTTGCAGGATGCGAAATTTACGGAGATCGATGCCACAACGGCTCGTTTCGACGAGCGCGGAATTGCGGATCCGCTCATTGGATCTGTGCATGATCCGATCTATCAAGGGGCAGGCGCAATGGGGGTCGCAGGTATTCCTCAGCCGAAGCCCGGGGCCGTAACCAAGGCGCATGGCGGGATGCTGTTTATTGATGAAATAGGTGAATTGCATCCGATTCAGATGAATAAGTTGTTAAAAGTACTGGAAGATCGCAAGGTGTATCTCGAAAGTGCTTATTACAACTCAGAGGATAACAATATCCCGATGTATATCCATGATATCTTCCAAAATGGTTTGCCCGCTGATTTCCGGCTTGTAGGCGCTACGACGCGTTCACCGCAGGAGCTGCCTCCGGCGCTTCGCTCACGCTGCATGGAGATTTATTTCCGCCCGCTGCTTCCGGATGAAATATCGCAAATTGCAGTAAATGCGCTGAAGAAGATCGGCTTGCCGCCTTCTCAAGAAGCCATTGATGTTGTAACGCGTTATGCAACGAATGGCCGCGAAGCCGTGAACGTGATCCAACTTGCCGCTGGACTTGCGCTTTCGGAGAAACGCGATACGATTTCGGCCTCTGATATTGAATGGGTCGTCAATAGCAGTCAAATTCCGCCGCGTCCTGACCGCAAAGTGCCGTCAGCGCCACAAGTCGGCTTCGTGAACGGACTGGCCGTATACGGACCGAATATGGGAACGCTGCTTGAGATCGAGGTAAGCGCAATTGGAGCAAGAGCCGGCAAAGGTGTGTATACCATCACAGGTGTTGTAGACGAGGAAGAACTGGGCGGCGGAAGCAGCAGAACGCTCAGACGCAAAAGCATGGCCAAAGGCTCCATCGAGAACGTGCTTACTGTACTTAGAAGAATGGGCATGAAACCGGAAAATTACGATTTACACATTAACTTCCCCGGTGGGACGCCGATTGACGGGCCGTCTGCCGGTGTTGCAATGGCAACAGCAATTGCATCTGCCATTAAAGGGGAGCCCATCAGCAATAAGCTTGCTATGACCGGTGAGGTGGGTATTCACGGAAATGTGAAGCCTGTCGGCGGCGTGCTTGCCAAAGTAGAGGCGGCCTTCCAAGCCGGGGCAGATACCGTATTGATCCCGAGAGAGAACTGGCAGGCGATCTTCGCTGATTTGCAAGGTGTGCAGGTTATTCCTGTCGAGCATGTGGATGAGGTATTCCGCCACGTGTTTGGCGCAGAAGATACCCAAATGCAGTCTGCTTCTCAGGCACCTGCAGCCGACGTATTTATCGCAACCGGACTGCCCTATTTGCAGGCGGATTCCGTTGAGTGATAAAATGGATGAAAGCCCTAAGACTTAAGGCCGAGGGAATCGGTTACGAAAGATCTGTGAGGAAGCTTCAAAGACGGAGGTGCTGGAATGGGACCTGCTAAATGGAAAGGTCGTCGTATGCCCCTGCTGCCGCTTCGGGGGCTGCTTGTATACCCCAGCATGGTGCTGCATCTGGATGTAGGCAGGGAGAAATCAGTGCGAGCCCTGGATCGCGCAATGCTGGACGACCATATGATTTTGCTATGTTCGCAATCGGAAGTGAATATTGAAGAGCCGTCGCAGGAAGACATCTACCGGGTCGGCACGGCTGCAAGAGTCAGACAGATGCTCAAGCTGCCAAACGGTACAATCCGCGTACTGGTGGAAGGCGTTGTCCGTGCCGAAATTGTAGATTATTTGCCGAATGATGACTACTACGAGGTCACGATTAAAGAGCTGCCGGAGGCGGAATCGACAGATCCGGAGATTGATGCACTCATGCGGACGGTACTCAACCAGTTCGAGCATTACATCAATTTGTCGAAGAAAGTGACGCCGGAGACGCTGGCGGCTGTCTCGGATATTGATGAGCCGGGCAGACTTGCCGACGTGATTTCCAGCCATCTGTCGCTCAAGATCAAGGATAAGCAAGATATTCTTGAAACGATTGATGTGCGGGATCGGCTCGAGCGCCTGCTCGATATTTTGAATAACGAGCGAGAAGTGCTGGAGCTGGAACGCAAGATCAGTCAGCGTGTGAAGAAGCAGATGGAGAAAACACAGAAGGAATACTATTTGCGCGAGCAAATGAAAGCCATCCAGAAGGAGCTCGGCGAGAAAGAAGGCCGTGCAGGCGAAGTGGAAGAGCTTCGTGCTCAGATGGCGGACTCCGGTATTCCGGATAAAGTGAAAGAGAAGGTCGAGAAGGAAATCGACCGTCTGGAGAAGATGCCATCGACTTCTGCCGAAGGCGGTGTCATCCGCAATTATATTGATTGGCTCCTTTCCTTACCTTGGAACAAGCTGACGGAAGATGATCTGAACGTGGCGAAAGCGGAAGGGATCCTCAACGAGGATCATTACGGACTCGAGAAGCCGAAGGAACGTGTGCTGGAATACTTAGCGGTACAGCAGCTCGTGAAGAAGCTGAAAGGCCCGATTCTCTGCTTGGTTGGCCCTCCGGGTGTTGGTAAAACCTCCATGGCTCGGTCTATCGCGAAGTCGCTTGGCAGACAGTTCGTACGTATTTCGCTTGGCGGCGTACGCGACGAAGCTGAAATTCGCGGTCATCGCCGTACATACGTAGGCGCGATGCCGGGCCGTATCATTCAAGGCATGAAGTCGGCGGGATCGCTCAATCCGGTGTTCTTGCTAGATGAAATCGATAAGATGGCAATGGATTTCCGCGGCGATCCTGCTTCGGCACTGCTTGAAGTACTTGATCCCGAACAGAACAATACGTTCAGCGATCATTTTATCGAAGTGCCGTTCGATCTCTCCAATGTCATGTTCGTGACGACGGCCAATGCGATTCACAACATTCCAAGGCCCTTGCTCGATCGGATGGAAGTGCTGTACATTCCCGGCTACACGGAGCTTGAGAAGCTGCAAATTGCCAATCGTTATCTGCTTCCGAAGCAGAAACGGGAGCATGGCTTACTTGAAGAGCAAGTGGATCTCGGAGAAGACGGCTTGCTTCAAATCATTCGCGAGTACACAAGAGAATCCGGTGTGCGTAATCTGGAGCAGCAAATTGCGGCGATGTGCCGGAAAGCTGCGAAAGCCATCGTGACGGATGAGAATGTAACTCCGATTGTAGTCGACTCTGCGAGGATAAAAGAGTGGCTCGGACCGTCCAAGTTCCGGTACGGTATGGCCGAGGTCGAGAATCAGATCGGCGCCGTTACAGGCCTTGCTTGGACCGAGGTTGGCGGCGATACGCTCGTAATTGAGGTAACGGTGCTGCCGGGCAGTGGGAAGCTCACACTGACTGGTAAGCTCGGCGATGTCATGAAGGAATCTGCGCAGGCAGCCTTCAGCTATACGCGTTCCCGTGCGAATGAGTTCGGTATTGACCCGCAATTCCATGAGAAGAATGATATCCATATCCATATTCCTGAAGGTGCGATTCCGAAGGACGGACCGTCTGCAGGCATTACGATGGCGACGGCACTTATTTCTGCTCTAACCAATCGTCAGGTGGATAAAGAAGTAGCGATGACCGGAGAGATAACGCTTCGCGGCCGCGTTCTGCCGATTGGCGGTCTCAAGGAGAAATCGCTCGCAGCGCACCGGGCGGGCATCAAGAAGGTGCTGATTCCCAAAGACAATGAGCGTGACTTGCGTGACATACCAGACAGCGTCAGAGCCGATTTGGAGTTCGTTCCGGTCAGTTCGATGGATGAGGTTATCAAACACGCGCTCGTGAAGGTGGAGGCAGCAGCACCGGTACAGACGCATTAAGAAAGCAGGTTGCTTAAACGTGAAGATTATGAATGTAGAATTTGTTATATCCGCCGTAAGGCCGGATCAATATCCAGTAGATGCCTTGCCAGAGTTCGCTCTGGCAGGGCGTTCTAATGTCGGCAAATCATCACTCATCAACAAGATGATTATGCGCAAAGGGTTAGCCAGAACGAGCTCGCAGCCGGGCAAGACGCAGCAGCTAAACTATTACCGCGTGAACAACGAAGTGTATTTGGTCGATTTCCCCGGCTACGGCTATGCCAAAGTATCGAAAGTACAGCGTGCACAGTTCGGCACGATGATTGAAACCTTCCTCAGCGACCGCGAGCCGCTGCATATGGTTTTCCTTATTGTCGATATCCGTCACGAGCCATCCGTAGATGACTGCCTGATGTACGACTGGCTGAAGCATTATGAAATTCCGGTTTGCGTCGTGACAACGAAGGCGGATAAGATTCCGAAGAGCAAGTGGGACAAGCACGTGAAGATGGTGAAGAAGAAGCTGGGCTTCCAGACGGGAGATTACCATGTTCTCTTCTCTTCCGAGACAGGTCTCGGCCGCGATGAGCTTTGGGCAATCATAAATCAATCGATAGCGGAAACAAGCGAAGAAGCGGAAGAAACGGAAGAAGTTTCAATCGAAAAGTGAGGATAACGTATAAAAGCAACGACTCTTCGTAAAATCTCCTTGATTATTCAGAAATATGCGTGAATATCGCGAATGGGCGGCAGGAATAAACCGCTTCGATCGGGTATAATATAGGTAAGCAACTGATTTACAAACGCGTTACTTTATAGAATTGAGGAGATTTTTATGGCTCAGCGGATAGCCACGGAGTATGTCAATGCTTCTCTGCAATTAACGGCTGAAGAGATGGCGGGATTTGTCCGGTTTTTTGAAGACCAGCATATTAAGCAGCAGGTGCGGGTACTGGAGAACGGCAATCACGAGATGGTTCTCGAGGACGACGCAGGACGAGAAGAAGTCCGCCTTACTTTCGAACGTAAGCAAGATTTGTACGTATGCGCACTTTCGTGCCGTATCGTACATCCGAGACTTACGAACGCAATGCGCAAAGCGGTATCGCTGTTCCGCGGAGATGCAGTCGTCAATCGCATTTATCCACATTATACGATGATCTATCATTATGCTGAAGGAACTGTTCGCAAAATTGTCGAAATCAAGAACAATGAGTCGAGAGTGATCTTTGAATTCAAAGATACGATCGGTCAGCTTGAAGCGACTTTCCGCGTGAACGATATCGAGAACGAAATTGAAATCGTGCAAGGCGCGATTAATCAATTGCTCGATTTACGCAACCAATGCAGTGATCGCGGGCAAATATCGCTTATCGATCAACGTCTGGCACAGCATGCAAGAGCGCTGTTCTTGATGGAGGCGTAAGCAAAACCGTAGAGAATCATTCTTCTAAAGCCGCTCATATGCGGCTTTTTTTATTTGTGTTAAATTTGTAGAGGGCCATCACCAGCTCATCAATTCGCACATACGTTGTTTACTGGAGTTTACAGCATGTTGTCAACTTAATTCTGCCCAAAAAAAACTGTTGCATTTCTGAGCGATAGATGTTATTTTTATTTTCGTTGCAATGAATAGGAACCAGGATTCACTCAGGACATGGTAATGTTGCGAGAGGAAAGTCCCTCGGGCAGTGAATGACGTAGGTCCTAGCGGATGAAATTACAAAACATTTTATTCCTAGGAAGGGGGAACCGAGAGATGGAATACTCAACTTTCGGAAGACACGTTGCTGTTGACACTTGGGGTGTGGATTTTGACCTGCTCAACAACGCGGAATTTTTACAAGCCCAAATGGTAGAGGCTGCGGAAGCATGCGGCGCTACAGTACTCTCAGTTCAAGCGAAACAATTTGAGCCACAAGGCGCAACAGTGCTCGTACTGCTGTCAGAAAGTCATCTTTCCATTCACACGTATCCTGAGAGAGGCTTCGCTGCTCTTGATTGCTATACATGTGGAGAAACAGTCGATCCGCAATTGGCGATTGACTACATGATGTCTGTTTTGAAACCAAAAGTAACACATGCTAAGAAGCTAGTTCGCGGTATGGGTGAATTGCAAGTCGTGGAAGCGGATATGAAGCAAGTTGAACTTGTGTAGCATTTTCATATGACTAAAGAGGGGCCATGGAGAAATCCGTGGTCTTTTTTGATGCTATAAACCAAGCCGCGCGTTTTCAAACAATTTTCATATTTGCAGGGGTACATCATGACTAACTGTGCTATACTAAATGATGAAAAAATGATTAGTGAAGGGCAGGTGAACGCGCATGCACATTATAGTCGTCGGTCTTAATTATCGCACAGCACCGGTTGAAGTGAGGGAAGGTTTTACATTTTCCGAACGAGATCTGCCTGAGGCACTTGAGCAGTTGAAGCAAACGAAGAGCATTATGGAAGGTGTCATTGTTGCGACCTGTAACCGCACTGAATTGTATGCTGTTGTTGACCGTCCGACGTTGTGCGGACATTATATACGCAGTTTCATGGAGAAATGGTTTAATACGCCGAGACAGCAGTTTACCTCGGATCTATATATGTATGAGGATGAGAAGGCGATTGACCATCTGTTCCGTGTCACTTGTGGACTAGATTCTATGGTCATTGGCGAGACGCAGATTCTGGGTCAAGTCAAGAATGCATTCCTACTTGCGCAGCAGCAGAAAACTACAGGCACCTTGTTTAATACGATATTTAAACAAGCTGTAACGCTTGCGAAGAAGGCACATTCGGATACAGCTATCGGTGAAGCCGCGGTTTCAGTCAGCTACGCAGCTGTAGAGCTGGGTAAACGGATCTTCGGACAATTTAACGGCAAGACGGTCATGATCGTCGGCGCCGGCAAGATGAGTGAATTAACCGCTAAGCATTTGTACGCGAACGGTGTGGAACGGGTGTTTGTCGTCAATCGGACCTATGACCGTGCCGTGCAGCTGGCAGAT
The DNA here is from genome assembly GCF_056269135.1 of Paenibacillus sp. J22FR21. Classification (NCBI taxonomy): domain Bacteria; kingdom Bacillati; phylum Bacillota; class Bacilli; order Caryophanales; family Paenibacillaceae; genus Paenibacillus; species Paenibacillus sp. J22FR21. The sequence continues at coordinate 146,382 of NZ_JBWDNJ010000002.1, forward strand.
AAATTTAACGGAACTCCGCTGTCAATGGCAGATGCGATTTCACGTTTGCATGAAGCGGATATCGTTATCAGCTCGACCGGTTCAGATGGCTATGTACTTGGTCGTGAGCAGGTTGCAGCAGCCATGCAGAAACGTAAATCCCGTCCGCTCTTTATGATTGATATTGCCGTGCCGCGTGATCTTGATCCTGCTATCGCATCGGTTAAGAACGTGTTCCTGTACGATATCGATGATCTGGAAGGCATCGTGGAAAGCAACATGGACCAGCGCCGTACGGAGGCTGCTAAGATTGAAACGATGATTGCATCTGAGCTGGATGTGTACCGCGGATGGTACAAAACATTAGGCGTTGCACCGCTGATTCGTGCGCTGCAGGATAAAGCGACTGACATCCATGCGGAAACGATGGACAGCTTGGCGAACAAGCTCCCTGATTTAAGCGAGCGCGAGCTTAAAGTCATCCACAAGCTGACGAAGAGCATCGTCAACCAAATGATGCATGATCCGATTCTGCGCATTAAAGAAATGGCAGGAGAGAAGCATGCTGACGAGGCAATGGATATGTTCGTGAAACTATTCGCCTTGGAAGACACGCTTGAACAAACGAAGAACAACGCAGAGCAGCGTAATCCGGCTGGGGTTAAAGAAGTCCCATCGAGCGGAGATGCAAAGCCGGTACTTAAAGGTACAATTGCGGCAATTACTACCTAGAATTCTGCGAATAAGCAGGATTCTAGGTTACCAGATAACTTGTTCAAAGTTTGCGGAGGCCATCTATGGTTACACAAAATTGGTTTTATGATGGAATGCTGTATATCTATGCCCTGAGCCTTCTGTTTTACTTCTCTGATTTCGTTGATCGAAATCGGCAAGCGAAACAAGTGGGAACAGGGCTGCTTATTTTCGTCTGGGTGCTGCAAACAGGCTTTATCGTGAATCGCATCATCTCGCATCTGGACATGACCAACATCTCGTTGTTTGAATATTTGCTCGTTTTCTCTTGGCTGCTTATCACGGTTTCACTTGTGATGAGCCGTTTTTTTAGGATGGAGTTTATCGTCTTCTTCGTGAATGTGATCGGGTTCGCAGTACTAACCGTCAATTTGTTCGGCATCGGCTCAGGCGCATCCCTGGAGAGATGGGAATTGGCGCAGAACATGCTGGTCGTTCATATCATTCTGATGATCCTGGCGTATGCGGCGCTGACAATCAGCGGTATTTTCTCAGGGATGTATATGTTCCTGTTTGCTCGTCTCAAAGGCAAGCAGTGGACTAAGAGCATGCAGAGAATGCCGAGTTTGGATGTAGCGGATCGCTTCATGTTCAGGGCTGCTCTGATCGGCACGCCGCTGCTGACCTTATCGCTCGCTGTGGCTGTCACTTCGATTCTCGTAGAAGGCCGCTATGGACTTTTACTTGATTTGAAGGTTATTTCATCTTTTATAGCTTTGTCGATTTACATCTGGAATTTGTTAGGACACCGCTGGTTTGACGGTTCAGGCTGGAAGTTCGCACGGCTGAATTTGATCAGCTACGGCGTCATGCTGCTCAATGTATTGATGAATCAAGCGTCTAATTTTCACGGCTGGTCTTAAGGGGAGCCAAGGAGTTGGTTGCAATCGAGAAGACCTATTATCCAATGATGGTGAATCTTCAGGGAAAGCGCTGTGTCGTGGTTGGAGGCGGCTCCGTTGCCGAACGTAAAGTGCAAGGACTGCTGAATGGAGGAGCGGATCGTGTAGAGGTCATTGCATCCGCTGCTTCATCTGCGCTTCAAGAGCTTGCCGGTGCAGGGTCTATCCAGCTAGTGCAAAGGGAATACAGGGAAGGGGATCTCCCAGGAGCGATGCTTGTTATTGCTGCGACGAACTATCGTCAGGTGAATAAAGAAATCGCAGCTTTAGGGGACCGACTCGGTATATTCGTAAATGTTGCCGATCTTGGCGAAGAAGGCAGCTTCGTTACACCATCAACTGTAAGACGCGGTGAATTGCTCTTAGCTGTAACGACAGGTGGGGCGAGCCCTGCTCTGGCAGCAATAATGAAGCGGCGGCTTGCCAAGCAATTTAACGCATGTTTAGGAGATTACGTCGAAGGGCTTCGATTGCTGCGAGCGCGAGTGCTGTCGAGCGGCTTGAACCCGGAGCTTAGAACTACTCTATTGCGACTGGCTGCAGAAGAGGTTGCACAACAAGCAGAACGAACCGATGGACGAGTTACCTATACAGAGAATCAGATCGACGAATGGATGAGCAGGCTGCTTCAAGCGGCTGAGAGGAGCAAATAATGATGTCCCACAACTATGAAGAACCCCGTGTCATTGTAGTCGGTACACGGCAGAGCGCACTTGCTTTGACGCAAACCGGTCAAGTTATAGATCAGCTTAAAGCACTTAGTGAGCAGCATGGACTGCCGTTTACGTTCGAAATTCGCAAAATCTTGACCAAGGGCGATCGTATTCTGGATGTGACCTTATCCAAGGTCGGCGGGAAAGGTCTGTTCGTTAAAGAGATCGAGCAGGCATTGTTTGATAAAGAGATTGATTTAGCCGTACATAGTATGAAGGATATGCCCTATGAGCTCCCGGAGGGATTAATGAATGGCGCGGTTCCTAAGCGGGTTGACCCGAGGGATTGTATCATTACGTCGAATGGTTATACATTCTCGGACTTGCCTAAAGGGGCAAAGGTTGGGACAAGCAGCCTGCGTCGTTCAAGCCAGCTGAAGAACGCTCGTCCGGATCTGCAGATCGAATCCATTCGGGGCAATATTGATTCCAGAATCAAGAAGCTGGAGAGCGAAGGTTTCGACGCGATCGTACTGGCAGCAGCAGGGCTTCACCGTATGAGCTGGGAGGAGAAAATCTCATCCTATCTGCCAGAAGATCTGTGCGTGCCTGCCGTCGGTCAAGGTGCCCTTGGCATCGAATGCAGAACGGATGATGCAGAGGTTCGTCACCTGCTGTCCCTTCTTAATGATCCGCTCACAGCACTTACCGTATCCGCAGAACGCAGTTTCCTCGGAGCTCTTAACGGAGGCTGTCAGATTCCGATTGGAGCACATGCCACAATTGTGGAGACAGCTGAGAATGGTGAAACTTGTCTGCTCGAGCTGACGGGAATTGTCGGTTCTCCGGATGGCGGTATTTTGCTCAAAGAAACGTTACGTGGACAAGATCCGGTAGCATTGGGATTACAAACTGCAGAAGCACTCAAAGCAAGAGGAGCAGATCGTATTTTAGCAGAAGTAAGGGGATGAACGTTTTGCTGAAGGGGAAGAGCAAAGGGAAAGTCTACTTGGTTGGTGCCGGACCCGGCGATCCAAAGCTGATTACACTGCGTGGAAAAGAATGCATAAGCAAATGCGATGTCGTTGTTTATGATCGCCTGGCCAGTCCGAGACTGCTTCGGTATTTAAAGCCGGGGGCTGAGAAAGTATACGTGGGAAAGCTGCCGGATCGGCACACCATGAAACAAGAAGACATTAATCAGCTGCTTGTGGATCTGGCGCTCGAGGGTAAGATCGTGACCCGTCTGAAAGGCGGCGATCCCACTATCTTCGGACGTGTCGGTGAAGAGGCTGAGTTGCTGTATCACAATAACGTCGAGTTCGAAATCGTGCCAGGCATCACCTCAGCCATTGCGGTACCGGCTTATGCGGGAATCCCTGTGACCCATCGTGATTTGGCGTCCTCCTTATCGATTATTACCGGGCACGAAAGTCCGGATAAGCTCGATCAATCCATCCATTGGGACAAAGTTACTCTTGCTACGGGGACACTTGTTTTCTTGATGGGAGTTGCGAAGATCGGGTATATAGCAGAACAGCTTATCAAGAATGGCAAGCCTGCAGAGACTCCTGTTGCTCTGATTCGCTGGGGAACAAGGGTAGAGCAAAGAACGGTTACGGGCACGCTGGAAACGATTGAGGAAATCGTCAAAGCGGCCAACTTCCAGCCTCCGGCAGTCATTGTCGTCGGTGATGTGGTCAAACAGCGAGAAAAGCTGCAGTGGTATGAACGTAAGCCGCTGTTTGGAACGCGTGTACTGATTACAAGGGCAAGAGCGCAAAGCAGCGATTTGGCGGAACAGATTGAGGAGCTCGGCGGTGAGCCATGCGAGTTCCCTGTCATTGAGACTCGTGAGCCTACGGAAACAGCTATTGTGGACACGGTTCACAACGCACTGAATGAAGCAGAGCAATTCGACTGGATTATGTTTACGAGTGTGAATGGTGTAGACTATTTCTTCAACTGGTTAAGCAAGCTGCGTATTGATATCAGACGGTTCCACAAGGCACGTATCGCCGCTGTTGGACCTAAGACAGCCGAAGCGCTGGAGAAACGCGGATTATTCGTTGATGTGCTGCCTGTGAAGTTCCAGGCCGATGATTTATTGGATAGCTTGTCGGAACACTTAGTAGCCGGTCAACGCGTACTGCTGCCAAGAGGTGACCTCGCGCGTGAAGTTCTTCCGCGAGAGCTGAAGGCAAAGGGGTTAACTCCTGTTGAAATCGATGTTTATGAAACGGTACTGGCGGATAACCAGGATGAAGAGACGCTTGAGCTGCTTCAGAAACGAAGCGTTCATGTCATTACGTTTGCCAGCTCCTCTACCGTTACCAACCTATTCGAAGTATTGCGTCGCATGGGGGTCGATGATCCTCTTGAGCTGTTGCAAGGAATAGATATCGCCTGCATCGGCCCGGTTACGGCGAAGACGGCTGAAGAAGCCGGACTGAAAGTTACCATACAGCCGCAGGATGCAACCATTGACGGACTTATTGATGCTATAGCCGAGTCGCGGCTTGTGCATCGCAATTAAGAAGGAGGCTTTCCGATTATGGCATTTCCAATTACAAGAAACCGCAGACTGCGCTCATCAGGCGCACTGCGATCGCTGGTGCGCGAAACGCATTTGTCAGTAGACGACTTCATATATCCGTTATTTGTTACACATGGCACTGGTGTGAAGGAAGAGATTTCTTCGATGCCGGGCGTTTATCATCTGTCCCTTGACCTGCTCCGGCAGGAAGTGGCTGCGGTCGTTGAATCAGGCGTCAAAGCCGTGCTGCTCTTCGGCGTTCCGGATTCGAAAGATGCTGTCGGTTCCTCCGCGTACGATCCGAACGGGATCGTTCAACAAGCAACCAGAGCCATTAAAGAATGGGCACCTCAGCTTCTGGTTGTAGCAGATACGTGTTTGTGCCAATTCACGGACCACGGCCATTGCGGCATGATTCATCATGATGCCCATACCGGCAATGCTTTTATTGACAATGATTCTTCGCTGGAGTTGTTAGTGAAAACAGCCGTTTCCCAAGCACAAGCAGGTGCAGATATTATCGCGCCATCCAACATGATGGACGGATTTGTCGGAGCGATTCGCGAAGGATTGGATGCGGCGGGCTACGATATGGTGCCGATTATGTCCTACTCGGTTAAATATGCTTCGGCTTTCTACGGGCCGTTCCGTGAAGCTGCTCATTCCACTCCGCAATTCGGTGACCGCAAGACGTATCAAATGGACCCGGCAAACGCGCGTGAAGCGCTGCGTGAGGCTGAGGCGGACATTATCGAAGGGGCAGACTTCCTTATGGTGAAGCCTGCGCTTGCCTACATGGATGTCATTCGGATGCTGAAAGAGCATTTTGACCTGCCGATTGCAGCGTACAACGTGAGTGCTGAATATTCCATGGTTAAAGCGGCTGCGGCGAACGGTTGGATCGATGAGCGTGCAGTTGTTCTCGAGACATTAACAGGTATGAAGCGCGCAGGTGCCGATCTGATCATTACTTACCATGCTTTGGATGCAGCACGCTGGCTGCGGGGCGAAGCGTAAGCCATATAAAAAGCCTGAACGGTGTTAACCGTTCAGGCGAGCCAAGTCGAGCTTGTATTCGTTTAGGCCAAACGTTAATATTCTGCGATCCTCAAGGTCTCTAAGCACTTGAGAAAGTGCCAGCTTGGCTACACCGGCCATTTGAGCGAGTTCATCGTAGTTGAGCGGCATTTTGATCGTGATGATGTTTCCTGCTCGTGTGCCATGTCGATTAGCCATCAGAATGACATTCTTCAGCACGCGAGTCCGCGAATCCACAAAGGTAAGATCGTAGACATGCTGATTGGTGTCACGCAGTCTGCGGCAAAGCTCCGTCATAATATGGCGCGTAATCTCGAATTGCTCGCGAAGCAGGGCATGAAAGTCATTGGCGGAGATCACAAGCAGTGTCGAGCCTTCCAGCGTTTGAGCAGATGCTGAGCGGGGACGACCGTCGAGCAGCGACAGCTCGCCGAAGCTTTGACCCGATTGAATCAGCGATAATACTTTCTCGTCACCGGAAGAACTGCGCGTATAAATCTTAATGGAGCCTTTAAGCAAAATATAAAAGGCTGCCCCAGGATCTTTCTCTTGAAAGAGCACAGTGTTAGGCGTGAATGTTTGTTTTTGAGCAATCAACAGTATTCGCTGCAGCTGATCTTCGTTTAAATTTTCAAATAGCTGTACTTGCTTAAGCAAATCAATCACTATGACCAGCCTCTCCCTCTGAACTGCACAACAGTTATAACCTGATAATCTCTTAGCAGTTTACCATACGAAAGTCACATTTTAACAGGCAGGTGCGAGAAATGAGCGAAAAGAATCATATTAGAGCGGATGAACGCTCCAAAGAAGCTTTTGCACGCGCGAAAAAAGTCATTCCGGGCGGCGTGAACTCTCCGGTTCGGGCCTTCAAGTCCGTCGGCTTAAATCCGGTCTATATGGACCGTGGCGAAGGCTACAGAGTCTATGATATCGACGGAAACAGCTATATCGATTATGTAGCATCTTGGGGACCGCTTATTATGGGTCATGCCCATCCGGACGTAATCGAAGCCATTAAGAAAACGGCTGAGAAAGGCACCAGCTTCGGCGCTCCGACTGAAATCGAGACGTTAATGGCGGAGCTCGTCTGCGAGCGTGTACCATCCGTAGAAATCGTACGTATGGTCAATTCCGGTACAGAAGCGACAATGAGTGCGCTTCGCTTGGCTCGCGGTTACACGAAACGCAGCAAAATCCTGAAATTCGAAGGCTCCTATCACGGACATGCCGACAGCTTGCTAATTAAAGCAGGTTCAGGCGTAGCGACGCTTGGCTTGCCCGACAGCCCCGGCGTACCGGAGAGCGTAGCTTCTCATACGCTAACGGTACCTTACAACGACCTTGCTTCAGTGAAACTGGCATTTGAAAGCTTCGGCGAAGAGATTGCTTGCATCATCGTTGAGCCGGTTGCCGGCAATATGGGCGTTGTTCCTCCGCTTCCCGGCTTCCTGCAAGGGCTGCGCGAGGTTACCGAGCAGTACGGCAGCCTGCTGATCTTCGACGAGGTTATGACCGGCTTCCGCGTTCACATGAACTGTGCACAAGGCTTATACGGCATAACGCCGGATCTCACTTGCCTTGGCAAAGTAATCGGCGGAGGCTTGCCGGTAGGCGCATACGGCGGTAAACGCGAGATTATGGAAATGATGGCGCCAAGCGGTCCGATCTATCAAGCAGGAACGCTCTCCGGCAATCCGCTTGCGATGGCGGCGGGCTTCACAACGCTTAGTCTACTGACTCCGCAAACCTATGAGCACATGGAGCGGATGGCGGTTCGTTTGCAGCGCGGCTTTGAAGCCAACGCAGCGAAACACGGTATTCCAAGCACGATTAACCGCGTCGGATCGATGGTTTGTCCGTTCTTTACAGAGCAGCATGTCATCAATTACGATACGGCCAAGACTTCTGATCTGGAGCGCTTTAAAGTTTATTTTGCAGCCATGCTGGATCTTGGCATCAGCATTGCACCTTCGCAATTTGAAGGGATGTTCGTCTCCGGCATTCACGATGAAGCAGCCATTGATGCGACCATTGCGGCGCATGATGAGGCGTTTCGTCGCTTGTAATAAGCGTATTGTAGGAGCTGAGCTATAATGGGACAATCGATGAGCTATGAACGCAGCGGGGAGTGGCTGAAGCTGCCTTCGGAAACGCTGGCAAGCTTCGCTGCTTCCACGCAAGCTGTTCGAGTAATAGAGGCCGGGAGCCATCCGCATCATGTGCGGCAGTGGCTGCTGGCCCTTGGTTTATTTCCGGAGAAATGGCTGAACCGGCTGTTCTCTGTTGGCGGCATTCAGATGGAGGGGAGCAGCATTCTGCTGCGCACCTTTATTGCTGCGGATGCAGGCAGTGATGCGATCTTCCGTATGCTCTCGCAAGGAGATGCAGCATCAAGTGCTTCTCTTCATGCCGGCGTGCTCTTCTATGATGATTGGTGCCTTGTGATGGATAAGCCTGCTGGGATGCCCGTACATCCTTCTGCACCGGGTCAGCGGGGAACGCTGGACGAAGAGGCGGCGCGCACAGGACAGCTTCGCGGGGATGGTTTGCCTGCCAAGCATATCCATCGACTGGACGATGATACGGCAGGTCCGGTTCTTTACGCGAGAAATGAGTTGGCCCAGCTGCGGCTGGACGAGGCGATGCGAGAGAAAACCATCGGCAGGCAATATGTTGCTTTGGTGCAAGGCGTATTGAAACGGAATCGGGGCATCATTAACGAGCCGATAGGCAAAGATCGTCATCATAATGGACGTCGGAGAGTTTCGCCGGGTGGTGAGCACGCGATTACTCATTATGAAACCATTGAAGCATACAAAGGCTCTTCACTTGTCCGAGTATGGCTGGAAACCGGGCGGACGCATCAAATTCGCGTACATATGAGTCATCTGGGACATCCGCTTGTTGGGGATACGCTCTATGGCGGCTCAGACAGCAAGCTTCGTCATCAGGCTCTTCGAGGAGAACAGCTGACATTTCGACATCCCTGGACGAATGAGGAGACGGTTTTGTCCGCAACCGAGCCGGATTGGTTTACGGAGGTCCGCGAGCGGTACGCTTCTCTGTGAAAATCGTAGTCATGCCTACCCACCCCTTGCCATATAGATAAATAGGGAAGAAAGCTGTAACCAAGCTTCTTGACAAGGGGAAAGGAGGACGACAAGCGTGCCCAGTCCGTCTAGTGGTTTGCGATTTGACATCTATGAACGTGTGCATTTGCCCGAAGAGGTAGCGGCGATCGATGAGCTTGACGAGATCGAGCTTGTGCCGAGAATCGGGATTGTTCAGCAAGACGAGCAGGTTTTATTAAAAGGCCATTTGCTCCTTACAGGCGTTTATCGCGCACAGAATGAGCCTTTAGCCGAACAATCTCTGGAGCATTGGATTCCTGTCGAAATTACGCTGCCTTTGAATCGTATTCATCGATTGGATGACATTTCCGTTGAGATCGATAACTTTGACGTGGATTTGCTCTCCACTCGAACACTCAACATTACGGGGGTTCTCTCGTTATTAGGCATCGAAATCGAGCAATCAGAGCCCGCCGAATCCTGGCAGCGTGAAGAACCCATTACAGTCGTTCATTCTAGGGAAACCGAGGAAGCGCCGCGATTCACACAATATGATTACGAGCAGCAGCGTTTAGCGGCAGAATATGAACGGCAAGCCGTAGAGGAAGCAGCTCTGCGCGAGGCGGCCGAGAACGAGGCCATCGCAGCAAGAGCATCGGCTTGGGCGAGGGAGCAGGAGAGACAGGAAGCGCTGAATCGTGAAGCTCATGCTGCCTTATTTCAAGTTCCGATCGCCGAGCCTACTGTGTATGAACCGAGCCAGATAGCGGTCAATGCCGGTGCGTCTGAACAGCAGGAGGCTTTCATTCCTGCTGCAGCTGCTGAGCGTGATCCCCAGGTTCGCCCGCAAGCACAAGAAGTCCAGCAGTACGGCGACGTCTCTGTTTCTGAGGCAGAAGCCTCCCGCAAGGAGATGCGCGTCGCACTCGCAAGCAAGCAAGCCGAGGATGAGGCCGAGCAGCAGTCTGCCGGCGGAGTCGGGTTCAGGGCGCTGCTGCAATCGAGCCGCAGAGAACAGGAAGCCAGAGCCGCTGCCGAGCAAGTTGCAGAAGCGAAGGCTGCGGAAGCCCGCAAATCGAGCGGTGACGAGATAGAGTGGAAGAACTTGTTCTATGGAAGAGCAAGCGATGAACAATCGTTCCGGAAGCTGCGTATCTGCATCGTACAGCGAGAAGAGACGCTTGATGCCATAGCAGGACGCTACCAGCTGCAAGCCCGTGAGATCGCGCTTTACAACCGACTCTCTGATCAAAGCGTCAGTGAGGGACAGGTGCTCTATATTCCATAGTCCAACATGATGACGCAGGACTCGATCGTTATTCTTAATTGAGAAGCCCCTTTAGGAATGACCTTACACGGTCCCTGGAGGGGCTTTTTGCCAGTTGTGGATAGCTCGAATTAGGCCGCTATCCTGCTGGGATTGACGTATACAAATAATAACGTGTATGATAGAAAAAATAGGGTAATACTTTTATTATAATGAACGTTGATGGGGAAGATTGGCAGGAATACCTTCAGAGAGCAGAACCGCTGCGCTGAGAGGTTCTGTAGGATATGAACTGCGATTTGTCGCCCCGGAGTTGCTGGATGAGCGGAGTGTATTTTCTTCGTAAGTACCGGCCGGCTGCAGCCGTTATCTGTTTAAAGTTGTCGAGCCAGCTGCGTCATGCACGGTTCGGAACAAAGGTGGTACCGCGGAAGCTAAACCTTTCGTCCTTTGAATTAAGGGCGAGAGGTTTATTTTTTTTCGTTAATTAGGCGTATTAGAATCCTTAAATGGATTAGAAATACAGTGGAGGTAGGATAAGCTGATGACACAAAAACAAGCAACGACTGAAATGCCGACAACGTACGATCCGAAGACGGCAGAAGCGAAATGGTATCCTTATTGGATGGAAGGCAAGTTTTTTGAAGCGGGCAAGCGCCCTTCGGCAGAGCCGTATACAATCGTGATTCCGCCGCCAAACGTAACAGGCATGCTTCATATCGGTCATGCGCTCGATTTTACGCTGCAGGATATTCTGATTCGTACGAAAAGGATGCAGGGCTATGATGCGCTATGGCTTCCGGGCAGTGACCATGCCGGTATCGCTACTCAAACGAAAGTAGAACAGAAGCTGCGCGAGGAAGGTCAATCTCGTTATGACCTTGGTCGCGAGAAGTTTCTCGAGAAGGTATGGGATTGGAAGGCGCTTTATAACGAAACCATTCGCGAGCAATGGGCCAAAATGGGATTCTCTCTCGATTATTCGCGCGAGCGTTTCACACTGGACGAAGGTTTGTCGCAGGCGGTACGTGAAGTATTCGTTCGCCTCTACGAGAAGGGCCTTATTTACCGCGGTAAGAAAATCATTAACTGGGATCCGGCTGCCCGTACGGCGCTATCGGATATCGAGGTTGAGCATAAAGAAGTAAACGGTCATCTGTACCACCTGCAATACCCATTGAAGAACGGTTCCGGCTTCATTACGGTTGCTACAACGCGTCCGGAGACGATGCTTGGCGATACAGCGGTTGCGGTACATCCGGAGGATGAGCGCTATAAGCACCTGATCGGTGAAATGATTGTTCTGCCGATTATCGGCAGAGAAATTCCGATCATTGCGGATGAATACGTTGAGAAAGAGTTTGGTTCCGGCGCGGTTAAGATTACGCCGGCTCACGATCCGAATGACTTTGAAGTAGGTCTGCGTCACGACCTGCCGCAAATCGTTGTGATGGATGAGAGCGGTACGATGAATGCCGAAGCAGGTCCTTATAATGGAATGGACCGTGCAGATTGCCGCAAGAAGATCGTGGCCGATATGCAGGAGAGTGGCGTTTGCATCAAAATCGAAGATCACGTGCACCAAGTCGGACACAGCGAGCGCAGCGGCGCCGTAGTGGAGCCTTACTTGTCGACACAATGGTTTGTTGACATGAAGCCGCTAGCGGAAGCTGCGATTAACGCGCAGCAGTCCGGTAAAGGCGTAAACTTCGTTCCGGATCGCTTCGAGAAAATTTACCTGCAATGGATCGAGAACGTACGCGACTGGTGTATTTCCCGCCAGCTGTGGTGGGGTCACCGCATTCCGGCTTGGTACTGCGACTCCTGCGGCGCCATGCATGTTGCCCGTGAAGATCAAAGCGCATGCTCCGCTTGCGGAAACGAATCGCTTCGTCAAGACGAGGACGTACTCGATACGTGGTTCAGCTCAGCGTTATGGCCATTCTCGACGTTAGGCTGGCCGGAGGAAACGAATGATCTGAAACGTTTCTACCCAACAGACGTACTGGTTACTGGCTATGACATTATCTACTTCTGGGTTGCTCGTATGATCTTTACCGCGCTTGAGTTTACAGACGAAATTCCGTTTAAAGACGTATTGATGCACGGCCTTGTTCGCGATGAGAACGGGAAGAAGATGTCGAAGTCCCTTGGTAATGGCGTTGATCCTCTTGATGTCATTGAGAAATACGGCGCGGATGCGATGCGTTATATGATTTCGACCAGCAGCACGCCGGGACAGGATTTGCGTTTCCGCTGGGAACGTGTTGAGCAAGCGCGTAACTTCGCGAACAAGATCTGGAACGCGTCCCGTTTTGCGCTTATGAACCTAGAAGGCGTAACAGCCGCGGATATTGATATTAACGTGAAGCTTGGCACAGCAGACCGCTGGATTCTGCACCGTCTGAATGCAGCAGTTGCTGATGTTACTCGCTTGATTGACAGCTATGATTTCGGCGAAACCGGCCGTGTCCTCTATAACTTCATTTGGGATGATCTCTGCGACTGGTACATTGAGTTCGCGAAGCTGAACCTGAATGGTCAAGATGCACATGCCAAACGCGCGACGCAATCGGTGCTTGCTTACGTGCTTGATCGCACGCAGCGCCTGATTCATCCGTTCATGCCGTTTATCAGCGAGGAAATATGGCAACACTTGCCGCATGAAGGCGAGACCATTACACTTGCGCAGTGGCCGGTATACGATAAAGCGCTTGAAGCGCCTGAGGCAGTTGCCGAGATGGAGCTGCTTATGGATATGATCCGTGCGGTTCGGAATATCCGTGCCGAGGTTAATGTCCCTATGAGCAAGAAGGTCGAGCTTCAAATCAAACCGTCCAGTGAGAGCGAAGCGGCGATCCTGGCCCGTAATGAAGAGTTCATTATTCGTTTCTGCGGCACGTCGAAGCTAACCATTAGCCTAGAACTGGCTGCACCGGATAAAGCAATGACGGCGATCGTGACCGGAGCCCAAATGTATCTGCCGCTGGCAGGCCTAATTGATATCGAGCAAGAAATTGCCCGTCTTGAGAAAGAAATTGCTCACTTGACTAATGAAGTGGAGCGGGTAGAGAAGAAGCTCGGCAATGAAGGTTTCGTTGCGAAAGCTCCTGCTAAGGTGATCGAGGAAGAGCGTGCCAAAATGGCTGATTATGCGGAAAAACGTGATATGGTGAAAGCGCGGATTGCCGAGCTCAGAGGCTAATTCGGACCGCCGGGAAGAAGGAATAGAACGATGACAGAACAACAGAAGATTACTACTGAGTCGGATACGGCGGCATCGGCATCACTCAGCAGCTATGAAGAAGCAAGAAACTGGATCGAAGGACTCGTTGCCTTCGGTATCCGCCCAGGTATGGAGAGAATCGAGAAGCTGATGGAGCTTTCGGGTCATCCGGAGCGTCGACTCAAATTTATTCATGTCGCCGGGACGAACGGCAAAGGCTCTGTCTGCGCCTATTTAACAAGCGTCCTGATTCGCTGCGGGTATGATGTGGGGACGTTCACGTCCCCTTATATCACGAAATTCACGAATCGCTTCCAGTACAATGGAACAGATATTCCGGAAGAAACACTGTTGCTGCTCGCCAACAGGCTGAAGCCTTTGGTTGAAGAGATCGCAGCGACAGAGCTCGGTTCGCCATCGATGTTTGAAGTCTCGACCGCACTGGCGATTCTGTACTACGGAACCGTATCCTATCCGGACTTTGTCGTGTGGGAGACGGGTCTTGGCGGCCGCTTGGACGTGACGAACATCGTAACTCCGCTAGTTTCGGTTATTACAAATGTCGGTCATGACCATATGGACATACTCGGCGATACGATTGAGGCTGTGACAAGAGAGAAGGCCGGCATTATTAAAGCCGGAGTTCCAGTCGTTAGTGCAGTCAGCCAGCCGGAAGCAGCAGCGATCATTACGGACACGGCTAAAGCGAAGAACAGCTCTCTCTATATGCTTGGAGATAGGTTCACGATTGAGCCGCTTCATGTGGAGGAGAATGAACAAACCTTCCGTTTTGAAGGCATGTTCCGTTCGATTGAGCCGCTTACGATTACGCTGAACGGTGTACATCAGCAGTCGAATGCCGCTGTTGCGGTCATGACGCTTGAAGTAATGAGACAATACTACGCGCTCATGCTGGAAGATGAAGATCTAAGAGAAGGGCTTCGCACAGCCGCATGGCCCGGACGGCTTGAAATGATCGGTACATCGCCGCGGCTTCTAATCGATGGTGCACATAATCCGGAAGGTGCGCAAATGCTTGCGGAATCTCTTAAAAGTACGTACCGGTATGATAAACTTCACCTTATGATGGGTATGCTCGCGAACAAGAATCATCGTGACACATTGCGGCATATACTACCTCTAGTGGATACGCTTGTCGTGACCGAGCCGGATTTTCGCAAAGCATTGCCGGCGCAAGAGCTGGCAGCGCTTGTTCAGGAATTACGGGAGACAATCGGCCGTTCCTTCGAACTCATCATCGAACCGAATTGGAAGCTTGCACTTGAGCGGCTGCAATCGCTCTCGAATGCGGATGATTTGGCAGTCGTTACAGGAACACTCTATCTGATTGCCGATGTCCGCTCCCAATTGCTCTATAATAAGGATTCTGAAAAAGGTTGGTGAACCGTCTTTGAATACGGCAGAACACGTACATTTCATCGGAATTGGCGGTTACGGCATGAGCGCAATCGCGCGCGTTATGCTGGAGATGGGCTATAAAGTGACCGGCTCTGATGTTGCTCGGCAAGAACTTACAGAGAAGCTTGCTGCCAATGGAGCCCGCATTTACATCGGTCATGAGCCGGAGCATGTCAAAGGAGCGGATCTGGTCGTTTATTCGACGGCGCTGTCTCGCGACAATGTGGAACGCAGAGCGGCTGAAGAGCTGAACATTCCGATTTTGCACCGCGCTCAGATGCTTGCAAGATTGATGAATAACGGCAAAGGCGTTGCAGTTGCTGGGGCACATGGCAAAACGACGACATCTTCTATGATCGCGCTGGTCATGGAGAACTGCAAACTCGATCCCACGTACATCATCGGGGGCGAGATCGTCAATGTCGGCACAAATGCTAAAGCAGGCAAAGGCGAGTATGTCGTGGCGGAAGCAGATGAGAGTGACGGGTCGTTCTTGCAGTACCATCCCACAATCGCAATCGTAACGAACATTGAACCGGATCATCTCGAAAACTATGACGGTGATTTCAATAAATTGAAAGCGGCTTACGTGCAGTTTCTAAGCCAAGTGAAGGATGGCGGAAGCGCAATTGTATGCGCGGACGACACGAACATGCAAGTGATGCTCCCAGAGCTGATCGCTGGCCCGCTAGGCATTGAAGGTGTGCTGACGTACGGCATCGACCATGAGGCAATCTACCGCGCTCAGAATATCACCCTGGGCGATCGCAAAGCATCCTTCGATATGACACGTCATGGCGAACTGCTCGGTCGAATCGAGCTGTCTGTTCCGGGGCGTCATAATGTTTACAATGCGATGGCTACAGTCATTACTTGTCTGGAAGCCGGTGTTTCTTTCGAAGCTATTGCGGAGGCTATTGTTGATTTCCGCGGGGCGAAACGCAGATTCCAAGTGCTAGGCGAAGTGAATGACATTCTGGTCATTGACGATTACGCGCATCATCCGACGGAGATTGAGGCTACAATCAGTGCAGCCAAGTCAACCGGCAAACGAATTATCGCTGTTTTTCAGCCGCAGCGTTACACGAGAACCTTCTTCTTGCTTGATCAGTTCAGCCGTGCTTTCACGGAGGCGGATGAGGTGCTGATCACGGACATTTATTCTCCGGCCGGGGAGCAGCAGATCGAAGGCGTAAACTCGAAGAAACTCGTAGAGCTTATCATTAAGAATAGCAATGCCAACACAACCTACTATCCTACGAAGGATGAAGTGCTGGCTGTTCTGACTGAGCAAGTGCAGCCGGGTGATCTCGTGATTACGATGGGTGCAGGCGATATTTGGAAGGTAGCGGATTCGCTTGCGAAGACGCTGCGGGCCAGAGCATAATAGAAATGCAGAACCCCCACTTGAATGAAAGTGGGGGTTCTTTATGTGCGGGTTTGTTTACGATCTATGTTAAAACGACGACCGCCCCTCCTATTCTTCAGCATCTTTTCCTTGCAGCTTCTTTAAATAATCGTCTAATTGATCGAATCTCTCTTCCCATGTACGGCGAAAGGAACTTAACCAATCGTCGAGCTCCCGGAGAGGTTTCGTCCCGAGCTTATAGATCCGCTTGTTGGCGACGGGTTGAACCTCGACGAGGCCGGCATCCAAGAGGACGCGCAAATGCTTGGACACTTGCGGCTGATGTAGGCCAAGACGTTCGGCAATTTCACCAACTGTTTGCGGTCCGTCACGCAAGAGCTCGACGATACGTAACCGATTAGGCTCGGCAAGAGCACTCATAGTGGAATTCATAAACTGAATATACCTTAAGAGGAATATACCGGTCAAGGAATGCAAACCATCTGAAATTGTGCCTTGGCGAGAGGGGGTCATATTCCTCTTAACTTTTTCATAGACTCTTACTAGAGTATGTGGACAAGGAGAGAATGCGATGAGTGCAAAAGGACGCATTACGTACCGATTCGATCGGCAGAGCGGAGCACGAGAAGAACAGAAACCGGAACAGAAGCAGGAATTGAGGAATTCCGCGAATGTCATCCCTTTCTTCCAAGAGGAAATGAAATTCACGTCCGAAATAGGATCATGGAACAGCCCTTTTCAAAATGATGCTCATGCCTTAGAGCAGCTTATTCGCGATGCAGACGGTCAGAAAACACGGAAGCCGACCCCGAACGAGCCGGTAAGGGCGATGAAGAATGATAATCCATTATATGATGCTGCGCAGGAGCAGCTGCCACCGCATATCGAACAGTCAGAAGCGATTCTGCTTGGCGATGAATATGAGGAGCCGCGGAAACGGGTCCAAGCAAATCCGAATGTGATTGATATGTATCCGATTCTAGGTGAGGAAGTGGAAGAGTCCGAACGTCGACGGAGTGAGCTGCAAACGCATGCCCGCACCTCGTTCGGCTCCTATATGGGCGGCTCGAATCAAAGGCCAACCAAGGGGCCGTCATGGTTTAAAGTGTTTGCTTCTGTAACAGGGGCGATCGCGACAGGCGCGCTGTTCGGATACTTTGTGTTGGCGTTGTTCACGGGGAACGGTTCGTTTGGATCGGATAGCTCCGTCAATCAGCCGGGTGCTTCCGTAAGCGGGGCCATTACTGACGGGGCAGGAACAACCGATAATCCAAGCGGCAGCCCTGCATCAGGCGGCAAGGTCAATGAATCATCCTCTTCAGGTGCTGCGAATAGCAGCGGCGCAGTCGATGACGGAAATGGCTCAACAGCAGCACAGTCGATGATCAAAGTAAACATTCCGGAGAGTTCCTATTATATGCTTCAATACGGTGTATTCAGCAACAAAGAAGGACTGAATGCCGCGGTGGATGAGCTTGCCGCTAAAGGGTTGGCAGCTGCGCCTCTTACAACTCAAGAGGACTATCGGGTCTACGTAGGAATGTCGCCTGATCGTGACGAAGCGCAAATGCTTGGACATTTACTGACGAATATGGACGTATATGTCAAGCAAATCGATCTTCCTGCGGTGAGCAGCATCGCTTTCAAAGGCGAGGCTTCTGCAGTGGAAGGTTTCTTCGAGCAAACGAGCGAGCTGATCGCAAGCTTAGATCGCCTTACGGTAGAACGGCTAAGCGGCACAACGAACGAAGCGGGAGACTGGAAAGAGCTGCACCAGCAGTGGATCAATTCGGCTAATGCGCTTGCAGCGGGATTAACCGATAAAGTAAACAAGTCGTCGCTTCAGAAATTGACACAATTGATTAACTCGGCTGCTGTGGCTGCTGAGGAATATACGAAGAAACCATCGGATGCTTACCTATGGGATATGCAGGCTTCTTTGATGAAAGCTGTGTTTGCGGAGAAAGCCTGGTTTGAATCGATGGATGCATTGTAAAGCGTTCCCGTGGCGCGTATAATAAAGTATACGTGTCAAAATATGGCGAGGGACGTTGGAAGATGAAGAAAAACTTCTGGGTTTTGCTGCTTTTCATACTGATTGGACTGCTCACGGGCGCACTTGTCTCCCGCTGGTTGTCTCAGGTGCCGGGACTGGCTTTCCTAACCAAAACGTCACCTGTCGTATGGTCACCGGCTGCGGATTTACTCGTTCTGAGCTATTCGTTTACGCTGCGGATTGAGATTAGTCTCCTAAGCATTATTGGACTGATCGCCGCAATATGGATCTACCGCAAGCTATAGGGAACCGACACAATGCGTTAAGGAGCGCTGCATCCATGAGAGTACCCCTTCCTACAAGTTCATCGCACGTTCGCCGGCTTGTGCTGGCTTCATCATCTCCTCGCCGGCGGGAATTGGTCGCAGCTCTTGACCTTTCCTTGCCGGTTCTCATTTTGTCAAGCGATACCGATGAAAGTACCCCAACACATTGGCTGCCGGCTCAAATTGTCGAGCAGCTTGGCCTGCGTAAAGCACGTGCATCTGCAGAGATGCTGCAAGATGAAGATGCTTCCCATTCACTCGTAATCGGCGCGGATACCATCGTCGTACTGGATGGACAAGTTCTGGGTAAGCCAGTGGACGAGCATGATGCGATCCGTATGCTGACCGAGCTGCAGGGCAAGGAGCATGAAGTTTATACAGGAATTGCTCTTGTTGAAACGTCTTCAGGAAGAGAGCTGGTTCATCATCGCGTGACGCGGGTAATGATGAAATCTATGAATAATGATCAAATCAAACGTTATGTCGCATCCGGCGAGCCCATGGACAAGGCCGGCAGTTATGGTATACAGGGACTTGGCGCAACACTTGTTGACCGCATCGACGGCTGCTATTTTAACGTGGTAGGACTTTCTCTATCTCTGCTGTCGGACATGCTGGCTGAATTTCAGATCGAGGTTATTTGACCGAGCATAGCAGACCACGGGAGGCAGGGAACAGAAGATGGAATCGCAACGAGAACCCTACGTACTGAAGGATATTCCAACCACGGAGAGGCCAAGAGAGCGGATGATGACCGCTGGGGCTGAAGCATTGAGCCATGCAGAGCTGCTCGCGATCTTAATACGTACCGGCACCAAGCGGGAATCCGCTGTCCTGCTCGCATCCCGTATCCTCGGTCAATGCGGCAGTCTGCGCGGACTTGTTGATATGAGTGTTGCCGAGATGACCAAGATTCGCGGAATCGGCCCAGCGAAGGCCGTTCAGCTGCGGGCGGGCATCGAGCTTGGCCGCCGCATTGCCAGAAGCCAGCACGGAGAGCTGCCGACCATTCGAAAGCCTGCAGATGCGGCAAGCCTCCTAATGGAGGAGCTTCGCTATCTGAAACAGGAACATTTCATCTGTTTGTTTTTAAATACCAAGAATCAGGTTATTTTAAAAGAAACGTTGTCGATCGGAACACTGAATGCGACACTGGTGCATCCGCGGGAAGTATTTCGGGCCGCGATTAAATGCAGCAGTGCCGCTCTCATTTGTATACATAACCATCCTAGCGGCGATCCCACGCCAAGCTCGGAAGACATAGCGCTGACACAGCGCCTCATAGAAGCCGGAGAGCTTGTCGGAATTGATGTACTCGATCATTTGGTAATAGGTGACAATCGCTTTATAAGTTTGAAGGAGCAAGGTCACATGTAATATAATAAGAAGTATTGTCTTAAGAAAGAAAGGAAGATTAAACATGTTTGGTGGATTCACAAAAGATTTAGGTATTGACCTTGGTACAGCGAATACGCTGGTATATGTGAAAGGCAAAGGCATCGTAGTAAGAGAGCCTTCCGTAGTTGCTATACGTACAGATACGAAAACAATTGAAGCTGTAGGTGAACATGCCAAGAAGATGATTGGCCGTACACCCGGCAATATTCGCGCGATTCGTCCGATGAAGGACGGCGTTATTGCGGACTTTGAAACAACTTCAACGATGATTAAATATTTCATCCGACAAGCACAGAAGCAGCGTTCCCTGTTTCCTCGTCATCCGAACGTCATGGTGTGTGTACCGTCAGGCATTACAGCGGTAGAACAACGTGCGGTTAAAGACGCGACGGTTCAAGCAGGCGCCCGCGAAGCGTTCACGATCGAAGAGCCGTTCGCAGCAGCTATTGGTGCTGATCTTCCGGTATGGGAGCCGACCGGCAGTATGGTCGTTGATATCGGCGGCGGTACGACAGAGGTAGCCGTTATTTCGCTCGGCGGTATCGTAACCAGCCGTTCGATCCGTATCGCAGGTGACGAGATGGACGAAGCCATTATGCAATACATTAAGCGTATGTACAATTTAATGATCGGTGAGCGTACAGCGGAGCAACTCAAAATGGAGATCGGCTCTGCACTGTCCTTGGACCGTCAGGAAACGATTGAAATTCGCGGCCGTGACCTCGTGTCCGGTTTGCCTAAGACATTGCCGATCTCGTCGGAGGAAATTTGCGATGCGCTGTCCGATACGGTTAATGCCATTGTCGATGCAGTTAAGGTTACGCTTGAGAAATGTCCGCCGGAATTGTCTGCGGATATTATGGACCGCGGCATCGTACTGACAGGCGGCGGCGCGCTGCTGAAGAACCTGGACAAGCTGCTTTCCCGCGAAACGGGTATGCCTGTCATCGTGGCAGAGAATCCGCTGGATTGTGTTGCAATCGGTACCGGCCGCGCGCTGGACAATATTGAGCTGTTCAAAACACGTGGAGGCCCGGTTTCTCGTTCCAAGCGATAAGATCCGGAAGCTTCTTGGGGAAAACGGATACGCGACGCTGATTGGTTTGAACGAGCCTTCGGGTCGTTAGGCAATCAGCGCAAAATGGGCGGGTGAAGAGAAGTTGTTTAATTGGATGCGTAATAAGCGGATGTTTGTATTAATGATCGTGTTTATCTTATTCGTTGCTGTCATGGGCTTCTCCATCGGCGATCGGAAGAAGCTGACATGGCCGGAAAACTTCTCGCTCGATTCCACGGCATTCGTGCAGGAATGGCTGTACCGACCAGCCGGTTATGTGGCTGAGCTGTTCAAGGATCTATCCAACCTGCACGCGATTTACAAGGAGAACGAGGAGCTCCGCATTGCAGCCGCTGCCTATGCAAGAGACAGCATTAAGTACAATTTTGTTGAAGCCAAGAACAAAGAGCTGCAGGAAATGCTGAACTTTACGGAGCGCCAGAAGCAGCTGTATAACTATAAATATTTGATCGCCCAGGTAGTTGCCGTTGGCAACGATCCTTACTCGGAAACGATCCGCATTAATTTGGGCTCCAAAGACGGCATCAAGATAAACATGGTTGTCGTTACGGACAAGGGTCTTGTCGGCCTTGTCAACCGCGTAGATCCGTTCTTCTCCTCGGTAATGCCGATTACGAAGTTAAGTGAGACTTCACCGGATACGAAGGCCATCGCCGCTACGGTGCTTGGCAAAGAGAAAGATTCTTTCGGGATTGTGGATAACTATCATTCGGACACAGGCAAGTTGTCGATGTCCAAAATATCCGAGCATGATCCGCTTACTAAAGGCGATACCATCATTACTTCCGGCCAAGGCAATGTATTCCCGCGAGGGATGGTTATCGGTACGGTCGATTCCAGCCAAGTCGGTGACTTCGGTTTGACTTACACGGCAACCATTACGCCGGCAGCGGATTTTGACCATTTGACGGAAGTATTTGTCGTACAATTGCCAGAGACTGGAGAGAACGCAGAATGAGTATGCAGCGTATCGTTGCCGTCATTCTGCTGTTCTTCCTTGTCGAAGGTACATGGTTCTACTGGCTGCTGCCTGATAGCATGGTCGGACGGATCATTCCTCATTTCACGCTAGCGTTTGTACTCTTTGCCGGTATGTATCGAGGCAGACATACGGCGCTTATCCTTGGATTGGCGTTTGGACTCCTGCAGGATTTAGCCTTCTATGGTCGGATTCTCGGGGTTCACTCATTCTCTATGGGACTGGTTGGTTACATGACCGGTTTTCTTCTGGAGCGCAAAAGAAGCACCTTGCTGATGGCGCTGCTCATGATCTGCATGTCCACACTTGCCTACGATACCATTGTCTATTTCATCTATCGTGTGTTCCGATTGACGGATCAGACGTTTGAATGGGCAGTTTCCCATCACATCGTTCCGAGCGTTTTTCTTCAAATCCTATTTGCGTTAGTGATTTATGTGCCCGCAAGGCGATGGTTTGAACGAACCGGCAGCAATGCCAAGTCGGAAGAAGAAGAAGAATAGCGAAAGTCAGGCAGGAAAATACGCATCCGTGAAAGAATCGTATAGAGAAGGGGTGAAGACGAGCGTGGCCGAGAAGCAGCATATAACGATCAAAGGCGTCAAGGACGGGTTGATTTTCCTTCTTGACGACACATGTGATTTTTCCGCATTGCTGGATGAGCTGCAATTTAAATTGGAAAAGTCGCACCAACAGCTGCTGACAGGTCCCATTGTTCACGTTCAAGTGAAGCTCGGCACCCGGCAAGTGAATGAGGAAGACAAGGAACAAATTCGAACAGCCATTCGGAATCAGGGCAATTTGCTTGTGCAGTCCATTGAAAGTGAACCTAAGCCGGAGCCGATTGTAGAAGACGGAAACAATTTAAAGGTATTGACGGGAATAATTCGATCAGGCCAGACACTTGAGCATGACGGGAACCTGCTGTTGATGGGGGATTTGAACCCGGGCGGCTCTCTTCTTTGCACGGGTGATATTTATGTGCTTGGCGCTCTTCGAGGCTTGGCGCATGCCGGCTGCAAAGGGAAAGAAGATTCGATTATCGCGGCATCGCTCTTAAGGCCGACACAGCTTCGGATCAGTGAAGTAATCAGTCGACCGCCGGATGAATGGATGACCGGTGATGCAACGATGGAATTTGCGTACTTAAGCGAAGGCGTCATGAAAATCGACAAAATGACACAGCTGCAGCGGCTGCGAAAGCTGCCGGTCGTGTTTAGAGCCTAGCTGTCGCAGCGATAGCGGGGAAATTATTTTGCAGCAGGTCTGTATAGAAGCAGTACCAATGGCTGGAGCGGGGAGAGTTGAGTCATGGGAGAAGCGATCGTAATCACATCGGGTAAAGGCGGCGTTGGCAAGACGACGACCTCAGCTAATATTGGAACGGCGCTTGCATTATTGGGGAAAAAGGTTTGCATGGTCGACACCGACATCGGCCTGCGCAATTTAGATGTCGTCATGGGGCTGGAGAACCGGATTATTTATGACTTGATCGATGTAGCGGAAGGACGCTGCCGTCTGAATCAAGCACTTGTGAAGGATAAACGGTTCGAGGAGCTCTATATGCTTCCGGCTGCCCAGACGAAGGATAAATCAGATGTGACACCGGAACAAGTTCGCGATATGATTCTAGAACTGAAGAAAGACTTTGATTTTGTCATCATCGATTGCCCTGCGGGCATCGAGCAAGGCTTCCGTAACGCAGTGGCAGGTGCTGACCGTGCTATCGTTGTGACTACCCCGGAGAATGCGGCTGTTCGCGATGCTGACCGTGTTATTGGTTTGCTGGAGCAGATTCATGTGCCTGCAAGACTGGTCATCAACCGCATTCGTGCTAACATGGTACGCAGCGGAGAGATGCTCGACATCGATGAAATCTGCCAGGTGCTCGCTATCGATTTGCTGGGTATCGTACCGGACGACGAGAAGGTTATTCGCTCGGCGAATGCTGGCGAACCTACCGTGATGGATCCTTCCTCGCGTGCCGCGATTGCTTACCGGAATATTTCGCGCCGCATGCTAGGCGATATGGTACCGCTGATGCCGCTTGAAGAAAAATCAGGCGTCATTAAACGGTTCCGCAAGTTTCTTGGAATAGGATGATTGCTAGGTGCTGAACAAACTGAAGAAGGTTGACCTTGGCATGCTGATCATTCTGCTTGCATTCATGGTAGTCAGTACGATGCTGGTACATAGCGCGACTTACGGGAATCCTGATTACGCTAATTACGACGTGAAAACGGTCATATTTTACGGTTTGGGATTTTTCGTAGCGTTGGTAGCCACTTTGTTCGATTACCGGGTGTTACTCAAAGCATGGATGTTTCTTTACGGCCTGGGGATTGTATTGCTTGTCGTAGTTTACTTCACTGCCGTTGAAATTAACGGTGCCAAGAGCTGGTTCGAGCTGCCCGGCGGGCTCCAGTTTCAGCCTGCTGAGATGGTGAAGATCATTCTGATCATAACCGTCGCCTACCTCATGGGCAGAAGGAATGGCGATGCGCTTCGGGTCCGTCAGGACTTGCTCGTCATTGCGTTCTTTTCTTTTGTCCCCTTCGCTCTTGTCATGATTCAACCGGATCTGGGTAATGCCATCATCTATCTCGTTATCGTCCTTGGCATGCTGTGGATCGGGAATGTTAAATATACGCATGTTCTGCTTGGTCTGGGCATTACAGTAGGTTCGCTTATTCTATTCATGTTTCTGTTCAACACGTATAACAAGCAAATCCACGACTATTTGCAAGATCATCAGAAGACGCACTGGTACGAACGCATTAACGGATTCATAAATCCCGAAACAGCCTCCGAGAAAGAAGTCTACCAAGCCCAGAAGGCGAAGATAGCGATCGGCTCAGGGGGATTAACGGGCGATGGTTATATGAAAGGCGAGTCGAAGAACCGCAAGTTTATTCCTTATCCGTATTCGGATGCGATCTTTGTCGTTATCGGTGAGGAATTCGGGTTTCAAGGAGCCGCCGTCGTGCTTATGCTCTATTT
This sequence comes from Paenibacillus sp. J22FR21, assembly GCF_056269135.1. Lineage (NCBI taxonomy): Bacteria > Bacillati > Bacillota > Bacilli > Caryophanales > Paenibacillaceae > Paenibacillus > Paenibacillus sp. J22FR21. The sequence continues at coordinate 171,375 of NZ_JBWDNJ010000002.1, forward strand.
CTTATTGATCTACCGCATGATTATCATTGCATTTCAGTGTTATGACTTGAAGGGCTCCTTCATCGTAATCGGTATTGTCTCGATGTACGTCTTTCAAGTCTTCCAGAACATTGGCATGATGATCGGGCTTATGCCGATAACGGGGATTACGCTGCCATTCATCAGCTATGGCGGTACCTCATTGCTGCTCAATATGCTTTGTATCGGTCTTGTATTCAGCGTCAAGGCGCATCAAGAGAAATACGAAATGGCCACTTAGCCGTCCAAGCAATCCGCTTGGCGGCTTTTTGCTGTTTACAGAGGTGTTACAACATAACTAGTCCCACATGCTCATATATATTAGCGATTAGAGATGGAGGGATTAGTATGGATACGAGAAAAAGTATCCGCGAGCGCAGACAAGAGCGTATCCGCCGGATCATGGAACATAACAACAATACACTTCCGCTAAAGCAGGCCATGCAGCAGCCTCAAGCTCAATTGTTACCTTTGCCATCCCCAACTGAAATGCCCAATCCCTCAGCGAAGACAGCTAACTCTCCACGTACTCAGCGTGATATGGAAGATGACCCGGAGCGTTTGTGGAAAGCGAATCCGAATCCGTGGGAAAGCGCGGGTTGGCGGATTGCGCCACTGCCAAGCAAAGATGTGAAGGCGAGTAAGCAAGGCGGGCCGGAATCGCCGCCACCGCGTGATTATCGATTCATCGTCAGAGGACTGTTCATCCAAACCGCGATTGCCGGTGCTTTATTCATCATTGTATTTGCTCTCTTCAAGCTGGATGTGCCTGCTGCCAAACAAGGTCAGCAAGTGGTAACGTCCGCGCTAACGGATGAAATGAACTTCGATGCTGCTGCGAAATTGTACAAGGATTGGTTTGCCGGTGCACCGTCCTTCATTCCCTTGTTCGGCGACCATCGCGGTGAGGAGTCCGAACTAGCTGAAGGCGCTGTTGATCTCCCGATCGTGTCTCCCCTTCAGTCCGGGACCGTGGTCAGAACGTTTGCGGAAACACTAAGCGGGATCGAACTGGCCGGTGAGCCAGGTCAAGAGATCGTTGCAGCGGAGACGGGCCGGGTGCTCGTCGTATCCAATGATGATGAATTGGGTGAAACGGTTGTTGTGCAGCATGCCAACGACCGAGTATCGATCTACGGTCATCTGGGCTTGGTGCGGGTAGCCGTGAACGATTGGATTGAAGCTGGGAAAACGATAGGTAAGCTGCCGGTAGCGGAGGAAGGCCAGCAAAGCCTGTTGTATTTCGCTGTTAAGGATAAAGGCCAGTACGTCGACCCGGCGGACGTCGTACCGATTGATTAAACTTGCCGGTATCCGCTGGTCCGTTCATCCGCTCTTCGTGCTGGTCATGCTCGCCTCCGTTGTGACCGGTTATTTTGTTGAACTGCTGACTTTATTCGCGATTGTTCTGGTTCACGAGCTCGGTCACGTCATGATGGCAAAAGGATTCGGCTGGAGAATACGAGAAGTGAAGCTGCTGCCGTTTGGAGGCGTAGCGGAGGTCGAAGAGGGCAGCGGCGTACCGGCTAAAGAAGAAGCCATCGTCGCAATTGCCGGGCCGCTCCAAAATGTATGGATGGCTGCCGTTGCCTGGCTATTAGGCCAGCTCGGGATATGGAGCCATGAATGGGCGGACTATGTGTGGCAAGCTAACGTCATGATTGGATTATTTAATTTGCTGCCGATTCTGCCGCTGGATGGCGGGAAGCTGATGCAAGCGGCGCTTAGCCGCGCGCTTACTTTCTATGGGACGCTTGTCTGGGGTGGACGAATCAGCTTGCTCTTTAGCGTCTTGATGCTGCTTTATGCCTTTGTCCCAGCCCTGGTGGAGAGAAATGCCGTCCATATTCATATGAATTTGTTCGCGGTCGGGTTGTTTCTGCTGCTTACAAATTGGACAGCCTATCGGAATATCCCCTATTTGTTTCTGCGGTTCTTAACGACAAGAGCGATGGCATCGTCGCGAATAGTGGCCAAAGGGGTATGGGCGCTGCCCATTATTATTCCGAAGGGATATACGGTTCAAAGCACATTACAGCTGTTCAAACGGGACAGCTATCATCTAATCGTCATTATGGAAGAAAAAGGAGATGTCCTCGGTGTAGTGCCGGAGCAGCGAATTGTGAACGGATTTCTTGCCGACGGGAAGGCTGACCGTGCAGTCTTGGAGCTTTTCATGTAATATAAGTATCAGTGAAGACCGACTGGACAGGAGGTCGCAAGATGAGAAGAATGCTGGTACACAAGCAGAAGGATTGGCTGCAAATTGCCGTAGTGGACAATAACCGTCTATACGAATTTTATATGGAAAAAAACGAAGACGCCGGTCAATTAGTGGGCAGCGTCTACAAAGGCAAGGTCATTAATGTGCTTCCCGGCATGCAGGCCGCTTTCGTTGATATTGGGCTGACGAAGAACGCATTTCTGTATATTGACGATGTGCTGCACCCGCACCTGGAAAGGCAGAGTAAGGAAAAGCCGCAAATTAATCAATTGCTTACAGCCGGACAAGAGCTGATTGTTCAAGTGATGAAGGAGCCGCTCGGCGGTAAAGGAGCCCGTGTCACGACGCATTATTCGCTGCCTGGCAGATTTCTGGTTTATATGCCTGCTGCCGATTACATAGGCGTCTCTAAGAAAGTAATTGGTGAAGCGGAGCGTGCCCGAATGCGCGGCATCGGCGAGCAGATCCGATTGCCCGGCGAGGGCGTCATTATGCGCACCGCAGCGATCGGCGAGTGCAGTGATTCGCTTCAGCATGATGTGCAGTTCTTGCGGGAGCTGTGGCAAGGCATCGAAGCGCGAGGCAAGTCATCATCCGCGCCGGCACTGCTCCATCGCGAAGCGGATCTAGTTCATCGACTGGTGCGTGATCTGCTCACTGTGGAGATGGACGAGCTGTGGATCGATGATCGTACAGCCTATCTCCAAACCGAGGCGCTTATGAAGCAAATGGCACCGGCCATGCTGCCAAGGCTGAGGCATTTTGAGAAGCAGGGTCAAGCAGGGCTGTTTCAACATTACCGCATCAATGAGCAGCTGCATGAAGCGTTCGAACGGCGTGTTCGCTTAGGCTGCGGCGGGGATTTGGTCTGGGATCAAACGGAAGCACTGACGGTAATCGACGTAAACACCGGTAAATTCGTTGGAACGAGCAATTTGGAAGACACCGTATTCCGCACGAATCTGGAAGCGGCGGAGCAGATTGCCCGCTTGCTGCGGATCCGCGATGTCGGCGGCATCATCATCGTGGATTTTATCGACATGGAGAAAGAAGAGCATCGGGACGAAGTGATGCAGCTGCTTGAGCGGCTTGTTCGCGCAGATCGAACCAAATGCCAGGTTGTCGGCTGGACAAGGCTTGGTTTGCTCGAAATTACGCGCAAGAAGGTCCGGGAGCAAACAACATCGCCAATCCTATAGATGACCTAATCTTCATCTCTTCATCTTCGCAGCAGTCATAATTCGTACATGTGAATGATTTAATAAAAAGTAATTGCCATTGGGCATTTGGATGTGCTATTATGTTATGGTGTCTGCAGAGGATAACTGATCTGCAGTCAAATACCGCGCAGAACAGGTTTCTAAGCTCGACCTTCTGAGGTCGGCACCTGCATCAGGCGAGTCTTCGATATAAGGAGGTGCAACATATGTTTGCGATTATTGAAACTGGTGGAAAACAGTACAAGGTTCAAGAGGGCGACGTTCTATTTCTTGAGAAGCTGAATGCTTTTGAAGGTGAAGAGGTAACGTTTGACCGCGTCTTGGCTGTATCTAAAGGCGACGAGCTAGTAACTGGCGCTCCGGTTGTTTCCGGCGCTACTGTAACAGCTAAAGTCGAAAAACACGGCAGAGGTCAAAAAATCATCGTTTATAAATACAAAGCGAAGAAAAACTACCGCCGTAAGCAAGGTCACCGTCAGCCGTACTCCAAAGTAACGATTGGCAAAATCCAAGCTTAAGAGGTTAAATTATGATTACGGTCACCATTGAACGGCAATCCGCCGTTAATAAACGGATCGTAGCGTTTGCAATAGAAGGACATGCCAAGTTTGCGAAGCCGGGCAAAGATATTGTCTGTGCTGGTGTATCGGCCGTCTCGGTCGGTACAGTGAACGCGATTGAGGAGTTGGCGGGACTAGCTCTCCCTGCTTCCATGAAGAGCGGCTGGCTCCGATCAGATATTCCGGTAACGAAAGATGCCAGCTCTAACGAGAAGGCGCAGCTGCTGCTGGAAGGTATGATCGTTATGCTGAATTCGATTGCAGCCTCGTACGGGAAGTATGTTGATATTCGTCAACAATTTCGGGAATAAAGGAGGGAACATCCATGTTGAAACTGAATCTTCAGCTTTTCGCTTCGAAGAAAGGTGTAGGTTCCACGAAGAACGGACGTGACAGCCAATCCAAACGTCTTGGCGCTAAACGCGCTGACGGTCAAACGGTAACTGCTGGCAGCATTCTAGTTCGTCAACGCGGAACGAAAGTTCACCCGGGCAACAATGTTGGCATCGGTAAAGACGACACGCTATTCGCGAAAGTGGAAGGCGTTGTGAAATATGAGCGTTGGGGACGCGATCGTAAGAAAGTCAGCGTTTACCCAGTTACACTTGCTCCGGTAGCGGCAGCAGAATAGTGAAAGATCCCTGGTCTGCATGCAGACCGGGGTTTTCTTTTTTTATGAACAAAGCGATATGCAAAGATGATCTTTCTACTTTCTCGTGATATACTGTTTAAGGCTAGGAAAGAACAGGAAAGTAGGCTCGGCTCATGAATCGCATCGGAATGACCAAACATTTTGCGGCTGCATCCCTTTTGGCTCCTGCTGCTGCTGTTTTCATTTGGCCGGCGGAACTCTGGCTGCTGGCTGTGTTTATAGTCTGGCTGGTCTTTGTAGCTGTATTCTGGGTTCATACGGAACGCAGGGAACAAGAATTGCGTATGGCTAGGGCTGCTTCTGCGATGCAGCAAGCATCCATTCGAACGCTTAATCATCATCGCCATGATTGGATGAATGATTTGCAGGTCATATACGGATACATTCGAATGGGTAAAGCGGATAAGACCGTTCAGTACGTGGAACAGATAAGAGAACGGATGTTAACGGAGAGCAAGATCGCGAAGCTCGGAATTCCGTCGCTTGTCTTGTTTATACAGTCGTTTCGCACGATATCGCACTCATTGGTAATTGATGTGGAGATTGACGGTGATGTGAATTTGGCGGAGCTGCCTCTTGACGGTGAGCTTGCTGCGGAATCGATCGTCGGCATTATCAATGCCTATCGATTCGCCATCAGACCCGGCACAGGTGATGCTGATCGGCTCATCGTACGGATTTCGCGGGACGAGCAGCAGCTAAGTGTATCTTTCCACTGTGAAGGAATCATTAAAGAGATGGATGATTGGAAGATGAAATGCAAGCGGGCGCTTGATAATTCACCGCTTAAGCTGGCGGAGAACGGCCTGCAATCAGCAAGTGTCATGCTGCAAGCGCAGCTTGGGAAATAAACGGAGGCTAGGACATGTTTGTCGACAAAGCAAAGATATTCGTAAAAGGCGGCGACGGAGGAAACGGAATCGTTTCGTATCGCCGGGAGAAATACGTACCGAACGGCGGACCGGCCGGCGGTGACGGAGGAAGAGGCGGCGACGTTATTTTCCGCGTGGATGAAGGGCTTCGTACCCTGATGGATTTCCGCTACCAGCGGCATTTTAAAGGCGAAAAAGGCGAGCGCGGCAAAGTGAAATCGATGCACGGCGCTAACGCGGAGCATATGGTTGTACGTATCCCGCCGGGAACGGTCATCATCGATGATGAATCCGGAGGGATCATTGCGGATATGACGCAGCACGGCTCGGAGATTATTGTAGCCAAAGGCGGACGCGGTGGACGCGGCAATTGCCGTTTCGCTACTGCAGCCAATCCGGCTCCGGATTTCTGCGAGAACGGTGAGGAAGGTCAAGAGCGCACGATTACGCTCGAGCTTAAAGTCATGGCGGATATTGGCCTTGTCGGCTTCCCGAGCGTAGGGAAATCGACGCTGTTGTCCGTTGTATCGGCTGCAACACCGAAGATTGGTGCCTATCACTTTACAACGCTCTCGCCTAATCTTGGCGTAGTTGCTGTTGGTGACGGACGCAGCTTCGTTATGGCGGATCTTCCGGGTCTCATCGAAGGCGCAAGTGAAGGCGTCGGTCTAGGCCATGATTTTCTGCGGCATGTTGAACGTACAAGAATTATTTTGCACATTCTCGACATGTCGGGGTCAGAGGGGCGCGATCCTTTCGACGACTGGGTGAAAATCAACCAAGAACTCGAGATGTACAATCCGATCCTGGCAGAACGCCCGCAAATTATCGTGGCGAACAAGATGGATATGCCGGATGCAGAGGAGCAGCTTGCATTGTTCCGCGAACAGCTTGAAGCAAGCGGCGATGCCGAGAAGCATCAACTGGTTGCGATGTCCTCGCTCACGAAGCAAGGGGTTCAAGAACTGCTGTATAAGGCTGCCGATTTGCTGGCAACCGTTCCGGATACCCGCTTGATCGAGGAAGTGAAGGATGTAGCGGAGCGTAAAGTGTACACGCTGGAGCAAGAAGAAGATCGTTCCTTCAAAGTGGGCAAGGAAAACGAAGGTTTCTTCGTGGAAAGTGCCACGATCGAGAAGTTCATGAAGCGTGTTAACCTCAACAATTCCTACGATGCGATTATGCGATTTGCTCGGACGATGCGTAAGATGGGCGTTGACGCGGAGCTGCGTAAGATCGGTGCCAAGGACGGCGATATCGTCCGTATCGGCGATTATTCGTTCGAGTTCTTCGAGGGCAGCGATTTCTCCTATCATGAATAAGTAATGTAAACTGCTGCGGCGGTGTCTGTGCACAAAGGTGCAGACATGCTGCAGCAGTTTTTTGTTCATTCTAAGGTTAAAATAGGTATAATGAGAATGTTGTGTTTATCGATTGCCTATTGCCGCTTTCGTCATTATTCGATATAATGTCCTCTATGGAAGAACAAATGTCTCTTGAGGGAGGACGGCAAGTGGAGGAACGATATTTTGTCGTCCGTGAGGACATGTTGCCGGAAGCGATCGTGAAGACGATCCAAGTGAAAGAGATGCTCCGGCGCGGCGAAGCCGCCACCGTTCATGAAGCGACGGAACGGGTGGGCTTAAGTCGAAGCGCCTTCTACAAATATAAAGACGGCGTCTATACCCAGAATCAATTGAAACGGGAAGCGATCGTAACCATTTCCATGGATCTCGACCATCGGTCCGGCGTCCTCTCGAAAGTGCTTGGCCTTGTAGCCGGCACGGAAGGAAATGTACTTACGATTCACCAAACCATCCCGCTGCAAGGACTTGCCAATGTCATTATTTCCGTTGATACTTCCATGATGAACGGAGCGCTGTCTGAGTTGATCGACGGCATCCGCAAGCATGACGGTGTACGCAAAGCAGCGATCATTGGGCAAGGATAGAGAATTTGAGAGTTGAATTGGAGGATATCAGAATAATGAAGCCGATCAGAGTAGGTTTGCTAGGGCTGGGAACAGTCGGTACAGGCGTGGTGCGCATCGTAGAAGGACATCAATCCGATTTGGAAAGCCAAGTGGGTTCCCCGATCGTCATTGAGAAAGTACTCGTGCAAAATAAAAATAAAGACCGTTCCATCAGCGTTTCTCCGGAGAAGCTGACAGAGGACGTTTGGGAAATCATCTATAATCCGGATATCGACGTTATCGTTGAAGTGATGGGCGGCATTGAATTAACGAAGAACTATATTCTTGAAGCATTGTCCCGCGGCAAACATATCGTGACAGCGAACAAAGATCTGATGGCCTTGCACGGACCGGAGATTTTGGCTAAAGCCCAAGAGAATGGCTGTGACGTGATGTATGAGGCGAGTGTTGCCGGCGGTATCCCCATCATTCGTACACTTGTAGAGGGCTTCTCGTCCGACCGCATTACGAAGATTATGGGTATCGTAAACGGTACTACGAACTATATCCTGACGAAAATGAGCAAAGAAGGCGCAGCTTACGGCGATGTGCTGAAGGAAGCGCAGGATCTTGGTTACGCCGAGTCCGATCCGACATCGGATGTTGAAGGTTTGGATGCTGCTCGTAAAATGACGATCCTTGCGACACTAGGCTTCCGCGCTAACGTAGCACTGGAAGATGTGGATGTTAAGGGTATTTCCTCGATCACAAAGGAAGATATTCTCTACGCGAAGCGCCTCGGCTATGAAGTAAAGCTGCTTGGTATCGCCGAGCGCCAGGACGACTATATCAGTGTCAGCGTGCAACCAACGATGGTCAAGCTAACTCACCCGATCGCATCTGTTAACGGCGTATTCAATGCTGTTTATGTATATGGCGAAGCAGTAGGCGAAACGATGTTCTACGGAGCAGGCGCAGGTGAGCTGCCGACGGCCACTTCCGTAGTAGCGGATCTTGTCGCTGTCGTGAAGAACCTGAAGCTTGGCGTGAACGGCAAACAAGAGAAGCTCGCTTATAAAGTGAAGAAACTCAAAACCGACGAGCAGATCGCTTCGAAATATTTTATGCTGCTCCATGTGGATGACCGTGCAGGTGTTCTTGCCCGCATTACGCAAGCTTTTGCCGAGTACGAAGTGAGCCTCGAGTCTGTGCTTCAACAGCCTAACCCGAGCATCCCGGAAGCGGAAATCATCATCATTACGCATGATGCCAACAAAGCAGCTGCGAAGAAAGTGCTTCAAGCACTGGAAGGCATGGAAGTCGTGAAAGCTATTAAGAGTGTGTACCGCGTAGAAGGCTAAATATTATTTCACATAAAGGAGTCCTATTTCCCATGAGATATCTAGGCTTGCTCGAGACGTATAAAGAATTTCTACCAGTCAACGAAAACACACCGATGCTGACACTACAAGAAGGCAACACGCCTCTTGTACGCGCAGAGAACTTGTCCAAGGAGCTTGGCTTGAACCTGTTCTTCAAATATGAAGGCTTGAACCCGACCGGCTCCTTCAAAGACCGCGGCATGGTTATGGCGGTTGCGAAGGCAATGGAAGAAGGAAGCACAACTATTATGTGTGCGTCTACAGGCAACACTTCGGCAGCGGCAGCTGCTTATGCAGCACGTGGTGGTCTGAACTGTATCGTTCTTATCCCTAATAACAATATCGCGCTTGGCAAGCTGGCTCAGGCGATTATCTACGGCGCCAAAGTTATCGCAATCAACGGCAACTTCGACCGCGCGCTCGAAATTGTTCGCGAAATTACGGCAAAGCACCCGATTACACTCGTGAATTCTGTTAATCCTTATCGGATTGAAGGCCAGAAGACAGCTGCATTTGAAGTAGTGGACCAGCTGGGCGGCGTAGCGCCTGACTACTTGGCGATTCCGGTTGGAAACGCGGGCAATATCTCGGCGTACTGGAAAGGCTTCAAGGAGCTTCACGCACATGGTAAAATCTCTTCGCTGCCGAAGATGGTCGGCTTCGAAGCAGAAGGCGCAATGGCAATCGTGAAGGGCGAGCCTATTGCTGAGCCTGAAACAATCGCAACTGCGATTCGTATCGGTAACCCTGCAAGCTGGAAAACAGCTGTAGCTGCCGCTGAAGAATCCCAAGGCCAAATTAACTACGTGACAGATGAAGAGATTCTGGATGCGTACAAGCTGATTGCACGCCGCGAAGGTATCTTTGCAGAACCTGCATCTGCAGCATCGATTGCCGGTGTTCTTAAGCTGAAGCGCGAAGGCGCGTTTAAAGGCGGCGAAACGGTAGTTTGCGTATTGACAGGCCACGGCTTGAAGGATCCTAACATCGCCATTAAGAGTGTACAAGCCGAGCCTATCGTCGTAGAAGACAACGAAGAAGCGGTTATGAACGCGATCCGTCAGCTTGAGGGTGCGGCAAAATGATGAACCGCCGGGTAATGGTAAAGGTCCCGGCCAGCACGGCGAATCTCGGTCCGGGTTTTGACACACTGGGAATGGCGTTGTCGCTCTTTATTTGGATTGAGATGTCGATTCCCGGTGAGAGTGTCACGTCATTTGATCTGCATGGCGAAGGGACGGAAGGGATTCCGACCGATAAATCTAATTTAATCTATACCGTAGCGCAGCAGGTATTCGAGGCTTCAGGCGTCCAAGTACCGGACCTGCACGTCTCGATGTACAGCGATATTCCGCTGACGCGCGGACTAGGGAGCAGCGCATCCGCTATTATCGCCGCTCTGGTTGCCGCCAATGCGCTGATCGGAAGCCCGCTTAGCGAGGACAGGCTGTTCCAGATGGCCAGCGAGCTTGAGGGCCATCCGGATAATGTCAGTGCTTCGCTGTTCGGCGGCATCGTCGTTTCGGCTTGGGACGGCCAGCGTGCGGAGAAGGTCCGGATCGAGCCGCATGCCGATCTGGAGGTGCTTGTTGCTATCCCGTCGTTCGAGCTGTCAACGGAGAAAGCAAGGCATGCGCTGCCGACGCAAATCTCGATGAAGGATGCCGTCTTCAACGTGGGATGCAGCTCGTTGCTGGTCGCGGCACTGGCAAGCGGCAGCTTGGAGCTGATTCGGTTTGCGATGCGCGATCGGCTTCATCAGCCATACCGCGCTCCGATGGTGCCGGGCATGACAGAAATCTTAGAGCAAGCACCGGATCGCGGTGCGCTTGGTGTCGCCTTAAGCGGGGCGGGACCGACGCTTCTGACGCTTGTTGACCGGAACAGTCCGCGCAAGGCGGAGCTGGAAGCTTTTCTCGGTGCAACCCTTGGTAAACATGGTATTCAAGCACAGACGATGTGGCTGAAGCCATGTGCGGGAGGTCCGGAGATCACGGTGAGCAGCAAGCAGCAGGAGCAATCATTCATGGAACGGATTAAAGGAGAAGTCAGGGCATGATTAGCGTAGCATGTTTGACAAAAGGCTCAACGTCTGACGAAGCAGCACGGTACTTATTAAACGGTCATGGTGCCGATATTCACTATTCCTATCATCGTATGATTGCGGATGTGTTTCTTTCCACCGCGGAAGGCAAGACAACCTACTCTATAATCCCAATTGAGAATACAATCGACGGTTCGGTTGGTCTGCATACCGATTGGATCGTAGATGAAGTAAACCTGCCGATTCAAGCGGAGTGGGTGTATCCCTCCATCCAGAACTTGATTGGCAATGCGCAAGAGCTGGCTGTCGACGGCGAGCTTGCCTATGACAGAATCGTTAAGGTTCTCAGTCATCCGGTTGCGATGGCGCAGTGTACCCAATATCTGAAGAAACATATCCCGCATGCAGAGCTTGAGCATGTCGGCAGTACTTCGGAAGCTGTGCGTATTGTGCGTGATAATCCCGGACGCGGCTGGGCAGCTATCGGACAAGTGTCGGCGGCAGCTGATAATGAACTCGCCGTACTGGAGACAGCGGTAACTGACCATGACAACAACTTCACTCGGTTCTTGTTGGTAGGGACTGAGCCGTTTACACTTCGTGACTCACAGACCCATAAGACGAGTATCCTCATTACGATGCCGGAGGATTATCCGGGTGCGCTGCATCAGGTGCTCTCTGCGTTCTCTTGGCGCCGAATCAATCTTTCGCGGATTGAATCCCGTCCGACGAAGAAGCAGCTCGGCAATTATTATTTCTTGATCGACATCGAAATGTCGCTGGATACGGTACTGCTGCCGTCTGCAATTGCTGAAATCGAAGCGATTGGCTGTCAGGTCCGAGTGCTGGGGAGTTATCCGAGTTTCAAATATACAGCCTCCGAATAGCTGTGATCCGTCCTGAAAGTTAAAGCTCTGCCTCTTGTAATGGAGGTAGGGCTTTAACTTTTTTTTGTAAGGATGGGTGACACTCGCCTATCTCATGCATAGGATGTAGGGATTGATAACGGGCGTTTACCACGTCTGCCCAAGGCGTACAAACGTGACAGGAGGTTTTTGACGGGTGAAAATTCATATTGTCAAAAAAGGCGATACACTATACCTCATTGCCCAGAAGTATAATGTTTCGCAGGAAGAAATCATTAAACTGAATCCTGCTATCACCAATCCGGATATGATTGACATCGGAATGAAGATCAAAGTACCTGCTTCTCAAACGGGAAATATGGACTTTATGCACCAGCATGTTGTACAGCAGGGTGATACATTGTGGAAGCTCTCCAAGGCATGGGGAATCCCGCTCAGTGACATGATTAAAGCTAATCCGCAGCTGAAGAATCCAAACGTGCTGCTGACAGGCGAAGTCGTAAATATACCTAAGCCAGGCGCATCACATCCTATGCATGAGACGCATATGCAAAGTGGCAACGAGAACTCAGGAGCAGGGCATCATCCGCTTCACCCTTCATCGGTGATGCAAGGCGTTCAAGGCTTGATGGGCAAAATGTCGACTGCGCCTTCGTTACTCGGCGGTAAGAAAGCGACGGGCCAAAAACCGAGCACAATGCCGGTTCCAACGCCTATGCCGGTACCGGAGCAAATCGCGCCGACACCGATGCCGGAGCCGGCTCCAATGCCGATGCCATTACCGGAAATCATGCCTGTAGCAGAGAAGAAATATCCGGTATACAATTCCTATGAGCAGCATGTTGATTTATTCAAACAATACGGCGTGCCGGCTACTGAGGTAATGTCGCTATATGATATGCCGAAAATGCCGGAAGCGGTATCTCCGGCGTCAATGGGCGGCGGCTATGGGCAGCCGACAGCCGTATCTCCGGCGTCGATAGGAAGCGGCTACGGCTATCCGTCAGCGGTATCTCCTTCATCGATGGGAGGCGGCTATGGCTATCCGTCAGCGGTATCCCCTGCATCGATGGGAGGCGGCTATGGGCAGCCGTCAGCGGTATCCCCTGCATCGATGGGAGGCGGCTATGGGCAGCCGTCGGCGGTATCCCCTGCATCGATGGGAGGCGGCTATGGCTATCCATCTGCTGTTAGTCCTGCAGAAGACATGGAGTGGTGTCCGCCGGTAACATTGCCATGGGGAGCACCAAGCAACGGTTGGGGTCCTCAGGCAGTATCCCCTGCTGAGATGGGTCCGCAAGGCGGCTATGGTTACCACGATCCGTCGATGGTTTCCCCGGCTAACATGGGTCCGCAAGGCGGCTACGGCTACTATGATCCGTCGATGGTCTCTCCTGCTGAAATGGGTCCGCAAGGCGGCTATGGTTACCACGATCCGTCGATGGTATCCCCGGCTAACATGGGTCCGCAAGGCGGCTACGGCTACCACGATCCGTCGATGGTATCCCCGGCTAACGTGGGTCCGCAAGGCGGCTACGGCTACCACGATCCGTCGATGGTATCCCCGGCTAACATGGGTCCGCAAGGCGGCTACGGCTACTATGATCCGTCGATGGTCTCTCCGGCTAACATGGGTCCGCAAGGCGGCTACGGCTACTATGATCCGTCAATGGTCTCTCCGGCTAATATGGGTCCGCAAGGCGGTTACGGTTACATGGGCGGCGGTCAAATGGCGCCTGTCGTAGCCGGAGCTTCAACAGGCAAAAAAAATTGCAACTGCGGCTGCCATGAGAAACGTGAGGATGAAGCGGACCAGTTTGAGGAAGAGAATGCTCTGAGTGCAGCCCCGAGCAAATCAGCCCCTCCGCGTAAAACAGCCAAAAAGGTTGTCGTTCGCCAAACACGCACAGTAAAACCAAAACGCCGCGGAAGTTTACCGTGGATTAATCGTTAATTGCTAGTTGGAAATAACCCCGGCTATCCTTCTTTGCATGGATTTCATGCATGCGAGGATGCCGGGGTTATTTTTGTGCATAATTCTCCAACAGAGGTGAGAGACTAACAAAAAAGGTAAAAAGGGGAGTTCCCGATGATGGAATTCAGCCTCTGGAAGAAAATCAAAAAAAGGTTGCTGCGGAATCGACGGCCAATGTGGCAATTAGGCTGCCTGCTTGCCGTGACTTTCGTATCGCTTACAAGCATTCAATCTGTACAAGCTATGCCGCAGATGAATCCACCTTCCACCGGAGCAGGAACAAGAAGCGTTATCGAAGTGCTGGCATCACCTTCAGAGCAGGTGACCGTCAAGCTTCACCGTATTTTCTTATGCGGTGAGGAGATGAGTACGCTGGGGCAGATGACATCGAAAGAAACGCTTCGTTTACTCAAGGAGCATCCGGAATGGACGGCTGTGCTTGATACAGAGTCAGCTGTCGTAATGGAGCAGCGAATTGATGACCTGTCGGAATCCTGCAAGCATAACGGCTATATCAGTATGGATAAGGCAGGCAACTTAACGTTATTCGACGGCTCGCCGAAGAAAGAAAAGGTGCTGAGGACCTTTTTCCAACTGGATGTCAACTACATGGAGAGCAGTTTGCCGAAGGAACGGATCGAGGAGCTCGTGAACGGGATTCGGATCACCGACAAAGACGAGTATAACAGTGTGTTGTCCACATTCAGTGATTATGCCGTCGATCGGTCCGAGAAAGTCATGAAACGAGACTTCTAGCCGGTCGGTTCCTACCAGCCCAGCTTCATATTCGAATCGCAGAGAGACGGACGCACGCAGCGTTCGTCTTTTATTTTGTTAAGGAGGAGCGTACCCAAAAGACAAAACGCGTGTTCTCATCGTGCCTATCATTTGCTATAATAGATGGAAGCCAATTTTTGATCATACTATTTTTTGGCATGGGGAGAGAAGAGGCTTGCGTGTTTTAGGGATTGATCCAGGGATTGCAATCGTTGGATTTGGTTTCATTGACAAAATCGGGAGTAAACTCGTTCCCGTCCAATACGGCTGTATTCAAACCGAAGCGCATACCCCTCAAGAGGAGCGGCTCAAGCAGGTCTACGAATCTACTTGTGCGCTGATGGATCGCTATAAACCGGATACCGTCGCCGTAGAGAAGCTGTTTTTCAATAAAAACGTGACGACGGCTTTTTCAGTTGGTCAAGCACGTGGTGTTATGATTTTGGCAGCGGCTCAGCGGGGTTTGCCTGTAACGGAATATACACCTTTGCAGGTGAAGCAGGCGGTTGTCGGGTATGGTAAAGCGGAGAAGCGTCAGGTGCAGGAGATGGTACGCATGTTCCTGAAGCTGAGCGCAATACCTAAGCCGGATGACGTTGCCGATGCGCTTGCGGTGGCCATTTGCCACGCCCATTCTTCCGTTCTGACGGATAAAATAAACGGGGTGAACCGGTAATGATCGATTATGTACGAGGACGCGTCGTCCATTTGGATACAGAGTTTGTTGTCGTAGATGTACGAGATATCGGCTATCGGGTGTTTACGCCGAATCCGTACGCTTTTGCCAAGAGTGATGAAGCTGTGACGATTTATACGCATCATCATGTTCGGGAAGACGCGACGCTGCTCTTTGGTTTCGCAACCCGCGAGGAACAGGCGATGTTCCGCAAGCTTCTTGAAGTGTCAGGTATTGGACCGCGCGTCGCGCTGGGAATTCTGGCAGGCGGCAAACCGGAGACGATTGCGGCTGCAATCCAGCAGGAGAATTTAACGTTTCTGACCAAGCTGCCAGGCATCGGCAAGAAGACGGCGCAGCGGATGGTTCTGGACTTGAAGGATAAGCTTGATGCTATTCCGGGCGGCTTCAGCTTCGCAGCGGCAGGAATTGTACTGGACGATGGAGCTGACAACGGAACCTTGTTCGGCGGCAATACGAACTGGAAGGAAGCGCGCGAAGCCCTTACAACGCTCGGATATACGGCGGCTGAGTTGGATCGCGCATGGCAGGGCATGAAGGATGCTACGCCAGAGGATGAATCTGTGGATGCACTGATGAAACGGGCGCTGCAGCAATTGTTTAAAGGCTAGCAGAGAGGGGTAAGCGTGAATGGACGATCGGATTATTTCCGCCAACCTCATGATGGAAGATCAAGCGGTGGAGCTGAGTTTACGCCCTCGCTATTTGGCCGAGTACATCGGTCAAACTCAAGTGAAAGAGAATCTGAAAGTATTCATTGAGGCGGCAAAGCTGCGCAAAGAAGCGCTCGATCATGTATTGCTCTACGGTCCTCCGGGACTTGGCAAAACAACGTTATCGAATATCATCGCCAACGAGCTTGGTGTTAATTTACGAACCACGAGCGGTCCTGCGATTGAGCGGCCAGGCGATCTCGCCGCGCTTCTTACGAATTTGCAGGAAGGCGATGTTCTGTTTATTGATGAAATTCACCGTCTTCATCGCACGGTGGAGGAAGTGCTTTATCCGGCAATGGAGGATTTTGCGCTCGACATTATGATCGGCAAAGGCCCTAGTGCGCGCTCGGTTCGATTGGAGCTGCCGCCGTTCACGCTGATTGGCGCTACGACGCGAGCGGGTTTATTGTCCGCGCCGCTGCGTGACCGCTTCGGAGTAGTGAGCCGGCTGGAGTTCTACACGGTGGATGAGCTTGCCTTTATCGTGACTCGGGCAGCCGAAATTCTCGGCGTAAGCGTTATTGGAGAAGCGGCGCAAGAAATTGCCATGCGCTCCCGCGGGACGCCGCGGATTGCGAACCGACTGCTGAAGCGGGTTCGGGATTTTGCGCAAGTGCGCAATGACGGCATTGTTACACATGACCTGGCCCAGTCGGCGCTTGGTCTGATTCAAGTGGATCCGCTTGGTCTTGACAGCATCGATCACAAAATGCTCCGTGCCATGATTTCCATCTATCGCGGCGGTCCTGTCGGGCTCGATACGATAGCGGCAACGATCGGTGAAGAAAGTCAAACGATTGAAGATGTTTACGAGCCCTATTTGATGCAGATCGGTTTCCTCCAGCGCACGCCGCGCGGTCGTATGGTAACGCCGCTTGCCTACCGGCATTTAGGCCTTCCTGTGCCGCAGCAGCCCGGCGCTGACGCCGATCAAGGTGAGGGAGGCAGCTCCGTATAATGGCCAAGAAAGAACGCAGTACGGATGAGAGCAAACGTGAGAAGCTTATTGTCTTGTATGATGGTACCTGCAACTTATGTCTGGGCAGTGTTCGTAAGTTGAAGGAGCTGCAGTCGTCAGCCGTGCTGCGATTCATTCCGGTTCAGTCGTTAGACGAAACCTACGAAACAATTCCGGGTCTGGCATCGTTAAATACAGAGACATTGCTAACGAAGATGCATGTCGTTGAAGCAGATGGGACGCTGCATGCGGGAGCCGCTGGCGTCATTCGAATTATGCGGACGGTCAGAGGCCTAAGGTGGCTGGCTTGGCTGTACCGTGTTCCAGGTCTGGGACTCGCTGCAGATGGAATCTACCGAGTGATTGCCGCGAAACGTTATGACTGGTTCGGCCGGACCGATGACAGCTGTCATGAAGGAGTCTGTGCGTTACCCAAAAAAGATTAATGGTAAGGGGGAATGGATGTTTTGCCGATGAAAGGCATAAACGTCGTTCATGCGAACGAGTCCATAGAGCCGGCAGTGAAGCGATCAAGGCTGCCGAAGACGATGCGAACATTTACGCTGCTGTTGACCGGAGTTGTAGGCCTCTCGGTTTGGACATCTGTGCCATCAAGCGGTGCGGCGGTGCCTAAACTCGATAATATTCGTGTAGCTATCTTCCTGAATACAAGTAAGTACAAGCTCGATACGGCTGCAGCCACTTTCAGCTCTGCTGCTGCGCTGCAAGTAGGCGTTCGTCAGCCTTCCGGCGTTGTCCCGATGTTTCAGACGGCAAACGGCGAAACGGCCAGATTTACGCTGGACGACTACAAGCCATTACTGCTTGAGACAACCGATTATATGACGGCACTGGCCGCCTATAAACGGCTCAAGGCAATGGGGGCAGCAGGTTTCATGACAGCAGCCAGCGACTCTCGCGGTAAGGTTTATCAAATCGAAGAAGGTTCTTATGCCACTGCTGCAGAAGCGAAAGCTGCCGGCGACCGGTGGTTGAAGGATGCAACGCTGGCTGGTTATGCCGGCAAATCAAGTAAAGCAGAGCTGATCGGTCCGCTTCATTTGGATACCGGTTTGGTCTATGCCTCCAAGGATGAAGCTCTGAAAGCAGCGCAGTCTCTCGGCGCAAGCGGAGTAGAGGCTTATGCCGCTATGAAACAGACCGGAATGGATGCAGGCGTGTTTACCGTCGTGGTCGGCTCAGAGAGCGATCAGACGGCGCTTGGTCAGGTTAAAGCCCAGGCGCAGAAGGTGAATGGTGCTTTGTCGCTGCAGCAGACGGATGCGACCTCCGCTTATTTTGTTATTCGGGATGATTATACGACGGCTGATTCTGCTTCCAAACCGCCGGTTTCGCTTTATTCAGTGCCAACTACCGGAGCGAAACTATGGCTTTCGACTTCCGCTCCTTCAGGGATTAAGCTGATGGAACGTTATAATCGGAGCTATCGCGGGCAGTTTGAAGTAAGCGGATTAAACAACAAGCTTGCTGTCATTAATGAATTACCATTCGAGCAGTATCTGTATGCGGTCGTCGGCGCAGAGATGCCGTCATCTTGGCCCGCGGAAGCATTGAAGTCGCAGGCGGTTGCGGCACGTACATATGCAATCTATCAGGGATTTGGGTTTCAAGTTGCGCATGTGGTAGATACAACGCTCAGTCAAGCCTACGGAGGCCTCGGTTCCGAGAAGCCGTCCACGATTGCAGCAGTAGATGCGACTAACGGCGAAGTGGCCATGTTCAACGGCAAGGTCATCGAGGCTGTATTCTCTTCAAGTGCCGGCGGCGTTACAGCCGATTCTAGTGAGATATGGGGCAATAGCATCACTTATTTGAAGAGTGCGCAGAGTCCGGATTCCTCCTCAGAGAAAGGGCTTTTTCAGTGGTACCGGATCGCCCTTTCGAATGGATCAGTAGGCTACATGCGTGAGGATTTGCTGGATGTTACCGACCAGAAATCAAAGGTCGGACAACCTCTTCTGCGCGTGAATACCGATGGAGCGAAGCTGCGTCCAATACCGCTTATTCAAGACAATGTGCCTGTCGTGGATCAGGCTAACCGCGGAACGATGGCTGTCCAATTGGAGAAAGTGCCGCAATCCAATGAGATGTCATGGGTACGAGGCACGTATACGGCTGCAGAGATACTGGCATTCACGAACGGTAAGCTGCAGAAACCTATCTCAGGCAAGATCGCGACGCTGGAAGTCAGTCAGAGCGGTCCGTCGGGGCGTCCTACTGAGCTGTTAGTGAATGGACAGAAGATGCAGGTCAAATATCCGGATGTTTATCGCGCTGCATTCGGAGGATTGCCAAGTACCTTGTTCCAAATCGATGAAACAGCCAGAATGACCATAGCAGGCGGAGATCAAGCCGTACGTGAACGTCCGACTATATCCGATAATGGTACGATGTATCTCATCGGTGGAGATGGACAAACGCAAGAATTGAAAGATCGCAATGTCTTCATCCTGAATGGCGATGGCAAAGTGCGAGCGGCAACGAAAGATCCCGGTTTCCGATTCGTCGGTTCCGGCAATGGACATGGCGTAGGCTTGTCTCAATACGGAGCGCGCGGGTTGGCAGAGCTTGGGTATGACTATAAATATATAATGCAATACTATTACAAAGACGTGACGATCGTTAAGGAATGAGAACCAGTCGATGAATGTAAATGAATTTGATTTTGAATTACCGGAGTATCTGATTGCACAAACTCCGCTTACAGACCGCACGTCCTCCCGGCTGTTGACGCTTAATCGCGAGTCGGGCGCAGTGGAGCATCATACGTTTACGAAGCTGGCCGAGCTGCTTCAGCCGGGAGACACCTTAATCCTCAACGACACTCGTGTCATGCCGGCACGATTGATGGGGATTAAGTCCGATACAGGCGCTAAAGTCGAGCTGCTGCTGCTCAAGCAGCTCGAAGGGGATCGATGGGATACGCTGGCGAAGCCCGGCAAACGGTTAAAGGTTGGCGCTCAGCTTTCTTTCGGTGATGATGGTATCGGTCAGCCGCTGCTGCGAGCAACCGTGGTAGGGGAAGGTGAAATGGGCGGTCGCGAGATCGAGTTTCATTATGAAGGGATCTTCCCTGAGCTGCTGGATCGACTCGGAGAAATGCCTTTGCCGCCTTATATTAAAGAACGTCTTGGCGATCGCGAGCGTTATCAAACCGTGTATGCCAAGCATGAAGGATCAGCTGCGGCACCTACAGCTGGATTGCATTTTACAAGACCGTTTCTCGATCAGTTGATGGCTAAAGGCGTACATATCGGATATATTACGCTTCATGTCGGCCTTGGTACGTTCAGGCCGATGTCAGTGGATACAATCGAGGAGCACACCATGCACTCGGAATATTACGAATTAAGCGAAGAAACAGCAGCCATGCTTCGCTCCGCGAAGGAACGAGGCGGCAGAATTGTTGCCGTTGGCACAACATCTGCACGAACTCTTGAAACCGTTGCGGCTCGGTTTACGTATGAGGGTATACAGGCTTGCAGCGGCTGGACAGATATTTTTATTTTCCCAGGCTACGAGTTCAAGCTGGTTAATGCGCTGCTCACGAATTTTCACCTGCCGAAGTCAACGCTGGTGATGCTCGTCAGTGCATTAGCCGGACGGACGGCAGTTATGAATGCGTACAAGGAAGCGATTGAACAAGAATATCGGTTCTTCAGTTTCGGAGACGCAATGTTTATTTACTAGGACAGAAAGAGGAAGTGCACGAGTGGCAATCACATATGAGTTAATTAAGACTTGCAAGCAATCAGGGGCGCGTCTCGGACGCGTACATACGCCTCACGGAATTATCGAAACACCTGCATTCATGCCGGTAGGCACGCAAGCTACGGTCAAGACGATCAGCCCGGAAGAGCTGAAGACGATGGATGCTCATATTATTCTGAGCAACACCTATCATCTGTTTATCCGGCCCGGACATGAAATCGTCCGCAAAGCAGGCGGTCTGCATAAATTCATGAATTGGGATCGCCCGATTCTGACGGACAGCGGCGGATTCCAAGTATTCAGCTTAAGCAACATGCGTAAGATCAAAGAAGAAGGCGTAGAATTCCGCAGTCATCTCAGCGGCGACAAACTGTTCTTGTCTCCGGAAGTGGCGATGGAAATCCAAAATGCGCTCGGCTCGGACATTATGATGGCATTCGATGAATGTGCGCCATACCCAGCCGACTATGATTATGTCAAGAAATCGTTGGAGCGTACTACTCGCTGGGCAGAGCGTTGTTTGGCTGCTCATGCTCGTCCGCAGGATCAAGGATTGTTCGCGATTGTGCAAGGCGGCATGTACGAAGACTTGCGCCGTCAGAGCGCGGCAGAGTTGACTTCCATGGATTTCCCGGGGTATGCTATTGGAGGATTAAGCGTCGGAGAACCGAAGAATCTCATGTACAATGTACTTGATTGTACGGTTCCGCTGCTGCCATCTTACAAACCCCGCTACTTAATGGGCGTAGGTTCGCCTGATGCCCTGCTCGAAGGCTCTATTCGCGGAATCGATATGTTCGATTGCGTGCTGCCTACTCGAATTGCTCGTAACGGTACAACGATGACGAGCTCCGGTCGACTGGTGATTCGCAATGCGAAATTTACCGAGGACTTCGGTCCGCTGGATCCGGAATGCAGCTGCTATACCTGTACGAATTACTCCCGTGCGTACTTGCGTCACCTGATCAAGGCTGACGAGACGTTCGGAATTCGATTGACTACCATTCACAATTTGCACTTCCTTCTAGAGATGATGCGGGGCGTGAGACAAGCAATCATGGAAGACAGATTACTTGACTTCCGTGATGACTTCTTCAATAAGTACGGCTTGCACGAGAACAATAAAGGATTTTAAGGAAAGGGGTGAACTAATATGGGATCAGCAGCATCTTTACTCCCGTTTGTACTTATGTTTGCGGTATTTTATTTCCTTCTGATTCGTCCGCAGCAGCGTAAATCCAAGCAACGCAACTCGATGCTCGGCTCGCTGAAGAAAGGCGATAAAATCGTAACGATCGGCGGTATGCACGGAACGATCATGGAAATCTCGGATGATGTCGTTGTCCTTCGTGTCAACGATGCAACGAAGATTACATTCGACCGCAGCGCGATTAACACGATTACAACAAGCGCCGCAGTATCTGCAGCACCATCTGCGCCTGTAGTAGAGAAGAAAGAAGATCAAGCAGAGAATATTAAAGCTTAATCCAACTAGTAAAAAGAAGTCGGAACGAATGTGGACGAAGAGTCCTATTCGTTTCGGCTTCTTTTTGTTAGCTTCATGGCATAAGTCGGAACTCGCTCATAATTTCCAGCATTTGCGCGCATAATGAACGTACATGCCAGGCGCCGATGGAGGTGGAGAATAATGGGCAATTGGATGGAGATCACGTGGCGGACGTTAATGGCTGTTGTCTTCTTGCTCTTGATGACGAAGCTGCTAGGGAAACGCCAAGTTACCGAGTTGTCCGTATTTGAATATATTACAGGCATCACTATAGGTAACTTGGCGGGGTATATTTCATTGGATACGGATGAGAAATGGTACTTAGGTTTCTTGTCTTTAGGTGTCTGGGTATCGGTGTCACTCGGCATCGAGATGCTACAATTAAAGAGCAAGAGAGTCCGAAACTGGATTGACGGGACTCCGACCGTATTGATTCAGAAGGGTAAAATACTAGAGAAGAACTTAAAGAAAGAGCGCCTGACAACCGATGAACTGTTGCAGCAGCTTCGAATGAAAGATATATTCAAAGCGGCTGACGTCGAGTTTGCGATCATGGAGGCGAGCGGGGCGATTAATGTGCTCCTCAAGACTGAGAATTTACCAGTTACCCCGAAGCAGCTCGGCATTAAAGTGACACCTGAGCGAGAGCCGATCGCAGTCATCATGGATGGTGTCGTGCTGGTGGATCCACTTCAAGTGAGAGGGTTTAACGAGGCTTGGTTGGTCAAAGAGCTCAAGAAATCGGATCTTCGCGTTCAGGATGTGTTTCTGGCTCAATTGGATGATTTCGGGACGCTGACAATCGATCTGTACGATGACAAGGTCAAGCAGCCTAAGAGCCAGCATCAAGCGACACTGCTTGCGGCATTGAAGAAATGTGAAGCGGACATGGAGATGTACGGGCTGCTGTCGGCAGACGAAACCGAGAAACAGAAGTATGCTGCCTGCTCCAAGCAGCTCCAGCATTTAATTGACGAGGTCAGGCCGCTTATTTATCAATAAACAAGAAGAGACCGCCGGTTCAGAACATCATGAACCGGCGGTCTCTATTTTGTTTATTTTGCATCCTCGCGCAAATAAGTAATATTCGCCGGGGTAATGGAACCATTGCGGCGACCACGGCGGAGCGATAGGTTCATCGCACTTAGACGCATGCCCATCGTGGAAGCAAATGTAGCAAGCACCAGTCCACCACACATGTCAATCAACCAGTGAATCCCCAGATAGAAGATCGCAAAGATAATGATTACGGCACAGATGCAGCAGAACCATGCCCATCGTCTGATGCCGGAGCGTACGGCCAATATCGCGAGCGTAACCGATATCGACGTATGCAAGCTTGGGAAGCAGTTATCAAGGCCCGATAATGCACGATACTGATTCTCGAAATCCGGGAATACGTTCAACATGAGGAATGAAACGTTCGTCGGATCATGATACCAGACCTCGTTGACCGGCAAGAACAAGTAGAACGGGATCGCGACTAAGTAGTTAATCATAATCGCGTAACATAGAGCATAAAACATTCGTTTGTTTTTGCTGCGTTTGGAATAAATTCCGATGGATGCAATAAGCATCGCTTGAAAGACAACCACATACATGAAAGCCAGAAAAACAGTCAAATAACGATTCGCAAACATATGTTGAAGATTGGCGACGAAGTTTCCTTCGATCGATTGGAAGAACGTTGCGAAATCATAAGTATAGGTCATATGATGTTCGATGCGCATCTCAAGCTTGTTGATGAACAGAATCAACATTAAAGCGCCGAAATGCAGCATATATTTGCGGTTTAGTACCATCTCTCTGAGAAACAATCCACCAACCTTGAACGGGTTCGTTGCAGCTCCATACCAGATCAGAAGCGTCACCGTAATGGCCGAATAGATCGCGACCGTCGTCATGTTGTCAAACAAAGTCATGATACGTTATTTCCTCCTAAAAGCACCTTCATTATTTCAGCTCGATCTAGTATATCACAAACTATACCTAAGTGAGACCATTTCCAAAAGTGTTCACAAACGGGACAAGCTGTCAGGACCGTTTGGTGTTCACGCCAATCATGCCTCCAAATGCGCCGCAAAGCAAGGTTTCGATGAGCATTGTGAACGTTCTGCCACTAATGCCGGTGTTTGTAGAAAGAAAGCTGACAAGCAGAATCAACAGGCCGTAGGCGATGCCGAGCATGCCGCCGTAATACCATCCGCGCATCCCGGATCTTCTGCCGGATACGAAACCGCCTGCAAGTGATGAGCAGCCATGCACGATCAAACTGTAAAGCGGCAGCTGCGTTTCCTGCATGCTCCCCCACCTCAACATTGTTGAGAGCAGAATAGCCCCTAATGCAAGCCAAATGGATGCATACAAAATGCCAGCGAGCATCGGTGAAGCCATGTGTACCTTAGGAACATTTTTCATGGCGTTGATTGGTTTCATATCGCTATCCCTCCAATTATTTGCGCTCGTGTTCACGATTATTACAAGATATGGTCAAGCTGATCAGAATAGTACAAGTTGGCCATTAGCAGCAGGCATTCCGCGTGATTACCAAATATTCGAACATCGTCATTTCGTATGATGTACTTTGCATCAGGTGACAATAGTTGTACTTTGTGCTGGCATGAATCACTACAGCCGGCAGCGATAAAACAGCCAGATGCGAATGCGGGGCAGTACCAACCAACCTCGCACAACATCCAAGGAGGGCGGCTCATGTGGAATACTTGACACTGATGTTCCGGACGCTTCTCATCTACTTTATCGTGTTTCTCATTATGCGGCTTATGGGGAAGAGGGAAATCGGCAAGCTGTCTGTTTTTGACCTGGTCATTTCCGTCATGATTGCCGAGATTGCCGTATTCGTTATTGAGGATACGCAGCGTCCGCTACTGGATGGAATATTACCAATGGTGTTTCTGCTCGTCATTCAGATTGTCATTGCCGTCATTTCGTTGAAAAACCGGAAGCTGCGCATCTTGTTCGATGGTGAACCGGTTGTACTCGTGGAGCGCGGCAAGCTCAATCGTGAAGCGATGCGAAAGCAACGATATAATTTAGATGATTTGATGCTGCAGTTTAGGGAGAACAAAACGAATATCGCTGACGTCGAGTTTGCCATATTGGAGACGACGGGCAAACTATCCATTATTCAGAAGGATCGGCATGAGCATCGCCAACCGGGGGCATCAGGTGAACATGGCGGGCAAGGACAAGGACAAGGACAAGGGAATGATTCCCATTTCCCCAAGCCGTTTCCTAAAAATTACCGATTTGAAACGCTGCCCGTTCCACTCATCATGGATGGCGAAATTCAGAAAACGAATTTGGAGCAGCTCGGCAAAGACCGTTTCTGGTTGAATAATCAGCTGCGGCAGCGCGGAGTTACTGATGTGAAGCAAGTATTCTTACTCACGATTGATCATCGTGGCAAAATCTTTCTCGATGCAAGGCGGGGGAGAAATCCACATAAGTAAACGACAAACACCGGCTTGTACAAGCCGGTGTTTTATTAGGATTTGAACCATCTGCCGAGAAGGGGAATGCGCTCCGCGTCATAGCGGTCAATAATGCGCATCATTACCATTAGAATGAGATAGACGATGATGCCGGCTGTGCAGGCTGCAAACAAGTTATGCCACAAGGCAGGCAATGCTTGCAGGTTCATCACCCATAACGAAGCAGCACCCATGATGCACATTGCGGCTCCGACTTTAAGGAAATCAAGTACGTTCATGCTGAAACCTACGGAGCGAACAACGGCGATCCAGTGCAATGCCGTGACAAGTACGATATTGACATTGATAGCAATGATGGCTCCGTAGATCCCAAGGGACGGATCAGATGCCAGCTCAACAATGAGTACCAGCTTTACAACGGCCCCGATAAAGGTGTTCATGAGAGCGGTAGTAGGTTTATCGAGAGCCTGCAGCGCTGCTTGAAGAGGAGCCTGTAAGTAAATGAATAAGCCGACAGGGGCCAACCATTGCAGCATGGGGGCGATCTCAACATGATTATAGAGGATACGGCACAGCGGCTCCGCGAACAGAAGCATCACCACTACGAACGGAGCTCCTGTAACAAGGGAGAGGCGCATGGATTGATGGAGACGTTTATGGATCGTTGCGCGGTCACCTTTGGCAGCCGCTTCTGAGAGTGAAGGAACAAGTGAAACGGCAAGGGAGTAAGTGAGTGCTGTGGGAAGAAGCAGGATAGGGACGATCATCCCTTGCAGTGCGCCATATTGTGAAGTTGCCATTCCGACAGCGATCCCTGCCGCGAGCAAAGCTCGTGCAGTCAAAATGGATTCCATTAGATAAGATAAGGATCCGATCATTCGGCTGCCTGTTACCGGTACAGAGAGACTGATCAATCGTCGCATGACCGGGACACGACGTTTATGAAACGGGATGTGGAATTGAGGTTTGACAGAAGCATGCGTAGTATCCAGTGATGAGAGCTCAGCTACAGGATTCTCTCTAATAATAGCGAGCTTCGCTCGTTTACGATCACTCGCATATTGCCAGAGCAGCACAACAAGCCCTCCGATTTCACCCACGACCACGCCGAGCATCGCTCCTGCCGCTCCCCATGCTAGTCCATATGGCAGCAGCCACTTCGCGAATAACAGGGCAAATACAATGCGAATCACGGTCTCGAGCGTCTGCGAAAGTGCAGTTGGAATCATGTTTTGCTTCCCTTGAAAATAACCCCGATATACCGAGGAGATCCCAATGATGAGCAGAAGCGGAGTCATCATGAGGAAGGTCTGATAAACGCGCGGATCAGTCATCAGCCGCGTCGTAATCCATGGCGTGAGCCAAACAAATAAGCCGGTAAGCAGGAGTGACAGCAGCACCGTAAGTGCCATCGCTGAACGGAATATCTGTTTAACCCGCTTAGAATCGCCCTTGGATTCCGCTTCAGCTATCCATTTGGCAACGGCCAATGGAATTCCGCCGGTAATCAAGGTGAGCAGGACGATCAGAAACGGGTAACCGAGCTGGTACAAACCTACTCCCTCAGCACCGATAATGCGGGGAAGCGCAATACGCGGTACAAAGGCTAGGATTCGATTCACAATGCCTGCAAGCAGCAGAATTAATGCGCCTTTAATAAAAGATTGCTTGGTCACAGTCGGTTCCTCTCCCTTTACGTTCGATCCCTTTCCTTCACTTCCCTTACCAGCAAGACCTGTCCTGTTCTATCCTTATGCTTATGCGCAGCATGTCCGAATCCATGTCATTTTTTCAAATGCGGTTACGAGAAGCAGGAAAGCGGTAAGCGGGCAGCGAATGAATATAGGATAAAGGGCATAGTAACGTGAGGAGGTCGTGAGTATGACGGGCGAATTAGTACCATTAACGAATGAAGAATGGATCGCGACCATCGAACATTTATGTGATAGCAAAGCTGAAGAATTTCGTTTGATCGGCTACGAGCATGTAACTGGGAATGATATATGGCAGTGTGTGAAGGACCGGTATACCAAAACAGGCGAACCGGCCATGCATCAGGTCGTCAACGATATTTTGTCGCTGAAAGTGACAAAATTTATGAACTTTTTGACGGTAAGTGCCTATAAAGGGACCCATTTTTAACGAGTGGGCTCTTTTTTTTGACTCGTTTTTGAGGCATCGCTATAATAGGAATGTTGACACAAGAGAATTTAAGGGGGAACTGAGGGTATTATGAATCGTCTGTTAGCATTCGTACTCATCGTCGTGCTATCTGCCGGCGTAGTAGCGGGAACAAGCTCTTGGCTTTTCAACGACGTGAAACTAGGACTTGATTTGAAAGGCGGATTTGAAATCCTGTATGAAGCTCAGCCTATTGAGGCTGGCGGTAAAGTGACGAAGGAGTCTCTGATTGAGACGGCCAAGAGCCTTGAGGCACGTGCCAATGCAACAGGTGTAGCAGAGCCGGAAGTCACGACAGAAGGCAGCAATCGGATTCGCGTCAAGATTGCCGGAGTTTCTGACGAGAACAAAGTAAGGGATGTCCTCAAGAAACCTGCAGAACTGACATTCCGCAGTGCGCGCGGATGCGCCGCTGATAAAGGATACTGTAGAGTCGAGCTTACAGGCATCGACTTCAAACAGAACGGAGCTTCCGTTCATCAAACGAACCTGAATGCTTATGAAATTGCAATTAAGCTGAAGAGCGCTAGTAAGTTCGCTGAAGTAACACGCGAAATTGCTAAGCTGAGCCCGAACAACCAGCTCGCCATCTATTTGGATGAGACGGAGTTGTCTGCGCCAAATGTTGCGGCTGAAATTAACCAAAACGAAGCGGTTATTACGGGTAATTACACGCGTGAAGAAGCGAATGACCTTAAAAATACAATCAACTTAGGTGCGTTGCCGCTTAAGCTGACCGAGAAATACACACAAAGTGTCGGTGCTACACTAGGTAAATTGTCCCTGAAAGAGACGGTTGTTGCCGGTGCTATCGGTACTGTGCTGATTTTGCTCTTCATGATGTTGTTCTATCGGTTGCCTGGCCTTATTGCGAGCTTCTGTATCATCGTATACATTTGGCTCCTATTGCTCGGCTTCAACTTGATTGATGCCACGCTGACATTGCCGGGTATCGCAGCCTTCATTCTCGGAATCGGGATGGCGGTTGACGCCAATATCATTATGGCGGAGCGGATTAAAGAAGAAATGCGCAGCGGCAAGAGCATTCTGTCTTCACAGAAAGCAGGCTCCAAACATTCGTTCCGCACCATTATCGATGCGCATGTTACGACTACAATCGCTGCACTCGTGCTATTCTTTATCGGTGTAGGTTCCGTTAAAGGTTTTGCGGTAATCCTGCTTCTAAGTATCATCATCAGTGTATTGACGAACGTGTTCTTCTCTCGCCTGCTCCTTACTTTGATTATCCGCAGCGGCATTGTGAAGAAGAAATCTTACTTCGGTGTCAAGGAGAGTGAAGTACGTGCGCTTTAGTGGATTTGCAGAGATTTCGGATCGTAAGTTCGATTTCGTGAAGAAGGCTCGATACTTCTTCATTTTCTCGATTATTATTACAGTCCTTGGTGTCATCACGCTTGGCATCCATGGCTTGAATTATGGCGTCGACTTCCGTGCCGGCTCCAGCGTTGATATTGCCGTGAAGAAGGATTTGACGGGTCAGAAAGAAGAGATTGAGAAGTATCTAAAGGAAAATGAATTTGGTGAGCCTGGTTTAACGGTCGGTACAAGCCGTGTCACGCTTCGTTTCGACGATGTACTGACAGATGCGAAGGAGAAGGCGTTGAAGGCAGGCTTTGCCGAGAAATTCGACAAGGATGCTTCCGCCGAGGTGAATACGGTAGACGTTGAAATCGCCAAAGAGCTTCAGACGAATGCGCTGTATGCGATCCTCGTAGCAAGTATCGGGATTGTTATCTATGTCAGTATTCGGTTTGAGTGGCGGTTCGCGATTGCAGCGATCGTAGCTTTGCTGCATGATGCCTTTATCGTAATCAGCTTGTTCTCGATTTTTAAGCTCGAAGTGAATCTCCCATTCATCGTGGCGATCTTGACCATCATCGGTTACTCCATCAACGATACGATCGTAATATTTGACCGGATTCGAGAGAATCTGCGGTTCGCTAAACTCAAGAATGCAGCGGATATCGCCAAGCTGGTGAATGAGAGTATCTGGCAGACGTTGACGCGTTCCATTAATACGGTTATGACCGTAGTCGTGGCTGCGCTTTGCCTGCTTATCTTCGGCAGCGAGTCTATCAGACTGTTCTCACTGGCAATCTTGTTTGGTCTAATAAGCGGAGCGTATTCGTCCATCTTTATTGCGAGTCAGCTGTGGCTTGTCATGAAGAAGAAACAAAAACCAAAAGCAGCAGTCAAGTCTCCGGCTGCATCGTAGTATGATAAGTAGAGGGTGACCGAACCAGGCTCATCCACGTGCACACAACCTAAGCGAGTATGCTTGAACAGGAGGCGTCCATGACAGCGACCCAACGTTATGCCAAAGCCGAGTCTGCCGCATGGACCGGACTTATAGGTAACGTCTGTATAGCAGTAATTAAAGGCGGAATCGGCATGTTGGCAGGCAGCAAAGCGTTAATGGCTGATGCTTGCCGCTCCGCTTCGGATGCAGCGGCCTCATTCGTCTCCTTAACAGGTGTTCGTCGATGCAGGCAGCTGGGATCACCACATGCGCCTGTGCCGGCTACCAGAGGGCGAACGGAGGCAGCTACCGGCGTATTGGCATCCATTCTGCTTATGATTCTAGGTCTGGAAATTGGCATCTCGGCCATCAAATCCATCGCAGACGGTGTTGACGAAGCACCAGGCTGGCTGGCAGTCCTTGTCGTATTTCTTGCATTTATTCTGAAAGAGGTTCGCTTCCCAATCAAGGAACGGGGAGCGGACTTATATGCTTCACTTGCGGCGCTTGTAGGAACAGGCGGTGCGATGCTGGGCAAGCCGCTTGGCATGCCTGTTATGT
This sequence comes from Paenibacillus sp. J22FR21, assembly GCF_056269135.1. Classification (NCBI taxonomy): domain Bacteria; kingdom Bacillati; phylum Bacillota; class Bacilli; order Caryophanales; family Paenibacillaceae; genus Paenibacillus; species Paenibacillus sp. J22FR21. Next base: position 201,944 of record NZ_JBWDNJ010000002.1, read on the forward strand.
ATTACCTGGATCCGGCGGCATCGCTCATCATCGTAGTAATTGTATTCTCCAGCGGGTACCGAGTCGCTTCCGCTTCCGTCATGCGCAGTCGATTCCTGGAAGTCGAGCCGGCAGATATGTCGGAGCTTAAGGCAGTTGTGCTTCGTATGGAAGGCGTAATCGGTGTCGAGGTGCTTCGCGCCAGAGAGCATGGTCATTACGCGGTTGCTGATGTGGTCATCAGCGTCAATCCACGCATTTCGGTGCTGGAAGGCAATGAGATCGCGAAACGCGTGAAATACTTTCTGATGAAGCGGTTCAGTCATATGACGGAAGTTACCGTACATGTAGAACCGTATGATCCGGGATATCCGTACAAAACAAATCATGATCCAAGTCAGGAACAACTACCGACGCTACTGCAATAGCAGCAGCGTTGATTTTTTTTGAGAAAAGAGGTGTCAGCCAATTGATGCAATCCAAAACACGCTGGAGTCTCGCTTCGTTTGATTTGGAGGGAGAGGCGCGTGCAGCCGGTTTAGCACGCAGCTTGTCCCTTTCTCCGCTTGTCGCGAGACTGCTGGTTCAGCGCGGCTACGACCGGGTTGAATCAGCGCGTCAGTTTTTGAACGGGGGCATCGAATGTCTGCATGATCCTTTTCTGCTAAAGGGCATGAATGAAGCCGTTACGCGAATACGAGCGGCTGTCCAGCGCGGCGAACGGGTGCGGATTTATGGCGATTATGATTGTGATGGCGTCTCGTCGACCACACTCATGTCCTACCTCTTCACGCGGCTGGAACTGAATTTCGATTATTATATTCCCCACCGAACGTTGGAGGGGTATGGACTCAATAAAGCTGCGCTTCGCGCCGCTGCCGATATCGGCATTACACTTATCGTGACCGTCGATACCGGTATTAGTGCAGTAGAAGAAATTGCCTATGCGAATGAGCTTGGGATTGATATTGTGGTCACCGACCACCATGAGCCGCCGCATCAGCTTCCGGAAGCCTACGCAATCGTTAACCCGAAGCAGGAGGATTGCGGATATCCGTTCAAAGGACTGGCTGGTGTCGGAGTTGCGTTTAAACTTGCGCAGGCGCTGCTGGACGAGCCACCGATTGAATGGACAGATGTAGTCGCGCTCGGCACAATTGCCGACCTTATGCCGCTTAAGGATGAGAATCGCGTACTTGTCAGACTGGGTCTGGAGCAGCTTCGTCAAACCGAGAAACCGGGCTTCCGAGCACTGGCCGAGGTCGGAGGCATCGAGCTGGCATCACTGGTATCGTCGAATGTGGCATTTGGGATGGCGCCGCGGATCAATGCAGCGGGCAGACTAGAGCATGCACAGCAGGCTGTGGCACTGCTTACCTCAACCGATCATGAATCCGCAGCAGCGAGTGCAATCAGCTTGGATGCGTTAAACCGTCAAAGGCAGCTCATTGTAGAGACGATCGTGCAAGAAGCGCAGGAAATGTGGACGGCTAAATGTAAAGCTGCCGCAGAAGCAGGCGTTCCGGAGCCTTCTGTTATCGTGCTTGCAAGTGAAGGTTGGAACGTTGGTGTTGTCGGCATCGTAGCATCCAAGTTTATTGAAAAATACTATAAACCGACACTGATTCTCGGAATCGACACCGTGACGGGCAAAAGCAAAGGCTCTGCTCGTTCCATTGAAGGCTATGATCTGCATGCGGCATTAACCGAATGTGATGCATTGCTGGATCATTACGGGGGCCATCAAGCTGCGGCCGGGATGACCTTGCACCGTGACAACCTGGAAGCCTTTGAAGCGCAGCTCGGTGCTCTTGCTGACAGCTGGCTAACGGAGGAAGACTGGATTCCCAAAACAATGATCGACCTGAGCTGCAAAATGGAAGATGCAACATTGCGCGTTAGAGAGCAACTCGCTCACTTGGAACCATTCGGTATCGGCAATGAAGCACCGAAGCTGCTTCTCACAGGCGTTACACTTGCCGATCGCAAAGCGATGGGGAAAGAGAGCAAGCATTTGAAGCTGTCGATCAGCGGACAAGGTAAAATGCTCGATGCGATCTGCTTCGGCAGCGGGCATCTCACTGAGCATCTCTCGCATGGCGCTTCCATCGAGCTGGTTGGGGAGCTTTCGGTTAACGAGTGGAACGGTCAGCGAAAAGCGCAGTTTATGGTGAACGATTTGCGAGTACCGCATATTCAAATCTTCGATAAACGTGGGGATGCCGGCAGTGAATCGCTTTCTTCACTTAAGAAACAACTTGCTGCAGGCAGTTACAGAGTACCGATTGTACTGGTTCCAAGTGAAGCTTGGCTCGAAGCTGCGGCTCAAACTTCGCAGGAAGCAAGGGCAGATGTCTCATTCATGACTTATGATGCATTTGTGCAGCAGCAGAAGATCTCATGCTCTCACTTATTCGTATTTGGCCGTCCTCCATCCGCTGAGAAACTATCTTATGTCCTTGCAGCTTGTGAAGGCCTGGAAGCCGTCCATCTTCATTACGACACAAACCTTGCAAGGCCGTCGTTCCCAACCCGGGAGCAGTTCGGAGACATGTATAAATTGTTGCGTCGTGAATGCCCGCTTGATGAAGAGGGCATAAGTAAACAATTGGTAACTAAGCTAAGCGGAACCGGTGAATCGACGATTACGTTCATGTTGAAGGTGTTTACGGAATTGGAATTTATTCACACGGAAGAGGGGCAAGTAAAGCTTAGCCCTGTCACGGTTAAGAGAGAGCTATCGCATTCGGCGGAATATCGCGATGCGCAGCGTGCTGCAGAATGGAACGAAATCATCAGCGCACCGATTAAACGGTTGACCGATTGGATTATCAAAGAAGTTCAGAACTCATTATTACACCTAAATGAAGGAGTCGTTATTTCATGAATTACAAAGACTACATCCGCATCATTCAAGACTACCCACAGCCGGGAATCCGCTTCAAGGACATCACAACACTGACCAACAACGGACCTGTCTACGCACATGCAATTGATGCTATTCGTCAAGCAGTGGCCGACAAACAAATCGATTTGGTTGCTGGACCGGAAGCCCGCGGTTTCATCATCGGTGCGCCACTCGCTGTAACACTTGGAGCTGGTTTTGTCCCCATTCGTAAGAGCGGCAAGCTGCCGGGCGAAGTAATCGAAGCCAGCTACGATTTGGAGTACGGCAATGACAAACTTGCCATTCACACGGATGCGATCAAACCGGGTCAACGCGTGCTGATCGCAGACGACCTTCTTGCTACAGGCGGTACGATTGCAACTACGATCAACCTTATTCGCCAGCTAGGCGGCGAAGTGGTCGGAGCCGCATTCTTGATTGAGCTCGGTTACCTAGATGGCCGCAAGAAGCTTGATGGAATCGACATTTTCTCACTAATGAAGTATTAATCGCTGCTGCACACCATGGCGCCGGACTCGGAAGGGGAATCCTTCTGTGGTCCGGCGTTCTCTATACCTGCCTATATGGCTGCATAGCGAGAGGTTGACGGAAAGGCTTTGAAACAGGCATAATAATAGGAAAACTCGGGCGTCATCACTTTAATTGATTTGGGAAGCAAAACGCGAGGCAGCGTGCTTTTCCGGAAAGGGACATTCATGGGCATAGAGCAGTTACTCGACAAAGCATCGACCTATATGAAGGAGCAAGATTTGACACGGATTAAAGAAGCGTACGAATTTGCCGATCAAGCTCATCACGGGCAGGTGCGTAAATCGGGAGAGCCGTATATTTTACACCCTGTCGCCGTAGCTGAAATTCTCGTCAACATGCAGATGGACGTGTTGTCGATTATCGCTGCGCTCCTTCATGACGTCGTTGAAGACACAACTGTCCCGCTTGAAGAGGTCAGAACCCGTTTCGGTGAAGCTTGCGCGGCTGTCGTAGACGGACTCACGAAGCTGGAGAAGATTCAATTCCGCTCCAAGGAAGAGCAACAGAACGAGAATTACCGCAAGATGTTCGTTGCGATGGCACAGGACATGCGGGTTATCCTCATCAAGCTGGCTGACCGGCTTCATAATATGCGGACGCTGAAATATCAATCCGAGGAAGCGCAGCGGCGTATCGCGTACGAGACGCTGGAAATTTTCTGTCCGATCGCTCACCGGCTAGGGATCTCGGCCATCAAGTGGGAGATGGAGGATATTGCGCTTCGTTATTTGAATCCGCAGCAATACTATCGCATCGCCAATCTCATGAAGAAGAAACGTGCGGAGCGGGAGCAATACATCGCAGATGTCATTACCCGAATCACGGAGAAGCTTGAGGATATGGGGATCGAAGGCGACATTTCCGGTCGTCCGAAGCATCTATACAGCATTTATAAGAAGATGACCGCACGCAGCAAGCAGTTCACAGAAATTTACGATCTGCTGGCGATTCGGATCATCGTTGACAATATTAAAGACTGTTACGCAACGCTTGGTATCATTCATACGTTATGGAAACCGATGCCCGGCCGTTTCAAAGATTATATTGCGATGCCCAAGGCGAACATGTACCAGTCCCTCCATACGACGGTCATCGGACCTACCGGTGAGCCGACAGAAGTGCAGATTCGGACATGGGATATGCATCGTACGTCTGAATTCGGGATCGCTGCCCACTGGGCATACAAAGAAGGCGGCGTCGTACCAGGTGGTTCGTTCGAGGAGAAAATGACCTTGTTCCGCGAAATCATCGAGCTTCAGCATGAAGCCAGCGATGCTTCCGAATTTGTCGAATCGCTGAAGATGGACTTTTTCTCTGATCTTGTATTTGTGTTTACGCCCAAAGGGGAAGTATTCGAGCTCCCGGCTGGCGCGGTGCCGCTTGATTTTGCCTACAGAATTCATACCGAGGTTGGGAATCGTACCATCGGCTCCAAGGTTAACGGCCGAATCGTTCCGCTCGATTATAAGCTGAAGACCGGCGATATCGTTGAGATCTTGACCTCGAAGCATTCGTACGGCCCAAGCCAGGACTGGATCAAGATTGCACAATCGTCTCATGCGCGCAGCAAAATCAAGCAGTGGTTTAAGAAAGAAAGACGCGAAGAGAACGTTGTAAAAGGCCGTGACAACATTGAGCGCGAGCTCAAACGTCTGGGTCTTGAAGCGTCGAGCTTCATGTCTGATTCACAGCTGCAGGAAGCGGCTTATAAATTTACGTTTAACGATATCGACGATATGCTGTCTGCTGTTGGATTTGGCGGGATTACCGCTGCACAGATCGTGACGAAGCTGACAGAGAAAATGCGCAAGGAAGCCGAAGAGGCGAATCAGATCGAGCTTACGAACGAGATGAAGGAGATGAAATCCTCTCCGTCGCTTCGCAAAACCCGTCCGACGCATGGCGTGTCTGTCAAAGGGGTAGACAATCTGCTTGTCCGGTTCGCACGCTGTTGTAACCCGGTACCGGGCGATGCCATTGTCGGTTACATTACACGCGGACGCGGTGTATCGGTCCATCGTTTGGATTGTTTGAATGTGAGCCCAAATGCGGATGGTGAAGAGGCTGCTCGCGTAATCGAGGTGGATTGGGAACAATCCGTTGAGGCGAACTACAGCGTTGATATCGAAATTACCGGTCATGATCGTCCGGGATTGCTCAACGAAGTGCTGCAAGCCGTGTCGGAGAGCAAAACGAATATTTCCGCCGTCTCCGGACGTTCGGACAAGAACAAACTCGCCATGATCCATATGACGGTTCTGATTCGTAATATCGAGCATTTACAGTCCGTGGTGGAACGTATTAAACGGGTGAAAGATATTTATTCCGTGCAGCGGATTATGCAATAACAGAAGCTATTGATCTTGTTTCAGCAGGGAGAGTTCGTTCGGTTATGAAAGTAGTTGTTCAACGCAGCAAACAGGCGTCCGTTACCGTAGATGGGGAAACGGTCGGTTCGATCGATATGGGATTGATGCTGCTCGTAGGCATTACCCATGAGGATGATGAATCCGATATCCGCTGGATGGCGGAGAAGATTGCGGGCTTACGTATATTTGAGGACGAAGAAGGTAAAATGAATCATTCCGTCAAAGACGTAGGCGGGGCGATTCTTTCGGTATCGCAGTTTACTCTATATGGCGACTGCCGAAAGGGTAGACGACCGAATTTCATGGCTGCTGCACGACCGGAACAAGCAGAAGCTCTATATGACGCATTCAATAAGCAGCTCCAATTAGGTGGACTAGCTGTGGAAACCGGCAAATTTGGTGCGATGATGGATGTCGCATTGACCAACTGGGGACCGGTTACCTTGATTATTGACAGTAAAGCTTAAGCCAAGACTCTCTTGGTTGGAGTGTTAGAATAGGTTCGAACGGGAACACTAGCCTTAGAAGTGCACAGCTCTATTCGTGCACGACAACGGTGGAGGGATTCTCGTTATGCATCAGTCTCGCAAGGAGCAGAGTGTCGAACGGATTTCGCGGAGGCTGCTTCATGCGGATCGCCGCGAAGCGCTGATTTTCGCAGAAATGGAAGAAAATATTGAAGCATCCGCTGACTTTGGCGGCTTCGCTGCAACGCCTAGGCGTTCTCCGGTTGGCGAGCATATGTAGCTGAACAGGAAGGACGGGCCGCTTCCTTGTCGAAGCGCCCCGTCCTTTGCTGTCCGAAATGGAAAGAAACATAAGAAATCGCTTTATTTTTTGTAACTAAACTGTAATGTGTTTAAAATGATTCTCTAACAAAGCTGGGCTATAATGAACCTCGACCCCCTTTTTTGAATATATTACTTTGATGGACCTACAACTTGTTTGTAGGTCCTTTTTCTTTTGCTGGGCTGGCTGACCCCCTAAATCCCCCTAGAAGGGGGACCCCAAGGGACCCGTCCCTCTGGACACCCGGAATTGGAATAACGTCGGAGTTACAGAGTACCGCTCGCGAGTATCAATTGGTGCGCAGGATCGCTTTCGTCCCATACGGGACACGCTTAACTTTTGGCGGGGTTTATCGACCTGGTGTCCCTCACGGGACCATCATAACGTTGCCGCCTCAGAGGCGCATGTGATCAGGTATGTGCTTAGGCTCGCTTTCGTCCCATACGGGACACGCTTTACTTTCGGCGCGGAAGGGACGGGATGGTTACCAGGTGCTCGCGGCTTTGCCAATCGCACGGTAACCTGGAGGCCCGCTCGTAGCCCGCGGGGAAGTTAGTTTTGGTCACTGCGTGACCTAACAGCGAAGAGCAGGATCGAGACGGCCGCTATCGCGACCTTAGAGCAAGATCGTGTGCGAAAAGCGAAGAGCAGGTATGCAGCGGCGTGGAGTGGGCATAATGGAGTGGAAATGATTGTGTGTTAATCTATTGACACATGGTGATGTGAACGATACAATAAAGGTTATATTATGTCGATCCGTTGAAGGGACCGATTCGTTCTACCCGCACCGATTCAGAGAGGGATTCCATGGCTGGAAGAATCCTTGGCGTGCTTGAGCGGACAGACTTCCCAGAGGACATGCGGTGAACCTGCAGGCTATATGCTTGCTCATTAGCTGTATTGCGTAGTCGGGCGTTAACCGATTGAAGCGAATCAATTGCATTGATTCGGAATGTGGGTGGTACCACGGTAGCTTTGTATCTAACAAGCTCTCGTCCCTTTGCCTTTTTTGAGGCGGAGGACGAGGGCTTTTTTTGATGATTATCCTGGATAGCATCACTTTTTAGGGGGAATGGACATGGGCTTTCAGAAGCCTCCGGGCACGCAGGACTTTTTGCCGGGCTCGGTAGAGAAATGGCAGTTTGTCGAGAGCAAAGCGCGTGAGATTTGCCGTCGCTTTAACTTCCGTGAGATCCGCACGCCAATGTTTGAAATGACGGAGCTGTATAAGCGCGGTGTCGGTGAAACGACGGATATCGTGGAGAAAGAAATGTACACGTTCACCGACCGTGGTAATCGCAGTCTAACGCTGCGTCCGGAAGGTACGGCAGGCGCTGTTCGTGCGTATGTCGAGAACAAGCTGTATGGCGAGCCTGACCTGACGAAGCTGTATTATATCGGGCCAATGTTCCGTTATGAGCGTCAGCAAGCAGGGCGTTACCGTCAGTTTCACCAATTCGGCATCGAAGCGCTTGGTGCTGTAGATGCTGCGCTGGATGCGGAAGTCATTGCACTGGGTTATACCTTCTACGCCGAAGTGGGATTGAAGGACGTTCGCGTTGAAATCAATTCCGTAGGTACACCGGCTGTTCGTGCAGTATTCCGCGAGAAGCTGCTTGGTTTCTTAGAGCCAATGCGCGAGATCCTGTGTAAGGATTGCCAATCGCGTATGGATCGTAACCCGCTGCGCGTGCTGGATTGCAAGACAGATCAGCATCGTTTTGAAGAAGCGCCTTCCATTCTGGATAGCCTGGACGAGGAGTGCCGCACGCACTTCGAAGCGCTGCAAACGCATCTGACGGGAATGAATATTCCGTACTACATCAATCCGCGTCTTGTGCGCGGTCTTGATTATTACACGCACACGGCATTTGAGTACAAAGCTGAAGGTATCGGAGCTATCGATACCATTGGCGGCGGCGGCCGGTACAACGGCCTTGTAGCCGATATCGGCGGACCGGATCAACCGGGCGTTGGCCTTGGGCTTGGTCTGGAGCGTACGGTTATGCTGCTTGACAGTCAAGGCGTACAGCTCGATAACCTGCATCAGGTTGATGTGTACATGGTAGGACTTGGCGAGGCGGCTGATCGCGAAGTGACGCGTCTGCTGCACGGTCTGAGAATGCGCGGCATCTCAGCGGAGCGGGATTATCAAGGTCGTAAAATGAAGGCGCAAATGAAGTCTGCTGACCGCCTTCAAGTTCGTTTCACAGCCATTCTCGGCGACGACGAACTGGGCCGCGGTGAAATCATGCTGAAGAACATGACGACCGGCGAACAGCAATCGGTTGCGCTTGATCAGCTTGCTGATGAAATTTTGAAATAAGGCATTGCCCTATAATCCCATTATAAAAGGAGCCTCTAACCTATCATGATGTTGAAAACTCATTCTTGTGGAACACTGACGAAAGCGGAAGTAGGACAAACGGTTACATTGAACGGCTGGGTACAACGCCGCCGCGACCTTGGCGGAGTATTGTTTATCGACCTGCGCGACCGTACCGGTATCGTACAAATCGTATTCAACCCTGATTTCTCGGGCGACGCACTTGCAATTGCAGACCGTGCTCGTAATGAATTCGTGCTTGCCGTTCGCGGCCAAGTGGTCGAACGTGATGCCGAGACGGTAAACAAAAACATCTCGACAGGTGAAATTGAAATCCGCGTGACGGAAATCGAAATCATGAATGCTGCGAAGACGCCTCCGTTCCCAATCGAGGATGGTGTTGAAGTCGATGAGTCGCTTCGTCTGAAATATCGTTACCTGGACCTGCGTCGCCCTGAAATGCAGAAGACGCTTCTTCTTCGCTCCAAAGCGGCAAAAGTGTTCCGCGACTACTTGGACGGTCAAGGCTTTATCGACGTTGAAACACCGATCTTGACGAAGAGCACACCGGAAGGCGCACGTGACTACTTGGTTCCAAGCCGTGTTCATCCGGGCGAATTCTTCGCGCTGCCGCAATCGCCGCAAATTTTCAAACAGCTTCTTATGGTTAGTGGCCTAGAGCGCTACTACCAAATCGCGCGCTGCTTCCGCGATGAGGATCTTCGTGCAGACCGTCAGCCGGAGTTCACGCAAGTCGACATCGAGACTTCCTTCTTGTCGCAGGATCAACTGCTGAACCTGATGGAAGAGCTTGTCGTTAAATTGTTCCGTGAAACCGTTGGCGTTGAAATTCCTACGCCATTCCAACGTATTACGCATGCAGATGCGATGAACAAATACGGCTCCGATAAGCCAGACCTGCGTTTTGGCATGGAGATGGAAGACATTACAGATATCGTAGCCAGCAGTGACGTGAAAGTATTTGCATCCGTCAGCGCAAGCGGCGGCGTCGTTAAGGTGCTGAACGCGAAGGGCTGTGCAAGCTGGAGCCGTAAAGAGCTTGATGATCTGCAACCGTTCGCAGCGCGTTACGGCGGTAAGGGTTTGGCTTGGGTGACAGTGAAGGAAGGCGAATGGCGCGGTCCGATCGTGAAATTCTTCAAGCCTGAAGAAATCGCGGCGATGACGGAGCGTCTTGGCGTAGAAGAAGGCGATTTGCTGCTGTTCTCTGCGGACAAGAAGAAAGTCGTTGCGGATGTACTGGGCAATCTGCGTCTGAAGATCGGTAAACAGCTTGGTTTGATCGATGAGTCCAAATTCAAGCTGGAGTGGGTTGTTGACTTCCCGCTGCTCGGCTACGATGAAGAAGCGAAACGTTATGTAGCGGAACACCATCCGTTCACACGTCCAAACGAAGAAGATCTACCGCTGTTCGAAACAGATCCGGGCGCTATCCGCGCACAAGCATACGACCTTGTTCTTAACGGCTACGAGGTTGGCGGCGGTTCGATGCGGATCTACAAACGTGACGTTCAAGAGCTTATGTTCAAAGCACTTGGCTTCTCCCTTGAAGAGGCGCATGAGAAATTTGGCTTCCTGCTCGATGCTTTCGATTACGGAACGCCTCCGCACGGCGGCTTTGCATTCGGATTTGACCGCCTTGTGATGCTGCTGGCCGGACGCACGAATCTTCGTGAAACGATCGCGTTCCCTAAAACAGCAAGTGCAACAGACCTGCTCAGCGATGCGCCATCCGAAGTGGACATCTCTCAGCTGCAACAGTTGCATATCCGTACCATTCAAAAGCCTGCAAAACAGCCTGAGGCTGCAGCAGCCGGTGCTTCCGCACAGCAAACTAACTAATCCAACAACCGGCTTTCGTCCGCGTGTAGCGGCGAGAGCCGGATTCTTTATGTTTATAGAGCAGGAACAAATTTAAGCCAAGAGGTGTATTTCCATTATGCTGCACCAATTTTCACGAACGGAGCTCGCCATCGGTCCAGAAGGTCTGGAGCTGATGAAGGGCAGCACGGTTGCGGTGCTCGGTATCGGCGGTGTCGGTGCGATTGCCGCAGAAGCACTTGCACGGACAGGCGTTGGCCGCATTATACTCATCGACAAAGATGTGGTGGATATTACGAACATTAACCGCCAGGTTCATGCGCTCACAACGACGGTCGGCCAGCCCAAAGCAGACCTCATGCGCGATCGCATTAAGCTGATCAATCCGGAATGCGATGCCATTTCGCTGCGGATGTTTTACACGGAAGAAACGTATGAGAAGCTTTTCGAATATCCGCTGGATTACGTTGTGGATGCTTCGGATACGATAGCCTACAAGATCCATCTGATCAAACAATGTTTGGAGCGCCAAATCCCGATCATCTCCAGTATGGGGGCAGCGAACAAAATGGATCCGACTAGGTTCCAGGTAGCGGATATTTCCAAAACCTCGATGGATCCGATTGCACGCGTCGTTCGCCAGAAATTGCGCAAAGATGGCATCAAGAAGGGCGTTAAGGTTGTATTCTCGACGGAAGAGCCGATGAAGCCCCGTGAGGATGTCACGCAGCGTATCGTGCCTGAGAATGCGCCTGAAATTCGCAAGGCACAGCAGCCGCCGGCCAGCAATGCTTTTGTCCCTCCGGTTGCGGGACTAATTATGGTGAGTGTAGTGGTGAAAGACTTGCTCGCTAAAGGAGGTATTTCCTAGATGAATGCGGAACTCGTTAACAAATTACGTCTATCGCTCGATATGCGCATTGCGGTACTGGAAGCGCCTGCTCCTTCTTATGAGGAAGAGCTGGGTGTTGAGGATCACGAGGCTTTTGATGAAATGGACAGCGGTACCTATGATTTTGTCATGCTGTTCGCAAAGGACATTGCAAGCTTGAATGAACATGCACCTAAGGCGCTTAAAGCGGTCAAGAAAGAAGGTCTACTCTGGATTTGCTACCCGAAAGGAACGGCCAAAATTCGGACAGACATTAACCGCGACCGCGGCTGGAAAGTCGTCAAGGAAGAAGGCTGGGAAGGCGTATCACTTGTGTCTGTCGATGAGACTTGGTCAGCTATGCGCTTCCGTCCTGTAGGTATGGTGCAAACCTCAGCGAGAGCTAGCCGTGCTGCTGATATCGGCCGTACGACGACTACTGCAGTGAAAGAACTGGTTATTCCGGATGACGTCACGGAAGCACTTGCGACAAAGCCTGAAGCAGCAGCGTTCTTCGCAGAGCTTGCTCCTTCGCATCGCAAAGAGTACATTCGCTGGATCAATGAAGCAAAGCAAGAAGTGACACGTACGAAACGCATTAATGAAATGGCGGAAAAGCTGGAAAAACAGTTGAAACGCCCATCGGATAAATAATAATCAGAAGCCCGAATCTGCAGGTAGATCCTGAAGATTCGGGCTTTTTTTGCGCGGAGTTTTGTCCTAGTCAACAAAAGTTGCCTTTGACAAACTTTTTTGTATGTGTACAATGTAATTAGGCAACAACAGTTTCAGTCCTGCATATGTGTAAGTGATATACGACATATTAGTGTTTACATGAGGTGAGAACAATGAGTGAACAATCGACTCCGCTGGCAGCTGAGAAAGGCTGGCGAAATCAAAGAACGTCGAATACACTTCCTGAAGTGTACCGTTCCATGAAGATTCCGAAGAACGGTTCGTGGTTTCGCAAATTTCTAGCTTTTGCCGGACCGGGCTACCTCGTAGCCGTCGGCTACATGGATCCGGGCAATTGGGCGACCGACCTAGCGGGCGGCTCAAAGTTCGGCTATACGCTCTTATCCGTCATTTTATTATCCAATCTAATGGCGATTCTGCTTCAAGCACTTGCCGGGAAGCTTGGCATCGTCACAGGACGCGACCTGGCGCAAGCGTGTAAGGACCATTACAGCAAACCTGTCGCAATGTCGCTTTGGGTGCTCTGTGAGCTTGCAATAGCTGCTTGTGATCTTGCAGAGGTTATCGGAACTGCGATCGCTCTGAATTTATTGTTTGGCATACCGCTTATAGCAGGGGTCATAATAACGGTACTGGATGTACTGCTCATACTACTGCTGCAGAATAAGGGTTTCCGATATATAGAAGCGCTTGTAATCGTGCTGATCGTCACCATCGGCGGCTGTTTCCTGGTTGAAATCTTCTGGTCGCAGCCACAAGTCGGCGAAGTCATGAAGGGTTTTATTCCAAGCTCGGAGATTGTAACGAACCCAGCGATGCTCTACATCGCGATTGGCATACTAGGCGCGACAGTCATGCCGCATAACCTGTACTTGCACTCATCTATCGTACAGACGCGTCAATTCGAACAGACGGAGCTTGGTAAACGCCAAGCGATTAAATATTCGACTTGGGATTCCACAATTGCATTATTCTTCGCATTATTCATTAATGCAGCTATTCTCATTATTGCTGCGGCTAGCTTCTATGCGGCAGGTCATACCGAGATCGCGGAGATTGGCGAAGCTTATCACCTGCTGGCACCGATGCTGGGAACAACGGCGGCAAGTGTATTGTTCGGGGTAGCGCTGCTCGCAGCCGGCCAGAATTCCACCTTGACCGGCACGCTCGCAGGTCAGATCGTCATGGAAGGTTTTCTGAACATTCGACTGGCTCCATGGCTGAGACGATTGATTACGCGGCTCATTGCAATCATCCCGGCCGTTATCGTAACTTGGCTGTACGGTGCAAGCGGAACAGCGCAGCTGCTTATTCTGAGTCAAGTCATCTTGTCGCTGCAGCTCTCATTTGCGGTCATCCCACTTGTTAAATTCACAAGCGACAAACAGAAGATGGGTAAGTTTGCTAACCCGCTTTGGCTCAAAATACTCGCGTGGTTTGTTGCCATCGTCATTGCCGGATTGAACATCTATTTGCTCTTCCAGACGTTTTTTGGCTAATCATCGCTAACCGATTCAGAAGACCTTCTCCGTACAGGGGAAGGTCTTCTTGCGTATAACAGCTGCGCACCTTGATAGCGAACGTTTGTGCTAGTGTGCTATGATAGGCAGGAAAGGAATGGGTGAGCGATGGATTTATTTACCTATCAGAATGAGGAACAAGCACCGCGAGCGAAGCTGCTTGCAGATCGTATGCGCCCTCAAACGATTGAAGAATATATAGGCCAGTCCGATATTGTCGGACCCGGCAAGCTGCTTCGACGCGCGATTGAAGCGGATCAAATTACATCCATTCTGCTGTATGGCCCCCCAGGCTGCGGCAAAACGACCCTGGCACATATCATTTCGAAACGCACGCAAGGGGAGTTTGTGAAGCTGAATGCCGTGGATGCGTCCGTCAAAGACGTACGGGAAGTAATCGAGCAGGCAAGGATCACCAAGTCGATGTATGGCCGCAAAACAATACTGTTCTTAGACGAGGTGCATCGCTTCAACTCGGCAAGACAGGACGCGCTGCTGCCGGCAGTGGAGCAGGGGATCATTATCTTCATAGGGGCTACTACGGAGAATCCATTTCATTATGTGAATGGAGCGCTCCTATCTCGATCAACGCTGTTTCAGCTGGAATCGCTGACGCGCGAGGATGCACTCACTGCAATGCGCCGTGCACTGGCAGACCGAGATCGTGGACTTGGATTCATGGATTTAACTGTCGAGGATGAAGCACTGCAGCACATGGCCTCGATGGCAGGCGGAGATATTCGCCGCGCGCTGAATGCGCTTGAGCTGGCAGCCGTGACGACGCCGTCTCAACCGGATGGCTCGGTTATTGTAACGTTGGCAGTGGCGGAGGAGTCCATCCGTAAGCCGATCATTCGCGCAGATGAATCGACACAATACGACGTCTTGTCTGCTTTCCATAAGAGTGTTCGGGGATCCAGCGATGCTGCTTTATTCTGGTTTCTGTATGCGGTCGAGAAGCTGGGCATGGATCCGATGACATTCATACGGCGGCTGATCGTGGCTTGCAGCGAGGATATCGGGCTTGCGAATCCGCAGGCGATGGTTCAAGCGGTGACGGCCATGGATGCGTATCATAAGATTGGCTGGCCGGAAGCGAAATACAATATTACACAGGCGATTCTGTTTGCTGTGGAAAGTCCGAAGTCCAATGCCGCGGCTGTCGCGATCGGTAACGCGATGAATGCTATCGAGCAGCTTGGAGCAGCCGAAGTACCGCATCACTTGAGAGACACACACTACAGCGGTGCTGCACGTCTTGGGCATGTTGGTTATAAGTATCCGCATGATTACCCTGGCCACTATGTGAAACAGGTGTATTTGCCTGAACGGATAGCGAAGAAAACGTTCTACCATGCCACCAATCAGGGGATGGAGGACAAGATTCGACAAAATCAGGAGCGGCGGAAATGACCAAAATAACAGCTGAATCCTCAAAAACGTAAGCAGGAGCTAGAAAATAGCGCATAAAGGCCGACCTTTATGGAATAAACATAACTAGAACCGCGAATACGGGCCAGAAGGTGGGATGACGGCATTTGACGTAAAGTTGCTTCATCGACTACTCTAGTATTATAACGTTTCTTTATAATTTTAAGTCCCAGAAGGAGGTGCACCTGTTCGTCGCAATTGCGGCAAACAGGGAATCGTTGAGTAGTGACCCGTTACCCATATTTTTGAACTTACTTTTAATCGTTTTTCTCGTTTTTTTGAATGGTTTTTTCGTAGCTGCGGAATTTGCCATGGTGAAAGTAAGAAGCAGCCGGATTGATTCACTGGCGCTGGACGGCAATCGCCGTGCCCATTTTGCATCCAGACTAACTAGTAATTTGGATGCGTATCTATCGGCCTGTCAGCTTGGAATTACGTTGGCATCACTTGGTCTTGGTTGGGTCGGTGAGCCTGCCATTGCAGCGATGCTTGAGCCTTTGTTGGAGAAGTTCCATTTTAGCCCAGTGGCCATTCATACGGTTGCCTTTATTATTGCATTTACAATCATTACGGTGTTACACATTGTACTTGGAGAATTGGCCCCCAAAACGTTTGCGATTCGCAAAGCTGAGACGGTAACATTATGGACGGCTATGCCGCTCATAGGTTTTCACAAAATCATGTATCCGTTTATCTATCTGCTTAATGGTACAGCCAACTGGTTGCTTAAGCGCGTTGGTATTGAGCCTGCGGCAGAACATGAATCCGCCCACACCGAAGAAGAAATTCGCATCCTGATGAAAGAAAGTCATAAATCCGGACTAATTGATAATACGGAGCTAACGCTTGTCGATAATATATTTGATTTTGCCGAAACCCATGCGCGGGAGATTATGATTCCACGTACCGAAATGATATGCTTATATGCCAATCTGTCGTTCGACGAGAACCAGGCCATTGCGCTTAAAGAAATGCATACTCGTTATCCGGTTTGCGACGGCGACAAGGACAATATCATCGGATTTGTCCACATTAAAGACTTACTTAAAGTAACACATCAAGGCTTGCCGGATATTCGCACGATTACACGTCCAATGACTACAGTGCCTGATTCCATGCAAATCAGCAACCTGCTTAAGCTGATGCAGAAGAAGAAGACCCAAATCGCCATTCTTATCGATGAATATGGCGGAACGTCCGGACTTGTAACGCTTGAGGATATCATGGAAGAAATCGTCGGTGAAATTCAGGATGAATTTGATGAAGAACGCCCCGATATCGAGCCAAGAGATGACCAATCCCATTCGATCAACGGCATGATGCTGATTGAAGAGGTAAACAGCTACTTCGGATTGGAAATCGAAAGCGACGATTACGATACGATCGGCGGCTGGTTCTACGCACAAATCGAGAATCCTCCGTCTAAAGGCCAACGTGTCGTGCATCCGGACGGCTTTGAGTTTGTGATTGAGGAGACCGACCACTTACGGATATCCAGAATCATCATCCGCAAGCAAGGAAGCCGAATCGAAGAAGAAAGTATCGAATTGCAAGCAGAAACCGGCTAACCGCCATTATACGCATAATAGGCTGCCCCAAAAGTGCAAGATGACTTTGGGGCAGCTTTTGTTTGATTTCATAAAAAAGAAGCATCTCCGAAATCAACAGATCGGAGATGCTTCTTCATGTAGATGCGAACTTATTTATTCACGATATCAATTGTACCGCCGCCCAGACATACATCACCGTCGTAGAAGACTACGGCTTGCCCAGGAGTAATAGCTTTCTGCGGTTTCTCGAACATAACATCGCCAGTTGTGCCATCTTCGCGCAGCGTCAATGTGACGGCTTGGTCTGCTTGTCTGTAGCGGAACTTCGCCGTAACCGTAAGTGAGCCTTCCGGTTTAAGCGGTGAAATCCAATTGATTCCGGTTGCGGTCAAGCTTGTGGAATACAAGCTTGCATGCTGATCGCCTTGCACGACATACAGAATGTTTTCTTTGAGATCTTTGTCAGCGACGAACCACGGCTCGCCATTGCCGGAGCCGCCGATGCCAAGCCCTTGCCGCTGCCCAAGTGTGTAATACATTAGTCCATCGTGACGGCCTTTCGTTTCACCTGATTCAATGTCAATCATCGGACCGGGCTGAGCAGGAAGGTAGCCGCTCAAGAATTCCTTGAAATTGCGTTCACCGATAAAGCAGACGCCTGTGCTGTCTTTCTTCTTAGCCGTATGAAGACCGAATTCTTCGGCAATTCTTCTAACCTCCGGCTTCGGAAGATGACCGATGGGGAACATCGCTTTGGCCAGCTGATCCTGACGAAGCGCGTGCAGGAAGTAGGTCTGGTCTTTATTGGAGTCTACTCCTCTGAGCAGTTTAGCTTCTCCGTCAGCTGTCCGCTCCAAGCGAGCATAATGGCCGGTAGCCAAATAATCAGCGCCAAGTTCCATCGCTTTCTGTAGGAAGTCGCCGAATTTGATCTCGCGGTTGCACATGACATCCGGATTTGGCGTACGACCATTACGGTATTCATCGAGGAAATAAGCAAACACCTTATCGAAATAAGCTTTCTCGAAATTTACCGTATAATAAGGAATGCCGATTTGGTCACAGACGCGGCGAACATCTTCCGCATCTTCTTCAGCCGTGCAATGGCCGAACTCGTCGGTATCATCCCAGTTTTTCATGAAAATGCCTATGACATCATAACCCTGCTGTTTGAGCAGCAATGCGGTAACGGACGAATCCACACCGCCGGACATGCCAACAACGACTCGAATAGAAGAATTGCTCATCTTAATACCACCGCCTTGATAGTTCAAAGTCGCTTGCGGAGGATCATTTCCACCGTGCGACCGATTCAATTCATCTATTGTAGCATAGATTGCGTATGATTTTCATGAAAGTGTCATCGTTTTTTCAACAAATTCTGTTTCCATTATGTTAACATAGATATGATATGGGAATACCATGAATTGTAATCCATGATCGCTCCAGCATTTAAAATAAGATACAGTTTAGCCCGGGAAGAGGTGTCGTAGTTGAAAATTTCAACCAAAGGCCGGTACGGTCTAACCATTATGATGGAGCTCGCAGGTAAGTTCGGAGAAGGTCCAACATCATTGAAGAGCATCGCAGAGCGGAATCATCTATCAGAGCATTACCTCGAGCAGCTTATTGCACCGCTACGCAATGCGGGTCTGGTTAAGAGTATTCGCGGCGCTTACGGCGGTTACATTTTGTCGAAGGAACCGCAGGAAATCACGTCAGGTGATGTCATTCGTATCCTGGAAGGGCCGATTTCTCCTGTCGATTTCACGGAAGAGGATGACCCGGCCAAGCGGAATTTGTGGCTCAGAATTCGTGACAGCATTGCTGAAGTGCTTGATTCGACAACGCTCGCTGATCTCGTAACGTATAAAGAAGAGGAGCCTCAGGACTCCTACATGTTCTATATTTAAGGATGATTGTATAATGGATCGAATTTACTATGATCATGCAGCAACTTCACCTATGCATCCCGAAGCAGCGAAAGCGATGCTTGAGGTTATGACCGGTACTCCCGGCAATGCTTCAAGTACGCATAGTTTCGGTCGTGCGGCAAGGCAGCTCGTGAACCGTTCGCGCGATATCATTGCGCACGGGATCGGCTGCACGGCCGCTGAGCTGGTCTTTACCGGCGGTGGAACAGAAAGTGACAATACAGCGCTCATTGGCGCTGCCAGAGCTGCCCGCAAACAAGGCAAGTCCCATATCATTACGTCCGCAACGGAACATCAAGCGGTGCTCCAATCCTGCAAGGCGTTACAGCGCGAAGGATTTCGCGTGACGATTCTGCCGGTAGATGAGCATGGCCTAGTGAGTGTGTCGGATGTAGAACAAGCGATCGAAGCTGATACGGCGCTTATTAGCGTCATGTATGTCAACAATGAGACCGGTACGATTCAACCGATTGCACAGATCGGTGAACTCGCCCGGTCTCGTGGTGTGCTTGTACATGTTGATGCCGTACAAGCGTTAGGCATCATTCCTATCGATTTGCGTAAGCTTCCGGTTGACCTCATGAGCTTCTCGGCTCACAAGATTAACGGTCCGCAAGGCATTGGTGCTTTATATATCCGTAAAGGCACGACTGTGGAACCGCTCCTAAGCGGTGGCTCGCAAGAGCGCAAACGGCGCGCAGGGACCGAAAACATCGCCGGCATTGTCGGATTCGGCAAAGCGTTTGAACTTTCTGTGAATTCGATGTTAGAACGGAAACTTTTCTTGGACAAACTTCGTTATACTTGGATAGAGCGGTTGCGTGAGATTACAGGTGCAGATCGACTTATCGTCAACGGCCATGCCGAACACTATGCTCCTCATATTCTGAATGTGAGCTTTGTAGGAATAAGCACAGAGTCGATGTTGATGAATCTGGATTTGGCCGGGATAGCGGCATCCGGAGGGTCTGCTTGTACATCAGGAGCCATCGAACCCTCGTATGTGCTTATAGCGATGAATGTTTCGGAAGAAAGACAAGCTTCCGCTGTACGTTTCAGCTTTGGTTTGGGAAATACTATGGAGGAACTCGAACTGGCCGCCAAGAAAGTTGCAACTTTTATGGAGCGCGTTCGTACTAATGCCTAGGAGGCTCTGCCATCGATGTTGCGTTTACAGCATTTGATTGGTCTTCCTGTCATCGAAATGAGTGCCGGCAAGCAAGTCGGACATGTGAAGGATGCATGGTTTGATGAGCATTGGCAGCTTGGCGGAATCATATTGGACGCCGGCAGACGGTTTCTGACTGCGATGAAATCAGTGATCTGGAAGGAAGTAATGGTTTGCGGTGAGGATGCGGTCATTATTATGAATGAAGCGTCCGTCCGGAAGACCAAACAAGCCGAAATTCAGCGCTCTTTTCATACCGGATCGATCCGATTGAAGGATTTACCCGTCATTACGGTGGATGGAGAACAACTTGGTCGTGTATCTGATGTTTATTTTGACGAGATACAGGGTACACAAATAGTAGGATATGAGCTGACTGACGGATTTATCGCGGATATTATGGAAGGGCGCAAGTGGCTTCCTGCTCCACGGCAAGCTGATGAGGTTATGCTTGGTGAAAATGTAATCATAGTACCGGCCGGAAGTGAGGCTTTCCTCTCACCGGTCGCAGTTTCTGAGTCGGATATAGGGAGAAATGTATGATGAAATGCCCAAATTGTAGTTCGAAGGATATCGGAAAGATCGGATCACACCAGTATTACTGCTGGGGCTGCTTCATTGAATTGACAGTTAACGGTGACAAGATGTCGGTCTATCAAGTAGAAGAAGACGGTACATTAAGCTCACTGGATGATCTGTTTTTTGAAGACGAAATGCCGCAGGTTCATGCAAACTAAGCGGAGTAAAAGAGGCGACCTTGCCCAAGGTCGCCTCTTTTATGTTTTCAGGCGTAGCGGAATAAACGGAAGGATGAATTGAACAACTTGTACATATACTGACAGTAAAGGGTATCGCGAGTCGAGGGGGAGTGAAGCCGTGGAACGGTTTACGAACAACCGTCTGTTTACATGGCTTGTCTATCTCATTTTGGGATTGACGGCTCTATATCTATTGCTGCTGATAAAACCGATCATCATCCACATTTACGTTTTTTTGCGTGCTGTTCTGGCACCGTTTCTGATTGCGATGATCATATCGTATGTGCTCAATCCGATAGTCAGCCTTCTGAATGAACGCAAAGTGCCTCGTACGATTGCGGTACTGCTTATATATGCTGTTTTCTGCGCGTCGCTTACGGTTGTGCTTGTGAACGCCATTCCGATGTTTATGGATCAGCTCAAGGAACTGAATCGGCATATGCCGGATATCACGATGCAGGCGCGGAGTATGGTCAACGACCTGAACAACTCCTCCTTTCTCCCGGAGAGCATCCGATCAGGAATAGAGAAGTCGCTGTATAAGCTGGAGAAGCAGGGATCTGATGCGATTTTTGCTTTCATCAACAATATCGGTGAAATGATTAATGTGATTTTTATCGCGTTTATTATCCCGTTTCTGGCGTTCTACATCTTAAAGGATTTCGAGGTGTTTGAACGGACGCTGCTTACCTATGTGCCTAAACCACATCGGAAGCATGCGGTTCGATTGCTCAAGGATATCGATCATGCGCTTGGCAGCTATATACGGGGACAATTTCTCGTTTGTGTCATTGTCGGTACACTGGCTTATGTCGGCTATTTGATCATCGGCATTCCGTATCCGCTTCTTCTGGCAAGCGTTGTTGCGGTTACGAACATTATTCCCTATCTTGGACCGTTCTTCGGCGCAGCACCTGCGCTTATCGTGGCTTCTACTGTGTCGATCAAAATGATGCTGCTCGTGGCAATCGTGAACACCCTCTGCCAAATTCTCGAGGGGAACATCATCTCGCCGCAGGTGGTGGGAAGAACGCTGCATATGCATCCGTTATCGATCATTTTCGCCCTGTTGGTTGGCGGGGAGCTGGCGGGTATCGTCGGGATGATATTGGCTGTGCCGATCTTTGCCGCGGTGAAGGTCATCGTGCAGCATATCTTCGCGTATTATGTTAGGCGAAAGACGATTTGACAGACCATGCCAATAGTCGCTATACTTATGACAATTACGCCTGACTATCAATAAAAACGTTGATGAAACCGTAGTAGGTCATAGACCGCCAAGCAGAGAAAGAATTCCTTCGCGTATGCCGATTGGGCCCGCGTTGGCTGAGAGAATTCTAGGGGTGAAGGATGACTGAAGGCTGGTTTCGGAGTGTGAATGAACTTCACCGGATCAGACCCGTTAACGTCTGTCTAAGGAGATCGTTTATGCTGCTCATTCTTGGCGGCTAGGGCGATAACCAGGGTGGTACCGCGAATGATTCGTCCCTGTTTTTTGGGGGCGTTTTTTTGTTTTTATTCTATAATTGGAGGCTGAACCGTGATGAAAGCAAGTGAAATCCGTTCCAAGTGGCTTGCATTTTTTGAGAGCAAAGGGCACAAGATTGAGCCCAGCGCTTCATTAGTTCCTCATAATGACCCTTCCTTGCTATGGATTAATGCAGGGATGGCACCGCTGAAGTCCTATTTTGACGGTCGCGTTATTCCGGACAATCCGCGGATTACGAACTCACAGAAGTGTATCCGTACGAATGATATTGAGAATGTCGGCAAAACGCGTCGTCACCAAACGATGTTTGAAATGCTGGGCAACTTCTCGATTGGCGATTACTTCAAAGAAGAAGCAATCACGTGGGCATGGGAGTTTCTGACCAGTAAAGAGTGGATCGGTTTCGATCCGGAGCGACTTTCCGTCACGGTTTACCCTGAAGATGAAGAAGCGTTCCGTTTCTGGAATGAGAAAATCGGTCTTCCGGAGAAGCGCATTTATCGTCTGCAAGATAACTTCTGGGACATCGGCGAAGGCCCTTGCGGTCCTTGTACCGAGATTTTCTATGACCGAGGCGAAGCTTTCGGCGATCTGAATGATCCGGAATGCTGGCCAGGCGGAGAAAACGAACGTTTCCTGGAAGTATGGAACCTTGTATTTTCGCAATATAATCATAATAAAGACGGCAGCTATACTCCGCTTCCGAATAAAAACATCGATACAGGCGCAGGTCTGGAGCGAATCACGTCGATTCTGCAAAACGTAGACTCCAACTTCGATACGGATCTGTTCCGTCCGATCATCGACAGGACCAGTCAAATCGCAAACGTAACGTACCATACGAATGCGGATACGGACATCGCCCTGAAAGTCATTGCCGATCATATCCGTACAGTAGCGTTCGCTGTTGGCGATGGCGTAATGCCTTCAAATGAAGGACGCGGTTATGTCATCCGCCGTTTGCTTCGCCGCGCAGTGCGCTACGGCAAAACACTCGGTGTGGATCGTCCGTTCCTGCATGATCTGGTGAAAGTAGTTGGCGACATTATGGGCGGCCACTATCCGGAGGTTGTCGAGAAACGCGAGTTTATCGAGAAGGTGATCCGTACAGAGGAAGAACGTTTCCACGAAACGCTTTCTGACGGATTGGCACTGCTGGGTGAGCTTGTGAAGACGGCAAAGGCCGGCGGTCAAACGCTGATCAGCGGTCCAGATGCGTTCAAGCTTTACGATACGTACGGCTTCCCGTTCGATCTGACGGAAGACTATGCCGCTGAACACGGCATGACTGTGGACCGTGACGGCTTCGATGCATCGATGGAAGAGCAGCGTACACGCGCACGTGCAGCTCGTCAGGACACCGGCGGCATGAATGTGCAAGGCGGACCGCTTGCTGACTTCACTGTGAAATCGGAATTTGTGGGCTATCAGGATCTGACGCTCGAAGGCGCTAAGGTGATTGCGATCGTGAGTGGCGATGCTCTTGTGAATTCAGCTGTTGAAGGCAGCCAAGTGCTTGTTATCTTGGATCGTACAACGTTCTACGCAGAGAGCGGCGGTCAAGTAGGCGATAGCGGTACGATTACGGGCCAAGGCTTCACGCTTACAGTCGAGAATGTCACCAAAGCTCCTCATGGACAGTCGGTGCATCATGCAGTTGTAGCAAGCGGTACCGTATCTGTCGGTGATCAGGTTCAAGCGGCTGTTTCGACGCAAACGCGCGAGGATACGATCAAGAACCATACGGCAACGCATTTGCTGCACCGTGCGCTCAAAGATGTGCTCGGCGAGCATGTTAATCAAGCGGGTTCCCTAGTAGAACCGGATCGTCTTCGTTTTGACTTCTCGCATTTTGGCAGCATCAGCCAAGAGGAGCTTACGGAGATCGAACGCCGCGTCAATCAACAGATTTGGCTGGGCACGACGCTCCAAATCGATTACAAATCGCTTGCCGAGGCGAAAGAGATGGGCGCTATGGCACTATTCGGCGAGAAATACGGCGATGTCGTGCGTGTCGTTCGCGTAGGGGAGTACAGCCTTGAGTTATGTGGAGGCTGCCATGTTACAAGCACCGCGCAAATCGGTTTGTTCAAGCTGGTGAGCGAGAGCGGTATTGGTTCAGGCGTACGTCGTATTGAGGCTGTAACAGGCCGTAATGCATACCTGTACATGGAGAGTCAGCTTGATCTGTTGAAGCAAGCAGCTGCGCAGTTGAAGACAAACCTCGCAGATGTGCCTAAACGCATCGAAGCGCTGCACGGTCAAGTGAAAGAGCTGACGCGCGACAATGAGTCGCTGCAAAGCAAGCTGAGCCGTATCGAAGCGGGTTCCTTGGAATCAAAGGCAAAGGTAGTAGGCGACGTCACGCTGCTTGCTGCAGAAGTTAATGCTCCTTCGATGGATGCGCTCCGCGGTATCGTGGATGAGCTCAAAACGAAGCTGGGCAATGCGGTAATCGTGCTTGGCGCTGTTGCAGAAGACAAGGTAAACCTTGTTGTGGCTGTTTCGCCAGAGCTCGTGAAGAAGGGCTTCCATGCCGGCAAAATCATTAAAGAAGCAGCCGCGGCGTGCGGCGGCGGCGGCGGCGGACGGCCGGATATGGCCCAAGCCGGAGGAAAAGATCCTTCTAAATTGGGTGAAGCGCTCCAAATTGCCGAAGAACTGGTTCTATCACAATCAAGTGTGATATGATAAGAGTATTAAACGGCTGTTAAGCGGCTTGGAAAGTGAGGTGCTGGCGATGAATTCGATGGACAAGACAATGAAATTCGACGTGAAGGCGGAAGGGCTTCAAGCTTCCTCGAGGGAAATTATGCTGTCTGTATACGATGCGCTGCTCGAGAAGGACTATAACCCGATTAACCAGATCGTGGGTTATCTATTGTCCGGAGATCCCGCATACATTCCACGGCATAACAATGCTAGAAGTTTAATTCGCAGGAAAGAGCGAGACGAGCTAATTGAAGAACTGGTCCGTTCCTACCTGAGTCAGCACAGCAAATAATTACCTTCAAGGAAATGAGGCAATCTGTCGTATGCGTCTTATGGGATTGGATTACGGTGACCGCAGAATCGGCGTTGCCGTCAGTGATGCATTCCGCTGGACCGCGCAAGGTTTAGGCGTCGTTGAGAAACGCCGCGATAACAGCGAAGACGAAGCCATTGCCAAGCTTATGGTTGAACACGAAGTATCCGAGATTGTAGTCGGTTTACCGAAGAACATGAATGGCACCATCGGGCCGCGTGGCGAAATTTGCATCGCATTCGCACAACATTTACAGCAAAAGCTAAATGTACCCGTACACCTTTGGGACGAACGACTAACGACGGTTGCCGCAGAGCGTACATTGCTCGAGGCTGACGTTAGCCGTAAGAAGCGAAAGTTAGTGGTGGACAAAATGGCGGCAGCGCTAATTTTGCAAAATTATCTCGATTCTAAAACGAAAAGGTGAGGGTAACGATGACAAAGGACGACATGCAGTTTGAAGAGCCGGAAATCATCTACATTCCGGATGAAGACGGCAACGAAGAAGAATTCGAGGTAGTCATGAAGTTCGAGGTAGACGGCTCTGATCAGAAATATATGATGGTGGTTCCGCTCAACGTGGATTCCGAAGACGAGCAAGATGAAGACTCCGATGAAGTCTACGCTTTCCGTTATGAAGAAGACGGCGATGATTTGAAACTGTATACCATTGAGGATGAAGAAGAGTGGAACATGGTGGAAGAAACCTTTAACACACTTCTTGCCGAAATCGACGATAACGACTAGGACTCGTGAATCTGTTGGATTCATATGATGTCCATAGTCGAAGGGAGAGCTTAAAGCGTGTCTGAAATAAAACGTATTTCCGTCCTGAAGGACATCTACGGTACGGAAGTGGATCTCATTGGAGAAGAAGGCGCTACGGAACCATTCCAAATTATCGCCGAATTCCAAATGGGAGACCAATCCTATGCCGGTTTGCAATCGCATGACATGCAGAAAGAAGACGAAATCGCATTCTTCCGCATAACATTCAAGGATGGCGCCGAGCCGGAGCTGGAATCCATTGAAAGCGATGAAGAGTGGGAGCTTGTTTCTGAAGCTTATGACGATTTGTTGTTCGAAGGCGAAGATCAGCCTTAACATGCACCTCTAGCTTTAAACAGGGCGGCAAGAGCCCGGTTTTACTTATAGGAGTTCGGAAGGGGCGGCGCCGGGTCGCCCTTTTTCCGCGCTGATATAGAAATGGAGGATAGGTCGCTTGAGAAGAGCAGAGCATCAGAATTCAGAAGATTTGCCGAATGAGGGAGCCATGCGGCCCTCCGGACCAAGACGCGGACGCATTACATTCTGGGTTATTGTGTCGATACTCAGCTTAATGCTTATTACTGCGGGAAGTCTTTATCTCTACATATGGAATGGCTTGCGGCCTGCTTCGTCAGGCGATGTTGTTCAAGTAGAGCTGAAGAAAGGGACATCTCCATTTCGATTTGCTGAAGTGCTCGAAGATCAAGGGGTTATTCGCAATGCATTTATTTTTAAATATTACTTGCGCTACAAGAACGAAGGACCGCGTTTTCAAGCCGGTGTGTACGAGCTGTCACCGGGGATGGATAAGGATTCCATTATTGCAAAATTAAATGCCGGAGAGACGTTAAAGGAAGAAACCATGCGTTTCACGATACCGGAAGGGTTTACGGTTGAGCAAATAGCGGAAACACTAGATAAAGCAGGTTATGCGAAGAAAGCGGATTTCATGGCGCTTGCAGATAAGGATCAAGTGTGGAGCGACGTGGATGCAGTGAAGAATATTCCGAAGAATCCTGACCTTCGTCATCGTTTAGAAGGATATTTATTCCCGGACACGTATGAGCTTGCGACTGCAAGCAAACCGGAGGATATCATTAAACGTCTGCTTCAAGAGCTGGATCATAAGCTGGACACGCTTCCCGAGAATTGGGAGGATTCGCTTGCAGCTAATAAGATTGATTTTCATGGTATGATGACCATCGCTTCGCTCGTCGAGCGTGAGGTTGTCGTGGATGAAGAACGTCCAATCGTTGCAGGCATTATCTACAACCGACTGAAGAAAGGCATGCCGCTTCAAATTGATGCGACCGTGCAATATTTGCTTGATAAACAGAAAGAACGGCTGCTTGTTGACGATTTGCAAGTGGACAGCCCTTACAATACGTACAAAGTTAATGGTCTCCCTCCTGGGCCAATCGCATCTCCGAGCTTGAAATCGATCGAAGCTGCGCTTTTCCCGAAAGAGACGGAATACTATTTCTATGTGACGAAGAAAGATGGCAGCCACGAGCATCTGTTTGCGGAAACGCTCAAGGAGCATAACCGTAACATCGAGAAGAGCAATCAAACGGCTGGACAATAGGAGGATTTACAATGGCAACAAAACCGGAGCTGCTCGTTGATGCGGGTTCTCTTGCTGATATGAAGCGGCTCATTGCTGCGGGTGCGGATGCATTCCTTCTGGGTGAATCCCGTTACGGCATGCGCTTGCCGGGTGAATTTGACCTGGCACTTATGGCGGAAGCAGTAAAGCTTGCCCATTCCCATCAAGTTTCCGTATATGCAGCAGTCAATAACTTAATGGATAATGAAACCGTCGACGCTTTGCCGGGCTACATTCGTAGTTTGGCTGAAGCGGGTGTAGACGGCTTAGTGTTCGGCGATCCAGCAGTTTTGATGGTTGCGCGCGTTGAAGCGCCAAACATGAAGCTGCACTGGAACGCGGAGATGACTTCGACGAACTATGCGACAGCGAATTATTGGGGACGACGCGGCGCAACAAGGTTCGTTCTGGCACGTGAGCTTAATATGGATCAAGTTATCGATGTGAAAACCAATACGACGCTTGAAGTACAGGTACAGGTGCATGGTTTAACGAACATTTATCATTCCAAGCGTCCGCTTGTTCAAAATTATTTCCAGCATCAGACGAAGGATGGAGAAACAAAGGAGGTTCCGGTTCACGGCAAGCGGGAAGATGGCTTGTATTTAGTGGAAACGGAGCGGCCGGATGAACGTTTCCCGATCTATGAGGATGCTGGCGGGACCCATATTATGAGCTCTGATGATCTATGCATGATTGAGAACTTACATGAGCTAATGGAAGTTAATATCGATAGCTTTCGGATTGAAGGGCTGTTAAAATCAATGGAGTACAATGAAACGGTCGTTAAAGCGTATCGTGCTGCAATTGATGCCTATTGCGAGGATCCGGAAGGTTATGCCTTCAACGAAGAATGGTTGGATAGCATTGTGAATGTACAGGATCCGTCCCGTGAGCTTTCGTACGGATTTTTCTATAAGGAACAAGTATATTAATTGTCACCTAAAGAAGTTGTGGAGGTGAAGCAGGTGACCACAAAAACATCCCCCCGCTTTACGGGGAAAAGAAATCGTCTAGATAAACCGGAGCTGCTTGCCCCGGCAGGTAATTTGGAGAAACTAAAGTTTGCGGTCCATTATGGCGCAGATGCGGTCTATATTGGCGGGCAGAAGTACGGCCTTCGTTCCAATGCCGATAACTTCACTTTTGCTGAGATGAAGGAAGGCGTGGAGTTCGCGGAACGTTATGGCGCCAAAGTGTTTGTTGCAACCAACATTTATGCCCATAATGAAGATATTGGCGGCCTGGAAGAGTACTTGCGTGAGCTCGAAGCAGCCGGAATTGCTGCGATTATTGCTGCTGATCCGATCATTATCGAGACGGCGCAACGGGTAGCTCCTAAGCTCGAGGTTCACTTGAGCACGCAGCAGTCGACACTGAATTGGCAGGCTGTACAGTTCTGGAAAGAAGAGGGATTGCCGCGTGTCGTGTTAGGCCGCGAGACGAGCCTCGAAGAAATTTCGCAAATTAAAGCACATGTCGATATTGAGATTGAAGCGTTCATTCATGGCGCAATGTGTTCTTCCTTCTCAGGTCGCTGCGTGCTTTCGAACCATTTCACGGACCGGGATTCGAACCGCGGCGGCTGCTGCCAGTCGTGCCGCTGGAAGTATGATATCTACGAAGATGACCTGCAAATGGTCGGTCCTGAAGCGGATAAATTTACGATGGGCTCCAAAGACTTATGTATGATCGAGCACATTCCGGACCTAATCGAGGTTGGCGTAGACAGCTTCAAGATTGAAGGCCGGATGAAGAGCTTGCATTACGTAGCAACAGTCGTCAATGCTTATCGTCAAGCGATTGATTCCTATATGGCGGATCCGGACAATTATGAGCTGAAACAAGTGTGGCAGGATGACATTCAGAAGGCGGCTAACCGTCCGGTTAATACGGGGTTCTTCTACGATACTCCGGGTCCTGAGGACCATATCTACGGGCCGGAAGATAAAGCAGCTCCCTATGATTTTGCCGGTGTTGTCATCTCTTATGATGAGACAACCGGACTTGCTGTTGTTCAGCAGCGGAATCATTTCAAGCCGGGTCAAGTCGTGGAATTTTTCGGACCTAACGGTACCTTCTTCACACAAACTGTCGGCGAAATCATGGACGAGAGCGGTAATGTACTGGATGCCGCAAGACATCCGCTGCAGCACATTGTACTGAAGACGGAGCATCCGGTGAAAGCGATGGATATGATGCGTAAACGTATTCGTTAATAAGCAATTGGACCCAAATAATCCTAATCGAGCGATCGATTGGGATTATTTTTTTTGAGAAAATATTCCCTAATTCCCTAACATTACGGTGATGTTAAGCCGATATTAAGCTTATTGCGTGTATTTTGTCGATAAATGGATTAGCGTGACGTAGGCATTTAGCATCTAGTGTAAGTCAACAGACACATACCCACACAAACGCACCAGCTCCACACACGGAAATTATCCTCAGATTAGGTGGTGTCATGAAGTGAAATTGAAGTTGAACTCGAAGAAAGATAAGCTGAAAACGCAAACAGAAGGTGAAGGTAGCGGGGCGAATGTGAAAGCCTTATATTCTTCCTCCATAAATGGGATCAAGAATGTCAAGCTGACGAATCCGATAAAGTCAGTCGGTCTCATGTTATTCCTAATTATCTTCAGCGCGATTCTTGTCTGCGTACTTGTAGTCGGATTATTCTCCTACTCGACCTCCAAGAGCATCATTAAGAAGAAAGTTGCGGATTCCAGCGCGGTGGCGATTGCACAATCCAAAGGCAAGCTTGATTTGATGTTTAAGAACTATGAGGCTCTATCCATGCAAATTCTGCTCGACAAGACGGTTCAAGATAATCTGATGAAATACGATCAAACGACAGACGATTATGAGCGTTTCGATGTAATGAAGAAGTTAAGTGACTCCATTCAATCCTACATACTCGGCAACTCTACCATTGTCGGAGCTGCAATTATCCCGATGAGCGGTGATTCGGCATCTGTAACTGTCGGATCTTCAAGCATCAGTACGGAAGATGCAAAGGATACGGCGTGGATGAAGACGATCGCAGACGGCGGCGGTAAGTTGATGTGGCTGCCCGCTCAAGTGAAAGGCTACAGCGGCAGTGCATCGGAGCCAACGATTGCGATGGGCCGCGTTATGAAGAACACGGTAACGAATGAAGGCAAATTCATTATGATCGTTGAGATCTATTTGAAAGAGTTCTCCAAGCAGCTTGAAGATCTGAAGCTCGGAGACAATAGCGATATTACGATTGTTGATAACGCGAATAATTTAGTTTTCACCAAAGATCTGGCACTAATCGGGAAACCATCCCCGATTACGCTATCTTCCAAAGAGAAGTCAGGATCAACAACAGAGACAATTGCAGGCGGTGAAGAAGTTCTTGCCATCTACAACCAATTCTCAACGGTGGATTGGAAGCTGGTCGGATCGGTTCCGGTAGATGAGCTTGTAAAGGACGCGAAGCAAATCCGCAATGCAACTTATATTATTGCAGGGATTGCAGCGTTGCTGGCAATCGGCATCGGATTGCTCGTCATTCGCATGGTTGCCTTGCCGCTTGTTAGCTTGCGCAATCTGATGAACGAAGGCGAACGCGGCAACTTGACTGTACGTTCGACGATTAATAAGAAAGACGAGATCGGTCAACTGGCGCAAAGCTTCAACCAGATGATGACGCAAATTACCGTACTCGTCGCCCAAACGAATCAATCTGCGCAGGACGTGCTGGCAACAGCCGGCGAGCTGTCCGACGCTTCGAAGAAAACTGCCGTATCTGCGCGTGAAATCGCAGTTGCTACGGAAGAGATCGCTAACGGCGCTACGAGCCTTGCGATGGAAGCGGAGAAAGGCAGCGACCTTACTTCTGAGATCAGCCAACAGATGCAGCAGGTTATGAATGCAAATCAAGATATGGGCCAAGCAGCCAGCGAAGTAGAGAAAGCCAGCCGCCAAGGTACGGCCTATATGAACAGCTTGATCGAGAAAACAGGAATGACAGAAGAAATGACACGTTCAATGGTAGAGAAGGTTGATCGTCTCAAAGAAAGCACGCGTTCGATTCGTAAAATTCTAGATGTACTCAATAATATGACGAAACAAACGAACATTTTGTCTCTGAATGCAACAATTGAGGCTGCTCGTGCAGGTGCGGCTGGTAAAGGTTTCATGGTTGTGGCGGATGAAATTCGTAAATTGGCGGATCAATCCCGTCAGTCCATCGATGTCGTTGGTCAGATTACTGAGACCATCCAGAAGGAAATCGACGAAACCGTTCACGTCTTGTCTGATGCTTATCCGATTTTCCAAGAGCAAATTCAATCGGTTAAAGAAGCAAATCAAATCTTCTTGACCGTTCAAGGTCAAATGGGCGATTTCGTTGGCAGCTTAAGCTCGGTTACGGATTCCATCAGCATGCTGGAGCGTTCGCAAGTGGTCCTCTCCGAAGCGATGGGTAATGTCAGTGCAGTAGCCGAAGAGTCATCCGCTACTTCCGAGGAAGTGGCATCGCTGAGCAATGAGCAAAACAGCATTAGCGAAGGGCTTGTTCGACTGTCCGATAAACTTGAGACGGTATCAACGGGGCTCAAAGAAACGCTTAGTCGTTTCCGTACGTAAGGAAAGAGCAAAGGCTGACATCATGGATGTCAGCCTTTTACATGGGCATAACAAGAAAGAGGCGGGGATGCATCCCCGCCTCTTTACGATTTCAACCTGTTATTAATCTCGGCTTTGCGTAAAGATCATAATGTACTTGACCAGCTCAAGCAATGAAATCAATGCTGCCGCCACGTACGTCAATGCTGCAGCATTAAGGACTTTCGCTACCCCGCGTTCTTCTTCGTTCGTAATGAAACCTTCGGAGATCATGATTTCACGAGCACGACTACTTGCATTAAACTCTACAGGCAGTGTAACGAGCTGGAAGGCAACCGCACAAGAGAAGAACAAGATGCCAATTCCAATCAATCCAGTGGCTTGAAACAGAAAACCGGCGATTAACAAGAAAGGCGCCACACCGGAGGCGAAGTTAACGACTGGGAAAATTTTGTGGCGCAGCGTCAGCATCGGGTAATGCACACTATGCTGAATCGCATGGCCGACCTCGTGACAGGCTACAGAAACCGCTGAGATTGAATTCTCGTAGTAAACCGGCTCTGACAACCTTACAATGCGGTGAATCGGGTCGTAATGGTCAGAAAGCGTTCCTGGAACCGGTTCAACCGGTACATCATGTAGTCCATTGCGATCGAGCATCATCCTAGCGGCTTGATAACCAGTAAGACCGCTGTTGATCGGAACCTCTGACCAGCGATTAAATGTACCGCGAACTCTGAATTGTGCCCATAACGATAATAGGAAGGCGATGATGATTAGAAAATCCATTGGGTGAAAAAACATAATAGTTCCCTCCATTAGTGTTGAAATCCTACATTAAGCCGCCTTTGTTAATGAGTAGCATTAAGGCTTCAACGCATGCAGCTGTTTGGGGCGCAAGCCGTTTAAACACCTGCTTGGCCTGCT
This sequence comes from Paenibacillus sp. J22FR21, assembly GCF_056269135.1. Taxonomy (NCBI): domain Bacteria; kingdom Bacillati; phylum Bacillota; class Bacilli; order Caryophanales; family Paenibacillaceae; genus Paenibacillus; species Paenibacillus sp. J22FR21. Next base: position 235,027 of record NZ_JBWDNJ010000002.1, read on the forward strand.
GAGGCTTCAATTGGTTTAGGACTGGTTCAATCTCCTGTACTTCGCGTTGCAGCTGTTCTAGATGAAGCTGGAGATCCATCAGCCTGCCTGACACTTGATCCTCAGTAGAAACTTTGCGCCAGCCTGCCAAATTAGCCTTGATTTCATCGAGCGTATATTTGTCTTTCTTCAACTGTACTATACGTTTGAGCCGATTCAAGGTTTCATCGCTATAGAGACGATAATTTTTGGCTGATCGCCGTTCGGGTTCGATCAGACCCATTGATGTGTAGAAATCGATTGTACGTGGACTTACGCCGGCTAACTTCGATAATTCACCAATCCGGTGCAGCGCATGGTCGGACAATGGAATCACCTCTCTCTTTAAACGGGTATAGGCGTTATTCTTCTAGTACCTATGATACAGAATCTATAACCATACAGTCAAACGTAATGCTTTGACGAAATATGTAAGTATAAAACCTAACATGAGACTTAGCTACTAGAAAGGAATTTCGTAATTTATAGGAAGAGTGTGACATAGAATAGGATAGAAAAACGTTCAAAACGCGAAGGATGAAGCGGTAAAAAGGCCGTTTCGGTGTTAAAATTGTGAAAAAACTTAACATTCGAATCGTTCGAAGAAGCGAATGTTAGATTTTTTTCGAGAAAATGAAAAAACTGTATTGTCAAAAGTGGTACTTCTGACTATAATGACATTAAGTCTTTCCTAGCATGTCAAGAAACATTACATTAGGGAGTGGTCGTAGTGGTCAAAAAGTTGATTTTGTCTTTAGGTGCTCTTATGTTGTTATTTCCAGCAATGGCTTTCGCAGACGACCCGTCTGCAGGAACACTGAACATGGGGTTGAACTCGATTTGGGTTCTAGTCGCAGCAGTGTTGGTAATCTTGATGCAAGGTGGATTTATTCTTCTTGAATCCGGTTCGACACGCATGAAGAATGCCGGGCATATTGCCGGTAAAACAATCTTCACATTGGGACTTTGTACCTTGGTTTACTGGGCTGTAGGTTATGCTTTTGCTTTCGGTGCAGATAACGCTGAGAATTCAATCAGTAAATTTATCGGATGGGGCAGCTACTTATTCGCTCCTGCAGTATCGGCAGCAGAAGGCGAAGCACTTCCTTCGACAATCTTCTTCGTATTCCAATTAGCTTTCGCAGCAGTATCACTTTCCATCGCATGGGGCGGTTTCGCAGAACGCGCTAAGCTATCTGCATACCTCGTCTTTACCGTATTGTTTACAGCACTTATCTATCCTGTTATTTCCCACTGGATCTGGAGCCCAACTGGCTGGTTGTTCGCTGAAGGCGCGCAAGACTATGCCGGCTCCACAGTTGTTCATTTAACCGGTGCTCTTGCAGCCTTTGCGGCAACCGTACTTCTGAAGCCGCGTATCGGCCGCTTCAATAAAGACGGCTCGGCAAATGAAATTCTAGGTCATAACCAAGTATTTGGAGCTTTGTCCGTACTTATACTATGGGTTGGCTGGTTCGGCTTTAACGCAGGTAGTGCTCTTGGTGTAGGCGACGGGTTCTTCGGTTACGTTGCATTCAACACGCAACTCGGCGCAGCGGGCGGCGCAGTAGCAGCACTTCTGATCTCCTGGCTTGTAAACGGCAAAGCAGATATCCCTACAACGTTGAATGGTGCTCTTGCCGGTCTTGTTGCTATCACTGCAAGCTGTGCGTTCGTAGATCCTTGGGCAGCTGTAGTAATCGGTTTACTTGCAGGCGTACTCGTATTCTTCAGCGCTAAGTTCTTCGAGAAAATCAAAGTCGACGATCCAATCTATGCACTTTCTGTTCACGGTGCAGCAGGGGTTTGGGGTACATTGGCGAATGGTATCTTTGCAACAGATGAACTGGCAACGAAGCTTAACGTTGGTAAAGGCGGTATTATCGACACAGGCAACTGGCATCAAATGTGGGTACAGCTTGAATCCGTACTCGTTTGCGGCGGCTACGTCCTCCTCGTTTCCTTCGTATTGCTTGGAATCATGAAAGTAGTTATGGGTCTTCGCGTTACGGAAGAGCAAGAGATTATCGGTCTTGACCTTTCCGAGCATGGTACTTTCGGTTACCCGGAGCAAATGAAAAAAGCACAACAAAACATGTAAGCAGCAAAAGCAGCCTTAAAAAGTTGTTCGATATACTGACATAGGGGTGAGCACAGCATGAGCGATCCGGTTCGTGCGAAGCTGCTTACACGCATCGGGACTACCGATGATGTGGTGACGCTGCGCGGCTTGCGGGATCAAATCCACGAGCGAATGGAAGCTCTGCATATGAAGCAGCCGATTGAACAATTTAATACGGATCTGAATGAGGTACATGATGCGTTAATTCGTCGGGCGATCTCATTATCAGAAGCGCAAATGGCACGGCTGGGGCACGGTTCCCCACCCGTGCCATACGCGTATTTATTGTTCGGCAGCGGAGGCAGGGCGGAACAAACGCTGTCAAGCGACCAAGACAGCGGCATGATTTACGACGATCCGGAGGAAGAGTCGAAGCGTGAGCGAGTAACGGCTTATTTTCATATCTTCGCCGAAACGATTGTCGATATGCTTCAGAAGCTCGGTTATCCGCCATGTGAAGGAGAGGTAATCAGCTCTAATCCGATCTGGTGCCAATCACTCTCGCAGTGGAAAGCGAAGTTAGACGGTTGGTTTGATGATCCGGATTGGGAGTGTGTCAGGTATCTTCTCATCATTGCTGACAGCCGAATCATTTATGGTCAGAACCAGCTGCTTACAGCGATGAAGGATCATTATTATTCCGATATGTTAAATCACCGTGTTATCGTTCATCACATGCTTAATAATACGATGCGTCATAAGGTGTTGATAGGCGTATTCGGTCAGCTGCTTAAAGAACAATACGGCACAGACGCCGGCAGCTTGGATCTGAAATACGGTGCTTATATCCCAATGGTGAATGCGATGCGATTGTTAAGCATTCAAGCAGGCGTACGAGAAACGTCGACACTTGCGCGGATAAACCGGTTGCGTCAACTAGCCGTCTTAACCGAAGAAGACTGTGTCATGTATTCCGGAATATTTCGTTTGTTCATGCGTCTTCGGCTGATGAGTACGGAGAAACGGGAAGATGGGCTTTACACGAACAATGGGAAGCTGCCGCAAGTGAAGCTGACAAAGGAATTAATCGATGAGCTGAAATCCGGACTCAAGGGAGTTAAGAAGCTGCAACGCTTCGTTCATAAGCAGACGGCGGGTAGGCTCTAGGGCAGCGGAGGGAGAACCATGAAGGAGCAAAAAAGTGTAGGCAGGATGTGGCATTTATACAAAATGGGCGGAATTACACCGGCGATTGCTTCGATGATGGGCGCTCAAAACGCACAGCAAATGGCCTTTATCCGTTCGATGTCAAAGGAGCAGCGCAAGGAATCGATTATGGATCAGCCGCTGCAAGATATGGAGGTCGTTGTCTTTGATCTGGAGACGACCGGATTCTATCCGACGAACGGGGATGAGATCCTATCGGTTGGCGCTGTGCTCGTGAAAGGAGATCAGCTTGTAGAAGGCGGAACATTCTACAGCTTGGTTAATCCTAAACGAAAAGTGCCCAAGCATATCACGGAGTTAACCGGAATTACGAATGAAATGGCCCAGGATGCGCCGGATTTGATGCAGGTGCTTCATGATTTCATGGAATTCGTCGGTAAAAGATTGCTAATCGCGCACGCCAGCGGTCATGACAAGCAGTTTCTGAATGCGGCGCTATGGCGCACTTCGAAAGTCAATCTGACGCATCGCGTGCTTGATACGATGCTGGTCGCGAAATGGCTGGAGCCCAATCGGCTCACGTATAACTTAGACGATATGCTGACATTAAGCGGGATTGAGATCACGCAGCGACATCATGCGCTGGAGGATTCCCTTATGACAGCGAAGCTGTGGGTACATTATTTGCAGCAAATGCATAATCGAAATGTAATTACGCTTGAGGACTTATATGCTTATCTTAGTCAGCATTAATGGGGTGAAGCGGCCGTTCTCTGCCCAATAGGGCTGGATGAGCGGCTTGTCCACCTGTTGAAGCGAAACAATCCAATAGTTTATGCCCGATTCCGTCGCGTGGAGACCATTCCAATCTGCAGTGCTTGGAATCGGCATGGACGATGGATGGGAGTGAAAGTAGCCGACAAGCGATTGTCGGTTTTTTTGCATGCTGAAATAGGCTTGAATCCACTCCTCGGGATCGAATGCGAACCGATTGAGCGGCTGTTGCGATCGATTACGTATGGCCTGGATACCTGTTACGGTTACTTCAGGCTGCTGTGCTTGCCTGGATGTGTCGGTGCCGGTCAGTATCCCGCATGCCTCTTCTGGAAATGCTCTGAGGCAGATTTCCACGAGGGATTGATAGGCATCGGATGTAATTGTCACTTTGTTCATATTCACAATGCCTCTTTCGTTTCGAAGGTCATTGTTCCATTATACTACGCATCACCAGCTGTCTTCGGGGGATGAACAAAGAAAATAATAATGAGCAAGGCACCAAATGAGAGAACCGCGACAACACTGTACAACAGTGTATCGGAACGTTTGGCCATCCAGCCGAATAAAGGAGGTCCGAAGGCGACACCGAAGAAACGCAAGCTGCTGTAGAGGGAGGTGACCATACCCCGATGCTCGCGATCTACGGAGCCGGTAATGAGCGTATTCAGGCAGGGAAGCAATAGTCCGGTGCCGGCGCTGCTGAGCGCTGCGAAGCCGATTAACGCATACACACTGTTGTGGATGAAAGCAGCCGCAGCCAATGCCAAGCCCATCACGGATAAGCCGATGATCATGAGCCGGCGCATGAGTGCGCCGTTGTTTTTGATTTTGCGTCCGGTCAAGTAAGCTGTAATAACTAGGAATAGGAGCGGGATCGCGAGAACGCCCCCCTTAGCTACACCGTCAATATTGTAAGGAGCTTCTTCAAGGACATCAGATAACCGGAACAGGACTCCGAACAGAATAAAGAGCCCCAGTGAACCGGAAACGAATGCGGAGATGAGCCAGCGCCCCTTCTCCTTGAAGACCTTTGCGATGCCCGCAATATACTGCTTAACCGGTGTTTTCTCTTTATTTTCTTTGGGCGGTTCTTTGATTAAGAACATCATGGCGAAGAATGACCCTGCACAGAATAATGGAAAGGCAAACAAAGGGGCATACCAAGCCATTAAGGCGAGCAGCGAACCGATGATCGGGCTTACGACCTTACCTGCGCCGTTCGAAGCTTCTATGAGCCCTAATGCTTCACTTTCACTGCCGTCCTTGTACATGTCACCTACAAGTGCCATTGCGATTGGGGAAGTGCCGGCAGCACCGATTCCTTGAAGCGCGCGTGCCGCAATAAGCAGCCAATAGGCATGCATAACTGCTCCGATGCCTGCCACTATCCCTGCTATTCCATAGAGAGCGAGAGAAGGCAGAATGACGGCTTTACGCGTGAAACGATCCGATAAGTATCCGGAGATCGGGATGATGAGGCCGGCTGCCACCGAAAACAACGTAATGACAAGACTTGCTTGAAATCCTGAAATGCCAAGCTCCTTCTCCATATCCGGCAAGATCGGGACGAGCATGGAGTTGCCTAATACGAGGACGAGCGGGACAGTTGCGAGCGCGCAGTATTGCAGCCATTTGCCCTTGCCCTGTTCACCTTGATCAGCCTTATTCTTGCTGCCGCCGCTCGAACCGCTTGTGCGCAGCTTGCCTGGGTTCCTTGCGGCCCATCCGGATTTAGTTGCTTGTTTCATTAGAACAGCTCCCATGGCGAAATTGTGTCATCTCGACGGTAATGTTCCCACGAACTTGAGCATCCATTCCCAAGCGTGGTAACATGTAGGGAGGTTGTCCGAAACAGATATTGCATAGAAGAAAGAAGGCGCAAGGATGAAACGTTCGATCGTGCTGATCGTCATCGTGCTGGTATTGGCCGGTGCCGCAGTCTACCAAAATAGAGGAAAACATAACGAAGCGCTTGCCGCTTCCAGCGACATGCTGCCCAAGCCGGGCTATACGGCCCCCACACTTGAGCTTCCTGACTTAACAGATCAGGCAACACCTATCGGCGGTAAACGCGAGAAACTGCTTATGGTGAATTTCTGGGCTTCGTGGTGCTGGCCTTGCGAGATGGAGGCGCCTGATATGCAGGCACTTTCGGAGAAGTATGGCGATAAGCTGGAGCTCTACGGCATTAATGCAACAAGCTTGGATAAAGAGCGTCAGGCAAGAGAGTTTGTCACGGAGCAGAAGCTTAAATTCCCCATTCTGATGGATCGGGACGGCAAAGCGACTGACTTGTACAAAGTGAACACATTCCCTACGACCCTCTTGATTGACAGCAACGGAATTGTGAGAGAGCGGATAGGCGGGGTTATTTCCAAGAGCAAGTGGGAAGCGATTATCGACAAATGGATTGATGTTCAAGAAGAGCAGCATACAGGCACATAACTACTACCGCAGCGTAAAATAAAGAACGCCGTATCCGCCAATTATGGCGGATACGGCGTTCTTGCCGTTTAGTGATTAACCAATCCGAACTGTTCGCGAGGCTCATCCATGGCATTATCGATCTTGGACATATTGAGCAGTGCATAACGGATGCTGTCGACCAGCGCTTCCCAGCTCGCTTCAATTACGTTGTTCGAGACGCCGACCGTGTTCCAAGTATTCTTGAAGTCGGTGGATTCCATTAAGACACGGACTTTAGCAGCCGTTGCGTCCTTCTCATCGATGACCCGAACTTTATAGTCGGAGAGGTGGAAGTCGTTTATGCTTGGGTAGAACTGCTCCAGTGATTTGCGAAGCGCATTGTTAAGTGCATTAACCGGACCATTGCCCTCAGCCGCCATGTAGACGGTTTGATCGTCAACTTTCACTTTTACGATCGCTTCGGCATTCATTCCGTTGCCGTTTGTTTTCTCCACGATCATTTTGAGAGATTCCAGTTTGAAAATTTCTTTCATTTCGCCAAAGGCATCACGCAGCAGCAGCTCGAGCGATGCATCGGCACCTTCGAATTGGTAGCCTTGATGCTCAAGGTCTTTGATTCGTTCCATGATTTCTTTGGTCTTGTCGTTATTGGCGTTAATATCAAGTCCGAGCTCTTGAGCCTTGGAGATGATATTGCTTTGACCGGCAAGTTCAGAGACGAGTACACGCTGCTTATTGCCAACCAGTTCAGGGCGAATATGCTCGTACGTCTTAGAGTCTTTCATGATCGCGGAAACGTGAATGCCGCCTTTATGTGCGAAAGCAGCGTTACCGACGTAAGGCTGTGCAACAGGCATGTGAACATTCGCGATCTCGCTAATGTAGCGGGCTGTTTTCGTAAGGGACTGAAGTTGATCATCACTCACGCAGCGATAATTCATTTTGATTTGAAGATTCGGGATGATCGAGCACAGATTCGCGTTGCCGCAGCGTTCGCCATAACCGTTGATTGTTCCTTGCACCTGACGGGCACCAGCCTGTACAGCAGCTAAAGTGTTAGCTACGGCAAGCTCGCAGTCGTTGTGCGTATGAATACCGATCGGAGCGTTAAGCTCCATTCGGATGCGTGTAACGATATCATGTACTTCGGATGGCAATGTGCCGCCGTTCGTGTCGCAAAGCACGATCCAATCCGCGCCTGCATCTTGCGCTTTGCGCAGTACGGAGAGTGCATACTCAGGGTTATGCTTGTACCCATCGAAGAAATGCTCCGCATCGAAGATGGCTTCAACGTCATTGCGTTTAAGGAAGGCAAAGGAATCGTAAATCATTGCCAGGTTCTCTTCAAGCGTCGTCTGCAGAGCGGTATGTACATGGAAATCCCATGACTTGCCGACCAGCGTAGCAGCAGGAACACCGGACTCAACAATTCGCAGCAGGCTGCTATCTTGCTCTGCCAAAGAATTCTTGCGCCTTGTGCTGCCGAAAGCGGTGATCTTAGCACCCAGCTTCAAATGCTTGACACGTTGAAAGAACTCGATATCCTTGCTGTTGCTGCCTGGATTTCCGCCTTCAATATAATGAACGCCAAGTAAATCAAGCTTCTGGGCAATTTTTATTTTGTCGTCTGCGGAGAGGCTGATTCCTTCGCCTTGCGTGCCATCTCTCAGCGTAGTGTCGAAAATGGAGATTGTGTTTGCCATTATTTTCAGAAGCCCCCTTCACTACTAATCCTATGCGTAGTCATAATTTTTTATTATAGCATTACTTGTCCAGTGCGTAAATGTTCGGTTGCGGTCACCGAAAAGCCGCGAGTTGACTGGCTCTATCGGCAATTGTATGCTGAGGTTAGAAGCAAATTTAGCGGAATAGGAGGAAGTCAGTAATGTCCACGGATCATCAGAAACCGGCTGCCAAGAACCGTATTATTTTGCACCTAGACATGAATGCATTCTATTGCTCGGTACATGAAGCGGAAGAACCGCATCTATATAAAGGAAAGCCTACAGCAGTCGCCGGCAGTGTGGAGCTGCGCAAAGGCATTATTGTCACTTCTTCCTATGCGGCCCGCAAGCAAGGGGTGAAGACGGGGATGACGGTTCGCGAAGGCATGCGCCGCTGCCCGGATTTGATTCTCATTCGCCCTGATTTTGATCTGTACCGCACTTATTCGCGCGGGTTTATGTCGATCGCCAGGCAATATACGCCTTTAGTTGAAGCGATGTCCATCGATGAATGCTATATGGATATTACAGGTTCCTCCGCATTCGGAGAACCGCTGGAAATTGCGCATGCCATTCAGGATCGAATCCGTAATGAATGGAATCTTCCATGCTCGGTTGGTGTAGCGCCGAATAAGCTGCTGGCCAAGATGGCCTCCGATATGCAGAAGCCTAACGGGTTCACCGTGCTGCGTATTCGCGACGTTCCGAAGCTGTTGTGGGATAAACCCTGTGACTCGCTGTTCGGTATCGGCAGGAAGACGGCAGACAAACTATTGAAACTGAATATACGCACAATCGGGCAACTGGCGGAAGCCGATGAAGTCATGCTGACGAAGCATTTTGGCGTACTCGGTGCATGGATGAAGTCCGCTTCGTATGGGTATGATCATGCACAGGTTAATGCAGCCAGAGAACGAAACAAATCGGTCGGTCATACGACGACACTGCCCAAGGATGTGAAGGAACGCACGGAAGTGCATCGTATCCTGCTGAATTTGGCGGATCAAACCGGGCGCAGAATGCGCCATCAGAAGATGATGGCATCCACCGTTCAGATCGTCATCCGCAGACCGGATATGACCACTGTAAGCAGATCGATTACGCTTCCTGTACCGACAGATTCCGCTGCAGATATTCATAAAGAAGCTTGTAAACTATTCGATAAACATTGGCCGCTAGGCGAGCCTGTCAGACTACTGGGAATTACACTGCAGAATCTATCTTTGCAGGATGAAACGGCCGTTCAGCTAGACTTGTTCGAATTTGAAGAACAGCCTCGCAAGGCTGCTTTAACAAAGGCTATGGATATGCTTCGCGATAAGTTTGGCGAGGATGCCGTACTGACAGCAGGCATGCTTGGAGACGATCCTTCGGCATTAATTCGTAACAAACGAATTAGAGGGACATCCTTGCAAACTGACGAGCATATGTTATATAGTGATGAGTGAGGGTTGTTCGCTAAAAAACCACACAATCGTAAGTTTCTTGGCTTACAATTAATAGGAGGGAATACGATGTCGAAGTTTACTTGGGTTGAAAAAGATACGTGCATTGCTTGCGGAGCATGCGGGGCAACGGCACCGGACATTTACGACTACGACGATGAAGGTCTAGCAGAGGTTATTTTCGGCAGCGACGGTAACCACGGCAACACAGAAATCCCATCGGATTTATATGATGATTTGCAAGACGCGGCAGACGGCTGCCCGACGGATTCCATCAAAATCGCAGACACAGCTTTTAACAACTAATTCTGCTAAATATGAACGAAGAATAATCCCATTTCTTGTTTCGACAAGAGGTGGGATTTTTCTTGTTGTTTCGACATGTTTATATTGCCATATCTTCTGAAAGTGAACTAGAATAGAAGGAAGATTACTAGGAAAAATTTACTGATTTTTGCGGAACTAGGGGGAAAATATGCTTAGGCGAAAGTGGTTGATAACAACAGCCGTAGGGCTGCTGATCTGTTTGTTCTGGTCGTTTCTAAGCAGTTTGGGAACAGGCGGCACACTGGGGCAGGTAGAGTCCGTTTTGCAAGATAAGATCATGCAGAAAGCAGATGCGGATCGTGCGCCGAATGTGAACATCAAGCTTATCAAAATCGACCAAGCCTCGCTCGACAATTTAGGACAATTTCCATGGGATCGCGGACTCTATGCACAGCTAATCTCGATGTTAGCTGAAGCGGGTGCCAAAGCAATCGCGCTGGACGTCGTGCTGGCCGAGCCGGGGAATGATCCGGAGAGCGACAAGCTTATGGCGGAGACGATGAAGAAGTACCCCAATGTCATTTTACCTGTCGTATTTAACTTCAAGGCCAGACAAGATGAGGCCGGTGAGCTTGAGACGGAATCGATTTCCTATCCTGCCGAAACGATCGGAGCAGGGGCTGATCAATTAGGACATATCAATGTCCTGCAGGATAAAGACAGTACAGTTCGTAAGCTTACGATCGGTTTGAAGGATGATCAAGGTCATGTGATTCCGGCGTTCAGTGTAAAGTTGGCTAATTATTTGCTGGATCAAGAGCATCAGATCGTATGGAATGAGGACAAGAAAGAATGGTATCGCGGGGAGCAGCGAATTCCGGCGGACAGTCGCAACCAGATCGCCACGGAATTCTACACGGAGCCTCGTGAAGAGATGAGCCTTGCAACAGGGTATGATTCGCAATCCTTCTTCGATGTGCTGTCAGGCAATATTCCAGCTGATTACTATCAAGGTGATGTTGTTCTGATCGGACCATTCGCAGCCGGCTTGCAGGACGAATACTTTACTCCGCTCAGCACGACGCTGAAGATGTACGGGGTTGAGATTCACGCGAACATGATTCAATCGCTGGTTGCCGGTAAATTCTCGACGAAAGCAAGTCCGGTTGTGAACTACGTATTAATCATTCTGCTGACGCTCCTTTCAACACTATTGTTTGAACGGTTTACCGGTGGCAAGGCGTTTGCGGTATATGGATTGCTTGCAGTTGTGCTTATATTGGCATGGATCGAGCTCTATCAGCTGAAATCCTTATTTATTACGTTTACATACCCGTTCTTGGCCTTAACAACGGTCTTTATATGGTCCGTCGTCAATCATTATGTTGCGGAACGAAGAGAACGCAGCCGAGTCACGAATATTTTCGGCCGATTCGTACCGCGAACGGTCGTGGATGAAATGCTCGCATCCGGTGAGGAAGTGACCGTAGGCGGTCAACGCCGCGACATCAGCGTTATATTCGTCGACATTCGCGGATTTACCCCAATGTCGGAGAAGTTGGAGCCGGAGCAGGTCATTCAAGTGCTCAATGAATACTTGGATATATGCACGAAGGCCGTGTTCAACTGGAACGGTACGTTAGATAAGTTTATCGGAGACGGTGTTATGGCCATCTTCGGCGCACCGATTTCGCAACCGAACCATCCTGAGCTCGCTGTTCGTGCGGCACTGGAGATGAAGCGCCAATCGGCCGAGCTCGAGGAACGATGTCTGCGTGAGATCGGTGTTCCCGTTCGTTTCGGCGTCGGTGTAAACAGCGGCCCTGCTGTCGTCGGCAATATCGGCTCTCAGATGCTGCGACTTGACTATACGGCGATAGGGGACACCGTGAATCTGGCGGCGCGACTGGAAGCCAACGCGAAGCCGGGGCAAATTCTGATCAGTGAAGAAACACTCGCTCGGGTGAAAGGGAAGTTCATTACGCAATCCATAGGCGAAGTGAAAGTGAAGGGGAAAGAGCTGCCTGTCCTAGTTACGGAAGTGTTAGGCGAGGCTGATGAACATTCCGAATTGGTTACGACGAATAATGAAGCGATCATGAATGATCAGCTGAAAGGGAGAGTAGGAACATGATCAGCACCAACTACCGCAGGCTGCTCACGATGTTATGCTTGCTGCTCGCGCTCGGGCCGGCATCACTTTTTGCAGGTGCCGGTAAGGCTTCAGCTCAAGTGATGCGCGTAGCCATCGTAAATTCGATGAAAGGTACCGTTACGGTACTTAAATCAGGCGGAGCCAAGCCATTCGCGGCGTTCAAAAACATGAGCTTAAATGAAGGCGACCAAATTGCCACAAGTAATGATGGAAACGTGGTACTCCAGCTGGCGAGCGATGAGGCAGATAAGGATAGCGTTACGATCGGTCCAAGCTCGCAAGTTACATTTACGAAGCTCAAGGAATCCAGTGGCACCAAAACCAAAATGAGTGTGTGGGCGGGCTCGTTGTGGGTGAAAGTGAAATCCGTATCCAATGCGAATGATCAATTTGAAGTGGAAACGCCAACCTCGATCATGGGTGTGCGCGGAACGCAGTTCTTTGTCGGCGTCAATCCGAGAACGGGTTTGACGAGCGTGTTCTTGGCAGCAGGTGTTATTGAGGCGATTACAGGCGGAATTCGACTTGAGGCAGATGGAGAGACGGAGCAAGATGATACCGTCACCTTGTATCCGACTCAGCAGCTTGATGAAGCAAACACTGCGGACGGAGAAGGGCTGATGACATCCGTTTCGATTATGGATATTACAAACTTCATTAATAATGCTTATCCGGACATTATCAAAGCCATCCTTGAGGACGCAGCTAATATTCGCAAGGAGCAAGATGAAATGCTGAAGAAAGCCGAAGACAGTCTAAATGGTCCGGCGAGCAAGGATAATTTCGGGGGAACGATTAAATCAGCTGAGGATCTCCAGGCTGCGACCGATAATCTGACGAACTTGTTGTCGATTATGGCTCGTGAAGCGGTGAATCTGAAGAAGGTCGATTCGTCTGTGATCGATCAGATCAATAAAGATGCCAAAGAGAAGCTGCTGGACCTCGACACTGCCGCAGAGCTGAAGCTCTCTGAAGCGGATAAGCTGAAGCAGAAAACAGCAGAAGAGCTCAAGGAGAAGCAGAAGAAGCTCGGCGAAGCCAAAGAGAAGCAGCTTCAGGAACAGAAGGAAAAACTAGCTGAGGCCGTAAAGAAGGCAAAGGAGCAACAGGCGAAGATAGCCGAAGAGAATCGGAAGGCATTGGACGAGCTTACCAAGAAGCTGGAGCTGCTCTACTTCGAGAAGCTGACTAAGGCCGAGCAGGATAAGTTTAATGCAAGCCGCGGAGAGATCGAGAAAGCGCCGATTAAAGAGGATAACAAAGGCAGCAATAACAGCGGTATTCCAACAACAACAAATGCGCTTGCCAGCTTGAAATTCAGTCAAGCTGCATACGCTACCTCGCCGCTTATTGTTTCGGGTTCTAACGGAGCAGTCGATCTCGAACTTGAGTTTAGCGGTTTTAGCGATTCTCGCAAAATCAAAGGGTATCAGATTGAGATCCAATTTGATTCTTTAGCTGCAACTTTCAATACGAGCAGCTTTGATGGTGGTTCAACTTCGCTGAACTACCGTTCCGGTGGAGGCGGCTTCGTAGTAGAGCCTGAAGGACAGCAAGTATCAGGCGCAAATAGTGTAGACGACTTCCGGATCCTGGAAGGCGAAACCAGCAATACGTTAGTTTATACGGTGGCGAAATTCTCAGGCGATTCGGTTCAAATCATTAATGCCACATCGGTGTTGAAGCTGCCGTTCCTGGTCAGAGCGATACTGCCTGCTAATGAAGAGATTGGCCCAGATACAATGGCAACGCCGGTTCATTTCCGGATCAAGTCCATTACCGCTGTTGATGCAGCCGGTGTTCCGGTGGCAACGGTTAAAGGGCCGGAGTTAACGCTCCAAGTTAAACCCGCCAATAATTAACGTAAGGGGAAAAGCATCTCATGATCAATAAACAGAATACCGCTGCGCTAACGCTTGCCGCGGCAGTGCTGCTTGGTTCATTCAGCGGCAGCGTAAATGCTGCTTCGTCCACGGCTGATACCGTGCTTAGTAATAAACCGCTTTATGAGGTGTATACGGCAGCCGGCACGGGTGCTTCTGAATTGACAAATGGCAAATCCGCCGCTGCAGCATTTCGTGAACCGACCTCACTGCTATACGATTCCGGCGCAGATGCCTTTCTGATTGCAGATTCCCGTAATCAGAATTTGCGTGTTGTGACACCATCGCAGACTGCAACAGCAGCTGGGATATACATCGGAGATGATGAGCTTCACTCACCGATTGGAAGCTTGCTTGATGGTTCCGCGGCAGAAGCTGCATTTAATCGTCCCTCCGGTTTGGCTGAAGATGCGAGCGGTGCCGTGTATGTTGCAGATGCCGAGAACCATGCAATCCGCAAAATTACGAATGAAGGCAAAGTAATAACGATTGCAGGGAATGGAGTTATGGGTTTGGCTGATGGGAATGGTGAAGCAGCTCGCTTCTATCATCCATTGGATGTAGCCGTTACGGGCGATGGTGTCATTTATGTAGCAGATACACTGAATCATGTCATTCGTCAAATTAAAGCAGGTAAAGTGACGACATTGAACGCGGCTTCGGCACGTATTGTCGAGTATTTCCCCGGCGTAGTTGAAGGAGTCGGGGATTATGCGGACGGTCCGCTCAGTAAGGCTAAGTTCAATGAACCGAGCGGCCTTGCTTTAGATGCGAAAGGCAATTTATACGTAAGTGATACAGGCAATAATCGCATTCGTTATATTGATTTCAAAACGCAGACGGTTACAACGGTTGCAGGTGGCATAACGGGTACCGCTGTCAACTATGAAGCCAATGCCCCCTATTCATTAGGCGGGTATGCGGATGGAAAGGCAGCGAGTGCGAAGTTTCAAACACCTCGTGGTTTGACCGTTACGCCTGAGGGCGGCGTGCTTATCGCGGACTCGCTTAATCATGTTATCCGTTATTTGAATCATGGTGTGGTCACAACGGTTGCGGGTACGCCTGGCGAAGAGGGCAGAACCAGCGGAATTGCGGGAAGTGCGACGCTTAATCGGCCGACCGATGTGGTTTGGATGGGACAAGGCGCATTCGCAATTGCCGATGCTGGAAGCAACACGGTAAGAGTTGTGGTACCCTATGCGGTTCCGGAGCAAGTGAAGGCAGATGGAAGCATCCATTTGCTCTATCATCAGAACGTGCTGGACGCCGATGTGGCGCCGATCATCAAGGCTGGAACAACGTTCGTACCGCTTCGAGTGTTAACGGAGAAGCTTGGTTTCAAAGTGAAATATGCAGGCGGGTCGGCTGTTCTGGAGCTTAATGGTGTCAGCTATACGGTGAAGAGCGGTTCAGCTCAAATCATGAAGAAGCGTTCAAGCGGAGCAGCTGAAACATTGACCCTTCGCTCGGCAACATTCACGTCTGACAGCAGATTATTCTTGCCGGTCCGCTTCTTCGCGGAGGAGCTTGGACTTGATGTACAATGGTTATCCGATGCTCAGGCGGTACTGCTGCGTGATAAGAAGTTCTAGGGTAGTTACATTAAAATTTTCACAAAAAAGCTGTGCGGTGCAAACCGTACAGCTTTTTTTGCCGATATAGTAGCTACAACAGTTTGAATAACCGGAGGTTCAGTTTCATGTTCGAGGATCAGAATGATAAATCCTATTTGAAGCGCTACGTACAGAACCATCCAACTAACCGAATGGCGTGGTATCTACTAGGCAAACAATATATGGAAGAAGGCAAGGACAAGAAGGCCAACTACTGTTTTCTGCAGTCGGGCAGCGTGTATGAAGCCTATGAACGCAAGCAGCATGAGCTGGCTCATGATCCGAGCGTTATCCTGGAGCAGTGGAACAAGAAACGAAGGAATAGGCGGCTCTTGTTCCGCATCTCCGTTGCTTCCGTCCTTTTTCTTGGGATTGTACTGGCAGCACCTTTCGGCATGGCTAAAGATGAGGCAGAACAAGATCGCGGCAATGACCATGTAAATCAGGCGGCAACTACTGAGAAGGGGCTCAATGTTTCCTTCATTAAACCAGCAGGGCAGAAAACATTGGGAAATGCACTGGGTACTCTATTATCCGGCGAAGGAAGTACCTCGCAAGCAGGATTAGCGGTTATGCTGCTGCAGGACGGGAAATGGCGCAAATGGACCGGGAAGACGCGGATATTGGCTGAGGCGAAGCGGGACGGGAAAGCTGATGCTGCAGCAGTTCGACTCCTGGACGGTCAAACCTGCGATTGTCAGCCGGGAAATGCATCCGCAGCCTACAAAGCTTACGGCGAGTGGAGCCGTGAGCAAGAAATGCGCTGGACGCTGGCGAGTGCGATTACACACTATCACGAACGAACGAAATCTTGGCCTTCCGGCATGGATGATCTGACCCGCTCTTATCCGAATAATGTCCTGTCCGGAACATCACCGCAGATGAAGAAGCTATTCCCTGGGCTGCTGCAGGCAGCGAAGGAACGATCGGCCGATAAACCCGCAAGTGATGGGGCGAATTCAAGTGGAGGAAAAGCAGGAAGTGGAAGCTCCAATTCCACTTCGGCCTCGCAATCCGCGTCTTCAAGTTCCTCTGAGACGCGACTCTCCGATGAACCATTATCCATTATTGTAGATAAGGACAGTCATCAGCTTGCCGTCGTCTCCGGCGATGTTATTGTACGCAGCTATACAGTGGGTCTAGGTGGGAAGAAGACACCATCAGGTCAGTTCTTCATCAGCGAGAAAGTGAAAAATCCGAATGGTCGCGATGACAGCGAATTTGGCAGTCGGGGCATGACGCTCTCCAATACCCTTTATGCGATTCATGGTACGGATGAACCGGAAAGTATCGGGAAGGATGAGTCGCATGGCTGCGTGCGGATGAACAAGAAGGATCTGGAGGAGCTATATGATCTGGTACCGCTCGGAACTAAAGTAGAAATAAAAAGCGATGTTCTTCCCGGCGCTGCGACTCCGGCTGCTGAGCGTTTCCGCTTGAAGCCGGTGCAGGACGAGACGAACACCGCTGTTGTTTATCGCTGGTTAACCTAGTTATTATCAAGAATTAGCAGTACAGCCATCACGATGACGACAACACTGAAAATTGATCCAATCCAAACGAGCGCCTTCTTATTGATTTGTTCTTTAGGCTTGCTCTTCATAATGGGAGGTCTTTTCTTGGCTTGGCTCACGCGGATCAACCTTTCTTTTACTTTAAATGGGTTTGTACCTATATTGTAATCGTTTTCTTGCCCAGATACAACTACTCCACCGCTTGTAAATAAGAGGCTTGCACGCAGGAAAGCCGCGGCAGGCTCTTTCTTTTTCCCTTCTAACACGTTAAACTGTTCGGTAGAGCTAACACGAAGAACGGAGTGAGTTACGTTGTTGTATTCAAAATTGGCCAAGCCTTATTTCTTCCGAATGGACCCCGAGAAAGCCCATCATATGGTCATTGATGGCCTTCATACCGCAAGCCGTGTACCGGGAATACCGGCACTGATGCGTGGGATGTACGGTGTACCGGAAGCAAAGGAGCTTGAAGTCGATCTGTTTGGCCTGCATTTTGCCCATCCGATTGGACTAGCTGCAGGACTGGATAAGAATGCAAAGGCTGTCGATATGTTTGCCAATATCGGCTTCGGATTTGCAGAGGTAGGAACCGTAACACCCAAAGGGCAGATCGGCAATGATCTCCCGCGTTTGTTCCGGCTGCCTTCCGATGAAGCGCTGATTAACCGAATGGGCTTCAATAATGAAGGTGCAGCTGCGATGGCAGCAAGATTGGCACTGGATACGAACAGACGGATACCGATAGCCGTTAACATTGGCAAGAACAAAACAACACCGAATGAACTGGCTCACGAGGATTACCGTGCTTGCTTGCAAGCCTTATATACATATGGCGACTTCTTTGTCGTCAACATCAGTTCGCCGAACACTCCGGATTTACGGGCACTGCAGCATGGCGATGAATTGCGACTTCTATTATCGACCGTAATGGAAGAAATGGCTGCTCAAGCGAAGAAGAACGGCGGTACTCGCAAGGCGGTTCTGGTCAAAATAGCGCCGGATATGACGGACGAGCAGCTCGGCTATACAGTCGATACGATTAAAGCGAGCGGCGTGAACGGCATTATCGCTACAAATACGACAATTAGCCGCGATGGCCTGCAGCATTCGAATGCTAAGGAAACCGGCGGCCTAAGCGGCAAGCCGTTGAAGGACCGATCGACGGAGGTTATTCGCGAAGTATATCGACAAACCGGCGGCAAACTGCCTATTATTGGTTCAGGCGGCATCTTTACTGCTGCAGATGCATACGATAAAATTCGCGCAGGTGCAAGTCTTGTTGAAATCTATACGGCACTCATTTATCGAGGGCCGGAATTGCTGCGTGAACTTGCGGACGGGCTAAAGGATGCCTTGCGCCGAGATGGATTTAAATCAATTAATGAAGCAGTAGGAGCAGATCATCGGTCTTAGACAGGAGGCGGCCGGATGGACGGTAGAGACTGGGGACTTTTTTTGCAGCCTTACGAGCAAGCGGTAGAAGAATTAAAGGTGAAGCTGAAGACGCTGCGCACCGAACTGAAGAACAGGGAAGCTTATTCGCCGATTGAGTTTGTAACCGGTCGGGTTAAACGAATCTCCAGCATATTGGAGAAGGCGAAGCGGTTGTCGGTGCCAATGGAGAATATCGATACGGGTATTGAAGATATAGCGGGGATCCGCATTATGTGCCAATTCGTCGATGATATTCATCGTGTAGCGTCATTTATTCGGTTACGCAAAGATTTGAAGCTTGTTTATGAGAAGGATTATGTTACGAATTTCAAAGACAGCGGTTATCGAAGCTACCATATGATTGTGGAGTACCCGGTTCAAACGGCAATCGGGCTCAAGCATGTACTGGCTGAGATTCAAATACGGACGCTGGCTATGAATTTCTGGGCGACGATTGAACACTCGCTCAATTATAAATATAAAGAGAGCTTGCCGGATGAAGTGCGCGATCGTCTGAAGAAAGCTGCTGAAGCGGCATCTGTGCTGGATACGGAAATGTCGAGCATTCACAAAGAAATTCTTAACGCTCAGCGGGAGTTTGAAGAGAAATCGAATATGGTATCAAGCGTGCTTAGCGACATTCAGGAGCTCTATTTCTTCCATCGTGTTCGTGAAGCCGTGCAGTTCCAGCTGCGGTTTAACGAGCTGTGGGAGCAGGAAGACGCCTACGGTATCCGGATGCTGTCTGATGAAATTCGTACAGCGATCAATCGGGCGAAGAAAGGCGGCACGAACTAAGTGGGAACGGATCATACGTATGATGAGCGGTTCGTACACTTTGTCGTGTTGTTTAATGTAGACGAGGATTATTTTGAATGCCATGAAGTGATGGAGGAACTGTGGCTCGAGGAGGGCCGCAATGTCCTCTATCAAGGGCTTCTGCAGGCGGCAGTTGGTCTGCACCACTTCCGCAATGACAATTTCTCCGGCGCGGTAAAGCTGTTCACGCAGGCGGAGAATAAGCTTGTC
The DNA here is from genome assembly GCF_056269135.1 of Paenibacillus sp. J22FR21. NCBI lineage: Bacteria > Bacillati > Bacillota > Bacilli > Caryophanales > Paenibacillaceae > Paenibacillus > Paenibacillus sp. J22FR21. The sequence goes on from NZ_JBWDNJ010000002.1 coordinate 254,545, forward strand.
CATTATCCGGACGAGCTGATGGGATTGGACTTAAAGCAGCTTCGGGCTGATATCGCAACCAGTTTGGAACCGCTTCGTACGTGGCTGGAGCAGGGGACTGCGTCTTCCGGCGAGTCACCGCCTGCCTTTTCTCCTTTCCGCCTCGTTGTGCTCGATGCTCAGCTGCGTGAACTTACGAAAGCGCTTGCGGAAATTCCGATTGAAAATCGTCTTCATGGAGAGGATTAATAAATGATTGATGTTCAAGGGTTAACGAAGGTGTACCGCGTTCACGTCAGGCAGCCCGGCTTTGCTGCATCTCTTCGAAGCTTGTGGCACAGGGAATATCGTGAGGTGCGTGCGGTTGACGGAATCGATTTTCATATCCCGGAGGGACAAATTGTTGGTTTTCTTGGGCCGAACGGGGCGGGCAAAACAACGACAATGAAGCTGCTAACAGGTCTTCTGCATCCCACTTCGGGTCAGATCAAAGTAGGCGGCTTTATTCCGTTTCAGCAGCAAAATGCGTTTAAGAAACGAGTGAGCCTCGTTATGGGGCAGAAAAGTCAGCTAATCTGGGATATTCCGGCTTCTGAGACATTTCTGATTCACAAGGAAGTCTACGACATTGCACCTGCAGATTACCGCCGGCGGATTGATTATTTTACGGAAATGCTCGATCTATCGGCGGTGATTGATAAGCCTGTACGGCAGCTGTCACTCGGGGAGAGAATGAAGTGCGAGTTAGTCGCTGCCTTGCTGCATCGGCCTGATCTGGTGTTTCTCGACGAGCCGACGATCGGACTTGATGTGAATATGCAGGAAGCGATGCGCAGGTTCATCGCTTCGTATAACCGCGAATATAAAGCAACGATTCTACTGACCAGCCACTATATGGCAGACGTCTCTGCGTTATGCGAGCGGGTGCTGGTCATTAACCACGGCAAGCTGCTCTATGATGGGGCGATTAGCAAGCTCATCGATCGGTTCTCGCCTTATAAACGGATTGCTCTCGTATTAGGTGATCCGGTAGCGGCTGAAACGGTTGAGGCGGCGGTACATAGCGGCGGTGGAAGGCTAGTATCGTATGCGTACCCGCAGCTCGAAGTGGAAGCGCCGCGAGAGGATGTAACCGGCTTATCCGCTAAGCTGCTCACCTCGCTGCCGGTTGTCGACTTGACGATCGAGGATCCTTCCCTGGAATCGGTCATCGGGATGGCCTATGCCAAAGCTGAAGACCCGCAGCGGCAGGAGCAGGTTCATCTGCCAAAGGAGATTGGTGTATGATGCTTGCGGCAGGGGCTTTCTGGCGTAAGTATGCGGTCGTCTTCAAGGCGGATTGGGCAATTATGATGGCCTATCGCAGTGAGAGTTTGATCTGGATGTTCGGTGCGTTCGTACAGCCGCTCGTAAGCTTGGCGGTATGGACATCACTTAGCGGCAGCGGCTCCATTGCCGGGTACCGGGCATCCGATTATGTGCTCTATTTCTGCGCGGTGCTGGTCGTAGACCGTCTCACGCGATCATGGGATGTCTACGAACTGGATAATGATATCCGGCAAGGCACATTCTCCGGCAAGTTGCTTCGGCCTTTTCATCCGATTCATTGGAGTATAAATGGGAATCTCGTTTACAAAGTATTTTTCGCGGCACTCATGATCCCGTCCTGGCTTGTTCTTGCCCTATTCGTTCCTTCGATGCGTACGACAGTGGGACTTGGGACGTTCGGTCTGGTGCTGCTAGCCATTGCGCTTTCATCGGCATTGCGGTTTCTGATCGGATATATGTTCGGCTTGCTCGCGTTCTGGAGCAATCGAGCAACGGCGGTATATGCCTTATATGAAGGCGTTCATCTGTTTCTATCCGGCCGAATCGCACCTCTGTCCATGTTTCCGGATTGGGTTGCTTATGCGGCCAAATACTTACCTTTTTATGTAACGGTGGCGTTCCCAGTCGATTTGCTTACAGGTCGATTGCAAGGTGAGCCGCAGCAAATCATAGTTGGATTTGCACAGCAGCTAGGCTGGCTCCTCGCATTGCTGCTCTTGTTCCGTGTCATGTGGCGGCAAGGACTTAAACGATACGGCGCGTCGGGAGGATGATGGGGACATGAGGCGAGCTTATCGATTGTTTCGGACATTCTTCCACGCGTGTCTGGCAGAAGAATTTGAGTATCGGGCTAATTTCGCGGCAAACCTAGGCTCCACCTTGTTCTCGCTCGCGATGTCGATACTGACGGTCATATTATTCTTCTACCGTTCGCCTTCGCTTGGGGGTTGGTCCTTTGATGAGGTGCTTGCACTTCTTGGCGTATTCAATGCGCTGCATGGCTTCGTGGAGCTGTTTCTACAGCCGAATATGTCGCGTCTGGTCGCGCATATTCGTCAAGGAACGCTCGACTTCGTCTTGCTGAAGCCTGTAGACAGCCAATTCTTCGTCAGCTTCAGGCATCTCGTGCTGTGGCGTTTCGCCGATATTGGTTTAGGTCTTGGATTGACCGGCTACGCCGTGTGGCGGGTAATGGGTCTTCCCAGCATTGGTGGTGTAGTGATGTTTGGTTTGTTGTTCATAGCGTCTCTTGTCATTATTTATGCACTCTGGACTGGCATGATGGTGATGTCCTTCTGGGCGGTTAAGGTCGATAATTTGGCGTTCTTGTTCGGTTCGTTATTCGAAACATCACGTTATCCAGTCAGCGTTTATAAAGGCGCGCTTCGATTGGCACTCTTGTATGTCATGCCAATCGGACTCGTGACGACGGTTCCGGCTGAGGCATTGATCGGTCGTTTCGATGCCTCACACGCAATTGGCGCGCTGCTGTTGGCAATGGTGTTTCTACTGGCAGCTCGCATGTTATGGAAGCGGGCTTTAAGGGCTTATACGAGCGCCAGCAGTTAAGGTGTATAACTTGAGAATAGTCTCCGTTTGCGGCTGATAGCCGGCGGGGACTATTTTGTTTTGTTCGGAAGCAATGTGGCAGGTATTGGTCAAGCTAGCGGCTTTATTATACAATGGGTGAAGATAAAGCATGTTGGAGGCGTAAAGGGAATGGCGAAACGGATGCGGCTGGATAAGCTGCTGGCTAATATGGGATTTGGAACGCGCAGTGAAATTAGACGAGCTGTGAAGCTTGGCAGAGTGACCGTGGATGGTGCGGTGGTGAAAGATTTTGGCTTGCAGCTTGACCCGGAGGCAGCGGTAGTTCGTTTCGATGATGAAGAAGTCATCTATCGCGAGACGATTTATGTCATGCTGCATAAACCACAAGGAGTCGTATCTGCAACCGAGGACACGCGTGACCGTACCGTTATCGATTTACTGGATCCCGATGATCGGGTTTTGCAGCCTTTTCCGGTAGGACGGCTTGATAAGGATACAGAGGGATTGCTGCTGCTGACAAACGATGGGAAGCTGGCACATGATCTGTTATCCCCTAAGAAGCATGTACCGAAGCTATATGAGGCACTAGTACACGGTGACGTGGATGCGCGTGATCAAGCGGCGTTCGCTGCCGGCGTGACGCTTGACGATGGTTATGAGACAATGCCGGCTGAGCTTGTCATCGGTGAGAAGGAAACGAAGGAAGACGGTGTATACAGCCGGATTACGCTGACTATTCATGAGGGGAAATTTCATCAGGTCAAGCGGATGTTCGAAGCCGTCGGCAAGAAGGTGGTCTATCTTCGGCGCAATGCGATGGGACCGCTGCAGCTCGATCCTGAATTGCCTCTTGGCTCCTATCGTCTGCTTACAGAAGAAGAATTATTGCAGCTGCAATCCGTCCATAAGAAGGCGGATGCATCAGAAGAATAACAAAGACAAAGAGAGGCTGACAACAGGATGGGAAAGATCAACTACGATATTATCGCACTGGATGTTGATGGAACGCTGTTAACGGACAATCATGTACTGACGCCTGCCGTGAGAGAGGCGGTTAGAGAAGCTCACGCGCGAGGCGCAGAAATCGTCTTATGCACAGGCAGGGGGCCGGCTAATGCGCTGCCTGTATTGGATGCACTTGGATTATCGGGTACGATGATTACTCATAATGGTGCTGCGACCATTGACGCGGCGCAGCGTAAAGTGCTGCATCAGTATAGCATTGACGCGTCTGAAGTCGCTCGGTTCCGCGATTATAGCTTGCAAGGCGGCCATCATTTTGACATTAATACCGCGTTTGATATGTTGGTCGAAGGAGTAAGCCCGGAGGCGGCGGAGATGTACCGAAAGTACGAAGCCAAGCCGGTCATGCGCGATCCGAAAGAACCGTTGCCGGATGGACTCGTTAAATTCACATTGTTCGGCGGCATCGAAGATCTCAATCTCATCGAGGCGGAATGGAATGGCTGGGAGCATGGGCTGCAGCATATCCGCAGCGGTGACTATTTCATTGATGTTCAGCACAAAGAAGCGAGCAAAGGAACGGCGCTGCGGAAGCTGGCCGAAGTGCGTGGTGTCGATCCAAGCCGGGTTATGGCAATTGGGAACTATTTCAACGATGTGGGCATGCTGAAGTTTGCGGGACTCGGCGTTGCGGTTGCCAATTCACCTGATGGTGTAAAGGAAGCGGCGGATGTCGTTACTTTATCGAACGAAGAAGATGGCGTTGCCGCAGCATTGCAAACGTATGCGTTCGTATAACATGAAAAACCGTCGAAGGGGTTAAGCCCTTCGACGGTTTTTGCATAACAGATTGTGGCTATATTCCTACAGGATTAGTACATAAACCCGCGGGATACGATGACCAGCAGTATGAAAAGTACCAGGATTACGCCAGCAGAAGTAAAACCTCCGTGCATACCGGACATGCAATTTCCTCCCTTAAAGGTGATTTCCGTTGCCAAATGTTGCAACTTGTGGTTGGTTTTCTTGGCACTCGGTATACAGTATTGTATGAAATCTAAGGCACAGCGATTGGACAGATGCCCGCGTTCTCTCACAATTGGGCATTTGCCGTAGGTAGAATGTCTTTGGTTTAAGACAGCCATACCAGAGACAGATGAAGGCGTTATAATGCCTATAGACGTTTGCGGAATGGTCAAGTATGCTAGGAAAATCAGGTAATAAGTGGGAATGGGAGAAAAAGGTTTAGCTACTAAGAATGAGGAGTGAACATACGATTTGAATACGATTCGTACAGAAAAGCAAGCCGATTATGGAGCAGTACGGCAGGTGAATCTAGAAGCCTTCGACCAGAGGGAATATGAAGCGAAGCTTGTGGAACGAATTCGACTGTCGGAATCGTTTATCGATTCCTTATCCCTAGTTGCCAAATCTGCGCAGGGTATTATTGGCCATGCATTATTCAGTAAAGCTTACATTGTTGTCGGTGATACGAACCATGAAGTCATCGTGCTAGCGCCGATCGCGGTTCTGCCCGCGTTTCAGAAGCAAGGTGTTGGTAAGAAACTGATCGAAGAGGGCTTAACACGCTGCCGTGAGCTTGGATACCCAGGTGTGCTTCTTATTGGACATCCGGAATATTACCCTCGTTTCGGGTTTCGGCCTGCAAGTACTTTCGGACTTGTGCTCAAGCAATTTGAAGTATCGGATGAAGTGTATATGGCAGTAGAATTAACCTATGGAGCATTACAGGTATTACAAGGTGGAGAATTGAGATATCCTGATGCTTTCTTCGAAAACTAGCAGCAACCCGGTATTCATAAACGAGGTGACTTCGCAGTGGTAACTGTAGAGACGGAAGTGCTTATCGACGCACCAATTGAGGTGTGTTTTGACTTAGCGAGAGATATCGATGTACATACCCGTACCGTATGGCAGCATACGAAGGAGAAAGCAGTCGCGGGTGTAACCAGCGGTCCGATCGGGCTAAACGAGACGGTCACCTTCGAAGCTACTCACTTCTTTGTGAGACAGCGTTTGACATCGAAGATTACGGAATTTCGAGCTCCGTATTACTTTGTGGACGAGACGCAGCGCGGCGCTTTCAAGTATTTGCGTCATGAGCATATGCTTGAATCCCAAGAAGGCAAGACGCTTATGAAAGATAGACTAACCTTTGCCGCTCCGCTTGGTCCGCTCGGCTGGGCAGTGGAACGACTCGTATTGAAACGATACATGCGTCGATTCTTGGAGGATCGGAATCTTCAGGTGAAACGTATTGCAGAAGAGCGCAAGGGGTGAACAAAATGAACTTCACGTCCGGATTTGCTGATAACGAAGGTGTACGCATTCATTATTATGATTCAATCAACCAAGCAGACCCGGATTCTGAGCCCCTGCTAATTTGCCCGGGCCTATCGGAAACGGCAGAAGAATATGCGGATTTACTCGCATTTCTGCTGCCCAGACGATGTGTTGTCCTCTCGTTCAGAGGAAGGGGAAATAGCGATACGCCGGAGAGCGGCTATCATTTAGATGAGCATGTGAGTGATATCGAAGCTGTCATACATAAGCTTGATATACAGAAATTCCATCTGTTCGGTCATTCGAGAGGTGTCTCTTATGTGCTTGGCTACGCTGCCGCTCAGAATGAACACCATATTCGTTCATTACTATTAAGCGACTATCCACCGGAGCATCGTCAAATGCCAAGCGGCTGGGCCGACGACTATATCCATAATTATTTGATCCCGTTTCAGCGAACTTCGAATATACGAACAGAAGCGGTGCTGGGCATTCAACGCGAATCCAAGTCTGTCTCCCTCGACTCTCCATCTTTATTGCCGGCACTCATTTTGCGAGGGAAATTAGAAGGATCGCTCATTAACGATTCAGATTTGCAGCGCTATCATGACAAGTTCCAGCATCTTAAAGTCGAGGGATTTCTTCGCTCGGGCCATGATCTTATGGGTACCGAGAGGGACGGTTGTTACTTGGCGATTCGTGGTTTTGTGGATGCACTAGATGCAGTAAAGGGGTAAAATAGGATGCTTACGATTAGATTCGGTAACCGTGGTGACTTGGATGAAGCTGTGAGCTGGGATCGCCATACGCCAGCGCATATCCTGTCATGGAAGCTTGATCACGAGGATATTATTATGGCAGAGCAGTTGAATGGATGTGTAGGCTACATGAAGCTGGAGCATCTATGGTCACAGTTTCCCTATATCGGTTTAATTAAAGTAAAAGAGGAGCTGCGCGGCAATGGAATCGGCATGCAAATGCTCCAATTCGCGCAAGCCCATCTCAAGCAGCAGGGAGCGGCGAAGCTTTATAGCTCTTCGCAAGCCGATGAACCCGCACCGCAAATGTGGCATCGCAAAATGGGCTTTACGGAATGCGGCATTCTGAGCGGCATCAATGATGGCGGCGTTGGCGAACTCTTTTTTGTGAAGGAGCTCTAACGACGGTGAGGGTTATGGAGGCGGTAATGTGAACGTTATTATAGTCATTTTACTCATTTTCATTGTTATCTTGTTAATTGAAATGAATAGCAAACTGCCGAAACGTCCGAAACGTGACCCGGGACAAGAAGTCTTGAAACGGGATCTGCGAGCAAGGAGAAAGCAAGAGCAAGAGGACCATAAATTATAGAGGTGATCCTATGGGCACAGCTTATTCATCCATTCTTCCCGAGCATGCCGAGTTTATCGCGAATCAGAAAATGTTCTTTGTCGGCACTGCCGCCACTGAAGGGCATGTGAATCTATCGCCCAAAGGTCATGATGCCTTTCGCATTTTGTCGCCTAATCAAGTGGCTTATTTGGACTTAACGGGAAGCGGGAACGAGACGAGTGCGCATCTGACGGCTACCGGCCGAATCACCTTTATGTTCGTAGCTTTTGAAGGAAAGCCGCTTATTCTAAGGTTATATGGCACGGGACGTGTTGTTCTTCCAAGCTCCCCGGAGTGGGAGGAGGCATCAGCGCCGTTCCAGCTCTATCCGGGCTATAGGCAAATTATCGTGGCCGATATTGATATTGTGAAAACATCGTGCGGCTTCAGCATTCCGTATTATTCCTATGAAGGCGAACGGGATTTGCTTCTTAAATGGGCGGTCAACCAAGGAGAAGAGAAGCTGGTGCAGTATCGCGCCAACAAGAACAGTACCAGCATGGATGGCTATTTGACACCGATAGGGGTGGAGCTCTCGGCAGATGAAGAGTGATAACAGGAGTATCCAAAGCGATAGTCAGCTACAAGATGAAGTCAGATTGGTTGATGCTGCGCTCGCGGAACAATTGAAGCTGATTTTGCGCGGGAACGAATCCTTGATGCGTGATCTTCAGCTCGTTTCGAGCTTGCAGCTTCCTCAAAGTTACATTGCAGCAGGTTACCTGCGTAATTTGGTTTGGGATTATCTGCATGAATATCCTTATCGGGCGACACATGACGATATTGATGTCGTCTACTTTGATCCAGAGCATCTCGATGAAGAGAAGGATCGCGAAATCGAGCGCCAATTAGTGAGCAGCACCGGTAATCCGAAATGGTCGGTCAAGAACCAAGCCAGAATGCATATTCGCAATGGTATTGAACCATATCTCTCAACTGAGGACGCGCTCATGCGCTGGCCGGAAACGGTCACTTCTATTGGCGCACAGCTGAATAATCGCGGTCAATTGGAGCTGTGCTGCCCGAATGGTTTATCCGATCTATTCAAGATGCAGGTGAGGCGAAGTCCCTATTTTGAAGATCATGCCTATTACTTGGAGCGTATTGAGCGGAAAGCATGGCGCACGCTATGGCCGAAGATAATCGTTGTAGATTGAGATAAATGGGAATCGGATGCTCAGAAGGTATGATTTTCGGTTACAATAAGAATAACTTTTAATATATACATCCAGATAGATACAGGGGTCTTACCAAATGAGCATGGTGATGAAAGGGATTATGATCGGATTATCGATTGCGGCTCCGGTTGGACCAATCGGCATCTTGTGCATGAAGAGAACGATTAATCAAGGGCGCCTGTATGGTGCGGTTGCCGGCTTGGGAGCGGCGACAGCCGATGGCATTTATGGGCTGATTGCTGCTTTCGGATTCGATGCGATTACTAGCGGGTTAGTCGCGCAGCAGATGTGGATTCGATTGATTGGCGGGTTATTTCTCTGTTATTTGGGGTATCAATCCTTACGAGCAAGTGCGGCGGATGCCAATGTGGAACCGCGAATGAGTCGCAATGCTACGGCTGCTTACATCACGACCTTCTTGCTAACCATTACGAATCCAATGACGATTTTGTCGTTCCTTGGAATTTTTGCAGGGCTCAACATCATGCAGTCTTCAACCGCGGACTCAGTAACACTTGTACTCGGGGTGTTTGCGGGCTCCATGCTTTGGTGGTTGTTGTTAAGTGCGATGATCGGCGCTATCAGACAAACGTTGAATGCTCGCGGGATGCGTGTGATTAATCGAATCTCGGCATTCATTCTACTGGCATTCGGGGTATATTCACTTTATCAGGTGTTCTCGTCGTAAGATTACGACACTTTCCATGTAAGCGAACAAAGCAACCCGAGGGATGATGGACGAATGAACAAACGAACTGTAACACTGCGGACTAAACACCTTATGCTGCGGATGATTGACGAATCCGACATGACGAAGGTCTATGATTTTGTCATGCGGAATAAAGAAGCGCTGATCCCGTGGGAACCAGCCAGAAGTGACGAATACTATACAATGGAGTTTCAGCAACAGCTTGTACAAAGCGATATGCAAAGCATTCATAACGGACAAAGCGTAAAGTTCTGGATATGCTTGAATGATCAGCCGCATGGGAATCTCATCGGGACCGTCACGCTTAACAATATCGTCAGAGGGGCATTCCAATCCTGTCACCTAGGGTATCGGATGGACATTGCGGAACGCAGTAAGGGGTATATGAAAGAAGCGCTGGCCCATACGATTTCGTATGCATGGGAAGAGTTGAATTTACACCGCATCGAGGCGAACATTATGCCGCGCAATGCCGCTTCTCTCAAAGTAGTGGAACAGCTTGGTTTCAAGCATGAAGGGCTGGCGAAGGATTACCTCCGAATAAACGGGGAATGGGAGGACCATATTCATATGGTGCTGCTTAATCCTTACTGGGAGGAGCAATAACGGTTGTGCGAGAATGCAACTTAAGGGCATTCCAGTTGCAGCGGATTTCATGGTAAAATAGATTGCGTGTCTAAGTTGGATATATAGGAAGCGAAGGTATCGTAGAAATGCTCTCACTGATGAAATCTATGCATGAACATATAGCACGCGAGCTTGCGGTTCTGAACTCTAATCCGTATTTTAATGTCATTTCCAAAGATAAAGAACAGCTGACGGTTGAAGACATTGCTGCTGAGTTGAAGGATGCCGAAGATGTCGGGGCTGAGCGATATATCATTCGCGAGCAAGGAAACGATATTGGTATTCTTGAGTTTCTCATGAACAACCCTAAGGATTCCTGCACGTGGATCGGCTTGCTAGTTATTCATGGATCATACCAAGGGCGCGGTTATGGGAATGCAGCACTGGCTCTATTCGATTCCATTATGCGCGAACGCGGCGTGACTTCACACAGGCTGGGTGTATTGGCTTCGAATGCGGCGGCTCATGCTTTCTGGCAGCGTAATGGCTGCATACAAGTCAAACCTGCAGTGCTGCCTGATGGTAAAGACATTATGATTTATGAACGAACCGTCGATTGAGATGGATAACCAAGAAATTAGAAGACGGGAGCACACATGACATGTACAGAACGGCGACGCTTTGCTTGCTGCTAAGCTTTCTTCTGCTGCTTAGTGCCTGTACAGCCAAAGACGAACCTGATAATGATCAAGGCCCGGTTACCGGAGAACCAATCGACTATCAAGAGACCGGCGCCAATCGCGTCATGAACGCCTATGAGGAATCGATGGTCGAAGCTATCAATAAGAATCGGTTTTCCTTGGTGGAAGGATTGCTGGACCCGGCCGGACCCCTCTATAAACAGCAAGAAAGTCTGGTAAGGCGACTAAGCGATAAGAATATTAAAGAAAAGCTCATTCGTTATCAAATTAAGAATATCCAGAAGATCAACGGTGAATTCAAGTTTTATATTATCGAGAAAATAGGCATCTACTATTCGGATGGCCGCTCCTCTATTAATGAGTACAATTGGATCTACACGGTCACTGAGAACATAAGCAATAAGTCGTACAAGGTTTACAGTATAGAACGATGGGAATAGAGTGCCATTCATTAGGCGGGCAGGCGACGGCTCCAACCGAGCGGTATGCCTGCCTTCCTTGCAACTAAATACGAATGAACCTACGAGGTGCAACTATCATGAGAGAACTAGCGTTTGAGAATTATACGGACCAATATTTGGAACAAGTGCGCAGGACGTACAATTATTTTGTGGAACATACAACGGTTTCGTTCGATATGCTTCCTTATTCTTCGGAGCAGATGAAACAGTTGATCGAGCCGACGGCTGATATCTACCGTTCTTATATCGTGAAACTGAATGGGCAATACGCCGGTTATGCTCTGCTCACGCAGCATAAGAAGCGACCGGCATTTCATGTAACCGCGGATGTAACGATCTATCTTGATCCGGATTATACCGGTAAAGGGATTGGCCGAGAAGCAATGGCGTTTATTGAAAGTGTTGCGAGGGAGTTGAAATTCCATTCCTTGGTAGCCCTGATCTGTACCGAGAATGACAGCAGTATGGCGTTGTTTAAGAAGTTAGGCTACGAGCAAGTCGCGTGTTATAAAGAAATTGCTTACAAATTCGACCGCTGGCTCGACTTGGCGTCCTTCCAGAAGATATTGAGATAACTCGTGTCTTGAAAATGATAGATATAGGCGGGATGTTGTATGATACTTGGCAATCGAATGAGCATCGCAGGCAGGCTGGTGTTTATAGCCGCTATCCTCTTAATAGCCGCGGGCTGCAGCGACAGATCAAAGCAGCTGGAGCTCCAGGTGGCTTCACAACAGAAGCAGCTTTCGGAATTGCAGGAATCAAACAACAAGCTCGCTGCCCGGCTGAAGGAGTCGGAAGGTGAAATTGCAGCGTTAGCGAAGGAGAAGGATCAGCTATCCGCGCAGACGAAGGAACTTACCGCGCAAGCAGAACGGCTTACCGATGAAGGTGAACAAGCAGCTTTGGTTGATAAGAGAATTCCAGCTGACGCCGTTGCGGTTCTATTCGATTTCATACATACGGTTCAATTAAAGCCGGAAGCAACAGATAAAGTATGGGGCGATTATTTTGCCGATCGCGTGAGAACCATGTGGTTTATCGAAACCATCCTATCACAACCGGAGCTCTCGTATACCAAGCTAATGTTTCAAGGAGAGACGATCTACAAGAAGCCGGGCAAAACAAATCGCATCATCATTGTGAATGCGATCAAGGCAGATGAACGAGTTCACGCCTACGTCCTGTCGAATGTGAATCAAGCCGGTTGGAAGATTGACGATGTCGATTAATGGGACGGATCTTAGGGTGAAGAAGCTGATTGGCCTTATAACTCTACTCTATTTATTGCTGCTCTTGTATTGGATGTTTATCGGCTTTGGCCGTTCAGGAACTCCGTGGTCCGGCTACCGCTACAATCTTGTTCCGATGCGTACAATAAGACTGTATTTCGATCATGCGGACTGTTTTACGCCTACCCACTGGCTCGTTAATATCGTAGGCAATGTGGCGGTGTTTGTCCCATTCGGACTTTCCATACCGTATTTATACCGTGTTCGAATTTTACGGTTAACATTGCTCAGCATCGCAGCGTTGTTCATACTTGAGCTGCTGCAGCTGCTTCTTCATCGAGGAAGCTTCGACATTGACGATATTCTGTTAAATACGGTAGGAGTGCTTGTCGGGGCGGGATTCTACAGCATGATTCGAAGGCGGGTGAATTAGCCGTGTATAAAGCGATTTTGTTCGATTTGGACCAAACCCTTCTGGACTATAACACCAGCGAATTCGAGTCGATGCAGAACACGATCATGCATCATCGGCTCTCTGAGCTTGCCGGATTTGAATGGGAACGATTCTGCAGTTTGTATGCTTCGATTAATTGGACGTATTGGATCGAGCGCATGGAGCGAAAACTTCATATCTCGCAAGTGCTGACCTATTCCTTTCGCGATACGCTCGTGCAAATGGGTCATGACGACACCATGTCGATAGATTTGGCTCAGACGTATTGGGAGTTCTTCTGCTCCAACTGTCACCTCATGGATGGAACGGTAGAACTGCTCTCCACGCTGCACGGCCGTTATCCGCTCGGTGTCATTTCTAACGGAGTTGGCGAAGCGCAGCGAAGACGGCTGCTTGCAGGCGGCCTCGCGCACTTCTTTGACCATCTGTTCATCTCGGATGAAGTGGAATGCCGTAAGCCGGAGCGGCAAATATTTGATCTGGCCATTGAAGCGCTTGGTGTGAACCGGCAGCAGGTGCTGTTTGTCGGTGATTCATTAACCGATGATTACATAGGCGCGCAGAATGCTGGCATCGATTTCTGTTACTTCAATCCCGCAAGAGGATCAGTGGATAAGGAGATCCGACCGACTTTTACCATTCATTCCTTATCTGAGCTGAATGCGCTATTAGCAGTACCAAACGAGTAGTAGAGAGAGAGGAAGAGGACAGTCATGAAATTCAGACCTTGTATTGATTTGCATCATGGCAAAGTAAAACAAATCGTCGGAGAAACGCTCGGAGCAAGCAATAAGCAGGTTGTCGAGAACTTTGTATCCGAGCATGATTCGGACTATTATGCAGCGATGTTTAAACGCGATAAGCTGACCGGCGGTCATGTAATTATGCTTGGCGGCGGCAACGAGGAAGAGGCTGTATCCGCATTGCGCGCTTATCCAGGGGGATTGCAGATCGGCGGGGGCATTCATGCTGAGAATGCAGCTCAATACTTGGAAGCAGGGGCTACTCACGTCATCGTGACCTCGTATATATTCCGAGACGGAGAGCTCGATATGAACAATTTACAGCGAATCGTCTCGGAAGTAGGCAAAGAGCGGCTGGTTATTGATTTAAGCTGCAAGAAGCGGGATGACGAATGGTTTGTCGTAACCAATCAGTGGAAGACGTTCAGCGAATTCCGCGTCAATGAAGCGCATCTTCGCGAGCTGGCGGAGTATTGCGACGAATACTTGGTCCATGCGGTAGATGTTGAAGGTAAACGTACAGGTATTTTGGCAGACTTGGCGCAGCAGCTTGCAAGCTGGGTGACCATTCCTACGACGTATGCCGGTGGAGCCAGGTCCTTTGAGGATTTGGAGCTGTTCCGTTCGCTTACTTCGGGCAAGCTTGATATTACAATCGGCAGTGCACTTGATATTTTTGGCGGTAATTTATCGTACGATGAAGTTGTAACCTTCTGCGGGAATCACTCGTAAAAGAGGTATGTTCTTACAAGTGAGGAGAGGGTGATCAAATGGGTTCGATGGATCCTTTTACGGCAGGCGATCGTATGTTCAGCTTTATGAGTATTATTTTTCCGTTGATGTTTCTACTTGTGTTTGGTTTGATCATCTACGGCGTCATTGCCTCTATTCGTCAATCGCAGCGCAATAACAAGCAGCCGATCTTGACCGTTCAAGCGAATATCGTCAATAAACGGACGAATGTGAGAAGCAGTTCAACCCATCATCACAACAACGATGGCATTATCAATCACTCATCCAGCACGAGCACGGACTACTACATTACTTTCCAAGTGGAGAGCGGCGATCGCATGGAGTTCGAAGTGAGCGGCCAAGAATCCGGTTTGCTGGCTGAAGGTGACTCTGGCAGGCTGACCTTTCAAGGTACCCGGTACCTGGGATTTCAACGCTAATACAGGCATGATGTAACGATATCAATTGATTAAGCTCGAACCTCTCATAGGAGGTTCGGGCTTTTTTGGATTCGCGGGTCGCATACTAACACTTTCCAAATAAAATCGCTGTAATATCACACAATTCAAACGACGATTAAGAACTTACCAAATATTTAGGTTCTATAATCAGGATAGTGGTCATTCGAAGGAGGTACGCAATCTTGACACAAAAGAGCATGCGTATAGGTGAACAGTTATGAAGCTGCTGGATTTCTACAAAGACCTGTTTGATGAAGCTACGAGTCGATTTGAACCTGTTTGGCAAGTCGACGAAGATTATACACATGGATTCAGATGGACCAAAGAAAATTACCCGATTCATGAGCAGTTTCGCATTACGGATATGGGGGATGAACCGCCGATTGTCATGTTCTCGGTTGCTTTGCCCGATATGTATGCCGAAACGAATGTGTTTGATGAAGTGTACCGCTACCCGACGCACAATGAGATGTCGATCGTCATCATGAACCAGAAGATTTGGGTCAATGCTTCGTTATGTACAAGTAAGATGGAGCATTCCGTATTGGGTTTTGTGCATCGTGCCAGAAGCGAGATTATGAATATATTTGATTGTGCCATATTGACAGTAGACGTCGCTCATATGAAAGAATCCGAGAGATACATTCCATAATCATCCCATAATAACCAGTAGGAGGTCCAGACGGTGTCGAATTATATCGTAGTAGGGTTGAATGAAGAGAAGTTTGCACTTCCGATCACAGCTATTCAAGAAATCATTAAGGATATGCCAGTTACTGAGATTCCGGCTGCGAGGGCGCATGTCAGAGGGGTCATTAACCTGCGAGGGACGATAGTGCCGGTCATCGGGCTACGATCCAAATTCCGTATGATGGAGAGTGCTCCTTCAGCTGCTTCGAGAATCGTAATCGTGCAAACACCGGATGGGGAACCGGTTGGACTTTATGTTGATCGTGTCGAACAAGTCGCTTTCTTCTCGGAAATATTGCCAACGCCTGACGGTATCGGCGGTGCCAACGCCGGCTATTTATCCGGGATTGGCAAAATCAACGATCAATTGGTCAGCATCCTCCACTTGCCGGCCATCCTAAATACAGGAGGTGGACTAGGATGAATGAATCTTTTGCACTGACTTATTTAGGCGTATTCCTGGATGAATTGGAAGAACAGCTGCAGGTGTTGGATGAGTCGATTCTGGAGCTTGAGAATGGCGGCAATTCACCTGAGACGATTCAAACGATCTTCCGTGCAGCGCATACCTTGAAAGGTTCATCCGCCGCAATGGGCTTCCACTCCATGAAAGAAGTGACGCATAAGGTTGAAAGTGTGTTCGAATTGCTGCGCCAGAATCGCCTTCTGGTCAGCAAGAGGTTAATCAACGTATTATTCCAATGCATCGATTACTTGAAGGCAAAGAAAGAAACGCTGCGCAAAGGAGACTTCAATGATGAACCGATCGAAACACTGGTCGAGCTGCTTGACGGCATTATGAACGACCAGCCTGAAACGGTTCAGGGAGCTCTCGGCAGTATTAACACGGGGAATGAAGTGAAGTCGCAGCTTTTCCAAGGGTGGAGTGAAACTGAAATCGCACTTCGTAACGAGAAACAAAATGAAGGTATACCATCATACGAGGTCAATATCACATTGGCTGAGCATGTGGACATGCCAACCGTGAAAGCGATGGTTATCCTGCGAAATCTCGGGGAACTGGGCGAAGTGCTTGGAACTACCCCGCCAATCGGCATGTGGGAGCAAGAGGATCTGCTGCGCTCGGAACCGATTTATTTCTTGCTTGCAACGCTGTCCTCTGAATCGGATATTATTCGTAAAGTTGAAGAGGCATCTCAAATCTCCGAATTCAGCGTGAAGTCGTTGATGGTAGAAGGTGCACAGGCTGCAATTCCGACGAAGATCGTGAATCAGCCGATTCTTAGTATAGAGCAAACTGCAGCATCTGGCGTATCCTCCACAGGTGATCAGTCGGCAGCCGGAGGCGTACAGTCTGATACCAAGGTGCAGATTCAACATACCGTACGCGTAGATGTCAACCGGTTGGAACATCTGCTCAATCTGGTTGGCGAGCTGATTATCGACAACACACGAATCAGGGAAGTGCGCAGACGGTTCGAGGAACGGTTTAAACAAGAGCCGGAGACTTTGTTATTAGGCGAAATTACGGATCATCTGGGCCGAGTGATCGCTGAGCTGCAAGAAGGCACGATGAAGACAAGAATGATGCCGATCGAGCAATTGTTTAATCGTTTCCCTCGTTTGGTGCGTGACGTAGCGGATCAATCCGGGAAAGAAGTATCGTTTGTCCTAGAAGGAAAAGAAACCGAGCTGGATCGTACATTAATTGAAGAAATCGGCGATCCGCTCATTCATATCATTCGCAATGCGATCGACCATGGCTTGGAAACGCCGGAAATACGAGAGAAGCTCGGCAAGAACCGCAAAGGGAATCTCTTGCTTCGTGCTGGTCATCAAGAGAATGCCATCGTAATCACGCTCGCGGACGACGGTCGCGGGATTGACTTGAATCGAATCAAGCAGAAAGCGATTCAGAAAGGGTTTATTTCCGAAGATGAAGCAGCTCGGCTGTCGGATAAAGAAATTATCAGTCTGATTTTCCACTCAGGCATGTCCACTGCGGAACAAGTGACAGAGCTGTCAGGGCGCGGCGTCGGCATGGATATCGTTCGTACCCATATTGAGAAACTGAACGGTATTATCAATATAGAGACAACACCGGGTGAAGGCACTGTATTTACGATCAAGCTGCCGCTTACCTTAGCAATCTCTCGTTCCTTGCTTGTACAGATGGGCAAACATACATTGGCAATTCCGTTAACGAACGTTGTGGAAACCTTCCGATTAACACCAAGTGATGTGCAGATCGTGAACGGTGAAGAAGTCTGCGTCGTTCGCGGTGAAATCTTGCCGCTCGTTCGTATGCATCGTCGCTTAGGCACCTCTGAGAATGATAGCAATGCCAAAGGGTATGCAGTCATGATTGGTCTGGCTGAGAAGCGGGTTTGCCTCTATGTGGATAAGCTGATTGCCAATCAAGAAATCGTCATGAAATCATTGGGTTCGTATTTAGGACAAGTCGCTTATGTTTCGGGTGCGACGATTCTCGGAGATGGACGAATCGCATTAATTCTCGACATCAATGCCGTCATTCGGGATTCCGGCGCTACGATAAGGAAGAGTGATAGCAGTGAACAGCAGGCTTCCGGCCGCAAGGTAAAACTAGTCACCTTTGATCTGGAGAAAGAGCACTATGCGCTGGATATTAACCGGGCGAAAGAGATCATCAAGGTACCTTCGATCCTTAGAATGGCTAATGCTCCTTCCGAGGTGCTCGGCTTGATGAATTTGCGCGGTGAGCTGTTACCGGTAATAGACATCAAAACTTGCCTGGGTATGTATCCAACTGAGCCTGATCAGCATTCTCGCATCATTATCTTGAACGAGGATGGACGCGATATCGGTATATTGGTTGATCGCGTGAAGGAAGTTCTGCATGTGCGTCATAACCAGATAGAATCAGCACCAAAGGATTTCGCGATGATATCGGAACAATATATTGGCGGCATTTGTAAAACCGATGACCAACTTGTTATCATCTTGAAACTCGATAGAATGCTGAGGTCGAGGGGCTGGGATCTAATCCATGCGTAAATTTTTGGGTCTGATGGAACGACCGGAGAAATACGGTGTATTGGTCGTTGATGATTCTGCCGTAATGCGGCGAATGATCACGATGTTAATTGAGAAAGACCCGAAATTATGGGTCATGGGCACAGCCGCAAACGGACAGGAGGCGCTCGACCAGCTGGTTGAGCTCCAGCCTGACCTAGTGACGATGGATATCGAAATGCCTGTACTGGATGGGCTTACAACCTTGAGTCAATTGATGATCCATTATCCGATCCCTGTCATCATGCTTAGCAGCTATACGGATGAAGGGTCCTCGCCTGCGCTTGCGGCACTTTCGAAAGGTGCCGCAGATTTTTTTCATAAAGATACGCTGTTTCAATTCCCTCACAATGAGCAGGTAGAGGAAGAGTTTCTGCTTCGCTGCCATGCGGCGATTGAGGCGAAACCGTTCTGGAAGAAACTTGAACAGGATGAATTGACGAATCGCGAATTCAAGCTGCTGCTGGAGTTTATGACGGGCTGTCTTGTCGGCGAGAATACGATTCATGAAGAGTTGAACCGTACGATGAGACTGATGAATGGAATTTATGCTTCAGTGACTAAGGTTGATGGACAATTTACGTTCATGGACTTCAAGGGCGAACTGCTGTACCGTTTTGGCAAATCCAGTCAATGCTTTGTCGGGCAGCCGATTGATCGCGTGTTCCAGCCTGAGAATGCCTTGAAACTGAATGAGCAGTTTCAGCGGGCTTGGGATGGGGAGCAATGCATCAGCTTTGAAATGGAATGGAAGAAAGCCTGTTTCCTGCTCGTGTTGCGGCCCTTGCGTGTTAATGGGGTCGTGAAGGAGCTTATCGGCGTTTGTTTCGAAGTGACGGACCAGAAGCGAATGGAAGAGAAGGTTCATTTCCTGCTTAATCATGACCAGCTTACAGGATTGCCTAACCGGAATCAGCTTTATGAAGAAATGGATCGTGTCAATACGCTGTATGACCGTTTTGCCGTGATGTATTTCAATTTCGATCACTTTAAGCTGATCAATGATTCGATTGGCCATCAGAAGAGTAATTCGCTGCTTCAGCTGTTCTCAAGACGTTTGAAGCGGATAACAGATGAGAATACGATGATCATTCGGGCGGGAACCGACGAATTTATTTGCATTATTGGTGATGCCTCCGCGGAAATAACCTATCAGAAGGCTCAGAATTTATTGGATACGATTCATACGCCTGTTATGCTTGACGGTCAAGAGATTCATATGACGGCAAGTATTGGAATCAGCCAATATCCCGGAGATCATAGAGACAAAGAGATGCTCATTCGTTATGCCCATATGGCAATGAATATTGCAAAGGCCGATGGCGGCAACCGTCTTCAATTCTATGAGCCGCGTTTCCATGAACAAATCCATCGCAAAATGGATATTGAGAACCGGCTTCGCAAAGCCATTGAACGCAAGGAGTTCTTGCTGCATTATCAACCTATCCTCAATGGCAGAGATCGCGTTATTACAGGCCTGGAATGTTTGATTCGCTGGCAAAGCCCGGAGCTCGGCCGGGTGTCACCGGCTGAATTCATCCCGATTGCGGAAGAAACCGGACTGATTCATTCAATTGGGGAATGGGTGCTGCTGGAAGCTTGCCGGCAGAATAAACGTTGGCAGGATGACGGTTTGCCTAAAATTCCGATTGCGGTCAACTTATCGACGCGGCAATTTAACGATGGCAAAATCATCGAACGAATTGAGAATATATTGAATGAGACCGGTTTGGAAGCGGAGTATTTGGTAATCGAGATTACAGAGAGCATGACTATGAATAAGTATCATGCCTTGACGCTCTTGCGAAATCTGAAGAAGCTGGGTGTTTCGATTGCGATCGACGATTTCGGAACAGGATACAGCTCCCTTAGCTATCTTAGTGAATTGCCGATCAACAAGCTGAAGATTGACCAATCCTTCGTTAAAGGGATGAACTTGCACAACGTAAATGCCTCTATCGTGAATACCATTATTACAATGGCGGAGAACTTAAATCTGCAGGTTATAGCTGAAGGGGTCGAAACGGAAGAGGAATGCAGGCTGTTGCTCCAATACGGCTGCATGACCATGCAAGGCTATTTGTTTGGTCATCCGATGGAATCCGGAGCTGTATCGGAGCTGCTGGCTACAGAACAGCTTGTATAGCTGCGGAAGATGTATAGATCGAACACGAGAATCCAGTAACAGCAAGTTACTGGATTCTTTGTTTTAAGGAGAACAATAGCGAATTCATCCGGTTACATGATCAGTTTATAGCCGACGCCCCATACAGTCTTAATAATGACGGGCTGCTTCGGGTTCTCTTCGATCTTCTTACGCAGATTCGTCACATGGAAATCAATAG
Organism: Paenibacillus sp. J22FR21; assembly: GCF_056269135.1. NCBI lineage: Bacteria > Bacillati > Bacillota > Bacilli > Caryophanales > Paenibacillaceae > Paenibacillus > Paenibacillus sp. J22FR21. The sequence goes on from NZ_JBWDNJ010000002.1 coordinate 275,330, forward strand.
ACCGTTCATTGATGAAAGAATCGTATCCGCGAAGGCTATTCACGAGGGCCTCTCTGCTGAAGACTTTCCCGGGAGAGTGGAACATCAGACGCATAATTTCAAATTCGGAGAAAGTGGTTTCGATCATATCACCGTGTATGAGAATATGTCTGCTGTCCATATCCAGGTTAATGCGTTTGGAGGCATCGTTCGGCAGACGCTCATTGTCTGACTCTACCGGCTTAGGGGCGGTCCGGCGCAGCACGGTTTCGATGCGGGCTTTCAATTCCTGCAAACTGAAGGGCTTGCATATGAAATCATCGGCCCCTTCGGTCAACGAATGGATCTTCATAGAAATTTTCGTTTCGCTCGAAATGACGATGATGGGAATAGTCGTAAATTGTCTAAACAAAATACAGGGGTTAGCATCCTGGGTGTCTGGCAGAATCAGATCCAGCACAATGAGATCCGGCGGCTCAGACTGAAGGGAGGCAATTCCACTTGCGGCAGTCGACACCCGCGTCACGTTATAGCCTTCTTCCCTTAAATAAAGAGAGAGCATATCGCCGAAAATGATATCGTCTTCAACAATCAACAAATTCGTCAAACAATAACATCCCCTTGCACTTAAACATAGTCTTGTAATTTTCGGACAGGTTAAGTATCGTTGTAACTATCATTATATAATGTCGAATCGTGTCAGTCTATCTCCTTTCGCGTCGAATAAGAGGAGGGAATTACATGTATCAGGATTTATTGTTTAATTTTACCTTATTGGGACTGTGCGTATTCCTCATTACGCGCTTATATGTCAAACTAAAGTCGGGCTCCCGCTTGCGGCTCATAATCGTCATGGGTATATCTAACGGCTTGGCTGCTATTCTCTTAGGTCAGTTCGGCTATGACATCGGACATGGGATATCAGTCGATCTGAGGACAATTGCTATCTTCATAGCTGCTGAGCTTGGTGGACCGTTCGGAGCGATTATTACTTTTATCTCGATAATGGTGTACCGAGCCATGCATAATGCTATCTACTTTTACCACTTTACGAGTATCGGTTTCTTAATTCTCTTCATCTGCGCCGTTCTGAACCGATTTGTCGCAAATTATTGGGCACGATGGTGTCTGATGATCATATCCCCCCTTCTTTTAATCCTCACTTATAATTTGTTATTTGATGCAATCACGTTTGAATCTGAATTAATTCTCTGGTCTTGTTATGTCTTGTTAGGTGGTGCGCTTGTTGCCGCTTTCTTGCAATATCTACTGAGCTCAGATGCCTATCGGGCGGAGCTTCAAGGGGTCAAAACCGATTTATCCGAAATGCTGACCAACCAGCCCGGATTCTCTTTTAAATTAATACGCGGTAAAAACAGCTTCGTATTCTCCGTCATGGGGGGACAGCTGATGCCGCATATGGCAATGAAGCCATCCGATTTTCTTGGTAAATCGATAGAAGAAGTAACAGCGCTCTCTCAGGAAACAAACCGTTTCCTAGAGGAACGTTATATCGATGCCTGGAAGGGAAGGATGCAAAGTTATGAATTGAGCATAGAAGGCGGGATTTTCATGACACGTCTGTGTCCCGTCTATACCAATGGCGTTGTTACAAGTGTGATTGGCTCGGTCACTGATATTACTGAGCTGAAAGCCGCGCAAGATCGCATCAAGGAGAGTGAGGAGCGTTACAAGGTCATTGTAGAGTGCTCGCAGGATTGCATCGTAAGCTTGACCCCGCAAGGCGAGATTATTTCCATTAATGCAAAAGGCTTGAGCGTATTCGAATGCCAGGAAATGCCGCAGCTCAGCAATGTGCATGAGGTGCTCAACATCGAGGATTGGGCAGGGTGGGACGCGAAGTTTGCAAGCGCGCTCTCCAACTTGCAGGTAGAAGTGTTTGAGGCGACGATCAGAGTGAAAACAGGACAAACGATCGATTATTATGTCACGCTCTCACCGATTATTGGATCTGATCTAACGGTTGTCGGCCTTACGGCGACACTGCATGACCTATCCGCATTAAAGCGAAGACAAGAAGCCGATCAAGCTAATAAAGCAAAAAGCCAAATTATGGCCAAAGTGAGCCATGAAATCCGAACACCACTTAATGGAATCATTGGACTTTCACGATTGCTGCTCAATACGGAGTTGTCGTTCGTACAGAAGGATTACACGGACAAAATCATTTCTTCCTCGCATTTGCTGCTCGGATTGATTAACGATATATTGGATCTTTCCAAGCTCGAAGCGAACAAGATGATGCTGGAGCAAATCTCGTTCAATATGGACGACATGCTTTGTGAAATTACAAATACGCTCAGTGTGTTAATGGACAAGAAGCAAATTGAAATAATACTGGATACCCCAGCTGAGCTTCCTGACCTTGTGCTTGGTGATCCGCTTCGCATGAAGCAGACCCTGCTGAACTTGTGCAGCAATGCGATTAAGTTTACGGAGCTTGGGTATGTTCGCATTCGAGTGGAGCTTGAGAAGCAGACAGACAGTGCGTTGTCACTGCGTTTCCTTGTTGAGGATACCGGAATCGGCCTCTCGGAGGAGCAGATTAGCAGGCTGTTCGAACCGTTCTGGCAGGGCAATTATTTGAATCAGCACGGCGGAACCGGACTCGGCTTGTCGATTGCCTATCAGCTTGTCAGCTTGATGGGCGGTGAGCTGCAAGTTGAGAGTATGTGGGGAATCGGGAGCAAGTTTTCGTTCTCGCTGGAGTTTCCGATCGTGCAAAATTGTAACCCGGACAGCTGGGATCTAACCCTGATCGGCGGACCGCTTCATGTGCTTGTAGTCGAGGACCATGAAGTTGCGCAAGAGAGCTTGAGCCAGATGCTGGAGTCTTTCTCGTGCCTGGTCTCTGCAGCGAACAATTGGAGCAGTATGTTCAAGCAGCTGGAAGAGAAGAATGAGGTGCTTGGACCGGTATCCTGCATCGTTCTGGATATGGAAATTGACGATATGTACGGTCATTATTCTTGGGAAGAGCTAATACGCATTACTAGAAAACGAGGCATACATATCATTACATTATCGACAGCTTATGCGAGAGAAGAGCTGCTTTCGATGATGAAGGACGATTATCCCGATGACATGCTCATTAAGCCGATTAGCCGCAAGGAGCTGTTCCGCACTTTAAATTCGCTGCTGTATCCATCGCTCAAGCATCGATCAGAACTTAGTGATTCATTCATCGTAAAGAGCAAGTCGATCCATTTGCTGCTCGTTGAAGACAATTTCATTAATCAGCAGGTAGCGCGTGAAACACTGCTGATGCATGGATTTCAAGTCACCGTGGCAAGTTCCGGACATGAGGCGCTTGAGCTGCTGGAGACGACTAAGGTGGATCTGGTTCTGATGGATATTTTCATGCCGGAAATGGATGGCGTGGAGACAACGACGCAGATTCGCTGCAATGATGCATTCAAAACGATTCCAATCGTGGCTCTAACGGCTAATGTGCTCAAAGAAGATCATGAGATGTACATGGCGTCAGGTATGAACGAAGTGATACTTAAACCGCTTGATATTAACCAGCTGCTGACCGTCATTCAGAAATGGCTGCCGATGAAGAGTGCTCCTGCGGGAATTCCGCTGGATAAACTACGAGAGCGATTGGATGGCAACACAGCCATCATGAATCATGTGCTGAAGCTGTTTAAGAAGGAGTATGAACATTTTACAGGACATGCCTTAGTAGATTTGGAAGAAGGAAATATTACGAAAGTGAAGCGGGATGTACATACGTTAATCGGAGTTGCGCGCAATTTAATGGCGGATGAGCTTGCACAAGCTGCGGCGCACTTCGAGGAGGTGTTGATCGAAGACACAGCAAACTGCAAAAATCAATTGCTGGAGGTTCAACGCATATTACGCCAGACTTTAGATTCCATTCCTGAGGAAGTACAATGCTAAACAGTCAGTCAACAATAGGGGGTAATTTGGTATGAATATTCGTACGAAGCTGCTTGGGTCTTTTGCAATTGTTATTGTTCTGATGGTCACGCTTGGTTTACTTACTTATACGCATATGACTCACACCAAGTCGGCGTATACAGAGATGCTGCAGGATGGGGATATTCGATATCAGCTCAAATCATTGCAGAATACGATTACCGGAATGTCTAACGATGAGCGTGCCTTCCTATTGTCTAAAGATAAGCAGTTTGAAAGTCAAATCGCGGATAAGTACAAAGCAGTTGAAGCTTTGCTTGCGAAGATTCTCGCTAACCCGACTTTAGATGAAGAGAATAAAGAAGCCATTGAACAAATAAAAGTGATGTTTGAGAAATTCTATCAATCCAGTACGCAATCGTTGACGTTTATGAATGCGGGTAAGAGCAAGGAAGCGCTGGAGCTGCATTTGGGCGATGAACGGTCAGAGCGCAAAGACATTGAGACGATTAATGATGCGCTGCTAGCCAGCATCGATTCTGAGATGGCTGCTGATGTCATTGACCGCGATCAAGAGGAGAAAACTCAAAATCTATGGATGTTGAGTCTATTTGTAGCAACGCTGCTTGCCGCTATTATTCTGGGATTGCTGCTCACTCGCTCCATTACAAGACCGCTTAAAGTAATTAATAACCAGCTCCGTGAAATTGCCGATGGACGCGGCGATTTAAGCCGCGATCTTGAAATTCGCACGCAAGGAGAGCTGGCCGAACTGGCATCATCATTCAATCTCATGATTGCAAATTTAAGATCGATTCTTACCAGAGCAATGGGGACGGCCAAACAAGTGTCATTCTCCTCCGAGCAGCTTAGTGAGAGCGCGGAACAGACCACGCGAGCGACGGAGAATATCGTAGAGGCGACGCAGTTTATTGCCATTCGTGCAGAGCGGGAGCAGGAGCAGCTGGCATCTGCTATCCATGCCATTTCTCGCATGTCCGAGGGTATCGGCAGCGTATCGGCAGCCAATGAGGAAGTAGCCAAGCTTGCATCCGCCGCTTCCGAATCTTCGACGCAGGGGACCCATTCTATTAAAGAAGTGCTTCATGAAATGAAAGATATCCATGAGCATGTACAGGATGCTTCAGGAGTTATTTTATCGCTAGAAAAGCAGTCCCAAGAGATTGGCGGGATAACGAGCATGATCTCTGAAGTGGCTAACCGGACGAATCTGCTCGCGCTTAACGCATCGATAGAAGCGTCGCGTGCCGGGGAGCATGGCAGAGGATTTGCCGTTGTCGCACTGGAGATCCGCAAGCTGGCAGAGCAGTCGAAAGTGTCAGCACAGCAAATTACTGAACTGATCCAAGAGATATTGAGCCGCGTGAATCAGGCTGTTGTGAGCATGAACAATGTATCGAAGAAAGCAAGCAGCGGGCTTATCAAGACAACGCAGGTTAACCGGTTGTTCCAATCGATCGAGATAAGCATTGAAGCTGTATCTACGCGTGTTCAGAATACGTCTGAGACAACAAGCGAACTAGCGGAATCTAGCCGCAGTATTGTTCGCATGGCGGAGACCGTTGCTGCAGCCAGCAACGAGGTAGCAGCGTCCTGTCAGAACAATTCGGCAGCAACTGAGGAGCAGTTGGCTACGATGGAGGAGATTTCATCTGCTTCCTTGGAGCTGACGAAGCTGGCTGACGATCTGCATGCCGTTCTAAACGGATTTAAGCTTAGCTGATGCCCGGCAGAATGGAATAAACGACTGAAAGAGAGCTCTCGTAGAGAGCTCTCTTTCAGTGTAAGATAGAGGCAGAATGGTGACGAAACTGCACGAATGGAGTCGATAAAGCGCGATGAAGCTACAACCTTATACGAGCGGCTTGGAGCATTGGAGCGACGAGCTTCATAAGCTCGACCTCATGATAGCATTCAAGCTGCAATGCAAGATAGAGCTGGAGGGCGATGAGAACCCGCTGGATCCGATGCGAGGGCTGCTCATTACGGATGATGAAGTGCAGCGTTTGCTCCGGACTAATGGCAATGGTGAAGCGGGGATTATTGGGGAGCTGCCGTCGTCACTTGCAGGAATGCAAGACGAAATTACTGTGCTTAGCGAGGTTATAGCTGAACGGCTCCGCTTAGCCGAAGAAACGGCTGATGGCTGGCAGCCTGCTTTAGCGCTGCTTGTGAGGCGCTTTAACCTCAATCGATTCGAGCAAGCAGTTGTCGTTATGGCCCTTGCGCCGGAGTATAGCCGCAAATACGAGAAGCTGTACGGGTATTTGCAGGATGATGTGACAAATAAGCTGCCGACAGTTGATTTGGCACTTCGGCTGTTATGCGACAGTGAATCGGAGCGTTATTCCGCAAGGTCATCCTTCCAAGCGGATCAGCGGCTGCAGCGCTGGCTGCTCATGGCCGATGAGGGCGATGGAATATCAACGCTTGCGCGGCCGCTGCGGCTGGATGGACGTATCGTTTCATTCTTGCTTGAGGCCGAGTCGTGTGATGGCCGGCTTGAGGGGTGGGTCAATCGTTTTGAAGGTGATGTTGACCGCGAAATAGATGGTGGTGGTGAAGTCGCAGAGCTTCAACCGCTTCTTATCGGCGCATCCAAGCAAGGTGAGATGCGCCGCTTTGCGGAGCTGCATCTTGAGGCAGGCAAACCGGCCGTACTGCATTTGTATGGTGCCGGCGGATCAGGGAAGCAATTGCATGCCAAGCATTTGGCTGCCGCATTGAATCGTCCGTTGCTGCTGCTGCAAGGGGATAGCCTGGAAGCCGAGCGCCTCAAGCCGTCCATGGTTCTGCATCAATTGTTTCGTGAGGCGAAGCTGACAGATGCCATTGTCGGCATTGCCGGAGGCGATCACTTCATGGCTCCGGATGGCAAGCTGGCGATGTATCGTACTGTTATCGAGCAATGGATCCGCCGAAGCGGCGGACTGTTGCTGTGGCTTTCGCGGGAACGTGCTCATTACAGCGAATTGCCTGTGCCGAAACAGTCCGTTATCTACCAGGTGGAGCTGACGCCGCCAACGATTGAAGAGCAGCGAATGCTGTGGCGGATCTGGGGAGAGGAAAGCGCTGCAGCATCCGAATCAGCGGAAGCGATGGCGGATAAATTCAGACTCACTCCCGGGCAAATTAATCGTGCTATTCATGAGGCGAAGCGGCTTGCCGAGCATGAAGGTGCGGATTATACGGAAGAGGTGCATTTCGAGCGGGGGGCAGCTGTGCAGTTGAACCATGAACTAGAGAAGAAAGCGAAGAAGCTGAATCCGCGTTATACGTTCGAGGATCTGATCCTCCCGCATGAGCATCTCGATTTGTTGCGACAGGCTTGCAATATGATGAAGTACCGGCGCGATGTATATGGAACATGGGGATTTGACCGGAAGCTGTCCTATGGCAAAGGACTCAGTATGATGTTCGCCGGACCGCCCGGAACAGGTAAGACAATGGCAGCTGAGGTTGCAGCCAATGAACTGCGACTTGAGGCATACAAAATCGATCTCTCTCAAGTGATTAGCAAATATATCGGGGAGACCGAGAAGAACCTGCATGAAATTTTCAAGGAGGCCCAGCGAACGAATGCCATCCTATTCTTCGATGAGTCTGACGCCCTGTTTGGCAAACGATCTGAGGTAAAAGACGCACATGACAAATATGCCAACGTGGAAACCGCCTACCTGCTTCAGAAGATGGAAGAATACGAGGGTGTCTCCATACTGGCAACTAATTTCCAGCAAAACATAGATGATGCTTTCCTTAGAAGAATCAACATAGTCGTTAAGTTTCCGTTTCCGGACGCCGAGCATCGTGAGAAGCTGTGGCGTACGATGTTCCCAGCAGCGACGCCGCTTGCGAGCGATATTGATTTCGCTGCCCTGGCTGCCAGAATCGAGGTCGCAGGCGGAAATATCAAGAATATTGTGCTTACGGCAGCCTTCATGGCGGCGGCTGCAGGTCGCCCCGTCGGCATGCGAGAACTGGTCGCTTCCGCACGACAAGAACTGAAAAAAACAGGGAAAATACTTGTAAACAGTGAGTGGGACAGCTTTTTTTAATAATTGGCAGCAATCTAGCAAATTTCCGTGGTCATCCGACATTTTAAGCGATATAATAGGAAAATAGTTTGGTATATTTTGATGAACTTTGTTGAATATTGACGAATTACATATTGCCTGATTTGGCGGCTACGGAGGGATAGTTATCGGGACTTATTCCGCGATCGCAGATGCCGGTGCGTCACTGCTTAAGCTGCTGCGAGAGAATATGACACCGGAACCTGTAGCACAATCCGAACTGATCGGAATGGCATCGCCTGCAGATAAAGGCGATCTTGTTCTATCGCTCTATCTCTATCGAATTACGGAGAACAGCGAGGCTAGGCGCAACGAAATGCAAGCTCGGGGAAGCGGTATGCTGCAATTTCCTCCTATGGCAGTAGATTTGCACTATATCTTGACTCCTTATTCCAGCGCAGATTTGCAGTCTAGGACGCTTGACGAACATGTCATAATCGGACGTGCCATGCAGGTGCTGCATGATAATGCAATCGTTCGCGGGGGCTACTTGCAAGGGTCGCTGGCAGAAAGCAATGAGGAATTAAGGGTTGTCGTGGAATCGCTTCCCGTAGATATTCTGACAGGGCTTTGGAACTTCGGCGATATGCCTTATAAGATGTCACTGCCGATTCGGGTAGGACCGGTGAACGTGGACTCCACCAGATTGAAATCGACTACACGTGTCGTGGAGCGTCATATCAAGCTCGAAGAGAAAGGGTAAGGAGGGCGTTTCTTTGGGAATACACAAGACGCGCTGCTCTGTAGTGCTTCTGCTGCGGGATGCTTATACAGGTTTGAAGCCTGTTCCTTCTTCTGTTTCGCTTCAAGTGGAAGGCGCTCATTTGACCAAACCGATTGTGAAGATGGGAGAAGGGCTTTGGGTATTTACCGATTTGGTGCGGGATCCGGCAATCATCACGATTAACTCGACGATCTATAGCAAGCAGGTGCTCACGATTAATCTGGCAGAGCTTAATCCGCTTGATCCGATCGTTACGGTCTCTCTGCTTCCCGGACGTTCATATCCACTGCCTCCTGATGCCACTGTATTGACAGGGCGATTGCATAGTGCAGCAGGGAAGTCCCTTGTAGGCATTGCGGTGCGGGCCGCTCTCTGTGACGAGCGCGGCGCGAAGGCCAGACTTACTGCTGATGCATTACCCGGTTCAACCGAAATTGAAACGGCTCCGATACTCGGAAAGGTATCCGAAGGCGATCGTTATGAGATACGCAGCAGAGATGGGCAAGTAATAGAAGAATGTGAAATTGGAGGCTTCGGTGCGGATCGACGTAAAGTTAAGTTATCCAATCCGCTTCAATCCGCCGTCCCCAGAGGAAGCTTGCTGCTGCCGATAATAACCGCAATTTGTGATGCTTCAGGTGAGTTCCGTATCGTGTTTCGTCCTCCGATGGCTAGTTCGACGCTTAAGGTTGAGGTTAGCGTCAACAGTCAACGGCTCAAACATGAGAGCGTACATAACCTTCAAGCAGGACGAAATCCAATTCTAGATCCATTAATTCTTACATAGAGCAACATCTGACCTGTGTGTAGGTTCATTGATGCCGTCCAGTGCCTTAGGTGCGGGGTATCAGTTTATCTTAAATAAAGTAAAGTAAGCGGGAGGGGCATATGGCAGAATATTTGTCGCCTGGAGTGTATGTCGAAGAGTTTGAGAGTGGTGCTCAGCCGCTTGAAGGGGCAAGCACAAGCACGGCCGGATTTATTGGTCTTGCGCAACGCGGTGCCGTGGAAGGCTTGCCGCAGCTCGTAACAAGTATCGCTGAATTCCAGCGGGTGTTCGGCTCTTACTTGTCCGAGAATGCTTTCGGATCGTATCGTTTTCTAGCTTACGCAGTGGATCAGTTCTTTACGAACGGGGGCTCACGTTGTTATGTCATGCGCGTAGCACCTTCGGATGCTAAGCCAGCCAGCAACACTACACCGGAATCGGCAGTTCTTGCGCTTACGGCTAAGAACCCGGGTGCGTGGGGCAATCAGATTCGCGTCGGAATCGTTCCGTCAAGCAAAGCAAAGACACAAATTTATGAAGTGCTCGGTACGCCGGGCGAGTCGAAGCGTTACCGCGTCAAGAACAATGCTGGCTTTAACCCCGGCGATGTTGTTGCATTCGATGACGGCACAGGCAAGCAATACAATCGCATCCTCTCCTCACAAGACAACCTAATCGAGCTTGAGTCACCGCTTTCCGGAGAAGCAGATGTTGTAGACAACCAGCTGCTTCCGACTAAAGTGCTTACGACAAGCGAGTTTACGATTCATATTTTCTCCGGCGACGAAATCGAGACCTTCGAGAAGCTGTCGCTGAACGTATCCGCAGCAAACCATGTAGTCAAAATTCTGGCCCGTTCCGGTATCGTAACGGCGCAAGATTTGAGCCAAGGTACTGCAGGAGAAGCGATAGCGCCTTTCACTGTCATCAGCGGATTGCCTGAAGAAGCGGGCAAATACGACGTAATCTTCGGCGGTGGCAGCGACGGCTCCCTTGCTAATCTTAGCGCAGGCGACTTTATGGGTGAAGACCGTGGTCCTGGTAAGAGAACGGGTATTCAGGCATTCATCGATAACGACGTTGTCAGCATTATGGCTGTACCAGGTGTAACAGATCCTAACGTACAATTGGCACTCGTTGCCCATTGTGAGAATCTTGGCAGCCGCTTTGCCATTCTTGATATCCCGCGTGAGAAAACAAAAGTAGCGGACGTTATGACGCACCGGAATATCTTCGATTCCAGCTATTGTGCGATGTACAATCCTTGGCTGCAGGTGTTTGATCCGCTGGACAAACGCAATATATTCATTCCGCCATCCGGTACGGTTGCGGGGATTTACTCCCGTTCCGATCAGACGCGCGGCGTCCAGAAAGCTCCGGCCAACGAAGTGCTTCGCGGCGTAGTGGGCTTGGAAGTGCAATACAACAAAGGGGAGCAGGACATTCTGAACCCGGCTGGCGTTAACTTGATCCGTCATTTCACAGGTCAAGGCACGCGCGTATGGGGTGCACGCACCTGTTCGTCCAATGGCTTATGGAAATATGTCAACGTACGCCGCTTGTTTATTTTCTTGGAGGAATCCATCAAGAACGGCACGAACTGGGTCGTCTTTGAACCGAACAATGATCAGCTGTGGGCACGTGTACAACGGACAATTGACGCCTTCTTGACACGCGTTTGGCGTGACGGCGCTTTGCTTGGGAACAGTGCATCGGAAGCGTTCTACATTAACATTGGCCGCGAAACGATGACGCAGGATGATATCGACAACGGCCGACTTGTTTGCGTAATCGGTGTCGCACCTGTGAAACCGGCAGAGTTCGTTATATTCCGCATCACTCAGAAAACCGGCTCCGAATAGACGATTGGTTTGCGTGTACGATCCAAAGATCGGACATGCAGCATTCGTCAGTTGACGATTGGTTTGCGTGTACGATCCAAAGATTGGACATGCAGCATTCGTCAGTTATAGCAGTACGGCACTTTGAGTGAGAGCAGTTCAGATCATTTTGATGGAAGGGGATAACCATGCCAGGCGAACGCAATGATCCATACCGCAATTTTAGATTCCGAATTGAAATTGAAGGCATTCAACAAGCCGGCTTCAGCGAAGTATCCGGATTTGAAGCGTCACTTGACGTAATCGAATACCGTGAAGGCAATGAAGTCATCACTCCGCGCAAACTTCCGGGCCTAGCGAAATACGGCAATATTTCTCTTAAATGGGGCTCGACAGATTCCATGGATCTGTACGATTGGATGCAGGAGTGCATCGAAGGAACGATTGAGCGCAAAACCGTAACGATTATCGCCATCGATGAAGAAGGCGGCGACGTTGCTACTTGGCAGGTTATTGAAGCATGGCCGGTGAAATACTCCGCTCCAAGCTTTAACGGTACTGGCGCTGAAGTAGCGATTGAATTCGTGGAATTGGCGCATGAAGGCATGACACGCACAGCATAACAGCAACGCTAATACAGAAGCTTTTTGACGAGAACAAGGGATGGATGCGGGCGTATATAAGCTCCGCTCATCTCTTGTTTTCCGCTTCTGCCTCGTTCATGGTGTATCTTGGTAATTTGCAATTTGATGAAAGATAACGGAGGGAACCAAGCATGGCGTTTCAAACGGAATATGAATTTGAGCTCCCTCGGGGCTACGTAGACGATAATGGCACGCTGCACAAGCGCGGCGTCATTCGGCTTGCTACTGCAGCTGATGAAATTTTACCGATGCGCGATCCGCGCGTTCAACAAAACCCGGGTTACTTGACTGTCATTTTACTTGCTCGCGTCATCACGCGATTAGGTGATTTGAAGCATATTGATACGAAAATTATCGAGCGGCTGTTCACGGCTGATCTCGCTTACTTACAGCATGTATACCGCCAAATCAATGACATGGAAGCACCGAAGGTGCATACCGCTTGCCCGAAATGCGAGCATGATTTTGAGGTGGATGTGGATTTTTTGTCCGTAACGGAAAGCCTTTAACGGGCTATCCGATCGAGAAGTTGTATGAGGAATCTGGTTTTATCGCGTATTACTTTCACTGGCCGCATGATGACATCATGAATATGGAGCATCGGGAGCGGCGGCGATGGTGTGAGGAAATTTCGCGAATTAACCGGAAGCTGAATGACGATTCCGAGAAACCGAACGTATTTGATGTGTTTAAGAAGAGGTGACGATAGCGATTGAGTGCTGCAGCGCATGGAGTTAATGTCGTCGGAGGCGTGTTTCGTTTCTGGGTAGAGCTGGACGGGATTCTTGCAGGCGGTTTCACCGAGGTCAGCGGTTTGGAAGCTGAGGTTGAAATTGAAGAATTTCGCGAAGGCGGTCAGAACGGTTTTGTTCATAAGCTGCCTAAATCGACCCGATTCTCACCTATTATGCTAAGACGAGGCATTACAAGCTCCAGCAGTTTATGGGATTGGTATGCGGGCGTCATGGCAGGCAAAGTGGTTCGCAAGAGCGGTTCCATTATTTTGCAGCATTTGTCGGGTGAAGAGCTTTGTAGATGGAATTTCTTTGATGCCTATCCGGTGAAATGGAGTGGACCTACATTGAATGCATCGCAGAGTGATGTGGCGATTGAAACGTTGGAGCTAGTTCATAACGGGCTGAAGACCATTTATAAGAAGTAAATCGTAATGGAAGAGAGTCAGTGCGTACAGACCGGAAGGGGGCGAGCGAATGAGACGAGGACAACACGGGGGAATAGGGAAGCCGCTGCAATTGCGACAGGACGGGCCAGAGGCAAATCAGGCTTTCGGAGCTTCCATCCGTGATAAGTATCGTTTCGTACGCCGTGACCAGTGGGGACGATTACCGTTAACGCTTCGCGAGTCTGATTCCGGAGGAGAGACCCTTCCTCAATTACCGCCGACGATTCTACAGCAAATTGCTTTGAAACTGCAGCTGCTCATGCCACTCAACGTGCAATGGGAAGCGAAAGAGCGCGAATGGCTGACGCTGGCGCAGAAGATCATCCGCCAGGCTGCTGTGCAAGTTAGGCAGGAGTCTGAGCGAAAGGCGATCGCCAATCATGAAGCGAACGAACGGCTGATTACGGGTTCGATCGGGACAAGATTGGATGTTCGAACACTGGATCGTAGGTCCGAGCGAGTGCGGAAGGAAATCAGCTCCGATGGTGCTGCTGCTGCGAAGGCAGAACAAGTTAAAGCGGAGCGGACGGATGCAGGTAACGCTAAGGGAGCGAAGCAACGGAGCGAGCTGTCCAGGGAGGATGCGGCACGGACGGAGCAATTGAAGCCGGAAGAGGCGCGGGTTAAGTCGCTGCGAGCGGATGAAGCACGGACTGAGCAAGCGCAGGCGGAACTAGCGCGAACGGAGCAGGTGCAGGCAAATCTAGCGCGAACAGAGCAGTCACGTGCGGATGTGATACGGTCTGAGCGGGCGAAGTTGGATGAAGCGCGTTCGGAGCAGGCGCATGCGGATGCGAGACGGACGGAGCAATCACGATCAGAAACGACACCAGTAGAGCGTGCTGGGTCAGCGAAGGTTGAGCTTCAAGGTTCGAATCGAGCAAGAGGTGACGATAGCGTTCGCGTGTTAGCTAATCAGGTTTCGCTAGATCAGGACAATCGCGTAGCTGATTTGTTCGGTGATGTGCTGGACTGGACGGAAACGAAGCGAATGGCAGGCAGACTCCGAGCAATAGCTGCTTCACCGGTAATCGGTCAGCGCCTGGCACAGGAGGATGAAGGGAAGGCAGCTGTTCTATTGCTTCAAATCGGGTCACTGCTAAACCGATATGCCGGAATGCGTATGTCAAATGCGCCTCGAAACATCGTAACAGGAAGCCCGAGTCCTACAATGAAGTCCGAGGATGAATCCGAGGTGAAGGCTGGTAAAGTTCGAGGGCAACTGAATTGGCAGACACAGAAGCCGTTATGGCAGCGTGATGCCAGTGGCATGGTTTGGCGGATGACCTCTATCGGCGAGCACAATCAACAGCCCAATTGGATGGAAGGCGCAGTTCGCGTCTTGCTTGGGCGCATCGGAGATGCAGGATTGCCTTTAGCCGCTGCGCTGGCTGCACGTGATGAGAAAGCGAAGCAAGCACTACCTATCGTGCAAGATCGTCAACAAGCTGCTTCTAGAACTACTCGTTCAGCAGCTATACGACATCAAGATGCGCAACAATCTTCCGAATTACCGCGAGCAGAGAACACGATCGCCAGTCTACCAGCTGGTACTAGACAAGTATCTACGGATACCAACAAGACGGTGCCGAATGAGGGAATAGCCCTTTCAGAAACACTGCAGCGGCGACCGTTAGATTCTACTGCGAAGCGCGAGCAACGATTAAATCGCAAACCGGTAACGATGACACTCCGCAGAAGGTTGGGGGAATCAGTTTCCACCGACACATCCTTGACGGCTGAGAGGCTGTCTATGGTTCGCAGGTCTGTGAAGCAGTTTCATGTGACTCCTATTCAGCAATTGAATAACAATCAAACTGCTGATAGATGGGTTCATCCTGTGCTTGCAATGATACAGCGCAGAAACGCAGCAGGTTTCGATAGTCCTATCGCGCTGCCGCTGTCAGGGAAGAGAATTCAAGTTATTCAAACTGCTTCGGCCAGAACGAATTCGCTAAGAAAGAATTCGCTAAGAACGAATTCAGAACTTCACAACGCAGTTCGTCGAGAGCTTCAGACGGTTCATGGAAAACTTATCGTTTCACAAATGAGAATAATAGCTCCAACGCATATTCTACATCGTGATCGGCCTAGCAATTCCTTCTCGGTCAATCGAGATCATACAGCGTTACCGGCTGCGAAATCCGGGCCACTTGAACAGTTGACATCGAGTAGTGCTTCGACAAACGGTTCCGAAGCTAAACCTTCTAACCAAGTGATTATAGCAAAATCAAGCCGAGTAACTGAATTAGACAGATTGAATCTACCGAACAACAACAAACGACAAATATCCAGCGCTCTTCCTGCCGATGAGACACCTTCCAAACAAACAAACATAGGGCCTTCGGCAAAAGGTGCATTAACGGATGGGGCAAAATGGGGCACGATCCTGTTTGTCAATCGCCTTCGCTTATTAACCGTGACAACTCCAACAACGCCGGGGGGCGTTCGTACGGAACGGATTGTCAATCGTCTATCAGCGAACACTACGAAACCGAAATCATCACATATGGATTCAGCTCTCTCAGAGAAGCAGAACAAAACAAAGAAGTTCGATCGTAGAGACAAACAGCAGGTTGTGGATGCGCCATCCTTAGATTTCACAGGCAATAAGGAAAGTATAAGGGTACCGATTCAACCGAAAGTTGAAGCTCAGAACGATCTCGCAGAATGGGATAAGGTGCTGGAGCGAGCCCGCGGCACACTTGCCGAAAGAGTACGCAAAGCAGGTGATCAGGGATTGATGCTGGTTCAACGGAGCAGTTCTGTTGAAACGACTTCAAGGGATCTTACGCAGCCAGAAGCGAGAAACCAAACTGGCAGCAGTGCAGATAAGACGGAGTTGAAGCCTCCATCAAAGACTAGTAGAACTACTATGAATCAAGTGCAGTTCAATGATGGAAGAGAGATAAAAGCAGCATCTGCAAGGGGATCACTTGTTGAGCGCGCTCGCAACGCCGGAAACAAAAGCTTGGTACTCGTACAGCGTCGTCCTATCACACAGACAGGTGCGAACACAACTGTTATTGCGGCGAAGCAACGGCATTCACATGGCGCTTCAGTTCAACAAAGTCATATTGTTCAACCAATAGGCACTAACCAAGCATCTGTTTCGGAGCATCAAACTAAGGAACAGCAAAGAAGCGACGGACGAACGAATGCTCAAGCAATGCCGACGTCGGATTCGAATCTATCGATTTCAGACCCAGCCCTACCGCTCGTTCAACGACGAGCAATTTCACCGACTGCATCGAATGTAACTGACATAGAATCCCGATCTTTAGGGAGAATCATCTATAGATCCGGTAAGCTGATGCAACAAGCTATCATTAGGGAACAGCCTAACGGATTAAATCAACCCGGTGCAGCGAAATTCGCAGGCAGACTGGTTCAGCGCCGGCAAAGTACTCAACACGGTAAAGCAGATACCGCAGATTATGGAGCCTCACGTTCCATTCTAGTACAGCGCCGTCAAGCAGCGCCGGCTTCGATAGAATCGCATTCAACGGAAGCAGCTGCTGCCAGCAAAGCATCGCAGGTTGTCTATCAATCGAAGACAGTTACGACGCGAAGAGACGGTTCGCAGCCAAGCGGCGATGAGCTGGTACAACGTCGCGCGGCTACGCAATCTGAAGGCGATGGCGCTGCGATAATCCACGGCCGAGCTACATCACCAGCCAGCGCCGGTCGCGCACAGCAAACAATGCCAAACCAATCGGCCTCTTCTGCACCGTTGCAGCGAGCGGTCTTAACAACAACGGGGAGAATGCTTCAGCATCGCATGATTGCTCAAGCACCAAGGGTGATCGGAACGAGGTCAGCCGCGACGTCACGGATTCCGGCTTCAGAGCGGAACGCAGCTTCAACGAACCCGCCAGCGGCTGCCGCGACACTGGCAGTCACTGCAGCAACAGCAGCCAGACAAGCCGGTGTTCTCATTCAGCGACAAACGGCTGCACGAACTGAGACAGCTATGACACCGTTCAAACCTGCTAGTTTACTAGTGAATCATCAAGCAGTGCCGAAGCAAATGATGCCATCGACGCAAGCTCCGTTAACTCAGCGGCAAATGGACTCACAATTTAAGTCTGCGAAACTGCCGGCTCAGCCTACGCTTCATTATGCTGCGAAGCCTACAAATCAGGCGGAGCCGGATTTCACGAGGAGCATCTCTTCGCCGGTGATGCAGCATCATGCTTCCAAGGCTGCGGCCGCAGCCGCGGCAGCCGAAACGGTGAGGCAAAGCGTTGCTGCGATGAAGCCTCCGCCAGCGCCGACCATCGACGTGAAGCAGGTTCAGCAGATGCTGATGAATATGCCGCAGCTGCAGCCGGATGCGATCGCGGATAAAGTGTTTAAAGTTTTCGAGAAGAAAATGAAATTCGAACAGCGAAGAAGTGGTTACTAGCGATAACGGGATAGGAGGAGCGAATGCGGTATGGCACTGAAGAAAGCAAAAATCATCGTCACAAAAGGCACGGGCCAAGAGCAGCTTGAAGTGCTGTTCAATCCCGCCGAATATTCATTGGAATCGGCTAACAATTTTGCATGGCAGACCATACCGGGGCTGCAAACTCCGATTGCCCAATTTATTAGCGGCGAAGCGACTACGCTTAGCATGGACCTGTTCTTCGATACGTACGAGAAAGCAACGGATGTCCGTTTGCTTACGGCAAAGGTATCCAGGCTGCTTGATGTCGATAAAGATTTGCATGCACCTCCGAGCTGCCGATTCGTATGGGGCTCGTTGGATTTTAAAGGCGTAGTAGAACGGGTATCGCAGAAGTTTACGATGTTTCTGGATTCCGGTCTTCCTGTTCGAGCAACGCTGAACGTTACCTTTCGTGCCCTGCAAAGCATGAAGGAGCAGTATCAGAATATTCCGCGCCAGTCCGCTGACCGGACCAAGCAGAAGACGCTGAAGCAAGGGGACCAGCTCTGGATGATCGCTGCCGAGGAGTACGAGGATCCGGGTGAATGGCGGGCCATTGCGGAAGCGAACGGGATCGACAATCCAAGACAGCTGCGAACCGGCCGCAAAATTATCGTTCCGAGGTTGGACTAGCTTATGGCAGACGTAAAGTTTGATAACAGCACCTATCAATTTGACACGCTGGAGCAGAAGTACCGCAATTTTTTTGCGCCTGCTTTTGAGATTGTGATTGATGGCAACAGCATGATTCGGCAAAGTGTAGCCATTTCGTCGGTCAAAGTAAATACGACGGTAAATCAGAAGGCGGACTCCTTTCATTTTACGGTTCAGAACGCATTCGATCCGGTTCGCCGTGAATTTCAATGGATTAACAGCTTCCTGGCAGTCGGCAAGTACGTTGAGATTAAGATGGGCTACACCGATAAGCTGGAAACGGTGTTCTACGGCATTATTACGTCTGTAGATCTGGAGTATCCGTCAGACGGCAATCCGACTGTAAGCGTCTCGGGTATGGATATCTCTTTCCTCATGATGAAGGGCTCCCACTCGAACTCCTGGAAAGAGAAGAAGGACAGCGACGTGGTGAAGGTAATCGGGGCTAAATATGGCGCGAAGCTGTCTGTGGATGCAACGACAGTGATGAGGCCGATCATCGAGCAAATTCGGATGACGGATTATCAGTTTCTGAAACAGCTGGCTAAGTCGAACGATTACGATTTTTTTGTCGTGGGCAAGACGCTGTATTTTCGCGAATCGAAGAACTCCAAGACGCCGGTCATTACGCTCATGTATGGGAAAAACTTGCGCAGCTACTCCACCAGCGTTGATATATCCAATCAGGTGAGCCAAGTGATCGTCAGAGGGTTTGATCCGAAAACGTCCACGGCTATCGAAGCTAATTCCGGTCAAGTCGACATCATTGGTTCGAATTCCCGTACAGGGAAGGACATTATGCGCGCGCTTGCGGACTATACCAAGGAATATGTGTACACCAATGCAACGACGATGCAGGAAGCGCAGGATCTGGCAGATGCGATGATGAATGAACGGGCAATGGATTTGGTCACAGGCTCAGGCGAGAGTATCGGGATTCCGGAAATTCGTGCGGGCCGCTATATCAAACTGGATGGGCTTGGCGCAAAATTCAATCAACCGATGTATCTCACCGAAGTCAGCCACTCCATCTCCGCATCCGGATATACGACAAGCTTTGAGGTAGGGGGAAATGCAATATGAGTAACGGCATGTACGGCGGCGGCTCCGGCGGTTCAGGCGGTATTGAAGGGGTTATGCTTGCAGTCGTCACGAATAATAAGGACCCTGACAAAATCGGCCGCGTGAAGCTCAAATTTCCGCATCGCGAAATTACGCAAGAGACAGACTGGGTGCGCTGCCTTACCTTTATGGGGGGCAAAGACAGAGGAAGCTTGTTCGTTCCCGAAGTAAACGATGAGGTGTTGGTCGCGTTTCATATGGGCGATTTCAATCAGCCGTATGTCATCGGTTCGTTGTGGAACAAGAGCAATCCGGCACCGGCAGGCGATGAGAACAACAATATCCGCAAGATTAAATCGAAAGCGGGACATGAGTTTATTTTCGACGATACGTCCTCCAAAGAGAAAGTAACGCTGCAAACCAAGAAAGGCAGCAAGATCGAATTTACGGACAGCACCGAGGAAATCAAACTGACCGACAAAAGCGGCAAAAACAATCTCACCATCGCGGGAAGCGGCTCGGGAAAGCTGACCTTAACGAGCTCGTCCACCAAGATCGAAATATCCGGCACCGGCGATGTGACGATATCGAGTTCGAAAGAAGTCACGATTAAATCGACGCAGATCAAGATAGAAGCTAGTGCAGCACTGAACCTTAAAGGCGGCGGCACCGTCGATATCAAGTCTGACGGCATCGTCAACATTAAAGGCGCAATGGTCAAAATCAATTAGGCTGCGATAGGCAGAAGAGGGGGAAGGCGGTCATGGCATCATTTCTGGGTAGAGGCTGGAAATTTCCCATCGAAGTCGACTCCACCACGGGACGAATCAAGACGGCCGAGAAAGAAGACGATATCGCGGAGGCCATTCGCATTATACTGTGGACGAATAAAGGGGAGCGTGTCATGCGGCCTGATTTTGGCTGCGGCATTCACGAGTTCGTGTTCGAGACGACGGACGAAACGACGCTGCGATTATTGGAGACAAACATTCAAGAGGCGATCCGAATCTGGGAGCCGCGCGTACATGAGGTCGAGGTTCACGCGGAGCATGACGGTGCTGAAGCCGGCAAGCTGCTGCTCCATATTTCGTATGTCGTCCGGAGCACGAACAATCTATTCAATCAGGTCTACCCTTTCTATTTGGAGGAAGGAACGAAGTAGATGACAAAGGGTGGAGCAGGAGACCATGATGAACAATACCCGAAGCGGGGCAGGCGCGCCGCAGGCAATTGATAAGCGCGATCTGGCTGCTCTTGCCCGCTGGATGAAGGAGACAGCCCCTTTCTATACCCCGGAGTGGCGATTCTCGCCTGAAGACCCGGACCCCGGCACGGCACTATTCTATTTGGCGGCGAACATGCTGCAAGAGAATGCGAAACGGCTTAACCGGACGCCGGAGAAGAACTTTATTGCGTTCCTTAACATGCTGGAAACGAAGCTTCAGTCGGCGCGGCCTGCACGAACCCATGTTGTATTTCGAATTAATGAAGGGGCCACGGAGCCGGTATGGATTCCGCGCGGAACGCAATTAACAGCTCCATCACCAAGCGGTGGCGATGAGCTTCTCTTCGAGAGTGAGCGGGCCATGCTCGTAACGCCGGCTAAACTGACAGATGTCATAAGCATTAGTCCGGCACTAGATGCAATAACGTTATCCGCGGAATCGTATACGGAGAAGCTTGCCGAGGGAAAAGGTGAAGTGCCGCTCTTCCAGGCAGCCTACGGCATGAACCTGCAGGAGCACGCCATCTACTTCCGTGAGGATGACCTGTTCTTAGCGACCCATCCTGCGACAATCCGTGTGAATCTGTTCCATTCCGCGAAGAAGTATAAACAGCCTCAGCTGGCTGCTGCTATGGCAGATACGGAGCTGCTGGAATGGACGTATCATTCCGAAGGCGAATGGGTTCCTTTTGACGAAATTACGAGTGCGGGAAACACGGTTTCCTTACATAAAACAGTGGTTCGACCGATCGATCCGGTGGAAATCGGCGGCGTCGAAGGCCGTTATATCCGCTGCAGGCTGAAAGTGATGGATGCGAGCGCTAATCCGCTTCTGGCTCAAGACTTGGAGCTGGATCAGTTGTCGTTAACATCAGCCTTCGACCCGAACCAAGGTGTTGACGGCATTCCGCCAACGATGCTCATTCATAATGATATGGAGCTGAGCCATGACGGATTTTATCCGTTCGGTGAGCATTTTGCGCCGTATTCGACCTTTTATATCAGCAGTGAGGAAGCATTGTGCAAACGGGATGGCAGGCTTGATCTAAGCTTCAGGATGAAAACATTGCCGAGTGCCCTGCGCACGGCGCCGGACCCAGAAATTCGTTGGCGCATGATTATGCGTCGTACGGAGCTGGAGAAGAAGGATCCGCCGAAAATTCGGATTCAGCGTGTCCTATGGGAGTATTGGAACGGCAGCGGATGGGTACGAATTCCCGGAAGCGAACGTTATGAGAGCTTGTTTAGCGAGCTGCCCGAGCATGAAGACCTGAACTGCAACGTTTCCCTGCATTGCCCTCAGGATTTAGAGCAAACCTTCGTCAATGCACAGTTTGACTATTGGATTCGTGTACGTGTCGTCGCGATGGACAACATGTACGCACCGGAAATGATTTATGTCACGCCGTGGATGGATGAATTGAAGCTCCGATACCATTACGAGGACCGCACTTTCCCGGCAGCATCCGCTATCGTGTTCAATAATGCGGCAATGAGAGAAGTGACGAGAGAAGCAAGCGGCGGCGGCAAGCCGTTTCGGCCATTTGACCCCATTGATTGCAGCTATCCTGCTGTTATATTCGGATTTGATTCGCCTCCGCTAAAAGGGCCGATTACCATGCAGGTTTCGCTGCAGCCATCGAAGTGGGACGCTTCGAAGCGGCCATGGATCGAGTGGGAGGCGCTCGTTCGCGAAGGTACATCGGTACATTGGAAGCCATTATCCGTCATCGATGAGACGAACGGATTCACAGAAAGCGGACTCGTACAATTTGCAGGCCCGCCGGAGCTCCATCAGACGCTGCTCTATGGCAGAGAACGCTATTGGTTACGTGCTGTCAACCGCGACGGTTGTTATGATTTAGAGGACCAAGCGAAACCTGCTGCAAAGCGGCTGGATATGAACGCCGTTCAAGTGCTGCAGCAGCGAACGATTACCGGAGAAACGCCGGAGCGAACTCGCGGTGTCTATCGATTATCCAGATCGCCGGTCATCGCGGAGGAAGTTTGGGTCGATGAAACCGAGACGATGCCTATGCATGAATTAGAAGAGAAGCTGTCGCTGGTACCTGCTGATATCGAGGTCTTATATGACAGTGAAGGCCAAGTGCAGCGCGTATGGGTTAAATGGAGCGGGGTAGAATCGTTCCTCACTTCATCTGCAATGAATCGTCATTATGTACTCGACGGTTCTGCAGGAACCATTACCTTCGGTGAAGGAATTAGAGGTCGCGCCGTCCCAGGCGGCGGTCCGGACAGTATTCGAGTGAATTACAAAGTGACGGCAGGAGCAGAAGGCAATGTCGGGGCAGGTGAGATTACAGGATTGCTGCAATCCATCGCGTTCATAGCCGGTGCAACCAATCCAAGTGCAGCCGGTGGAGGCTGCCATACAGAGCACCTCGAGGCAGCATTGCTTCGCGGACCGCAGCGACTGAAGCATCAAGGTCGCGCCGTAACGGCTGAGGACTTCGAATGGCTGGCAAGAGAGGCGTATCCGGGGCTCGCTAAAGTGAAATGTCTGCCCAATCGGAACGTTCATCTGGAGCGCAGCCTAGGCTCGATTACATTAGTAGCATTATCGGAGCCGGGCGATTCCGGTTTCGCGCTGTTTCCCGCGTTGAAACGCCAAATCGAAGCATATTTGATCGAACGTGCTGCTAACACGGTTTCTCATCTGCCGTCGGTTCAAGTCATTGCGCCGGCATTTCTATATGTATCTGTTACGGTTTCCGTTACAGTCGAGTCGCTTGACGATGTGCTGCCTACAGAGGCAGCGTGCCAAACAAGACTTGCGCAATTTCTGGATCCAATACGAGGTAAGCTGGACGGACGAGGCTGGGAGATTGGCGAAACCTTGCATGAATCGCTCTTCTATTCCCTGCTTAAATCTGTTCGTGCAATCAAAAATATCGATAAACTCTACATCTCCATGCTGAAGGCGGAAGACGGCACAACCATCGAAATTGATCCGTCCAAGCAATCCATGTACCCGCATGCTTTACTCTGCAGCGGCACGCATACCGTGAAAGTAACAACGAGCTAATACCAGCGTGCCTTTCGGCACCGAACAAGAAAGGAGGTGCACGTCTTGCTGCCGATACCCAATTTAGATGATCGCCGCTTTCAGCAAATCGTAGAGGAAGCGCGTAAAGCAATTCCGAAGTTTATGCCGGAGTGGACGGACGAGAATGCGCATGATCCCGGCATTACGATGATTGAGCTGTTCGCATGGCTAAGCGAAATGCAGCAGTTCTATATCAATCGCGTTCCGGAGCGCAATCAACTTAAGTTTCTGAAGCTGCTCGGCGCAAAGCCGCAGCTGGCACATCGCGCGCATACGCAGGTCAGCTTCCAAGGTGCCGATCGGCCCCTCATGCTGCCGAAGGGCACGAAGCTGCAGGCACAGGATCAACCCTTCGAAACGACAGAAGCGATCCGGCTGCATCCGGCCCGAATAGATCGCATCATCGTTCGAACAGAAAAAGAAGCGAATGATTACACATCTACTAACGACCATGTCGGCGTTTCATTCTATGCTTTTGGCCCTGAAGCTCGTCAAGGCAGCAGACTGTACATCGCCTTTGACCTTGAGCTGATGCCGGGGGACGAGCTGACCATGGCGATTTCGTTATTCGACGATGGGTTGGTTCCGCTTATCCCTGTGGACGACGCAAGCAAGGCAATCGTACCCTCAGCTAAAGTATCGTGGAAGTTTTATGGGAATAACGGTACGCCTCCTGAACTCGCCGGTGCAGAGCACATTCAACAAGACAGTACGATTGGCGCTGCCGGTAGCGGTCCATCCGCGTGGATGCCGCTTGAGCTCATTCACGATGATACGGTTCAGCTCATGTACAATGGGATGATCACGTTCCGTGTACCTCATGGAATGAAACCGGTCATGGTCCATCCGGCTAATGACAGAGGACGTTATTGGTTCTGCTGCACGGTTGAGCAATCGGGCTACGAGAATCCGCCGCGGATCGAACATATTGCCTTCAATACGGTAAAAGCCGTCCAACAATATACATTTAGTGAATTGTTTCATGCTGAGTTAACCGGCGAAGAGAACAATGAAGTGATCGTTTCGTCGTACCTTGCCGCTAACGGCTGCATACGCGTACAATCCCAGCAAGGATTAGGCGGATGGAGCGATTTGTGGGAAACGACAGACTACGAGCTGCACCAGAACATAGAAACAGGTGAAGCGGTGGTCACCTTGATTGCCGGAGCGGGAAGTCCAAGCCCGGCATTTCCACAACAAAATAAGACAACCCTTCGGGTGATCGCCCAGACTGAGGCATTCCGTGAGCAGTGTATCATCGGGCAGAGCAACGGGTTGCCGAGACAGAAGTTAGTTGTCTACGATTATCCGTTGCAGAATAACCGATTTACACTCCAGATCGGGCGGAAGCTTCAAGACGGAAGCTGGCTGTGGGAGGATTGGACCGAAGTGGACAACTTAGACAACTCGACATCCACGGATCGGCATTTCCTGTTCGACGCAGCGGAGCATGAGATTCGATTCGGCGATAATGAGCGCGGAAGTGTTCCGCAAGCATGCGATGAGCCGAATATTTGGGTCATTGCCTGTTTGCTGGGAGGTGGAACTCGCGGCAACGTGAAGCCCCATCTAATTACTGAAATCGTCTCGCTAAATGAGTCAAGCGAGCAGCTTCTCGGAGCGCTTTCCGTAACGAATCATCAGTTTGCTGTAGGGGGAACGGAAGCGGAATCGCTTGAAGCCTGCATCGAACGCGTTCGTAGAGAACTCCATGAGCCGTTTCGGGCCGTTACGGCGGATGATGTCGAGCATATCGTTCGTCATACGCCAGGACTTCGGGTAGCGAGAGTTAAGGCGCTGCCGCTCTACATGAAAGGGCTAAAGGATTATCCGCGTAACCAAGCGCCGGGCCAACTGACCGTAGCGGTTGTGCCATACAGTCCGGCAGTTACGCCGACTCCGAGCATTGGATTTCTGGAGAGCGTGCAACGGCATCTGGATGAGCGAAGATTGATTACGACGGAAGTCCATGTCATTGCACCTGAATATATCGGCATCACGGTACATGCCATTATCGTCGTCGAGCCTCATTTTGTAGATGAAAGCATGCAGATCGTCATGGCGCTTAATAGGCTGTTAAGGCCGCTTGATGGCCGAGACGGTTCGAAAGGGTGGCCTTTTGGCAGAACGGTATACAAAGGAGATTTGTTCGGGCTCATGAATGAGATGAAAGGCGTCGCTTATATTCAGGAATTATGGTTAGACGCTGAAGGACATGGCTGGACCAAAACTTCCGGTGGCGATATCGAGCTTCCTCCATATGGATTGGTGTACTCCGCCGGGCATGAGATCGAACTAATCAGTAGAACGAACCTGTAAGTTGAGTTGCCTCGGAGCAGAGCAGGACATTAGGAAACGTAAGGGGGGAGACGGACTGGAGCAGGGGACGTTATTTTTCTCAATGAATAAGGAAAGTGACTGGGCTTTAAGCGGCAAGGCTAACTTGGAATGGACGGAAGCCGGGCTGCGCATCACGCAAACGCAAAAATACGGCATTCGCAGCACGCTGCATCTGAACGAATTAGACGGCATTCGCGATGTCCACGAGTTCGTTATCGGGCCTTACGGCAGACTTTATGTCCTGGATGGGGCCAGTGACGTGTGGTTATATGACTCGGAATACCATCATCACGAGAAGCTGTTTCCAAGCGGTCATGGACTGTTCGGCATCCGATCGTTGCTCGCAGTCATCGGTGATACGCTTCTTGTGGCGGATCCGGAGCGGCAGCAATGCTCGGCTTATGCAATTGGTAACTCCCAGACGTACTGGAGCTTAAGCGAATGTAACGGAGTCGAGCTCTATCCCATCGCTGCGGCTTCAGATGACCATCACTTCTATGTGGTAACACCGCTTGCGGTCCAGCGGAATCCGGAAGGGGACCTGATCGTTCCGGCAGGCACGGGTATTGGGATCGTGAAGATCGATCGGAACGGACAATGTGCAGGCATTGTAACGGAGGAGAAATGGGTTCTTCCAACGGCCGTGAAGCTGCACTATTTATACAAGCGCTTCTACGTTGCTGTATCCAAGGAGCGAAGCGTTTATGTGTTTGATAGTGAGGCGCATACGCTGCGCGGCTTCTCTCCCGAAGGGGAAATGCTCTCTCGGATGTTTCTTCCCTCCTTGAGATTTGCCGGACTGGCTGTTGATTCGATGAACCAGCTCTACATCGGCGACTCCAGACATATCGCAGATGAGGGGGAAGACGATCGGTTCGTATTGAACCTCGGCGAAACCGGGGAATTCATTACGAAGGTGCCGGGCTCCCGGGGCAAAGCAGACAAGCTGATGTTCGACGCACGCGACCGCATGTATATTCTGAACGCCGAAGAAGGTACGGTTACGGTGCTCGAGCTGCAGCCAAGGACGATGGAACGAATGGAAACCGGCGCTCTCGAAGGAATCTGTCTCACAACTGCACTAGACAGCACGGAAGCAGAAACCGTTTGGCACAAAATGGTGCTGGATGCTGACATCCCGGATGAAACGCAGCTGCGAATCTCGTACTTCTGCTCGGATCAGAAGCAGATGATCATCGGCGGCAGGTTTATGGCGATGGATGATTTCATACGTGATGAGAACCGTGACATGCTGGAGAAATCGCGAACGCTGGAGCCGTTCTGGTCGGCACCGGTAACCAATCCGAAGGACGCACTGTTCTTCGATGCCAAAGGCCGGTATATGTGGCTCAAGATCGAATGGATTGGCAGCGAGCGTAAAACGCCGTGCCTCTCCAAGCTGAGAGTTGTGTTTCCTCGCACCACCTATCTGAGTCATCTGCCAGCTGTCTATCAAGAGGATCCGACCGGTTTTACGGAACGATTCCTAGCTTTGTTCGGCACGATGTTCGATAGTATCGAGACGCAGGTTCAAGATATTCCGCGTCACTTGGACAGCGAGCTGACGGAAGGACCGTATTTGAAATGGCTGGGCAGCTGGCTTGGCATCGAGGTGGATGAGCATTGGAGCGATGAGCAGATACGCCGATTCATTCGCGAGGCGCCGCAGCTGTATCGGTACAGAGGTACCCGCCGAGGCATTGAGAAGATGGTCGAGATCTACACAGGCAGCAAGCCGTACATAGTGGAATATTTTCAATATCGCATGATGCGGGAATCCGCGGAGCTCCGCGAGCTGACCGATTTACTATACGGCATGCATCCTTGCAGCTTCTCCGTCCTCGTCACGACGGAGCAGGCGAATACAGAGAAACAGCGGCTCATGCTGGAGCGAATGCTGAATGAACATAAACCGGCGTTTACGGACGCGCATCTGATTGTGCTTCAGCCGTGGATGTACCTTGATATGCATACGTATCTGGAAGTCAATACCCTGTTATCGGAGCCGTCGCTGCTGCGAATCGATCCGAACCGTTCGATGCCAAGCGATACGATCATCGTCGATGTCGACCGCGATAGACGGCTTGATCTGCATACCCGCTTAGGCTTGGATTCAGAGATGGAATAGAGCTTGAACAGACGAATGATCCTCGACTATTTTATTAGGAGCTGATGGAGTGAAAAAAAGCAGATATTACCCGTTTGAACGGAATCGTTATTTCTATGGGAAACTGCTGACGGTTCGGGATTTCGAATCCGAGCAAAAATATGTCGGCGACAAACGCCGTCTGCTGAATCGGCTTCTTGTTGGAAGCGGGGTCGTGTCCGGCATGCATGTTGTGGCGGTGGACGACAAATCCATTACCGTGGAGATGGGCGTGGCAATCGATTATGCCGGCCGCGAAATCGTTATTCCGTCGCCGACGACGCTGAAGCTGTCGATGATCGAAGGATTCACGAACAACGAGTATAAGAAGAATGTCTATCTCTACGCGGCTTATGATGAGAAAGGGAAAGAACCGGTACATGCGATTGCTAACTCTGCGGTTCGTTCCGAGGATGTCAGCGAATATAATCGCGTATTGGAGAGCTACCGTTTGTTCATCAAGGAGGAGGCGCCGGATCCTGCATCCTTCGAGCATGTTCGTCTATCTGAGGTCATTGCGCCAATCTATCAGGATGGACAAGTTCGCATCTATCAGCGAATGTCAAAGTATGCCGGGCAGGAAGCGGTAGTCGATGTAACGCTTGTTGTTGAGAAAACGCTGCAAACACCGCGTATTTCGCTTGAGTATCAAGTGGAAGCGGACGGCTTGACGCCGGTTGGACTGGAGAACGGTTTGGTATCGTTCTCGGAGCCGGGTGACGGACAGGAAACCGAATATACATACACGTATTCCGTGAAAGCAGCAAATTGGGCGAATGGGCGTAAAGCCTCGCTTCGTATCGATAGCCAGAGCATCGTCCTCAATATTGGCGACCTGCGCGTTCCGATTGACAGTAACCCGGCACATGAAGTTGAGATTATTAGTGAACCGGTGGTTGAGCGGATGATGCGTGACTATTTTGACCGTACGCTTGATCAAGCGATTGACGGTGTTGCTGAGCAAAGCATCTGTTTGGCGAAGATCAGCTTGCTTCAGATGGGGCCGACTTATATGATCGAGGGCGTCGAGCGTGTGCCTTTTGGCGAATATGTGTATAATCCATCTTTGCTGCAGCGTGTCGGGGCGTTTGGCACGAAAGACCAACTGTCCAAGTTCTTCACTTCTTCGGAAGCGTTCACCGTGCCGTTCGGACAAGAACCACGGCTGGATGTGGACTATAATCCGGAGCGGAGCGAGTTCTCCTTCAAGCTTGGCGTTCCACAGCCGCAGCATTTGCAAGATGAGATGGCTACCGGTACGGTAACGGTGGAACTGGAGCCGAACGCCAAGAGCGGTCTGTATTTCTTCTCTCGCGGACAGAAGAACTATGTTACAGGCGAGATCGAGAGCGGGCTCGGCGAAGGTCAGCTCTATGTGATGGTCGGCCTCGAGGATAAGGATGTTAATATTACATCTGATCTGCTGCAAGCAAGCGACCAAGTGTACTATGGATCTTCCGATGTGTTCAAAGGAAGCGAATTCGAGTCGCAGCTGCCTAACGTTACATTCGGAACAGTAGTGTATCCGAGCAAAGGGACGTTCCGCATCGGGATGAAGCTGGGTCAAGCAACAGAAGCTTCGGCGATCAAGCTGCGCTGGTGGGCGTTCAAGAAGCTGCCGGGAACGGAATCGGCTGTTGTAGTCGAATCGGCAGCGACAACTGCTGCGAAGGTGATTCAATCGGGGATGAAAGAAGCGGCAGCATCGACGGATAAATAGGTTGGCCTGCTGATACCATCTGGATTTAGCTGCATTACTTAATAATCTTCGGTAAAAGAAAAAAGGCGGTGCAGAGATTAAACGCTGCGCCGCCTTTTTCTATTCGGTTACAAGCATCGATTTCGTGACACTAAGTCGAACAGGTACTTTCTCTGTTTTAAAATAAGTAAAAGTGAGGTAGAAGTCGCCAAGCGGATAAACGACGATGGATTTGTCGGAATCGATGGTTTCTTTAGAGCCTGCAATCTTCAACGCTTGGACCTGTTTTAGAAGTTCGGCAATAATGAACTTGTTCCAGAGGTTAACTTCGGCTACATAGGCCTCTTCGGGATTCGCTTCGTCCGGCTCGAGCATGAACGACAGCTGGTAAGCGGCATAGGTCATTAACGAAGGACCTGCAGGTACAGCAGCATCGCCGGCAGGAAGCGCTTCATCCACGGTCGGCTGCTCGTCAGCAGGAGGCTCTACATTAGAAGCTTTTTCTGCGGTAGTTTTCTCCGTGGTCGTCGACTTCGCGGCGGATGCTGTCTTCACCGGCTTCGATTTATCGTCCTCAGCAGCAGCCTTCGCGCTCTCATCATTCTTCTTCGTATCGCCGGTGCCAACTGCGTCTTTAGCATCACTTGCAGAAGGAGTACCTGTTGCTTCTTTATTGTCGCTTGCCTTCGAATCAGCACCAGCACCAGCATCTGATCCATCAGCACTACCTGCACTGGAATCACCGCCAACTGCGCTTGCGCCAAGCTCGCCTTCAGCAGCACCGGCACCGTCATCAGGTGGGGTTTCTTCTTCTACAGCAGGTTCCAACACCGCATCTTCAGCGACTTCACTAACAGCTGCTTCCGGCGGAGCATCAGCTTCGCCGAGTACATCCTGCAGCTTCTTACGTGTGAGGCTGATGAAACCGGCTAGGTTGATTTGGCCGCCTTGGAAGAATCCCTTGTATACCGTATTGCCATCAGTATCATTGAGCGCACCAACGCCGTCATAACGACCGTTCTTATATTTACCGGCATAGAGCACGGTTCCCGTTGCAATATCGAATGATTGTCCGTCTCCATGCTTCACGCCGCTGCTGAAACCGCCGGTGTAAGCGACCGTTCCTTTCTCGGTGAACAAGGACCCAATTCCATTGTATAAGCCGAGCTGGAAGGACCCTTTATATTTCACGACCCCATTCGGATAATATTCAGTGCCTTCTCCGGATAGTGCGCCGTTCTTAAATTCGCCTTCAACCTGCACGGTTTGGTCCGGACGCATCAGTTTCCCGGCCCCTTCGTATACATTGTTAGCCCAATTGCCGTCATAGACGACAGCGCCTTCGGTATCGTACGATTTGCCAACGCCTCCATAAGCCCCCTGCAGGAACCCGCCCGCATACAGCATGCCGCCAAGCTCGTTGTAGAGTGTACCGTTGCCCTCGAACTTACCGCCGACAAAGTCACCTTCATAATGCGTCTTTCCATCGCCGAAGAACAGAGTCCCGGGACCGCCATATTGGTCAAGTGCAAATGTTCCACGGTAGAGCAGTTTGCCGTCTTGATCGAACAGTTCACCCATACCGTTCTTGAGCCCTTTGGCAAAGTCGCCTTGATAGAGCAGCTTGCCGTCCTTGCTATACAGCTTGCCGGTACCTTCATATAATCCGGCAGCGATTCCGCCCTCGTAAAGCAGCGAACCATCGGCATTAACGATCTTGGCCGTGCCTGTGAAGGAGGCCAAGCTTGCTGCTGTCGCTTCGATCTTAGGCGTGCGTGCAAGCAGCTTGTTCAGTATCTTCGGAGGCTTGATGAAGCCGAAATAGAATATTACCAGTCCGACAAGAACAAGGATGACTACAAGCTTCTTCGCGATGTAGAAGCGGCCGAACGGAATATAATTTTTGACCGATTGTTCCGCCGGATTGAGGATGGATTTGACCCATTTACCTAGGAATACGAGCAGAAACTTAGGCAGCTGCTTCGCATACTTCATGGGGATCATGAACAGTTTCTTGAATGGTTTAATAAAAGGTTTGAGGAATTGCTCCAGCATCTTCATTAGGGCACCTGAATTGTGAACTGACCGGGCACTGTAATTTGAATCATGCCGCCCCAGTTGCACAGACATTTGGATGAATTGTTCAATGCCGGCATATTCGCGATTAAGACAGTCGGAGAGCCAGGCGCCCAAGGGGCTGCCGTGACCGGGATGCAGGGCATAGGCGTCAACGCGCCAAGCGCCGCAGCAGTAGCTGTCGCGACCTGCGGATTCGCCAGCGAGCTGCACATTCCGAAAGGCATAATATTGACCATTGGCTTATTGTCCATAATGTTGGCAATCGGCATCGCCGTCATAACCCGATTCGCGGGCAAGACATTGAGTGCGCTAGGTGCTACACCAAATGAGCACTGCAGCATAGCGCCTTGACAAACAAGCTGACCCATAAACGTTCCCCTTTGTCTGATAGACTTTCAATCATGTCTTCTGCACTATATTCTCTCTAGTTAATAGTACTATAAAGCATTTCAAAGCTTCAATAATAGATGTCGGTTTTTGGCGAAAATATGCAGTTTTTTGATGTCTCCGAACGCACTTTGTAGTAGTATGGTAATAAATCGCTATTTTTCTCTCTGAAAGGGAGCGTCCCACAGATGAACCTGCAAAGGCCAAGTAAATCCTCGAACAGAAGAAGCTATCCCCGTTTATGGTTGACTATACTTTTATGCTGTTTGATAGGATTATCGGTTTACTTGTTTCTGCACCGAAACGAGCTCACTCAGAATCCAACGAAGGATGCGACTGCACTTTCGAATTTATCGGCGATTGCGGCGGGAACCGGTGGCGATGTCTATGTCATTAGTGACGCGAAGCAGCAAATTCAAGCCATTGATCGTGACGGAAAGCTTAAGTACCGAATTAAACAATCGAGTAATAATCGCAGTAACTTCAGCGAATTGGCAGTCGACGATCAGGGCCGAGTTTATACCATCAATACGGTACTCGATCAATACGGCTTGTATGTAGAATCAGAGGAAATCGTGCGCTATACCGCAGAGGGCAAGTTCGATAAACAGCTCTTCGTGTGGAAGGGCGATCAGACAAGCAAACGAATCGGACAGCTTAGAGCACTCCAAATTAAAGCCAATCTATTAACCTTTTACATAAGCAAATCGAATGAAGTTCAGCAGAAGCAGCTTTCACTTGATAACGGGAAATGGGCTCAGCCTTTTGCTTTCAAGCTGCCGCCGAACCGTTTCCTCTCCGAGGTGTATGGAACGGAACCAGGCTCGATTTACTTCACCACCAAGCGAGGCGCAATCTACCAAGTAGCAGCGGATGGAACGAGCAAGTCGCTCTACCCGGTTGCAGGCATGGAGAAGACACGCAAGAACTTCCCGGAGCGTCTGAAGCTGGACGGCAATGGGAATATCCTCTTCATCGATCGTTCCATTAACGCGCTGACGAAGCTTACGCCAAACACAGCGAATCCGATCACGTTGCTGCTGGAAGAACCAGCACTAGCCGCCGCAGCTCCGGAAGCAGAGAGTTTGGAAATCGCAGATTATACGCTGCACGCGGATGGGAGCAGTGAGCTGCTGCTGGCAGACCGTATGATGAAACAGAGCAGCAACGGGGCAGTAACGCCGTCCTTTGCTCAGCTTCATTACAGCAATCAAGAACGAACCCAGCAATGGCTTGTCTGGGGGGCTGCGGCAGCGGGCATTCTCCTGCTTGTAGCATCGGCACGTCTCGTATACATCCATATCATGCGTCGTCGCATTTCGTTCTTCCTCAAGCAAATGGTAGCTTTTGTACCCCTTGTTACGATCTCGATGGTGCTGCTGTCCAATTCGATCTACGACGGCTTCTCCGGCAAAATGGAAGAGGAAATGAAGCGGGAGCTGTCCGTGCTCGCGCAGAGCGGCAAGTACATCATTGATGGCGACCGATTAGAGAAGCTGACCTCACCGAATGATTTCATGAACGCTGACTATCAAGAGATTAAAGAGCGGATGAATGTGCTTTTCCAGCATGATAACAGCATTGACCGCAGAGGGTTATACAGCACGGTATACAAATACGAGAATGGCAAGCTCTATATCATTGCGGATGATGACGATGGCGTTAATATGTTTAAGCCTTTTCCGTTATCGGAGGACAACCTTCCGGTCGTAGAGCAGGGACAGGTAATAAGCGGCAGCTGGGTAGATGCGAATGGGCAATGGACCTATGCGATCGCTCCCGTGTACAACTCGAAGGGCGAGATTGTCGGTATTTATGAGACAGGCCGCGATCTGAACGTCCTGCGAGCGGAGAATGCGACGATTAACCAAACGATTTTCAAAAATATCACGATCATCACGGTGCTCATCCTATTCGTGTTCATGCTATCGTCCTACTTCCTGCTAGCGTCCTTAAGGAAGCTGCGCAAGAGTGTTACAGATATCACGAATGGCAATTGGGACGCAGAAGTCCATATTCGCTCACGCGATGAGGTGGCTGACCTCGGTGAGCAGTTTAATCTCATGGTACGCCATATTCGTCAATATATCAGCGACATTACCGCATTCAGCGAGGCATCTTTCCGCTTCGTGCCACAGCAGGTATTTAAGTATTTGGGTAAAAGAGGCATTCTCGATGTGCATCTCGGTGATCAGGTTCAACAGAACATGGTTGTCATGGTGACCAAGCTTAGACAATTCTATGAAATGTCCAAGGGGCTCACGCCCAAAGAGAATTTCAATTTCATGAACTCCTTCTTAAGTCGATTTGGACCACTGGTACGCAAGGAGAACGGTCTAATCAGTAACTATCTGGGTGCCGGTTTCATGACCTTGTTCCCGAGTCGAACAGAAGATGCTATTAAAGCGGCGATTGCCATTCGTAAAGAATTACTCGTCTATAACGGTCACAGAGCCAAAGTGAATTATATTCCGGTCGAAATTGGGATTGCGATTCATAAAGGGCCGCTCATGCTCGGGATCATCGGCGAAGAGACGAAGATGGAGAGCAATGTCATTTCGGACGATGTGACGCTGACCTCGCGTTTGGAGGAGCTTTCCGAGACGCTGGGTGTTTCCATTCTTGTGACGCGATCCGCCTTGGAGTCGATGGAAGCGCCGGAACGGTTCCAATTCCGCTGGCTGGGACGCGTTCATATCGAAGGCAATCAAGATCCGATCGAGCTTTACGATGTTTATGAAGGCGATACGGAGGCACTGCGCTCTGGTAAGGACAAGACAAAGAAGCTGTTCGAGCGAGGCATTCAGCTTTACCAAGAAGGCCGCTTCTTCGACGCACGGGAAACCTTCGTTGAAGTAATCAAGTGGAACCGACTCGACAAAACAGCCAAGCTGTACTTCTATCTATGCGATGAGTATTTCCAAAGGGGCACTGCTGTCGATTGGAACGGCACGTTAGCCGTTTCATAAGGCAAAGGGAGGATTAACGAATGATGCGACAAACGATCTTTCAGGTGCGACCGCTCAAGCTGGAAGCAGAAGCAAGGGGAATCAGCTCGTTCTTTCTGTCGGATGACTCATTCGACGATGACAACCACACGCCCGGTGAAATCCAGCATTATCTGACCAACCCGCTCAATGCGCTGACATCGGATTATGAATACCGTTTTGTTCAAAATGAGCAGAACGACATCATTGGCGTTATCGGGTATTTGCAAAATGAACAACAGACCGGCGGGTACTACTTGGATTATCTCGTTGTCCATAAGAAGTACCGCAATCATGGCATCGCGTCTCTCCTGCTGACCGACATGATCGAAGTGCTGCGTTCCAGGGCAGCTCGTTACGTATTGACGTATACATGCGATACGGATGCCTACAAGCCGGTGCGCAGATTGTTTGAGCGTCAAGGGTTTACATTGGCCGGCCGTTGTCCTGATTATTATTTTGAAGGCGAAGACCGGTTAATCTACAGCTTAAAGCTGAGCAGCGTACGTTATGAGGAAATTATCGGATCATGATCACTAACAAATCCAGAAGTAAAATGGTGCTTAAACGATGAATGCAATGATACTACGATGGATCGGCGTCAAATTCGAGGATCGGCGAAAGCTGGCCATGATGGCGCCTGTTTTTTTTCTGTGCGGGATTTCGGAACTGCTGAACTATAACGGATATATGACCTTGTTTAACCAGCGCTTCGGAAGTGAATATTTGCCATATGTGTACGGAGCGGAAGCGGTTATCATGCCGCTTGAGGCTTGGTTTATGTCCTGGCTGACGAATCGTCTTACCAAACCGCAGCTCATGCGCGCGCTCTTTGCCATCATGGGCGTCATTATATGCGTTAATGCGGTCGCATTGCTGCTGTTTAACGGCTTAGATATCAGTCCGAGGGCGTACTATCCGTTTCTCTTCCTTAGTTCTAGCTTCGTTGTAAGGCAACAAACGATTCTGCTCTGGAGTCTCGCGGTAGATCTGTGTCCGACGCAGCAAGCGAAACGGCTGATGCCCGTATTTGTTTCCTCTGCCGCGCTTGGCGGTATTGCTGCAGGGGTGCTTGCACAGGTTGTGAGTAAATGGCTTGGAGCAGACGCTGTCTATATGTTAGCACCGCTGTTTCTTCTTGCTGGCGGAGTGAACTACTGGAAATCTATTGCACACTATCTTGTGCCGCTGACGCTGAAGCAAGAGCGGAGTGTCGCATCAGGTGCTGCAGAAGGCGGATTGTCGTCCGGCGATTATTTCAGACGCTCCTTCACCACGCCTTATTTGCTGGTAGCTATCGGCATTATGACGCTGATGCCAGCCTTGTATTTCTTAATGGAATATATATTTCTGAACGTTACTCGTACGATCTATAAGACGGAATCGGAGTTTGCGTCTTTCTTTGGACTAGTTACAACGCTGCTGTTTACGATTGCCTTGCTGCTCCAGCTGGTCTCGAATCGCTTAATGGCATGGCTTGGACAAAGCAATATGCTGCCTGCGATCGCCATTATATTTACTTGTGGTTTCGTGGCAGCAGCGGCTACCTTCGGCACATCGTTCATTCTCTACTCGTTGTCGATCGGGTATATGTTCCTTTACCTGTTACTCTATTATTTCGCGGAGCCTGCCAATCAGCTGTTCTTCAAGCTGCTGCCGATGCTTCAACGAGATGGATACCGCTATATCGCGCAAGGTGTTGCGGCTTCACTGGGTATTCTGATTGGTGCACTCCTGCAGTCGCTGCATGCTGAGCTTGGGTTTAGTTTAAGGCTGCTTGCCTGGGTTGGAGGAGGCGGGGCTGTACTGCTTGTGCTGCTAACCTACATCGGCAAATCCTTATATATACGCGAACTGATTCGCAGTGTTCAGACGATGTCGGATACGAGGCAGGATCTCGCGCTCGCCTTCGATGAGTATATGCGTGAGAACAAATCGCCGCTTATGCTGGATCAATTGCTGGCGAACAGCAACGACTATGCCCGCGAGGTCGCACTTGGGATGATAGGCCGAACGGGCGACGATACGTATCTTCCGAAGCTGCTGGCACTTGTAGATGATCGCAGCGCTCGTATTCGTATTGCTTCGCTAAGGGCGATGAACCTCGAGCGGGCAGAGCTCCAAGCGCTTGTCAAGGTAGCCTCTTTCCTGGAGGATCCCGACTTTGAGGTAAGAGCTGCCGGCGTCCGTTTACTAGGCAGAGCCGATCATATGCGGCATCAAGCCGTATATTTTGTCAGGCTGAAGTTGCTGGATTCGAGCCCGAAGGTTGTAGCGGAAGCGGTCAAAGCACTCTATTATTTGCAAAATGAGCAAAGTTTCGAAGCCTGTTATGAGGTCATTCAACGGTACTTGAAAGAAGGCGGGGAACAGACCGTCTATATCTGCCGGGTTATTGCCGAGCTGGAAATGTACAGTTTTCTTCCGGATGTCGAGCAGCTGCTTGGCCATACCGACCCTGCTGTCCGGGCTGAAGCCATTGCTTGTATGGGGAAGCTGCGGCATGTCGACGCTATTCCGTGGCTGCTTGAGCAGTTGGAGTGGGCAGAGCCGGCTTTATACGAAGTGACGATAGAAGCTTTCATCGCTATGGGAAGCGGGGCTGTAGTGCCGCTCAAGAATGTCTTGCAGCAAGCACAGCCGAAGGTATGGAGTGCTGCAATCCGCGCGCTTGCTGCCCTTCTGGAAGAAGCAGAATCGCAGTCCGTCTTGTTAGGCGCTGCTCTGGTGAAACTGGATGAACTTTGGAAGAGTCGCGATATTGAGGCGGCCTTGTACACGATGGAGCTGAGCACGAGAGCTGAGTTGGCACGGATGCGATTGACTGAACACAAGGCGTTCCTGCTGGATGGCGTATGGGCCGTCATGGAACGTACCGCTGAAGGTGACGTAGTGAATGCGGTTCGCAGAGCGATTGAAGATGAGGACGAGGAAGTCAGAGAGAGCGGGCTTGAAGCGTTGGCGGAAGGATCGGCGGACAAGCGGTTGACCGTCGCACTGCTCGCTTTGTTCGAAGGCTGGAGCGCTCCACATGCTGACTTGCCTTATGAACAAGCCGTTCAGGTGCTGCGGGCAGCGGCCGGTTTACAGGATATGTGGCTGCAGCTGCTCGCTTCCGATGCGCTGCAACGAGAGGAGAACGGATCATTGAGTGGACAACTGGCGTTAATGGGGATGCTGGACAAAGTCGTATTTCTGAAGCAAGTCCCGTTCTTTAGTGATCTTTCATTGGAGGAGCTTGGTTATATTGCCGGCATTGCGGTGGAAGAACAACATCCGAGCGGTACTCGTTTGGTAGCAAGCGGGGAGGTCAACAACAAGCTGGGCGTAATCGTAGACGGTTCGGTACAGCTGCTCGCATCAGGCAGGAAGAACGGCATCATTGCCGAGCTTGGTCCAAAGGATGTTTTCGGCGAAACCTCGGCCATCGATGCAACGACAGCTACAACGACGGCTCGATCTGCAGGAGAAGTTCGCATCCTGACATTGCTGGGCGATGAAATGGCCAAGCTCATTCGGCTTCATCCGGAAATTGGAATGGGCTTGCTGAAAGCCTCGCTCGCTCGCGTGCGAATGCTTGAGAATATGATCGCTCGATCAGGCTGATTGAGCAGGATATAGAACGGAACGTGAAGGGAACTTGCTGAAGTTCCCTTTTTGTTCGTTATTTATGACATTTGATCATGAGGAACGAGAAAGGTGGTTTACCTTCCATGTTCTTATGCGGCTCTACGATTTCGGAGATTTCTAACCGTCCGACATGTCCGAATTCTTGTTGAATGGAGTCCGCATCATAAAAAAACATTTTCATGCCTTCGACGATTTCGTAATAGTCTTTATCCAGCTGTTTGCCTTTTCCGAACATGGGGGCGTCCTTCGAAATCGCAGTAAAGATCATATAACCGCCGGGCTTTAGCTGATTATAGCAGTCTTGAATAAACTTGGCTCTCTCCTGTTTATTCAATAGGTGAATCAATGCATAGCTGAATATTCCGTCATAGCGCTTGTTATCAAACGGCATCTCGGTTACGGATCCATGAAAAATAGCAATATCGAGCCCTTCCTGTCGTGCCAGATCAATCGCAGTTTGGGAGATTTCAATTCCTGTTACATGAATCCCGTTGTCTATAAAAACCTTGGCGTTTCTACCATAACCGATGCCGGGTATTAATATATCTTTTACCTTGTTCGCAAGGAAAAAGTCTTTGGTTACGATTGCTGAATCTGCAGGCTCAAATCCCCACATTAGTTGATTTTGTACAAAACTTGATTCCCAAATTTCGGTCATATCCAAACTCCTTCACTATGAAAGCTGCCTTCAGGAACAGTATATCCTATGAAATGGGATTGTAGAAATTGGACACTAGAAGCGGATTGTAAAAGACAGGAGAATAAGCATAGCTTTTCAATCTGCAAGCGATTACAATGGTAGGGTGATAATTTTCTGATTATTTATTCCAGGATAAGAGGAGAGGCTGACGAATGGCAGGAAATCGTGCAGTAGTGTATGTAGAATCCGGTAAAGTTGAAGTACGGGATATTTCGTATCCTGATCTGGTTTTGCGTGACGGCCCCGGTGTTAATCCGCTTAATGTCGGCAGAAAATGTGAGCACGGCGTCATCCTTAAAGTAATTACTACTAACATATGCGGAAGTGACCAGCACATGGTGCGCGGTCGTACAACAGCACCGAGCGGTCTCGTGCTGGGTCATGAAATTACGGGTGAAGTAATTGAAGTCGGCCGCGACGTAGAGTTTATCAAGAAGGGCGATCTCGTATCCGTGCCTTTCAATATTGCCTGCGGACGCTGCCGCAACTGTAAAGAACGCAACACTAACGTATGTTCGAACGTGAATCCGGATCGTCCGGGCTCGGCTTACGGCTACGTAGATATGGGCGGCTGGGTTGGCGGCCAATCGGAATACGTTATGGTGCCTTATGCGGACTTCCAATTGCTGAAATTCCCGGACAAAGAGCGCGCTATGGAGAAAATCCTTGATCTGACAATGCTCTCTGACATCTTCCCAACTGGATACCACGGTGCTGTCAGTGCAGGCGTGAAGCCGGGCTCCACGGTTTATATCGCAGGCGCTGGTCCTGTCGGCCTTGCAGCGGCTCACTCCGCACAATTGCTTGGCGCAGCTGTTGTTATCGTGGGCGATCTGAACAGTGAGCGTCTTGCTCAAGCGAGAAGCTTCGGCTGCGAAACGGTCAATTTGCGTGAGCATGCGAATTTGGCTGAACAAATCGATCAAATTCTTGGTTCACCTGAAGTGGATTGCGCCGTTGACTGCGTAGGCTTCGAAGCGCACGGCCACGGTAAATCGCATGGTGAAGCACCGGCAACCGTACTGAACTCCATCATGGAAGTGACGCGTGCCGGCGGT
This sequence comes from Paenibacillus sp. J22FR21, assembly GCF_056269135.1. NCBI lineage: Bacteria > Bacillati > Bacillota > Bacilli > Caryophanales > Paenibacillaceae > Paenibacillus > Paenibacillus sp. J22FR21. Next base: position 315,936 of record NZ_JBWDNJ010000002.1, read on the forward strand.
AGACTGGGTATTCCGGGTTTGTATGTAACTGGCGACCCAGGCGCGGTGGATGAGGATGCTAAAATCGGCACGCTCAAAATCCGTTTCGGTCTAGGCTGGGCGAAATCCCATACATTCGTTACAGGTCAAACGCCGGTTATGCAATATAACCGCGATCTGATGACAGCGATTCTTAGCGGCAGAGCACAAATCGCGAAAGCGGTTAACGCGACATTGATCTCGCTCGATCAAGCTCCGGACGCTTACACGGCATTCGATCAAGGTGCTTCCAAGAAGTTTGTTATCGATCCGCACGGCTCTGTCCGTCGTTAATCGAAATTGAATAAGCTGCCTCAGGAGTTGATTGTGACTTTTGAGGCAGCTTTTTGTTTTGCATGGAAGGGATGCGAGCGTGAGAGTAGTGATGGCCTGCAGAATCTAGTGAATCATGACGAAAATTTTTATAGATTATGGTATATTAAGAGAAAAGCGGCTTGTTAGCGGATTCGGGGAGGCAATCTTTCAGTGAGAACTTTCGGTTCAGGCAAATCGATTCGTAAAATGGACAAAAGCACGTACGAGCAAGCTCCGGCCCAACGTGCCAAATCCAATTCGGTGGCTTCTGTGCAGCGTGCGCTGGCTAGTGGAGCGCCGCTTCAGGCATCAGACATGCATACGCTGCAGCGGTCGATCGGGAACTCGGCTGCTAAGCAGCTGACCGCAGGCAGCGGGAAGCCAATCATGGCCAAAATGACGATCAATCAGCCAACCGATGCGTACGAGCTGGAAGCGGATCAAGTCGCGTTTCGCGTGGCCAGCGACTTACAGTCCGATTCGAAGGATAGCGATTCCACTGCACAGCGGACAGAGGAGCAAGGCGAGTCGGAGGAGGAAGAGCTTCAGCTGAAGGCGGACAGCGCCGGGGCGATTCAGCGCGAGGAGCAAGGCGAGTCGGAGGAGGAAGAGCTGCAGCTGAAGGCGGACAGTGCCGGGGCGATTCAGCGCGAGGAGCAAGGCGAGTCGGAGGAAGAAGAGCTGCAGCTGAAGGCGGATAGCGCCGGGGCGATTCAGCGCGAGGAGCAAGGCGAGTCGGAGGAGGAAGAGCTGCAGCTGAAGGCTGACAGCGCCGGAGCGATTCAGCGCGAGGAGCAAGGCGAGTCGGAGGAAGAAGAGCTGCAGCTGAAGCGTGATCCGTTCTCGGTGATTCAGCGAGCAGAGGATGGCGCTCCTGCGGAAGCCAGTCCGGGAGTTGAGGAAACGATCAACGATCTTCGCGGTAAGGGACAGCCATTGCCGGATCGTCTGCGCCAGCAGCTTGAGGATTCTTTCGGAGCTGATTTCAGCAAGGTTTCGATTCACACCGATAATGCGGCGGATGATCTTGCGAAGAAGGTCGGCGCCAGAGCTTTTACAACCGGCAATGACATCTTCTTCCGTCAAGGCGAGTACAAACCGGGTACGGCAAGCGGGCTCCAACTTCTCAGCCATGAGCTTACCCATATCGTCCAACAGAACTAATCGGTTACGAAAGTGTAAAGCAAACTATTCCGCTTAGGAAAGTTTGCTTTTTTCTTGTCATATATCCGTAAGAAAGGCAATAAATAGTTACCAAACAAACCCGTGGACATGGTAAACTGATTACGGGTCAACCTAAAAGCGTCACTACACTTTGTGGGAGGTCATTCGCGATGCATAATTGCACTTTAGTTACGAAACCTGCCTTAAACATGGTCGGAATCAGCTACTGCGGTCCATATTCATCGTTTCCGGATGAAGCGATTCATCTGCAAAGCGAGTTTCTCTCCAGAAAGCATGAAATCGAAGGCGAAGTAAAGACAACCGTGCTGTACAGTCCATATTTCGGCAACGAAGTATTTGCGACGTATTGGGCATGTTTTGAAGTCCCCCATCTGAGTCAAGTGCCGGACGGCATGGTGCAGTTTACAATCCCGCAGCGCACCTACGCCATGGCAGCATGTACAAATAAACGCATCGGTGAAGGCTACGAGCAGCTATCGGCTTGGATGAACGAGGAGAAGCTGTTGAAGAGGGAAAATGCCGTATCCCTTGAAATCTTTTATATTGATGAACACTTGGAGGAGGAGCAGGTCGAACTGCTGATTCCCATTGTAGAACAATAAAGCTTCGTTCAACTGGCTGCCTGCACCGTATAAAGGAGAACTAGAATCAATCATGACAGCAGCCAAATTTTTCACCCACCCGTTAGGCATAATTGGAGCTTCCGTCAGCGCAACTTTGCTCTGGGGAAGCTCTTATCCGTTTATTAAACTGAGTTACGCAAGGCTAGGCATCGAATCGCATGACACGCTGGAACAAATTTTATTCGCAGGCTACCGCTTCACATTGGCAGGTCTGCTTATTCTGGCTTACATGCTGATACGGAAGGAGACGCTTCGTTATCAGCGGGGCAGCGGCGGCATGGTCGCGTCGATTGCGTTGTTCCAAACGGTTCTGCAGTACATTTTCTTCTATGCGGGATTATCGAAGAGCGCAGGCGTCGTAGGTGCAGTCATTGCCGGGACGATTTCATTCTTCCAAATTGCATTAGCGCATTTCCTATATAAAAATGACCGTATCAACGGAACCAAAGGCCTTGGGCTTCTAGTCGGCTTCTTGGGACTTCTTGTGCTGGGCTTATCCAAGCATGACGGAAACGGCGGGCTGCACTTCTCGTTAGGTGAAGTGCTGCTAATTGCGGCAACACTGTTTAATGCGATTGCGAATTTACTTTCCAAACGCGCTGCGGCTTCATATAGCATCCCGTACATTAACGGGTATCAAATGCTCGTCGGAGGGATTGTGCTTACCGTCATCGGAGCATGGCAGTCGGGCTTGGCACCTTTTCGTTTTGACGGAATCGCACTGCTCATGCTTCTTCATCTGGCACTCGTATCTGCGCTGGCATTCATGCTCTGGAATAATGTTATGAAATACAACAGTGTTGGCAGCGTCTCGATGTACCTATTCCTCATTCCTGTATTCGGCGTGCTGCAATCTGCCATGTTCCTTAGCGAACCGCTGTCCGCTGCAGTAATAGGCGCTTTGGCGCTCGTTTCCGCAGGGATTGTCATCGTGAACCGGCGTAAACGCGTAGTGAAGGCGGATCAAGCTTGAATAGGTTTAATGTGTGATGACTCGAACATTATGGCGAAGAGGTGATTATTACGATGTCCATTCCGATTTCGATTATAGATGCTTTTACATCCGTACCATTCCGTGGCAACCCGGCTGCCGTTTGCCTGCTTGCTGAGGCACGTGATGAGCAGTGGATGCAAGACGTGGCTGCGGAGATGAATTTGTCCGAGACTGCGTTCTTGCAGCAGAGAGAGGATGGAAGCTACGATCTCCGTTGGTTTACACCGACGGTAGAAGTGGATCTGTGCGGTCACGCCACGATGGCCAGCGCTCATTTCTTATGGGAGAATAATCATCTCCTACTAGATTGTACAGCCTCCTTCCATACACGCAGCGGTCTGCTCACCGCGGAACGGACAGAGGATGGTATTAGGCTGAATCTCCCATCAGAGCCCGCAGAGCCGATGAAAGCGCCGGAAGAACTCATACAAGGGTTAGGTTTAATTCCAAGGTATGTCGGGAAGAACCGCATGGATTATTTGGTGGAGGTCGACAGCGTCCAAACCGTGCAGACATTAAAGCCTGATTATGCAATGCTGGCAAAGGTAGAAGCAAGAGGGATTATCGTGACGAGCAAAGGAACGGGGAAGCCGGGCGATTATGATTTCGTATCACGCTGTTTCTATCCGGCATCCGGATGCAATGAGGATCCTGTTACCGGTTCGGCTCATTGCGCGCTTGCACCTTATTGGCAGCGACGCTTGCGTCAGTCTGCTTTCATGGCTTATCAGGCATCTCCAAGAGGAGGCGAGCTGTACATCGAGCTCGAGAATGATCGAGTTCTGTTGTCCGGTCAGTCGGTAACCGTAGTGAAGGGGCAGCTTACAGGTCAGTAGGTAGAAATCCCTATCTAGATACAAGCCGCAACTTGTGCTATAATTGCATATTGCAATTGCATAAAGGGGAAGGTGTGGAACGTGACTTACGAGATTCCGAAACATATCGAGCAGTTCGGCGAAGATATTCAGGAGAATCAGCTCCGATATCATAACCGACGGGTGATCGTTTCCAAGGAATTTACATTTGATAGTGCGCATCATTTGCATTTATATGAAGGCAAGTGCAAAAGCCTGCACGGCCATACTTATAAGCTTCAAACGATTATGTCCGGGAAGACCGATCATCGCGGACTGACCATCGATTTTGCCGATATGAAACGGATTGCCAAAGAGCGGGTAATCGATAAGCTCGATCATCGCTATTTGAACGAAGTGCTGCCTCCGATGAATACGACGGCAGAGAATATGGTCGTTTGGATTTATGAGCAAATCCACGATGCGCTTCTGGAGGAAGGGCATTACCCGAATATCCGCATCGAAGAGATTCGCTTATGGGAAACACCGACGAGCTATGCGGCTGTAACACGCGACATGATGGAGGCGGACGAGAATGCCGGATAAGGATACAGCGCCGACTGAGGGGCGCTCCATTCGGCTTCCGATGGTGGAAATTTTCGAAACGGTCGAAGGCGAAGGCACACGTGCCGGGTTTCCGACCGTTTTTGTACGTCTGTTTGGCTGTAATTTGCGCTGTGTTTGGTGCGATACGAAGTACAGCTATCCACCGGCAGAGGCAGAATTTACAATGACGATTGAAGATATTGTGTCCCAAGTGGAGCAGCAATATAAAGCCGAATATATTTGCATGACCGGGGGCGAGCCGCTTCTGTACGGCAGTCGTTCAGCAGCGCTGCTGCAGGCGTTATGTGATATCGAGCGGATTAAAGACGTACATGTGGAAACAAACGGGGCAATTGATCTTGCACCGTTCCTTCGGGATATCCATTCTTCGAAGGCTAGATACATTATGGATTATAAGCTTCCGGATTCGGGGGAGAATGCGGCGATGCTGCATGATAACTTCGCATTGCTGCGGGAGCAGGATGAAGTGAAATTTGTCATTGCAACGGATCGTGACTTTGATGCTGCTGTGCAAACGCTGAAGGAATATCCGACAGCTGCGCTTGCGCTCTTTAGTCCCGTGTGGGAGAGCATGCCTCCGGCTAAGCTGGTGGAGAAGCTGCTCGCTAGCGGACTAACAGGGGTGAAGCTGAACTTACAGCTGCACAAGATCATTTGGGATCCGGCTAAGAGAGGTGTGTAAGGGTTATGAAGAAAGCGGTTATTATTTTGAGCGGCGGTCTGGATAGTACGACTTGCATGGGTTATGCCAAAGAAGCAGGTTACGAACTATACCCGATCACGTTTAACTACGGACAGCGCCATATTATGGAGCTGAACAATGCGCGCGCGGTTGCTGAGTTTTACGATGTAAGCGAACGCTTCAAAATCATTGAGTTAGGTTTCTTGCGTGATTTTGGTGGAAGCGCACTGACGGATGATTCGATCGAAGTGCCGAAGATGGGAGCAGATCCGGTACCCGATGAAGTCGGCGAAATTCCGGTTACATATGTACCGGGACGTAACTTGTTGTTCTTGTCGATTGCTACGTCGTTCGCAGAGAGCGTTGGAGCTGAGGCGATCTATATTGGCGTAAATGCGCTGGATTACAGCGGATACCCGGATTGCCGTCCAGAATTCATCGCGAAGGTGGAAGAGGTTATTGCAATCGCAACTAAAGTAGGTGTGGAAGGCAAGCCGATCTCAATCGAGACGCCTCTTATACATCTAACGAAAGCCGGCATCGTAGCAGAAGGTATGCGTATGGGCGTTCCTTATAACCTGACAACGTCATGCTATAACGGAGAACCAGAGGCATGTGGCGAGTGCGACAGCTGCCGACTGCGTTTGAAGGGTTTTGCCGAAGCCGGAACAACAGATCCAATTCCTTATAAATCCTAATAAAAAGACAGTTCATGCGAGCAGGGAGAATCCTACCGCGTGAACTGTCTTCTTTTATTATGCGAAAATTCCGAGCTGAACAAGGTTAAGCCTGCTGTGAGCTTCGTTTGGCGGTATCATCCGAACTCCGTGTCCGTTGACGCATGGAGGAGTGGAGGGTCACTTTGTTCTTACCGGTCGTCTTCGATTGGTACATCGCTTCATCGGCTTGACTTACAATCTCTGCAATGGATGCGCCTTCTCGACTTGCGCTTACGCCGATGCTGATTGTGACCATCGTCTCTTTCTCTACCCGGCTGCGAATGGTTTCGGCCACGACCTCCGGCTTCACGTTAGGCGCAGCGACCAGACCGAGCAGTTCTTCACCGCCATAGCGGCCGGCCGTACCGATGCTTGCTGTTTCGTCCCTTACTATTTCTGCGACCTGTTTAAGGACGCCGTCGGCTTTATGATGTCCTTGGGTATCATTAAGTTTCTTGAAGTTGTCGATATCACAGAAAATAATCGCGATCCGTTTCGTATCCCGAAGCAGCTGCTCGGCTTTCTTAGTGAAATGGCGACGATTGTACAAGCTCGTTAAGCCGTCCGTAATCGAAGATTGAAAGGTCATCAACAACCGTTCCAGCACCCATTCGAACAAGAGCAGGAAAAGAAGCGAATAATAGATGACAGGGAGCAAGTGGCTCAGAATGACAAGCATCGGGACTTTCCCGTGAAATACATAGCCGTCTGCCAAATCAGACAGCTGATAGATGAAGTAAACGATCAGGCTGGCTGAATAGTTGAAGCGTTGATCGATGCCTCTTAAATTTAGCAAAATGATGAAGTTAAGAATGAGTCCATAAAAGTCAACCGCCAGCAGCTGTGCTTGCGCGGTACTGGTTTCAGGTGAGAGCGAAATCTGGGCACCGGTTACAAGGATCAGCCCGATAAACATGAGCAGGAAAGGCATGCCTTTCAATCTTGTGCTAGGTCCGGTATACAATTTCATGAAAACAAAGTTAATAATAATAAAGGAGAGCAGGCTGACAAATGATTGCGCTAAGTCTGAGTAATAGGAGCTCATTCGACCAGGGAAAGACAGGCCAATGAGTGCGCCGTTCTGGATAATCACAATCGGAAGCACGATTATTAGAATGAAGTAGGTACGGTTGCGTCTGTAACTCTTATAAAGCTTGACTGCCATAAACAGCATGAGAACGAGTATGGTCATTACACAAGCAGATGCAAAAATTTGTCCGGTCGTACCGGCAAGCCACTGAAGAATCGTCATGTTAAGACCACCTAAGAAGAGTGTAAACGCAGGAAGTATGTACGGCGTGAAGGGAACCTAACACTGCACTACAGAAACGTATGTTCTGTTATACTCTATATTCTAAGTAAAAGAGCCATGCAATTCAAGGCTTTTTATTATAACCGCCTCAACTCGGATCCTACTTCCCAACTAAGAAGTGGGTTATTTGGCATCTTTGTATGAATAGATTTACATATTGCCTCCGAGAGGGTATGCTGACATTTGTGCTCATGCAACGTTGTCGTACATGGAAGCATACAATGAAATATGGTAAAGTAGAGAGGCCCAATGAACGTGGATAATTGGCCTTTTACGATAGGTCGTAATCATGCAAGTTTTGATTGAGGAGGCTTTGCACATGAACATTTTGCAGGCATTGTTTTTCCCTCCGGAGCAACCGGGCGGCGTGTCCTCAATGGTTCCTTACATTCAAGAACGATTTAATAAAATCGGCTGGCCGATGGAGTTATTCTCCCTTCCGAAACGGGTTAGGGGCAAAGGCCAAGAGCCAGTTACGTTCGAAACATTCGATATTAGCAACTACGAGGGTAATCCCATTATCGATAAATATTTGCAAACCTACCGCGATTACGTTTGGTGGACGAAGCTGCGCATTCAGAAATCGTATGATCTCATTCATGCTCATCATCCTATTCCGGCGCTGGTGATGAAACAGCTTTACCCGGATACACCGCTAGTCATGACGATTCATTCCAGTTACGAACGTGAGCTGATTCTGAATGGCAAAATCATTGAAGGCGGCATGGAGCATCGTTTCTTAACCTCGATCTACAGGGAGCTTGAGCTGAAAGCGGATCGGATTCTGACGCCTTCCGAAGCATTCCGCAGCTATATGCGGCCTTATGTGAACGATGCCGATCGCATTCAGGTCATTCCGAACGGGTTTGATGAGAAACGGTTTAAACCGATTTCCCATGAGAACGAGGTCGTACAACTGATTACGGTATGTCGCCTTGTTCCTGCAAAAGGGCTGGATATTCTGCTTCATGCCTGTGCCCAGCTGAAAGCGCGCGGACAGAACTTCGTCCTTCATATTATCGGCGATGGACCAAGCAGACTTGAGCTGGAGCAGCTTGCACAGAAGTTAAACTTGTATGATGATATTATCTTCTATGGCTACATGCTGCACCCGGAAGAGTTTATGCCTTTCTTCGATGTCTTCGTACTGCCATCACGAGCGGAAGCATTCGGCTCCGTATTCGCTGAGGCAGCGTTATGCTGGTTGGCTTTGGTCGGTACGAATGTAGGCGGTATTGCCGAGCAGATCGACGATGGAATCAACGGTCTCTTGGTGGAGCCGGAGAATCCGACAGCGCTCGCGAACGCGCTTGAGAAGGTCGTATCCGATCAGGATTTCCGCTACAATATGGCCCGGGCGGCGTGGAATAAAGCGAAACGCGTGTACTCCTTACAGCGGGTAATCGCTCAATTGAAGCAAGTGTATACGGAAATAAATCCGGAAGCGGACAGGGCAGAATAGGGAGTTAGGACATGGGAGTCTCATTTCGATTTATTCATGCTGCGGATTTGCATGTCGATAGTCCTTTTCGCGGATTGACGGAGGTACCTTCCCATGTAAGGGAAGGACTTGGATCCTCGACCTTTCAGGCTGTTCGCCATTTGGTCGAGGCGGCACTGCGCGAAGCAGTTGATTTTGTAGTCATTTCCGGCGATCTCTATGATATGGCCGACAGATCGCTCCGAGCGCAACTATCGTTGCAGCGGGAGTGGCAGAAGCTGCATGCCCAAGGCGTGCGGCTATTTGTTATTCATGGCAATCATGATTCGTTATCAGGCACGCAGGCTAATTTGGAATGGCCATCTTCGGTTCATTTCTTCGGATCGGATACGGTGGAAGCTGTACCCGTATATACCAAGGAAGGCGAATTGGCTGCTCATGTGCATGGGATCTCCTATGGGACACGGGTTGTAACTGCGAATTTGGCATCACGTTACAAGCCTATAGCCGATGGTTCGTATCAAATCGCGCTGCTGCATGGCACGGTGGACGGACATGCCGGGCATGATCCCTATGCACCTTGCAGCTTGGCGGAGCTGATTGGTGCGGGCTTCCACTATTGGGCGCTCGGACATATTCATCAGCGTGCTGTGCTACATAGTTATCCGCATGTCGTATATGCCGGCAATACGCAGGGCAGACATGCCAACGAGACTGGTGCGAAGGGCTGTTATCTCGTAGACGTCAGCGATACCTTGGAGACGAAGCTGCGATTTCTTCCCTTAGACACGATAAGGTGGGAGACTTTGCGTGTATCCATCGCAGGTATTCAGTCCGAGCAGGCATTGCTTCATGCATTGGAACAAGCTGTCGCTTCGGCAGTGGCGAATGGTGAAGGCAGGTCGCTTATGATCAAGCTGCACCTTGAGGGCCGAGGCCCAATGCATCGCTTATTAACGGATGCAGTCGTAATCACGGAACTGCTGGGCGCACTAAGAGAACGAATCGGAGAGTTTGATGCGAGTTTGAACGCCGTGGCCGGCATGCAGTGGAGCTGGCTCCATAGTCTAGAAGCTGCAACAGGAGCAGAATTGGATCTGGATGCTCTGTCCGTAGAAGATAGTTTTACAGGTGAACTGATTCGAAGCAGCAACGCCGCGCAAGTGGACGAGCAAGCGATGCGGCAGCTGCTCGAAGAAGCGCTTCAATCTTTATCGAGCAATGCCAGAATTCGTAAGATGGTACGAGCCATGCAAACAGAACGAGCTGCAGGATGGTTCGAGCAAGCTAGGGAGCTTGCGGCCGGGATGTTGACGGAGGAAACAGATGGACAGATAGAGTCGTTACCCGAGCAAGAAGCAGGACAAGGAGGCGGGCGTAATTGAAGCTTCAAGGACTTCATGTAGAAGGCTTCGGGAAGCTGAGCGACCTTCACTGCAAATTTGATGCACCCGTAACCATAGTTTACGGACATAACGAGGCAGGCAAAAGCACGATGCTCGGATTCGTTCGCGCGATGCTGTTCGGTTTTGCGAATAAAGGCAATCCGGCTGAACGACAGGAGCCGGTTCATGGCGGCAGACATGGCGGCCGATTGTTCTTCGACAATCATGCAGGACAACCTTTTGTGCTGGAGCGTTACAGCAGTGCTGCGGGGAAAGTGAACCTTCGCCGGCTTGACCCGGTGGGAAGCAGCGGGAATGGTGGAATTGAGACACTCACGCAGTCGATGTGGGAGCGTTTGTTTCTGGGCGGCGTCAACGAGCGATTGTTCCGAGAGCTGTTTGCGATCTCATTATCAGAGCTGCAGGCGATCGGAATGCTGGAAGGCGATGAACTGGGCAAGCAGCTGTATCATGCAGGCTGGAATGGCGGCAGTGCGATCGCGAAGACGGAGAAGCTGTTAAATACACAGCTGGATCAATTGTATCGTCCGCGTGGAAGCACGCAGCAAATGAATAAGCTGATTAAGACGCTTGACGAACTCGATGCGCAGCTCCGTCAATCGGAGGATAGTATTGCCGTATTTAATGAGCTGAGCTCATCGCTTGCCGAGATTGAAGGTGATCAGTCTTATGTGGAAGAGCAGCTCCCTTATGTGAAGGAGAAGGAAGCGTTGTTGACAAGAGCGGTTCACTTGCGTCAGAGGTGGATCGATCGGCTTGCGCTGCTGAAAGAGCAAGAGGCTTATGGCGATGCGCCAAGGCTTGTAGCAGATGCGCGCGCGAAGACAGAGGCAATAGCGGCAGAGCTTATTCGTTTGCATGGGGAAAGACAGCACAATAAGGAACTAGCGCAGAGGCAATCGCAGCAATTGGCGTTATTGTCTTACGACGATCAGTTGATCGCAAGTGAACATGAGATTGAAGCCTTGCTGCTGTCAGCAGAGCATATTGCGGCTTCCAGGCAGAGTGCTGCTGAGCTTTCCGCAGAAATGCGCGAACACGAGGAGACGGCTAGCCGACTGATTCATCGTATCTCTCCGAACTGGACCGAAACGGAGCTACGCTCCTTCCCAAATGGAGTCGCAGATCGGGAACAGGCGAGGGTGTTCCGAGCTGCGCTTCAGGACAGCTCGAAAGTTCACGGGCATGCGGAAGCGGAGCTGCGCGCAGCCTCGCAGCTGGCTAAGGAAGCGGCCGCGCAGCTTTCTGAGGTGGATGGGGATATTGGCGTGCGGGCTCGTGGGAATTCGGCAGCAATCGAGCTGCTGCCGGATTCTCCGGAGACTCTTCGGCTTGCTGCACGACAGTTTGAGGAAGCGTGGCATGAACTGGAATTGGCGAAGCTTCGCGCTGCGCATGACGCTGCAACGACGTTGCAGCGTTCCGAAGATGAGCTGAAGCAGCGGTCGAGAGAGGGGCACTCCTCGCAGCTGCGGGTTGGAAGCGGCGCTTATTGGGCAGCCGTAGCGGTTACGGCGGCCGGCGCAGCCGTGCTTGTCGTTGTCGGCGAGCCGGTAGCGGCAGCTGTCGCTGGTGTTGCCGCAGTGGCGCTCGCGGCGCCGGGATTGATGAGGTTTGGTGGGCCGTCAGGCGGCAGCGTATCGCAAGGTAGAGACGGCGGACGCAGCCGAGCAGGACGCAGGCGCGTGCAGGAGGAGTCCTCCTTCGGGAGGAGGGATGCTTCTGACGCGCTGCGTGCCGAAGCGGAGAAGCGCGTTGTTGCTGCGGTGCAGCAGCTTGTCCGCGAGCCTGCGGGTATTCTGGCAGCGCTGCTGGCACGGGAGCAGCACGAAGCTCCTGCGATGCAGCAGGCAGAGCTGTCCGCGGCATGGCGGCAGACCGCCGCTGCAAGAGACGGCCGCGTCTTGGACGCTGCCGGTGGCGCAGCAGGCGCGGCTGCGCCAGTGCTCGCGCGGCTGCGCGCTGCGATCGACGCGCGGCAGGACGAGCTCCGCCTGCGCGCCGGCACCGCTGAGCGCCGCGGAGAACTTGCGCGCCGCCATGCGCGTCTGCGCGCGCAAGAGGACGCCGCCCTCGCCGCGGTGGACCACGCGGCCGAAGCGGCAGCAGCCATCGCGGCCAGATGGCGCGAATGGCTGACCGCGTGCGACCTGCCGGCTTCGCTCACGCCGGAAGCGGCCGCGGAAACCTTCGATCTTGCCGAGCAGGCGCTGCTGCGGCTGCAATCGTATGACCGCGCAGCAGGCAAGGCTGCGCGGCTGCAGGCGGAGGTGGCCGCCTTCGAAGACGCGGTCTTGCAGCTTAGCGCGGCATTCCCCGCGGCGGTCAATCGCGCGCATGGCGACGCGGCCGCGGCCGTCCGGATGCTGCACGCGGAAGCGAGCCGGCATGCGGCGGCAAGCAGCCGCGCCGAGGAGCTGCAAGCGCGGCTCGCGGAGCTGGAGCAGCAGGCTGCGCAGCTGGCCAAGCTCACGCTCGACTTGGAAGCGAAGCAGCAGCAGTGGTTCGCTGCCGCGCGCGTGAGCAATGAACTGGAATGGCTGGAAGCGTTGCAGCGTTCCGAGCGACTGGCGGAAATCGAAGCGGAGCGCTATCGGCTCGATGCGGAGCTTACGGCGGGTTTGACAAGTGGACAGCTCGAACAGCTGGAGACTTGGTATTCCGCTAGCGATGGCAATCAGCTGGCGCAGATGCAAGAGGAAGCGAAGCGCGAGCTTGAGCAGCTGGAGCGGCGCAGAAGCGAGCTGCTCGAGCAGAGCGGACGCAAGCGCCAGCAGCTGGAGCAGCTGCTGCAAAGCAGCGGCAGATCGCGGCTGATTATGGAGCGGGAGCAGGCAACGGCTGCGCTGGAACAGTTGATAGAGCGATATGCGGTAGGGGCGATTAGCATGACGATGATTCGCCGAACCAAACGAGTCATGGAGGAGCAGCGACAGCCGGGCGTACTTCGCGAAGCGTCGCGGATTATGTCAAGGCTATCGCAAGGAAGCTACAAACGGATTTCGATTCCGGAAGGAGAGCAAACGATCTCACTGGAAACGAAAGACGGAAGGCTGGTTGAAAGCAAACTGCTCAGCAGAGGAACTGCTGAGCAGTTATATCTGGCGATGCGACTAGCGCTCGCCGATGAGGCGGCAGCCTCAATGGAACTGCCACTATTGCTTGACGATCCACTCGTTAATTTTGATCTGATCAGGCAGACAGCGGCCGTCGAAGTGCTCGGCGAGCTGGCAGAACGACGCCAAATTGTGCTGTTTACCTGCCATGATCACATGAGAGACTTAGTACGTACCATTCTGCCGCAAGCCCAACTAATTCACTTATCTTAATCAATGAAAGGGCTCGTTGCTCTCCGCTTGCTCTGAACGCGGCTACTCCCCAGCAGGAGGCCGCTGCTTAATCAGCAGCACCAGCCAGCCAAGGCTGATCAACCCAAACAGCGGGTAGAGCGTGGAGAGGAGCGGGCCAAATCCGATTTGGCTCGCTACATAACAGGAGGCTAACGTCAGAATCGTGAGCAGGGTACGGGAGAGTTTGAGTCGTTCCTGCATTTGCAGCGTCAACCCGTACACATCGGCTATCAGAGTCGTGAAGATTTCGGCGAAAATCAAGAAGATATAGATCCACTGAATGCCATGGCCAAGCTGACGCGCGATACCGCCCATCGGAATTGCAAATTGCTGGATACCAGGCATATACACCGATAATGCGATGTGGCCGGCAAGCAGCATGAAGCCGATCCCGATGCCGCCGATCCATGAACCGTAAACGATCGTTTTGCGATCTCGCATTTCTGCGCCAAGCGGAACAAGCACGGCTTGAGCCATAGATAAATTGAAAGCGGCGTAGAGGAATGGAGAGGCCCAGATGGAGATGGGCGAATGATCGCTTGTCAGAAGCAGCCACCGATCCGAGCCCGGCGTTTTGACCGTATCGATGATGATGAGCACCGTGAAGAGCAGCATGACCGGCACGACAATCGCGTTCACGGTCAAGATCGCATTCATCCCTTTGCGCAGCAGGAAGAAGCAGCCGACCATCGTAATCAGCAGGCCGGTTTGATAGGATAAATTCCAGTTTTCCGAGAATATCGCACCGGCACCGGCAAGCATAACGGCACAAACGCCGAATAATACGATGAGCATGAAATGGCTGATCCAGCGGCCGAAACGATCGCCGAACAGCACCTTATTGACGTCCTCATAGGATTTTGCCCTGACGTCGCTTGCAATCAGCATCATTTTGGCACCGAGCCACACAAACATGATCGTGGCCATTAGAATGGTAACGGCACCCAGAACACCAAATCGAGTAAAAAATTGCAAAATCTCTTGTCCGGTTGCAAAACCTGCGCCGACTACCGTACCCATATACGTAAACGCGATTTGCATGATTTTACTCGCTCTTTTCATACGTACACATAACCTGCCTTTCATACAATACCTACTAGTAAAGGTATGTCCAATCAGGGACAGGCATGACTATTATCCTTCTTATAAGAGAAAGCGGTGGATTTACTGTTATGGCTATGGTAGTTGCCATTAGTGTTTTCTCTGCATCCCTCGTACTGATTGTATGGAAGCCAAAAGGAATTCACGAAGCAATCGTCGCCCTTCTCGGCGCCGCATTGTTATTCGTAGCCAGGCTGCTTACGCCGGAGGATGCGGCTTACATATGGGGCTTTGTCTGGAATGCGACCTTCTCCTTAATCGGCATTATGCTGTTTACGGCGCTTCTGGACGCGAATGGATTTTTTCGTTGGGCAGCACTCCATATCGTTCGAACCTTTCATCATAAGCAGCTGCGCCTGTTAATCGGATTATGCGCGCTTGCTGCGGCAATCACCGTGTTCTTCAACAATGACGGCACGATCCTGATTATGATTCCGATTGTGCTGGAAGTAACGGCATTGCTTCAACTGTCTCGCAGGAGCAGTATCGCCTTCCTGCTTGGTGTAGGTTTAATGGCAGACACAGCAAGCGCGCCGCTTATGATGAGCAATTTAACGAATATACTGACCGCGGATTTCTTTGATCTGTCCTTTGGGGAATATGCCAGAACGATGATTCTTCCGGGAATCGTCGCGATCGTGGTGACGATTGCGGTTACGGCAGGCTACTTCGGACGCAGCATTCGAGCAGAAGAAGAGAGGCCGCACGCGCCTGAATCCTTTCCTGATCCAACTTCAGCGATCGGCCATAAAGGGCTGTTCTACTTATCTTGGGTCATCATTGCGGCCATCATGGGCGGCTATCTGGTAGCGGACAAAATCGGAGTTCCGGTTGCGGCGATTGCCTTGACGGGAGCTGCAGTACAGTGGCTTGCAAGTATGGCTGTCGGACAAGGAGACGTGAAAAAGACGCTCCGCGGAGCGCCCTGGCTAATCGTCGTATTCGCCTTGTCGATGAATCTTATCGTCTACAGTATGTATCTTCATGGTGCAGTGAGCTGGTTTCCTCACGCAATCGAACCTTTGACGGAACAAGGACCATTGATCGGCATCCTCGGCTCTGGTGCGCTGTTCTCCTTGCTCAGCGCGGCAGTTAATAATTTGCCGGCTGTGCTCGTATCGTCACTTGCCATCGAACAGATGGCAGGGCCGCATTATTTGCCCTACGCCAGCTTACTCGGTACTTCCGTCGGCGCCAAGCTGACACCGATTGGTTCTCTCGCAACGCTTCTGTGGCTGCAGCTGCTGCGCAAAGGCGGCATCGATATGTCTTGGCGGGAATACGCCAAATACGGACTGCTACTGACCGTACCGATATTGTTGAGTGCACTTCTAACCTTATGGCTTATCTGGTAGTAAGAAAAGCTTCATTGAAAGTACCTTTTTCGTTTGAGGATCAAGGTCCAGTTTCAGCAATGCCCCTGTAGCCTGATAAGCGAGCACGCTTGCGGTATGCGTCGTCGGTTTTCCTAAAGCTGTAGTCACAGCGCTCTCGCTGTCACCTACACGAAGACCGCTCAAGCTGCTCGAGACATTCTTCTCGAAAACTTCTACGAACCGAACTTTCTTATCCGAACCATATCCGACGGAGAACCCGGGATATTCAATAACGGTAATCGTCTCTTTCTCATCCTTAATCGTATAGCTGTCCGTTTGTTTGCCCAGTCGTAGATCCAGAACTGTCTTTGCATCACCAATCGAGATGCCGTGGAGCTTAGGGGCTTTGGGATCCCACTTCGGCTCTTCCTTCACGGCAGCCTGCTTCGTTCCGGCTTTACCTGTGGAGGATTCTGTCTGCGCATCCGCGATTGTTGTGTCTTGAGAAGGGGGCTCTTCGAATAGAGTCTCTTGACCGTCGCCTTTTGAAACATAGGCCTTCTGAGGGCTGTCGGAATGGTCGTCAATGAGTGACCCGGATTGTTCAGCCGTTAACCGGCCTGTATTTGTAGTTTCAAGCCCTGCGACGCCAAGCGAGCAGCTTGAGAGCAGAAGAAGCATCGTGCAGGCAGCGGCGGCATAGGCGATTTGTTTGGTTGTTAAACTCGTTATCGTTCGTGTCATGCGTGTCACACCTCCTAGATGTACGTCTGGTATCCGATCCGTATCGTTGTTAAACAGTTAGACGTCGATAATGGAAAAAAGTTGCAATGATAAGCTGCTGTTTCGTTATATTTTTTGCCGATTAGTTGCGCTGTTGGTGTTCCATATGATACCTTTAACGGAAAAGATTTTTTCTGGTGGAGGGAAAGCGAATGGAACTGCTAAAAGAACGCATACTGCGTGAAGCCTCTATTCTAAATCAAGATGTACTTAAGCTGGATGCCCTGTTAAATCATCAGGTCGACCCGATCCTTACCCAAGAGATGGGTAAAGAATTTGCGCGCTTATATGCGGAAACGCCGATTACGAAAGTCATCACGGTGGAATCATCCGGCATACCGGTTGCTTTTACGACAGCCCTGGCACTTGGGGTGCCGCTCGTATTTGCTCGTCGGAAGAAAACGCTCATCGCTGATCCGGATGCCTACTGCGAACGTGTCCCGTCATTCACGAAAGGCATTGTAACGGACATTATGGTTTCCCGTCAATTTCTGACGCCGGACGATACCGTACTATTCATCGACGATATCATCGCTAACGGCGATGCAGCCCGTGGTCTCATCAAAATTATCGAGCGTTCCGGTGCAACCTTGGCAGGACTTGGCATCGTAGTGGAGAAATCATTCCAAGCGGGAGCACGTACGATTCGTGAACAAGGCATTCGTGTTGAATCGCTGGTGCGTATCGCTTCGCTGGATGGCGGAAAAATTCGTTTCGAATAGGTTCCAGATAAATTCCATGATCATCATCTTTTCGAGTTGAATGAATTGGCTTATAATGATCGTAAGTGACGGATTGGAGGCACAACATATGGGACAATTATCTGCTGATTATTTAGTAACCAAGTTGTCGGAAGCGAAGAACCATTTCGAACGTGCTCTTGATTGCAAGCATACGGATTTTGATGACTTGTATCCTTATATGATTGAGCATCCGCAGTTTTTCTGGTATAAACGGTATGTTGCATGGTCCGAACTCCTTACGATTGTGAAGCTCTCTACCGAGCTTGAGATGGATTGGAAAGAACAGTTCACAGAGAAACAAGCGGAGTATATCACTAGCCGCGTAATGTCGTCTCGGGTTCTTGATGAATGGTACGAAACGAATGATTCGAAGGAACATGTTAGCTGAGCGTAGAAACGAAACAAGTGAATGGAGAGACCTCAATGCTGGCATTCCTTGCCGTATTGAGGTTTTTTTATAGAAATGGAGCGAATGAGAATGATAACAGAAGCACAGCTGGATCAATTTCGTGTAGACGGAACACCGTTGCGCGTAGTAAGAGATGGGATAGAAGCTAATGATGTACTCGGTATTGTCGTCGCATGGGATGCCGATTCCGTCGTCATTCGCAAGCGCAGCCGCAGAGTGGTCAAACTAAGCAGAAGCTATGTCTATGAACCGGTGACGGCGCCTCGAACAGAGCTGTAAATGAGAAAAAGTTGAAACGAAATGCAGGATCATCCGTATTGGTGTAGCAAACGTTACTGGAGGTTATTCGAATGAAATGTCCTGTATGTTCAGATGTTCGTATGCGCGAGATAGAGAAGGACGGCGTTCTAATCGACGTTTGCCCGGACTGTAAAGGGGTTTGGCTGGATCGCGGGGAGCTGGACAAGCTTGTACGCGGTGTCAAAGAAGTTCGCGATGACTACGACCGCCTGGAGCGCAACGTTCAAGTCAACCCTGCTTATCCGCCGAATGAGTCCCATTACGATCAAGATCGTGATCGGCATCGCAGTCAAGGGCAGGATCACAATTATAACACCGGCAAAGGCTACAGTCAGAACGGTTATGACTCGCATGGGTATGATAAACATGGTTATGATAAATACGGCAAGCCACGCAAGAAGAAAACAATGCTTGATGTTTTCGGAGACCTGTTCGAATAAACTATAGTTAGAAATTTTCAACATTAATCCTTCATCTTGACTTCGGCTGATCCGGATGCCATAATTACAAACGTGATTGCGGTTTGTACCGCAGGAACATCTGCCAGATGCGGTCGTGGCGGAATTGGCAGACGCGCTAGATTCAGGTTCTAGTGGTGTAACAGCCGTGGAGGTTCGAGTCCTCTCGACCGCACCAATTATTTAAATCGTAAGGGTTTGGGATGCCTAGCAATGATTAGGCTGACCAGACCCTTTTTTGATTTCGTAAGACCACTTTCTTCCGGTAGAAATAACCGTTGAAGGAAGTGGTTATTTTTGATAGGAAATTCTAGCAAGGTATTGGTTCAAATTGTAAGTTACTAGGAAGCGACAAGAATATATGGGAAATCGAGGAAGATGAGAGTGTGGAACTATCTTTTTGTTTGCTTTACTTTAATATAAATGTCGTGCGGTGAGCTGTAATTTATACGATAATAGAATGAAAAGGCGTGGTAGCGCTAACATAAAAAGGGGAGGGGGGAGGTTGGATGAAGAAGTTTTCAAGCGTGTTTCGAAGCTTCCTAATTTCTTATATCGTCATATTAATTATTCCCAGCATCGCTGGATTCATTTCTTATCGCACCTCCATCTCAGTTACGGAGAAACTGTCTATCCAGAATAATGTGATACAGCTCCAGAAGAGCAAAGAGTTGTTGGAGCGGCGGATGGCCGAGGTTGAAGGCTTCACGAGACAGCTCGCCATCAATCCGGACTTAAGTATCTTGATGAACGAGAAGAGCGCAGGGGACCAAACGAATGTATACGGGATATGGAAAATGCTGCGCAGTGTGCTGACGTTCGGGCAAACCAATGATTTTCTCCAGCAGTTTTATATCTACTTGGGCAACTACAATGTCATCCTGACGCCGGGTTCTGCCTATTTCCGTCCGGAGCATTATTATGATAATTTCCGTTATACAGATCAAACGCTTGCAGAATGGAAGCAAACTGTGCTCGGGAAAACGCATCGCAGCGAAATCATGCCCCTTCGCAAATTTAATAATAAAGGTACGCCGACTGCTGTTGTTACGTACATGCAGTCTTTCCCGCTCGATAGCTTCAGCGGCTCCTCGCCTGCCGTTGCCGTCGTCATTATCGACGAGAAAACGATCGCGAATCTATTAACGGGTATTACAGACAAATACGGCGGATGGACGCAAATCAGCGATGCCAACGGCCAAACGATTGCTTCGACGGGCACCGGTTTGCCAGACATGAACGCGTTGTCCAAGGACGCTAAATTCGATCCGAATCAAACGAGTCAATTCTATGAGGATGATCTCGTCATTACGATTCACTCGGAGACGAACGGCTGGGTTTATCGTTCGGGCATCCCGAGACATGTCTTATTAGAGAACGCGAATCAGATCAAGTTCATGACATGGACGATTACCGGCATTGCATTAGCCGTAGGATTGCTGGTCGGATTATTGCTGGCTTACCGCAACAGCGTGCCGATTCATAAACTGGTGTCGGTTGTGAAGGAACAGTTCGGGAAGGTTGAGACGGCCGAGCGGAATGAATACGATTTTCTGCACGGGAATATCGCAGAAATGATCCGCAGCAGCAATCAGCTGGAGTCTGAGCTGCATCGGCAGCTTCCCCTCATTCGAGATGCCTTCTTGAAACGGTTAATTTCCGGGGAGCTGCAGACGCGGGAGGAGATTTTCGCCGCTGCTTCACAAGCGAATACCGGGATTTATGGTCATTCCGGATATGTGTGCATCCTTCACGTACAAGGCTACAGCGGGATGGACAGTGTTGAGGTACTGAATGAGCTGCATGCTGCGAGACTCATCTTAAAGCAAGCGCTTCTTGATATTGCCGGCTTTATGCTGACAACGGATTGGGGCTCAGACAGAATCGTTATCGTGTTCGCTTCCAAGGAAGCCGAGACCGGTAATGCATTAGGACGCAGCGAGATCGCCTCTCTGCTGGAACAGCTGTCTCGGCAGGCCTTTGCTGAATACCGCATTACATTTGCAGCTGCACTCGGTGATCAATTCGGCTCGGAAACGGAAGTCAGCGTTTCCTATGAACAGGCTAAACAGACCTTGGAGCATGCGCTGCACGCCGATCGCAAAGGTGTCGTGTGGTATGACGAAACGAGCATGGAGAGTGCAACTTACTATTATCCGCTTGAACTCGAGCTTCGTTTGATCGGGACGATCCGGGCAGGGGAAACCGAAGAAGCACGGCGTATCGTCCGCTCCGTGCTCTCACTCAATACCGAGCAGCGCGAGCTGTCAGTTGAGATGTGGCAGCAGCTGGTCGGAGAAGTAAAGGGGACGCTTCTAAAGCTGCTCGATCAGAAGACATTCATGGAATCCGGCATATTCGAGCAGCTGAAGGATCGGATTATTGCCATTCAAGCACACGATAAACGTACCTTCCAGACGGAAATCGAGGATATTGCCGATGCGATGTGCGCAGTAGTCGTCAGCCGCAAGAATGATAGTCATACAAGAACGGTTGAAAGTATTAAAGCTTACATTGGCGAACATTTCTCGGATGCCGAGCTGACATTATACCGCATAGCGGAGCAAGTGGAACGGCCGGAGAAATACATTTCGCAGCTGTTTAAGGAAGTAACAGGCTCCAATCTATCCGATTATTTGGAGCAGGTTCGGATGGAGCATGCCGTGACCTTACTGCGTGAGAATCGGTATACGGTTGATGAAATTTCTTCCCGTGTTGGCTATAACAGCTCTCATTCATTCCGCAGAGCTTTCAAACGCGTTACAGGTGTGTCACCAAGCTCGTACCGGCAGACAGCCGAGGGATGAAAGGAGGATTTGCTTTGAAGACGTTTGCTCAGTCAGCTTGTGCCGCTATTTCACTATGCGCACTCCTCTTAGCACTTCCTGCCTGTGATTATGTGAAGCAGCAGGGCAAGTCCGCAGATAAACCGCTCCGAATCAGTATCTTTGCGCAGCAGGATTCGGATCAGAATTTGAAAACGAATGATTTCTCGCGGTCACTGGAACAAAGGTTTAACGTCTCCTTCGACTGGAGAACGATTCGCTATGAAGGCGCCAAGGAGAAGAGACAAATATCGCTGGCGAGCGGGAATTATCCTGATGCTTATATATTGACGAGCTATATCGATCAATTCACGCAGGCTGATGTACTCCGATACGGCAAACAGGGGCTTTTCTATCCGTTGAATGATTTGATCGATCACTATGCACCGAATATTAAAGCAGCCTTCGACCAAGAGCCTGGCCTTCGCGCGCTCAATACGGCGCCGGACGGAAATATCTATGGGTTGGCCGCATTCAGCGACTGTTTTCATTGCTCCTATCCCTACAAGCTATGGCTAAACGATAAATGGCTGAAGAAGTTGAATCTGAAGATGCCGAAGACGACCGAAGAATTCCGCGTGGTGCTTAGGGCGTTCAAGAACGGCGACCCGAACGGGAATGGATTGGCCGACGAAATTCCGCTCAGCGGATCAACAGAGGATTTCGGTGTGCGCGTGCTTCCCTACTTCATGAACGGGTTTATTTATGACGATGATCGCACCTATGTAGAAGTTGCCGATGGGAAAGTCAGTCTGGCAGCGGATAAGCCTGAGTGGAGGGAGGGTCTGAAATACGTCAAATCCTTATATGATGAAGGCTTAATTGATTTAGGTGCTTTTACGCAAAATGCGGATGCCTATAAGCAGCTCGGCGAGAATGCCGGGGCGCAGATATTGGGAGCGGGGACGGCCATGCATCCGGCTATATTCGTTGACACGGGGCTTGGCAACAAACGCGGCAGCGATTATGTGCCCGTTCCGCCGCTTCAAGGGCCCTATGCTTCTTACGCCGTCTATTATCAGTCCGGCAGCACGCCGGGAGCTAAATTTGCAATTACAGATAAAGCGAGCCCCGAAGAACGCATCGCGCTCATTCGAATCGCTGATTATCTGTATACGCCTGAAGGACAGGCTGATGCGGAAATAGGCAAGGAAGGCCTTGATTGGCGACGGCCGTTCGATGGCGAACAAGCGCTTGACCCTAATATTCCGGCACAGTTCGCTAGCATTGCAGTGAAGGAGTCTGATGCTCACCATAATACGAGATGGAGCGGGATGGGCCATTTCTATATGCCGAAGTCCTACAGAAACAGCTGGGTGCAGGATATGGACATTTATTCGCCAAACGGCTACGAGAGAAGGCTTTATCAAGCAACGGAATTGTATACAGGACATGAACCTAAGGAAGTTTTTCCGATGTGGTCGATTTGGATCGACTCCTCGAATGCAGATGAAGAGAGTCTTCTGCAATCCAATATGAAACACGAGATTGATGAAAGCGCAATGGCGTTCATAACAGGCCAATTAGACCTCGAGAAGGACTGGGATGCCTACGTGAACGGACTACAAGCACTTGGCGCAAGCCGGTACGTTACGATTTTGCAGCAGGCGTACAATAGATGGATTGCACAAGAAAATACGAAATAAGTACTTTATCCGGCCGCGACTGATGCGGTCGGTTTTTTTTTGCGCCTATTTGCAAGGTGCGGCGGCTCAGATGGCCGTTTTATGGGGAAATGTCCCCCTGAATTCGGGAGATCTGTACGGTAAAAGACGAAATTGTACCTTCCTAGAGATGCCGAAAATCACCTATGATCGATCCTGTAGAAAGCGCTGTCACACATCAAGGTTCGATTCATAGGAGGGGATTGTTTTGGAGGCCGCTGGCAAACGTCTCGGCGCAAGAAGGAGTTTCGCAAGACATTGGCAATTGTATCTCGTCGTCACACCGCCGCTTTTATTCTTTATTATTTTCAAATACTATCCGATGCTGAACGCTGTATTAGCCTTCAAAGACTACTACGTAACGAAGGGCATCTGGGGAAGCCCTTGGGTGGGTTTTCACAATTTTAGAATGTTCTTCGAGAACCCGGTGTTCGGTACGATCGTGAAGAATACGCTTACGCTCAGCTTCTATCTGCTGCTTGCCGGATTTCCGGTTCCGATTGTGCTGGCGCTGATGCTAAATGAAATACGCGCTCAGAAGTTTAAGCGATTCGTGCAGCTCGTCACCTTTGCACCGTACTTTATTTCCACAGTCGTCATGGTCTCGATTATTATGCTTTTCTTAGCACCTAGGCTCGGATTTGTAAACGTATTCATGAATCACTTTGGGCTGGAATCGGTTAACTTCCTTGGTAACCCGAACATGTTCACATCCATTTATGTGTGGTCGGATATTTGGCAGACAGCCGGTTATTCCGCCGTCATCTACTTGGCGGCGCTCGCAGGGGTAGATCCAACGTTATACGAAGCTGCCAAAGTGGACGGCGCATCACGCTTCCAGAAAATCTGGAACGTTGATCTGCCGGGCATTCTGCCCACCATCTCGATTATCTTGATCCTGAATGTCGGCAACGTCATGGCAATCGGCTTCGAGAAAGTGTATTTGTTGCAAAATAAACTGAATATCGCCAGCTCAGAGATCATCGCGACATACGTGTATCAAATCGGTTTGCTGAATGCGAATTACAGCTTTGCAACGGCAGTAGGTCTATTTAATTCTGTCATCAATCTAGTCCTGTTGTTTGCAGTAAACGCAATGGCAAGACGGTTTTTGAAATCCAGCATCTGGTAATGAAGAGGTGTTTTCGTGGCTAAGGTAACCAATAAAATCAAAGAATCATCCGGCGATAAGGTGTTTCTAACCGTCGTTTACATCATCCTGGCCCTCGTGCTGGTGGCGGTGCTCTATCCTTTAATCTACATCTTCAGCAGTTCCTTCAGCAGCCCGGCTGCTGTGTCGGCGGGACGTGTCTGGTTATGGCCAGTCGACATATCGCTTAAGGGCTACGAAGCGCTGTTCAAGAATCCGCAAGTGCTGACAGGCTACGGTAACTCCTTGCTGTACACCGCGGCAGGCACATTTATCAGTGTCACACTGACGGTCATGCTGGCCTATCCGCTTTCGCGGTCAACGTTCTTCGGCCGCAACGTCATCATGATGCTCATAACGTTCACGATGCTGTTCAGCGGAGGACTGATTCCGACTTATCTGGTCGTGAAGAGCATGGGCTTGATCGACACGAGATGGGCACTCATCATTCCCAACGCGGTCTGGGTGTGGCAAGTCATCATTGCGAGGTCGTTCTTCCAGCAGTCCATACCGGCTGAGCTGGTGGAAGCAAGCGAAATCGACGGCTGCACGGACATCCGCTTCATTCGCAGTGTGGTGCTGTCCCTGTCCAAGCCCATTATTGCCGTTCTCGTCATCATGTACGCGGTCGGTCAATGGAATGCGTACTTTGATGCCCTTATTTATCTCAAAACTTCAAGTAAGTACCCGCTGCAGCTGATTCTGCGGAGTATCATCATTCAGAACAACAGCGGCAGCTCCAACATGGACGCTATGAAGCAGGTGGAGCGGCAGCAGTTGGCTGAGCTTCTGAAATATTCACTGATTGTAGTAGCCACGCTTCCGGTGCTCATTATTTATCCGTTCGTGCAGCGTTATTTTGTGCAGGGGATGCTGGTCGGGTCGGTTAAGGGCTAAATCAGATGAAGGTATTGAAAGGGGGGATGCCGGTGTAAAGCGCAACTGTTACAAGGCTGTGCTTGATCCTGATGATAGTGGTGAAGGTGAAATAATCCAAGCAGAACAACTAAAAGGGAGCGATTACACGTGTTTAAAAAGAGAATGGTAAGCTTGCTTGCAGTGGTCATGATGACCACGATGGTTATGTCGGCTTGCTCCAAAGACAACGGAAACAGTAATACGGCTTCAAACACCGAACCGACAAATGCCGCATCGACGAATACGAACGAGCCTGCTGAAACAAACACGACTACACCTGCAGAACCGGTCGACATCAAGCTGTTCGCTGTACAGGAGCAGGACATTAACCTGGAAACGAACAAGTTCACGAAATTCGTAGAAGATAAATTCAAGATCAACTTCACCTTCGAAGCCATACCAGGTGATGGCGCTAAAGAGAAACGGCAAATTTCCCTTGCGAGCGGGGACTTCCCGGATGCTTACATGCTGACTGCGTATATCGATCAATTCTCACAAGCGGATCTGATCAAATACGGTAAACAAGGCGTATTGATTCCGTTGAACGATCTGATCGATCAATATGCCCCGAACATTAAAGCAGCTCTGGACACTAACGCGGATTTCAAAGCATTCAGCGTCGCACCGGACGGCAACATCTATGGTCTTCCTGCTTATTCCCAATGTTTCCACTGTTCGTACCCGAACAAAATGTGGCTGAATACGAGCTGGCTGGAGAAGCTGAAGCTTGAAATGCCGAAAACAACGGAAGATTTCAAGAAGGTTTTGGAAGCGTTTAAAAACCAAGATCCTAACGGCAACGGCAAAAAAGACGAAGTACCGCTTAGCGGCTCGACAGAGGATTTCGGTGTTCGCGTCGTTCCTTACTTGATGGATGCATTCGTTTATGACGACGATCGCAACCACTTGTTGATGCAAGACGGTAAAGTCGGCTCTGCTGCAGTAACAAACGAATGGAAACAAGGGTTGACTTACATTAAGTCGTTGTTCGATGAAGGTTTGATCGATCCGGGTGCATTCACGCAAAATGCGGAAGCATTCAAGAAGATCGGCGAAAACGGCGATGCGCAAATTCTCGGCGCAGGCGCAGGTATGCACCCGGCTATTTTCGTAAACATCGATCACGGCAACAAAAACTCCAAAGACTACAACCCGGTTCCGCCGCTTACAGGACCGAACGGCGTTTCGCTGTCTACACATGACGGCGGCGGTGTTTCCCCTGGTGCTAAATTCGCAATCACCAGCAAAGCAAGCAAAGAAGCTCAAGTCGCTCTGATTCAGCTTGTTGATTACATGTTCTCCCCTGAAGGACAAACAAACGGCGCATCCGGTATGAAAGACATTGACTGGAGAGATCCGAAAGACGGCGAGGTTGCACTTGGCGAAGGTGTACAACCGATGGTTGCTCCGATTCCGAAAGCGGAAGGCGAAGCTCCTCGTAACGCAGGTTGGAGCGGTATGGCTCACTTCTACATGCCTAAAGAATACCGTGACAGCTACGTACAAGGCACAGACATCTACGATTCCGCGAACTACGAGCGTCGTCTGTATCAAGCGACACTTCAATACCAAGGTCATGAGCCGAAGGAATTGTTCCCGCTGTGGGCAATCTGGCTTGATCCGACTGAAGTAGACGAAGCTACGATGCTGCAAACGAACATCAAAACGTACATTGATGAGAACGCGCTGCAATTCATCACGGGTCACAAGAGCCTTGACAAGGATTGGGACAGCTACGTGAAAGGGCTTGAAGATTTGAAGCTCAATCGCTACCTGGAAATTTTGCAAAAGGCGTATGATTCCTCCACGTTCAAGAAATAAGCATAGCAAGACAACCGGGCGCATTATCCATGCATAAGCGCCCGGTTTTGTTATGCTAATTATGCAAAAGGAATGAATGATGTGATTCAGGTAAACGGAAATCAATACTGCACAGCTCGCGGGGGCTTGCCGCGTTTCAGGAAGAAACTGGCGTTGCAAGAACCCGTTACGGTTGCTTTTCTCGGCGGTTCGATAACGGAAGGCTATGGAGCTACCGATCCCGATCGTTCCAGCTGGCGAGCGCTAACGGAGCAATATTTGCAAACTGCCTATCCTTCTACGGATTGGACTTTCGTCAATGCCGGGGTTGGGGGAACGAATTCCACTCTTGGCGCACATCGATTGCAATCCCATGTCATGCTGGAGCATGACATTGACCTGCTGTTCATCGAGTTCGCAGTGAATGACAGCCAGCACAGGGAACAAACTCTAGAAGGAAAAGCGGAGACGATCCGGGGCATGGAGGGCATTGTGCTTCAATGTCGCCGATTGTCGCCGCAGACCGATATTGTGTTTCTCTATTCGGCAGACGAGAACAATCTGAGAGAGCAGGATCCGTACGTTATTGCGGCACATGAAGAGGTTGCCGCTCATTACGGTCTGCCATCCGTGTCGTTCTTCGCGAGGGTACGTGATTGGCTGTGGGCAGGCGGAGGGACATGGGAGGAGCTTGCACCGGATCGTACGCATCCGAATGATAACGGGTATGCTTTCTATGCGGATTTATTGCTGGCATTTCTGGAGGATGCTATTGAGACGGATATGGCTGAGGCTTTGACTGAGACTTTGACTGAGATTTCTTCCGGACTTCCGGCGCCTTTGCTTGTCGGCTCATATGAGCACGCTGGGATGCGGGACTTGTCCGCCGTCTACGATAAGAAACTGTTCCAGCCGCAAGGGAGACCGGATAACATGGTCAACTGGCGATATGCTGCCGATCATCTGGCATCAGATGCTCCGGAGGCGGCGTTTAGCTTCGACGTGAACGGACGTGGAGCAGGTTTGCTGCTCATATGCGGGCCGGATTCCGGCATGCTGGAATTTGCGGTCAATGGCGGTCCGTTCCAGCTCGTGAATCCGTTTGATGAGTGGTGCCCGATGTTTTGGCGGCCAGTACCTGTGCAATTGGTGCTGCGTTCGGAGGCGGAATCGATGAGGATTACGGTGCGTAATGCAGCTCAGAAGGATCAACGAAGCACCGGGACATGGCTTCGAGTGCTTGCGCTGCTCGAACATTGATTCTATTGTTAAGATTATATTGACTTCGTATTAGCTAATATGGTATTTTTATAAACGCCGCTTCGGATATATGAAGCGACAACTGCCAGATGCGGTCGTGGCGGAATTGGCAGACGCGCTAGATTCAGGTTCTAGTGGTGTAACAGCCGTGGAGGTTCGAGTCCTCTCGACCGCACCAACTTTTAACGAACAAGGGTTTCGGTAAGCTCAGTTGAGCTTACTGAGCCCTTTTTTTGTTGCCGCAAACAGAATGGAAGATATGCTTTTTCCTATTTTACTAGTTCGAAATCCATCAGATAATCAATTTGCACATACGACTTATATACCATATCCAATTGAACCTTTTGTAAATGGAGTATATCTTTATCGGCGAAACCTGTATATTTATGCCACTTTTTAGTTCTAAAATGTAAAATCTATTAAAAATTTGATAAAAAGATATATTCACTATTTACATTTTTGTAAATTAGACATAAAATGAAAACGCAACCAAATGTCAGGTTATACCTATTTGATATAATCAAGGTATACCTTCAAGTAGAGCATCCGGGGAGGAGGCAATCCATACTTTAGCAGCAGCTTGGCAAGGGTTTAGATGCAAATTCATTTTTCTAACCAAGGGGAGGACAAAACAAAATGCGTAATGGAAACAAACGTAGTTTGATGGTCTCGGCAGCAGCATTGATGGTAGCTTTTTCGGTAGCAGGATGTGGCGCTAACAACAATACGAATAACACAACGAATAACACTGCTTCTGAAGGGGCAGCAAATACAGACACGGCGGCAACGACGAACGAAACCAATGCCACGAACACAGCTGAAACTGCTCCTGTAGAGAGTGCAGGCGATCTTAAAGGCGCAACAATCAAGATTGGTCTATGGTGGGACGGCGCTGACCCGCGTCTGAAGGAAGAGAAAGACCGTGTTCCGGCAGACGACGAGCAAATCGCGTTAATCGAAGCAGCTGAGAAGAAATATAACGGCAAGATCGAATTCGTGAAGTTCGGCGATTACGGCAAATATGTAGAGAACCTGACAACGACTTCGCTTGCAGGCGATCCGTTCGCAGATGTAGTCGTACTTGAGCTGTTCTGGTCATTCCCGGGACTCGTAAACAAGAACTTCATCCTGCCGATCGACGACATGCTGGATATGAGCGACTCCAAGTACATTGCTTGGATGAAGAACGGCGGCAGCTACCAAGGCAAACAATACGGATTCATTGATTCTCCTCCTTCTCCATACGGTATTTTCTATAATAAGAAGCTGGTTCAACAGCTCGGCGTTGAAGATCCATACGAATTGCAGAAGAGCGGCGCTTGGACATGGGATAAATTCCGCGAGCTAGCTAAAGCTGCTACGAAGGACCAAGACGGCGATGGCAAAACAGACGTGTTCGGTTATATCGGGGACATGAAGGTAAGTACGGAGCAATTCGTCTATGGCAATAAAGGCTCCTTCGATAAAGACGAGAGCGGCAACATGAAGTTCTCGATGGACAGCGCAAACTCGATCCAAGGCCTTCAACTAGTAGCGGATATGTACAACGTGGATAAGTCGATCCTGCAGCCAGCTCCGAAGGACGGCAATGACAAAGCGTTTATCGCTGGTAAAAGCGTGATGTATGGCGGCTTTAGCTGGGAACTCGGCGGCTTGAAGGACAACATGAAGGATACAGAGCTTGGTTATGTCTTCTTCCCGAAAGCGCCTAACGCTTCTGATTACACGTCCTTCACACCTTACGGCAACATGTACATGGTTTCCAAATACTCCAAGAACCCTGAAATCGCTATGAAAATCATGGACGAAATCAGCTTGCACGGTAAAAACAAAGAGCTTGCGGTAGAAAGCTGGAAAAACCAATATACGCCGGATGGACTTGATACTCGCACGCAAATGTACGACAAGATCGATTACAGCGGCAGCTACATCGCCATTCCGGATGCAGACAAGCTGGTTGACGGCGTGCTGAAGGATATTACAGAAGGCAAAGTAGCACCTGCTACGGCTGTAGAGAAAATCAAAAATCAGTTTGATGCCGGTATCCAGAAGCTGCAAGCAGATTCGAAGTAACCAGCTCCAATTAGCATATTTCATGTAATTTGAACGGGACACCCTCAAATCGGCTTTGCTTTTAACAGTAAGGCGATTTGGGGGTCCGTTTTTGTGAGGGGAACTATGAGGCGATCCTATATCAAAATGATTTCGATACTCGTTATCTTATCTGCTGTCATCTATTTAGCAGCAACAACGATAGGGGGCAGCTCCGATCGAACGGCTTCCGCCGAAGATCGCCCGCTTGACAGCGCAAGCTTAATGAAGCTGTCATCTTCCTTCAAGAAGGGCAGCTACGATGAGTATTTGTCCAAGTACAAAGACACGCCTGAGCCAGCGTCAGACATCCTGATTGAAGCTGAGAGCTTTAGCAAGTTTTCGGAGATGAACGCTTCTATTGTCGAGAACTACGAAGGTGAACAAGGGAAGATGGTTCTAACGGAAGAAACAGGATCGATTTCATGGTCCGTAGATATCCAGCAAAGTGGTTTGTACCAGATCGATATGAAATATTTCACCGTGAAGGGCAAAGATTCGGACATCGAGAGAGGTCTGAGGATTGACGGGGAAACGCCATTTAATGAAGCGAGAAGTCTTGTCTTCAGTCGAATCTGGAAAGATGAGAAGGCCGTATTTGACCGCGATGATAATGGCAATGATTTGGCGCCGAAGCAGATCGAGGTGCCGACGTGGCAAGAATCGCTGTTTGAAGATGCAAGCGGGTATTATGAGCAGCCGTATCAGTTTTATTTGAGCAAAGGGAAACATGAGCTGACGCTGACCTCCAGTAAAGAACCGCTGGTCATCGATTATCTGAAATTAACCAAGCCGAGTAAGACCATTGCCTACGATGAACTAGAGATACTGTACAAGCAGAATGGCTACAAACCCGTCGAAGGCTCATTTATGAAAATTCAAGGGGAAGCCTCTTCGCTGAAATCAACGCCAATGCTCCTCCCTTACAATGACCGCTCAAGCCCGGCAGTCGAGCCTTTCCACGCATCGAAGCTGCGTAACAATGCGATGGGTGGCTGGACCTGGCGCATGCCGGGACAGTGGATAGAATGGGAAGTCGAAGTTCAGAAGGATGGGTTATATCAAATCGCCTTTAAGAACCGGCAGAACTATTTAACTGCGATGTCGGCACTGCGTACGCTTACGATTGACGGTGTACTTCCGTTTAAGGAAGCCCAAAGAATCGGTTTCGCATACGACCGTAATTGGCAGATGAAGGTGCTGGGCAAGCAGAGCGATAAACCTTACCGATTCTATATGACTGCGGGCAAACACACCATCCGGCTTGAAGTAACACTAGGCGAATTAGCGCCTGTACTGCGGACCGTAGAGAATAGTGTGTTGAACTTGAATGCAATGTATCGAAAGGTGATCAGCTTTACAGGTGTTGTGCCGGATCAGTTCCGCGATTATGCGCTGGACAAGCGTATTCCTGAGATGTCTAAAGTATTCCGCGAGGAAAGCGATCGTCTCTATGCGATTGCCCGCATGATTCAAGGTCCTGACGACGGAGGCAACGACCGTTCAGCCCTATTGAATACATTGGCCTATCAGTTGAAAGACATGGCAGATCGACCGGATACAGTACCTAGCCGAATTGATGCTTTCAAAAGCAATGTCGGGGCATTGGGTACCTGGATGCTGATGATTAATGAACAGCCGGTTGCGATCGATTATTTAATCGTTTCGGAACCCGGCGTGAAGCTCCCGAGTCCGGAAGCGACAACCTTTGCGAAGTTCAAATCAAGCCTTGCATCGTTCGCTGCTTCGTTCTACGAGAACTATGATGATTTCAGCAGTAATGACGCAGGTGATAAAGTCATCACCGTTTGGGTGACATCCGGACGCGACCAAGCGCAAATCCTGAAACGACTGGTTGATGACAACTTTACGCATGACACGGGAATTAAAGTGAACCTGAAGCTGGTTTCCGCGGATATTTTGCTTCCATCCACGGTTGCGGGTAAAGGTCCTGATGTTGCGCTGCAGGTCGGGAACGAAGTCCCGGTCAATTTTGCAACACGTAATGCACTCCAGGATTTGTCCGTATTCTCTGACTTCCAAGAGGTAACCGAACGGTTTAAGAGCAGTGTCATGGTGCCGTACGCGTATAACGAGAAGTATTATGGGCTGCCTGAGCAGCAGACGTTCCCTGTCTTGTTCTACCGGAAAGACATCATTGAAGATGAATTGCATCTGAAGGTGCCGCAAACATGGGACGATGTGTATGCTCTTATTCCGGAGCTGCAGAAGCATAACCTGCAATTCGGTTTACCACAGAGAGGGCTAAACGCGCAAGGCAATGATGTCGTCACGACGGATATCATTACGCTCCCGCCAAGTCCTACGTTTGCGATGCTGCTCTATCAGAATGATGGACAGTTCTATAAGAACAATGACAAGGCCACGGGATTGGACGAAGAAACGGCTATCGAGCAGTTCAAGAAATGGACGGATCTGTACGTGAATTACAAGCTGCCGATCCAGACTGATTTTGCGAACCGATTCCGTACCGGAGAAATGCCAATCGGCATCGTGGACTATACGATGTATAACAAGCTTTCTGTATATGCGCCGGAAATTAAAGGACTGTGGGGATTTGCTCCCGTTCCCGGAGTGAAGAAGCTCGATGGAACGATCCGTCGCGATGTCGGTACGGGAGGCACAGCGGCTGTCATGTTCGAGCATACGAAGGACAAAGAGTCAGCATGGTCCTTTATGAAATGGTGGACCGGCAAAGAGACCCAATTGGCGTTTGGCCGCGAGATGGAGGTTCGTTTAGGGACATCTGCTCGTTATCCGACCGCTAATATTGAAGCGCTGAAGATGCTTTCATGGCCTGTCCAGGATTTAAACACGCTGCTCGAACAAATGGAATGGACGCGGGGAATTCCTGAAGTGCCTGGGGGTTATTTGACCGGCCGGAACATTGATAATGCCTTCCGTCGCGTCGTAGTGCAAGGCGAAGATCCGCGTGAAACGATGGACTTCTACGTTCGATACATGAACGAAGAGATCAACGCCAGAAGAAAAGAATTCAATCTTCCCTATGAGAAGTGAGGGGATTCCCAATTAGTACGATGACGTTTAAGAAACTAAGCCATATCAAGACGGAATTACTCAAGAACAAACATGCCCTTGTCTTGATGGCCCCCTATTTTCTGATTTTCACTGTGTTTACCGTCATACCGGTATTTATGTCAGTCATTCTCAGCTTTACGTATTTCAATATGCTTGAATTTCCGCGTTTTGTAGGCTGGGACAATTATGCGCAGCTATTCGTAGCGGATGATGTGTTTCTCATTGCAGTCAAGAACACGTTCTTATTCGCCTTTATTACGGGTCCGATCAGCTATGTGGCCTGCTTCATATTCGCATGGCTGATTAATGAATTACCGCCTAAGCTGCGTGCAGTGCTGACGCTCATTCTGTACGCCCCATCCATTGCAGGCAATACCTATTTGATTTGGCAAACGCTGTTCTCCAGCGATTCTTACGGTTTCATGAACTCGTTTCTGATGAAGTGGGGCTTCATTCTGGAGCCGATTCAATGGCTGCAGGATCCGCGGTATATGCTTCCGATTCTGATGGCCGTTCAATTGTGGCTCAGCTTGGGCACATCGTTCCTTGCTTTTATCGCCGGTTTGCAGAACGTGGATCGGACCTTGTATGAAGCGGGAGCGATCGACGGAATCCGTAATCGGTGGCAGGAGCTGTGGTTTATTACGCTTCCGGCTATGCGCCCGCAATTGATGTTCGGTGCCGTCATTCAGATTACATCGGCATTTGCGGTAGCTGAAATTTCGATTTATATGATCGGATTCCCGAGTGTGGATTACGCCGCTCATACGATCGTTACGCATTTGGTCGATTATGGAACAATCCGTTTCCAGATGGGCTACGCATCGGCAATCGCGACGATATTGTTTGCGATTATGATGTTAACGAATTTAATTACGCAGAAGCTTCTCAAAAAAGTAGGTGAGTAAGTTCGATGGCATTGAAGTTCCTATTGAGAAAACGGCTTAATCGCTCCTGGTCAGTCGATATTCTGCTCTTTATTCTGCTGGCCGGTGTCGCGGCATTTATGGCGGTTCCGCTCGTGTATACGATAAACAGAGCCTTTATGCCGCTGGACGAAATCTTCGCATTCCCGCCAAGGTTTATCGTTCGGCATCCGGAGATGAAGAACTTCACGGATTTAGTCGGTATCTTCGCCGACTCTTGGGTTCCGTTCTCGCGGTATGTATTTAATACTTTCTTTATCGCGATAACGGGAACAACGGGGCACGTCATTATCGCTTCGGCAGCTGCGTATCCGCTTGCGAAAGTGAAATTCCCTTTCCGCAATGCGCTGTTCAGCCTTGTCGTGATGTCGCTTATGTTCACGCCTTACGTGACCCAGGTGCCGAACTATATGACGATCTCATGGCTTGGGATGATCAATACGTATTGGGCGATCTTGCTCCCGGCCTTTGGTTCCACACTGGGTCTTTACTTAATGAAGCAGTTTATGGAACAGATTCCGGATGCTTTAATTGAGGCTGCGAAGATCGACGGCGCGACGGAATACCGGATATTCTGGCAAATCGTCATGCCGATCGTGAAACCGGCTTGGATGACGCTCATTATCTTCTCGCTACAAAGCTTGTGGACGAACGGATCCGTAACGAGCCACAAATATATTTACAGCGAACAGCTTCGTACGGTGGATGCCGTCTTCGGACAAATTGCGAGCGGGGGAATAGCAAGAACAGGTCCGGTTGCAGCTGTAACGCTGCTCATGATGTCTGTTCCGATTGCGGTATTCATCATCACGCAAAGCAAAGTCATTCAAACGATGTCTACATCGGGGCTGAAAGAGTAAGCAGGGGGGAGCCGGATTTTGACAGCCAAAAGAAGGATCGTAACGTTAATGCTGGTTATGCTCATGCTCGGTATATGCGCTCCTGCGTCCGCTGCCTCATCGGATGGGTATAACTACTCCTACTGGGGAGAAGCGGTGCCGGCGCCGGATCCATACCGCGCTGCTGAAGTCATTTACGGTCCGGATCTGAATATCGGACCGATGGTTTCGCCGCAGGATATGTATATTTCGAGTTCGGGCACTATTTATATTGCAGATACGGGCAACAGCCGTATTCTGGTGCTGGGCAAGAAGCTGGGCGTAGAGCGCGTCATTACCGAATTTGATCATGCAGGCAAGAAAGATACATTCAATCAGCCCGAAGGGGTTTTCGCGGACGCGAAAGGGCATCTCTTCGTGGCAGATACGCAGAATCGGAGAATCATTGAGCTTTCAGCCGATGGCGAGTTTGTGCGTGAGATTAACGAGCCGAAGTCGTCGTTGATTCGTGAGGGGTTTCAATTTACTCCGATTAAACTTGTCGTAGATAAAGCTGAAAGGCTGTACTTAATCAGCCGCGGTTCTTATGAAGGGATCATGGAATTTGATTCGGATGGTGTATTCAGTGGATTTATTGGTACGAATCGAGTGAAATTCAGTCCAATGGATCTGTTCTGGAAGCGTATCTCGACTAAGAAACAACGTGATCAGATGGAGCAGTTTATACCGCTGGAGTTCAACAACATCGCCATTGACGATGACGGGTTTATGTATACGACAACAGTGGAAGAAAACTCGAACAGCCCGATTAAGAAGCTGAATCCGTCCGGTGTCGATATTTTACGGAGCAAAGGTTATTTTCCGCCTAAAGGGGATATCGGCACGATGGAAGTGGGAAGCTTCCCGGGCAGCTCGATCTTCGTCGATGTCACGCAGGATGCCGGCGGCATGTACAGTGCGCTGGATTCGAAGCGCGGACGTATTTTCTCGTATGACAAAGACGGGAATTTACTCTACATGTTCGGCGGATTAGGCGCGGAGCAAGGGAAATTCCGTACCCCTTCGGCCATTGGCTTGCAGGGCGATCGCGTCATCGTACTGGATAAGGATAACAATCGATTAACTGTTTTTGAGCCGACGCGTTATGGAAGTTTGATTCGGGATGCGGTTACTTCGCTCTATAACGGCAAAGTGGAACAATCTACTACCGCGTGGAAGCAAGTGCTGAAGCTAAACAGCAATTTCGAGGTCGCGTACATCGGTATCGGTAAATCACTGCTGAAGCAAGGCGATAACAAAGAAGCGATGACGTATTTCGAGCTTGGCAACAATCGGGAGAACTATTCGGAAGCCTTCAAGCGCTACCGAAAAGAGATCGTCATGGATCGTTTCGGCACCATTGTTGTCAGTATAGCAGCTGCAATCGGAATCATTTATGCCATGATCAAGCTTATGAGAAGAAGGGCTGCGAGCGGCTATTATAAAGAAGTCGGCCCGCTCAAGAACCCATTCTACACCATGCTGCATCCGTTTAACGGCTTCTGGGAGATGAAGTTTGAGAAACAGGGAAGAGTCAAGATTGCAGCCATCATCTTGTTTCTACTCGTGTTGCTCACCATCGTGAAGCGGCAATACAGCGGATTCGTTGTCAATTTCAACAATCCCGCCGAGCTGAACAGCATCAATGAACTGAAATACATCATACTGCCGTTCCTGCTCTGGTGTGTAGCCAACTGGTCGCTCACAACGCTCATGGATGGCGAAGGGAAATTCAAAGAAATAATAATGGCTACCGGGTACTCCTTGATGCCGCTTGTCATTATTTATTTGCCGCAAACGCTGTACAGCAGGTTCATCACGTCTGATGAGAGTTCCTTTTATTATTTGCTGGATACCGTTGCGATTGTTTGGTTCATCGCATTGCTGTTCGTTGGGACGATGACGATTCATCAATACTCGGCTGGTAAAACGGTACTAACGATGCTGCTCACGCTCGTTGTCATCGGGATCATGTTGTTCCTAGGCGTTCTGTTCTTCAGCATGCTGCAGCAGATGATCAGTTTCATTATGTCACTCTATCACGAGCTTTCGTTTAGAGTACGATGATTGCCGAGGAATCTTGTTTATTTGGAGGGGAACGGTTGTGATCAATAGAAAGCATGTCGTCATTGCTGCCCTCTGCGGATGCTTGGCAGCTGGCACTGCCATTATCAATTACGACGACGGGGACAAAGTGGCTAACGGATTGGCGGGAGACGCGTCATCGGCATTGGCATCGGCAACTTCCGGTGGGGGCAAGTCTCTTAAAGGCGAGGTTTCGATTGCCTCTATGGAGCTAGCTTCAGATACGGTGGTGCATACGATTAATACACCGGAAGAGCTGGCTGCACTTAAGCAGATGGAGCAGGTATCGGAGACGGAAACACTTGCTTTGTTCATCAATAAAGAAACAGCAGAGATTGCGGTGAAGGACAAGCGCGATGGCTATGTATGGTTCTCGAATCCAGTCGGTCATCAGAAGGATTCGCTTGCATCACCACTCTATCAATCGGAACTTTCGTCGCAGCTGCTGCTTAAGTATTATAACGAGAAGGGCCAAGTCTATCAATTCAACAGCTATGATGACAGCGTCCTTAAGAAACAGTTCGAGATTACAGCTGCGAAGAACGGCGTAACAATCGTCTACCGGTTCGGCCAAGCTTCCGGCGGCACCGATAACATTCCGACGGTGATCAGCAAAGAACGGTTCCAGAAGCTCATCTTGGACAAGCTGCCGGATGACGATGCACGAAAGCAGGTCACGTATAAGTTCCGTCTCAATCAGGAGAAGCAGGTCTACGAGGTTCGTAATTTGCAGGATAACGTGAAGCAGGAGCTTGCTGGTTATCTGACCCAGGCGGGATATACGAAGAAAGATGCTGCTCAGGATAATCAAGAGAATGGCGCTGAAGTGGAAGCTTCCGATGAACAGGCTGCATTCACGATTCCGGTTACATTCTCCTTGGACGCGAATCAATTCGTTGTCGCCATCGCTGCGAAGGATGTCCGCTACAGTCCGGACTTTCCGCTTGCCTCCGTTCAGGTGCTTAAGCATTTCGGGGCGGCAGATCATAAGAAGCAAGGCTATATTTTCGTTCCGGATGGTTCAGGTGCGTTGATTCAACTGAACAATAAGAAGTTAAGCGCAGAACCTTTCAACATGCCGGTTTATGGTGAGGATGGCACATTTGATGTGAAAGAACGGGTGGTGACCAGCTCGCCGGTGCGCTTGCCTGTGTTTGGCTTAAAGCAGAATGATCATGCTTTGCTGGGTATAATCGAGGATGGGGATGCGTTATCCAGCGTGCTCGCCGATATTAGCGGCAGACATGATAGCTATAATAGTGTCAATTCCGAGTTTCAATTTGTCGCAATGGACTATTATACGCTCAGCTCAGGGACCAAAACGAGCTCCGTTCCCATGTTCCAACAGCAGCCTTATCAAGGTGATCTTCGTATCCGATACAGCTTCCTATCCGGCAGCGCTGCCGATTACGTAGGGATGGCGGGTGTCTATCGGAATTACTTGACCGACAAGTATAAGCTGAAGAAGCTCGAAGAGAAGGCCAATGCGCCTTTCATCCTTGAGGTTGAAGGAGCGTTCCGCAAGAAGAAATCTTTCCTTGGCATCCCTTATACGGCAACGGAATCGTTAACTGCGTATGACGAGGCTGGCTCCATGCTCAAGCTGCTGAAGACGCAGGGAATCGATGATATTGCACTGCGCTATATAGGCTGGTTTAATGATGGCATCCGTCACAGTTCTCCGAAAGATATCGAGCTCGAAGGTGCTCTCGGAGGCAAGAAAGGGCTTCAACGTCTGGTCGATTACACCAAACAGAATGGGATCGATTTGTATCCGGATGTGGCATTCTTAGAGAAATATAAGGGAGCCACCGACAGCGCGGATTTGCTTGATCGCCGCAGTGCAGCCGTCTATAATTACAATCCGGTCATGTACGTGAAGGATAGCGCTTCATTCTCGCATTACAAGTTGTCCCCGAACAAGCTTCCGAATACGGTGGATGCCTTTATGGACGATTATGCGAAGCTTGGTATAAGCGGCTTATCTTTGCGGGATATGGGAAATGAAGTGAATTCTGATTTTGATCCGGATGCATCGGTCGACCGTCAGGCTGCACGGAATACGATCCTGCAGGAAACGGACAAGCTGAAGCAGCAAAGCGGCCAGCTCATGGTAAGCGGAGGCAATGCTTATACGCTTCCATATGCCAACGTCGTCGTAAATGCACCTACATCCAGCAATCGATTAAACATTACCGATGAGGATGTCATGTTCTATCAAATTGCTCTTCATGGTTATGTAGATCTGGCTGGTGCGCCGTTCAATATGGATGAGGTTCAGAATCCGCGCGTTTCGATGCTCAAAGCGCTGGAAACCGGCTCGAACATCTATTACGCCTGGTACTATAACGAAGCATCCGTTGTCAAAGATACCGCATATAACGATCTGTACGCGCTCCATTATGCGGATTGGTTCGATGAAGCAGCCCAATTATACAACGAGGCTAACCCGATATTGAAACAGGTGCGCAATCAGATTATTACCGGTCATCGGACACTTGCCAATCGAGTCGTGGAGACTACTTTCGAGAACGGCATGTCCATTATAGTGAATTACAATCAAACGGCAGTACAGGTGAACGGCATGGAGATCGGCGCCGAAAGCTACCGGTTAGGCGGTGAATGACGATGTTTAAGAAACCAATGACACTAAAACAGAAAAATGCATGGTTCGGTGTTCTGTTTGCATCGCCGCTTATGTTCGGTATGATCCTGCTGTTCATTTTGCCGCTGATTCAGTCGTTTCGTTACAGCTTAAGCTCTCTTGATATGGTCGATGGCGGCTTTGAGGTCACGTATGAAGGCTTTGATAATTATACGAGCCTGTTTACGTCCAATCCGGATTTCCCTCGAACTTTGGCGGAATCGCTCGGGAACATGGTCGTGAACGTTCCGCTCATTCTTATTTTTAGTTTGTTTGCAGCGGTGCTGCTCAATCAGAAGTTTGTCGGCCGTCCATTCGCCAGGGCGATCTTCTTCCTGCCGGTTATTCTGGCTTCCAGCGCAATCGCGAATCTGGATATCAGCAGTTTTGTCGGCGGGGGTGCGATTCCTGCAGGCAATGGAGCAGAAGGGGGATCGAATGCCCTGCAAAGCTTCGAGCTAAGTAAAATGATGATCGAATCCGGCTTATCGCCGGTCATCGTGAATTATATTACCGGGGCGGTAGATCGGATTTATGAGATTATCAGCTCATCCGGTGTGCAAATTCTTATTTTCTTAGCAGGCTTGCAGTCGATTTCTCCGTCCTTGTACGAGGCCTCCAAGATTGAAGGCGCGACAGGGTACGAGAGCTTCTGGAAAATTACGTTCCCGATGGTTACGCCGCTTATTCTAACGAACATGGTCTACTCCATAACGGATACCTTTAGCAGCAACCAGATCAATTTGTTAATATCGGAAACGGCCTTCAAAGTATTCGATTTCGGTCTTAGCGCCGCGATGTCGTGGGTGTTCTTCCTATGCGTCGGCTTGATTCTGGCCGTCTCAGTCGGTCTAATCTCACGCAAAGTGTTCTACTATGACTAAATGGGGAGGTGAGTCTATGAAATCGCCTACAGCTTACGCCGATTTGTTCGTAAGACGTTACAATCCGGTGGAGAAGACGAAAGGATTCGTATGGAGATTGATACGAGCTGTCCTCATACTCGGCTTTTGTTTCGTCATCTTGTTTCCGTTATTCTTGCGAATTTCCATTGCATTTCGCAGCAAGGCCGACATTTACGATCCGACGGTGCTCTGGATTCCAAGGCATTTTACGCTGGATAATTTCAAAATCGCCATGGAATCTGCGCATTACTTGACTTCATTCCTTAATACGCTCTACATCACGTCCAGCACAACCATCATCCAGATGGCTTCCTGTACGCTGGCTGCTTATGCGTTTGCACGACTGAAGTTTAAAGGCAGCGAGATCTTATTCGCGCTTGTCATCTTCACCATTGTGGTGCCGCCGCAAACGATCATGATTCCGCTCTACTTGACGTATCGGTACTTCGATCTATTTGGTCTCATTCACTTGTTTACAGGCAAGAAAGGACTGAATCTAATCGATACCTTCTGGCCGTTTATTATTTCGGCCGGTACGGCAATGGGACTCAAGAACGGGCTCTATATTTATATTTTCCGGCAGTTCTTTAGAGGGATTCCGAAGGAAGTCGAGGAAGCTGCATTGGTTGACGGCGCAGGGGTGCTTCGCACGTTCTCCCGCATCATGCTGCCTAACGCCATTCCAGCCATCGTAACCGTGCTTCTATTCTCATTCGTCTGGCAATGGAATGACAGCTATTACGTCAGTTTATTCCTGAAACAAGTGAAAGTGCTGTCCACGAGCCTCATGGATATGGGGGTTGGCATCAAGGAACCGGACCCTGTCTATACGTCCATGCTTCTTAATACCGGAGTACTATTGACGATCGCGCCTCTTATTGCCATGTATCTGTTTGTACAGCGGTACTTTGTAGAAAGCGTAGAGCGGACGGGGATTACGGGCTAGTCCATAATTCGTATAAAATCTGTTGGATTAGTAAGACAATAATAGATATACTGAAAAAAATAGAACTAATTAGGCTGAGGTGTGAATTCTGTGCTGAGCGATAATAAGCCGTTATACAGTCAAATACTCGGAGTTTTGCGCGAACGCATCTCTCAAGGGGAATATGTTACCGGTCAGCAGCTTCCAACGGAGCTTGAGCTAGCGGAGCAATTCGGCGTTAGCCGCATTACATCCAAACGTGCTTTGATAGAACTCGAAAGAGAAGGCCTGATCTATCGTAGAAGAGGCAGCGGCAGTTTCGTCAAGAAACAAGATGAAGCTCGCCTTGAATCGGAAGTGAGGGAGGCTTCTCCCTCCAGCCGAATCGTTTCCATGATCCTTCCTTTTGTTACCGCTCACAATACGCTTGAGCATATGCAGGGTGCGGCCAAATATGTAGAATCCAAAGGGTATTACCTAAGTATCCATAACAGTGATTGGAGCAGTGAACGAGAGCGAGAGCTGCTGCATTCGCTGCCTAAGAGAGGGACGTCAGGTATTATTCTGTACCCAGTCAGCACGCAAAAGAATTTGGATGTAGTCCACGCGCTTCATCTCAGCGAATATCCGATTGTAACGCTCGACCAATATTACAGCTTGCTGACAATGGGAAGCGCTGTATCGGATAATTATGAAGGTGGTTATCAGGCGGCATCCAAGCTGATTGAACTGGGTCATTCACGTATTGCGTTTATTTCCACGATCGGAATTCAGTATCGCAGTACGGTACGTGACCGCTTCTTCGGTTATAGTAAGGCACTAAGCGACAACGGACTACCGGTGGATATTGAGCTGATCTTGAGCGACTTGCCGCGTGAAGCAGAAGGCGTTCCGG
This sequence comes from Paenibacillus sp. J22FR21, assembly GCF_056269135.1. NCBI lineage: Bacteria > Bacillati > Bacillota > Bacilli > Caryophanales > Paenibacillaceae > Paenibacillus > Paenibacillus sp. J22FR21. The sequence continues at coordinate 358,538 of NZ_JBWDNJ010000002.1, forward strand.
CGACTCGGCGGGAATTCTACAAGGAATTGCTGGGGAAATTGATGAAGCTGCGCGTGACGGCGATTCAAACCGAACATGATATGGTCGCTTACGACTGTATGAAGGCGGCTATTGATCTGGGAATCAAGATCCCGGAGGAGCTGTCGATTGTAGGATTCGATAACAATGAGATGTCGCAGCAAGGCGATATTCCGATCACAACCATCGAACAGAATTACGAGGAAATCGGAAAACGTGCAGCGATGATGATTATCGATCAATTGGAGAACCATGTTATACAACGGGAACGGTCTGTTATTCCGATTAAGTGGGTATCAAGACAGTCCATCGGCCCTGGACCGGACCTGGCCGATTAAGTCCGGGTTGGTTTGGTATTCGCCTTCTTGTGAGCTTCATACTCGCAAGGAGGCTTTTTTGCGTTTAAGTTATACTCTTGTTAAAAGGATATGCCATATGTTATATCTAATATTTACACATTCGGCGTAATAACGGTATAATAAGTATGAAAATGGAAGCTATATTCGAAGAAGATATAACATAAATATAAATGGAGGCAGGATCAATGCATTTCAGCGGAGTACCGGAACCACACATGAAGAAGTATGCACCTGAGCATTACATGTGCCGAAGAGCGACTGAGCCGCTCGTACTGGATGGCAGACTGGATAAACCATTTTGGGCTGATGCGCCGTGGACGGCTGAATTTGTTGATATCGAAGGCGACCTGAGACCGAAGCCTAGCAAACGGACGAAAGTCAAAATGTTATGGGACGATGAGTACTTCTATTTCGGAGCGGAACTGGTGGAAGACCAAATTTGGGCTACGCTGACGGAGAGAGACTCCGTTATTTTCTACGATAACGATTTTGAGATTTTCATTGATCCCGACGGTGATTCGCACCAATACTATGAATTTGAAATCAATGCCCTGAACACAGTGTGGGATTTGCTGTTAGTGAAGCCATACCGTGACGGTGGACCGGCAGTCAACGCATGGGACATCGCCGGACTGAAGACCGCGGTGCACATTGACGGGGAGCTGGGCAATCCACTTGCCGCTAATCGCAGCTGGAGCATTGAAGTCGCCATGCCATGGAAGAGCCTGTTGGAATGCGCTTCCGAGGGGCGTCGTCCAACACCCGGACAATTCTGGCGTGTCAATTTCTCTCGTGTGGAATGGCAGGCTGAGGTGAAAGATGGACGATATGAGAAAGTGATTAATCCTGCAACCGGCAAGTCATACCCCGAAGACAATTGGGTATGGTCGCCGATGGGAATCGTCAATATGCATTACCCGGAATTATGGGGATATGTTGTATTTGCAGGTGAAGGAAGCGACGAACATTTTACACTGCCGCAGGACGAAACGATAAAGTGGCAGCTGCGCAAGCTGTATTATAGTCAGCGCAATCATTTTGCGGAATTCGGCGTGTTTAGCGAGGATCTGGCCATGCTTATGGGTGAGGACACATGGATGATTCAGCCTCAAATCGAAGTGACTTCGCGGCTCTTTCAAATGGCGGCGCCTTCTATGGATGGCAGCTCGACTTTCTATATTCGAGAAGATGGGAAGCTATGGAAGGAGTGAGTCGGCATGTCCTTAACAACAGCAGGTTTTTCGTTGGATGAAGAAACACTAATCACAATAGAGCGCAAGTTCAAGGAGAAGCAGCAGCTGGCAAATGCAAGGAAGAGTGAGCTGTTTAGCGTATTTGAGGAAGAACTGAGCGAAGAAGAGCGTTTAGCGCTGAAGTTTCTATATGCCTATATGCCGCTGAACGACCTGGCTGATTACGAGGGCAGCCTGTTCCTGAGCCATGTCCGCAAGACATTGGAGATTCGGGGGCAGATGCCTTGGGGCCATCGAGTGCCTGACCATCTGTTCCTTCATTTTGTTCTTCCGTATCGCGTGAACAATGAGAATATAGAGGATAGTCGAGGCATTCTGCTAGATGAGCTGTATAGTCGCGTGAAGCATCTATCCATGGAAGATGCGATCTTGGAAACGAATCATTGGTGCTATGAGAAGGCCACGTATGTCGGCAATGATCCGCGCACGGTCTCGCCATTGACACTGATTCGTACCACGTTGGGGCGATGCGGGGAAGAGTCTACGTTAGCTGTTGCGGCGCTGCGCAGCCTTTGCATTCCGGCGAGGCAGTGCTATACCCCGCGCTGGGCACATTCGGATTCAAACCATGCTTGGGTTGAAGCTTGGGCGGATGGCAGCTGGCATTTTATCGGCGCCTGTGAGCCTGAACCGAGGCTTAATGAGGGATGGTTCAGCGCACCGGCTAGAAGGGCGATGCTCATTAATACACGCGTACCTTCGAAATATCCGGGGCCGGAATCGATAACGCTCGCTCATGAATGGTACACGGAAATCAATTTACTGGATGGGTATGCACCAAGCCGCCGTATTGTTGTAAGTATACAGGATAGTGAAGGTCAGCCGGTACGAGGTGCTGTCGTATCGTTCCAAGTCTATAATTTCGCTGAATTTACACCGATCGCCAAACTAACGACGGATGCCCAAGGTGAAGTTTCACTTACGACTGGTTATGGAGATCTTCTCGTTCGTGCCGTGGATGGAGCCAGGTGGGGCGAAAGTAAACTATCGGTGTCCGAGCAGGAATATTATACGATTACAATTGATGAAGATGAGCAGCAAGACGGGATTGTCGAGTTCGATATGGTTCCTCCGCCGGAGCTGCCGGCTGATGAGGCATCAACTGTATCGGAAGAGTTGTTACAACAGCATCGTAATCGTTTGCAGCAAGGCGCAGCGATTCGTAAAAGCTTCGAGGATACGTTCGTTAGTGAGGTGCAGTCGGGCGAGATTGCTGTTGAGCTTGGACTGCCCGTAGAACGGGTATGGGATGTTCTTCGCAAGGCGCGTGGGAACAGTCATGAAATCGCTGCTTTCTTGCAGGAGCAATCGGAAACGTATGGAGAATGGCCGCTGCGTTTGCTTGAGAGCTTAAACGATAAAGATTTGACCGATACGTTCCGCCCCGCACTGATCGATCATTTGGTAAGCTCGCTGCCTTATGCAGACTCATTTGACGAAGAGTTGTTCTCGCGTTATGTGCTGCGTCCGCGTGTTTTGTTCGAGATGATCGGTCCTTATAAGCAGTTTTTTCAAGAAACACTACTCGCCGAGGAAATCGCAGACTATCGGCTGGACCCGACTAAGCTCGTAAGTGATCTGCTTGAGAAATTCGAAGTTGTCGAGGATATGACGTACTATCAGGGATCCGCAATGCCTTCCGGCAGTTATCGTCTATCGAAAGGTGATCGGATATCGCGTGACATTCTGTTCGTGGCAATTTGCCGCAGCATCGGTATTCCGGCGAGGCTTCACCCAAGTGAGCGCAAGCCGCAGTATTGGCTGAATGATGTCTGGCATGATGCTCGTTTCGAACAAGAAAACATAGCCACACCGGCTGCAGCAATCGGTGAGGTGCTTCTGAAGCGTGATCCGGGAGCTCCGGCCGAGGCGGAAGAGGCGGCGTATTTCCGTAACTTCTCGTTCGCCAGATTGGAGAACGGCTGGTATCAATCGTTATTTTATCCGCATGGTCAGACCAATGTGTATGATCAGCCGTTTGAGCTTGAAGCGGGACGTTATCGCATGACAGCCGGTACAAGACAGAAGGACGGCTCCGTGCTGGTTCGAGTGACTTATTTTACGGTATTGGAAAACAAACGTGGTGAGCTGCCACTGTCATTCCGCTATCCGAATCGTGAAGTACCTGTCATTGGGAAAGCTGATCCGGCATGGAGATTCATTCGCCAGAATGGAGACGCTGTTTCACTTGGTGAATTGGCACAGGGCAGAGGTGCAGTGCTGGCATGGATCGAGCCGGAACGAGAGCCCTCCAAGCATTTGCTTCGTGAATTAAAGGAGCTGGCCGGTGCCTATGACGCGCTAGGCATGCCTATTATTATGGCTATAGGTGAAGAAGGATGGACGGCGTCCTTTGACCCGGCTTCCTATGAAGGATTTCCTCTTGCGTTCACTTTCGTTCGTGACCGTGATGTAATCGTTCAGCAGGCAGCTCCGGCATTATTAGATTCAAGTACGGCTTCTCTGCCATTCGTAGTTGTCGTAGACAAAGGCGGCGGCATCCGGTATGTAACTGCGGGCTATAAGCTGGGTATTGGCAGTGAGGTACTTCGAGTAGGGACACAGCTAAACGATAAGAAATGAGGAGGAAATATACGTATGACAGCAACTTCTAACTACTATTCAGTAGGCTATGTCGGCGATTCATGGCTTCCCAAACTATCCCGAGAAAATGCATTAAAGCTAACTCATATCAACATCGCTTTCGCTCATGTTGTCAACGATGAAATCTCCATCGGTCATCTGAAGCATTTGGCCAGTTTGCCAACGATTAAGTCCTATAATTCTGATTTGAAGATTTTGCTGTCCGTTGGTGGATGGAGTGCAGGCGGGTTCTCCGAAGCAGCCTCTACGCCAGCGGGTAGGAAGCGGATGGCAGATACTGCTGTAGCCATTCTGGAGAACTACGCGATCGATGGCATTGATTTGGATTGGGAATACCCCTGTTACGGCGTAGCGGGGATCGCCTCGAGCCCGGCTGACAAAACCAACTTCACGCTGCTCTTGAAAGAGCTTAGAGAAGCGCTGGATCAATTAGGTGCACGAAACAACAGGCATTATATGCTGACCATCGCGGCAGGAGCTGATCAATACTACGTTGACGGAACCGAGATGGACCAAGTTCAGCGCTACTTGGACTATGTGCAATTAATGACCTACGACATGCGCGGCGGGTTCCAGACATTGACCGGCCACCATACGAATTTGTTTGCATCGACAGGTGATTTGTTCCGCATTAGCGTGGAGGCTTCAGTTCGCTTGTTCGTTGCAGCCGGTGTACCTCGGGAGAAGATCGTCATCGGCGCCGCATTCTACTCGCGGATGTGGAAGGACGTGCCGAACATCAATAACGGTTTTCTGCAAATGACCGCAGGAGCTGGCGGTTACGGACCGGATTTCACCCGTTTGGCTAACGACTATATTGAGAAGAATGGGTACACACGCCACTGGGATGATGAAGCGAAAGCTCCATTCCTATACAATGGCAATCAATTTATTTCCTACGAGGATGAAGAATCGCTTCATCACAAATGCCAATTTGTTAAGAATGAAGGACTTCGCGGGGTCATGTTCTGGGAGTACTGCTGCGATACGACGTTCCGGTTGTTGGATGCGATCGACAAAGGATTGGGAAACAATTGTGTAGCGGCAAAATAATCGCGCAGCATAATCATGTTTGACACTGCTATTCTATTCGTGGTAAAGTGTTTTTACTGCTTCAAACGATAGATTGAATCAGGAACTGCCAGATGCGGTCGTGGCGGAATTGGCAGACGCGCTAGATTCAGGTTCTAGTGGTGTAACAGCCGTGGAGGTTCGAGTCCTCTCGACCGCACCAACCTTACAACGATAACCCTTCGATGAAGATCGAAGGGTTTATTTTTTATTAGCCCCAATCACCTGGCTATTCTGACTTTATGTCGGGGGCATTTTTTAATGGCTTCTGAAGTGCGTCCGCAAACCTTCATTTAACTCACCTCACTTCTTTAATGACATGCTGATTTTATCATGCAAGCCAAGGAGAATGATGCATTGGTTATTCTAATCAGTGGCAGCAGCCGCACCGGTAAGACATTAATGGCTCAAACCTTGCTGGAGAACTATCACATTCCGTATCTGTCCATAGACCATCTGAAGATGGGGTTGTATAGAGCGAATCCGGAGTGCGGATTTACGCCTCTTGATAGCACGGAACATATCGGTGAGAAATTATGGCCGATCCTCAAAGGGATCATAATGACGAATATTGAGAACGAGCAGAACCTTATCATTGAGGGATGTTATATCTTACCTGAGTATACCAATGACTTCGAAGAAGAATATGCGGAGAAAATCGTCTCAGTATTTCTTGGTTTCTCGCGAGCGTATATTGAAGCTAGCTTTGTATCTCAAATTTTTTGGCACCAAAATGTAATTGAAGAACGAGGAGAACCCGCAGAAGAAGAGTTCATTGTTGACTACATAAACGAGCAAGACGCGTTTAGAGAGCTATGTCAGGACAGCGGTGCTGCCTACTTTGAAATTAACGAAAACTACGAGAATGAAATCGTCAAAGTTTACGACTATATAGAGTCTCAAATACAATCTATAACTGCCGGTTCCCAATGAACCCGGCAGTTTTTTTATATTCGAATCATGAAACACACACAACTCGTCCACACCAAAGCATTTTTATTTTCATAGAATAGTGTATCTCTTAGGAAAGGAGTTGATTATTCATGGCGAAAATCATTGATTATAACGTAAGTGTACCGGCAGTCGTTACGAATCAAGTGCATATTCCGGTTCCGCAAACACCTGCCAAAACCATATTGGCTGAGCTGGGTATCTTTATCCCGCATGAACACCATAACAATCGCGTTGAGCTGATTGCTACAATCGGTGCATCCGGCACTTTTAGTGTTGTAGATGTCTTGTTCCGCGTTTTCCGCGGCACGCAAGAAATCTTCTATGCCTTGCAAGGCTTTGAGGCAGGATTCGAGCATTATGGCGTGGTATCGTTTCAAGTCATCGACATCAATGTGCCAACCGGCGCGCATGGCTATTCGCTTTATGTGGAAAAGCTTAACGCGGGCGGCCAAGCTGCTGTCATTGGCCCAATCAATCTCAGCGCAACCGTCTATGCGGTTTAAGAAAATAAGTTGAGTATGCTTGAAGGACGAGGTCAACCTCGTCTTTCTTGTTTGGATTACATATATTTCCCATCATTTACAAACAATGAATGTATGTATGGACATTACCTTATGGACAAAGGAGAACTTAAAAGAGATGCATGTTAAAACTGGGCTGGCGGGTAGTATCATCATAGCCGCCGCTGTATTGCTCACTCCAATTACCGGTGCAGCAACAGCCGCTCCCGTAAACGAGAAGCAAGTAGAATTAAAGGGCCATCGTCAGGTAGCGATTGTCATCGATGATTTTGGCAACGGCATGACGGGCACTCCGGAGATGATGGAGCTTCCCGTACATTTTACCGTAGCTGTTATGCCGTTCATGCCAACAACGAAACAGGACGCAGAGTTCGCTTTCAAGAGAGGTGACGATGTTATCGTTCATATGCCGATGGAGCCGGTTCGCGGCAAGCCGGAATGGCTGGGACCTGGCGCTATTACAACAAGCATGAGCGATGCTGAAATTAGCAAACGAGTGGAGGAAGCCATTGCCGCCGTCCCGCATGCAGTGGGCATGAACAATCATATGGGCTCTAAAGTAACGGCGGATGAGCGCGTCATGCGAGCAGTGCTGTCAGTCGTAAAGAAGCACGGGATGTTCTTCTTGGACAGCAGAACAACGTACAAGACGGTGCTCCCAAAGGTGACGGCAGAGCTCGGCGTCCCGCTGTTATCCAATCAAGTTTTCTTAGACGATGTGTATACAACGAATCATATCTCTAAGCAAGTCGGCGTGCTTCGCAAGTACCTGGAGACCAATGACAGCTGCGTCATTATCGGACATGTCGGACCACCGGGTAAACTGACGGCCGCGGTGCTGAAAGACGCAATTCCGCGGCTGCAGTCAACGACCAGCTTCGTGAAGCTATCCGAGATGGTGGTGCCTTCAGCGGAGAAGGATATAATTCCGCACTCCTGATGAAATCGCCTCAGCCAGTTGAAGCTGCTTGCGGGGATCGAGCAGCATGGTCCTGTCGCCTTCGTGGCTTAGAAATCCCATTTCCACGATAACGGCAGGCTGCTTCACGACATTCAGCAAATAAAACGGCGAGCCTACACGGGGGAGTTGGTGCGTATTGTGCTTGCGATTCAGTGCATCCTGGATGCAGAATGCAAGCAGCGCACTTTCTCCCTCGTTTTGATGGAGGACGAGCGGTCCGTGCTCCGTTCTGTCCGGTGCCCAATTGACATGGATGCTGACGAGAATCTTCGTCTGGATTTCTTTGGTGAGCTGGCTGCGCTGAGACAAGTCCCGCCGATGCCGAGAACCGGAAGGATTCCAGCGGTTATCGTCGCTTAGTGCGTAGTCGGCATCGCGATTAAGGATGGCGCGGATGCCGTTAGCGCTTAGGAGCAAGTACAGCTTCTTGGCTACCGCTAAGTTAATATCCTTCTCCAGAATATCTTCATGGTGCGCACCGCCGTCGATTCCACCGTGACCAACATCGATTAGGACTTCCGCAGAAGGAAGCGCACGTTGATAACTTGGCGGTGCTTCTGCTTGCAGATGAGCATCAGCCGCAGGCGCATCCAGCGGATAAGCTGCTGCCAGTTGATTCGTCGAACTTAATGTAAACGAGCAAAGGACAACAGAACAGAACATCAGGAACAATCGAGTCCATACCCGTCGTCCAGAACGGTACTCCAGCATGCTGTACCCAACCTCCAATTCCATAATGGCTATCGTTAGCGTGGCACAGACCAAGGAAACTCATTCATGTTTGAAGTAAATGATTAACGGGGACACTGTAGGTACACTAGAAGGAATCGAAGGAGATGAAGGACATGGCTGTCGAGAAACCCGAAGAATACATTAAATTCATGACTGGCAAAATGATTGAGATCATTGATACGCCGCAGGAAGCTCGGAAGGAAAAGCGCAAAATAGCCAAAGCTACAAGAGAGCCTTGGCTGACACGCTGGTTTGGTATGGGCGGACTTGGTGTCATGCAGCTCATCCGTTCTAAGCCTCGAGAAGAAGGTTAATGACCCATTAATCGAAGAAATGGCCTTCTTGGTTTAGCAGGTCAATCGGGATATATCGGGTACCCGCGGAATCAAAAGCGACAAACAGGCTGTGATTATCCCAGTTATGGTACCCGATTGCCGGATAAACGAACAATACCGTTTCGCGGAACAACTCTGCGGTAAATCGAATTTGATTCCGCTTGTCGAGCAAGTCAGGCAGATGCTTGATTTGCTCCTGGGACAAAGGAGATTTGGTCAGCCATGGCAATCGCTCATAAGGATCGAACACTTGATTGGCTGTAGCGGCATACAGTTTCTTTAGCTGAACTGCAGTCGTCGTCTTCGCCATGCTTAATGCAGGCTTGTCCGCATTCGCGACCAGCGCCTTCGTTTGTTCTTGCCATAGTTGATCGGTAATCGGTAAAGCCTCTCCCGTCCACGCATCCAGATAATACGTTTCCTGATTGGCCGCCACATACTTCCAAACTGCAAGTACAGGCGATACGTAGAGCCGTTCCAAATGGAGCGGTTTTTTTATGGCTTCAGCGAAGGTGGTGAACAAGCCTTGTCGCACCATGGAGCTGTACAACGTATTGGGGTCAAAAGCCGGATGCATGCCGGCGCCGTATTCGCCGAGCACAAACCCGCCTTCCGCAGTTGCATGAACAATCATATAACCAACGGGCAGACGATCCAGCCGAAATGTAACTAACCAACCATGAGTACCTGGTCCAAGGGGGACGATTGCAGCGGTAGCGCGCTTCCAGGATTGAAATTGGGGCTGATCCGACAGTGCGTCCACCCAAGCTTGAACTTGCTGCTCGAGCTTGGATGCATGCTGCTCGCTGGGAGCTATTTTGAACGATAAAGCTGCTACTGAGACCTGTGTGCTTGTCAAGAGGAAAGCGGCTGCTATGGCAAAAATCGATATCCATTTTCGCATCATCTGCATCACCTGCTGCTTCCTGTAGAATGGGAAAGCCGATTCACCGTCATTGTACCTTACCTTCAGTTGAAAAGGATGTAGGAACATGTCAGGAGATTGGGACAAGCTATGTTCTATTTTTGCCGGATAAAGAGAGATCTTGTTAACCAATGCCCTGGAGATAGAAAATCCCGCAGTTAATGGCAGAAGCCGTGACGCGAGGCTCATATTGCCAGCGGATTTCTTCTTGTCTGCGTTCGAACTGTTCGCTGATTAGCTGCTTATTCTCTTCTTCCGCGGAAGCCAGAAGGGGCTCATAATAATGATTGATCGTCGCTAACTCATCTGCCAAACGTTCAGCTGCTGCCTGGGCCCACGAGTAGTCATAGGTGCGAAGCTTGCGTTCCAGTGTTTGTTCTGCGATGGTAGCTGCTTTATTAAGGGATAGCGCGTTTTTGGCGGTATGCACATTAGGCGGCAGCTTCGGGGTCATACGATGAGTCATCAGCCGATCATGAAATTGCTCGATACATTGTCCCGTTGCCAGCGACACGCCGAAGGAATGGATTTCTTCGCGCTTCATATCGCAGGCGAACTCTACTTTCATATTAACCCCAAGCCAAGCGCTGTAAGCAGTGGAGTGTAGAGGGTGGGCGCTTCGTTTCTCCGGTTCTTGGAACAAACATAGGTAGCTGCCGCCGCTGCGAGCTGACTCGAAGAGCTGATTCAATCGGCGGGAGCCATAATACAAATCCTCGCGCGGAACGCGAACATTCGTATTGAGCGTGCCGTGAATATGGCCGAAAGAGCGACTTAATGCCGCATCTGCCGCCGCATTCGCAGCGTTCGGGGCTGGGGGAGGCGGTGCTGCTGCCTGCGCCTGCTCATACTTCTGCTTATCGGTTACGAGCAGCATGGACATCGTTTCCGGATCGGCACCTGTACGGTCGACGAAGCTCCAATAGTAAGGCCGATTCGTCAGGTCACGGTCGGCCCTCGGTGAAAGCTTCACCTGAAAATGGGCAGGTGATTTCTCGTTAATCTGACAGCCCGTCGTCTCTAAATAACGCTGAACAAACTTGTGAATTTGACGTTCATTCATGGTCTCACCTCAATTGTCTGCCCAACGGCGTTCATGACTGCATTGATTGCGCCCATTTCCATAGGCTCCTCTAATTCAACCTCGTCGCGAATGCGGCTGAGTGAATTACCAAGCTCGTCGATTTGCATGCGCAGCTGATCTTGATTGCCGCCAGACTCCAGCATTAATCGGGCAAGGCGCTGTTCAAGCGTTTCGCTCTTCTCGAAACGCTCCAGAATATGATCAAGCTCCCCGATTACAAGCTCGAACAGATTGATTTTCTCATGCAGCAGACTGACGATATGCTCTTCAATGGTGCCGATCGTACAGAGGTTATAGATGCGCACGTCGCTTGTTTGCCCGAGACGATGGACTCGTCCGATCCGTTGTTCGACCCGCATCGGATTCCAAGGCAAATCGAAATTGATCATGTGATGACAGAACTGCAGGTTGATCCCTTCCCCGCCGGCCTCTGTTGCAATCAGCACCTGCGCGCGTCCGCGGAACAGGTCCATCATCCAATCCTTCTTACCGCGGTTCATCCCGCCTCGATAGGGGACAGCAACCATATTATTGGAGCGGAAATATTGCAGCAGATATTCCTGCGTTGCCCGATACTCCGTGAAAATGATTACTTTATCGTTCATCTCGCGAACGAGCTCCATCGTTTTCTCCGCTTTGGTATTGGCGGTGATGCCGCGGATAACCTCGACCAGTTCCCAAATTTTCGCTCGCAGCGGAGAGTCTTCTGCCGTCTTCTTGAACATGTTGACCAGCGTGAGGAACACGGCATCGCGACTGCTGCAAACTTCTCTTTGGAGCGTGACGAGAGAGAGGAGGCTTGACCAATCGCCTTGGCTCTCATCGACCCGATCACGCACAAATTTGGTGACGGCATCATATAGAGCCTGTTCTTCTGTGGAGAGCGAAAGCGGGATATTCTTCACGATTCGTTTGGTGAATTGAATGCCGCCGTCTCCGCGACGATTCCGAATCATGACCGAGGATAACGCTTCATGCAGCTGTTCCTCGTTCTTCGGCAGCCGCTTGTCCACGACGAAATTAGCGGCAAATTCACTCTGGCCGCCTAGTTGTCCCGGCTTGAGCAGCGTAATTAAGTTATATAACTCGTCCAAATCGTTCTGGACAGGAGTAGCCGTAAGCAAGAGGCAGTACTTCTTGCGCAGCAAATTCACGAATTGATAGTTGGTTGTTTTCTTGTTCTTCAGCTTATGCGCTTCGTCGATGATGAGGATATCGTAGTCTTGACCGAGCAGCTTCTCGCGATGGGGCTCTCGCTTCGCCGTATCCATGGAAGCTACGACAACATCATAGGCCCATGAATGGTCCTTCTTCTGCGCCACGGCAGAGATACCGAATTTACTGTTCAACTCACGCACCCATTGCAGGACGAGGGAAGCCGGAACGAGCACAAGAGCGCGCTTTACAAGCCCGCGCACCATATATTCTTTCAGCACTAAGCCGGCTTCGATGGTTTTGCCGAGTCCGACCTCATCGGCGAGAATCGCACGGCCGCTCATCTCATGCAGTACTTTTCGAGCCGTGCTGATTTGATGCGGCATCGGCTCGAAGGAAGGGAGGCTGCGCAAGCATTGCAAATCATCGAAGCTCTCAACCAGCTTCGACTGTTCGGCTTCAATAGCCAATTGGTACATCGTCCACTCGTCCCAAGGACCGTTACGGTCGACGCGTTCTTGCAATTGATGAAGCCATGTGCGATCGAATTGCAAATCTACGCTCGGGTGCAGCTTGCGTTTCACGGCAGAAGCTGAGCCCGGGCTTGAAGCGGGGCCTGAAAGATTTTCTCCGTTTACGGGATCATAGTTCGATTGCATAGGTTGGAGGAGCTCCTTTCTCTGGCCGATCGGAATGCATCGACTGACGGGCATGCAAATGGTTATCCTTCGTAGGTAGTAGTATTTCCTTGCAGCAGCGATTTCATAAGATAAAGCTTGAAAAAGGTCGAAATTTCTGGAAAACATAAAAAAGAGAAGCCATGTAACATGGCTTCTCTCTGCGAGCTGCAAATCAGAATCGTCGACTAGGATTCTTCTTTCGTGATTTTGCCGGGATTGTTAATCTTGTAGGCAACGGGATGTTTCGTTAATTTCTTGGCGACGATCTTGCATTCGAACGTAATCGTATCGCCAACAGCAAGCTCTAGTTTCTTCAGCGTATTGCTATGGCTGGACCAGGCTGCGCCTAATTCTAGGGTCGGCTCTTCAATCGACACTTCCTCGTAGATGACTACCTCGTCATCCGTATCGGAGAAATTGTTCGGAACGGTCGTAAACTCTTTAACCGTTGCTCTCATCTTCACCTTCTCCTCCGGAAGCTCCAGCTTCGGCGCTTTCTCTTTCTTCGCTTTCTTGGCAGCGGGTTTCTCCTCGGACTTCGCTGCTGTCGATTCGGCTGGCGCCTCTTCGATGGCCGAAGCAGCAGCCACCGTAGCCGTAGCCGACTCTATTGGTTGTTCCGACTCCGCTTCAACAGTTGGAGCGATAACTGCAGCAGAAGCATCTTCCGTATCGCTGCCTTCATCTTCAGTTGCTGTCGCTTGTCTTTGTCCGAAGCTTGCCGTTTGCATTTCCTTCAAGTAGGAAGGATGAATGCAGTGCTGCTTGTCGCCCAGCTCAAGGACTGCTGTCATTTTATCGACATAACCAACAATGGAGCAGACGGTATGAACGGCGTTATTTTTGTAGATAAATGTTTTCGATTTGGAGGCTTTCTCGGAGAGCAGGCCCCATTCTTTCAACTTCTGTATTTGCTCTTCTTCATTCTCGAAGGGTGTGTATGTAAGAGGTGCGATCAGTTGTGCCATCTCTTCTCCGCCTTTCTTAGTAAATGCTTGTCTCATTTTAACATTTTTTCAGCTTAGGATGAAGTAAAGAAGAGTTGAATAATTACTCATAAATATGTATATTTATACTAAATTTGATTTGGGAGAGGAGCCGCATGCCTATGAACAAAATGATAGAAGAATTGACACTGAACGCTTGGCCGTCCCTACAGACGGTCGTTTATGACGGATGGCTGCTGCGATTTGCTTATGGGTATACGAAACGATCCAATTCCGTAAGCGCACTATACGCCTGCGATAATCATCAATTAGAAGAACGAATTGCAGCTTGCGAATCGCTGTATAACGAAGCAGGTCAGGATACGATTTTCAAAATAACGCCTTTCGGTCCGCCCGAACTGGATCAAATTCTAGCGCAGCGCGGGTATGCCATTACGGACCCCTCCCGTGTTATGATAATAGAAAGTTTAGCCGACGTGCCGGCACCGGAGCTGCAAGACATCAAGATGGAAGGCTCGCTCAGCGAGACGTGGCTCCATACAATGTGCGAAATGAACCGAATAACAGGTACCAACATACGGATCGCTGCTCAAATCATAACAAGCTCGAAACAGAAGCAAGGTTATTTCACATTAGAGGTAAACGGTGAACCGGTCGCATGTGGATTAGGCGTAATCGAACGAGGGTACATCGGTTTATATGATATTGTAACCGCGGAAGCACAGCGTAATCGAGGGTATGGGGAGCAGTTGATCCGTCATATGCTCCACTTCGCGAGAGAGCAAGGTGCAGCGAAGGGGTATTTGCAAGTCGTCCAGAGCAATGCGTCAGCGAACCGTCTGTACGGGAAACTGAATTATCAAGAGAGTTATCTCTATTGGTATCGAGTGATGAAGCGGTAAGTTTTGTTAAGGTGGGATATAATGTCGATTCAATTGCGCGGGCATCATTTATTATGTTTATTAGGTTTTCGGGGGATGGGGTATTCGGCGGACTTCTCGGCGAATATGACCGTCGTCTATAACAAGCTGCGTGATGAGCCTGATTCACGAGTAGCCATTGTCAAAGGTCCGGATGACTTATGCGCGTGCTTTCCATCCGATGTGGAGCCGCATTGCCATAATGTTTCCGTTGCGAAACACGATGAGCGGATTCTGCAAAAGCTCGGGTTAGACTTTGGCATGGAACTGCTCTGGTCTGACGTTATTGAGCGGGTAAGGTCGAACGTAGTCCCAGAAGATATTAATACGTTGTGTTACACCTGCCAGTGGCGAAGCTACGGTGTCTGCGAAGCAGGAGTTCGGATAATTAAACAAGGGGAGTGGCTCCCGCCGCTTCCGACCCAATAAGACCCACCTAAGACGGTTTTTACACCGTTAGGTGGGTTTTTTCTATGTTAACGGGAGCATCGATAGAAACCGATTGGAGGCTGCGGAGAGCGGGACGCCTCGCAATGTAGCGATACCGATATAACGCTCGGGCAGCGGTGGTTGGAGCGGGATCTCGAACAGCTCACCGGAAGCAATTTCGTGCTCGATATAGTTGCGAATAACGAAGGCAAGCCCGAACCCTCGGATTGCGAATTGCAATAGAAGATCGATACTGCCAAGCTCAAGTTCGGGGTGCAGCTGGATGCCTTGTTCAGCCGCCCATTCGCTGAGGCGGCGTCTTGTGCTGCCTCCGGGCTCTAACATTAACAAGGGATACCGGTAAAGCTCATGTACGTTAAGCGGAGAAGCCGAACCCGCTAAATCCGCGTACTTCTTGCTGCCTACCAAACAATCCTGCTGAGGAAGACTCCGTTTGATATCGATTTTGGCATTGCTTGCCGGCAGATTAATAATGCCGAAATCGATCTTGCCGTCGGTTAACAGATCAATCGTTTCCGGTGTAGTCCGATTAGTGACATGGATACGCACTTGCGGAAATTGGTGATGAAACTGCTCCAAGAAAGGCATCAGATAATGCTTGCATAGCGTATCGCTCGCGCCGATTCGGATTTCTCCGCTTTCCAGGTTATGCATCTCGGCGATACGTTTCTCGCCGGATTCTATGAAGCTGAAGGCTTGCTCGATATAACGAAATAACACCTCGCCTTCCGCTGTCAATACTACGCCTTTAGCAGAGCGGAAGAATAGCTGTCCGCCGAGTGCGCCTTCCAATTGCTTTAAGATATGGCTGACTGCAGGCTGCGTAATATGCAGCTTCTCCGCCGCGCGTGATAGACTGCCTGTCTTGGCTGTCCAATAGAAGCTTCGATACCACTCCGAATTAATAGTCATTAACTCACCTAATATCTGATATAAGTAATATCAATTATTTTGATACATTCACAACCATTATAATCAAATTTGTAAGGAAGGATCAACAATTAGGAGGCGTGGCTCTATGACGGTAACGGCCATTGTAGGTGCAAATTGGGGAGATGAAGGCAAAGGAAAGCTGACGGATGTACTGGCAGCACAGTCTTCCTATGTCGTTCGATTTCAAGGAGGCAGCAACGCAGGTCATACGATCATTAACGGCTATGGGAAGTTTGCTCTACACATGCTGCCATCCGGGGTGTTTTATCCAAACGTGACGAATGTGATTGGTCCGGGTACCGCTGTTGACGTGAATATGCTTATGAGAGAAATCGAAGAGCTGCAAGTGCGCGGTGTGCCGAAGCCGAAAGTGGTCGTTTCGGAGCGGGCGCAGGTTGTGGTGCCGATACATGTCCAATTCGATGGACTCGAGGAAGATCGACTTGGCGAGCGGAGCTTTGGTTCGACCAGACGCGGAATCGCGCCTTTCTATGCGGATAAGTACGCAAAGCTTGGTATTCAAGCAGCAGAGCTGTTCGATAGGGATCGCCTCTATCGACGCTTGGAACAGATGCTCGCAGCGAAGAACGTGACACTGCAGCACTTGTATGGGCAATTGCCTGTGAAAGCCGATGATTATATCTCGGAGCTCATGGCGTATGGGGAGAAGCTTCGCCCTTATTTGGCGGATACGACAAGTCTGCTGCATGAAGCATGGATGAGAGGCGAGTCCATTCTGGTCGAAGGTCAGCTCGGTGCCCTCCGTGATCCCGATCATGGCATTTATCCGTACTCAACTTCCTCTTCTACCTTATCCGGCTTTGCTGCCGTTGGAGCTGGTATTCCTCCCTATGCGATTGGGCATGTCATTGCCGTTACCAAAGCTTACTCCAGCTGCGTTGGCGCCGGACCATTCGTGGCGGAGCTAAGCGGCGATGAAGCACATGAGCTGCGGTTACGAGGCGGAGACGCAGGCGAGTTCGGTGCGACGACCGGCCGTCCGAGACGAGTAGGCTGGTTCGACGCCGTTGCAACAAGGTACGGCTGCATGGTGCAGGGCGCAACTGAGGTTGCGCTTACCAACCTCGATGTGCTCGGTTACTTGGATCAAATTCCGATTTGCACAAGTTATCTGCTTGCGGATGGCAAGAAGATCGAACGGTTTCCCGTTACAGCCCAGCTCGAAGAGGCCAAACCGATCTGGACATCGCTGCCCGGCTGGAAGTGTTCGATATCCGAAGCAAGAACTTTCGACGAGCTGCCGCAAGAAGCGCAGGCCTATGTCCGTTTTGTAGAAGCATCGATAGGTGTTCGCGTGTCGACCGTTTCGGTTGGGCCGCGCAGAGAGCAGTTGATTCATAGATAAGCCAGCAGTTAGTTCGGCAGGCATAAGCCCGACAGAGCCAAGCGGCAGGAATACTCTTGAACGAGTCGAAATAGGTTGAGGATAGACAATGAACCATATGCGAGTAGTCGATTCTCAAATTATTGGCGGGAGTGTGTGTAGCTGTTATGCAGGAATTCACTGTATCGAGCCAGCAGAAAGCGTTCTTCGACACGTTCGGGTATTTGGTATTTCGGGGGTTAATGCAGGATCGTATCATGGAGATTACGGAAGAGTTTGATGCCGTATTTACGAAACACGGGGGAAACTTCAACGGCAAGCCGCATAATTTCAAGAAAACATCCACGATCGTCGCTTTTCTGGGCCACAGCGAGAAGCTGGCTTCGCTGCTTGATGATCCGCGCGTACACATGATTTGTTCCACGCTGCTTGGTGACGACTACAACTATCTGACGAGTGCGGGTAACAAATATGTCGGGGACACGGGCTGGCACTCCGATACTTCGATGGATAAGCGTTGGCCTGGTAATCTCAAGAGCCTCAATGTATCCTTCTACTTAGATCCGGTTACCAAAGAAACAGGTGCGCTGCGCGTCATTCCGGGCAGCCATTATATCGGTGATCAGTTTACCGAACTTCTTAAAGAGCACATTCATAAGGCGGATATGCAGGGACAGTGGGGCGTTGATCGCGCAGACCTGCCGGCTGTGCCGCTCGAGATTAGACCCGGGGACTTGCTGGTCTTCAATAACTATATGAAACATGCTGCTTTTGGCGGCGGGAATAATCGGCGTGTGCTATTGATTAATTTCTCCAGACATTATACGGAAGAGCATATGGCTGAGCTGCATGAGTATGTGAGCACATTCGCCCCTTATTGGGTGGAAGAGCTCCATGGCGAAGCCGTGCTGCGTGGTGCAAGCAGCGAGCGGTTGCGCCATCTGCGCCAAATTCAAGAGAATCAAGCACATTTGCCTGAGCTCGCCAGACAAGCGAAAGCAGCCGCAACCCAGCCATAATCGCTTCAAGCAAAACAGGCTTTTCCGACTTCCTCGGAAGAGCCTGTTTTGTGCTTCCGTACCTTGCGTTTGAATGTCATAAAGTGTAATATCTCCATTATTATGATCGATGGCAGAAGAGGGGAATGAAGAGGGACACATGGAAAGCAAAGCATCCATCGTCGCGATGTGGATCTCTCTGATCAGCAATGTGCTTCTGACTGGTATTAAGCTAATCGTCGGTATATTGTTTCAGAGTCAAGTTCTCATTGCAGACGGTATTCACAATGCCGGCGACGTTATCGCAACGGCTACGGCGTACAGCTCTATGCGCGTCTCGGGCAAACCGCCGGATGAGGATCATCCCTACGGACATGGCAAGGCCGAGGTGCTTGGAGCGGGAATTGTTGCTTTTATCCTCATTGCCGCCGCTTTATATATGGGTTATCATGCCGTACTCACGTTCTTCGAGCCGCCGACAGAAGCGCATCTCATCGCACTTGCAGCCGCAATCGTTTCCTTGATCGCCAAGCAATTTCTATATATGTACACGATGCGCATCGGGAAGGAATCGAAGAGTAAAGCCATGCTCGCTACCGCATACGACCATTTGGCCGATGTCTATGCTTCATTGGCAGCAACGGTTGGGATTGGTCTTGGCTGGTTGGGAGAGAGGATGGACATTAGCTGGCTCAGCTACGGTGATCCCGCGGCAGGGGTGATCGTATCCCTCCTCGTATTGAAGCTGGGTATCGATATGGCGCGAGAGACGGCTGATGTCCTGATGGACAAGAGTCTAAGTCCGGAGAAAATCGAGGATATAACGGAGCATTTGCGCGAAGTTCCTGAAGTGAAACGGATTGATCGATTGCGTGCAAGAGAGCATGGTCATTACGTGCTAGTGGATGCTAGGGTCGCGGTCCTCGGAACGCTTTCCATACAAGAAGGACATGATATTATTAGAACCATCAAGAAGAAATTGATGGACGCCCATCCGGAAGTAGATGAAGTGCTCGTTCATTTAAATCCATGGTATGAGGATGATCACCATTAGCTTGATTCGGTCTGGACGATAGCGTCCAGATCGTTTTTTTATTTTTTATTGCAACCTTTCTGTAGGTAGGCGCGTCTGGAGATCATGTAGGCCTACAACCACTAGAACAGAACGCGAAGGGAGAACGAAATAATGAACAAGAAGAAACTCATCATTGTAGCAACGATTGCGGGGCTACTTGGCACAACAGCAGCAGTAGAAGCATCCGGTTTTATGAAGAAAGTAAATGGATTCCTCCGCGGTGACATTGATGTTACTGTAGACGGTAAAGCAACTTCCTTGGAGCCGGTATTTATTAATGGCCAAGCCTATCTCCCAGCACGCGGCGAAGCGGCAGCGCTTGGTTACGAGCTGCACTATAACGCAAAAACGAAAGTTCTTGAACTTACTTCCAAAAATCAACCGGAGGAAGGCGAGTCGAATTTGATTAATGTGTCCGGCATTATCGAAGATGTTCGTCCTACTCAAGATGGTTCCGTACAGATCAGTGTAGTTGGCAGAGGCCAAAACAACTGGATCGTATTGACTGTCGATAAAGAAACCGTACTTACGAATCAAGAAGGCAAGCCGTTTGCTGCTAAAGATTTGAAAGCAGGCTTCGAGCTTACGGCTGAATACGGCCCAATCGTTGCAATGAGCTACCCAGGTCAATCGCATGCCGTGAAGGTTGTAGTTGGTACTGAACGCTTGGTTAAAGAAGATGTCATTCAATCCGTCGAGAAAACAAGCGAAGGCTGGCAAGTGAAATTCGGCGACGCCAAAGAAACTACACTGGTTCTTAATTCCGGTAAAGAAACAACGATCCGTGATACCGAGCGTCAACCGATTGAATGGTCGGCTTTGAAAGCTGGCATGAAAGTTCGCGCTTACTATGGTCCTGCGATGACGAAGAGCCTTCCGCCAATCAGCCCGCTTCAATTCCTGGTAGTGACAGAGCAATCTGCTGCGCTATCCCCGGCACAAGTAACTGAATATCGTGAGCTTGCTTGGAAACAGCTTTCCGATGATCAGAAGAAACATGTGGTAACGAAGAAAGACGAAGCAGAAGTTACAATCGTACCTGCTTCTGATGCAGCACTCTTCCCACAAGATGACAAGAAGAAAGCATACGAGGATTATGTAGCTAAGAAAGGCAACGTAGTTCTTGTTACTTATAAAACAGACGATGACGCGCTGCTAGGGCCGCTAACACTAGGGTTCAGCTCCGATTCCAAAGAATACTTCGGTAACCGTATTCGTAGATAGTAAGTAATAATGAAGAGGGTTGTTCTGAAGTCGCCGGAAGGTGACGGAGGGACAATCCTCTTTTTTGTCGAATAGAAGAGAGGAAGAACACGGATGAATATCCATTAGGAGGAAGTTACTGCAATGCTGCAACGGATTTGGAAGTACCGGATGCATTATTTACTCGTCATCCCGCCATTACTGCTTTGGTTGATTTTCAAAGGAATTCCATTCTTCATGATGCTGTACGGTTCATTTGTCAATTTTGTCATCTTTAAAGGGTTATACGGCAGCGACTGGGTAGGGTTGGAGAATTTCCGTAACCTGTTTAATCTGCCTGCGTTTACGTCCGTACTAAGCAACACGTTATCGATGAAGCTTGCATATACGGCAGTCGGCGGCATCTTCGCGCTCGGTGCAGCTCTCGCGCTTAGCGGCATAGGGTTCCGCAGGCTTAGAGGCGGATTAACCACCTTGTTCCTGATCCCTTACTTCATTCCATCGGCAATTATCGTCTATATTACGATGCTTACTCTATCGCAGAGCCAGTCTCCGTTCGGTATCCAATCGATGCCGCTCGCACATTCGGAGCTGTTTCCAATGACACTCGTTCTTGTAGAAGTGTTCAAAACCTGCGGCATTCCCATTCTGATCGCTCTTACGGCGATAGGTGCAAGACAAGCGGCAATGGACAACGGAAGCATTCGAGCTCGCAGCAGCTATTTGCACCGCAACGTCATCCCTGCAATGAAGGCTGTTACGGCATTCATGCTTATGCAGCTGGGATCGCTTCTGACGATGGATTCGGAGCTGCAGCGATTGCTGGTCAATCCGCTGGTAATGGAGACAGGGGATACACTGGATAGCTTTGGTTTCCGAACGGTGTTTATGAATGCCGAATACAATCTGGCCGGACCGCTAGCCCTATTTCAGTTTGTCGTTCAATTTAGTTGCTCCCTGCTTGCATACTTTCTCATTAGAGGTCTGTTCGCGCGTGAGTTGTTTCCTTCAGCTAGCGGTGCTGCTGCTATCCAATCAACCGGCAAAGGGAAAAATACCGCCGGCATCCTGATCAGTATCGTACTTTCTTCAGCCGTATTCATCCTGCTGTACTTGCTCTTCATTTATCCATTTATGCATCAATTGTCCGGCTCCGTGCCAGATCATTTGCTAAGTCCTTATCGCTATGTGCTGTATATGGTCATGGACTTGGTTGCGGTCACCGTCTTCATGATCATTACGGCGGCGCTTGCTTTCCCGCTAACCGTCACGGATTTGCCGGGAAGGGGGCTGTATAAGCTCATGCTGCTGGCATTGCTGACTATTAGCAGCTCAACGTTTCATGAATATTTGTTTTATCGGGACTTACATATGAGCAATACGATATTCCCGCTGTTTTTCACGGGGTTCTACTCGATTCTGCCTATCTTCATCTTGAAGAGCATCTTTAACCGTAAATTCGGCAATCGCAGGGAAGAGGCAGCCGCGGCGGGTCGAGGAGAGACATTTATCTTCTTCAACGTTTACATACTTTCCATCTGGAAGCCGCTTCTCGCGCTGGGAGCTCTTCATTTCGTTATGCTGTGGAGCTCGTTCACGCAGGCTTTCGTCCACTTGACGAATCCGCAGACGTTTCCGCCGCTCATGACGTTCGTTAACGCGATGAATGAGATCGGTGATGCGGGACCTGTATATTCGCAGGCTGACCTGCTGCTCGCCGGCGCCATCATATCGCTCCCGTCGTTGTTGATCCTGCTGCTCATGCGCAGATGGCTGACGGGCGAGGTCATGGTGTCGACGATGAAGAATTTGTAGCTTATGCAACGACAAAGGCGCTCCTACCTGCAGCTATTAATCTGCAGGGGAACGCCTTTTGCTGTATTCTACGTATGGAGTGTGCGATATTCCGTCGGGCTTTGCCCGGTTTCTTTGCGAAAGAATTTAGCGAAATGGTTCGTTTCCTTAAAACCGATCTGATCCGCAATTTCCTTGATGCTCTGTGTCGTGCTCGTCAGTAGGATCTTTGCTTTATCCACTCGTTTGCGACTGACGTATTTAAGCGGCGGCACTCCGAAATGCTTCTTGAAATAGGCGATAAAATAATTCGGATGCAAATGAGCCGCCTTCGCCATATCCTCGATGCGCAAATGACCGGCCATATGGCTGTCGATATATTCCTGGATGAACTGAATTCGCTTCAGATCCTCCGAGCGATGCTGCAAAATCGTAATCGGCACATGCTCCAAATACCGCGCAATAATCTCCAGCATAATCGACTTCTCACGCAGCCGTGAGATGACGGAATCGCTTTGCCGCAGGCTGACCAGCAGCTTGAACAAGGCGGTCATTTCTTCTTGATCGGCAATGCCAATGTACAGCGGAACGCCGATCCATTGGAATAAGTCAAAGGGACCGATTGAAGCCGTGAAGTGGCACCAATATTTGAGGAACGGCTTCTTCCCATTAAGAACGGAATAGGATTGTTTCGTGAAAGCAGGCATCAAGCAGATCTCGCCAGGGGATGGCAGCATCTCCTGATTGTCCACCTTCAGCCAGCCTTCTCCTTCCACAATATAATAGAACTTATTATATTCGGGCACGTAGTCCATATCGACCCACTCGGTGGTCACCTGTGTTTTGTGAGCGGTGATGACGTCGATTTGAAGTGCGCGTAAGAGATCGGTTAAGGCGTGATCTGCACGTAATATCGTCATTGGAATTCTCCCGGCTATAAGGCATTTGAATGATTTTCTCTTATCATAGAGCATTTCGAGGGTTCATGAAACCGCAATCTTAGTTTTAGCACCTTCATTCTTATTTCTAGCCATTACATCGGTGGCAGCATCCTCCTATAATCAAGTTGAAGAAGTAATCCTATAGGAGGCTCAACAGAAATGACGACTGCGCAACCCCTTTTGTTGACTGATGAACAAGTCAAATCGTTTATTACAGATGGCTTTCTTATTCTAAAAACAGATTTCCCGCGTGAATTTCACGAGCGTTTAGTAGAGCAGCTCAATAGTATTTATGATACCGAAGGCAACCCGGGCAACAACATTTTGCCGCGGATTCGCGACTTGCAGCGCGTATTTGAGAACCCGGTTATCACCGGGGCGTTGACCAGCGTGCTTGGCCCGAATTATTTGCTCCATACGCACAGACACGGACATTACAACTCCGTACCGAAGCCGGGCGGCTGGCACAAAGACAGCTACTGGGGCTACAACCGGTTGCGCAATCATCACCCATGGTGGGCAATGATTATGTACTTCCCGCAAGATACGCCTATTGAGCTTGGGCCAACAGGTGTTATGCCTGGCACGCAATATCAAGACAGCCGCACCTTTGCTTCGGATGAAACGGCAGAGGAAGCGACTGCAAACGGAGAAGCGGGGACATTTGCGCTGATCCACTATGATATTTGGCATCGTTCGACTCCGAACTTGATCGGCAAGCCGCGCTTCATGCTGAAATTCGAATTCATGCGTACGGAAGCTCCGCAATCGCCGACTTGGGACAATCAAGAGCAGTCCTGGGCTGCTGTTGCAGGAGATGAGAGCAACAATCCGATTGCCGAAGAGGTTTGGAACTGGATGTCCGGCAATACTGCGGCGCTTGCGGGCACGAAGCCAGCTGATGCTGCAGAAATTGCCAGCCTTTCAACTCGTTTGAACGGAAGCGAAGAGCAGGATGCTTTGAATGCCGCCTACGAGCTTGCGACAAGAGGCGAAGCAGGCGTTCAAGCCTTGCTAGGCGCACTTGAGCTGGAGAAGAAAGTATCCCGTATCGCTTCTTACGGATTGTCCGTAGCCGGCGAGGAAGCTGTTGAAGGATTGCTTCAAGCGCTTCGCGCTGAGAATGAAGATGTCGTTAACCATGCCATCTTCGCTTTGTCGGAGCTAAGAGGTTACGCAGATCGAGCTGTTTCTCACGTAGCGGCTCAACTGGATCACCCGTCCGCGAAAATAAGACGCACTGCAGTTGACGCCCTCGGTATGATCAGCGCGAATGCAAAGCTAGTCGTTCCCGCTCTGATCAAAGGCTTGCAGGACGAGGATACGCAAGTTCGCTTCACAGCAGGTCTGTCGCTTGTTCGAATCGGCAAAGACGCTGCAGATGCTGTTCCGGCATTGGCAGAGCAGCTGGCACACGAGAACCGTTATGTCCGCGGCCACGCACTTGAAGCGCTGCGCTATATCGGCACGCCGGAAGCGCATGAAGTGTTGATTCAAGAGCTGTTCAATACACGCTGGTGCTCGGATACAACGCCTGCGAGCACGTTCTAAACACAAATAACAATTGAGAATCCCTCTTCGGAGGGATTTTTTGTTGTCATTCAAATGAACGATAGATATTATCTATCATTTGCATAGAAACAACGATATTGATCTATTATTTTGAATCTCATAGAATGGGGCAACAGGAGCAATAACGGCTTCGGGTGGTAACACTGCAGCTTCGATGGGAGGATAAATAAATGAAACCTATAGAGATCCAGCAATCGACTCATGAATGGATGAATAATCTCACAAAGAACGATAGGGTTACCGGTTCAGAGGCTCTTATCCGAAGTTTACTGCTTGAAGGTGTGGAGTGCGTGTTTGGAATCCCGGGAGGAAGTGTCCTAAACATTTATGACGCTTTTCATGAGATGCCGCAGTTTAAGCATATTTTATCTCGTCATGAACAAGGGGCGATCCATGCTGCAGACGGCTATGCGCGTGCAACGGGTAAAGTTGGGGTTTGTTTTGCAACTTCGGGACCTGGGGCAACTAATCTGGTTACGGGGATTGCTACTGCTAATATGGACTCTGTTCCACTGGTTATTATTACTGGCAACGTCTCGACAGCTCTACTGGGTACGGATGCATTTCAGGAAGCGGATATCACAGGCATTACATTGCCAATCTCGAAGCATAACTATTTAGTTCATGATGTCAATGAACTGCCCAAGGTTATTCATGAGGCCTTCTACATTGCTTCCACTGGACGAAAAGGCCCTGTTGTGATCGATATTCCAAAGGATGTATCCAGTCAAATGATGAACTATCAACATCCGACGACAGATAAGCCTGAGGTCAGGGGATATCGTCCGGACATTCAACCGAATATGACGCAAATCGAGAAGTTGCTTGTCGCAATCGGAGAAGCCGAACGTCCTGTCATTCTGGCCGGCGGCGGCGTTATCTATTCCGATGCAGCCAAGGATTTACTTGAATTTGTCGAGAAAACCCGGATCCCCGTTACGACGACATTGCTTGGTTTAGGCGGATTTCCGAGTGCGCATGAATTATGGATGGGTATGCCCGGCATGCACGGAACTTACACAGCCAATAGAGCGTTACAAAATTGCGATCTTCTCATCAGTATTGGAGCACGTTTTGATGACAGAGTAACGATGAAAACCAGCGGATTTGCTCCTAAGGCGAGAACGATCGCACATATCGATATCGATCCGGCGGAAATTGGAAAAATCGTTGAAACGGCCATTCCTTGTATCGGCGATGTGAAATCCGTACTTCAACAGGCGAATCTTCATCATGCCAAGCCCAGCCAATCAGAAGCATGGCTGTCAGAAATTCAAGCAAACAAAAATAAGTATCCACTTCGTTACACGAATTCCGAAATCACGCTAAAACCACAATTCGTCATTGAAATGATCAGCGAAACGACCAATGGTGAAGCAGTCGTCACAACGGACGTAGGCCAGCATCAAATGTGGGCTGCTCAATTTTATCAGTTTAAGCACCCGCGTTCGTTAATTACCTCAGGTGGACTTGGCACGATGGGCTTTGGTTTACCGTCTGCGATTGGGGCACAGGTAGGTGTCCCGGACCGAGTTGTAGTTTCCGTCAATGGTGACGGCGGGTTTCAGATGTGTGCACAAGAGCTTGCGGTTTGCGCGGCTCATAACATTCCTGTGAAGATCGTCATTCTGAATAATCAGGTCCTCGGGATGATCCGGCAATGGCAAGAAATTATTTATGACAATCGCTTTAGTCATATGGATCTCTCTGGCAGTCCGGATTTCGTGAAATTGGCAGAAGCCTACGGCGTTAAAGGGCTCAGGGCATCCAATCAAGAAGAGGCTCATCGAGTATGGAACGAAGCTTTGGAAACACCGGGACCTGTTCTAATCGATTTTGTTATCAGTCAAGATGAGAATGTCTTTCCGATGGTTACCCCCGGTTCCACGATCGATGACATGATTATGGGGGATGAATCATGAAACGTCACACGATTTCTGTTCTGGTAAACAACCATCCAGGTGTTTTACAGCGAGTTGCCGGATTATTCGGACGCCGAGGCTTCAACATTGACAGTATAACGGTAGGACAATCAGAAGAAGCAGGATTATCTCGTATGATTATTTTGACATCCGGCGATGATAAAATGCTCGACCAAGTGAACAAACAGCTTAATAAACTTATTGATGTTATTCAAATTGATGACTTAACTGCTAATCCGCTGGTTGATCGCGAGCTTGCACTTATCAAAGTAAGCGCACTGTCCAAAGTGAAACCGCAGATTATTAGTATTGTTGAATCCTTTCGTGCTTCGATTGTCGATATTGGAGTAGAGAGTCTAATTGTTCAAGTTGTTGGCGAACAAGATAAAATAGCTTCTTTAATCGAGCTGCTGAAACCGTATGAAATCTTGGAGCTGACCCGTACTGGAGTGACGGCTATGAATCGTGGAGAGTGTAATCACGAGTGATACGAGACAATCAAAGACATGTAGCCTAGATGCGGTACACTACTACCGAATCTAGGCTCTTTTTCTTCCCACAAAGTTTATAGCGATCATGTACAATAGAACTAGATTGTGTGTGAGTGACGTTTATCCATAGCCGGAGGGGAAGAAGATGAGCATTGTAATCGAAGAAGCCACCATAGCTGATATGCAGGCTGCGATGGAAAACGGTGAAATCACATCCAGAGAGTTAGTTCTGATCTACATGGAGCGCATTGCTGATCATGACAAGAATGGCCTCACTATTAATTCTGTGCTTGAGCTGAATCCCGATGCCTTGTTTATCGCGGATGCACTTGACGCCGAGCGAGCGAATCGCGGGGCTAGAGGTCCGCTGCACGGCATTCCGATCCTGCTGAAGGACAACATTAACACCGGTGACAAAATGCACACAAGCGCAGGCTCACTCGCACTTGCAAGCCTCTATGCCGGTGAAGATGCTTTCATTGTAAAGCAGCTTCGTGAAGCGGGGGCAGTCATTCTGGGCAAAGCGAATATGACTGAGTTTGCGAATTTTATGACAGAAGGCATGCCCTCCGGATACAGCTCCCGAGGTGGACAAGTACTAAATGCTTATAATATTTCGACGCCTACCGGTGGATCAAGCTCAGGCTCAGGGGTTGCTGTTTCTTGTAATTTCTGCATGGCGGCAATCGGCACGGAAACATCCGGCTCCATTATTAATCCGGCCAATTTGAGTTCTACCGTTGGCATCAAGCCGACGGTTGGACTTGTTAGCCGCTCAGGTATTCTCCCGCTTTCCAATAGCCAGGACACGGCAGGCCCGATGGCACGAACCGTTACGGATGCTGTTTTGCTGCTCGATGCGTTGGTGCAGGTGGATGAGGCAGATCCGGCCATGGGCAGCAGTTTAGGGAAGCGTCAGACGGACTACGCACAGTTTCTTGAGTTAGGCGGATTGGAAGGGGCTCGCATCGGTGTTCCGCGCGATTATTATTTTGAAGAGTTAACGCCGGAGCAGTTGGACATCTTCGACCAAGCGCTTAGAACGATGCGTGAGCTCGGTGCCGAAATTATTGATCCAGCCAATATTCCGACAGCTAGGGAAATTGCCTATTCCTCAGTCATCTTGAATGAGTTCAAAGGCTCACTTCATGCGTATCTGTCCGCGCTGCCCTCGAACGCACCGGTCCGCTCCTTGGCGGAGATCATCGGGTTCAATGAAGCGCATCCCGAGGAAACGTTGAAATACGGCCAATCCTTACTGCTGCTCGCTGAAAAAAACACTTCCGGCACACTAACGGAGACACAGTATTTAAGGGATCGACTAACGGATCTCCGGCTATGCCAGGTTGAAGGCATCGATGCCGTTATGAGGGAACATCGATTGGACGCCTTGTTGTTCCCGGCGGACTTTGGCTCACGCATAACGGCCCGGGCAGGGTATCCATCCATAATTGTCCCGGCTGGCTACACCTCAGCCGGCGTCCCGTTCGGCGTTACATTCTCAGGCAAGGCTTATAGCGAACCGCGGCTGATTCAATTGGCTTATGCTTATGAGCAGCGCAGCAAGGTGCGAAAGGCGCCTTCATTGAAAAGTTATATATAGGGTTTAGGAGAGGGACTGTCTCAAACGTTCGCAAAGCGACTTTTGAGAAGGTCTCTCTTTGCGTTGTAGCAGATGATGGGGGAGCCGCGCGAAAGAGAGGTACTGGGTACCGCTCATAAGTGAGAAAATGGAGGTTTGGAGCTAAGAGAGGTACTGGGAACCGCACATGAGCGAAGAAAGGTGGAATGGAGCAAATGAGAGGTACCGGGAACCGCACATGAGCGGTAAGTAGCGTACCCAGAGGTCTACATTAGCAGGAAGTCAGGAAAATAGGAGAAAGTAGCGTACCTAGAGGTCTACATTAGCAGGAAGTCTGGAAAATGGGAGAAAGTAGCGTACCTAGAGGTCTACATTAGCTTGTGTAACGCTAGTCTTCATGATGCCAAAAAGGAGCTAAGCGCACCTAAGCCGCTCAGCTCCTTTTCATCAAACAAACTAACTCAAGTTCTGCAGTGTCGGCATGCCGTCCTGCGCGCCGAATACGGTTACGGAATAGGAGGCTGCTTTGACAGCCAGCGGCAGCGTCTGGTCAAGTGGCCAGCCGCTTGCGATGCCGAAGCAGAGCGCTGCATTAAACGAATCTCCGGCACCGGTCGTGTCTACGACTTTCACAATTGGGGCAGCCACGGTGACGATGCCATCAGCAGTGGCGCATGAAATGCCATGTTTACCGCGTGTGACAATCAAGGTTTGGTGCGGATACCGTTTCTGCCAGTCGGTCATTCGTTCGAACAGCTGCTCCTCCGAAGTGATCGACACACCGCAATACAACTCAAACTCAGTCTCGTTCGGCGTAAAATAATCCGCCAGCGCAATTTGCGCTTCCGTAAGCGGAAGGGCAGGGGCCGGGTTCAGAACCGTGCGCACGCCGGCTTCACGTGCAATCCGAAGCGCGGTCTCTACAGCAGGCATCGGGATTTCCAACTGAACGATGAGCATATCCGATTGTTGGATCAGCTCAGCATGCGCCTTGATGCTTTCAGCGCTATTGTGCCCGTTTGCGCCAGGCACGATGACGATGCAATTATCCTCTGACGTGTGCATGATGGTCGCCGTGCCTGTCGAAGCACCTTCAAGCACGGAGATGGCTTCCGTATGCACACCGAAATTCCGCATCCGTTCCATAATTTCCGATCCGAAGGCATCCTCGCCAACGGCACCGATCATCTTAACCTCTGCGCCGAGCCGTGCACAACCGACGGCCTGGTTAGCGCCTTTTCCCCCGGAAATGTAGTGGATTTCATCGCCTTGCACGGTTTCGCCAACCTTCGGCATCCGCTGCATTTTCAGAACGAGGTCCATATTCAAGCTTCCTGCTACCGATATCTTGGGCTGCTTTGCCACAATGGTCATCCTTTCCTGCGAAGCTGATGTAAGCGTTTCTATCATTTCCTGAATATAGCATGTGCTAAATTGAAGCGTCAATGCGTCGTAGTGATATTCAAACAATAAAAAAAACCTTGAGCTTAGCGCTCAAGGTTCTCTTCTATGACTCTATTCTATGATACATTATGTATATATGGTCGGGACGACACGATTTGAACATGCGACCCCCTGGTCCCAAACCAGGTGCTCTACCAAGCTGAGCTACGTCCCGCGGTAAGTGGTGCCGGCGAGAGGATTCGAACCCCCGACCTACTGATTACAAGTCAGTTGCTCTACCAACTGAGCTACACCGGCGCGCGTTTTTACCGAAACACAAGACGTATCTTACCACAGAGAAAATAATTTATGCAAGTCCCATTTTAAAAATTTTTATTAGTCCAATGAATTCGATTCTGCTCATCGATCGTGAAGCCGAACTTGGTGTAGAAATGACGGAGCCTCTCCAGATGCTCCTTATGTTCGGCAGCCTGCATACGTCCCTCGATATGACGAATATTCTCCTCCGCAGCCCGCGTTAATAACTGTTCCATCATTAATGAGCCGTAGCCTTGATTGATTTTCTCCCCCAGAATGCGAATGTATTGGAGATTCCAAGCGCACTGACCTTCAATAGAAGTGATGTACATACTGAGGTCATTCCGATGACGTTTGGTCGCAATACCTGATGCAAACACAATTCTCGCATGGATATCAAAGCCCTTATTCGGGGAGTACAGAATGGCGGAATCGCCTTGCCGCGTTTGCACAATCCGGTGTACGTAACAATTGTCGTTTGAAATGAGCTCCATCTGCCTTTGAATGCAGTTTTCGATCATCATCAGTGACCTCCCGGTTTGGATGAGCATACCTGTATGTACATATTATTGTCCATCCGAATAAGAAATGACAACCAATTGCCATATCGACGAAAGAGGCCGAATAAACTGAACTAAGAAGTAGATTGAGATGGATGAAGGGGTGGGGAAATGAGCGGCGATCAATCGGTATCCGGCACGGAGGAGCTGCTTTCGAAGGATCGGAAGTACGTATGGCATCATATTTCGCCTCATAATGACAACCCGCTGATTTTTGTTTCCGGGGATGGCTGCTGGATAACGGATGCGGAGGGCAAAAGGTATTTCGACGGCATGTCGGGACTCTGGTGCGTGAATGTCGGTCATGGCAGAGAGTCGATTGCGCGGGCTGCTTATGAGCAAATGAAGACGATTGCATACTCGCCTATGATGCAGTCTCATGTTCCGGCAATTGAGCTGGCGGAGAAGATCAACGAATGGCTGGGCAGCGATTATCGTATTTTCTATTCTAATTCCGGCTCGGACGCGAACGAAGTAGCTTTCAAGATTGCTAGGCAGCATTTTCATCAAAATGGGGAGCCGACCCGCCATAAGTTTATTGCCAGGCATCGTGCCTACCACGGAAGCTCCTTCGGTGCTCTAAGCGCAACCGGCCAAGCGCAGCGCAAGCTGAAGTACGAGCCGCTTGGTGCAGGTTTCGAGCATGTGCCGCCGCCATATTGCTATCGCTGCCCGTTTGGACAAACCCAAGGCAGCTGCAAGCTGGAATGTGCAGAAGCGATCGAGGACGCGATTAATTGGGAAGGCGCGGATTCCGTCGCAGGCGTCATTATGGAGCCGGTCATTACCGGTGGCGGCATGATCGTGCCTCCGCCTGAATATTTGCCGAAGGTACGCGAGATTTGTGATAAGTATGGCGTACTGCTCATCATGGATGAGGTCATCTGTGGATTCGGCCGATCGGGTGAGCGATTTGGTCATCACAATTACGGCGTAGTGCCGGACATCGTAACGATGGCGAAAGGACTGACCAGCGGGTATTCACCTCTCTCGGCTACGGCTGTGCGTGCGAGCTTGTACGACAGCTTTAAGACGAAGGAAGCGAACAGCCACTTCCGGCATGTGAATACATTTGGAGGCAATCAAGTATCGTGCGCGGTTGCGCTGGCGAACTTGGCGATTCTGGAAGAGGAACGGTTGGTGGAACGGTCGGCCTATTTGGGGCAAGAGCTCGGTCAGCGCCTTCAAGTCCTGCGAACGCATCCAAACGTCGGCGACATAAGATTGTTCGGCTCAGCATGTGGGATTGAGCTTGTGGAGGATCAAGCGTCGAAGCTCCCGGCAACTGCAGACAAGGTGCTCAGCGTCATCGGAGAATGCAGGCGCCGCGGTTTGCTCGTTGGGAAGAACGGCGACACCGTTCCGGGCTTCAACAACATTATTACGCTCTGCCCGCCGCTTATTACTTCGGATGAAGAGCTTGAATTTATAGCAGGAACCGTAATCGCGGCAATCGGGGCTTTAGCAACTACTCAACCAGCCGGTTGAACAAGAAAGGAGTCGAAGGAGCATGACAGCATCCGGGAGCTTGGCGATCAACAGAGAGAGACTGCATCGCAGAATCGATGAATTGGCACAAATCGGCAAGCTTGGCGATACCGGCGTATGCCGGCTCGCGCTGTCGCAAGAGGATTTGCAAGGCGTGCTGCTAGTCAAACGATGGATGGAAGAAGCCGGTTTGCAGGCACGAATCGACGCTTTCGGCAATTTATTCGGTCGGCTTGAAGGCAACGATTCCGGTAAACCGCTGCTGATGGCCGGTTCGCATATTGACTCGCAGCCCTATGGCGGACGATTCGATGGCGTCATCGGCGTGCTCGGTGCGCTGGAGGCGGTACAGACAATGACG
Organism: Paenibacillus sp. J22FR21; assembly: GCF_056269135.1. Classification (NCBI taxonomy): domain Bacteria; kingdom Bacillati; phylum Bacillota; class Bacilli; order Caryophanales; family Paenibacillaceae; genus Paenibacillus; species Paenibacillus sp. J22FR21. The sequence continues at coordinate 391,473 of NZ_JBWDNJ010000002.1, forward strand.
GAGCGAGGTATTGTGCCTGAAATGCCCATCGAAATAGCTGCCTTCTGCGATGAGGAAGGCTGTCGGTTCAACAAGGGTTTGTTCGGTGTCCGGGGCATCACCGGGAAGCTGGAGGAAGGGGAGCTTGAGCGGACTGATGCTGCCGGTGTGACAAGACGCGAAGCATTGCTGGATTTCGGCGGCGACCCGGATGGATTCGAAGCGGCCCGCTATCGTGAAGGGTCAGTAGGGGCATTTCTAGAGCTGCACATAGAGCAGGGACCGGTGCTGGAAGCAATGGGGCGTCCGATCGGCATTGTAAGCGGGATCTCCGGTCCGCTCTGGCTGACGATCGAGATGACGGGTTTTGCGGGACATGCCGGTTCCGTGCCGATGCCGATGCGCAGAGACGCTCTGGTCGGGGCCGCCAGCGTCATTACGGCGCTGAATGCGCTGGCTCGCTCAGAGCCGGGGGCGCCGACAGTCGGGACCGTTGGCGCATTGCGCGTATTCCCGAACTCGCGCAACATCATTCCGGAGAAAGTAACGTTCACGATTGATCTCCGGGATATCGATATGGAGCGCCGTAGAGAGCGGGAGTCGCAGCTGTGGCGGATTCTGGAGGAAACGGCGAGCGAGCATGGTTTGACCTACACGGTGCGCGAAGATACGAACAGTGAAGCGAGATATTGCGCAGAGCGAATCAAGCAAGTGATGCGGGAAGAGGCAGCTCAGCTGCTTGATTACACGCCGCCTGAGCTGATGAGCGGTCCGTTCCATGATTCGCTTGCCATGTCGCATGTATGTGAGTATGGAATGATTTTTGTAAGGTGCAAGGACGGAATTAGCCATAATCCGCTGGAATATTCCACGCCGGAGGATATCGAGCTAGGTGTAGAGCTGCTTTATCGCACGATTGTGCGCATGTCTTCAGTCGATGGGGAAGAGGAAGGGGGATAAGCCTTGTATATTTCGGTTGAAGCGTTAAAGCGAAATTTTGCCGAAGTGAAGGCGGGGATGCGGCCGAAGGAAGCCGTCGAAGAATCCAACCGCTGTCTTTATTGCTACGACGCACCTTGCATACAGGCATGTCCGACAGGCATCAACATTCCCTCTTTCATCAAAAAAATAGCAACCGGCAACCTTACCGGCTCGGCCCGCACCATCATGGACGCCAATCCCGTTGGCGCCAGCTGCTCGCGCGTTTGCCCGACAGAAGAGCTCTGCGAAGGCGCATGCGTGCTGAATCATTCCTCCAAACCGATCCGGATCGGCGACCTGCAGCGTTATGCGACGGACTGGGCCATCAAGAACGAGCAGCAGTTATTCACTGCCGGCGCCCGCAACGGGCGTTCCGTTGCAGTCGTCGGAGGCGGGCCGGCAGGATTGTCTGCTGCGCGGGAGCTGGCCCGGTTCGGATTTGCGGTGACCGTATTTGAAGCAAAGGAGCAGGCAGGCGGGCTAAACACATATGGAATCGTGTCGTTCCGGCTGCCGCAGCCGATTGCTCTGTGGGAGGTCGAGCAAGTGCGCCGGTTAGGCGTCGATATCCGCACAAACACGGCAGTCGGTCGCGACGTCTCTGCTGAGGAGTTGCTCGCCGGATATGATGCGGTGTTACTGTCCGCAGGCATGTCGAAGGTGCCGATGCTGGGCATTCCCGGTGAAGAGCTTGCAGGCGTATATGATGCGATCGAGCTGGTTGAGTTAACCAAAGTATCGCTCACTGCAGAGCTGAGCGGCCGCAATGTCGTAGTCATCGGAGCGGGCAACACCGCAATTGATGCGGCAACCTGCTCCGTGCGAATGGGTGCATCTCGCGTGGAGATCTGTTATCGTCGCTCACAGCAAGAGATGACGGCGTACGAGTTTGAGTACGAGTTTGCCAAGAGCGACGGTGTTGCCTTTCGATGGCTGACTGCGCCGCTTCGCATTATTGGCGATGAGCAGGGTCGTGTGAAGGGGATCGCATGTATTCGCATGAAGCTTGAGGCGTCTGAGGAAGGCGGCAGGGCTCGGCCAGTAGCGATACCAGGCAGTGAGTTCACTATCGAGGCAGATGCGATTGTCAAAGCGATCGGACAGTCCAGACATGCGTCGTTGGTCGATCAGTTTGGCCTCGTGCATAAACGCGGCATCGTGACGGTCGATCCAGCTACCTATTTAACCTCGAACGATCGAATCTATGCGGCAGGCGATATTATTTTCGGCGATGGGCAAGGCGAAGCGATGGTCGTCTCGGCTGCGCAGCAAGGGAAGCTTGCTGCTTATGCGATCTATCGCCGGCTTGTGGCGGACCAGGTCTAAATTCCAAAGAGAGGCAGGGCGATCATATGGCTGATTTGCGCATTAATTTGGCTGGAATCGAATCACCGAATCCGTTCTGGCTTGCTTCCGCTCCGCCTACGAATACCGGCTATCAGGTGCAGCGTGCGTTTGAAGCAGGCTGGGGCGGAGCTGTGTGGAAGACGCTCGGCGATCCCATTATCAACACATCATCTCGGTTTGCCGCCGTTCATTTCAACGGACAACGAGTGGCAGGCTTCAACAATATCGAGCTGATTACGGATCGTCCGCTTGAAGTGAACCTGAAGGAAATCGCAGAGACGAAGAAGCTGTTCCCCGAACGGGCACTGGTCGTATCGCTCATGGTAGAGCCGAAGCGGGATAAATGGCATGAAATCGTTAAGAAGGTGGAGGCCGTCGGCGTCGACGGTCTGGAGCTGAATTTCGGCTGCCCGCATGGCATGGCCGAACGGGGGATGGGCTCAGCGTCTGGTCAGCAGCCTGACTTAGTCGAGAAGCAAACCTACTGGGCGAAGGAAGCGGCACGCACGCCGGTCATCGTGAAACTGACGCCGAATATTACCGATATTACGGCAACGGCGCTAGCTGCCGTTAGAGGCTGTGCGGATGCGATCTCGCTTATTAACACGATAAATTCGCTTGCAGGCGTCGATCTTGACACTTGGAATACGATTCCGCATGTCGGCGGAAAGGGTTCGCATGGCGGATATTGCGGTCCTGCGGTGAAGCCGATCGCGCTGAACATGGTAGCCGAATGCGCAAGGCATCCGCGTATTGATGTACCGATCTCCGGCATTGGCGGCATCTCGGATTGGCGGGATGCGGTCGAGTTTATGCTGATGGGTGCAACCGGCGTGCAGATCTGCACGGCTGCGATGCATCACGGCTTTCGAATCGTCGAGGATATGATTGATGGACTGAACAACTACCTCGACAGCAAAGGAATTGCGAGTGTCGGCGAGCTGACCGGTCGGTCTGTGGAGCGGTACACCGAGTGGGGAAACCTGGATTTGAACTATGCCGTAACGGCGAAGATTGATACCGAAGTATGCATCTCCTGCAACAAATGTTATATCGCTTGCGAGGATACGTCTCATCAATGCATCGACCGATTAACGGATGACGCGGGACGGAGTTACTTGAAGGTGCGGGAAGAGGACTGCGTCGGCTGTAATTTATGCGCGATTGTCTGTCCTGTCGAAGGTGCAATTGCAATGATCGAGCAGCCTGCAACCGGCATTTCCATGTCATGGAATGAGCGTCAGGCGGCGATTGCGATGCTTAAGCAGCAAAAGGAGGCATGAGCAGAATGGCCAAAATTATCACGAATGGGACCATTGTAACCGCCGCAGATATCAGCCGCGCAGATTTGCTAATCGAGAACGGGCTCATAACGGCAATCGGCAGCGACTTGCTTCGGTTAGCGCCTCAGGCGGAGGTTATCGACGCTGCGGGCTGCTATCTGTTTCCCGGCGGGGTTGATCCCCATACTCATCTGGATATGCCTTTCGGCGGTACGATTACAGCGGATGATTTCGAGACCGGCACGATAGCAGCAGCATATGGCGGCACGACGACGATTATCGATTTCTGCCTGACAGACAAAGGGAAGCCGCTCAGCAGCGCGATCCGCAGTTGGCATGAGAAAGCGCAAGCGAAGGCTGTCATTGATTACGGCTTTCATCTCATGATCAGTGAAATTACGGATGAGGTGTTGGAGGAATTGCCTTCCATCATCAACAACGAAGGGATCACCTCGTTCAAAGTGTTTATGGCTTATAAAAACGTCCTTCAAGCCGATGACGGCATTCTGTACCGTACTTTGCTCAGCGCGAAGGAGCACGGTGCCTTGGTTATGGTGCATGCAGAGAATGGCGATGTCATCGACTATTTGATCCGTCAGGCGTTAGCCCAAGGCCATACAGAGCCGATCTATCACGCATTGACGCGCCCTTCCGTGCTGGAGGGGGAGGCGACGGGGCGAGCTGTCCGGTTGACCGGATTAGCGGATTCGCAACTGTACGTCGTGCATGTCACATGTGAGGAAGCGGTAAAGCAAATCGCAGAGGGGCGCCTAGATGGACTGCGTGTGTGGGGGGAGACCTGCCCGCAATATTTGCTGCTCGACGTTTCGTACCTGGAGAAACCGGATTTTGAAGGGGCGAAATACGTCTGGTCGCCTCCGCTCCGCGCGAAGGAGCATCAAGCGGCATTATGGAATGCACTGAAGAACGGGCAGCTGCAGACGGTCGGTTCCGATCAATGTTCCTTTAATTTCAACGGACAGAAGGAGCTTGGCTTAGGCGATTTCAGCAAAATACCAAACGGAGGACCGATCATCGAGGACCGATTCAGCCTGCTGTATTCCGAGGGAGTCGAGAAAGGCAGACTCAGTCTCAATCAGTTCGTTGACATTATAGCGACCAGAGCTGCGAAGCTATTCGGCATCTTCCCTCAGAAAGGGACGCTTGCCGTCGGCAGCGATGCGGACATCGTCATTTTCGATCCTACAGTGAAGCGTGTTATTTCTGCCGAAACGCATCATATGAACGTCGATTACAATCCGTTCGAAGGGGTAGCTGTAACTGGCGTCCCGAATTCTGTTCTTAGCCGCGGGGAGTTTATTATCCGCAATCAGCAGTTTGTTGGCAGTCCGGGAAGCGGGCACTATCTGCGGCGCAATAAGTTCGGAAGCGAGCGCGCGAGCGAGAAAGGGTGAGTCGGCATAATGTCGGAGCACTGCGAATTTCTGGCCGAGAAGGCAGCAATTGACGGATATTTGGAGCAGGGGTATCGCATAGCAGGGGTCATCGAGGATTTAAGCGGCGACAAATTGCTGCTTGCACCGCCTGGAGAGGCTGGGAACGCCAAGCTTACGACGCTCCACCTGCGAAATGCCAATGCGCGAAAATATTGGTCCACGCTCTTACTGAACAATGGATAAGAATAACTTGCGCAGCGTCTCGGATTAATCCGGGACGTTTTCTTATTGTGAATCTTTTGTTCAAGGAATTTATTAACAGACCATCGAATTAATAATCGTACGAAATTTTTGCAATCATGAATAGCTGGAGAAGGTGATCGCAATGGGCAATATCGATAAGAGGAATCGTCTTGATGAGGAAGTTTTCACCTATCGGGTGACGAAGGACAATAAGGTGTTCATATCGTTCAAAGGAAAGCAGGTTACGTCGTTAGCTGGTAAAGAGGCCGACAAGTTCTTGTCCCGAATCAGCGGCCAGGATGTTAAAACCATTCAGCTCGTCATGGCGAAGGTGACGGGTAATTTCAAACATGGCAACGAGAAGGACAGCAAACGAGAGTAGTACCACGTTCTACGCAAGACTGACTGACTCCATAGTTTTGCATACATTTTAAAGCGGTTTCAATAAATACATTCCGGTGCCGAATTGCTTGCTTACAGGTTGGAAAAGCAAAGATTACGATATCTTGGGAGGAACTTGAGATGACAGTAAAGGTGAAAATCGGCGAATGTGAGCTGGAGATGAATGGCCCTTATTTGACGGAGCTGAGGGAATCAAACGATATCCTTGACGATGAGATCAAGCTGCGGGAAAGGCTGAAAGAAGACGGCTATCTGTTCATCAGGGATTTTCATAATCGATCCAAAGTACAGCAGGCAAGGTTGGCCTTCCTGCAGCGAATTCATGAACAAGGGAAGCTGATGCCGGGAATGCCGCTAGAAGACGGGATCATCAATGACAGTAATAAAGCCGCAGGCTTCCAAGGCAGTGAGAATCAACCGCAGGAGCTGCTTGATGTCGTGAACAGCGATTCGACGATGCAGTTCTTCGAACGTTTTCTGGGCGGCGAATGTATCACGTATGATTACAAATGGGTGCGAGCTGTCGAGACAGGCGGATTTACCGGGGCACATTATGACATTGTCTATATGGGACGCGGAACGAAGAACTTATACACGCTATGGACACCGCTTGATGACATTCCTTATGAATTAGGCGGACTGGCCATATTATTGGGCTCCCAGCACTTTGATCGCATTCGGGAAACGTATGGACAGATGGATGTGGATCGAGACCGTGTGGATGGCTGGTTTTCATCTGATCCACTCGAGCTGATTAACAAATATGGCGGACGGTGGGCGACTACGGAGTTTAGGGCTGGGGATGCGATTCTGTTCGGTATGTATACGATGCACGGCTCATTAACGAATCAAACGAACCGTTACCGATTCAGTGCCGATACGAGATATCAGCTCAAGTCGGAGCCGGTTGATGAGCGCTGGATCGGAGCCAAGCCCAAAGGCCATTATGCTTGGCATGCCGGCCCGACGGTCAGCATGGAGGATGCAAGAGCAAAATGGGGCGTATAGAATAAACGGGGGGTCTTTCGTAGTGATAACTGCGAAAGACTCTTTTCTTGTCTTGCGTTCCTATGGTAAATTAGGGGAAGGCTACGAAGGAAGGCGCTTCGCCGCCCCGATTGGCGTAAATGGCAGCAGGGACTGTAGGAAATATAAACTAACGAGAATATTTGTGAAACGAATGAATTCACTTGTCGTATTAGAGAGCATGAACGCATACGAACACCATTTTGAGGAGGAAACGAAACATGTCTGTATTTAAACGATTGCGGGACCTAACGTTATCGAACGTATATTCACTTATTGAGAAAGCTGAAGACCCGATTAAACTGACTGATCAATATATCCGCGATATGCAAGAGGATCTAGAGGATGCGGAGAAAGCTGTTGCATCCCAGATCGCAATTGAGAAACGGTTCAAGCAGTTGTACGAGGAACAAGATGCACTCGTTAAGAAACGCGAAGAGCAGGCACACACAGCCGCTTCCTTGCAGAATATCGAGCTGGCAAGACGTGCGCTGGAAGAGAAGAAAGCAGCTGAGCAGAAGCGTGATGAATACAAAGTCAGCTACGATACGAATAAAGCGTCCGCAGACAATCTTCGCTCCAAGCTGGGCGAAATGCGCGAGCAGCTGACTGAAATGAAGAACAAGCGCGAGACGCTCGTTGCTCGTTACAAAGCAGCGAAAGCACAAGCTGAGATTAACAAGTCGATGGCTGGTTTCAGCTCCGATACGGCAATGTCGGGTTTGAAGCGTATGGAAGAGAAAATGCTGCAAGCTGAAGCCCAAGCCGAAGCAAGCAATGAAATGAACAGCAAAGCCAAGTCGCTGGACGATGAGTTCGAAGCGCTCGGCAAGAATAAAGCCGTTGACGATGAGCTCGCGGCGCTGATGAAGAAATACGAGAACAAAGAATAACAGGTGGAGCTTAATCCGCAAGTGGCTGTTTAGGGAAGAACGTCTGCCGGCCGGAATCACGCACATTGCTTGATTCCAGGCCCTGCGGCGTTTTTTCTTTGCAGATGGGCTGCGGCACAATGGATGACGGAGGAATAATGGAATGACATTAAATGAGATGGTTGCGATTTTCGTTTGGACCGGGGCCGGTGCAGTACTGCTGGTTGTGCTAATGGCGGTCGATTCCTTGTTTACCCGGTATAAGGATTTGGAAGAAATCAAGAAGGGCAACGTAGCGGTGACGAGCCGTTTTGTCATGAAGCTGCTCGCGCAAGCTTATATCCTGTCGCAGTCGATTTCGACTTCGAATCATCTCGGGGAAGCGCTGCTCGTATCCGTCATTTCGTTTGTCATCTTATTGCTCGTGGAGAGTATTGTTGAATTCGTACTTCGCTCCACAACCGGACTTGACTTGAGTGAAGGCACGAAAGACAACAAGCTTTCGCATGCGCTGCTGGCGGGATCGCTCCACGTGGCAGGTGCCTTGATCATCGGTTCGTGTCTGTAATCTTGAACAATAGGGAGTTATCGTCATGAGCTTATTCAAACGAATTAAGAATATAATGGCCAAACCGGAACCGGCGAAGATGGAGAAAAGCGTCCTGACGATTGGTCCCGGGGATGTAGTCGAAGTGTCGCTTGTTACGTACCAGGTCGTTGGCAGGCTGCATAACCGCCAACGTAATCTGATTGTATTAACGCTTCAAGACGGTTCCGCGATCCAATACTTAACCATTGAAGAACGGGAGCGTACCGAGTATGCTTTGTACAATTCCATCGATGGGCGGCTCGATTCCGTTGAGGAAGTACCAACAGAAATCGAATTGGATGACCGTGTGTTCCATTTGGAGGAGCAGTATTCAGGCCTCGTTACCGCATCCGGTAAGACGCCGTTTGTGCAAGGTGGAGAGCAATACGTCTGGCAGTATCAATCTGATGATATGAAGCTGCTGCGTATTGAATGGCAGGATGGCCGATTCATGCTATATGAAGGTGAAGATGTGCTTCCGGCCGATGTTCGCGTTCTCCGCGGCAGTTAGGAGATGATGAGTGGGATGCGCAAAGCCAGTTATTTAATCAAATTATTGCTTGTTGTAACGCTCATTGTTCCTCTTCTTGCCGCTTGCGGCATGAATAAGACGATTGAAGAGAACTATCCGCTGGAGTCCGTCAACGGAAGCGGCAATGAAACGTCTTATGTGTATCGCGCAGCAGGTGTCAGTGTACCTGAAGTAGCGAAGGCGCTCATCGATGAGTCCAAGCCGCAGCAGCAATCGCCTGAGAAAACAGATCATATGTTTCTCGTCTACTCGGACCGAGTTGTCCATCTGCAGCAGGATGCAGCAAAGCCGGAAGATACATTGATCGAAGTGGATTCCAAAGAGTACGTCCGCAATAACTACAGCTCCAGTTTCTTGCAAGGCTATCTGATCGCCAGCATCTTAGGTGATTTATTCGATAACGGTCGTTATGGGAATGGCAATTATCGTGGTTATTCCGACCGAGATAAGTACAAGCCGAAGGGCGGCACTTATCATGCCCCGTCGGTTCAGGAGAAGAAAGCCGTTCCCCCGATGACAGTTAGTCGGACCGGATCGATCTTCAAACGCTCCAAGAACGCCGATACCAGCAAGGTGGGCGAAGGCGGGCTCTTCAACAAAGCTCCCCCCCAATCCGGCAAAATTACGCGCGATTCCGGCGGCAGCAAGAAGTCGAGCAGCTGGCTTACGCCGCGCAAATCCTCGAAACCGAAGACCAGAGTCGGATTCGGCAGAATTTCGAGACGACGATAAACGAAAACGAAGAGACCGGCATAAGCAGACGAAAGTGGAGCTGCTTATCCGGTCTTTTTTTTGCGTATATGGCATGATCTTACTTTAATTCGATTGCGGCATTAGGTATGATGGAGAGATCATAATGGCTGCTTGTAATAGGAAGGGGAACTGGAATGAAACGGTTGCTGTCACCGCTGAATACGGTCGTACTTACTCAATTTCTGAGCGCATTCGCGGATAATTTGAACTTTTTTCTCATCGTGGGCATGGTCAAGCGACAAGGGGTCGCCAATCCGGATATCGCCGTCAATTACATACAGATTGCGTTCCTCTGCGCTTATGTTATACTGGCTCCGGTCGTTGGCGCATTCGCTGATAAGAAGGCCAAATCGAATGTGCTGCTTCTCGGTAATGTACTGAAAGCAATCGGAATTGGGCTGCTGCTTTTCGGTCTACCGCCTGCACTGTGTTATGTGTTCGTCGGGATTGGGGCTGTTGTCTATTCGCCTGGGAAATATGGCATCCTCACGGAGCTTACCACGAATGAGAGCGAGCTGCTGCGGGCAAATGCCAAAGTCGAGGGCTCCACGATTCTGGCGATTCTGCTCGGGACAGTGGCGGGCGGGTTCCTCGCCCAGAATTCGGATCTGCCGGCTGTACTGACATGTATGGCTGTCTATCTGTTGTCGTTGTTCATGACGCTTATGATCCCGGCCAAAGCAGGAAACAGCTCCTTGCGTTACGGCAAAGAAGCCGTTCAATTTCTGCGCGACTTCTCCTTGTTGTTCCGCAATGCGCGTGCTCGGTTTTCCTTAATCGGCACCGGATCGTTCTGGCTTACGGCAGCAGTGCTCCGCATTGCGCTCATTGCTTGGTTGCCGCTTAATCTTGGAATCGAAGATACCGATCAACAGTCGATGATGATTGGCGTTACGGCGATCGGCGTCGTTTGCAGCGCGTTCCTAACACCTAGACTTGTGCCGGCAGGCAGGCTGCACCGAGCATTCTACTATGGTCTCTTTATGGTCGCTTCCGTTATGGTGGCATCGTTAACTTATGTGCTGTGGATGACGATTCTTCTTCTTTTCTTAATCGGCGTCTTCGGCGGTATCTTCGTTATTCCGCTGAATACGATGCTGCAGGAAGAAGGCAAAGCACTGATTGGATCTGGCAAGACAATTGCGGTGCAGAACTTCGTGGAGAATATTCTTACGGTCAGTGGACTTGTCATTTATTTAACGCTCAGCCAAATGGATGTTTCCGTTAACGGCTCCGTCATCGGGATTGGACTGGTGCTGCTCCTCTTTATTCTTTTCCTCGCAACCCAGCTTGGCGGCATTAAAGAAGGCGGAGAATCAGCTCCGTTAAAGCAACGACATGAGCACTAGGCACACTGCAGGGTCTTTCCTTTCCGTGGATTGGAAGGACCCTGCTTATTTACTGGCGGGAAGTCCTACCCAAGTCGAAGTATATAACTTACTGAAGAAGCACCTGCTTCTAGAGAAGCTTAAACCATACACACCGATCCTTGTAGGAACTGTACCGATCGGAATTAACATTGCATGCAGCGACTTGGACATCATCTGTGAAGTGACTGACTTTGATGCCTTTGAAGCTGCGATGAAGGCGGAGTTCGAGCGGCAGCAATGTACGATCGTTCGAAGAATCGTTGCCGGTCTTGAACGCATCAAGGTGAATTTCACGCTTGAGCATTGGCCGATTGAGATATTTGCGCAATCCATTAGGACTAGCGAACAGAACGGTTACCGGCACATGGTTGTTGAGGCACGGATGCTGGCATTGTTCGGCCATGCTTTTCAATCGGAGATCATACGTCTGAAAGAGAATGGTTTCAAAACAGAGCCGGCTTTCGCGAAGGCGCTCGAGCTTGAAGGAGATCCCTATATGAAGCTGCTGGAGCTTGCTGATTGGACAGACGAGCAGCTGCTTGCGTTAATAGTGGCTGACTAAATAAACAATTATCAAGAATCGTAGAATAGATGTATCTCCATAAGCGAATGTCTGTTAGAATATACGGACTCAACACTTTTGCTAGGAGGCCTTACCTTGTCGTCCGAACCGCTGCTCACCTTTCTGTCACCGCCGCTGCCTTACTTTATTGAATCCAACCGCGGCTCTTATGGGCCGGGCGGCGAACATCCTAACCGTCGGAATATCGGCGTTTTCGACTTGCTGTTTGTGCATAGCGGAACGTTATACATTGGCGAAGAATCGAATTCCTGGGCAATCGGTCCAGGACAAATGTTGATCTTAAGACCGGATTTATGGCATTATCCAACGAAACCATGTACAGAAGAAACCGTGTTTGATTGGGTTCATTTTCAAACTGCAGGTCCTTGGGAAGAGTTAAACGATACGAACTGCGGCACACTTCGCGGCGATTATTATTCCTACGCGATCAGACTGCCGAAGACGATGACGTTCTCCTATCCGGATGAAGCGATTTCGCTCTTCAGCAAGCTGCACGATGCGGCTATGGGTACATCGCATGCGGCGTTCTGGCAGCGACAGCAGTGGTTCCTCCATCTGCTGCAGCTATTCGATGAGGGCTGGCGCAGTGATGCGGCTAAAGCTCCGATTGCCGTAGCCGAAGAGGCAGCTGCCTACTTGAAAATGCATTTCCGCACAACCGTAACAAATGCGAAGCTTGGTGATGTGATGGGATTGCATCCGAACTATATTGCGCGCTGCATGGGCGAAGTATTCGATTGCACGCCGCAGCAGTATCTGCTTTCCTATCGGATGGATCAAGCGAAGCTGATGCTTATGAAGACCAATTGGCCGATTTCCAGAATCGCAGATGAAACCGGGTTTAAGCAAACCCCGCATTTCTCGCGTTCCTTCGCCGAGCATGTCGGGATTACGCCGCTTTCCTATCGGAAGCGCTTTACCGGCAGCAGCAGGGATAAACAAACCATGCTTGATATGCGCAATCATGCGCCTGATCGAGAGTAATAGACATGCGGCAGCCTGCCGGTCCTCGCTTGTTCGAGGGTTGGCAGGTTTTTTGGTTGAAGAGTATCAAGTTGTTTAACTTGTGTTTTGCCTGTTTACGAACCTGATATTTTCAATTAAGATAGCCAAAGACGTTTTAGTATTTGTTGCCGGATGAGGGATGGGAACGCATTGGAGAAAATAGAGAAAGCTCGTTTGAATTATGAACACGCCTTTCAGCAGGCTGCTACGCTGGAAGAGAAAAGTCCCGTGAAATTTCTGATTGCACTTTACCGGGGAAACTTCACCAACCTGCTGCTCTCGTTGTTATTTTACATCGTGAAGAGCTCGCCGATTTTTGTACTGCCGATTGTGACGGCCAACATTATCAACATTGTCAGCCAGCCCAGCGCACATTCGGAACGGGAATTATGGTTAAACTTTGCTGTTATCGTAGTTGTTATTTTGCAAAATATCCCGACGCATACTTGGTATGTCTCGTACATGAGCCGCGCCATCAGACATGTCGAAGCCGGCATACGAAGCGCACTTGTCCGCAAGCTGCAGCAGCTCTCGATTACGTATCATCGCGACCTGCAAGCAGGACGGCTTCAGTCGAAGGTGCTGCGGGACGTTGAGGCGGTCGAGCAGCTTTCCAAGCAAGTGATGCTGACGCTGATGCCTGCTCTCATTAATATTATCGTTTCCATTATCATTACGGTGCGCAACAGCTGGTCAGTATCGCTTTTCTTCGTGATGACGATTCCGGCAGCTATTCTGCTCGTGCGGATATTCCGTAAGAAAATCAGCTCGACCAATAAGGAATTCCGTAAAGAAATCGAGAAGATGTCCTCCAAAATGTCCGAGATGGTCGAGATGATTCCGGTCACGCGAGCACATGGCTTGGAAGAAGTGGAGATCGAGCGCATTGACGGGACGCTGCGCAAGCTGCAAGGGAAGGGGCTAAGGCTGGATATCGCCGAGGCGTATTTTGGTGCTTCCAACTGGGTCACGTTCCAGCTGTTCCAGGTGTTCTGCCTGCTGTTCACGGCTTTCCTTGCTTACAAAGGACAGATCGAAGTTGGCAATATCGTGATGTATCAAGGCTTCTTCAGCATGATCTTAGGCTCGGTATCTGCCTTGATTACGACCTACCCAAATATGGCCAAAGGCTTCGAGTCTATCTATTCCATTACGGAAATTCTCAACTCGCCGGAGATTGAACGTAACGATGGGAAGATCAAACTGCGCGAGATTAGCGGTGAGATTGCTTTTGAAGATATTCAGCTTGTTTATCCGGGCTCTGAGCATCATGTCTTGGAGGAAGTGACGCTGACGGTAAGAGCCGGCGAATGTATCGCCTTTGTCGGGGAGTCCGGGGCGGGGAAGTCGACTATTCTTAATCTCGTCACAGGTTTCCTGCAGCCTACAGGCGGCAAGCTGACGATCGACGGAGTGAACATCGATGATATCGATCTTCGGGAATACCGCAAATTCATTTCGGTTGTCCCGCAAACGAATATTCTGTTCTCCGGTACGATCCGCGACAATATCGTGTACGGTTTGCCGGATATTACAGATGAGCAAATTTATACTGCGATTGAAATGGCGAATTTGTCTGAGATGATCAAGCGATTGCCGAGCGGCATCCATACGAAGGTCGGCGAGCATGGCGGCAAGCTGTCCGGCGGGCAGCGTCAGCGGATTGCGATTGCACGGGCACTTATCCGTAATCCGAAAGTCATTATCTTGGATGAAGCAACGTCAGCGCTCGATAATGCGTCGGAATACCATGTGCAGAAAGCGATGCAGGAGCTGATCAAAGGCAGAACCACGTTCATCGTCGCGCATCGCTTGTCCACGATTCGCGATGCCGATCGCATCGTCGTGATGAAGCAGGGCCGAATTGCGGAGATTGGCACATTCGATGAGTTGATTGCGAGCAAAGGGGAATTTTATCATCTGAAGCAGCTTCAGATTTAAACGAAAAAAGCTGTCCCATACCGCATCCATCAAGATGGAACGCGTTCGGGACAGCTTTTTCAATTGCGTTTATTAAAGCGATAGCTCTAGAATTTGACGCACATCTGATTCGTTCAGCTTCTTGAAGTTGCCAAGCGGGCCGAAGCGCACGGCTTCTTTCGCCATTGTGTCAATATTCTCGCGGCCGATGTTGTAGTAAGCAAGTGTTGCAGGTGCGCCGATCCGTGTGAAGAAGGCGCGAGTTGCTTCAATGCCGGCCAGCGCCAGCTCCTCGTCCGACTTGTTGCCGCGTTCAATTCCCCATACGCGCTGCGCGTATTGCGTGAAACGGTCAATCCGCTCATTATATACATATTTCATCCAGTTCGGGAACACAATCGATAGTCCGGCGCCATGCGGAATGTCGTAGATGGCACTGATTTCATGCTCGATGCCATGGGAAGCCCAGTCGTTCTGCGTACCGACACTAATTAATCCGCCGTTTAGCGCCATGGTTCCGCAGAGCATAAGATTCGCGCGTGCTTCGTAATTCTCAGGGTTCTCCATTGCAATCTCCGCGTTCTCGATAACCGTTAACAGGATGGATTCGCACAGACGTTCTTGCAGCGGAGCATTAGGCGTCAGCGTAAAGTACTGCTCGAACACATGAGACATGATATCGACTGATCCGTTTACGGTTTGGTCACGCGGTACCGAGAACGTAAGCGTCGGGTCCAAAATCGAGAAGCGAGGATAGGCATACATGCTGCCAAATGCGCGTTTCTGCTTCGTCTCCCAGTTCGAAATAACGGCATTTCCGTTCATTTCGGAGCCTGTTGCCGATAAAGTCAAGATCGTGCCGATTGGGAGCGCATCGCGAATAACGGCTTTCTGCATAAAGAAATCCCAAACATCTCCATCATAGAGCGCGCCTGCTGCAATCGCTTTGGCTGCATCGAGTACGCTTCCTCCGCCGACAGCAAGCACGAGGTCTACTTTCTCGCTGCGACACAGCTCGATCCCGCGGTTAACGGAAGTTAGACGAGGGTTCGGCTCGATGCCGGACAGTTCCACGACCTTAGCGTCAATGGACTTCAACTGCGTCATGACTTCATCATATAGGCCGGTTTTCTTGATGCTGCCGGATCCATAAACGAGTAGAATCGTCTTGCCGTACGCTTCCGCCAGCTTGCCCAGTTGACTGACCGTACCGCTGCCGAAGACGATTTTCGTTGGGTTCTGAAAAGTAAATGAATTCATGTCGCACCTCCATAAGTTGGTTACACCATGCTTATCTTATCGATAGTGGAGGAGTGAAGTCAAGGCGAGGGAATGACGACCGGCAAACGGTTCGGCTTGACGCCGCGCGAGTATCGGATGAAGAAATATGGTCCTAATTCTCCCAATATATTAAGATATGAACTGTTCCTATCAGAACAGTTTTTATTTATTTTACGCCATTTTTTGACAAAAATTTTTCTTGACAAATCTAACATCTAGATAACAAAGAGTGAAATAGTGGACGAATCAAAATTTTCTGAAAATAGGATGCCAACTTTAAAAAGAGAGTGTATAATGAAATAAAAATCGCGCCTGCGTTAGTAAACATGACAATACCTTTACAAGTAGCTACACTAGGGGAGGTGCATGCCAATTATGGCTAATGCGGCTGCAATCGGTCTATCTTTGCGCGATATATACCTTTTTAACAAAGGAAATTTGTTTCATAGTTACCGAACTTTTGGTGCGCATCCGATTCGCCTCGGCGACGAAACCGGCGTACGATTCACCGTGTGGGCTCCCAATGCCAAGCATGTCCGAATTGTTGGTTCGTTTAACGATTGGAATGGGTACCAACATGAAATGGAGTTATTTGGCGAAACCGGCGTTTGGAGCTTATTTGTACCAAGTATTGGGCCGGGAACGGTATATAAGTATGAAATTCAAACCCTTGACGACGCTCTGCTGCTAAAGTCGGATCCTTATGCGTTTCAATCCGAGCTGCGGCCAAGCACGGCATCCGTTGTTGCTGAAGTATTCCATTTTAACTGGAATGATGGAGACTGGCATCAGCGTAAGCTAGAAGACAGTCCATATCACGAAGCAATGCTCACGTATGAAGTCCACCTTGGTTCATGGCGCAATTGGGGCAAGGAGCTGTTCTGGACCTACGAAGAGATGGCTGGTGCGCTCGTCGATTATGTCGTTGATATGGGTTATACCCATATCGAGCTGCTCCCCATTACGGAGCATCCGCTCGATCAATCTTGGGGGTATCAAGCGACCGGTTATTATGCGCCAACAAGCAGGTATGGGACGCCAGAGCAGCTTATGCATCTTATTGATCGCTGCCATCAGCGCGGCATCGGAGTCATCTTAGACTGGGTTCCCGGTCATTTCTGCAAGGATGATCATGGATTGCGGCAGTTTGACGGGACACCGATCTTCGAAGGAAAGAACTGGAAGCTGGCGGAGAAACCGCTGTGGGGAACACTGGCTTTCGACTTTAGCTGCACGGAAGTGCAAAGTTTTCTCATTTCTAATGCGATCTATTGGATGGACGTATTCCATATCGACGGTCTGCGAGTGGATGCCGTTGCCAGTATGATCGATCTTCATTTTGACAAACCTCCTGAGCTTTACACCTATAACGCATTTGGCGGCACGGAGAATACCGATGCCATCCGTTTTCTGAAACGATTGAACGAAACCGTTTTTCAGTATTTTCCGGATGCCTTAATGATTGCCGAGGACTCTTCTTCTTGGCCAGCCGTTACTTCACCAACTTACATGGGCGGCCTTGGCTTCAATTTCAAATGGAACATGGGTTGGATGAATGACATGCTGCGCTACATGGCGCTTGATCCGAATGATCGCATGCGACACCATAACCTCATCACCTTCTCTCTCGTATATGCATTCTCTGAAAATTTCGTATTGCCGCTTTCACACGACGAGGTCGTGCACGGAAAACATTCGCTCCTGAACAAAATGTCCGGCACCTATGAGCAGAAATTCGCACAGCTCCGCTTATTCTACGGCTATTGGATGACGCATCCGGGCAAGAAGCTGCTCTTTATGGGCGGTGAGTGGGGACAGTTCGACGAATGGAAAGATGCTGAGGCACTTGATTGGCAGCTTCTTGAATATCGTGCTCACGGGAGCATGCACCATTATGTTAAATCCCTTAATCATATATATGGCGAGCAGCCATCGCTTTGGGAGCGGGATTGCGATCCCGGCGGATTTGAATGGATTGACGTCCACAACGCCGCGCAGAGCGTCATCGTCTTCATGCGCCGCGGACATGCGAGTGGCGAGTTCATGATTGTTGTCTGTAATTTCTCCTATCATCACTACTCCGACTATCGAATCGGCGTACCTGAATCCGGTGAATACCGGATCGTTTTACACAGTGAGGCGGCAGCCTTCGGCGGTGTCTTAACGGACATTCCGGAAGTTCTATATAGCAAACCGGCACCATGGCATGGAAGGCCTTGCAACATTTCGCTTGAACTTCCACCGCTATCGATTCAATTGCTGGTACTTGCCAAGGGGTCACTTGACCGCATTGATCGCTAAACCACGCATCACTGATTGACAGCAATCATTACACCTACTGCAGCAAGCCGTTGCAGTAAAGAAGGAGAGTGTGTCCATGGGCAGAAAACGTATGGTGGCCATGCTTCTTGCCGGAGGAGAAGGAAAAAGACTCGGCGTGCTAACGAAAGATGTAGCAAAGCCAGCGGTCCATTTTGGCGGGAAGTACCGAATTATCGATTTTACTTTAAGCAACTGTGCACATTCGGGCATCGACACAATCGGCGTTCTGACGCAATATCAGCCGCTGGTCCTGAACACCTATCTCGGAATCGGCAGTCCATGGGGACTAGACCGACGCGACGGCGGAATGGCAATACTTCCTCCTTATGTCAAGCAAAAAGGCGGTATGTGGTATAAAGGCACCGCGAATGCAATCTATCAAAATATGGGGTTCATCGATCGGTACGACCCCGACTATGTATTAGTGATCTCAGGCGATCATATTTATAAGATGGATTACGAGCTCATGCTGCGAGAGCATGAGGAGCGTGGTGCCGATGTTACGATCGCGTGTATCGAAGTAGGCTGGAAGGAAGCAAGCCGCTTCGGCATTATGCATGTTGACGATGAAGGTGCCATCACTTCGTTTGAAGAGAAACCGAAAGTGCCTACCAGCAATTTGGCATCGATGGGTGTTTATATTTTCTCCTGGCCGGTCTTGCAGCAGTATTTGGTTCGCGATGAAGCGAATCGGTTGTCCGGCAATGACTTCGGCAAAGACATCATTCCGGCTATGCTGCAGGACGGCGTGAAGCTTCAGTCCTACACATTCAACGGATACTGGAAAGATGTCGGTACGCTTGAGAGTTTATGGGAAGCCAATATGGATCTGCTCTCGGAGAAACCGGCGCTTGATCTGAACGACCGCGACTGGCGGATATATTCCGTTAACCCGAATCGACCGGCTCATTATTCTGCGGCTACCGCAGACATCGTAGACTCTCTCATTACGGAGGGCTGCTTGATAGAGGGGCTTGTTCATCGATCGGTACTGTTCCATGGGGTCCAGTCCGGCCTTGACAGTCAAGTGCGCGAATCGGTCATTATGCCGAACGTAAAGATCGGCAAAGGGGCTCGTATCTATCGTGCCATTATTGGCGAAGGAGCCATCATCGGCGACGGGGTCGTGATCGGAAGTCCGGATTCAAGCTCAGTTACGGTTATTGGAAGTGATGAACTCGTTACGGCTACTCATTCGTTGCAGGAGGTAGAGCAGTCATGAACTCCAACATACTAGGTGTCATAAATCTTATCCACGAATCAGATGAACTAGAGTCCTTGACGGCAAGCCGCTGCTTGGCTACTGTTCCGTTCGGAGCGCGCTTCCGGCTTATCGATTTCACACTTTCAAGCATGGTGAATTCAGGGATTACGAAGGTTGGCGTGTTCGCGCAAACCAAATATCGTTCCCTTATCGACCATTTGGGTTCCGGCAAGCATTGGGATCTACATCATCGTCAGAGCGGGTTGTTCATCATGCCACCGGTAACGGATGACGTAAACGAAGTGCGTCGCGGCGATTTGTATCACTTCTATCAGCACCGTGATTACTTTACGCGCTCGTCGCAAGAGTACGTGCTGGTAACACGCAGTCATATGGTCTGCAACGTGGATTATGACGCCATGCTGTCTTCGCATAAAGCTAGCGGCGCGGACATTACGGTCGTTACGAAAGAGCAGACGGAGCTGTTTGGCGGTAAAGCGCGCAAACTGCAAACGGACGAGAAAGGACGCGTCACGGCGATGCAGGATCATTACGGCCGGCTGGAAAGCGATCTGATCTCGATGGAGATGTACTTGATGCGCAAGGAGCTGCTGCTTGAGCTTGTGGATACTTCGCTTGCGCAAGGACAGGATCATCTTGTCCGCCACGCGATTATGTCGCGAGTAAACGATCTCCACATTCAAAGCTACGCGTATGATGGTTATCTTGGCGTCGTAAATACATTGAACAGCTATTACAAAAACAACATGCAGCTTCTTCGTCCTGAGGTGTGGAAGAGCCTGTTCTATGAGCCGGGCCCGATCTACACCAAAGTCAAAGATGAGCCGCCGGCCCGTTATGCAGAAGGGGCGAAGACGTCGAATTCCCTCGTTGCAAACGGATGTATCATCGAAGGAACGGTAATCAACAGCATATTGTTCCGAGGCGTCCATGTACGCAAAGGTGCCGTTGTGCGCAACAGCATCATTATGCAGAACGGTATTATCGGAGAGCATAGCTTCGTGGATCATGTCATCCTCGACAAGGATGTCACCGTGGAACGCAGCCGTGAGCTGCGCGGTGCCGAAGTGTCGCCATTCCTGGCAGTTAAGCGGAAAGTCATCTAAATCCTATTGTTGTCGGCATTCGTTGCAAATCTAGAGAGATAGAAAGTTGAGTAGAGGTGAAACCATACAATGAATGTATTATTCGCTGCTTCTGAAGCGGTGCCGCTCGTGAAGACGGGCGGCCTCGCTGATGTAGCCGGCGCATTGCCGAAAGCACTGCGTTCTAAAGTCGGCGCCGATGTGCGCGTCATTCTGCCCAAGTACGATACGATTCCGGCTGCAATGGCGGAACAGTTCGAGACCATTGCCACCTTTAACGTGCGGCTGGGCTGGCGGGACCAGTACTGCGGCCTGCTCAAGGCCGAAATCGACGGCATTGTCTACTATTTGATCGATAACGAATTTTATTTCAAGCGCGGCGTGCTGTATGGATATGGCGATGATGCGGAGCGGTTCGTATTTTTCTGCTTTGCCGTGATGGAGTCGCTGTATCATATGGACTTCCGGCCTGATATTATTCATTGCCATGATTGGCAAACCGGACTCATTCCGTTCCTGCTCAAAACCAGATACAAACACGACCCGGCATGCCGGGACATCGCTTCTGTGTACACCATCCATAATTTGAGATATCAAGGGGTATTCGGGCGAGAGCTGCTGAAGGATCTGCTTGGTTCCGGGGATGAATTGTTTGGTTCGGAAGGCATTGATTTCTATGGTGCCGGCAACTGCATGATGGGTGGCTTGCGGTATGCGGACAAGCTGACGACGGTAAGCCCTACTTACGCGGAGGAAATCAAGACGGAAGCGTATGGAGAGAAGCTGGAAGGGCTGCTGCGTTACCGCTCAGAGGATTTGGTCGGAATCGTGAACGGCATCGATACGGAACTGTTTGATCCGATGAATGATCCGGCTGTGGATGTTCCTTATCGAGGATCATTACCTCGCAAACGGAAGAACAAGCTTGCGCTTCAGCGTGAGCTGGGCCTGACGGAATCGGAGTCAACGCCGTTAATCGGTATCGTATCCAGACTGGTCGATCAGAAAGGCTTTGATTTAATTGAAGCGGTACTGGAGCAGATCCTGAAGGAAGATGTTCAGTTGGTCGTGCTAGGTTCCGGTGATTGGAACTTCGAGCAAATGTTTCGCCGTGCAGAGCTGAAGAAGCCCGGGCAGGTTACGACTTGGTTTGGGTTTAACGACGGTCTGGCTCGCAGAATCTATGCCGGCAGCGATATGTACTTGATGCCTTCGCAGTTCGAGCCTTGTGGACTTAGCCAGCTTCTGGCGCTGCGTTACCGGTCTGTTCCGATTGTCCGTGAGACTGGCGGTTTGAAGGATACTGTTCAGGCGTTTAACGAGTTTACAAGCGAAGGAAACGGCTTTAGCTTTACTAACTATAACGCGCATGATCTTCTCTTTACGATACGCAGAGCGCTCGAGTTCTATCAAGATGAAGAAGTGTGGCAGCGAATCGTGGCCAATGGTGCCAAAGATGATATCAGCTGGACGCGTTCAGCGAAAGCCTATATGTCGTTATATAGTGCGATTGCGCCTAATCGAAAGGAGAGTCACCAATGGCCCGTCATCTCGTAATTGGCAATGGTAAAATACTGATTAATTTGGACCGAAACAACTACATCCGAGACATCTACTATCCTTTCGTCGGTCAACTGAATCATGTGGGCGGCCAATATTGTCGATTTGGGATATGGGCAGGGGGACAGTTTTCCTGGCTGGAAGATCCGGAATGGAAGTTTGAGCTGTCTTACGTCGAGGACTCACTTGTAACAAATGTCATCGCGCGTAACGAACGTCTCGCTGTGGAGCTGCATATGAATGACGGCATTCATCAGCGGGAATGCATCTACATCAAACGCGTAGTCGTGCGCAATCTAGGTGCAGATCCGCGTGAATTCCGGTTGTTCTTCCATCATGATCTCATGATTGACGGTTCGGAGGTAGGAGACACGGCAGCCTATTATCCGGAGAACCATACGCTTTATCACTATAAACGCTCCTCGTATTTCATGTTCAACGGCTTCTCGGATGAAGGCGGCATCATGCAATATACGACGGGGATTAAACGATTCCAATCCGCAGAAGGAACCTGGCGGGACGCTGAGGACGGAACGCTGATGGGCAACTCTATCGCGCAAGGTTCTGTTGACAGTACGATCAGCTTCCGTACGGTTGTGCCTGCAGGCGGAGAGAAGACAGTCTATTACTGGATGTCGATCGGCAAGAATTTAGAAGAAGTCAAATCTCTTAATCAATATGTTCAAGAGAGCCACCCGGAGAAATTGTTGAGCCGAATCGTGATTTATTGGAAGCATTGGCTCCACCGCGCGGAGAATAATCTGGGTGATCTGAATGAGGAAGCGGCGAACATGTTTCGCTTAAGCTTGCTGCTCGTTCGGACGCAAACCGATGAACGGGGAGCAATCGTAGCAGCGAATGACACGGATATTCTGCAATATAATCGTGACCACTATAGCTATATGTGGCCGCGTGACGGAGCATTGATTGCCGATGCGATGTCTGCTGCAGGATTCCAAAGCGTAATCGCGCCGTTCTTCCAGTTCTGCGCGCAGACGCTCTCACCGGATGGATACTTGTTTCACAAATACAATCCTGATGGAACGGTAGGCTCCAGCTGGCATCCGTATATCGTGCAGGGAAGCCGGCGCTTGCCGATTCAAGAGGACGAAACAGCGTTAGTGCTGTTTGCCCTGTGGAGGGATTACACGCGGCATCAAGTCATCGAGCTGCCCCAGTCGCTTTATAACAATTTGATTCGCAAAGGCGCAGCCTTCTTGAGTCAATATATGGAGCATAGCCTGTCACTTCCGAAGCCTAGCTATGATCTGTGGGAAGAACGTTACGGCATATGGACCTATACCGTTGCTTCCGTTTACGGCGGATTAATGGCGGCGGCCTTCTTTACAGAGCTGTTCGGGGATTACGAACGCAGCGATCATCTTCGCAATACGGCGCAATCCATCAAACACGGGATGATTACCCATCTCTGGGATGAAGAATCTGGCAGATTCGCGCGCGGCTTAATCCAGAAGGATAACCGCTGGGTGAAGGATATGACTTTGGAGAGCAGCTTATTCGGTATCTGGGAATTCGGTGTGCTGCCTGTCGAGGACGAACGCGTAATTAAGACAATGAATGCGATTCGTGATGGACTGACGATCCGTACAAGTGTCGGCGGCGTTGCGCGTTACACGAACGACTATTACTTCCAGCAGTCTGGAGATATCGAGAATGTGCCGGGTAATCCATGGATCATATGCACGCTGTGGATTGCGAACTTCGAGATCGAATCGGCGAAGCAATTAAGCGACCTGGTCCGTCCTCGCGAAACGCTCAACTGGGTAGTCGAACACGCACTATCAAGCGGTGTCCTGCCGGAGCAATTGCATCCGCTTGACGGCAGCCCGCTCTCCGTAGCGCCGCTCACATGGTCTCATGCGACTTATGTGCAGTCGGTTACGCGGTATGCAGAGAAATATGCGGAGCTCTCCGCCAAAGTATAGAACAAATGAAAACAGCAGCTATTACGGCTCATCCGCCGTAATAGCTGCTGTTTCTGATTTCTTACGGATAGGGACTTGAATCTCAAACATGACCTCGCTTGGATTATCGGTAATCGTAATGTCGACTTGCATGATTTGCAGTGCATCGCCTGTTATTTCGTATCCATCCTCTTCAAGCTTGCGGCACAGTGTATCGAGACTTTCGCTGCGATTCCACAGTTCCCCGTAATACCGAATACAAGCGAACGAACCGGCGGGGATGATAATCAAATTCTCCTTCGGAACAGAAGCAGCTCGCTTAGCCACTACGAAGATCGTAGACGGAGACTCGAATCGACGAGCCCCCAAGTCTACCTGTGACAGCAGGACGCCAAGCCTGTTGCTGGCAAGCAACGGAGCCGTTTCCGTGAGTCTGTTCTCCAATCCCAGCACGCCATAACACAGCTCCAGGTTGCTGTTTATCTTCTGATGCAGCGTAAATAGCTTCCGGCGCTCCAGTTGACGTATTGTAACGGCTGGGCTGCCTACCTCGGCAATAACTTCCCTTAGAAAAGCCAGCTTATCTCGGATATTCTCCTCGAGCGCCGTCATTTCTTTCAGCTTATGGACGAGCTCTTCGTGTTTGGCTGCTAAGATATCGGTTGAATTCTTTATATTGCGCTCATTGAAATACTGTTTCACTTCGTTCGTGTTCATTCCAAGCTGACGCAGCTCTTTAATCGTACCAAGAACCTCGTATTGAAAAATCGAATAGTACCTGTAGCCGGTATGGGGATCGACATGCTGAGGCTTAAACAGATCGATTCTGTCGTAATGACGCAGCGTCTCGGCAGAAATTCCGCGCAGCTGCGCCATTTCGCTAATAGATAGCCGTTCTTTCATGGGAAAAACACCTCTCTCACACGATCATGTTATAAAATATAACATTGCGATTGACTTTTGTGTAGCACAAAGGTTTACAATCGCTTTAAGTTAATCGAGTGGAGGGAACAAACCATGAAGAAGCGTGTATTATCGATCATTACGACATGCATGATGGCAGGTTTGCTGCTGAGCAGCTGCGCGAGCAGTAACGGCAGCGGCACGGAGAAATCCAGTGATCCGCTCAAAATCGGCCTGAATCCGTTCCCGACCTATTTTCTCTGGTATGTGGCGCAGGAGAAGGGGTTTTTCGAGAAGCGCGATGTGAATGTGGAGCTCGAATGGTTCCCTAGCTACAGCGACGGTTTGTCGGCACTGAATTCCGGCAATGTAGATGCGAACAGCCAAACCCTCAGTGACACGCTGCCACCGGTTGGCAAAGGCATTAAACTGCAAATTCCGATTATTATTGATTACTCCGACGGTGCAGATGGTTTTGTGGTCGACCCCTCGGTTAAGAGCTTTGAGGATTTGAAAGGGAAGCGAATTGCAACAGAGCTGGGCACGGTGGATCAATTCTTCATGTTGACCGTCCTCAAACAGCACGGTTTATCAGAAAAGGATATTAACTACTTCAATATGGCGATTGCGGACGCTGGCTCATCCTTCCTAGCAGGCAAAATCGACGCCGCTGTCATCTGGGAGCCATTCCTGAGCGAAACGTTAAGCTCGGGAAAGGGGAAGCTGCTCTTTTCTTCGAAAGAGACACCGGGACTCCTGATGGACACCATCGCTTTCCGCGAAAGCATCATCAAGGATCGCCCAGAGGACGTTAAGAACGTCATGGCGGCTTGGTTCGACGCCGTAAGCTTCCTCAAGGACAGTCCGGATGAGGCAATTGCCATTATGGCGAAACATGCAGAGATTACGCCGGAGGAATTTAAGATCTCCCTAGAAGGTGTGAAAGTATATGATTTGAACGATAATGTAGCCGCTCAGAAGGAAGCAGAAGCCTACACCTCCGTGAAATATAACGGCGAGCAGGTCGGTGCCTTTCTGAAGGATCTGAAATTTATCGATGAGTTACCAGATATGAGCAAGCTGTACAATCCAACATTTATCAATCAACTGGCAGACGAGAAATAGGGAGGACTAATAAATGAATATTCTAGTAACCGGCGGTATGGGTTTCTTGGGCTCCAATCTGGTTCCGATGCTGAGAGAGCGCGGCTACCGCGTCGTCAGCTACGATCGCAGAGTGAAGGATAACGGGGGAGATGAATCCCTCACCTATGTACAAGGCGATTTGCTGGATTTGCCTCTTATTCTGGAGACGATCCGCACGTATAAGATCGATCGCATCATTCATACGGCTGCCATCTCCCATCCCGTGACTGCCATCGATATTCCGTATCAGACGGTAATGACCAATGCGGTTGGCACGACGAATATTTTCGAAGCGGCCAGACTGTCCGGCATCAAACGAGTGGTTAACCTGAGCTCCGAATACGCCTACGGCAACAATGCTGAGCTAGGCACAGTGACGGAGGATGTACCGCTTCATCCGAGCGGCGTATACGGTGCTACGAAGGTGTTCACGGAGAAGTTGGCCTACGGCTATCGCAATCTGTATGGCTTAGAAATCCCGTCGTTGCGGCCGGGTTGGCTCTATGGGCCAGGACAGTTTATGCAGTGCTACATGAAGGATCTAATCGTGAATGCCATTAAGGGAGTGCCGACCTACCTGAAAGAAGGCCGCGACTACGGCTTCCAGTATGTGCACGTGAAAGATGTGGCGCAGGCATGCATCTGTGCTATGGAAGCGAAGGACATGAAGAGCTATGTATACAGCATAACGGCTGGCTATAAAACAACGTTCGGCGAGCTGATCGCCTTCGTGAAGGAGCTGTACCCGGACGCCGTGATCGAAGTCGGGGAAGGCCGATTCTCGGAGCTGGATCATTATGGCACCTTCGATATTACGAAAGCGCGCGAAGAAATCGGCTACGAGCCATCGCGGCCATTCTATGATAGTGTGCGCGAATATGCGAGCTGGCTGACGTTTAATCCTTACTAACCAAATTAGAAGAGCGAGGTGCAAGACGATGAAAACAGAGACGAAGGGTGCACCAGCATACAGCCATGCCAAATCGCTGCTCCGCGAAATGAGAGAGAGCTTGAAGGAAGGCATAATCCCAGTAGGTATCTTCAATGACCGCGAGCTGTATGAGCTTGAAATGGAGAAAATTTTTACGAAAAAATGGATCTATGTGGGCCATGAATCGGAAATTCCATCCGCAGGCGATTATGTGCTTCGTTATATCGGCGAAGATCCGTTCATCGTGAACCGTGACGAGTCCGGAGAAATTCGTGTCATGTTGGATGCCTGCGTTCATCGCGGCGTTCGAGTATGCCGGGCGGAGAAAGGGAACGCATCGCATTTTCGCTGTCCCTACCATGGATTTATTTATAAAAACAACGGTAACCTCATCGGAATGCCAGCGCAGCAGCATGCCTACAACGGGCTGAACAAGAAGGATTGGGGCATGCTTGCGGCGCGCTGCGATACGATTCACGGATTGATTTTCGCGTGTCTGGATAAGGAGACGCCGCCGCTTGAGGAATATCTTGCGGACAGCAAGTACTACCTGGATCTGCTGTTCGGGTTGCAGGATGAGGGACTCGAAGTCATTGGCGAACCTCAGCGCTGGATCGTGAATGCGAATTGGAAGGTTGCGGCGGAAAACTTCAGCGGCGACGCGTATCACCTGATCTTCCTGCACCATTCCGCGTATGAAGTGGGTTCATCGCCATTCTCCATGCTGGCGAATATGAACGGCGAGCAGATTCTTGCCGGGAACGGACATTGCGTCGACATTTCGCTCGATAAAACCGAACAGGTCATTGAGATGCCTTACTGGAATTTCCCGCAGGAAATCGTCGATACCTTCCGCTTGGATCGGCTGGAGCCGAAAGGACTTGAGATCGTTCGAGACTCCAAGGAAATGCTCGGTAATATATTTCCAAACAGCTCATTCCTGCTTATGACCGTCACGCCGGAGCGGAATTTGCCCCCTGTGCCGTTCATCAGTATGCGACAGTGGCGTCCGAAGGGCCCGGACCAAATCGAAATTTGGAACTGGTTCCTCATGTTTAAGAATACGCCGCAAGCGTTCAAAGAAGCTTCTTATCGTGCTGGTTCAGCGACATTCAGCTTGGCGGGGATTTTCGAGATGGATGATTCGATGACATGGGAGACGATTACGCAGACGGCAGGCAATCGGTTTGCGAAGAATAATTTGAAGCTCAATTTCCAAATGGGGATGAACGGGATGGGCAAGGCGAAACGAGACGAGGAATGGCCACTCCCGGGCGTCGCCTACTATCCGCGATATGGGGAAGGCAATCAGCGTTATTTCTATGAATCGTACGTGAATACGATGCTTGACGATGAAGATGAAATCTAGCATTAGGGGGAAGGAATGGGCTGTTATGGGGGAAGAAACCGTGATTGTTGAGCGTGGAACCGAGCAGTTGCTGAAGGAGGGAGAGCGTTTCCTGATACACGAGGCAGAGCTGCTGGACAACGGAAACTATGCAGATTGGATGACCCTGCTGACAAGTGATATCCGCTATCAAATTCCGATCAGGCTAACGCGGGAACGTCATGCGCCAAGCCCGTTCAGCGATCAAGCCTTTCATATGAACGAGAATCTGGCATCGATCCAAATGCGTGTGGAGCGGACATTCTCTGACTACAACTGGGCAGAGGATCCGCCGTCTCGGACCAGACATTTTCTGTCGAATTTCCGGTTGGCAGATGTTCGAGAGAGCAGTGAAGGTGCGCTGGAGATGGTCGTCATCAGCAATTTGCTGTTGTTCCGAAGTCGCTTTGACAGCCCGGCATACGATTTAGTGTCAGGTGAGCGTGAAGACACGATTCGGGCTTGCGGCAGCGCAGGGGAGTGGAAGCTGGCGAAACGGTTCGTGCGGCTGGATCATACTACGATGGGAATAAGCAGCTTAGGTATTTTCTTATAGAAGGGGGCGGCAGGATGTCGGCAGAACAAGAGATTCGGATTGCCAATGAGTTTGCCAGCGTGACGGTTCGTAAGATTAGAACGCGCAACGGAGAGCGGCTGGAGATCATATCCAATGGGCTCGGCCTGCAGGTAAGTCTGGATCCATTGTCGCTGGAGAGCTTGACTTGGCAGCATGCGGATATGTATTCTTCATTGCTTCAAACGCCGCTTGAACCGTATCCGTTTAACGCTGAAGTTCCAACGTCTGAAAAATGCGACGGCGAGGAGGAGAGTGAGTCATGTTAACCTATCAATCGGATGGCATTTCTGTTTTTCAAAGTGAGCTCTATCAGACCAACTGCTTTGTCATCGAGACGAAGGATCTAGTCTTGATCGTAGATCCGAATTATTTGCCATCGGAGCTGGCGACCATTCGGAAGCATGTGGATGCAATGAAAGGTAATCGCCCGTTGTATGTGTTCTTTACCCACTCCGATTTTGACCATATCGTCGGTTATGGTTCCTTCACAGATTGCAGCGTTATTGCGGGAACGGCATTCGCTAATCACCCGGACAAAGTGGAGCGGGTATCGGTTGTCGAGCGCTTGGACGATGAATTCTATATCAGCCGTCCATACAGCATTGCATTTCCGCATGTAGATCATGTCATCGAGCAAGATGGCGAACAGCTGGTTATCGGCGAAACCGTTCTGACCTTCCGAACGGCATACGGACATAACGGAGATGGATTGATGTGCCTTGTGGAACCAAACGGGGCACTCATTACGGGTGATTATGTGTCGGACATCGAATTTCCCTTTGTGTTTGACACCTTCGCCACATACCGGAGCACGCTGGAGAAGATTGCAGCTTATGCATGGTCAGTTCCCGGTCTGCTGTTGCTCCCCAGTCATGGCAGTGTGACGGCAGATCAAGATGAAATCTTGCATCGGGCCGAAGTTTCGGAACAATATCTGAGTCTTTGTGAAGAGCAGCTTGAGCTGGGAGAAGGAACGAGCCGATTCGAGACCTTTATGGATCTGCAAGACTATCGGTTCAAAATCGGATTCCGGAAGCGTCATGAAGCGAATATGGAACTGCTTATGAACGAGCAGAGCTTATCGCATAATCTGAAATAATCAGAAAATTATGCGAATGCCTCTTGAACTTTGTTCGGATGGACTCTATAATATGGAACACAGCAACATAGCAGGCGAAGACCAAAGACAGGATTCCCATACGTCAGGCTGCACAGAGAGAGGAGCGATTGCTGCAAGCTCCTTCAGCCCTGAGATGCGGAGTTACCCCTTTGCAGCCGTAACATTGAACCCGTCGATTCTGTGTCGCGGTTGTAAATGGCACCGATTAATCCCCGTTACCGGATGCTAAGAAGGACCCCGCGACTGATCGCGATCGGCTGGGTCGAATTAGGGTGGAACCACGAGTCTGAACGCACTCGTCCCTTGGGACATGTGCGTTTTTTTGCGTTCAATTTATCGAATGGAGGAAGACTCGTGGAAAATGGGATTAAGGTAAAGCTGCCAGACGGTGGTGTAAGGAGCTTTGAAGCAGGGGTTTCGGTAGTTGAAGTGGCACTGGCAATCAGCTCCGCGCTCGGGAAGAATGCGGTGGCAGGCAAGGTAAATGGCAGGGAGGTCGATTTAAGTTATCGGCTGGATGCGGATAGTGAGGTAGAGATCGTTACACTCGATGGTGATGCGGGAGTGGCCATTCTGCGTCACAGCACTGCACATCTGATGGCGCAAGCGATTAAGCGGATTTATGGTAATGAGGCGGTGAAGCTCGGAGTTGGCCCAGTGATCGAAGATGGGTTTTATTACGATGTCGCGATTGAGCGTCCACTCACACCTGCTGATTTGCTTGCCATCGAGAAAGAAATGGAGCGTATCGTACAGCAGAATCTACCGATCGTACGGAGAGTGGTTAGTCGTGCGGATGCGCTGGTATGGTTTGATTCGCAAGGAGAGTCATTGAAAGTGGAATTGATTCGTGGCTTACCGGACTCGGCTGAGATCTCGATCTATGAGCAAGGCGAGTTCTCGGATCTATGCCGCGGACCTCATCTGCCATTCACTGGCCGGATTAAGGCGTTTAAGCTGTTGTCGGTCGCAGGAGCATACTGGCGGGGAGATGCCGAGAATGCCGTGTTACAACGGATTTACGGCACTGCGTTTCCGAAGAAAGCGCAGCTTGACGAGCATCTGAGTATGCTTGAGGAAGCGAAGAAACGGGATCATCGAAAGTTAGGCAAAGAGCTTGGGCTGTTCATGTTCTCGGAAGAAGCGCCAGGCATGCCGTTCTATCTGCCTAAAGGAATGACAATTCGAAATGAGCTGGAGCAGTTCTCCAGGCAGCTGCAGCAGGAGCGCGATTATGACGAGGTGCGGACACCGCTTATGCTCAACCAGCGGCTATGGGAGCAATCGGGGCATTGGGACCATTACAAAGACAATATGTATTTCACTAAAGTCGATGAGACTGCCTTTGCGCTCAAGCCTATGAATTGCCCTGGTCA
Organism: Paenibacillus sp. J22FR21; assembly: GCF_056269135.1. Taxonomy (NCBI): domain Bacteria; kingdom Bacillati; phylum Bacillota; class Bacilli; order Caryophanales; family Paenibacillaceae; genus Paenibacillus; species Paenibacillus sp. J22FR21. The sequence continues at coordinate 422,593 of NZ_JBWDNJ010000002.1, forward strand.
TATGTTGATTTACAAAAACAGCCTGCACTCGTACCGCGAGCTGCCGATTCGGATCTCCGAATTCGGTCAAGTGCATCGCCATGAGTACTCCGGCGCGTTGAACGGCATGATGCGTGTACGGACTTTCTGCCAGGATGACGCCCATCTCTTCGTGAGGCCGGATCAAATCGAAGCCGAGATTGGCCGCGTTATATCGCTTATTGACGACATTTACGCCGTGTTCGGTTTCGAATATCGAATTGAGCTCTCCACTCGGCCGGAGGATTCAATGGGGGAACCGGAGCTGTGGGATCAAGCGGAAGCCGCGCTTGCGCAGGTGCTGGACAATCGCGGAATTGCATATCGCGTGAATGAAGGCGACGGCGCATTCTATGGGCCCAAGATTGATTTCCATATTCTCGATGCGCTGAAGAGAAGCTGGCAGTGCGCGACAATACAGCTTGATTTTCAAATGCCGGAGAAATTCGATCTGTCGTATATCGGGGAGGATGGTCAGAAGCATCGCCCGATCGTCATCCACAGAGCTGTCTATGGATCGATTGACCGGTTCATCGGCATCTTGACTGAGCATTATGCCGGAGCGTTCCCGATTTGGCTGGCGCCGATTCAGGTGAAGGTGATCCCGGTCTCAGGAGCTGATCAAGACTACGCGTATGAGTTGAAACGGAAGCTTGAACAATCCGGTATGCGTGTTGAAGTGGATTATCGCAGCGAGAAGCTGGGCTATAAGATTCGCGAGGCGCAGCTTGAGAAAGTACCGTATATGCTGATTCTTGGTGAAACGGAGCGCCATTCGAATACAGCAGCAGTAAGGCAGCGGGGGCATGGCGACATCGGCTCCATGCGAATAGAAGCCTTGATTGAGCGGTTGTGCGAGGAGATTGCTGCGAAGAAGTAACGCTGATGCAAACTGGCGTTGACAGTGCTTTGTCGTAAGCCTTGAGCCTTACGGAAAATTTAGCTTGACGGAGGATATGCGGGAGGCTAGTCTATTGCTGAACACCAAAGATTGGAAGGTCTCGGCTTATCTCGTGAATGGGGGTATTACGCTGTGAGTTCAATTGATGATGTACAGGAAATCTCGCTTCCCGAGCGGCATTATGTAGGAACGGCGATTACGTCTGTTTTTGCCAATCACGATCCCAAGCGGGTTGAACAGCACTTAAAGTCGTTTATTGCCCGCAGGTTCGAAATCAAGAATCTTGTGGACGCCGGCTCTTATGTTTGTCCATCGTTCGTTTGCGATCAGCTGTTCACATATTTATCCTGCATGGAGGTTCGTTCGCTGCCTGAAGTTCCTGAAGGGATGATCGGGTTTACGATTCCACCCCAGCGTTATGTGTTGGTCCGTGCCTTACAAGGTGATCCTTATGAGCTTCTTCATGCCTATATCAAGGCACAAGGCTTAAGCAACAATAAGCGGGGGATGGCAATGGAGGTTTATCAGATCCATAAGCCGCTATGGCCTTCAGAGGTGGATGTGTACGTACCATTGCTATAGCAAGTTAGGACCTGGCATGGCTGAAACGCACGGATAGCAAAAACCGGTCTTGCCCGAAGGCAAGACCGGTTTTTGGTTATTGGGAGATCGAGATCATAAAAAGCCGCCGCGAAGAACGATTACGAGCAAAATATAAAGTACAAGAATTACGCCTGCACTAGTCCAAAGGCCTGGTCCGCCACCGCAACCGACTCCTGCGCCGCCTACACCTTGCATATATCCCACTGTACATACCTCCTGAGTGGTTAATTTGTGATGTTTCATATCACATTTGTAATATATGCCTTGGAGACGGAATCGATTGGACGTTTGTACGGGGTGCATTCGTAATTACGCATTCGCCCAATGGGGAAAGCAGCGGTTGCGCAGGGTGAACAGCCTTCTACGACAGCAGCCTACCCAACATTAGCAAGGAGAAGCGGGAATAGTGCTGCCCGTTGGCATGGAACGGGCATATTGGCGGATATGTTTGACTCTGGATTCCGCGCGCATCTTCAAACCGTTGCCGATTAGCACGTTTGCCGCGCTGCTGACGGCGATGACTTCGATACAGCCGACGCTGATGGCAGGCTGCAGGTTGGTAGTCCGAATGAACGTAGGTACGTCATCGGACGCGGTTCCAAGCGGGTCCCAGCTCGGTGTCTTACGATCGAATATGGAATACGATTCGAAATAAACTTTGCCTGATTCGGCATGATCAGCCGCTCGTTGTACAGCCAGAGCACGAAGCGAAGCGTTTACTTCTGCTCGATCACCGATTTGCACGACTGATGCATTGCCTACGTTCGTTAAGTACAGTCCGCCTACCTCGGAAACCCGTACAGGGTAGTCCGACATTTCTTCGCTGTAAGCCGTAAGAACGGGGTTGCTTCTCATAATCCCATCTCTTCCAGCTTTTCGATCGTTTCTTTCTTGAACACGTCTGCTTCGCCTTCTGCGCGGCTTGCACCTTGCGGTTCGTCTAGCGGTGCAATCGGGCCGACGATAACCGACTCCGGCGGTGTATCGAACATGGAGATGAGCGTAATCTCCTCGGTATCGCCGATTTGAAGTATCGAGGCGCTCGCTACACCGGTTAATTGGATACTGCCGACAGCGAGCACATGGTTCACTACATGCATCTGCATTTGCATAGAAAGAAGGCTCCTTCTTACTAATTTTGCAATCGGGACAAATAGCTGCGAAGCGCAGCGTGGATGTCACGCGTCGTCTTCCCAATAATCGCCTCTTGGATCTGGGCATCGCTAGGCGCGTGGCTTCCTTCAGGGGATGAACTGCCGCTCTTGGCCTCATGTTCAGCGGCTTGGATATAGAATTGAATTCGGGCACTCATTTGCTTGCGAATATCCTCTATGATCAGCCTGCGGTGATAGGGATCGAGCGAGAGGCCGAGCTCAGCTTCAAGCTCACTGAGCTGCTGAGGTGCATTCTGATCCAAGTATCGATCAATCACTAAGCGGATTTCCGGATAGGGAGAAGTGGGCAATACAGAACCGGGTCCGGGTACGGGGCCGGGACCAACACTCCCGGGTTGTGCCGGGAATACGTTAGGCTTGAGATTGTTCACGGGCGGTTTGTCGGTTACCGACTTATGGCCGGGATCATTGACAACTACCGTGCTGTTCCCATTTGGCATTACAATTTGACCGATTTCTTTGATTTGTTCCTCGTTAGGAGGTGTCAGCCCGATGTTCAATGTACCATCGAGCTTCTCGACCTTTAATTGGTCGAAATGATATTGAATGGTATCGATGTGATAGCTTGGCTTTGATTCTGCGGCATCCAAACGTACATTCAGCGCCTCGAGCTGCTTGCTAAGCCGGTTGATTACAGCCTGCTGCTCGTCGAGCTGACACTGCAGCTTATGAATATGCTGGCTAAACGCGTTCCATAGTTGCCAAGGAGTAGGCGGTGTATTTGCCGGTTGCATACGCTCGTAGGCACCTCCTTGTTAATTCGGATTGGGCAGCGGAACGAAGTTCAGCGGATTCTCCGTGCTGAGCTCTTCGTTAAGCAACGGTGCCGGCTCTGTAAATCCTCCTGAATTGTACATCTGCGAGAGGGAAGAAATCGCTCCAGCCGTCCCAACCTGCAGGACGGAGGAGTTTGCTACGCTGTCTACACGAAGCTGGTGGATCGTAATGGTTTGATGAACCGTAAGCTGCATTAGATGTTCACTCCGTTAGCAACTTCATTATTCGTATTGTCTTGGACATCCGGATCACTGGTGTTCGTCGAACTGACAGCATTGTTCGAGTTGGTCAAACCGCCGGTGAGGAAGGAGCCTGAACCCGCATACGTTTTGGATGAGCTGGACGGAGAGATTTGAACAGAATCACCGAATTGAACGACAGCGCTGGATCCGACACTGATTACTTTAACGAAGCCTACAATAGCGGGCATGATGTCTCACTCTCCCTAGTCTGGTTTTCAGCGAGCATTTGTTACATCGTATGCGGCAAATGCCCAGATGTGAATTTGAAGCACATTCATCCTAACGGATGCGTTAAGACACAATCCGGCAGTAGCGCCTATGGAGCCGCCCGCATAAACTGGATGTTATAACGGCGTTAGGCGGAGGTGCGCTAGTATGTCATCGAAATCAAAGTGGGAAGAACTAGAGGATTGGATGGATGGGCAGCAGCTGCCCAAAGGATTCGATATCTTCCGCCAATCCGATTGGATCGAGAATTACGTCCGCAGTATGATGAACAAAGCATTGCCCGCAGTTTCCTCGGCACTAAATTCTGCTTCATCTAATATTGTAGAAACGAAGAGATATGTGATCGTAACGTATCCGCTCGGAGAATCGGCCGATCTCTCCGAGCTTCGTCTGGTCGTGAAGGAGGATCGCGTGAAGCTAAGCGGCATGGCCGGCAAAAGTGATGAAATCATTAAACTGCCGAAGCTTGTGCTGCCACGCTCCTGTCATGCGGAGTACGATGGCGCAGTGCTCAAGATCAAGCTGCGTAAACGTCCGTCAAGTAAACGTGTACACCATGCAACCATTCATGGGCTGTAAGAGCAGCCCGTTTACCTTATAAATGTCACGAATTTGTTCGAACTTCCTATCTTCCCCTGCTGGCTATACGGCACCGGCTTGGCTATAATGCAAGTAAAGACTTGCATAGGGAGTGTTATTCGTGACTCTGGTTGACGTTAGTGCCATTTCTGCTGCCTTGTTTATAACAGGCGCGGTGTTTATTATGCTGATATTCGGATTGCTGAGCTTCGGTATCGTGAAGATGTTCGAGCAGCGGATTCGCGCGGGCGTTTACAGCTTCGCCGGAGCGGTTGTCAGTGCGGTTTCGTTCGGCGTTATTTTGAAACAATGGTTTGTCTGATCTCGAATTAGTTGGAATAAGGGTACAAAGCAGGCTGTCTCAGCGACTTCATTACGAAGTCTGAGGCAGCCTTTTTGCGCGAAAAAGTTTGTTTGTCCAATTGGGCTCGAAAAGGCGAAAAATAGTCAATAATCCAAGTTGCCAGAACATAAGATGGAGTATAAGATAATCATATGAGAGAATATTCAGAACATTTCGTCAATGAAGCCAAACGGAGGGAGGGATTGCCGATGAACAAAAGTTATGAGGTTGAATACTGCAATTTGGAGCTGCGTTTCGACAGACGGCAAATCCAAAATCTCATTCGGGATTTAATCCAGGAGGGATATTCGCTTTATTGGAGCGAAACGGACGTCTATTTTCTCATCTCGGTACGCAGCGGTCGCAAGCTTGTGAAGCTTCGGTTTCAACGTGTCCGCAATCGTTACAAAATCGTCGGTGATTATCTAATAAAGGATGAGAAGCTGTCGGATTTATTGGAGAAGCTGATTAACGATTCCCGCGGTCATGCAGTTGTCAAACGGTTCAAAGACAGGCAAATTGTCATTGAAAGCATTATGTTTGGTGAAATCATTCGACTTGTGGAGGTGTCCGGCATGGAACATCGCATCATCTATCAGAAGAAACCATTCGTTACGGTAGAGGAAGTCATTCAGGCGTTTCAGTCGAAAAGGGCTGAGGAGCGAGCGTCAGTGCTACGGTATGAGCTTGATTATGAGCTTTCGGTCCTCCATGAAGCGATCACGGAAGGGCGAGAAGCAGACATGTCGCAGTCCAAGGAAAGACTGCAATCCCTTAGAACTGAGATGATACAGCTTGAGCTTTGAAATAACCAAGATTAAAGATAGGTAATAAACCTCCGGGATGCTAGCAAACCGGGGGTTTATTTTGTTTGTGTGGTAATATATAGGGAGGAATCGACAAATTTCTGGTGAAGAAGGTTTTCATTCCTGTTCAAAAGGAGTAAAATATGTGTATTGTATTCGCAAGCGAGGGTTCTTGCTTCGCCGTACTGTACTGTGTCTTTACTATAACAGAGAAAAGGTGTGGAGAATCATAATGTCTAAGCAGCAAATCGGCGTTATCGGTCTTGCCGTAATGGGTAAGAACCTTGCACTTAATATTGAGAGCAGAGGATTTACGGTATCGGTTTATAACCGTTCCCGCGAGAAAACAGACGATCTCTTGAAAGAATCGGCTGGCAAAAACCTTGTTGGTACTTTTACTGTCGAGGAGTTTGTAGCATCCCTTGAAGTACCTCGCAAAATTCTAATTATGGTCCAAGCTGGCGCAGGCACAGATGCAACGATTGATGCCCTCGTTCCGCTTCTGGATCAAGGCGATATTATTATTGACGGCGGCAATGCTTATTTCCCTGATACACAGCGCCGCAGCAAAGCGCTTGAAGCACAAGGTCTTCGTTTCATCGGCACTGGCGTTTCCGGCGGTGAAGAAGGCGCACTGAAAGGACCGTCCATCATGCCAGGCGGTCAAGAGTCTGCCTATAAATTGGTTGAGCCTATTCTTACAGCGATCTCCGCGAAAGTAGGCGGCGACGCTTGCTGCACATATATCGGACCAGACGGTGCCGGCCACTACGTGAAAATGGTGCATAACGGTATCGAGTATGGCGATATGCAATTGATCTGCGAAGCGTATGACTTGCTCAAACGCGTTCTTGGCGTTAGCACAGAAGAGTTGCAATCGATCTTCACGGAATGGAACAAAGGGGAGCTCGACAGCTACCTGATTGAAATTACTGCAGATATTTTCTCCAAATACGATCCGGAAACCAAACAACCTATGGTTGATGTAATCCTTGACTCCGCTGGACAGAAGGGTACCGGTAAATGGACAAGCCAAAGCGCGCTTGATCTTGGTGTGCCGCTATCCATCATTACAGAATCCGTCTTCTCCCGTTTCTTGTCTGCTCTTAAAGACGAGCGCGTAGCGGCAAGCAAATTGTTGAAAGGACCACAATCGGCTCCTTATCAAGGCGACAAAGCTGCTTTCATCGAAGCGGTTCGCAAAGCGTTGTTCGCAAGTAAAATTTGCTCCTACGCACAAGGCTTCGCACAAATGCGCGCAGCTAGCGACGAGTACGGCTGGAACCTGCGTTACGGCGATATCGCGATGATTTTCCGCGGCGGCTGCATCATCCGTGCCGGCTTCCTGCAAAACATCAAAGATGCGTATGATAAAGACGCTGGTTTGACTAACTTGCTTCTTGACGACCACTTCAAAGAAATCGTGGAATCGTACCAAGGCGCATGGCGTGAAGTAATCGCAACTGCGGTAACGCAAGGTATTCCGGTACCGGCATTCTCGAGCGCGCTGTCCTACTATGACAGCTACCGCACAGAACGTCTGCCTGCGAACCTGCTTCAAGCACAGCGCGACTACTTCGGCGCACACACGTTCAAGCGTGTGGACAAAGAAGGCTCATTCCACTTCAATTGGATTCAATCGTAAGACCCGTTATTACATCCTGTAAGCAGCTTCGCAGCCGATCGGACTCTTGACCGCATCCGCTGCGCTGCTGCTTGAGCAGGAATAACGATGCTTCCGCAAAGCTTTGAAATTTTTTTAATAAGAGTGGCTGAGGAAGACTGATTAATTCAGGCGCTTCGTCAGCCATTTTCTTTTTCATATACTCTAGGGTCCACAGCACATCTTCTCGGGAAAGCGGATAATCGGGATTATAGATTCTGGCCACGTGGTACTGGGCGGAGAAGGGCTCGGGGATTGGAGCCATATGGAGGTCACTCCTTTATGGATTTGTGGGCATCAGTACTATCAACTCTACGGAAGAAACCAATTTTTTATACCCGTTAATCTGTAATAATGATATAATCACTGGAAAATGTTTTTTGTTAACGTACAGGTTGGGATGGTGTTTTTCATTGGATAAGGAAAAACTGCTTCATCATGTCGTTCTCATCGGTTTTATGGGAACCGGCAAATCAACGGTCAGCAAGCAGCTGGCAGAGCTTCTGAAATGCGGAACGGCTGACATTGACGCCGAGATCGTCCGTCGAGAAGGTCAGGCGATTGCAGACATTTTCGCAGCGCGAGGCGAGGTGGACTTTCGGCTTGCCGAGACAGCTGCACTCTCAGAGGTACTGGGAAGTTCGGAGCCTCTGGTGATTGCGACTGGCGGAGGTGCTGTTTTGTCGGAGCGCAACCGTTCGATGATGCTTGAAAATAGCTTCGTGGTTGCTTTAACGGCGGACCCCGAACACATCATTGCCCGTGTAAGCGAAGATGCTGCACGTCCGCTGCTTCAAGGCGATGTGCGTGAACGCGTATATAGATTGCTCGAAGACCGGAAACATGCTTATGCTTTTGCACATTTGACGATTGATACGTCGAATCTCAGCGTCAGGCAAGTCGTAGAGCAAATTGAGCACGGCATCAAGATGCGTTTCTAGCACTTACATATAAAGGAGACCGACTAAAGATGGATGTACTCGTAACCCCTACACCGAAGCTGCAAGGCGAGCTTCAAGCGCTATCTTCGAAGAACTATACGACGCGTTACCTGCTTGTTGCCGCTCTTGCAGAGGGCACCAGCACCATTTATTACCCTGCACATAGTGAAGACAGTGATGCTATGCGCCGTTGCATTCGCGATCTTGGCGCAATTATTGAAGAAGATGACGAGAAAATTACGATTACAGGCTTTGGTCGCAATCCCAAGGACGTGAAAGAGCTTGATGTTGGCAATGCAGGAGCTGTGCTTCGTTTCCTCATGGCCATTACGGCCCTTGCACCTGACGTTACGTTCATTAACCGGTACCCGGATTCACTCGGCAAACGTCCTCATGATGATTTGATCGACGCGCTTGGCCAAATCGGAGTGGACGTTCAACATAATAATGGCAGACTGCCGATTACGATTCGCGGCGGCGCAGCCAAAGGCGGCAAAATTCAAGTATCCGGCAATGTGAGCTCGCAGTTCCTTAGCGCATTGCTGTTCTTGACGCCGCTGCTTGAAGAAGACAGTGAAATCGAAGTGCTGCATGACCTTAAATCCAAGGTCGTTGTGGGACAAACCCTTGAAGTTCTTGCGCAAGCAGGCATCGTAATCGAAGCAAGCGAAGACCTGATGCATTATCGCATTGCTGGCGGTCAAAGTTATGAAGCGAAGAAATACATCGTGCAAGGCGACTACCCGGGATCTGCCGCTGTGCTGGCAGCTGCTGCGGTTACGCAATCCGATGTGATCCTGCATCGCTTGGAAGAGAACAGCAAGCAAGGCGAGCGCGCCATCGTTGACGTACTGCGTATGATGGAAGTACCGCTTACGCACGAGAACGGGATCGTACATGTACAAGGGAACGGCAAGCTGAAAGCCGTTGAGTTTGATGGCGATAAAGCGACGGATGCCGTACTTGCCATGGTTGCTGCAGCGGTATTCGCAGAGGGCACTTCCCGTTTCTACGATGTTGAGAACCTGCGCTATAAAGAGTGCGACCGCATAACAGATTACTTGAACGAGCTGCGTAAAGCAGGAGCGAACGTGGAAGAGCGTCAGAGCGAGATTATCGTTCACGGTCGTCCGGAAGGCGTAGAAGGAGGCGTAGAAATTAACGCGCATTATGATCACCGCGTTATTATGGCTCTTACGGTCGTTGGTCTTCGTGCCAAGCAGCCGCTTCGTATTCGTGACGCCCATCATGTGGCAAAGTCCTACCCGATCTTCTTCGATCATTTGAAGGCACTCGGCGCGAATGTCGAATGGATTGAGTAGGAAATTGGCAGTCTAAGCTAAGGCAATGAAATGTTAGAAGGGAAGATATTCACATGGCTCATACCAATCCTTCAAGAGATGAAATCAAGTCGATTCTCGAAGCAAGCTCGGTAATTGCGGTTGTTGGATTATCTGACAAACCGGACCGTACCTCGTATATGGTTTCGGAAGCGATGCAAGCGAAAGGCTACCGCATCATTCCCGTTAACCCGGCAGGGGCGGACACGATTCTCGGTGAGAAGAATTACGCTTCGCTGAAGGAAATTCCGTTTCCGATAGACGTCGTAAACGTCTTCCGTCGCAGCGAGCATACACCTCCTGTTGCGGAAGAAGCAGTCGCAATCGGTGCTAAGACCTTATGGCTGCAGCTGGGAATTGCAAACGATGAAGCGGCGGAAATTGCGGAGCGCGGCGGTTTGCAGGTCATTATGGACCGCTGCATCAAGGTGGAAGACTCCATCTTGCTGCCGCAAGGGAAGTCCAAAGCATAGAAGAGTACGGCTCATAATCGAATGATCGAATGAAGCGGCGGACCACGGGGTCTGCCGTTTTATTTTGACAAAGGCGGTTGCAACCCTTACGATCAGGAGTAGAGGTTTTTTGGGAATGTCGTATTCAAGAGAGGGGGGAACCTATGAACATAATGGGGCATCTGCAGCAGCTTGGCCGTTCATTCATGCTTCCGACGATCGTGCTGCCGGGCGCAGCCATATTCCTAAGTTTGAGTGCATTGCCATGGGAAGCGATGGGACTTCCCAGCATCCATACGCATTTGCAAACCGCAGGGGATACGCTGTTTACGTTTCTGCCCTATTTATTTGCATTTGGCATCGCGATGGGGATGACGAGCAATGCAGGCACGGCAGGATTGGCAGCCATTGCCGGCATGTTTATTTATACCAGCATTATCAATGCAAGTCATTATGAGCTGGAACCGACCGTATTTACAGGTGTAATAATCGGGATCGTGACCAGCATCCTAAACGAACGATTCAAGTCGATAAAGTTTCCGGAATATATCCAATTCTTTGGCGGGCCGCGGTTTATTCCGCTCATTGTGAGTGTGTTCTCAACCCTATGGGCCATCGTCATGGTGCAGATCGCACCTTATATTCATAACGGTTTAATCGAGCTTGGTGAAATTATCGATTCCGGCGGCGGCTTCGGCGTGTTTCTGTTCGGTTTCGTCCTTCGAATTCTGGTAGTATTCGGGCTGCATCATCTGGTCAGCCATGTATTCTGGTTTCAGGTTGGGGGCTATAGTACTCCTGATGGTTCTGTAGTTTTCGGGGATTTGCCCCGTTTCTTCGCAGGGGATCCTACAGCCGGCGGATTTATGGCCGGCTTGTATCCGACGATGATGTTTGCGCTGCCCGCGATCGCGTTTGCGATTATTCATGAGGCGCGTGAGGATTTGAAACCGAAAATTCGCAAAACGTTTACTACCGCGGCGCTTGCTTCTTTTCTAACCGGTGTAACGGAGCCGATTGAGTTCGCGTTTCTGTTTGTAGCGCCTTATCTATTCGTTGTCCATGCGCTTCTCTCAGGCGCGATGATGTGGGTTACATACGAGCTTGGTATCAGACACGGTTTCTCGTTCTCAGCAGGAGCGATCGACTTCCTCATTAATGAGCATCTGGCTACTAGGGGCTGGCTGCTCATCCCGATCGGAATTCTGTTCGGCTTGCTCTATTATTTCTTATTCCGCTGGGCGATTCAGCGCTTCCAAATTCCAACCCCTGGGCGGGAAGAAGGTTCGCAGCTCGACGAGTGGGCAGGGGATATCCCCTATCGCGCACCGCTTATCCTGCAAGCTATCGGCGGCAAAGAAAACATCGTGCAAATGGAAGCTTGTATTACGCGTCTGCGGTTGAAGGTCTCCAGTGATAAGCTGGTTGACATCAATGCGCTCAAACATTTAGGCGCAGCAGGCGTCATTCGGCTTGGCGGGGGCAATGTTCAGATCGTATTCGGTACCTATTCCGAGCTCATACGGGAGGAAATGGACAAGGCGATACGAAGGGATATATCTAGGGTTCTGTTTTGTTCACCTGTTCAAGGGCGAATGATGCCGCTCTCCGAAGTGCCGGATCCGATTTTTGCGGGGAAGCTTGTTGGAGACGGTGTAGCGTTCATGCCGGATAAAGGCGAGCTTGTTTCACCGGTACAAGGGAAAATCATTCATGTGTATCCATCGATGCATGCCATAGGCATTCGCACGCCGGAAGGGCTTGAGGTGCTGCTGCACATTGGCATCGATACCTCCCAGATGAAAGGACATGGCTTCCATGCTGTTGTCCAAGAAGGGGATCAGGTGAAACCGGGCCAACTGCTCATTACCTTTGATATGCAGAAAATACGCAAAGGGAGCAAGTCGCTCGCAACGCCAATGGTCATTACGAACTCCGATTTGGTCAGTTCTTGGAGCTTTGCTCCGTTTAAAGGGGTTAAAAAGGGTCAGGCTTCCGTCATGTCAGTTGTGCTAAAAGAGAGAAGCGGTGGAGGGGAAACAGCGTGATTCAAGGAATTGGAGCATCATCCGGCATAGCAATCGGCAAAGCGTTCGTACTGCCGAACTGGGAATGGGATTTGCCGGAACAAAAAATCGATGTCGCTGATCTGGCGCGCGAGTTTGACCGGTTATACGAAGGCATTCGCACCTCGAAGGTCGAAATCGAGCATTTGAAGGATGAGCTGCGTGAGGTTGTCGGACCAGAGGAAACGAGCATCTTCGATGCCCATTTAGCGATATTGGATGACCCGGTCTTTATGAATGAGATTCAGGGCATCATTCAGCGTCAATATAAAGCTGCGGAAGTGGCAGTGAAAGAAGCCATTGATCATTTTGTGACGATGTTCGATCTATTGGATGATGAATATATGAAAGAACGCGCGCTGGATATCAAGGACGTAGGCAACCGTCTGCTCAAGCATCTGCTTGGCGCACCGGAAATCACGCTGCCTTCCGATACGCAGCCGTTCCTGCTCATCGCCAGAGAACTCTCGCCGTCTCAGCTTGCCCATTTGAACCCGAATCACGTGCTTGGCATCGCAACGCTGGCAGGAAGCACGACCTCGCATTCGTCCATTATGGCTAGGGCGCTTGGCGTTCCGCTCGTTGTCGGTATTGAATCTAAGCTGGAAGAGACGATCCAAACAGGCGACTTGCTAATTATCGATGGAGACCTCGGCATCGTTCATATGCATCCAGAGGAATCGTTAGTCGATCATTATACAGGCATGCAGCTTCGTCAGCGGGAGAAGAAGCAGCAGCTCAAACGGATTGTCAGCGTCAAACCGGTCACGCAGGATGGGAAGGAATTCGAGCTTAGTGCCAATATCAGCTCTCTGAAGGAGCTCGATGTCGCATTAAGCAGCGGAACGAATGGCGTAGGGTTGTTTCGTACGGAATTTCTATATATGGACCGCAACCGTCTTCCGAAGGAAGAAGAGCAGTACGAGGTGTACCGTTCTGTCGCGGAGAAGCTGGATCATAAACCGCTGATCATTCGGACGTTGGATATCGGCGGCGACAAGCAGCTGGATTATTTCGAGCTGCCGGAAGAGAGCAATCCGTTCCTGGGGTATCGGGCCATTCGGATTTGTCTCGATAAGAAGGATTTGTTCAAAACACAATTAAGAGCGATTCTTCGGGCGAGTCACTACGGAAACGTGAAGATCATGTACCCGCTTATCTCTTCTGTTGAAGAGGTTAGAGCTGCAAATGCGCTGCTGGAAGAGTGCAAAGCGGAACTAAAGGCAGAAGGGATCGGCTATGCCGACAATATCGAAGTCGGTATTATGATTGAGCTGCCCGCTGCCGTACTCATTGCGGATATCCTCGCCGAGGAAGTCGATTTCTTCAGCATCGGTACGAACGATTTGGTGCAATTCACACTCGCCGTCGATCGGATGAACGAGCAAATTTCACATCTTTATGAGCCGTATCATCCTGCGGTGCTGCGCATGCTGAAGCTAACCATCGAAGCGGCTAAACGCGCAGGCATTCACGTAGGCGTCTGCGGCGAAATGGCCGGTGATCTCCATGCACTGCCGATCTGGCTCGCACTTGATGTCGACGAGCTGAGCATGTCCGCACATGCGATATTGCCTGTTAAGGAACGGCTGCTCTCCCTGAAGCAGCAGGAATGCCGCGCAATGTTCGAACAGCTTCTCCGCTGCAGAACGAGCGATGAAATTCATAAGCTGCTTGCCGTTTCGCAGGATGCGCCAATTGCTGCTTCGCGCGAACGATCAGCCGTAACGAAGCAAGTGTAAGCTTGAACGTAGAGAAGGGCGGCAACCCTTGGGTTGCCGCCCTTCTTCTGCGCCTTAATTGATTTGGAAATGCTTAAAGCGTCCGTTCTTCTGCCGCATATGACTTAGTTGCCGCGAAGCGCGTCTACGAATGCTTTCGCGTATGGCGGCAGATCCGGCGGACGACGTGACGATACGATGTGGCCGTCTACAACTACCGGCTCATCAATCCATGTTGCGCCTGCATTCTCCATATCATCGCGAATGCCTGGCGTGGATGTTACTTTGCGGCCTTGCAGGATCTTCGCGGAGATCAGCACCCAGCCTGCGTGGCAGATCTGACCGATCGGTTTCTGCGCCGTATCCATTTCTTTCACCAGCTGCAGCACCTTCGGGTAGCGGCGGAGTTTATCCGGCGCCCAGCCTCCGGGGACTAGCAGGCCATCGATCTTGCTGCCGTCGACTTCGTCGAAGGACAGATCAGCCGTGGCCGGAACGCCGTATTTTCCAATATGAGTGCGGCCTTTCTCAGGACCTGCGAACAGGACGGTTGCACCTTCCTCGCGGACACGGTAAACGGGGTACCATAGCTCCAAATCCTCGAACTCGTCGTCGAGCAGGCAAATAATTGTTTTTCCTTGTAAGGACATCTGGTTTCCTCCTTTGGCAGTTACGTAGTGGTTTACGATTACTAGATTCATCAAGCTCTTATCCATTGTAACGAAGGTGATAGTATGAAGCAAACGACGAAGGGATGGCTTCGCTTCCTCCCGGCGGTAATTATTATGGCAACCATTTTTATGCTCTCCTCACGCACGAACGATGAGTTGAATACGTTTCTCCCTTGGTTCCAGGAGCTGTTTCCGCAGATGACCAGTTTCGATTGGGGGCATTTTATCGCTTATTTTGTGCTTGCGTTAACAGTTAGTTATGGATTTGCCCGAAGAGCAGAACGGTGGAGTTTCAAAGTGTTGATCGTGCTCCTATGTGTACTTTATGGCGTTACGGATGAATATCATCAATCGTTTGTGTCCGGAAGAACGCCTGATATCGCGGACATCCAACATGACGCGATCGGCGCTGCGCTTGCCGTCGTTATCGTAGCGCTTCCATTTGTGAATAAACGATGGCGCAGACTGGTTGCGTTATCCGAATGATGCAAAAATTACAACTCGCATAGAAGCAGGACTTTTTTCGCGAATGGTCGAATATCTTTAACGTCGAGCAGCACCTATTGAACTCTTTAAGGTGTTGCTGCTGTTTAAGAGAAGGAGTGGACCACTTTGCAAAAGCGCTGTTCTTGCGGCGACGACATGCCAATGAAGCTGCGTACCGTTATTTATTCGAATAAGGTTGAAATCGATAATGTTCCCATCTACTCCTGCAAGTCATGCAATCGCAGCGAAGTGTTTCCGGAAGTGAAACCGGATTTGACCGGTTTAATCGGCAAACTAGGCGCTCATCCCGTAAAACAGACGTTTCTGTTTAACGAATGGAATGAATGGGCAAATTTGTTAGTAGAGGCTTATCACGAGCGTAAGCTGACCGATCTCGCTATCATGCGGCGCATGACGGAAGAGAGGATCGATATGCTTCTGGATTTGTTTGCTGTGGCGCAAGCCGCGGGCGACGAAGCTTGGACTGCTGAAATACATAAGCGGCTGGCTCAATTGAGCCGTAGCATGCTGCAGTACGGAAGCCGAACCTGAAGGGAGTGAGGGAATGAAACTGCCCCCTCCGATGACAACCGAAGCGCAGTGGGAAGAAGCGTACAACGGTTCTTTCCAACAGCCTTTGCTGGTCTTTAAACATAGTACAAGCTGCTCGATCAGCAGCGGTGCTTATGACGAAGTAGCTAACTGGTTGGAAGATGCGATAACGCTTTCACTCCGGCCTGTCATGGTTTTAGTGCCGGACAATCGTCCGCTTTCAACCCTCATTTCAGAGAAACTTAGCCTCAAACACGAGTCACCACAGCTTATATTAGTGATCAACGGCAAGGTGTCCTGGCATGCATCTCACTGGCGCATTACCTACTCAACATTAGACGAGCATCTCGGTACTCATTGCGAAAAGTAATATTTTGTCGTATCATTACGGTAAAGTAATGCGGCGCGAGATAAAAATTTGAACTAATGGAGAGAAGGACTGTGACGGTAACCATTTATGATGTAGCAAGAGAAGCAGGCGTTTCCATGGCGACAGTGTCGCGGGTTGTCAATAACAATCCAAACGTCAAGCCTCAGACACGGAAGAAAGTATTTGAAGCCATCGAACGTCTTGGCTATCGTCCAAATGCTGTAGCGCGCGGCCTGGCAAGCAAGAAAACAACGACCGTAGGCGTAGTTATTCCGGATATCTCGAATGCAATCTTTGCTGAAGTAGCGCGGGGCATCGAGGATATTGCTAATATGTATCACTACAATATTATTTTGTGTAATGCCGATAAGAAGAAAGATAAAGAGATTCGCGTCATCAACACCTTGCTTGAGAAGCAGGTGGATGGTTTGCTGTTCATGGGCGGCGCTGTAACGGACGAGCATTTGCAGGCGTTCAAGACTGCTAACGTACCGATCGTGCTTTGTGCAACGACGGACGAGAACGGTACGATCCCTTCGGTTGATATCGATCACGAGGGAGCTGCGTTTGATGCGGTTCAAACGCTCATTAAGAGCGGCCATACCCGCATTGCGATGATTTGCGGTACGCTGCAGGATCCATCGAACGGTTATGCCCGTTTCCAAGGCTACAAACGTGCGCTGGAGACAGCAGGTTTGCCTTACGATGAAACACTTGTACGAATCGGCAACTATCGCTACGAATCCGGTGTAGATGCGATGAAATATTTCTTGGAGCTCGAAACCATTCCGACTGCAGTATTCTCCGCTACGGACGAAATGGCAATCGGTGCGATTCACTGCATCCAAGATGCCGGACTTAAAGTGCCGGATCAAATCTCGGTCATCAGCGTGGACAACAGCCGTATGGCGTCCATGGTTAGACCGCAGCTTACTGCTGTCGCTCAACCGATGTATGACATCGGTGCCGTTTCGATGCGCTTGCTGACGAAGCTAATGAAGAAGGAAGCCGTTGAGAACCCTAGAGTTGTGCTTCCGCACGAAATTGTGAACCGTCAGTCGGTAGGGAGTAAATAATGACAGCTTCGTATAACAGAATCGGCATCATGGGTGCCATGGTAGAAGAGATTGATCTGCTGCATAAACATGTCGAGAAGACAAACTCGTTTGTGAAAGCAGGGATTGAATATGTAGAGGGTACGCTGCACGGCCGTAAAGTCGTGTTCTGCAAATCCGGCGTAGGTAAAGTGAATGCCGCTGTATGTACACAACTGCTTATCGATGCAGGTGTTGATTGCGTCTTATTCACAGGAGTTGCAGGTGCTGTTGAGCCTAGTCTGAATGTGGGCGACATTGTCGTTTCGACATCATGCCTTCAGCATGATATGGATGTTACACCGCTCGGATTTGCTCGCGGTCAAATTCCGTTTCAAGATGTATGGGAGTTTCAAGCTGCAGCTGACCTCGTAGAACTTGCGAATGATGCTTGCGAGTCACTATTCCCAGGACGCAGCGTGAAAGGCAAAGTGCTTTCCGGCGATCAATTTATTGCCGATCGTGCTGAAGTGCAGAAGCTGCACGAAGAACTTGGCGGCGCCTGTACGGAGATGGAAGGTGCTTCTCTTGCACAGGTGTGCGTGATGAATAACATCCCGTTTGTTGTCATCCGTTCCATGTCCGACAAAGCAGATGGTTCTGCGCATGTGAATTTTGCAGAATTTACGGTACAAGCTTCGGTTAATTCGCACCGCATTATTGACGAAATGATTCAGCACATGTAAATCGTTCCCTATAGAAAGGCAGTTCCGCATGATGTCCCGCGTACGCACGGGGATGTCACATGGGACTGCCTTTTTGGTTATAACTGCGATAACGCAATCGCTATGGTCGCTTTATTGCGTGCTTCGATTTCTTGTCTGCGTGGCATAGGCTGCCAATCTTTTAAGTGGTCCAGCCAATGCGTGGGCAATGGATCGCTGCTATGCGGAGTCCATTTGTTTAGCCACTCTGCAGGAAGAGGCTCATTCGCGTCAGAATCTCGCAGGAGGGCGGCCAGCGGGTGATCGGACATCTCCAGCCAAACAAGCGCCCACGCCCGTGGAACGACGCGCCAGAGGTCATAGCCGCCGCCTCCGATTGCAATCCATCGACCGGCCGCATAGGTATGCGCTAATTGATGGATAATGGCGGGCATGGCTTGATAGATGCGCATACTGCAGTGAATATGGGAGAGGGGGTCGTAGGCATGAGCATCGCAGCCATGTTGGCTGACGATGACATCCGGTTTGAACACCTCGGCGACTTTGGCAACGGTTTCACTAAAGCAAGCAAGCCAAGACTCGTCTTCTGTATAAGGATCAACAGGAACGTTAACGCTCGTTCCGTAGCCTGCATCGATGCCTCGTTCGTGGACGAAGCCGGTGCCGGGGAAGAGAAACTTCCCGGTCTCATGGATGGAATAGGTGCACACATCGGGATCGGCATAGAAAGTCCATTGCACGCCGTCGCCATGATGGACGTCCGTATCGATATATAAGACGCGTGCGCCATACTGCTTGCGGATATGAGCGATTGCGATCGCTGCATCGTTATAGACGCAGAAGCCTGATCCCCGCTCAGGAAAAGCATGATGAAGCCCGCCCGCCATATGATAGGCGTGATCGGCTTCTCCTCGCATCACAAGGTCAGCAGCAAGGACAGAGCCGCCTACGATTGCGGCAGCAGCTTCATGCATACTCGGAAAGAAAGGCGTGTCCTCCGAGTCCAATCCATACTGAGAGGCTTGTTTGACGGCTTCAGGAGCCGGTGTAACGCGGCTTAGCTCACGTACGGCGTCAATATAGTCCGAGCGATGAACAAGCGCCAGAAGCTCGTCTGATGCTGTCTCAGAATCGATGCAATGTGAGGCTTGAATCGCGTTGACAGATTCTAGTAATTCATGCGTTAGCGTTAAGCGAATCGGGTCGAACGGGTGGTCTTTATTGAATTTATACCGTCCTGCCTCGGGATGATGTATGTACACGGATTTATCCGTCATGATGCGTCCGATCTTCCTTTCCGCCGCTTGCTGCAGCATCACTAATACATAAACCGCTGCCTGAACCGGACACGGTCGAATTGCTCGATTGAGCTGATGGGTACTTCCTTGCCGATTCTGACCATTAAACAATTCGCAGGATGGGCGCATATTTCAGGGTCATCGGTCGCTACCCACTCCATTTCGACGGATTTCATCAGCTTCTCCATCATGGCACGGTATTCCCAGACACTCAGCTTCGTGCCTTCCAGATCCCAGTGCCAATAATATTCTGTCGTATATACGATTACGTTCTCTAGTTGTTCTTGCGAGAATGCGAGCCGAATCATTCGTTTGCCAAGTCCAAGCGAACGATAATCGTCGGAAACTTCCACCGCCCCAAGCTCGATGAGATCGATCATCCCGCCTTCGGACCACCGCTCCAACTCATCCGGATAGTGAAAGGTGACATATCCGACAATAATTTCGCCATCGCGAGCGGCTATAATCCGTCCTTCCGGCAGTTCAGCTATTTCAATGAGTGCTTTCATTTGTTCTTCCGGTCTGCGAAATGCATCCAATTGCGGATGAAGCTTAAGCCGTTTCAGCGCATCTGCGGGCAAGGGTCCTTCCAGGACGATTTCTCGATCCTGATAAGGCAATTGCTGCGCTTGCATCCTTTTGCGATGTTCCAATGATGTGGGCTCCTTTCGCGTGCTATTCTACTTATAACAAAAAAATGACGGGTTGAAAAGCATGGTTGAACTAGGCTCAGCGTGATATAATATGTAAGCGTATTCCTTGGAGGGAGCCGTTACGGAGGCCGACCTCGCTAGAAAATGTTGCACAATGGGCAGGAGGATGATGAAAGAATGACTAATATGCATCAAGAACGGATTCCGGCTACGGCATCCGGCTCCAACATGACAAGCTATGATGAAACATATGGTAACTTTAGTTTTGAACAGCTTGAACAACAGTTTTCATGGTCTGAAACGGGCAAGGTCAATATGGCCTATGAAGCGATCGATCGTCATGTAGCAGCGGGACGAGGCGACAAAGTCGCTCTCTACTATAGCGATAACACTAGAGACGAATCGTATACGTTCCAAGAGCTGTCCAGCCAATCGAACCGTTTTGCTAATGTGCTTCGCGGACTCGGAATCGGGAAAGGCGAGCGGGTATTTATTTTCATGCCGCGTACGCCTGAGTTATATTTCAGTCTTCTTGGCTCCCTTAAAGTCGGTGCGGTTGTCGGCCCATTATTCGAAGCGTTTATGGAAACAGCCGTCAGAGACCGTTTGCTTGACAGCGGTGCAACCGCAATCGTGACGACACCTGCATTGCTCTCGCGAATTCCGCGCAGCGAATTGCCGGATTTGAAGCATGTCATCGTTTACGGTGACGGCGTCGAAGCAGCAGAAGGCATTGTTGATTTTAAAGAAGAGATGGCGAAGGCAGCAGATGAAGCTGAGATGGAATGGCTTGATCGTGAAGATGGCCTTTTGCTTCACTATACATCGGGCTCCACGGGCAAACCTAAAGGTATTTTCCATGTTCATAATGCGATGATTCAGCACTACTTCACAGGAAAAGTTGTATTGGATTTGCAACCGGACGATGTGTATTGGTGCACAGCCGATCCGGGCTGGGTTACAGGAACCTCTTACGGAATATTCGCACCTTGGCTTAACGGTGCTGCCAATGTCATTCGCGGTGGACGTTTCAGCCCGCAGGACTGGTATTCCACAATCCAGAAATACGGCGTTACCGTATGGTACAGCGCTCCAACGGCATTCCGCATGCTCATGGGCGCAGGGGATGATGTCGTTCAGAAATTCGACCTCTCCAGCCTGCGTCATGTCCTTAGTGTCGGTGAGCCGCTTAATCCAGAGGTTGTTCGCTGGGGGCTCAAAGTCTACAACCAGCGGATTCATGATACGTGGTGGATGACGGAAACCGGTGCGCAGCTGATTTGTAACTATCCGAGCATGGATATTAAACCAGGCTCCATGGGTAAACCGATTCCGGGCGTTCAAGCGGCGATTATCGATGACAGCGGAAACGAGCTTCCGCCTTACCGGATGGGTAACCTGGCCATTCGCACACCTTGGCCGTCGATGATGCGCAAGGTTTGGAATAACCCGGCGAAATACGAAGAGTATTTCCGTCTGCAGGGCTGGTACATTTCCGGCGATTCCGCTTATCAAGACGAAGACGGTTACTTCTGGTTCCAAGGTCGTATTGATGATGTTATCAATACAGCAGGTGAGCGAGTAGGGCCATTCGAAGTGGAGAGTAAGCTCGTTGAGCATCCGGCTGTTGCCGAAGCTGGCGTCATTGGTAAGCCGGACCCGATGCGCGGCGAAATCATTAAAGCGTTCGTTGCTCTTCGTGAAGGCTACACCGCCTCTGATGAACTGAAGGCGGATATCGCTAAGTTTGTCAAAGAAGGCTTGTCCGCTCATGCAGCGCCTCGCGAAATCGAATTCAAAGATAAACTGCCGAAGACACGCAGCGGCAAGATTATGCGCCGCGTACTGAAGGCATGGGAGCTCAATCTCCCGACAGGCGACCTGTCAACAATTGAAGACTAAGGCGTTCCATAAACAAAAGCCGCCAAGTGCATCGAATGATGCGCTTGGCGGCTTCTTTCATTATTTGATTCCGACCGGTGTGGAGGTGTTGGATTCGCCAGTCTCATTGACCGCACTGACTTGGAAGTAACCTGTGGTCATTGGAGAAACGTACTCGAATCTGGCCTCTTCCGTTGAGCCGATTTTGCGATATCTGCCATTCTCGGTCGTGCTGTAATAGACATTGTACTGCAGCACTTGCTCAGAAGTGGCATTATCTGACCAGGTTAGCTTAATTCCGATATCGGTGCTTTCAAGCTTCACATTCATCGGGACGGTCGGAGCGGCTAGGCCGCTCTCGCCGGTCGAAGTCCCCGGATCAGGAAGCAGTATGCCGCCGGTATCATCACCTGTACCTTGAACGTCACCTTGATCCGGGAAATCCGGAGTAGGTGGAAGCGGATTGCTGCCGCTGCCGGACGCTACAATGATGCTTGGGGAAGATTCTCTTCCCGCGATATCAACGGAAGTCACGTAATAGCTGAATGTTGCAGAGCCGCTGACGTAATTGACGAAACGACTTTCCTGGCCTGTCATAACCGGGCTACCTGTGTTAGTGAAAGGCCCGTCATTAATAGCGCGGTATAACCGGTAACCGACAATATCTTTCTCAGGTGCCGGAGCAAATACGATACGATATGCATTCGTCTTGCTCACGGTTTCGAGACGCACATTAGATGGAGCAGAAGGGGCCTTACCGTCTTCCACGCGCGGATCGACGATGGATGGGGCATCCTGCCCGGCATCCGGCGGCAAGTACATATCCATCGGTCTGCGGCTTTCTTCAGGAAGCTTAGCTTGTGCAGCTTCAATTTCCTGCATGAGTACATCCAGTGGTTTCTCGCGTTTGACGACCGTGAGTTCCTTAATCATATCTGCAGGTGTTGAAGGCTGCGGGATGTAGTTGACCCCGTTGAACGAGATAACGGCCATTTTGACGAGCGCGTCATCGGCGTCCTT
Organism: Paenibacillus sp. J22FR21; assembly: GCF_056269135.1. NCBI lineage: Bacteria > Bacillati > Bacillota > Bacilli > Caryophanales > Paenibacillaceae > Paenibacillus > Paenibacillus sp. J22FR21. Next base: position 445,138 of record NZ_JBWDNJ010000002.1, read on the forward strand.
CGGCAGGAATTTGCTGTTGAACCAATCGGTTACCAGCTTACCATTGCTCCGTGTAAGCTCTGTAGGGAGCTTACCGCTAACGCTTGATACCGTTGATTTCACAATACCCGAAGGCATGCTGAACTGCTTGGTAGGGAATAACTCAGGCCGTTCATCCGTCACTTCATTCATAATAAGCGCCCAGATGTTCTTCGCGTGATTTCTGCCGTCTTTCGATAAAGAGTAAGCTTGTTTCTCATAACCGACCCACACGCCAAGGGTGATATCCGGGGTGTAGCCCTCGAACCAAACATCGCCATAGCTTTGCGTGGAGCCTGTTTTACCGACTACTGGGATTTTGCCGTAATTTTTGAACTTCGATGCCACAGCATGGCCGGAGCCGTTCGGATCTGAAATGACTGTTTTTAGCATATCCGTCATGAGGAACGCTGTTTGCTGCGAGAAAACCCGAAGCGGCTTCGCTTCATGCTTATAGACGATATCGCCATTGGCATCGGTAATTTTGCTAATCATGTAAGCATCGTTAAAGACGCCGTCATTCGCGATTGCACCGTATGCATTCGTGAGCTCCTCAACAGAAACACCAATGCTGAGACCTCCGATTACACCGGTTTGCGCATATTCATCTTCCGGTTTAAGGGAAGTAATGCCGAGCTTTCTGGCGAATTTCCAAGCTTCCGGAATGGTCACCACTTGGTTAAACAGCTTAAGAGCCGGAAGGTTCAAGGAGCGGTTTAACGCTTCACGTGCAGTAACAAGACCATAAAACTTCTTATTGAAGTTCATCGGGATGTGGAAGCCTTTCTGTCCATCCTTAAGCACCATTGGCGCATCATCCAGTACGCTGGCAGGTTGAATTAAGCCTTTCTCGATAGCAGGCAAGTAAGCGGCAATCGGCTTCATCGTAGAACCGGGCTGCCTTGTCATCTGAGTGGCATGGTTCATCTGCTCGGTGTAGAAGTCGCGGCCTTCCAGCATCCCCAGGATGGCGCCGGTCTTATGATCGAGCATGACGGCTGCCGTTTGCTCCATGCCTTTCTCTTCGCTGTCCGGGTCGAAATTCTCTGGGTTAGTGCCTACTTTATGTATGGCATTATATACGCGCTTGTCGATTGTCGTGTAGATGTGATATCCACCGCGCAGCAGGCGCTCCCGCGCTTCTTCAATCAGCGGCGCATTTTCTTTCTTGCGGACATCCGCAATTGTCAGGTTAGGGTTCTCCTGCATGAGCAAAATTTCTGCACCCTGACGTTCTGCCTCAAGCATCAAGTAGGGGAAAGTGGAGTACGCTTTCTCCGTAGGCTTGGCTAGCGAGGCTTTAATATCAAAAGCCATTGCTTCATCGTATTGTTCCGCGCTGATTCGAGTTGTTTCAAGCATCCGCTTAAGCACCATATGCTGACGGTCGATCGAAAGGGCGAAGCCGGATTCGTTGAATTTGCCTTTGCTGGTGAAGGCCGTATAGGCCGACGGTCGCTGCGGCAATCCAGCCAAATAGGCAGATTGTGCGATGTTCAGTTGATTCAGATCCGTAATATTGAAGATCCCTTTAGCTGCTGCTTTAATACCATATAGATTATAGCCGCTGTTACCTGTACCAAACTGTACCTTGTTGAGATAAGCAGTCAGAATTTCATCCTTGGTCATAAACCGCTCGAGCCGCATGGAGAGGAAGATTTCCTTTACTTTACGACTGTCTGTCTTGTCCAAGGTGAGAAACACACGTCTGGCGAGCTGTTGTGTGAGCGTACTGCCGCCTGTTTGTGTTTCTTCGTTAAGTACTTTTTGCTTCACGGCGCGTGCAAGGCCATTGAAATCGACGCCGATATGTGAGTAGAAATTGTTGTCCTCCGTTGCAAGGACGGCATTGACGACTTGTGCAGGGATATCAGCTCTCTTAATGAGCCGGCGGTCCTCTTGTGTACGCAATTGACCGACAGGTGTTTGTCCATCATTGAAGTAGACAAAACCGGTTACGGCGTTTTCGTTCATTTTGGTTTCAATATCAGTGCGAGGGCGTACGGGTTCATCCTTGACGAAGGATGCAACGTAACCAGCGACGGTAGCTCCGGCAAACAATCCGATCAATAATCCGAAAATGAATAGCCATTTGAAGGTTACGAGCGTCACGATTCCAAAAGTCCGCCATTTGCTGTATCCTTTTGTTTTCTGTTGACGGTCTTGATTCATAAAATGATTAGCCTCCTCCGATTAACAGTGCTATTATAGCATAAATCGCCATACGGTTTGCAGTGGAGAACGCGTTTTTGTCTAAACTTATGGACAATAAGGATTCTCGTTGACTTTTACTAAACGTGTATGATATAACCTAAAACAAGAAAAGTTCATATTGAAACGTGTTGACAGGCATCAGTAGAGCTGCTGATCGACGATTTCAGAGAGCCGGTGGGTGGTGTGAACCGGTACGCGCTGCAGTTTGAATTACCGCCTCGAGCTGATCGGACGAACGAGGTCTACTTGAGTAATATTAGAGTAGCCCTGCCAGTAGTCTGTTTCCGGATAGAATCCGTTATGAAATGAAGTGAGAGCCGCCAGATTGGCGTCCGCGTCAGTCCAACTGACATCCGGCGCCGGCGACTCTAACGAGGGTGGTACCGCGAGCAAATCCTTCTCGTCCCTTGAGGACAGAAGGATTTTTTGTTATTTCGCGGAGGGAGTCGATCGTAATGGTGAAATGGGAACAACTTACGGCTGAACAGCAGCAGGAAGTAGAAAGACAAATGAACGTCATTCGCCGCGGTGTCGTTGAAATCGTACCGGAGGATGAATTGAAAGCGAAAGTAGTTGGCGCTGTTGCGACGGGCACGCCGCTGAAAGTAAAACTTGGGCTTGATCCTTCTGCACCGGATATTCACATCGGACACACGGTTGTGCTTCACAAGCTAAGACAGTTTCAGCAGCTTGGACATACGGTGCAGCTCATTATCGGTGATTTCACCGGAAGAATCGGGGATCCAACCGGGAAATCAGAGACACGTAAGCAATTGACCGAAGAAGACGTTAAGCGCAATGCGGAGACGTATAAGAAGCAAATTTTCAAGCTGCTTGATCCGGCGCAAACTACCGTTTACTACAACTCGGAGTGGCTGAGTCCGCTGCAATTTGCAGATGTTGTGACTTTGTCGGCGAAAGTAACGGTTGCGCGTATGCTCGAGCGCGATGATTTTACGAAACGCTACCAATCCGGTCAGCCGATCAGTATCCATGAGTTTTTCTACCCACTGATGCAAGGTTATGACTCCGTTGCGCTGGAAAGCGATGTTGAGCTGGGGGGGACGGATCAGAAGTTCAATCTGCTCATGGGTCGCACCCTTCAGAGGGAATATGGCAAGAGCGCACAGGCTGCTATTCTCACACCGCTTCTGGAAGGCTTGGACGGCGTGAACAAAATGAGTAAGAGCCTTGGCAATTACATCGGGATTGATGAGGAGCCGAATCAAATATACGGGAAATCGATGTCGATTCCGGATGAGCTTATGGTCAAATACTATGAGCTTGCAACAGATATGGCAGATGAAGAACTGGAAGCGCTGCGAGTTGGTCTCGAGAAGGGCAGTGTACATCCAAGAGATGCGAAGATGAAGCTTGGTCGCACGCTTGTCCGAATGTACCATGGCGAAGAGGCGGCGGAGGCAGCGGAGCAGCATTTTATCACCGTATTCCAGAAACGTGCTCTCCCTACTGATATTGAAGAAGTGCCGCTTTCAAGTCATGTCCTTGAAGAAGGCTCCATCAGCATCCTCAAGCTGCTTACGACTCTTGGGCTGCAGACATCCTCCAGTGAAGCTAAGAGAAGCGTACAGCAAGGCGCTGTGCGTATCAACGAAGTTAAGCTTGAAGACTGGTCAGCTGCCATAACACCGGAGAACGGTGACATCGTGCAAGTCGGCAAACGGAAAATTGTTAAAATCGTGCTGCAATAGCAGATCATAAAGGCTCACCTGGCGAAGCGATTTGCTGGTGAGCCTTTTCTATATTTCGACAAAGCTTGTCCGTACTGTCGTTGTCCATCGAAACTTATGGAAAGATACTGCGTAATAAATACCGAATGTTCTACTAGAATATGGTTTAATTTATAAATGAAGGGGGGAGTGCTTTGGAGAGTTTATTCATGGGCTGCCTAGTTGGCGGCATTCTTTTCGCGATTGTAAGTGTCGTTCTTGGAGATTGGCTTAGCGCTTCTCTCGACGGGATGCTTGATTTTCTGTCATTGGATGGGTATCCGATCTTGCAGCCGATGGCGATCGTCGGCGGTATTACTGTACTCGGCGGCGCCGGCCTGCTGCTGGATAGACATACTGAGCTGGGCACGGCAATCGTGCTGCTGTTATCGATTCTCTGTGCGGTTGCGTCTGCTATAGGGGTGTATTACTTCTATGTGCGTCCAATGCAGAAGACTGAGAATTCGACCGGGTATTCGATGAAGGAGCTTGCTGGTACGATTGGCGAAGTTTCCGTTCCGATTCCGGCGAAAGGGTATGGGGAAGTATTGATTCGAGTAGGCGCCGGCCTTACCAGTCATATTGCCTCGAGTCATGATGGCGTCTTGATCCCGAATGGTTCACGCGTCGTTGTGATTAACGTTGAAGGACATTCGTTAATTGTTTCACTATTAGAGCTGTAGAATTAACAACCGAGAGGGGATTTTTGCTTGATTCCAGATTACTTAGTCATTCCTGCAGTCGTTGTTGGTGTTCTTATCTTACTCGGTCTCGCATTTTGGGCGCGTTACAAAACGGTTGGGCCGGATAAAGCGATGATTGTTACCGGTACTTTCCTTGGGGGTCGTAATGCGGCCATTGACGAGACCGGACGCCGAATCAAAATCGTACGCGGCGGCGGGGCATTCATTCTTCCCGTATTCCAAAAAGCAGATTTCCTCTCGCTGCTCTCTCATAAGCTGGATGTATCGACGCCTGAAGTATATACCGAGCAAGGTGTTCCGGTCATCTGCGATGGCGTTGCCATTATTAAGATTGGCGGTACAGTAGAAGATGTTGCAACAGCAGCAGAGCAGTTCCTCGGCAAGCCGACGGAATCGCTGAAAGGCGAAGCGCAAGAAGTATTGGAAGGTCATCTTCGTGCCATACTCGGCTCGATGACCGTGGAAGAAGTGTATCGGAACCGCGATAAATTCGCACAAGAGGTACAAGGGATTGCAGCGCTTGATTTGAAGAAAATGGGTCTGCAAATCGTGTCGTTCACCATTAAGGATGTTCGCGACAAGCATGGTTATCTGGACGCGTTAGGTAAGCCGCGTATCGCAGCCGTGAAGCGAGATGCTGACATTGCGGAAGCAGAAGCCGTTCGGGATTCGCGAATTCAGAAGGCGAAAGCGGAAGAAGAAGGGCAGAAGGCTGAGCTGCTTCGAGATACGAATATCGCGGAAGCGTCCAAAGCGAAGGAACTTAAAGTAGCTTCATTCAAGAAAGAGCAGGATTCCGCTAAAGCCGAAGCCGACCAAGCTTACGCGATTCAAGAAGCGAAAGCGAAACAGCAAGTGGTTGAGGAACAAATGCAGGTTGAAATCGTTCGTAAAGAACGTGAGATTGATATCGAAGGCAAAGAAATATTGCGTCGTGAGAAACAGTACGATGCGGAAGTGAAGAAGAAGGCAGATGCTGACCGCTACGCAGTAGAACAGGCGGCTGAAGCGGACAAATCGAAGCGGATGCGTGAAGCAGATGCGGCGCAATACAAGATTGAAGCTGAAGCACGTGCGAATGCGGAGCAGAAGCGACTTGATGGTATGGCAATTGCAGATGCAGAGCGTGCCAAAGGTACTGCTGAGGCCGAGGTTATCCGGCTCCGCGGTTTGGCAGAAGCGGAAGCGAAAGAGAAGCTGGCAAGAGCGTTCGAGCTCTTCGGCGAAGCAGCCGTTCTCGATATCATTGTGAAGATGCTCCCTGAGCTGGCCGGTAAAGTGGCCGATCCGATTCGTGCCATCGACAAGTTGACGATCGTGGATACCGGACATGGAGAAGGCGCGGCACGATTAAGCAACTATGTTACCTCCTTGATGGCAACAGCGCCGGAAATGCTTAAGAGTGTCTCGGGCATCGATCTGAATGCCTTTGTGAGAGGGTTAACAAACAAATCACAGCTTTCATCTGATGCGGGAGTAGCAGCGGTATCATCGCTGCCTGAAGCACTTGTCCAAGAAGTAGCGGCAAAATTGTCCAAACCGAGCGAATAACGGAATAGGTATAAAAAAAGAGCGGTCCGAATATTCGGACCGCTCGATTTATTAACGGCTGTAGAACTCGACGATTTGTTTCTCGTCGATCTCTTGTGGAAGTTCAGCACGCTCAGGAAGACGAAGGAATTTACCTTCAAAAGCGCCATCGTTGAACTCAAGGTAGTTCGGTAGGAAGTTACGTCCTGCCAAAGCTTCTTTGATCGATTTCATTGTACGGCTGCGCTCGCGAAGACCGATAACATCGCCAAGCGAAACTGTGTAAGAAGCGATGTCGACTTTCTTACCGTTTACAGTTACGTGACCGTGGGATACAAGCTGACGAGCTCCTGCACGGGAGTTTGCGAAACCAAGACGGTAAACCAGGTTGTCCAGGCGGCTCTCAAGAAGCGCCATGAAGTTTTCACCGGCAATACCTTTTTGTTTCGAAGCTTTGTCAAACAGGTTACGGAATTGTTTTTCGTTCATACCGTACATGTGACGAAGCTTTTGTTTTTCTTGCAATTGAATACCGTAGCCGCTCATTTTCTTGCGTTGACCCGGACCGTGTTGGCCTGGCGGGAATGCGCGTTTCAATTCTTTACCTGTACCGCTTAGGGAAATGCCGAGGCGACGGCTTAGTTTAAATTTAGGGCCTGTATATCTTGACATGTGTCGTAAAACTCCTTCTTCAAATGGGATGTTTGAAATGGGTGTTTCGCCGAGTGCTGTCTACGCTGCATTGTACAAACAATGAAGTCCTGACAGGTATGTTCAGCCGCAGACCTGTTAGCGACAGTCTCTTGAGGGTGACACAAAACCGTTCCCATGTATTCAACTATAAATATTATATAAGTTGAGCGGTGAATGTCAAGCAAATCGGATTAGAAAAGTGCCAGGGAATTTCATGAATCGCAACATAAATAATTGCTGTATCGCAGGACCTACTTATCTAGTGCCAAAAGTAGTGCATTTCAATAATATTTCAAGTATAGTTGTAGAATGGTAGAGGCAAATTTCTACATGGAAATCGAATATGGAATGAGGTGATGCTGCGGTGAAATCCATCAATTCCGATTGGGTGAAGAATGCAAACAATATGGCCGACATTCGCTTGAATACGCAGCAGCCAATGTCATCCTTTCCTTCAGGTGATATCCATGATAGCAGCGATTCAACAATCATCTCCCTATTCAAGGAAAGCTTCCAACACTGGTTGGAGGAAGCACAGGCAATGCAATCGCCTTTGCTACAGCATGAGCTTGCATTATTTAGTGCTTCCGGACAAGTTATTGCACAACATGGGCAAGTGTCCGAAGAGAATATTTCGGATCGAATTGAGGTTTCGTTACTTGATCGTTCGATTGAACCGCAAAGTATTGCTAGATTAGTGCTCATTATTCGTGACAACTGTGAGGAGCTTCAATCCCTGCTGCATACGACTGCGCTATTGATTCGTCAGATGTTCTATCACCGTTTCGATGTTAGGGTCGTCCGAGATTTGCATAACAGGCAGAAGCTAAGCGAGAAGGAAGCCAGGCATCAAGATACGATGTTTAATGTGGCGAAGAGGCTGCATGATCAAAATGATGTTTCGATGGTACTCCAGGTGTTGCTGCAGGATATGGCTGAGCTGTATCCGCTCGCAGATGTGAATTTGTATTTATCGCAAGACCATGTGAATAACGATCCGCGGGTCAAACCGCTTATGCTTAGGCATAGTACGGAAGATATTTATGCCAGATCGTTTCTTTCCGGGCAGCCGATCGTCAGCTCCGAGGAGAACAACACGAAGGTAGCGATTCCAATGAGCGGCAAACAAGCCGTTTACGGAGTTCTTAGCTTAGTTATGGAAACTGCGCATTGGGAAGATGCCGAGATTCGAGCACTTGTCATGCTTGCAGATACGGCAGGCTCCGCTTTTGAGAATGCCAAGCTCTTCGAGCAATCCAATTTGTTAATCAGCGAATTGCAGCTCATTAATGAGTTAGCGAAACGACTTAATCAATCGCTTCGTCTCAATGAAGTATTCGATTTCGCGATGACGGAGCTGCTCCATATTTTCAAAGCGGATTACTGCCATTTGATTCAATTGACAACTGAAAACCCAAGTTTTCAAATTGCAGCGAGTAATTTGCCTAACGTGGTAGGAGAGAAGTGTTCCACAGATTACGGTTTCTGCGGAATCATTCATAGCACGAAAGAGCCGCTCATCATCTCTGACTACTTGGCCACGCGAGTGGTTGATTCCAATCTAATGGACGAAACAGGCTCCAGATCGCTAATTGCCGCGCCGGTCATGTCCGGTTCAGAGCTATTCGGTGTGATCATGGTCTCGGACAAGAACGCGAACTATTTCTCCTACGAGAACTACAAACTGCTGCAGGTGCTGACCACCCACATCGGTCTGGCGATTTCGAATGCATCCTTGCATGCCGAAGTGAGACGGATGGTCATTACGGATAACTTAACCGGGCTGTACGCCCGAAATTATTTGAACGAGCAGATTCAATATCGCCAGCGGAAAGACCCTTGCGGGTCACTCGTCTTGGTGGATATCGATCATTTCAAGAAAGTGAACGACACTTACGGCCATCTCATCGGAGATAGCATTCTCGTTATCGTGAGTGATGTGATTCGCTCCTGTATTCGTGACAGCGATATCGCTGCGAGATGGGGCGGTGAGGAGCTTGCCGTATATTTGCCGCAAATTAGATCGATGCAAGCTTACCGAATCGCAGAGCGGATCCGCAATATGGTGGAAGAGCATACAGAGCCGAAGGTGACCGTATCCTGCGGATTATCGGAGTGGACGTTCGAGGAAGAGAAAATCAGCGTCGAATCTTTATTTAATCGGGCAGATATGGCATTGTATGAGGCGAAGAAGAATGGGCGTAATCGCATCATGATCGGATAGCAGCATTTTATAGGTGAAACGGCGGCAGCTTTAATGGCTGCCGTTTTTTTGTTGTTTCGTTACATAAAGACACGCGATGCAACAGACGCTAAGTGAGATAGGCAGAACGGGCTGGGCTGGAGGCGAAACGAATGAAAATATTGAAATGGTCGACCTGTTGTTTAATCATGCTTACGGTAATCGGCTGCAATTCAGCAGCAGACAATAAATCGCCGGGAGAGCTGCTTTCCTTATCCGTATCAGGCTTGTCAGGCGTTGACAGGTATGCTTTTACAGGTGATACGGGTATCGGTCTTACCGGCATATCACCGCTAAAGGCGATGACGTTTCAAGGGACGGTTGAGAATCATAACAATGTTAAGGTGAAGGCAAACAATCCGGATTCGCTTGGCAGCTCGATTCATCCCCTTGAGTATCTCAGACAGGTGGAAAACAATGCTCAGTCTACGGAATTAGTGCCCTCAGAATCCGGAAATCGAACCGCGGTATTACGCATTACTTCTAACGAGGCGAAAGCGAAGGAGACATGGGTACAAACACTTCGAGAAGAATTTAGCGTCCTTGAGAAGAAAGTGCCTGCGGCTTCGGCATCCAAGAATACGATGCAGAGCAAACGCGCATCAGAATCTGAAGGCTCGCTTGAGAGAGAGTGGAATGAAGAGCTCAGCCGTTCCAAAGCACAGCTCGAAGCAATGTTGTCCACACTTCGTGTGCAATCCAGCTGTCGAATGATCATCGACCGGAAGAAACTGCTGCCTCTGCAAGTAGAGGAGAAAACGACGCTGCAGTACAAAGCGGAAGGACAGGATCGGAAGGAGTTACGAGTTACAAAGATTGTCTTTACGCGACTGGGAGGCGGCCAATTGTAGCTTCGTGCATCAGCGCTTAATAAATGGTAGGATAGGTAATGAATTTATTAATTGGAGGTTATTAAACAATGCGTGATCCTCGTATGCAGAAGCTTGCAGCAAATTTAGTGGGATACTCCATCGATGTACAACCCGGAGAAAACGTCCTTATCGATATGATTGGATCGGAGCGAGAGCTTGCGAAATGCATCATCGAAGAAGTGGCCAAGAAAGGCGGACGTCCCTTCGTTGAGACCAGTGACCGTTCCGTACTGCGTTCCATGCTGATGAATGCAACGGAAGAGCAAATTAAACTGTGGGCCTCGTTCGACTTGAAGCGGATGGAGGCGATGGATGGTTACATAGCGATTCGTGCAGGTGAGAACATTAACTCCCTAGCCGATGTGCCTAGCGACAAAATGAATCTGTATGAAAAATATTACCGTCATCCGATTCACTCCGAGCAGCGTGTGAAGCATACAAAGTGGGTTGTTCTGCGTTATCCGAACGATTCCATGGCACAATTGGCTAACATGAGCACCGAAGCGTTCGAGGACTTCTATTTTAATGTGTGTAATCTTGATTATGCGAAAATGGATAAGGCGATGGACCCGCTCGAAGAGCTGATGAAGAAAACCGACCGCGTTCGGATCGTCTCCCCCGGAACGGATCTGACGTTCTCGATTAAAGGAATCGGTGCAGAGAAATGTTCCGGTCAGAAGAACATTCCGGATGGTGAAGTGTTCAGCTGTCCGATTCGTGAATCCGTTCAAGGTTCGATCACGTACAACTCGCCATCGGTTTATTCCGGTACTACGTTCGAGAACATTAAATTTACGTTCAAAGATGGCAAAATCGTCGAGGCGACAAGCAATAACACCGAGAAGCTGAATGAGATTCTGGATATGGATGAAGGTGCCCGTTACATCGGCGAATTCAGCCTTGGCTTTAACCCGTACATCCTGCATCCGATGAAAGATATATTGTTCGATGAGAAAATCGCAGGCAGCCTGCACTTTACACCGGGGCAAGCTTACGAGGAAACCGATAACGGCAACCGTTCCGCTGTTCACTGGGATCTTGTCCTTATTCAAAGACCGGAGTACGGAGGCGGGGAAGTGTATTTCGATGATCGTTTGATCCGCAAGGATGGACTTTTTGTCATTCCTGAACTCGAAGGCCTGAATCCGGAGAACTTAAAGTAAAATTACCTTGAAGGAATACAAGAATCGGGTTATGATGAATGAAGCTACCGAAAGTAACTAAATTATGGAGGGATTCCCATGTCCAATAACGCGGCAATCGTAGATATTTCCCAAACGGCTAACAAATTCCAATCGTCCATTGTACTCCAAGCTGAGAATAAATACATTGACGTTAAGAGCATCCTCGGTCTATTCACGACATTGGTCGGCGGACATTCCTATGATCTCCACGTCCACGGTGCTGACGCTGATGAAGCGAAAGCGGCACTGGCAGCAGTATTCGAGAAACATAATCTTAAAGTAAATGTAGTTGAATAGCAGTTCATCATCATCATAAGAAGCGCCTCGCCGAGATATCGGTGAGGCGCTTCTTGTTTTGACCTTGTACATTCCGTTGTTTTCGACTAATATAAAGAATAGATAAATGGATTAGTATCACGCATTAAGGAGGAGTACGATGTCTTCATCCGATGTTCTTATTCATCTGCATCAAAAAGCGCTCAATCTCCTTCACGAGGATGCCACTAAAATCGAAAAGTTGATCGAAGTGCAAATGGAAAATTTGGCGACGAGAAAATGTCCGCTTTATGAAGAAGTATTGGACACTCAAATATACGGCTTTTCCAGAGAAATCGATTTTGCGATTCGTGCAGGACTTGTCGGTGAATCTGTCGGCAAAGAAATCATTAACAAATTAGAAAGAAATTTAGCGCAGCTGTATGAAGCGTTAAACGGGTAGCCGCGATTTATCGCAGCTGCTCTTTTTTTATGGCAACACAAAAGACGCTCCGTCAACTGACGGAGCGTCTTTTGTGTAAGCTAGACGAGGTAGAAGGAAATACCCAGTATGATGTAAACGATCAAGAGCAATGCGCCTTCATACCAATTCGTCTGCCCGTCCTTCGAGATGGACTTGGCAATAAAGACGGACACGGCAATCGCTGTAAGCTCGATTGGCGTGAACACGATATCCATCGTAGGTCCAAACAGCGTACTGACCAGGATCAGAACCGGGGCAACAAACAAGGCGATCTGCAAACTGCTGCCGACTGCAATTTCTACTGCGGCGCCGATTTTGTTCTTCATTGCGAGCATGACGGCTGCACTATGTTCTGCTGCGTTACCTACGATCGCTATCAGGAAGGCACCCACAAACACTTCAGAGAAGCCGAAATCAGCTGTAAACGTATGTAAGGTGCTGACGAGCCATTCGCTGACGAAAGCCGTCATAACGGTCGCTAGGATGAGGAAGAGGACGGACATGTTTTTGGACCAAGCGGCTTCTTCGCCGTGATCAGGTGTCGTTTCTTCGACATCCTCAAGAATGTCCTTATGCGTGATCATGGAGAAAATGAGCCAAAGCACATAAGCGACAATAAGAATAATCGCGATCGTTATGCTGAGGAATTTGGTGTTCTCCACTGAGAAATGCTGATTAGTGATAAAGATAGCAGGAATGGCAAGCGCGATGACAGCCAAGATCATAAGGGAAGAGTTGTGGCTGGCAAGCTGCACGTTGAATTTCTGTTCTTTGTACTTTAAGCCGCCGAGCAGAACGCTGGCACCTAGTACGAGTAGAAGGTTACCGATAATGGAACCGGTGATGCTGGCTTTTACCATATCGAATAGGCCTTCGCGAACAAGGAAGATGGCAATAATCAATTCCGCCGCATTTCCGAAGGTAGCATTCAGAAATCCGCCAAGCCGCTGACCGGCATAGTGAGCGACGCTCTCGGTAGCTTTTCCCAGAAAGCCGGCTACAAACAAGATCGCGACCGCTGAAATAATGAATTCAATGGTCGTGCCGAAATGGGCATAATGACTAATTCCGCTGAGTACAAACAACCCGATAAGCAATGTAAAAAACAATTTCTGGTTCACAGTCAAGGCACCTCGTTCGTCAATTGGTAATATTGGAAATCTGTTAACACTATAGCTGAAAACAGCGAATGTGTAAACTTGGTAATCGACAATATTCTAAGAAGATTGACAATTTTACAGGAAGCGTTTATTCGTTATTCTCGCGTAAAGCCGGAGGAATATTCATCGCGGTTATTTTGCGACTCTGATTAATACGTACACGATTCAGAAACATGCAATCAACAAAGTAATTGCCTTGCTTCGGATGTGCCATTCCATTACAATGGAAACATAAGGTGAACGAGGAGTGAGTGGCATGACAGAAGAACTTCAAACCGGCATCATACGTATATCAGACGACGTGGTCGCCACCATCGCGGGACTGGCTGCACTTGAGACTCCGGGCATTGCTGCTATGTCGGGAGGTATTTCCGAAGGGCTGGCGAAACGCCTAAGCGGGAAGAACGCACAAAAAGGCGTATCGGTCGAAGTCGGCCAGCTGGAAGCCGCGATCGATTTAAGAATTATCGTGAAATACGGTATTCCGATTCAAGAGGTTTGCCGTCAACTGCAGGAGAATGTCCGCGAAACGGTTGCGAACATGACAGGACTTCATGTCGTTGAAGTGAACATCAAGGTTGAAGGTGTTGCCTTCAAGGAAGAAGAAGTCGAGGAGCTTGCGAGGCTGAAATAAGGACTAGGAACAAGAAAGGCATGCCCCACTGGGCATGCCTTTCTTGTTTTATCGACTGCGCTGTAGCGGTGGCTTGTCAGGCTTATTGTACTCTCGTGAGATACTCAGCAGTATACCCATGCTAAGCAACGAAACAATGAGCGATGAGCCTCCATGACTGACAAACGGCAGCGTTACACCTGTTATCGGAATTGCGCCTGTCACACCGCCGATGTTGACGAGTGTCTGAACGGCGAATAAACCGACGATGCCGACCCCCACGATGGTACCATAGCTATCCGGACATCGAACAGCAACGAGTAACCCTCGCCAGAGGAAAAATAAATAGAAGAGCAAGAAGAGCAGACTTCCGATAAAGCCGAATTCTTCGGCGATGATGGAGAAGATAAAGTCGCTGTAAGGATAAGGCAGATATTTGAGCTTCTGTACGCTGTGTCCGAAGCCTGCGCCGGTAATGCCGCCGTGCCCAAGCGCCTGCAGAGAGCGCGATAAGTGAAAGGTGCTGTCCTGTTCATCCGACAACGGGTCCATAAACGCCGTGAAGCGATTGATTCGGTACTGCCAGTCATCATGATCATTCATAATGGAGATACTGGCCCAGGATGCGACAAGAGAACCAATAATAATGCCAGCGAGAAATAATTGCTTCAAGTTCGCTCCGCCGGCAACGATGATAATGATAGAGCATGCACTGATAACGATGCAAGCACCTAAATCGGGCTGCATCATGATGATTAAGCATATGATTCCGATAATGGTGAAAACCGGGAAAAGCCCTTTTTTGAAATCTCTAAACTTCTCGCCTTTCTTGGCAATCAGTGAGCCTAAATAAAGGATGAGACCCAGCTTGACGAATTCGGTAGGCTGAATGCCGATCGGTCCAATATAGAGCCAGCTTTGAGCACCGTTTAATTCTTTGCCGATGAAAGGGACCAGAATGAGCGTAATCATAACGGGGATGAAGTAGAGGATGAAGCCTTTTTTGAATACGGCATAGGGGATGTTCATAACTACGAACATCGAGATCGTACCTAACACGGCCCACATCAGCTGTCGCTTCGTATAATACAAAGCGTCAAAATTCGAAGTCTTCGAAATAACAGCCGTGTTGGAGCTTGCACTGAACACCATAACAAGACCAAAGCCGACTAACAGCAGCGTAAGTACCAGAAGCAAGAAATCCGGCCTGCCGCGCAGGCCGATTGTCTTTGTTTTCGTTGTTTGTGGCTTCATAGCCAGCTAGGCAAGCAATTTCTTCAATTCTTGCAGACGCTGAGTTGCCGCATTCAGAATCGGCTGTGGTACAGGCGATTCATAGTCTAGACCATGCGGGAACGTAGCTCGTCCGATATAAACGGATTCCACTTGCAGCACAGCGTGAGAGGATTCCAGCTTACCTTCAATTGCGCGGACATTGAAGCGCAGGAAGTATTCTTCACGATTTGTGCGGTCTTCCAGCTTCAGATCGTACGTAGCGCGGTAATATTCCCATTGCCAGCGAACAAAGCCGAGCTTCTCCGCTGACTCGTCAAGGTGCGCGAGTTCACTAGTCATGCCGTTCAGGCCTGTATTCTCAATAATCATAGGGTGATCCTCCTTCAAGCTACAGAACAGGTTTTCTTCTTATTCATGATAGTATTTTTCATGGGCCAGTGCAAGCCTAACTCCCGTGGCCGCAAGGCGCAAAAAGTGACATATTTACGAAAAATGTTGCCTGAAATCGCCAAAAAACAAATTTCAGTTCACTCTCTCATTCTGGTACAATAGGGGATAAGTCAATTGTGAGCGAGGGGGTTTGTAAGCGTGAGTATAACAAACAAGATGGAGGCACAGCTGCAAACTGTCTATCCGAATATGGTTCAGTGGCGCAGGTATTTGCATCAGCATCCGGAGATATCTTTTCATGAGAAGGAAACTTCTCGATGGATTGAGCAGCAGCTAGCAGAACTGGGCTGCGAAGTGAAGACGAGAGTCGGCGGTGGTTATGGACTGGTCGCTTCTATTCATGGCGATAAGCCAGGGCCGGTTATCGCACTTCGAACCGATATCGATGCACTACCCATCCAAGACGAGAAACTGACTGAGTACGCTTCGCAAGTACCCGGTGTTATGCATGCATGCGGTCATGACGCGCATACGGCAACGATGCTTGCCATTGCCCGCTTCTATAGTGAAAATAAAGAACATTTTGCAGGAGAGAGAAGATTGATCTTCCAGCCTGCGGAAGAGGTGTCTCCGGGCGGTGCAATGGGGATGATTGCCGGCGGGGCGCTCGAAGGCGTCGATGCGATCTATGGCGTACATCTATGGACACCGCTTCCTTATGGCCTGGCCGCAACGAAACCGGGGCCGTTCATGGCGGCGCCGGATGAAATTTATATCGATATCGCAGGCAAAGGCGGACATGGCGGATTACCGCATGAAACCGTCGATGCCGTGTTGGTCGCATCGGCCATTGTGCAAGCCATTCAGTCGATCGTAAGCCGAAATGTGAACCCGCTTGATCCTGCCGTTGTTTCGATCGGTTCCATTCATGCAGGCTCGACGGCCAATGTCATTGCGGAACGATGCCGGATGACAGGGACAGTACGTACATTCACCGATGAGGTCAGATCGTTTATTCAGGACAGGCTGAGAACGATCGTAACGCAGACTGCGGCAATGTATGGCGCTACAGCAGAGCTGGAGTACCGAGATGGATATCCTCCGGTAGTCAATGATGCGGTAGAAGCAGCGAGATTCTTCAAGGTGGCACCTGAGGTATTTGGCGCCGAAGGCGTACAGGAATCCGCTCTAATTATGGCCGGGGAAGACTTCACCTATTATTTGCGCGAAGTTCCGGGCTGTTTCATGTTTGTAGGCGCTGGGAATGAAGCTTGCGGAGCTACCTATCCGCATCACCATCCGAAGTTTGATTTGGACGAACGCGCTATGCTGAATGCAGCGAAGCTCATGATTGCTATGGCGGAGGATTTTGCGGAACAAGCCTCAGTTTAATTCATAAAAAGTCACCAAACGGCAAACCTATTGTTGAAATCCATGCATACGTCGAACGTGTTCGTGCGATTCATCAAGGAGGGAACTGCAATCGTGACGCGACTAGTAAAGGAATTAATGTCTACCGACTGTGTGACAGCGACACTGCTGGATAATGTTTATGAGCTTGCGGTATTGATGAAGGATCATGATATCGGCTTTGTCCCCATCGTGGATGGGAAGAAATTGATCGGTGTTGTGACGGACCGCGACTTGGTCGTTCGTGGCTACGCCGAGAAACATTCCGGTTCCACAGCAGTAGAAGAGGTGATCACGAAGGATGTCGTGACGATCGATGCCAAGACGACGGTGGATGAAGCGGGCAAGCTGATGGCTTCTCATCAAATTCGCCGTCTGCCGGTAGTCGAGGATGGGAATTTGATCGGAATTGTTGCAATTGGAGACTTAGCGATTCGAGAGATATACGTCGATGAGGCTGGAGATGCGCTCAGCAGCATATCGCAAGAGATGCACAGCGAGCAGCAAACGATCATCCATTAATGTACATGTCAGAAGAAGCGATTTGGCGCGTAACCGCCGAATCGCTTTTTTGCATGCATAATCCTGCCGGAAACTTTCAATACTGAGGGAAGAAACATTAGGCGACATGCATGCCAAATGCGCGAGTCAAGGAGATGATGGGATGTATAAACGCGAGCTTCGCCCCTTATGTGTCCAGGCTGACTTTACGGTGCTTCTTGATGAACGGCATCAGGATGCGGAAGCAGCCAGGGAGCAGCTGAGCCGGTTTGCCGATCTGGTGAAACGGCCCGGACATCTACATACGTACCGGATCACACCGATGTCGCTCTGGAACGCTGCTTCCACAGGGATGACACCTCAGGACATGATTCAAGTACTCGCCGAACATAGCTGCTACGAGATTCCGCTTCAAGTGACAAGCGGGATTCGAAAATTGGCAGATCGATATGGCAAGCTAATGCTGCAGCAAACCGCAGAGGGGGAGCTCCTCCTGCTTGGTGAAGAGGAATTACTGAAGCTGCTTAGCGCCAATAAGACAATCGCTGCATTTCTGCTGCCTGCAGGCAGCGAAGAGAAGAGAGAAGTCCGACTCGAAGCCAGAGGACTGCTTAAGCAGGAACTCATTCGATTAGGCTATCCGGTTATCGACTTAGCGGGATATCGGCATGGTGAAGCGCTCGAATTGGAGATACGGGAGAAAGCCGCGAGCGGCAAATCGTTTCAATTACGCGATTATCAGGAGCGGGCCGTGAATCTCTTCTATCGCGAAGGTCAAGCTGACGGCGGTAGCGGAGTTCTGGTCCTGCCATGCGGCGCGGGCAAGACGATAATCGGTATTGCGGCACTTGCACGACTACGCTGCGACACGTTAATTCTGACGTCGAACGTGACTTCGGTTAACCAATGGAAAGCGGAGCTCATCGATAAAACGACATTAACCGATCAGGAAATCGGAACGTATGCCGCAGCTGCCAAAGAAGTGCGTCCCGTAACCATTGCGACCTATCAAATTCTGACCAGCCGCCGGCGAAAAGGCGATGAATACAACAATATGAGACTGTTTGGGGAGCGGAACTGGGGGCTGATCATCTATGATGAGGTTCATTTGCTCCCGGCACCGGTATTCCGCATGACAGCCGACCTCCAGGCGACGCGGCGTCTGGGCTTGACGGCGACTCTCGTACGTGAGGATGGTCATGAGGAAGATGTTTTCTCGTTAATCGGTCCGAAGCGCTTCGACCTTCCTTGGAAGACGCTGGAGTCTCGTCAATGGATTGCATCGTTAGCTTGCACTGAAATCAGGTTGCCGCTGGCTGATGAGGATGTCGAACGCTATGTTGCGGCTGCTGAGAGGGAGAAAGTGAGAATAGCAGGCGAAAACGCGGACAAAATCAAAGTTGTACGTGAGCTGCTGCAGTTCCATAAAGGGAAGCCGGCGCTCGTTATCGGTCAATATTTGACGCAATTGCATCTTCTTGCCGAGGCGTTAGAAGCGCCTGTCCTAACCGGCGAGCTGCCGCATGAGGAGCGGGCTGCGCTTTATGATGCATTCAAGGCCGGTCAAATTCCGGTGCTTGTCGTCTCTAAGGTGGCGAACTTCGCCGTGGATCTGCCTGATGCCGCGGTGGCGATTCAAGTATCGGGAAGTTATGGCTCACGCCAAGAGGAAGCGCAGCGAATCGGGCGAATTCTCCGTCCGAAACGCGGGGATAACCAAGCCTGGTTCTACACGATTGTTTCCCAGGGAACCAAGGAAACAGACTACGCAAGCAGAAGACAGCTCTTCCTGCTTGAACAAGGCTACCGATATGCACTTAAAGAATGGTCTGATATGGAACCGTTCATGCAATCAAATGGGGAGCAGTCGATTGTGGGTCTTCGGGAGGCCGCGCTGTGAAGGTACAAGAGATCGTGGATCGACTGTCTGGGACGCAAATCGAGGAAATCAAAGCTTGTCCGGTTTGGCGCTTCAATGAGACTCAAACATGGCCGGATGTCATGTCGAGTCGTGCTGGCTCTGAATTAGCATGGTCGGCATTATCGAAGCAGGCTGCGATTGCATTAGAGGTTGTTCTCTGCGCATTTGGTCCGTTGCTGTTTAGCGAGGAGCAGCTGCTCCTCGCTGCTCGTTCAGGCGTAGCGGGATCAGAATTGCGCTGGGGTCTGCTTCAGCTCATGGAAGCCGGAATCGTCTTTGCAGTTCGCAAGGGCTGGGGAGAGAAACAGTTTCTGCTGCCAAGTGATTTGTATCTCACCTGGTACGACGCGATGATCGGCATTCAGCATAAACGCAGGTTCGATATCATGCCTGTCCCGAATGAGATTGATTCGCGGCATATCGTTTCCATGGATGAGAACGGCTATACGCCGCCTCTAAGCCTCCAATGCTTGCATGTAATGGCGGAGCTGGTTAACACCGGCATGAAACGAACATCCAAAGGCGTTCTAACGAAGCGTACGATCTTAAAATGCACGGATCAGCTTGCTGTGGACAGCAGTCATCTGAATGCAATTGCGGAACTATCACTTGCTGCACTGGGAGAACCTTATCCGCTGCAGCTGGCTTTTTTCCTCGATATCGCATATGAAAATCAGTGGCTGTATGAGCTGCAGGGCACTTACGCCATTCAAGAAGACATGTGGAACAGTTGGCTTGGTTGCGATCCATTGCGTCGCGAGACTGAGCTGCTTACACAGATCATCCGAATTTTCTTGGAGAGAAGCCCAGCTGCAGCATCAGGGATCGCTTCGCTTTGCATGCTGCCTTCCCATCGGTGGTTTCGGATCGCGGATCTGGATGCGCAGCACATACTCCGTCAAGATTCCCTCTCAAAGCGTCAGCCTTCAGCTATTACTGCATGGTGCAGTTTGTTATGCGCGTTAGGGTGGATGGAAGCCGCGATCGACGAGCAGGGAAGCCATGTAATTCGTTGGCTCATACCGCCTAACACCTTGATGAATGGTGACGCCTCCTTTGAGGGAAAAGCCGGACAAGAGGGGCTGCTGCAAATTACGCCCGATGGCGATGTCTTTGTTCCCGGTGATTGCTCGTATCATACGATCTGGCAGCTTGAAAGGCTGGTGACGCGGAAACGCACCGACCATATGGCTGTGTATCGACTGGATTCTCGCAGCTTTAAACAAGATCGACTGCTTCAAGCGACCAAGGAAAGGGTAATTGATTTCTTGGAGACCGCGTCAGGGGAAGCGCTGCCTGAAACCGTTCAGGCCATTATAGTCCAAGCATTCACAGCAATTTCTGAGCTTCCAGCGAACAGCACGATCGAACAAGCCATTCCATTGCAATTAAACGAATACATAGAACCACTGCCGCTTATTCAGAATGGCAATGTCGTACAGACTTATGAACTGTTAACCGAAAGACAGCCTCTGAAAGCCATGTTCGTTGGCATTGAGGATGTTCCCTCGATGTGGCTGAAGCAGTTCAGAGCCTATCACAGCTCCACAAGAAGGGAACTGATGGAACTGGCGTTAAGCTGGCGAACTCCGGTTAAACTAAGCTGTGAAGGCGCTGTAAAGCCGTTTGTTCCCGAACGTATCGTGGATGAGGATGGCAGGTGGAGTGTGATGGGACATTTTGTCCTTGAGGAGAGTTATGCTCCCGCTAAACTAATGCCCGAGATGTGGCAGGAAATGATGCTCGTTCTCCCAACGGAAATTGGTAGTTTTTAGCGCCGGGATACAGCCTTCCTCTACCTTTTTCGGTGATTGATATGGTATGATAACAATTAGGCGCAAGCCAAGTGTTCATAAAGGGGCGGATATCATGCAAACAATGCCATTATCAGACCCTATAGAGCTTGAAATGAATGATCATTCCTCGCTTGATATGGGACAGCTGTTATTAAACGCCTACGAAATTGGCGATATGGTAAACCAATCGGTTGAAGTGGCCGAATATGCATATTGGAAGACAGTAGTAGATCAAGATGAGCAGGTACACCAGCTCGTCAAGCAATTCGACAAAGCGAAAGAACAATTTGTCGATTGCGAGCGGTTCGGACGTTTTCATCCGGATTTCAATGCTGCTAAAGATAAAGTGGAAGCGATTCAGCGGCAATTGAATGAGATTGAATGCGTCAGCCGATTCAAGGCTGCCGAGCAGCAGGTGGATGATCTGCTGCACGATATTGCGAAGCAAATCGCAAGCTCGGTTTCGGAGACGATCAAGGTTCCGAGCAATGATCCGCTGCCTAAGGGCGGCGGCAGCTGTGGCAGCGGCGGATCTTGCAGCTGCAGCAGCGGGGGCTGCGGATAAGCAAAGAGAGAGAAACGGGGGAGCTTGCATGTTTTCGGAACGCGTCGGATATATTGTATGGGTCAGTGATCTAAAGGCTGCCCGTTCGCTGGAGAAATACGGCACAGTGCATTACATGTCCCGGAAGATGCACTATGTTGTTATGTACATGAACGCAGATCGCGCTGACGAGGTAGTTCGCAACATGGGGCGCCTGCCGTTCGTGAAGCGGATCGAACGTTCGTACCGCAATGAAATTAAGACCGAATATACACAAGGCGTGCCGGATAAGACACGATTCTATAGTTTGTAAGAATAAGAAGCCCCAACTGTTACTGTAGTTGGGGCTTTTTCCTATATTTTTAACAGACATAAAATTACATTTTTGGGGAGACTTTATTTTAATATTGAAAAATGTGACAGGCATGCTACAATTAAATGGAAAGTACATATAGATCATAAGGCCTACTGCCGGGGAGGAGGGGTGGATCGCAATGAAAGACAAGATGACGGATAGATGGAACACCTACGAATCGTTCCACGTCGTACTTGGAGACAAGAAAGTGGCTGATATCGTCATCACGAACCATGCCAAGAGTCGTTGGTCAGATCGCGTTGAGAGCGCCAAGACCGGCTTTGAAGATATTGCAGACTATATGTGGCAATGCTTGAAACAAGGGAGAATTGAGCCTTACTATCGAAATGAGCAGGATGTGTACCTGATCGATGACGATCTCGTTTTCGTTGCCGAATTTGCGGTACTTGAGAAAGAAACCGATTTGACAGGGAACCCGTTGCACAAGATGATTCTAGTCACGTTTCTCGGTCGAATGTCTGAGACTATTGAACTACGTGACTTGAAGTCCTATTACTCTTGGCTCAGGCATTCCAGAAGAATGACATTAATTAAAAATAGTAGGAAACGGAAATAATATTTCTCAATTATAGAAAAAGCATGAGTGTTCGCACTCATGCTTTTTAATTTGAGCGCGAGTTTTCGCCGCAGTTTCATGTATAATGAGTGGTAACAGAAAGGAAGGGATGCCCTTCATGGCGCTCAATTTTCATCAACTCCATATTTTCTATACCGTTGCAGAACGCGGGAGCTTCTCTGCGGCTGCGCAAGCACTGCATATGACACAGCCCGCCGTAACGATGCAGGTGCAGTCGCTCGAAGATTACTTCGGCACGAAACTCCTTCAACGTTCCACGAAGCGAATCGAATTGACGGAAGCAGGGCGTGCCCTAATGCCTTACGCTCAGCGCAGTATTGATTTGATTCGCGATACGGACGTCCAAATGTCCAAATTTACGACGCAGCTTAAAGGCAGGCTGCAGCTTGGAGCGAGCTTAACGATCGGCGAATATATTTTGCCGCGTCTGCTTGGTCCGTTCGGACAGGAATACCCGCATATCTCCATTAGCATGAAAGTAATGAACACGGCGCAGCTCATGGAAGAGATCGTCAATCACCAGCTGAATTTCGGCTTGATTGAAGCGCCTGTCAATCATCCGGACATGCATATGGAAGCCGTGATGAGCGATGAACTTCAGCTTATCGTTGGCAAGTCGCACCCTCTGGCGACTGCAGAAATCGTCGATCTGGAGGAAGTGATGAGCTTTCCGTTCGTCCTGCGCGAGCAAGGCTCGGGTACTCGTCTCGTCATGGAAGAGCAGCTCAGAGTGAAGAACATGGATCTCTCTGAAATGAAAATTGTCATGGAGCTTGGAAGTACAGGTGCTGTGAAATCCGCCGTGGAAGCAGGGCTTGGCATTTCCTTTGTATCGAGCTCTTCCATTAAACATGAAGTTGCCTTAGGTTTAATCAAGACGATTCCAATTCGGGATGTCCGATTTAAACGGCAATTTTATTCCATTTTCTTGAAGTCGGCGCTGCTGCCGATATCTGCGGTGACCTTTCTCAGCTTCTTGAGAGAAAGAGATTTAAATCAATGGCTGTGATGAGCCAGCGTGCAGATTTGCATACGCATACAACGGCTTCCGACGGCATGCAGCGGCCGGCGGATAATGTTGAGCTGGCCAAGGCTCGCGGCCTTGGTGCGATTGCGATCACAGACCATGACACGGTAGATGGACTGTCAGAAGCGCTTGAAGCGGGAGAGCGGCTTGGAATTACAGTTGTGCCGGGTGTAGAAATAAGTACTGTAGCCGAAGGTCGCGACATACATATACTGGGATATTACATTAACTGGGATACACCCGCTTGGAAAATGAAATTAGCATCGCTTGGCGATACTCGAGATCAGCGAAATCATATGATTATTGCGAAGTTATGTGAACTCGGTCTCTCCATATCGATGGAAGAGGTCATGGAAGCGGCACGTGCGCAAGGGAAGGATAGCGGCTCGATCGGTCGTCCTCATATCGCGGCAGTGCTGGTAGACAAAGCCTATGTGAGCTCTATGCAGGAGGCTTTCGACCGGTACCTCGCGGAAGATGGCGCAGCTTATGTTAATCCGCCAAGGGTGCATCCTTTTGAAGCATTGGAATGGATCCGAGAAGCCGGCGGTACGAGTGTGATCGCACATCCCGGAATTTATGCTAATGACGTGCTCGTAGAGTCGATCATTAAGCAGGGGGCAAAGGGAATCGAGGTCTATCATCCGGATCATTCAGCAGAAGATGAAGAACGCTATCTAAAGCTGGCAGCTCGATATCATTTGATCGTTACCGGAGGTTCCGATTTTCACGGCGAACGCCATGGAGTCGTATTTCACGGCGAGATGGGAAGCAAGACTGCCCCGATGGACGTACTGAGTCAACTCAATCCTTCACGGAGGTAGATGCCATGATTGACGGGCTTTACACAATCAAAGAAGTCTCCTTGCTGACTGGGCTGTCCACACAGCTCATCAGGAAGTGGGAGAAGCGATACGAGGCGGTGAGTCCGCTGCGTATGCCTAACGGCTATCGCGGTTACACGACGCACGATATTGGAATCATTCGTTGGTTGAAATCCCGTGTAGAAGAAGGCAGGCCAATTGGTATGGCGGTTGCTGAGCGGAAGCGGCTTAAGAGCAACTTGGAGGAGTCAAGGGAATTCTTCGACATAAATGCTGAGTTGTACTCGGCAGGTCCGGTCGATATTCTGATGCACTACTTGGAGAAAGTTGATCTGCACGGCGCTGATCAGGTGTATCGACAAGTGAGAGAGCTTCATTCCATGGAACAGCTGCTTTCACAAGTGATTAAGCCAGCGCTGCTTGAGCTCGGCGGACGGTTCGAGCGCGGCGAATTATATGACTGTAAGGAATGCTTCTGCAGTCAATATATCCGTGAAGTTGTCATGACCAGCCGGATTGGCAGGGAATAAGAAAAGGGGTTATCAGAACCATGCCGGCGAGATTGCGGCAGGTGAGATAACCCCTTTATGATTTTCCGGAAGTTTACGCCTTGATATGGGAAGGCAGTTCTTTCAGGCGCTGTTCATCTGGCGTAATGAACAATGTTTTCTGATGATCGTAGATCACGTACCCCGGCTTGGCTCCGCTTGGCTTCTTCACATGGCGAATCAGCGTATAATCGACAGGCACGGAGCTGGAAGACTTGGCTTGGCTGAAATGAGCGGCAAGCATAGCGGCTTCTTCCAGAGTTTGATCATTGAAGCCGGTTCCGCGAATGACGACATGGGAACCCGGGATATCCTTGGTATGCAGCCAAGTGTCATTCGGAGCCGCTGTCTTATTCGTTAAGAAATCATTCTGAGTGTTATTCTTACCCACATAGATGGCCACACCTTCGGATGATGTATAGCATAGCAGCGCCGGCTGCTTCGGTTTCTTCTTCTTCGCACCGCGTTTCTCGCGAGCGCGCATATATCCTTGTTCAGCCAGCTCGTCACGAATTTCATCGATATCTGACAACGAAGCACTTTCGAGCTGCTGAAGCAGCGAGGCCAAGTATTGAATTTCCTCGCGAGTGCGCTGCATCTGTTCGGCAACGATAGTAAGGCTGTTGCGATACTTCGTATATTTCTTGAAATATCGCTGTGCATTCTGAGATGGTGTGAGCTGCGGATCAAGCTGAATCGTGATCATCGGCTGCTCTTCTTCGTAGTAGTTGACGGTTTCTATGAAGCTGTCCCCACGCTTCAAAGTATGCAGATTTGTCGTCAGCAGCTCGCCGAGAATACGGAGATGATCCGCCTCGCTCGCTTCCCGCAGCGTTTCCTCCAGCTTATCCAGCTTCTTCTCATTCTTGTTGCGCTCATTCTGGAGGAACCGGATGAGATCCGAAACACGCTGCTTCACAGTATCTCGAAGCGCTTTATCGCCATAGAAGGCTTCCAGCAAGATGCTTACGGATGCAAATGAAGTCGATTCGCCAGTAATGTGAGTTAGTGCTGTTACGGAGAAAGAAGCTTTGCCATTGCCAGGCAAGGTGACTAGCTGCGGCTCATACCGATGCTCAGCGAATTGCTGCATCATCTCGTGGAATGACGGCCAGAGCAGCCGTGCCATACGCTTCACATCTTCGCTTGAATCATAGACACGATCCGTATTGCTGTTTGCCGCGCGGTAGACAAGCTCCTTGGCAAGCAATGGACTGATCCCGCTAAATGCCGCGACCAGCAGCTTATCCGGCGTCAGCGAGCTTGCCGGAAGCGGCTTAGGCGTTGTACCGAAGTGGATGCTATCCTCGTCAGGAACAGGCGGGTTAAGCAATGAATTTGCCGCAGTAACCAACGAATTGGTGAATCGCTCAGCATCCGTAACAGACAGCGGATCATCTTTCCCTTGTTCAGGCGGCGCTACATAGGTAGTGCCGGGCATGATGACACGGAAGCTGCTGATTGCAGGCGTGACATGATGGATGCCATCATGAATCGTCTCCGAAGCGACATCCAGCAGAATGATATTGCTATGACGCCCCATCAGTTCAATGACGATTCGTTTATAGAACATGTCGCCAAGCTCGTCCCGCTGACGGATATCGAGATGGATAATTCGCTCGTTTCCGACCTGGCGTACCGCTTCAATGACACCGCCTTCGCAATATTTGCGAAGCAGCATGCAGAACATCGGCGCTTCCATCGGATTGATATAAGTCTGCTCGGTCCAGTGGACGCGCGGATAGGTCGGGTTTGCGGATAACAGCAGTTTGCCCTGCGCACCATTGCCTCGAATTTGCAAGACAAGGTCATGTGAAGTGGGCTGATGTATTTTATAAATGCGCGCACCGATTAAGGTTTGCAGGTCATGTGTGACGGCGCGAGTAACGATTCCATCTAATGCCATGATGCTCTTTATCCCCTTTGTTTCTGTTTCATTTCACTATCATGCCATATTCGAGACAAAAACTTAAGTCCCAAGCTGGGATATTTTGCAGTTTGTCCGAATACATTTAGGCCATATAGGCTGTCCGTCAGGCGGCAAGTAACAGGAGGGAGGGCGGGGCATGGAACAAGGTAAGTGGCATCAACTGGAAACAAGCGAGCTTGCTGAGGCGCTTCAAGCTTCTTTGGATACCGGTCTTGCACCAAGTGTAGCAGCGGAACGTTTGCGTGAAGTCGGTCGAAATGAGCTGACGGAGGGGAAGAAGGTTCCTCCGATTATGCTGTTCCTCGGTCAGTTCAAAGATTTTATGGTGCTTGTGCTTATGGGGGCAACATTGATTTCCGGTTTGCTCGGCGAATATTTGGATGCCATCACGATCGTGGCCATTATCGTCATCAATGCGATACTGGGATTCGTGCAAGAATTTCGAGCGGAGAAATCACTGCGTGCACTAAAAGCATTGTCCGCACCGCTGGCCAAGACATTGCGTGGAGGCGAGTCAGTAGTTGTTCCTGCAAGCGAATTAGTACCGGGTGACCTCGTAGAGCTGGAAAGCGGAGATCGTATTCCTGCTGACATTCGCTTCATTGAGGCGAACAGCTGTTATGCGGAGGAGTCTGCGCTGACAGGCGAATCCGTTCCGGTTAACAAGCACTGTGTTGTGATCCGGGAAGAGGAGATTCCGCT
The DNA here is from genome assembly GCF_056269135.1 of Paenibacillus sp. J22FR21. NCBI lineage: Bacteria > Bacillati > Bacillota > Bacilli > Caryophanales > Paenibacillaceae > Paenibacillus > Paenibacillus sp. J22FR21. The sequence goes on from NZ_JBWDNJ010000002.1 coordinate 472,619, forward strand.
TGGAGACATGCGCAACATTGGGTTTATGGGGACGATGATTACCCGCGGAACGGCAAAGGGGATTGTAGTTCGTACCGGTATGAATACCGAGATGGGCAAAATCGCAAACCTCATTCAGCAGACCGAAACCATGGAAACACCGCTGCAGCATCGTCTTGAGCAGCTCGGCAAAATTCTCATCGTTGTTGCACTGGCGTTAACTGTAATGGTGGTAGTTGCAGGTATCTTGCACGGACAACCTGCTTATGAGATGTTTCTTGCGGGAGTCAGTTTGGCTGTAGCCGCAATCCCGGAAGGTCTGCCAGCCATCGTAACCATTGCACTCGCACTTGGTGTTCAGCGAATGATCAAACGCCGAGCCATTGTACGTAAGCTGCCTTCCGTGGAGACACTCGGCTGCGCTTCGGTTATTTGTTCGGACAAGACAGGTACTCTTACGCAGAACAAAATGACCGTGACGAAGCTGTGGATCGGCGGTCAAGGGTTGGATGTTACCGGGGACGGCTACGAGCCGACCGGTTCCTGCTTCGAAGGCGGCAAAGCAGTCGATATTAAGCAGCACCAGCCGCTGCGCAGGCTGCTGCAAATTGCGGCACTGTGCAACAACGCATCCGTTACTCGTATCGATGACGAGCAGGATGCTAAGCGCAAGAAATCCAAGACGACATTCGTTCAAGATGAGTGGGTGCTGAAAGGCGATCCGACAGAAGGGGCATTGACTGTCCTTGCCGGTAAGCTGGGCGTCACCTTGAAGTCGCTTGAAGGACTGTATCAGCGGGTCAAAGAATTTCCGTTTGACTCGGAACGTAAGCGGATGTCCGTGCTCGTCACCCACCAAGGCGGCCGCCTTGTATGTACCAAAGGAGCGCCTGACGTTCTGATGGAGCAATGTTCATATATTCTATGGGACGGTAAAGTCGTTCCGTTTACAGCTACCTTGAAGCAAAAAGTGAACAATGCCAGTGAAGACATGGCGCAATCGGCGCTGCGAGTCTTGGGTTTCGCCTACCGGGATTTAAGATCGCACGACGCAGCCGAAGATGAAGCCGATGTGGAAAATCAATTGATCTTCGTAGGTCTCTCCGGCATGATCGATCCGCCGCGACGTGAAGTTCGCGAATCGATTGCGAACTGCCGCCGTGCCGGAATTAAAACCGTGATGATCACAGGCGATCATCAGCTTACCGCAGAAGCGATCGCGGGTCAGCTTGGCATTATGCCAAGAGGTGGCATCGCGATCAGCGGGCAGCAATTGAACGGGATGAGCGAAGAGCAGCTGGATCGCCTGATCGATAACATCTACGTGTATGCGAGGGTGTCGCCGGAGCATAAGCTTCGTATCGTTAAGGCGCTGCAGCGCAAGGGCCACGTCGTTGCCATGACGGGCGATGGTGTCAACGATGCACCTGCCATTAAAGCGGCGGATATCGGAATTGCGATGGGCATCACCGGAACGGACGTTTCCAAGGAAGCATCGTCGCTTGTGCTAAGCGATGATAATTTCAGCAGCATCGTGGCTGCTATCGAAGAAGGACGCAGCATCTACGAGAATATCCGTAAATTTATCCGCTATTTGCTGGCATCCAACGTAGGCGAGATTTTGACGATGTTCTTGGCCATGATGGCAGGTCTGCCGCTTCCGCTCGTGCCGATTCAAATTCTCTGGGTCAATCTGGTTACAGACGGATTACCGGCGATGGCTCTTGGCGTCGACCAAGCCGAGAAGGATCTCATGCAGCAGAAACCGCGTTCGGCGAAGGAAAGTATATTTGCTCGCAGGCTGGGCTGGAAAATTATTAGTCGAGGCATTCTGATCGGCGTATGTACGCTGGCCGCCTTCTGGGTGACACTCCGAACGGCGCCTAACGATCCGAATAATCTCATTCATGCACAAACCGTAGCTTTTGCCACACTCGTTATGGCACAGCTCATTCATGTATTTGACTGCCGCAGCTCTCGTTCGATCTTCCACCGTAATATTTTGCAAAATAAATACTTGCTGTTCGCGGTGCTGTCGTCTGTTCTGCTGATGCTTGGCGTGCTCTATATTGAAGCGCTGCAGCCGATTTTCAAGACCGTACCACTTGGTTTCCGAGATTGGTGCTTAGTCCTTGTAGCAGCGGGCATTCCGACTTTCATGATGGGGATCGGAAGCGTGCTCGGCACAACCGAGAAGAAGAAAAAATCAAATTGGCCGCTTAGCGGGCCGAAATCAGTGACTAGATAAGGGATGGAAACCGGTGGTTACGCGCTGCCGGTTTCTTTTTGCATGAGATTAACCTTCACCTTAGGTTATAGTTTATAGTAGGTGCAGGAGGCGGAGCATGAAAATCAACGACTTGGCGAAAAGACTGAATATCACACAGCGAGCTATACGATTATACGAATCAAAAGGGCTTCTGAAGCCCGAGCGCGGACAAGAGAACGGCTACCGCTATTACTCGGAGAGTGAAGCGTGGCGATTGCAAACGATCTCGTCCCTGCGTGAGCTCGGACTTAGTATTGAACAGATAAAGGCTCTAATGACGAAGCTGGATCAAGGGGATTCTGCTACCGTTCACCACTATCTCGAATTGCAGCGCATGGCGCTTACCGCTAAGTGGGTGGAGTGGAAATTTGCGATCGGTATGCTTGATGAGCTGATCGCGAGGTTCGAACAGAAGCAACAGTTGGACGTGGAAGATCTGTTTCAATTGACTGGCGAGTTAAAGCAGATTCAGTACAGCCAATCTACTTGGATGGATACGTGGAACTTCGATCAGCTCGCAGCGGTCTATGATCGCTCGGAAGCTATGCTTTCGACAGGAGCTGTATTGTCCCAAGCAGAATATGAAACGGCGCTCGATTTCATTGTACAGTGGGTGTCGCCGAAGTCAGGTGAGCAGGGGCTCGATATCGGAACCGGAACAGGCAATCTTGCAGGCAAACTACTGGCGCTTGGAGCGACCATGTCGGCATTGGACCAATCCAAAGAAATGCTGGCCAAATGCAGAGCAAGATTTCCTTCTATGAGCGCCAAACTTGGGAATGCACTGGCACTCCCGTTCTTGGACAAGCAGTTCACTCTTGTTGTGTCGGCATTCGCGCTGCATCATTTGAATGCTCAACAGCAGCTGCTTGCGCTTGATCAAATGGATCGTGTTCTGGCGCCGGGCGGCAGGATTTGTATTGCAGGTCTGATGTTTGAGGGCGAATGGAGTAGTTCAAGTTTGAGGCCGCCGGATACCACGAGACATCCTACGAATCGGCAGGAGCTGCTTGAGTGGTTTAGGACTCATGACTATATCACCGTTTCGCATGCGGTGAATCTTTGGATTCATGTCGTCTATGCGGTACGCAAACATTGATTTGACCTTCACCTTGCGTCAGCCCTTAAGCTTGCGTGGAAAGCCAATATAGGAGGGAAACGCATGCCAGATCATGATCAAATTTATCAAAGTGAAGCGGAACGTTATGAGCAGTTGGTTTCGTTCGAGGATGTCAATCACAATTTGCTGCATATCATCAAACGAATCGTACCAGCATTAACCGAGGCAGCAGTTCTGGATATCGGTGCAGGAACAGGCCGGTTAACGACGATGCTCGCTCCGATTGTCGCATCCATTACCGCAACCGACGCTTCCGGCGCGATGCTCGAGGTGGCTTCAAGCAAGTTATCGTCTCTTGGATTAACGAATTGGCAGACTGCGGTTGCTCGGCATGATGAGATACCTCTGGGCGATAGTAGTGTTGACCTTGTAACTGCAGGCTGGACCATCTGTTATTCTACGAGCAGTAACGTCGAGGGCTGGAGGTCGAATTTGTCCGTCATCATGGATGAAATCAGAAGGATGATGAAACCCGGCGGTACATGTATCATCTTCGAAAACTTCGGCACCGGCTCTTCGGTTCCGAACCCGCCGGACTTCTTAACGGCCTATTACGCAGCTCTTGAGAACGAATTCGGCTTCGAACACGAGGCGATCCGCACCGATTATCATTTCGAGACTGTCGAGGCTGCCGTCTCCATCACGAACTTCTTCTTCGGCGACTGGCTCAGCACACAAGTGCAGGTAAGCAACAGTCCGGTGGTCGAAGAGTGGACCGGTGTGTGGTGGAAGAGGTTTGAGTAGTTAGGCGTAACAAAAGCCGGATTGTGAGGTGCTAATGTAGCGACTTTGAGTCTGTAGAGAAACCCACGTTCACCATAACGTCGGGTTTCTTTGTAGTTCTTGGTATTGCGTCGGGGCTGTGGTGGTGGTGGCGGTGTGGTGCTTGTTGCGCACGACAGTCGAATTGTAACGGTTGTGACAGTGGCTATTTCGAATAAAATGCCCATTGTTATTGTCTAACGGTTGCCAAAGAGCTTAATTGGGCTTTTTCTAGTCGAAATCAACCCATTTATCGTAAATAGCCACTGTCACACCCTTTAGCATTTGAAAACCCGAATTTTTCCTGAAATAGGCTCGCTGGCAACCGTTAGAATTTACTTAGACTGACTGCCAAGACTCTCTTGCATCCTCGGAGTCGCTTAAAAGAGACTTCTTGTTTCATTTTGTTGCCGCAGGCAACCCGCCATGAAACAGGCGGACCCAAGATTGCCAGGCCGCGCAGAGGCCGCCCGGCAATCCCCTCAAACCAACTTCTCCGCCAAGAACCAGGCGGCCAACAGATTGCCTGGGCAGCGAAGCGGCACACTGGCAATCCCCGCCCTTCCCAGCGCCAAAAGTAAAGCGTGTCCCGAATGGGACGAAAGCGACCCCAGCACGCACCGGATCTAATGCGTCTCTAAGGCGGACCACGTTACGATGGTCCCGTAGGGACATCAGGTAGATAGTAAGCTCCAAAAGTAAAGGCGTGTCCCGAATGGGACGAAAGCGAGGATGAGCACGTATGAACTCGGGAGCGCTTCTCTGATGCACAAACGTTATTCATTTTCCGGGTGTCCAGAGGGCGGGAGTCCTCGGGGTCCCCCTTTCTAAGGGGGATTTAGGGGGATGGCCGTTTAGTACAACAAAGTGATGCAATAATGCAAAGATTAAGGTACACTAAATAAATTATAATGAATCCAGAGATTTCAATCATCGAGTTCGATCGGACAAAGGGAGTGCAAGTAGATGAATTTTACGAAGATGCATGGACTGGGCAATGACTTTATCGTTGTCGAAGGAGAACCGAAATTACCGGATAACGCAGCCGAGCTCGCGGTACAGCTTTGCAATCGCTTTTTCGGCGTTGGTGCCGACGGACTTGTTTATATTTTACCTTCAGAGAATGCCGATTTCCGGATGCGCATCATGAACTCCGACGGCTCCGAAGCAGAGCAATGCGGCAATGCCATTCGCTGCGTAGCGAAATATGTATTCGATAACGGTTTAACAGATAAAGAAACGCTGACCATTGAAACGCTGGGTGCGGGCGTGCAAGAAGTGCAACTGACAGTCGAGAACGGCAAAGCCGTACTGGTACGAGTTAATATGGGACAACCGATTCTCGAAGGGCTGAAAGTGCCGACGACAATCGATGCCAATCCGGTCATTAACCAATCGATCGAAGTGGATGGACGCGAGTTCAAATTTACAGCAGTATCGATGGGCAATCCGCACTGTGTTATCTATGTAGAGGATGCGGTTAACTTTGATCTTGCAGCATGGGGGCCGAAGCTTGAAGTACATCCGATGTTCCCTCGCAAAATCAATGTGGAGTTCGTAACGGTTCGTTCGAAAGACTTCACCGATATGCGGGTATGGGAACGCGGCGCAGGACCTACTCTTGCATGTGGAACCGGAGCATGCGCAACAGTAGTTGCTTCCGTGTTGAACGGGTATACAGATCGCACAGCAACGGTGTCGCTGAAAGGCGGAGACTTGCTGATCGAGTGGAATGAAGAGAACAATTATGTTTATATGACAGGACCGGCGGCAGAAGTATTCCGTGGTACAATCTAAGGAATCACAGGATAGCATGAAGGAGTTTTGAAAATGAAACCGGATTTACGGGAAGCGCTACAAGCGCGCATCTTGACCGGGGACGGCGCGATGGGAACCTATCTCTATGGGATGGGGTTCCCTGTCGGCGTTTCATACGAAGAATTTAATGTCTTGCGTCCAGAGGTCATCGCAGATGTGCACCGTCGTTATTATGAAGCGGGGGCACGGGTCATCGAGACGAATACGTTCTCGGCGAATCTGGCTAGCCTCTCGCATTATGGATTGGATCATGAAGTCGAGGCGATCAATCGAGCGGGTGTTCAGCTTGCGCGTGACGCAGTGGGCAGCGATGCCTATGTAGTCGGAGCTGTCGGTTCGATCCGAGCAGGCAAACGCAAGAATATCGCGGCCATGCAGCTGGAGCAGCTATTTCATCAGCAAATGGATGCGCTTCTGAATGCTGGCGTTGACGGCATTTTGCTAGAGACATTCTATGATCTTGAGGAAGCATTGCTCGCGCTTCGCGTCGCTCGCAAGCTCACGGATGTTCCGGTCATTTGCCAATTTGCGGTGGAGAAAGAAGCGGTTACGCAAGACGGTCATCCGCTTGCCATCGCGTTCAACAACTTGAAGCAAGAAGGCGCAGATGTGGTGGGCTTTAACTGCAGAAGCGGCCCGAACGGCATTATGCGTGCAATCGATTCAATCGTCGGCGATATCGTCTTGCCGCTCTCCATTTTTCCGAATGCGGGAATTCCGGATTATGTGGATGGCAAATATATGTTCTCGGCGACGCCGGAATATTTTGCACAATCGGCTCGCAAATTCGCAGATCGAGGCGCTCGGATTATTGGCGGCTGCTGCGGAACTACACCGGAGCATATCGCGGCTATTGCGAAGTCGCTGGAAGGGTACGCGCCGCAACCGTTTGAGCCTGAGGCTCAGCAACAGAAGCAGCCGGTTCAGCTGGAACGTATCGCCTTGGAACCGGCGCCGCAACCCGTATCGGAACCAACGATCGTGGATTTGGTCAAAGAGCGCCACACGGTAATCGTAGAGCTTGATCCGCCGAGAGACCTCAACATTCAGAAGTTTATGGATGGTGCCAGAGCGCTCAAGGAAATCAAAGCGGATGCCGTGACCATGGCAGACAACTCGCTGGCTGTCACGCGGATGAGCAATATTGCACTCGCGTCGCTCGTTCAGCATCAAGTGGGAATTCGCCCGCTTGTTCACATCGCATGTCGCGATCGTAATTTGATCGGTACACAGTCGCATATGATGGGTCTTGATGCGCTTGGCATCGACCATGTCTTAGCCGTGACCGGCGATCCAGCTCGTTTCGGTGATTTGCCGGATTCCAGCTCCGTTTACGATCTGACTTCATTCGAGATGATCCGTATGATCAATCAGTTGAATGAAGGCATCGCATTCTCGGGCAAAGCGCTCAAGCAGAAAGCGAATTTCATTACAGGCGCTGCCTTTAATCCAAACGTCAAATATCTGGATAAGGCTATTGCGCGTCTCGAGAAGAAAATAGATTCCGGTGCAGATTACATCATGACGCAGCCGGTTTATGATAAAGAGCTGATCGTCCGCATGGCGGAAGCGACGAAACATTTGACCGTCCCGATCTTCATTGGCATCATGCCGCTTGCGAGTGGTCGCAACGCCGAATATTTGCACAATGAGGTTCCTGGTATTCAGCTATCTGATGATGTGCGCAGACGGATGGCCGGTTTGGAAGGCGAAGAAGGACGAGCGGAAGGTGTTCGGATCGCGGAGGAATTACTGGATACCGCATTGGAATATTTCAAAGGCATCTATCTGATCACGCCGTTTATGTTCTATGAGATGACGGTGCAGCTGACAGATTATGTCTGGAGAAAAACGAGTGAAAAAGCGGGTTAAGCCCGTTTCTTCTTGTGTTTATGCAATAACACTTGTTCGTATTGTAAAAATGAATTAGAATAGTCATTGGATGCACTTGCCATGCCGCTTCGGATGCGATAGAATAGGGGACCTGACTATCGCTTCAAATCTTGTAAGCAATCAGCTGGCCGAACGTATGCTCCGGACATTTTTCGTCAAGAATAATGCAATATTCTGTCATCAAACTTAAAGGTTCCGGCAGAAGATTCGACTCCATCATTCTTGCGCTTATCTATACATCGTGTTCAATTGCATGATCATGCACGGGAGATACCGGAGGGGAACAGAAATGGCCATTAAGCTCATTAATATCGGTTTCGGAAATATCGTTTCCGCCAATCGAATTATCTCGATTGTAAGCCCGGAATCGGCGCCGATTAAACGGATTATCCAAGAAGCTCGCGACCGTCATATGCTGATTGATGCTACATATGGACGCCGCACACGCGCTGTTATTATTACGGACAGCGATCACGTTATTCTGTCGGCCGTACAACCGGAGACGGTTGCTCATCGGTTGTCGACTAAGGATGACGATCACGACGAATAGTGACGGGGAGTAATATGAACAGAGGATTGTTAATTGTATTATCCGGCCCATCGGGCGTAGGCAAGGGAACGGTTTGTTCCGAACTTCGGCATAAGCAGAGTGACCTCATTTATTCCGTTTCGGCAACCACACGCTCTCCCCGTCAAGGTGAGATCGACGGCATTAATTATTTTTTTAAATCAAGAGAACAGTTCCAAGACATGATTGCGAAGGATGCCCTTCTGGAGCATGCGGAATATGTCGGTAATTACTACGGCACACCGCGTGATTTTGTTGAGCGTACACTTGCTTCGGGCAAAGATATCATTCTTGAAATTGAAGTGCAAGGCGCGTTAAAAGTAAAAGAGAAGTTTCCGCAAGGTGTCTTTATTTTCTTGGTGCCGCCTTCTCTTGATGTGCTCAAGCAGCGCATTACCGGACGGGGAACTGAGAATGCCGATATTATTGACCATCGCATGTCAGTAGCGGTGGAAGAAATGAATCTTATTCATTATTACGATTATGCAGTCGTGAATGATCAGATTGACGCTGCGTGTCATCGCATACAGAGCATCATCGTAGCAGAGCATTGCCGTCGTGACCGATTTATCGCAGAGCTTGAGGAAGTGAAAGAAGCTTCCGAGAAAGCCTAGCATGAGTGAGGTGAAGGAACGTTGTTATATCCATCGATTGATGAAATGATGAAGAAGGTCGACAGCAAGTATTCCTTGGTTGTCGCTGCATCGCGTCGCGCAAGGATGCTTCGTGACGGAAGCAAAACAGAAATTCGTTCCCCAAGATCCCATAAGTATGTGGGAATTGCCCTCGAAGAAATCTACCAAGATATTCTTGTAGTGGAGAGCACGCTGAACAAGAAGGACTAAGAAATTCATGAAGCACAACGATAACAACCCTAGCGGTTGTTATTTTTTTAACATTTTAGAATGGTTCAATCCATGATGCTACAGCGTAAGAGGAGTGATCATAGGTGCTGAAAGGGAAAACAATTGTACTAGGCATCTCCGGCGGAATCGCAGCCTATAAGGCGGCGACCGTGTGCAGCAGATTGGTGCAAGCAGGTGCGAATGTACGTGTTATCATGACGGAATCGGCAACGAAGTTCATTGCGCCGCTCACCTTGCAAACACTGTCGCGTCATACCGTATATACGGATACGTTTGACGAATTCGATCCGTCGGTTGTCGCGCATATCAATGTGGCGGACAGTGCGGATTTGGTTGTGATCGCGCCGGCCACTGCCAACATATTAGCGAAAATGGCGCATGGCATCGGTGATGACATGCTGAGCACGACGCTTCTGGCCACGACAGCGCCGATTCTTATCGCGCCTGCCATGAACGTCCATATGTACGATCATCCGGCTGTTGCGCATAACATGGCGCTGCTCGCGGAACGCGGAGCACGCTTCGTGGAGCCTGGCACCGGATTACTCGCATGCGGCTATGTTGGCAAAGGTCGTTTGGCGGAGCCGGAAGAAATCGTACAGGCTGTGAAGCAGTGGTTCGAGCAGAGCCAGGATCTAGCGGGTAAGCGAGTAATCGTTACGGCAGGCGGAACCGTGGAACGACTGGATCCTGTGCGTTTCCTAACCAACGACTCTTCCGGCAAAATGGGCTTTGCTCTTGCGAAAGCAGCAGCGAATCGTGGAGCGAACGTCACGCTTATTGCAGCTCGTACAAGCGCAGAGCCTATACAAGGCGTAAACATCGTACATGTTGAGTCTGCCGAGGACATGCTGCAAGCAGTACTGGAACGATATGACACTGCAGATTTGGTGATTAAAGCAGCGGCAGTCGCGGATTATCGGCCCGTTGTACGTGCGAATCGCAAAATCAAGAAAAGCGAAGAGAAGCTCGTCATCGAGCTGGAGCGAACGACTGACATCCTGAAGACGCTTGGCGAGAAGAAGAAGCATCAATTTCTGGTTGGCTTCGCTGCCGAAACCGATCAAGTGGCGCATTATGCAATGGATAAGCTGGTTCGCAAGCATTGCGATCTCATTGTTGCAAACGATGTATCGCAAGAAGGCGCAGGCTTCAACGTCGATACGAATATTGTGCAGCTGTTTGGCGAAGAAGGGCTTGTGGAGGCGATGCCGATGCTTCGCAAACGAGAAGTGGCAGACCGGTTAATGAGCATCATTACACAGCGGATGCAAGCCAAGTCAGCAGCGGCCAAGGGGGCCGCGGAATGATTGCCAAAGTCATCGTAGATGTGCCGAGCCGTGCGACGGATCGGCCTTTTGACTATACGATACCCATGGGACTGCTTGGCTGGGTGGAGATCGGCAGTCGAGTAGGTGTTCCATTCGGAGGACGCGTTCTGCAAGGATTCGTAATAGGGCTCGCTGATTATGCGGATGTAGACGTTAACAAGCTGAAGCCGATTGCCGAACTACTGGATCACATCCCGCCTCTTTCGCCTGATTTGGTCGAGCTGGCACAATGGATCAGCGAGAAGTATTTCTGCCCGCTTACAACTGCACTACAAGTGATGATTCCTGCAGCGCTCAAAGGGAAAGCCGACTCCGTCGTGACGATAACAGAAGAGGAACAGGAGTATACTTGGCTTCAGCCAGGTGTTGGAGAAGCGCCGTGGCTCGCGTTTATACGAGCGAGCGGCGGACCGGTTCGGATGGCGGCTTTACAGGAACGTTTTCCGGAGGATGCAATTGCAATCAAGCAGGCAATTAAGCAAGGGATTTTGACGGAGCAGGTTTCAATTAAGGATCGGTTGTCCGTTCGTAAAGTGCTGACGATCTACCCGCCTGATAACGAAGCGTTGGCTCAAGAAGCGTTACTGAATTATTCTGCTCGCGCCGCCAAACAACAAGAAGTTCTTCGCTATATGCTGGAAAACCGTGAGCCGATTACAATGACTGCGCTTGTTGAGACCTTGTCGACGACATCGAGCACGATCCGCGCAGTTGCAGATAAAGGCTTGATTACGCTCCGCGAAGTCGAACAGCAGCGTGATCCTTACGCAGGACGCAACTTCAAACGGACTGAACCGCTTCCGTTAACGGAAGGACAGCAGGCCGTTTATGAAGAAATCGCGGAAGCGCTGGATGAAGAAGCATCTCGTGTATTTCTGCTCCATGGTGTAACAGGCAGCGGGAAAACAGAAGTGTATCTGCAAACGATCGAGCGCTGCTTACAATACGAGCGGCAGGCTATCGTGCTCGTTCCGGAAATCGCCCTCACACCGCAGATGGTGGAGCGGTTCAAAGGACGTTTCGGCGATTTGGTCGCCGTCTTACATAGCCGCCTATCCAACGGTGAGCGTTACGACGAATGGCGGAAGATTCGCGAAGGTCGCGCCCAAGTTGCGGTCGGGGCAAGATCGGCCGTATTCGCTCCGTTCCAGCGAGTAGGCTTAATTATCATAGACGAAGAACATGAGTCTTCCTATAAACAAGAGGAAAGTCCGAAGTATCATGCGCGAGATGTTGCGGTGAGACGAGCCAGGCAGCATGGCGCTGCTGTCGTACTGGGATCGGCAACGCCTTCACTGGAAAGCTTTGCTGCTGCTTCAAGAATACTCGCAGCAACTTCGGCTTCGGCTTCATCCACTTCAGAAGATGCAGCTAAATCAAGCGGAGCCGCGCTTCTGCCTATGCCGCAGCGGGTCGGCAATCGTCCGATGCCTAAGGTTCATCTCATCGATATGCGAGACGAACTCAAAGCAGGCAATCGCTCCATGTTCAGTCGCCAACTCCATGAAGCGCTTCTTGATCGGCTGGAGAAAGGCGAACAGTCGGTGCTGCTGCTGAATCGGCGCGGCTATTCAACCTTCGTCATGTGCCGCTCATGCGGATATACGGCGCAATGCCCGCACTGCGATATTTCGCTCACCTTCCATCAGAAGTCGCGCGTCATGCGCTGTCACTATTGCGGTCATGCCGAACAAGCGCCTGAGAAATGCCCGACTTGCGAAAGCGAGCATATTCGATTCTTCGGAACAGGCACGCAGCGGGTGGAAGAGGAGCTGGCTAAGCTGTTTCCAGGCATTCGCGTCATTCGGATGGATGTGGATACGACAACCGAGAAAGGCTCGCACGAGAAATGGCTGACTATGTTCGGCGAGCGTAAGGCAGATGTGCTGCTCGGTACTCAAATGGTAGCCAAAGGGCTTGATTTTCCATACGTTACCTTGGTAGGCGTTATTGCCGCAGATACATCACTTCACTTGCCTGATTTCCGCGCTGCGGAGAAAACGTTCCAGCTGTTGACGCAGGTTGCGGGCCGGGCTGGGCGGCATGAGCTGCTTGGCGAAGTCGTCGTGCAGACCTACAATCCGGAGCATTATGCGATCGTTTCGGCCCAGCATCATGATTATGCCGCATTCGTGCAGGAGGAGCTGAAGCATCGACGCTTCATGTCGTACCCGCCGTTCTGCAGGCTTATTGTAGTGACCTTATCGGATGAGCAGCTGGCGCTTCTCATTACGGCAGGAGATAAACTTGCATCCACGCTTCGACAGCTGGCTTACGAGTCCGGTGTGAAAGGCTGGATCGATAGTGACGGCAGCCGTTTTATTGATATATTAGGGCCTGTTGCCTCTCCCATTCCGCGCATGAAAGATCGCTATCGTTTTCAATGTATGATAAAATATCGTGGAAACGTCGGGGCTATCGATCTGTTAAAGCAGGCAATCAGCATGATTTCGGGACCCCAGGGTCAACCGCCGGTGCAGATTAGCGTTGACGTAGATCCGCAAGTGATATTATAAGTAGAATTTTTATTATAGGAGGTCATAAGATGGCTATTCGACTGATTGTTCAAGATCCGGATCCGGTATTGCGCGAGCGCGCGGTAGAGGTAACCAAATTTAATGCGAATTTGCATAAATTGCTCCGCGACATGGCGGAGACGATGTACGACGCAGACGGAGTAGGTCTGGCTGCACCGCAGGTAGGCATTTCCAAACGCGTCATTGTCGTCGATGTTGGCGATGATCATGGTTTGATTGAAATGGTAAACCCTGAGATTATCGAGGCTGAAGGCGAACAGCTCGGACCAGAGGGCTGCCTAAGTATTGCCAAAATCAGCGGTGATGTTAACCGTGCACAACGCATTAAACTAAAAGGGCAGGACCGTAACGGCGTAACGTTTGAGATGGAAGCGGCTGATTTTTTGGCGCGCGCTTTTCAGCATGAGGTCGACCATTTGAATGGCGTACTATTTACGGATATTGCGGTATCGATCTACGATACGGCGAGCCGTCCTCCCCGGAATGAGAGTGAATAGATGCGAATCGTATTTATGGGAACGCCAGCGTTTGCCGTTCCATCTTTAGAGGCTATTCTTGCCGCAGGACATACCGTAGAGCTGGTGGTCACACAGCCTGATCGCCCGAAAGGCCGCAAAAAAACGTTGACGCCGCCTCCGGTTAAGGAAGCGGCTCTTCTTCGCGGCCTTCTAGTTGCACAACCGGAACGTCTGCGCGGATCCGATACCGTACAGCAAATTGCCGAGCTGCAGCCGGACCTTATTGTCACTGCCGCTTACGGACAGATTTTGCCGAAAGCGGTGCTGGAAGTTCCGCGTCTAGGCTGCATTAATGTTCACGGCTCCTTGCTTCCGCGTTATCGCGGCGGTGCTCCGATCCAGCGCTCCATTATCAATGGCGAGAGCGTTACAGGCGTGACCATTATGTATATGGCTGAAGGTTTGGATACAGGTGACATGATCAGTGTAGTCGAGGTGCAGATTGCAGATGATGATACTTCAGGTACGCTGTTCGAGAAGCTAACGGATGCAGGCGCGAAGCTGCTCGCAGAAACATTGCCAGCAATTGAAGCCGGTACAGCGAACCGAATCGTGCAAAATCATGATGAAGCTACATACGCGCCAAACCTGTCTCGGGAGGATGAGCGGATCGACTGGAGCCGCAAGGCAAGTCAGATCTATAATCAGGTTCGCGGCCTATCCCCGATGGCAGGCGGTTTTACGATATGGAATGGTGAGCCGTTTAAGGTATGGGGCTGCCGAGTAGTCACTCACAGCAACAATGAACAAGCGGCGCCCGGAACGGTAACGAAACTGTCTGAAGAAGGCATCCTTGTACAAACAGGCGAGGGGTCACTCTTATTGACGAATATTCAACCTGCTGGGAAGAAAGCGATGGATGCCGTGGAATGGCTGAAAGGTGCCAGACTTGAAGCAGGCACAGTGTTCGGCGGTGGCGAAGAATGAGCGGCGGACCGAACAATCGCAGCAAAGGGACCGGAGGCGCAGCGACCGGGCAAGGCAGGAGCGGTAAGAAACCAAACGGCGCCGCGAGTGGTGTGAAACAGCAGCCAAGGCGCAAAACAGCACGCGAGGTTGCTCTCGATACGCTGGTGAAGGTGGCTGAAGCGGGAGCGTACAGCAACTTGCAGCTCAATCGTGCGCTGCAGGATGCACAACTGTCACGGCAAGATGCCGGTCTTGCAACAGAGCTGGTATATGGCACGATACAACATCAGCGTCTGCTGGATGACAGGCTGAACATTCTCGTAACGAAAGGCTTCAACAAGCTGACGCCTTGGGTACTGGTATTGCTGCGCATGAGCGCATACCAATTGCTTCTGCTTGATCGGATACCGGCGCATGCCGCAGTGAACGAGGCGGTCTCCATTGCGAAGCGCCGAGGTCATAGCGGAATTTCGGGGATGGTTAACGGCGTGCTGCGTAATTTGGAGCGCAGCTTGGCCGAGCTGAAAGAACCTATTGAGCATGCGAATCCGATCAAACGGATCGGAATCACGCATTCGTACCCGGATTGGCTCGTTAAGCGCTGGATCGACAGCTACGGCGAGGCTGTAGCGGAGCAAATTTGCGCATCCGGCAATGAGCCGCCGCACAGCAGCTTGCGCGTGAATCCATTGCGGTTATCTCGTGAGAAAGCTATCAGCCTACTCACAGACAATGGGTTGGACGTTGTTGCTTCGAAGCTTGCTGATGCAGCAGTCATCGTTAACGGAGGCGGTAATCTCGCTCAGTCAGAGGGGTATCAGTCCGGACTATGGACACTCCAAGACGAGAGCTCCATGCTAGTTGCGGAAGTGTGTGCGCCGGCGCCGGGTATGAAAGTGCTGGATTGCTGCGCGGCTCCCGGAGGGAAGACGACGCATCTGGCCGAGCTGATGGAGGATCGTGGGCTAGTGTACGCGAACGACGTTCATCCGCACAAGAAGCAGCTGATTGAAGAGCAAGCCGCGCGCCTCGGTCTGAACGCCATTGAAGCGATTACCGGTGATGCGCTGGAGCTAGCTTCGCGATTCGAGCCGCAGAGCTTTGATCTAGTGCTGCTAGATGCACCTTGCTCAGGTTTCGGTGTGATTAGACGCAAGCCTGAAATCAAATGGACGAAGAGTGAAGCTGATGTTCACGCGATTGCAGACTTGCAGACTAATCTGCTGCAAGTGGCGGCCAAGCTTGTCAAGCCGGGCGGTACGCTGGTCTACAGTACATGTACGATTGAACGTGAAGAGAATGAGGGGCAGATCGAGAAGTTTCTGGCAAGTCAGCCCGATTACAAACTCGATGCTGACTGGTCAGCACATATCCTGCAGCCGCTTAAAGAAGGTCAAGTTATCGATGAGAGCTTTGGCGGCATGGTTCAGCTGCTGCCGCAGCAATTTGGCAGCGACGGATTCTTCATTGCCCGTTTGAAGCGGGTTCACTAAGCAGTTTCAAACCCTCCAAACGCTCATGACAGCATCAAGTGGCCTGTTATGGGCGTTTGTGGTAAAATAATCAGGGGCACTCTTATCAAGAGGGCTCAGCACATATTTTGATAAAAGAAACAGGTGTAAAATCGATGAAACCGTTCATCTACGACTATACGTTAGATCAATTGCAAGATTGGATGAAAGAGAATGGCGAGCCCGCTTTCCGTGGCACGCAGCTGTTTGAGTGGCTTTATGTGAAACGGGTGAACAGTTTTGAAGAGATGAGCAATCTCTCGAAGGGGCTTCGCCAGAAGCTGGAGGAGCAATTTGCATTCGTTACGTTGACTGAGATTACGAAATTCGAATCCAAAGACGGTACGGTGAAGTTCCTCTTCGGTTTGCATGACAATCATGCAATCGAAACGGTAATTATGCGTCACAACTATGGAAACAGCATCTGTGTGACGACGCAGGTCGGTTGCCGAATCGGCTGCACATTCTGTGCATCCACGCTTGGCGGTCTGAAACGTAACCTTACAGCCGGCGAGATCGTGGCGCAAGTGGTCGTGGCACAGCAAATGCTTGATGCGACGAATGAACGTGTATCCAGCATCGTCATCATGGGTTCAGGTGAACCGTTTGAGAACTATGATCCAACAATGACGTTCCTTCGTAACATGATCCATGAGAAAGGGCTGAATATCGGCCAGCGTCACATTACAGTTTCGACAAGCGGCATCGTGCCAAGCATGTATAAATTCGCCGAAGAGAACACGCAGATCAATCTGGCGATTTCCATTCATGCGCCTAACGACAAGCTCCGTTCGAAGCTGATGCCGGTTAACCGCCGCTACCCATTCGAAGAAGTAATGGAAGCTTGCCGCTACTACATTGCGAAGACAGGGCGCCGGATTACGTTTGAGTATGCCTTGATCGGCAGTGTGAATGACCAAAGCGAGCATGCGCAAGAACTGGCAGACGTACTGAAAGGCATGCTTTGCCACGTGAATTTGATTCCGGTCAATCACGTGCCGGAACGTGACTATGTGCGTACCCCGCGCGAGCAGATTTTCGAGTTCCACCGCATTCTGGAGAAGAACAATATCAATGCCACCATCCGCAGAGAACAAGGTCATGACATTGCAGCAGCTTGCGGACAACTACGTGCTAAACATATGGAGTCTACGGCGGGGTGATGAGTTGTGAAGATCGCTTATCGGAGCGATGTTGGGCGTATTCGATCAATTAATGAAGACACGGCTTGGTCGGACTCTTATGAGTTCGGCCTGACCGTGGCAATAGTTGCCGATGGCATGGGCGGTCACAAGGCAGGTGAAGTGGCAAGCCAATTGGCGGTGGATACCTTCCGAGAGGCGCTTCAGAATGTTAATTCTGGGCTGTCTTTGGAGGAGCGTAAGCTGCTGATGAGCCAGGCTATTCTGCAAGCGAACGAAGTTGTTTTTGACATGGCGTCCAACAACGAGCAATTTCATAATATGGGAACAACAATCGTTGCCGCACTTATACAAGACGATAACGGAGTCATCGGTCATATCGGCGACAGCCGGGTTTATAAATGGAGAGAAGGCGTCATGACTCAGCTGACTGAGGATCATACGCTTGTTCAAGAATTGGTTAAATCGGGTCAAATCACGCTTGAAGAAGCGGCGGTCCATCCGAGAAGAAATGTAATTACACGTGCACTCGGCACTGATGAAGAGGTTGAAGTAGATATCATTTGCACTTCCTGGCGAGCCGGAGATTTGCTTATGTTATGCAGCGACGGTCTGACGACAATGGCGAGTACTTCAGCAATTATGGAGACTTTAGGGCAGGATGATCTCACCTTGGATCAAAAAGCAGATCGGCTCGTACAACTGGCGCTGGAAGCCGGCGGAGACGACAATATTACAGTAGTGCTGCTGCATCATGCCGAAGACACAGAGCTCGAGGGGTGATCGACATGATAGGACATGAATTAGGCGGAAGATATGAAATTATTACACGCATCGGCGGAGGCGGCATGGCGCTTGTATATAAAGCCCATGATATCCTGCTCAATCGTCATGTTGCGGTTAAAGTGCTGCGTCAACAATTCGTTCATGATGAAGAATTTATTCGTCGTTTCAGACGCGAGGCGCAATCGGCAGCCTCTCTTTCGCATTCCAATGTCGTAAGCATCTATGATGTCGGACAAGAAGACGATACGCACTACATCGTGATGGAATATGTCGAAGGCAACAATTTAAACGAAATTATTAAAGAACGTGCGCCGTTGCAAACCGAGGAAGCGGTTCGGATTGCGATTCAAATTTGCGATGCACTTGAGCACGCGCATTATAATCAAATCATTCATCGTGACATCAAACCACATAATATACTTATCGGCAAGAATGGCCGCGTGAAAGTAACCGACTTTGGTATTGCGCGCGCGGTAACCTCTTCGACAATTACCCAAACAGGTTCTGTGGTGGGCTCTGTTCATTATTTCTCACCGGAACATGCGAAGGGTGTCGTAACCGGCGAGAAGTCCGACTTGTATTCGCTTGGTATCGTGCTATACCAGATGGTGACTGGGAAGCTGCCTTTCTTGGGTGAAAGCCCGATCAGCGTAGCGCTGAAGCATTTGCAAGAAACATTCGCCGAGCCCAAAACACTGAACCCGTACATACCGCAAAGTGTAGAGAATGTGATTTTGCGAGCGATGCGGAAGAATCCGGCTGAACGTTATGCGTCTGCCAAGGAGATGCTCAGCGATCTGGAAACTTGTTTGCAGCCAGAGCGATTGAAAGAACCGAAGATTACATTCGCAAATTCCGATTTTGACGAGACGCGTGTCATGCCTGCGATTCGCGGCAGCATTGCCGATAAGATGACGGATACGATATCGAGTGTGAGAACCGAACAGAGTGGCGGCACACCGGCTGAGAAAGCGAAGATATCCGCAGATCAGTCGGATCAGGATCGTTGGAATTCGAATGGTCTGGAAGAATTGCCGCGCAAACGCAAATGGGTCAAGCCTGTCGTGACGGTTGCTTCAACCTTGATTATTATTGCTCTTGTTTACTGGGGAGCCATGACTGTTCTGAGTTGGTTTGATATTGAAGAGGTCGATGTGCCGTATGTGGTCAATATGACGGAGACTGAAGCCCGCACAACGCTCGAAGGTGCTGGACTTAAAGTGGAAGAGCCCTCGATTTATACCGATAAAGAAGGGGTTCCGAAGGACGTTGTATACGAGCAGTCGAAACCGAATCAACGGGTGAAGGTAGGCTCATTCATTAAGCTGTACGTCAGCAAAGGGCCGAAACTGGCGACAGCCGGAGATTATGCCGGGAAGTCCTATGAGGATACGGTAGCAGCGCTGGTTGCGCTTGGCGTAGCCCAAGACAGTATTACCAAGGATGAAACTTTCAGTGATGAGACGCCGGGCACTGTATTGGAACAGAGCCCAGAAGTTGGTGCTGAATTTGATCCGAAGACGGTTAAATTTAATTTAACGGTCAGCCAAGGGAAAGAAACATTCCCAATGCCGAATCTGATTAATAAGTCGGAGAAGGATGCGATCGCGCTTCTGAAGTCAAAAGGTCTTAAGATTAACGAGGCCGACATCGTGCGCGAACCAAGCTACAAAGAGAAAGGAACTGTAATCGCACAGTACCCTTTCGATCCTGAGGCTCCGGTATCCGAGGGAGCTGATATTACGCTTACGGTAAGCTCCGGATTACCAGAGGAAGCAATCGAATACACCTTCAATATCGTCATTTCGCCGGCAGTGGCTGGCAAAACGAGCGAGATCCGTATTACATATACGGATGCACGCGGTGAGAATATTGAATGGGGTAAACGGAAAATTAAAGATACGCAGTCCTTCCCGGTTAAGGTCGTGCTTGATCCAAACACGGAAGCGATGGTTACCATTTATCGAGATAATCAATTTACCGATACCTTCTCCAAAACGTATGAAGATGTAAAATCGGGTGAAACTGGAGCGCCGGAAACGGTCCCAGGCACCGAAACGCCGCCTGAAGATCAGCCGGCGCAAACTGAGGAGAATCCTACCGATGGCAATACGACCACAAACGAGACCGACCAATAGCAAGTCCGATCTAACAGGAAGAATTGTCAAAGCATTGAGCGGTTATTATTATGTAAGACCGCTCGATGCTTCCTCCGATGTGGAGCCGATTCAGTGCAGGGCGCGCGGCATCTTCAAGAAACGCGGCGAATCGCCGCTTGTCGGTGATGTCGTTGAATACGAAGAGACGGAGAACGGCGAGGGAGCCGTTAATCGAATCCTGCCGCGCAGCTCAGAGCTGATTCGACCGCCTGTTGTTAATATTGATCTTGCTGTACTGGTTTTCTCGGTGACGGAGCCAGTGCTGAATTTGCAGCTTCTGGATAAGTTTCTTGTTCATATCGAGCATGCCGGCATCCAAGCGGTGCTTTGTCTCAGCAAGCAGGATCTCGCCGAGGATGGCGAGGATTCAGAAGAAGCACGCAGTGCCATGAACGATGTGCTTCGTATCTATCGGCCGATCGGTTATGAGGTGCTTGTGACGAGCTCAAGGCAAGGTGATGGCACTCCGGCACTGGCAGAGCGTCTACAAGGCCATCTGGCGGTGTTCGCCGGTCAATCAGGCGTGGGGAAGTCCTCGCTGCTTAATGCGCTCGTACCGGGCCTCACGCTCGAGACAAACGCAATCAGCAATCGCCTTGGACGTGGTAAACATACTACTCGTCATGTAGAGCTTGTCGATATCGGCGGGGGATATGTTGCGGATACACCTGGGTTTAGTCAACTGGATTTTGCCGAGCTTGGCATTGAAGAATTAGGTACTTGTTTCAGAGAAATGCACGAGCTTTCTTCGGGATGCAAATTCCGAGGCTGTACACATATTCATGAACCTGAATGTGCGGTGCTGGAAGCGCTGGGGCGCGGTGAAATCGCACCTAGCCGCCACAGCAATTACGTGCTGTTCATGGAGGAAATGAAAGAGAAAAAGCGGAGGTACTGAAATGTCTATCATAGCACCATCGATACTGTCGGCTAATTTTGCGACACTTGCAGAAGAAATCAAAGACGTGGAGCGTGCCGGAGCGGATTGGATTCATATTGATGTCATGGACGGCCATTTCGTCCCAACACTAACGTTCGGACCACTAGTCATTAGTGCCGTACGGCCAGCCACTAAGCTTGTTTTTGATGTGCATTTGATGATCGAGCGTCCGGAGCTGCATATCGCCTCTTACGTAGCTGCAGGAGCGGACCGGATTACGATACATGCCGAGGCATGCGTTCATCTGCACCGCGTTATTCACCAAATCAAAGAAGCCGGATTGCCTGTCGGTGTTGCGCTGAATCCGGCAACGCCGATTAACGTGCTGGAGAATGTGCTGGACGATTTGGATATGGTGCTGATTATGACCGTAAACCCGGGCTTCGGGGGGCAGCAGTTCATTCCTCAATCGCTGCAGAAGATCCGTCAGCTGCGAGCACTGCTTGAATCTCGAGGGCTTGGAGACATGCTGATCCAGGTCGATGGCGGCGTTAATGCAACGACTGCTAAGCTTGTCAGAGAAGCAGGCGCTGACGTGTTTGTAGCCGGCAATGCCATATTCACTGAACAGGATCGCGGAGCGGCTATTTCAGCACTGCGTTAGGAGGACTAAAGATGCCCGATTGGTTGAAGAAAGGCCTGCTATGTACGCTCTTTAGTCTTGGCTGCGGACTGATGCTGGCGATATTTCCGAATGTAAAGACCGGCGTCAATTTTCTTTTCTCCATTCTTGCTCTTGTTATTGCAATCTTCTATTTTAAGCGGTTTACATCATTGCGATCGCGGATCGTATTTGGTGTGATGTCGCTGCTGTTCTTTCTTATCTTTACCATAGTGATTGCCGTTGTGCTTTACGCTAGGGCGCATCCAATGACTACTACCTAGCAGCCGGAGGATGACTTCGGGTTTGGAATAGGACGATCATAGATCGCATAGGATGGTTACATGAACGAACGTTCTTGTAGCCTTTTTTATTTGTGTAATTAAGGCTGAGAGGACCGTTACGGATGTTTATTCAGCAGACGAAGAACGTTTTGCTCACGCACACGACGCAAAACTCTTAGGAGGGGTGGAGCATGAAATTTTACACGATCAAGCTGCCGAAGTTTTTGGGTGGCTTCGTGAAGGCGATTCTGAATACGTTCCAGAAGAACTAGCGGCTGTGAATGCTGCCTTGAAGCCAAAACAAAGGAACGGTTCGACATGCAGCATCCTGAGCACAGCGCACAGCAATCGGTCCCTCCTGTGCCTAGACATGCAAAAAAGCACCTGATTGAATCAGGTGCTTTTTGTCCATGGCTTAATGCCGTTATACACGTGTTACTTTGCCGGCTTTGAGAGCACGAGTGCTGACGTAAACGCGTTTTGGTTTACCGTTAACAAGAATTCTAACTTTTTGAACGTTAACGCCCCAAGTGCGGCGAGTTTTGTTGTTAGCGTGCGAAACATGATTGCCTACCCCTGGGCCTTTGCCCGTAATGGCACATTTGCGAGACATGGAATACACCTCCCTTGAAGATTCACTGCAAATAAACAGACTCCAATATAATAACATAACAAATCACATTCATCAAGCATTTCAAGTTTCATACTCTAAGGTATATAAAGCGCTTAAAATGCAGAAAATGGTCGTAAAATGGGCATTGGGCTTCAAAATCGTCATTATTTATAGTACAATGTTGTTTAGTCCATAATAATAACGGTGAAGGAGTGGTTTTCCATGCCCCTGCAGATTAATTCGGATTTAGGCAATGTATTCATAACCGACCATGTTATCTCCGTTCTTGCCGGCTCAGCGGCACTGGATTGTTATGGACTGGTAGGGATGGCTTCAAGAAAGCAGCTGAAAGACGGAATTGCTGAGCTGCTTGGTCGAGATAATTTATCGCGCGGTGTTGAAGTCCACCGAGAGAACGACTACTTACACATTGATCTGTACATCATCGTTAGCTACGGCACAAAAATTTCCGAGGTCGCACATAACATTCAGTCGAAAGTGAAATATGTGATGAACGAGGTCATCGGCGTCAAGGTAGACGTCATCAATATTTTTGTCCAAGGCGTACGGGTATCTCGGTAGGAAGGGGTAATACGTTTGATTAAACGCTTTATTAACGGCTCAGACTTTACAAGTATGGTACTGAGCGGAGCGGAAAGTTTGCAAAGAAATGTTGAGCGCATTAATGCGCTGAATGTGTTCCCGGTTCCGGACGGTGATACCGGGACGAATATGAATTTAACGATGACGTCAGGAAAACGCGAGCTTCAGAGCAAATCCTCCCCAGCAATAGGCAAAGTTGCGGAAGCGCTTTCTAAAGGGTTGCTTATGGGTGCACGCGGGAATTCCGGCGTTATTTTGTCACAGTTATTCAGGGGGTTCGCCAAAAGTATCGTCAACTTGGAGCAAATCGATCCGATTCAGTTTGCTGCTGCACTTCAGAACGGAGTTGACATGGCTTATAAGGCTGTCGTCAAGCCGGTTGAAGGGACGATTCTAACCGTTGCGAAAGACACGGCTAGACATGCGGTGTCGATCGCAAAGCGCACAACAGATATGACAGAGATGATGCGCGAGGTTGTTACCAAATCGAATGAATCGCTAGCACGTACACCTGATTTACTTCCGGTACTTAAACAAGTAGGCGTAGTGGATTCCGGCGGTCAGGGACTTGTTTGTATCTATGAGGGTTTCCTGCGTGCACTAACTGAAAACATGGGCAGTGTGGATGAAAGTCATAATGGTTCGGAAGCAGCATCACCTGAGCTGTTCCCGGCAATGAAGGCCGTGCCTGCACCATCAGTCCCACGTTCTAACCAAGTGCTTTCCAGTGCACAATCTCGCTTGGAAACAGAGAATATTGAATTTTTATACGATATGGAATTTTTCATTAATCGGAAGCTGGCAGGCCGTCAGACGCTGCGCTTCGATGAAGCTTTGTTCAAAGGCATGCTTAGCAGAGATGGAGATTCGATCCTTGTCATTGCGGACGATGAAATCATTAAAGTTCATGTTCATACGCGCAAGCCGGGAGATGTGCTGAACTACGCGCTGCCTTACGGTGAGCTGACTGAAATTCATATTCTTAACATGCGTGAGCAGCATCGTGAGCTTCTTCATGAAGAAGCCTCGCATCTGAACAGCAGCACGACATCCGCCCCTGCAGTTCACGAAGATCCCCTGAAGGAAACGACGATTGTAGAGGAAGCAGCGCTTGGGCTAGCTGTTTCGGAAGTGTTGACAGGCACGCCTGCAGCGTCCATCACAGCGGAATCGGCTCATGAGTGGGCAGCATTCGGCATCATTGCAGTGGCCATGGGCGAAGGGATCGCATCGATCTTCATGGATAACAACGTGGATATCGTGCTTTCCGGCGGACAATCGATGAATCCATCGACAGAGGATTTCGTCAATGCGATTGAATCACTGTCGGCTGAACATATTTATCTGCTGCCGAATAACGGCAATATCATCTTGGCTGCGCAGCAAGCCGCAGAGCTGTGTGAACGAAATGTAACCGTCATACAAACGAAGAATATTCCGCAAGGTCTTGCGGCTGTTCTGGTCTTCAAGGAAGACGGAACTGCTGAAGAGAACACGGAAGCGATGAGCGAGGCTGCGAAGCAAGTACGTTCGGGTCAAGTCACGAATGCTGTACGGAATACTTCGATTGACGGCATTACCATCCATGAAGGCGATTATATCGGCATCTTGGAAAAGTCCATTGTGACCGCTTCCCCAAGCTTGCAAGAAACTTGCCGGGAGCTGCTTGCCAGAATGCTGGAAGACGGCGGCGAGCTTGTTACGATCCTTACAGGAGAGCAAGCAGATGCGGCTGTAACTGCGGAATTCGTACAATGGGCAGCCGATACCTTTGCACATGCCGAGCTCGAAGTACACGAAGGCGGACAACCGCTTTATCCATATCTATTTGCAGTGGAATAGGGGGTGCTGGGATGGGTGCAATCAAGATCATAACGGACAGTACGGCGGATATTCCAAAGCGTGTCCGTGAGCAGCATAATATCGAGATGGTACCGCTTAAGGTGCTCTTCGGCGAGGACACGTATCTCGATGCAGTCACCATCACGAACAATCAATTTTATGAGCGATTGGCCAAAGCGGATCTGCTGCCAACCACTTCACAGCCCTCACCGGTAGAGTTCATGGAAGCCTACGAGCGCGTGCTCGGTACAGGAAAGGACACCTCTATCATCTCCATTCATTTGTCCTCTGCACTAAGCGGCACTTATCAATCGGCGGTTCTGGGCTCTAACTTACTTGAAGTTTCCGGCGATATTACGGTGATCGATTCCAAATCCGCGTCGTATGGCATTGGGATGCTGGCTGTTAAAGCGGCTGAGATGGCCGCTGCGGGTGAAACCAAAGAAGCCATTGTGACCAAAGTGGAAAATATGATTCAAGATCGTCGCATGTATTTCTTGCTGGACACACTCGAGTATTTGCAGAAAGGTGGCCGAATTGGCAAAGCAGCAGCTTTGTTTGGTTCGATCCTCAACATAAAGCCAATCTTGACGATTGACAGCGAAGGCGAAGTAATGGCAGTAGATAAGGTGCGCGGGACGAAGAAAGCGATGCAGCGCATTATCGATCTGTTTAAGAAAGACTTCGGCAATGATCCAATTGAAATGACAGTCGGGTGGACACATAAGAACGAGCTGGCGCTTGAGCTTGCAGCTCTGGCGCAAGGACAGCTGAACATACGCAGCATCAGGCAAACAGAGATCGGTTCTGTTATTGGAACACATGCCGGTCCCGGTGCTGCTGCATTGTTTATTACGCGGGTGTGAGGTAATGGGGATGAAGCTGGATCAAATAACGGTCCGGCAAATGAAAGGCGTGAGTGCTCAGAAAGAATTAGAGCTTCACGCCTTTGGCGTTCATACGATCGCGGATTTGCTGGATTATTTTCCTTTTCGATATGAAGACTATCGCATTCGGAGCTTAGGGGAAACGAAGGATGGGGAGAAAGCGACCGTTGAAGGCAAGATTATGGGCAATCCGCTCTTGCAGCGGCTCGGCCGTGCTAAGACTCGCTTAACCTGTAAAATAGTTATCGACGGCATATTAGTGACGGCCGTGTGGTTTAATCGACATTTTCTACAGGATCAGCTGGTTCCTGGTCGGGATATCGTGCTGACGGGCAAGTGGGAGCAGCAGCGGCTGCAAATTACGGTATCGGAGTCCGAGTTCCCTGATAAAGGCGCTTCGCGCTCAGGCACTCTCCAGTCGGTATACTCCGTTGGCGGCAGTGTGACACAGCCATGGATACGCAAAATCATGGCACAAGCGCTGCTCCAATATGGGACGATGGTGGAAGAGATTCTGCCTGTAGAATTGATGGACAAGCATGGCCTCATGCTGCGCAGAGATGCGGTGAAGCAAATTCATCAGCCCGAGGATATAGCGCAAGGGCAGGCGGCTCGTCGCAGACTCGTCTACGAGGAGCTGTTCTTGTTCCAGTTAAAGCTGCAGGCGTACCGTACGATTAATCGTAAACGAATGGATGGTGTCGCCCATGTGGTTGATGCGGAATCGATACGGGTTTTCGTGCGGACACTGCCCTTTGAGCTGACAGATTCACAGAAGAAGGTTGTTAACGAAATCTTGATTGATATGCGTCATCCCTCCTGTATGAACCGCTTGCTGCAAGGAGATGTTGGATCCGGTAAGACTGTCGTAGCGGCTATCGCGCTGTTTGCCGCCTACAAAGCAGGTCACCAAGGGGCACTAATGGTACCGACGGAGATATTAGCGGAGCAGCACTACCGTTCCTTACAGAAGCTTCTAGGCGGTGTTGGGCTGCAGGTAGCGCTGCTGACAGGCAGCTTGACGGAGAAGAAACGGCGGGATGTACTGGCAGGGCTGCAAATGGGGCTGATTGATGTGATCGTGGGTACGCAGGCGATTATTCAGGAAGGCGTTAATTTCCGCAGTCTGGGTTTAGTTGTAACGGATGAGCAGCACCGATTTGGCGTTAACCAGCGAAGTGTACTGCGCCGCAAAGGGATGAATCCGGATGTACTGACGATGACAGCGACACCGATCCCCAGAACGCTTGCCATTACGGCGTTCGGCGACCTTGATGTATCTACGCTGCGGGAACGTCCGCAGGGTCGTAAGCCGATCCAGACAAATTGGGTGAAGCATAATATGCTGGAACGCGTGCTTGGATTTATTCGGCGTGAGGTGGAGGCAGGGCGTCAGTGTTATTTTATATGCCCGCTCATCGAGGAATCGGAGAAGCTGGATGTGCAGAATGCGATAGATTTGCATATTCAAATCCAGCAAGCATTCCCAGATCTGAAGATAGGCTTGCTGCACGGACGACTCACTACCTCGGACAAAGATGAAGTCATGCGCGCATTCAGCGAGAATGAAGTACATGTGCTTGTAGCAACCACCGTCGTCGAAGTCGGGGTCGACGTGCCGAACGCTACTCTGATGGTCATTATGGATGCGGAGCGGTTTGGCTTGTCCCAGCTCCACCAGCTGCGCGGGCGCGTTGGACGTGGCGGACATCAATCCTACTGTGTCTTAATAGCTGATCCGAAGTCGGAGATCGGTCGTGAACGGATGAAAATCATGACGGAGACGGATGATGGCTTCGAGGTATCGAGACGGGATTTGGAGCTGAGGGGACCCGGGGATTTCTTCGGCACGAAGCAAAGCGGTGTACCGGACTTTAAGCTTGCCGATATGGCGGCCGACTTTGCCGTGCTCGAGGAAGCCAGGGACGATGCGGCCGACATTACGGCAAAGCCGGATTTCTGGACGGAAGCGGCTTATGCCAGAGTACGTGACTTGTTGAAGAAAGATCAACTTTTTCAAGGGGAACTCTTGGACTAGTTTTGAAAGTGGCTGTCTCAGCATATAGTACAACGAATGGCTTTAATAAGCCGACGGAGGTGCTAGCCCTAAGATGAGCTACACGAAATATGGTATCCGGCCTGAGTTGGTCGAGCGTGTGAAATTGAAGATGAAGAATCCGGTCGTGAAGGATCGTATGAAGATGCTGTTAAATGGTGTTTCCAAATATGATTTACAGGATCGCACGAAAGTAAAGAAGCTGGTGAAGACGTCAGCCGGCATCTTGCAAGAGTCCCTTACGGAGCAGCAAGAAGAGCAATTGATTGCATTCATACTTGGTCAGAAAATCGATCCTTCAAACACGATCCACCTTATCAAACTATGGGCTATGTTCCGCTGATCCTTGGATCGGCGGATTTTTTTTGCTCTCATCCAGCGCGTTCAGATGGGAGCGATACACGACGCATCATCATTCGCAACACTGCCGACTGTTTTGCCAACCGGATAGGCCTCAAGCAGCTCAGATGGAAACGGGGAGAGCAGCGCATTAAGCTGCTGTTGATCTTGCATCGAACGGTCAAGCCACATCGCTTCATGCTCTTCATGGAGGATAACCGGCATCCGGTTATGGATTGGAGCCATCAGCTCATTAGGCGTCGTTGTCAGAATGGTACAGGTACTCAGTTTAATCCCATCCGGGGAAATCCAAGTATCATATAACCCGGCCATACTAAAGAGCTTGCGGTCGCGCTTCACAATGCGCATCGGCTGCTTGTCCTTCTCATCCTGTCGCCATTCATAGAAGCCATCGGCCGGTATGATGCAGCGTTTGCGGCGAATAAGCTGCTTGAAGGCAGGTTTCTCCCAGACCGTTTCGGCGCGTGCATTGAGCATTTTGTTGCCAACTTTCGGACTGTCTGCCCAGGAAGGGACAAGCCCCCATTTGAGCTCACCTAGCCGGTTTTGCGTGCCGTCACCAACGATGGCGAATACCATTTGACCAGGGGCAACATTATATTTGGGCTGATGATAAGGCACATTCGTGGAAGAAATCCAATAACGTAACATTAGCTCTTCCAAAGATACTGTAATGGTATAACGTCCACACATCGTCTGCTAACCTCCTGCACCTATTCGTCCTATTCTCTTCAGTATACTACGGGCGGCTAATTGATTGTAGAGAAGCCCATACTAATTGTATACCCGTGGACAAGAAGAAACGGATGTCGCCCCATAAAGAAAGGAGTGGCGAAGCGCATGGAGCATCAAAGCAGCAATAACCATTCTGTAATGAAGCGTATCATACTTGGCTTGCGAAGTTTGCCTGCACGCATTGTTGCTTATGTAGCGGCAAAGCGGCGTGCGAAAGAGGCTTCCTCGAAGTTGGCTCAGCACGCAATTCCAATGGAGCTCAAGCAAGAATTGGTCCGAGAGCTGCGAGTGGGTTGGAAGTTACACGGTGAACAGCGAGCAGAATCGCCTACTGAGCCCTTATCTGAGTTATATAACGAACAGGAACGTGCATGGATTCATCGGATTCGCCATGAGACGGAGATTGCTAATCAGAATAACGTGACTCGCACGGAGGCGTACCGCGCGGTTTATTTTCGCAGTCCTGAGCTGCATTGGGCGCTGCTGGCCCATGTGGTTTCCCGCAATGGCGGCTGGAATATGACTGACTTGCAGGGGGAGCTGCTGCCGCGGCTGCTTGATCGCGCCTATCGCAAGCAGACATTTCTTCTCCTGGAACGTGCGAACGCTATGATTTTTCAAGATGCTTATCCTCAGCTGTTACTTTACGAGGCATCGCGGAAGGAAGGGCGTGAGCTCTTCTCGTTATTGCCTGCCTTTGGCGTGTCAGGTTTCATGCGTCCGGTTTGGTCGCAGTTCTGGCGCCGCAAAGATGCAGCCATTCTGACCACGGCACTAATTGTGAATGAGCAGCATGTCATTGAAGCTCCTCTTGTTCGCAGTACCTACTTCAAGGAGCATGTCTTACGCAAGCCAGCATTCCTATTGCAGACGCCACTCCAAACCAATGCTGTATTTATGCCCTATGGCGCGCCGAACGAAGGAGCTATGAAACTTGCGGGGCTGGTGATTGAGAATTTCCGCAACATCAAGGAGAGAATTGAATTCGGGAAGCGATTGTATGCCATTCTATATGGCGTTCCGGAGGTGCATCGCGGTGTACTGGCATTCGTTCGAGCCGTGCATCATACCGGCTCAAGAGCCGATTATGCGCCGCATTTATTTACGAAGCAATTGCGATCCCAATCGACGAGAAGTTACGTAGAGAAGCTGGATGGCTGTAAACTGAAGCGTAGGGCAAAGAAATTTGCCAGTCCGGAGCTGACTGCAGCCTGGCAGGATGTACCCGTAGAGATAGGCAGCCGTGAAGATTGGTTTCAGGAAACAAGCGAGGTGGAAAGATACTTCGAACAGCTGCCGTTGCCAGAGGTGTTTGTTATTTCCGAAGAGCACTGTCGCGCGATTAATAAGATCGAGTTAGCCGTGCTGGCTGCCCAGCAGCTGAAGTCGAGCTCGGTATCAGACAAAAGGCGATAGAGTTAAGCTGCATGCAGCTTGACTCTATCGCCTTTTTCATCGTGCTGCGAAGACTAACCTTTGCGGTGCAGCAATTCCCAGCGGTACACGTATTCGAACAGAAATTCGAACGCTTCAAGATGGCGTTTCGCTTCAAAAGCGTTCGCGCCCCAAGCGTAAATACCGTGCTTCCGCAGCATGATACCGGGAATGCGTGGATCAAGTCGTTCCGTAACTTCCGGTACGATGCTCGGGATATGCGTGAAGTTGGACACGATCGGGATATCAATATGGGCATCATCTTCCCAAATATTGAATGCTTTTATAAGCTCAACACCGTCAACCGGGATCGATTTACGCTCCCAGAAGAGCTCGGAGACGATGCTGTTATAGACGGAATGGATGTGGAAAATAGCGCCGCAGCCCGTTTGACGGTAGATTTCACAGTGGATCAACGTCTCAGCCGAAGGTTTGAGTCGAGTGGGCTCGCTCGGTTTGCCTGTTTGATCGACGAACAGGAAATCCTCCGGTGTCGACAGCGACTTATCCTTGCCGCTTGCGGTAATGGCAAAGTTGAAATCCTCCGGCGAGTAGTCGCCTACTCGAATCGAAAGATTGCCGCTCGTTCCCGGGAACCAGCCGCGGGAAGCGAAGAGGCTCTTAACTTCAGTTAGTTCTGCAAGCACGCGCTGCTTGTCTTCTAATGCGATCTGTGCAAATGACATCGTTAAGTTGTCGCCTCCTGCAATTTCAATACGTCGATGACGTCGTGGAACGTCTTGAACTCGTGATAGGAAAGTCCGAGCTCTTTGCATTTCTGCGTCAAATGCGAGCGGGCGAATACCACATCAGCAAGCTTCGCTCCTTCAAAATCCGTCACGCTGTCGCCGATAAGAATGCGCTCATATTGACCTTTAGGGAAGCGGCGAATAATTGTTGTTTTGCACATGCCGCAATCTGTCTTGCATTCGCCTTCACAGGGGTGAGGCCATGTAATCTCGATTTGATCGCCTGAGAAATCACTGCCGTTGCAATAGATGTGATTCTCCGGAATGTTAAACTGCGCAAGAAGCGGGTAAACGAAGAAGTCGATGCCGCCGCTCGTGACGTAGAATTCGATATCGTGATCTTTGCAATATTGCAGCAAATCGGCAAAACCGGCACGGATGGCAGCGTTGGAAATGGCATAGTCGACCACTTCTCGTTTCATCGAGGAAGGCAGCAGTTGGAACAACTCGCCAACTCCTTGACGAATCGTCTTGCGTTGTCCGACGATGTCGTTTACGATCGCTTCCCAGCCAGGCGGATTGAAATGTTTGATAATGGCAACGATGTTATCGTTCTCTGTAATGGTGCCGTCAAAATCGCAAAAGATAACGCGCTGCGGGGATCTGGATGACATGTTATTGTTCATGCTCATTATTCCTTGTACCCCCAGCTGTCAATCGCAGCTTGAAGCGCTTCGTTACCGGGCTTCGCAGCTGCTTCAGGCAGTGAGATGCCTGCTCTTGCGGCTTCAATCGCCATGCGGAACGCTTGTCCGCCAGCTGCTGTTCCCATCGGATGTCCGTGGATGCCTCCGCCTGCATTGACGACGACATCGGTGCCGAAGTCGCGCAGAATAAGCGGGACCAGTCCGGGATGGATGCCCGCAGAAGGGACTGGGAAGCTTGGTGCTACCGGCAGGGCCGGGTCGATCAATGCCGCTTGCACGGCCAAGTTCTCTTCGCGCGGCATGACGACAGAGCCGTACGGCGAAGGGAATAGAACAAGATCCGCTCCGGCTAGTCTCATCAGCTTGCCCAGCAGCAAAGGTGCGGCGATGCCGTAGTGCACGGAAGGGTACAAGGCGCCAGCCATTGCAGGGTGAGCCGCAATCGGTACCGAAATTTCCGGATCGCTGCTTAGCTCATGCAACACGTCGTATCCATACGCGAGCACGTTGAACAGAAGTGCATTCGCGCCTGCGCTGATTGCCTTCTTCGCTTGGGAAGCAAGCTTAGAAGTCGGGCCGGTCAAGTTCACGGCATACAGCAGTTTCTGGCCGGTAACCTGTTCAGCTTCACGTGCAGCTTCCATGCATGCTTCTACACGTTTCTCCAGAGGCGTAAGCGGGTTCTCGAATAGGATCTCATCATCCTTGATGAGGTCTACGCCGCCCAGCGCTTGCTGATAGAACTGCTCACGCAGGTTAGGCAGATCATGACCGATAACGGATTTGAAGATACTCATTAATAGTGGACGCTCGTTAGCCCCTAGCAGTTTACGTACACCTTCGATACCGAATTTCGGTCCGGGAAATGCAGAAACAAAGCTGCTTGAGAAATCGAGATCAAGCAGTTTGATTTTGCCATCCATGGACAGCTTTCCGAATACCGTAACGAGCAGGGCAGGGAGGTCACGGCTGAAATTCACATCCGGATAGGCAATGCGCAGATCGGCATAACGCTCTCCCGGAGCGGAGCCTTCATGAACGTCTACGGAGATGACGCGGCCCAGATGTTTCTCCATCTCGGCTTTACGCGCTTCCGGCAGATCCGTCCAGCTTCCGACCGTCAGGCCGACAGCTATTCCTTGTGCTTTCTTATGAAAATCTGCTTTGTCATCGTAACAACGATAAGTTGCTATACATACGGCTTGCTCACTCATGATGTCGCTTTCCTTTCAATCTCTGCTCCCATTTCCGCAGCACGCTCCGCAGCACGTGCAATCGCACTAATGACCGCTTGCGAGAAATGGTTAGCATCTAGTTTCTCAATTGCAGCTTGTGTCGTGCCGTTAGGAGAGGTCACTTTGCGGCGCAGATCAGCCGGGTTCTCCCCAGTAGCTTTCACCATATGTGCGGCTCCTAGTACGGTTTGAACAGTCAGCTCTCGTGCGGCTTCCTCAGTTAAGCCAAGCTGGCTGCCTGCTGCAATCATAGCTTCCATTAGGTAGTACACGTAGGCAGGTCCGCTTCCTGACAACCCTGTAACAACCTCAAGCAGTTGTTCTTCCACAACCGCCGTTAAGCCAACCGCTTGAAACATCGTCTCGGCAAGGTCACGCTGATTGCCCGTAACGGAAGCAGAGAAGCTGACTCCGGTAGCTCCAAGTCCGATCGTGCTCGACGTATTCGGCATTGTACGTACAATCGGCATCGGTTTGCCGAGCAATGTTTCCAACGTGCGAATGGTCATGCCTGCAATAACCGAGATGATTAGTTGACCCGGATGCAGAAGATCTCGCACTTGAAGGATGGCTTCGGCAGCATCCTTCGGTTTCATCATAAGAAATACAATATCTGCTTCCTGCAGCATGACGGATTTCTCCGCTTCCAGAGAGGAAGTATTCACGCCGTACCTAGACGTGAGCTCTTCCATACGTGCGGCGTTTTGCCGATTCATCATGCTGATCTGACCCGGCTCGGTCAGGCCGCGGTCAAGCAGTCCGCGAACCATCGCTTCGGCAATGGAGCCTGCACCATAGAAACACATTTTAAGCGATCCGATTGCGATCGAAACACTAGAAGATGAAAGTAACGTCATGATCGTGAATCCTCCTGTTCTATCCGCGGATTTGTCCGCTGCCGTAAATGCGGAATTTGGTTGATGTCAGTGCGGGCAGACCCATTGGTCCTCTGGCATGGAGCTTCTGCGTACTGATGCCGATTTCGGCACCGTAGCCAAATTCGAAGCCATCCGTAAAACGAGTGGAAGCGTTATGGTAGACCGCAGCCGCATCGATCTGCTGCAAGAACTGATCAGCGTGCTCTTGATTCTCGGTGACGATACATTCCGAATGCATCGTGCCGTATTTGCTAATATGCTGCATGGCTTCATCTATGCCGGAAACGATATGAATATTCATAATGTAATCATTATATTCCGTTGCATAAT
The DNA here is from genome assembly GCF_056269135.1 of Paenibacillus sp. J22FR21. Taxonomy (NCBI): domain Bacteria; kingdom Bacillati; phylum Bacillota; class Bacilli; order Caryophanales; family Paenibacillaceae; genus Paenibacillus; species Paenibacillus sp. J22FR21. The sequence goes on from NZ_JBWDNJ010000002.1 coordinate 506,981, forward strand.
CCGATTCGGTTACAGCATTAGCCTCAGGGACGATGGCAAGTGTCCGTTCACAACCGCGGAGCTCGACATTAGCTGCAAGGAAGCGGTCAGCCAGTTCACGAAGATGGCGTTCGGCGAAAGCTTCATGGACGAGCAGCGTCTCCATAGAGTTGCATACAGAAGGGCGCTGAACCTTAGCATTGAAGGCGATATCCGACGCCATCGCAGGCTTCGCGCTGTCGTCCAAGTAAGTATGACAAACGCCGGCGCCTGTTTCAATGACGGGAACAGTCGCATTTTCAACAACATTTCGAATTAATGATGCGCCGCCGCGAGGGATCACGACGTCAAGCAGCCCATTTAACTTCAGCATTTCGTCAACGGATGCACGCGATGGGTCCTCAATCAGTTGGAGGGCTTCAGCAGGCATGGAAGTGGAGGCAAGAGCGCCCTGCAGCACTTCGACGATGCGGCGGTTGGATTCCAGCGCAGCAGATCCACCGCGAAGGACGACGGAGTTGCCCGTCTTAAGGCATAGTCCGGCTGCATCGACCGTTACGTTGGGACGAGCTTCATAGATCATTCCGATAACGCCGAGCGGAACAGAGATTTTGTCGACACGCAGTCCGTTAGGACGTTCAAAGGATTCCAAAGTAAGACCTACAGGATCGTTCAGTTGCACGACTTGGCGAAGTCCTTCGGCGATATCTTCGACACGTGCCGATGTAAGCGTCAGTCTGTCAAGCAGCGATTCGCTCGTTCCGTTTGCGCGTCCGCGTTCAATGTCGATTCGGTTCGCTTGAATAATTGAATCTTGATGACGGATCAAGGCATTTGCCATTTCGAGAAGGGCTTCATTCTTCTGATTCGTCGTTAATCGGTTCATAATACCCGCTGCTTGTTTGGCAAGGACCGCTTTCTCCCGTACTTCGCTCATATGGTCTCTCTCCCTCATAAGTCCTGTCGTCTAAGATCTAAGTGTGACCCACTCATCACGGTGGATGACTTCTATTCGAGTTACTTCAACACGTCTGCGAACTTCTTCCGTACTTAAGCCGGCAACGGCTTGCACCTGCCAAGCTGCATAGTTCACGACGCCACGGCCAAGCGATTGCTGCTGTTCATTATACACTTCAACGACATCGCCGGGATGAAAATCACCTTCAATGGTTCGAATGCCGGCAGGCAGCAGGCTTTTGCCGCCTTCGAGCAACGCTCGTTCTGCACCGGGATCGACGAAGATGCGGCCTTGCGGCATGGAATGGAAGCCAAGCCATTGTTTCTTTGTCGTCAGATTGTGCTGGCTCGTTTCGAAATACGTCCCTTTGCCGATTCCGGATACGGCGAGATTCAAATCGCCGGGCTCCACGACACGGCCGATAAATACCGGAACACCGCCGCGCATCGCGATACGTGCTGCTTCAATCTTCGAACGCATCCCGCCGGTTCCGACAGCTGATCCTGCTCCGCCGGCGACGCGCAGAATGTCATCGGAAATTTGCTCGACACGATCGTAACGAACGGCATTCGGGTTCTTGCGCGGATCTTCCGTATACAGGCCATCCATATCGGTCAAAATAATGAGCCGCTTCGCTTTCACAAGATTGCCGACAAGCGCGGATAACGTATCGTTCTCGCTGAACTTCAATTCATCTGTTGCTACGGTGTCGTTCTCGTTCACGATCGGAAGCATGCGCCGGTGGAGCAGCTCTTCAATGGTCATCAGTGCATTCTGAATCCGTTTGCGATTGGAGAAATCCGCTCGAGTAAGCAGAATTTGAGCAACGCCAATGCCGCCATTGTTGCCGTAGGATGCGAAGGCTTCCTGATACGCTTGCATGAGCAGGGCTTGACCGACGGCCGCGGCCGCTTGTTTCTCGTGGACGAGCTTCGGACGGGTATGATAGCCGATTTTCTTGAATCCGGCGGCGATGGCACCGGAGGTGACGAGCAGTACTTGGTAGCCTGCTTCATGGAGGGCAGCGAGCTCATGCGCGAAGAAGGCGATTCGTTCCCGATTAATGCCGCCTTCATCGGAGGTTAAGGAGCTGCTGCCGATTTTGACTACAATGGTATCTGTCATATGTCTCCCCAAACCTTTCCTAGAAAATAAAAAAACTCTCATCCTTGTATATACATTCTTGTATATACAAAGGACGAAAGTTTAACTTCCGCGGTACCACCTTTATTAACGGCTATGTTTGGCATGCCGTTCCGCTTTCTTAGACCTGATAACAGCAGGTCGCTGTCCGACTCATCGCCGGCCGTTCCGGGGAAGGTTTCTGCAGCAATAACGGTAAATTCTCACAGCGAACGAATTTACTCTCTGTCGCATTGCGGAGTGCATACTTGGCCCCATCAAGACGTTAATGGTTTTTAATTAAAGAGAATCATACCATGTTCTGCCTGGTACTGTAAAGCAAAGAAAAGCCCATAAAGACGGGCTTTATGGGCGCAGTGAAAAATATTATTAGATTATTCGAACAGACCCAGTTTGCCGATGCGGTGAATCGCTTCTTGCAGCCGTTCTTCAGAGGCAAGCAGTCCAAGTCGCACATAATTATCACCATGCGTGCCGAACCCGACTCCCGGCGCGAGTACGACATCGGCTTTCTCCAAAACGAGATCAGAGAAGGAAGAGGAGGTATAGCCTTTAGGCACAGGCAGCCAGCAGAAGAAAGAACCGCTTGGCTTCGCAGCCTTCCAGCCAATCTCGTCCATCGCGCCGAATAGGGCGTTTCGTCTGCTCTCATAAGCAGCAGCAAGATCGGTCACGCATTGCTGCGGGCCGGTAAGCGCAGCAGCTGCAGCAGCTTGAATACCGCCGAACAAACTGCAATAGTAATGATCTTGAATGAGATTGATCAATGAAATGATTTCGGGATTACCAAGGGCAAAGCCGACACGCCAGCCGGCCATATTGTAAGTCTTGGACAGCGTATAGAATTCAACGCCGACTTCTTTAGCTCCAGGTGTTTGCAAGAAGCTAACAGGTTGTTTGCCGTCAAACCCAATTGCGCCATAAGCAAAATCACTCGCAACGACGATGCCATGTTTGGCAGCGAATTCCACGGTTTGTTTGTAAAATTCCGGATCAGCTGTTGCCCCGGTCGGATTGTTCGGATAATTGATGAACATAAGTTTCGCTTTATCCGCAATAGCCGGAGATACCGCACTGTAATCCGGTAGAAAAGCATTGTCAGCCGTCAGCGGCATATATTCCATCTTGCCGCCCGCAAGTGCAACCCCGGACCAGTAATCCGGATAGCCGGGATCAGGCACGAGGCAGATATCGCCGGGATTCAGCAAACATTGGCTAATTTCGATCAGACCTGTTTTGCCGCCGAACAAGATGGCAACTTCTTTCTCCGGATCGAGGTCGACGCCATAGTCTTCTTTATACCGCTGTGCAACCGCTTGTTTGAGAAAAGGATATCCGCTGAAAGGCGGATAACGATGATACATCGGGTTCGGAGCTGCCTCTTGAAGTGCGGCTACGATATGAGGCGGTGTAGGCTGATCCGGATTGCCCTGCCCCAAATTGATGACATCGCGGCCTTTGGCTGCTTGCGCGTTGGCTTTGCGGACAAGTCCGGCAAAGAATTGTGCCGGCAAACCGGTCATCCGGTCTGCCGGATTGATTTGAACTGTTTTTATTCCATCCATAGTTATCACTCCACCGTTAATCTAACCCTAAATGTAGCATAATGTTGGAATGAGTGTCGAGCGCCTGGTTTCTTAACGGCGAGGTGGAGTGAACCTTGCGTGTTGCTGGGCAAACCTCTTACAGATCCATCGCTTTGAGGAATGGTTTGATATTGGCTTTGAATTGAAGCAGATACGGCTTGCGGTTCTCGTCGAAAATAAGCAGCAGCTGCGGTTTCTTCGGACAATAGAACAGGAACACATCCTGTGTCATGACCTGCAGTGCTCCTGCTTTCACAGCAGTCGGTTGATCAAGCGGGATACGGAACACATAACCGCATTTGTCTTCTGCCTGCAGTCTTGGCGACATGCCGGTAACGGAATTCAGCCATGACTTCGCGTAACCTTGAAACTCGGCATTGTTCGGGACGCTCTTCACAACCTTGCCCGCAACGACATCGAAAGCCTGCACTGGCCGCTGCGTGGTATCGTGGTCATCCAGTGCCCCGGCGCTGACGACAGCAGGAAGAACCAGAAACAAAAGCAGTGCAAGGGCAGATACAATTTTTGTACTCCATCTTCTCATTTACGCAGTCTCCTTAATCGGTACAGGATGGTTTCCTCCTTACGGTGCCCATCTTGACAGCGAAGCATGAGACGATATGATTAGGTAAAACTGAGCAATTCAGGAGGCAATCGAATGAGTGAGAGGAAATTAAAGCTTGCGATCGTGCAAATGCACGTTGATGCGGGATATCCCGAGGCGAATTTTGCAAGGCTGGAGGAAAGGCTGAACGAAGCCGTTCAAGGCCCGGTTAAGCCTGACTTGATCATGTTCCCGGAGATGTGGAATACCGGTTACGCACTTGAGCAGATCGAACAGATTGCGGATCAAGATGGAGAGCGCACAAAGGCGCTTCTGTCAGCTTTTGCCCGCGAACACCAAGTTCAAATTATTGGAGGTTCCATTGCGGAGAAACGTGATGGCGGCGTTTATAATACGATCTATGCGTTCAATGAGAACGGTGAAGTAGTATCGGACTATTCCAAAATTCATTTGTTCCGTCTCATGGATGAAGAAAAGCATCTGAAAGCAGGGGAGAAGCTCGGAACGCTCGAAGTGGCAGGTTCGGAAGCAGGCATGATGATTTGCTACGACATCCGGTTCCCGGAGCTCGCGCGCAAGCTAGCGCTTGGCGGTGCTAAAGTCTTGTTCGTTCCGGCCCAGTGGCCTAACCCGAGATTGCATCATTGGCGGACCCTGTTAACAGCCAGAGCCATCGAGAATCAAATGTTTGTTATCGCATGCAATCGCTGTGGAACGAGCGGAACGAGTTCATTCTTCGGGCATTCCTTAATCATTGATCCATGGGGCGAAATTGTGGCAGAAGCTGGAGAAGACGAAGTCATCATGAGAGCGGAAATCGATCTGGACCTCGTAGACGCCGTCCGCGCCAAGATTCCGGTATTCGAAGACCGCCGTCCTTCACTTTATTAATGTAGCTTTCATCGTTTCAATAAAAGCCTCGGCCGCTCTCGACAGATAGCGGCCTTTACGGCTTGCAATGACGAGTGTACGGATCGGTGTGGGAGCAGAAAGCGGCAAATAGACAGGCGTTCGCTCATCGTCTCTATCCCTTATCAGCATCTTTGGCACGAATGTGATTCCCATTCCAGCGGCAACGAGAGATTGGATGGTTTCGATATTCGTACTCTCAAATACGATGCGCGGCTCGAAGCCTGCTTGTTCGCACAGCTCCATTACATTTTGCCGGAAGCCCTGGCCTTTCTTCAATACGATAAAAGGTTCGGCACTTAAGTTTTCGATGTGAATCGGTTCATTAATCTTTGCAAGAGGATGATCAGGCGGAACTGCGAGCACGATTTCCTCTTCTATAATTGGAACCCACTCCAGTGACGGCTCGAATAGAGGCAGTGCAAGTAAGCTGAGGTCGGTTTGGCCGCTTGCGGTTAATTGCTCCAGCTTGGATGGTGTATCTTCGACAAGGACAACTTCGATTTCGGGATACCTTTTATTGAAGATAGGCAGCACGGTTGGCAGGACGTGAGAGCCGGTAATGGATAAACTGCCCACAACGAGCTTTCCTTTGCGCATATGAGCAAGGTCGTCGAGTTCCTGTTTCAATTGTTCGATATTGTCCAAAATATTTTGCGCTTTATCAACAAATACCGCGCCTGCATGCGTAAGCTCAACGGAGTTTGTGGTTCGGCGGAATAAGAGCACGCCGATTTCCTTCTCCAGCTTCGACAGCTGCTGGCTGAGCGACGGTTGAGCTATATGCAGTTTCTCCGCTGCGCGCGAGAAATTCTTCTCTTTGGCAATTTGGATGACGTATTGCAGCTGGCGAAATTCCATGATTGACCACTCCAGAACCAAGTTTTTACATGATTTATCTTCATAGGCCGTACCTATTGCTGTTATAGATATTATATCTTAGATCAATGAAGAAAGAAATGTTATGATGGCTACATTGAATTATTGCTACGAGCAAATGAACTTATGAGGTGAATATAATGACGAAAAGAACGATGTTTGAGAAAATTTGGGATAATCACGTCATTCATTCGGATGCAGGTAAACCGAGCGTAATCTATATCGATTTGCAGCTTGTCCATGAAGTAACTTCTCCGCAAGCGTTTGAAGGCCTTCGTATGTCAGGTCGTAAAGTACGCCGTCCGGACCTTACTTTCGCAACGATGGACCACAACGTACCAACGAAAGATCGTTTCAACATTACGGATCCAATTTCGAAGCAGCAAATTGATACACTGACTCAGAACTGTAAGGACTTCGGCGTTACCTTGTTCGACCTCGACAGCATCGACCAAGGTGTCGTTCACGTTATGGGACCAGAGCTTGGCCTGACGCATCCCGGTAAAACAATCGTTTGCGGCGACAGCCATACTTCCACGCACGGCGCTTTCGGAGCTCTTGCTTTCGGTATCGGTACTTCCGAGGTTGAGCATGTTCTTGCAACGCAGTGCTTGCAGCAATCCAAAGCCAAAACAATGGAAATTCGTTACACAGGCAGCCGCAAACCCGGCGTAACCGCTAAAGATATGATTCTTGGCGTTATTGCCAAATACGGTACGGATTTCGGTACCGGTTATGTAATGGAGTTCACGGGCGAAGCTATCCGTACCCTGTCCATGGAAGAGCGTATGACGGTTTGTAACATGTCCATCGAAGCAGGCGCGCGCGCTGGCTTGATCGCTCCTGACGAAACTACTTTCAATTACCTGCGCGGCCGTGAATACGCACCGCAAGGCGAAGCGTTTGATCGTGCAATTGCAGTTTGGGCTGAGCTTGCGACAGATGAAGGCGCTGAGTTCGATACCGTTCTTGAATTCGACGTAGATTCCTTGATCCCGCAAGTAACTTGGGGTACAAGCCCGGGTATGGGTACTGACATTACGAAGAACGTACCGGTACCTGCCGAGCTTCCAACTGAGAACGAGCGTAAAGCAGCTGAGAAAGCACTTGAATATATGGGACTTACTCCTGGTACGCCAATGAGTGAGATCGACATCGACTACGTCTTTATCGGTTCTTGCACCAATGGTCGGATCGAAGATTTGCGCGCCGCTGCTGAAATTGCCAAAGGCTATAAAGTAAGCGACCGCGTTACAGCGATTGTTGTTCCGGGTTCGGGCCGCGTTAAGATCCAGGCTGAGAAAGAAGGCCTTGATGTGATCTTCACTGAAGCAGGCTTCGAATGGCGTGACGCAGGCTGCTCCATGTGTCTTGCGATGAACCCAGACGTTCTGCAACCGGGTCAACGCTGCGCATCGACATCCAACCGTAACTTCGAAGGCCGTCAAGGCCGCGGCGGACGTACACACTTGGTTTCCCCGGCAATGGCCGCAGCTGCTGCGATCATGGGTAAATTCACAGACGTTCGTGACTGGAAAATCAAATCCGAAGTATTGAACTAGTAACACTGCAATTGAATCGCCCAAAATATGGGGATATCGATTGCATTAGCAAGAGAGACGAGAGGAGTTAACGATCATGGAAGAATTTAAACAGCTAACGGGTCTTGTTGCCCCGGTAGATCGTGTTAACGTAGATACAGATGCAATCATTCCTAAACAATTTCTGAAGCGCATTGAGCGCAGCGGTTTCGGCCAGTTCTTGTTCTTCGAATGGCGCTGGGATGAGCAAGGTAACGTAATTGATACGTTCAGCCTTAACCAACCTCGTTACCAAGGTTCGGAAGTTCTGATTTCCCGCGCTAACTTTGGCTGCGGCTCATCCCGTGAGCATGCGCCTTGGGCGATTCTCGATTATGGCTTTAAAGTCGTTATCGCGCCTTCGTTCGCAGATATCTTCTATAACAACTGCTTCAAGAACGGCATTCTTCCAATCCGTTTGAGTGAAGAGCAAGTTGAAGACTTGTTCCAACGCACGACGAAGACGGAAGGCTACAAGCTGAATGTTGACTTGGAAAACAAGACGTTGACAGATGATGCCGGACTGCACATCGACTTCGACCTCGATGAGCACCGCCGCCAATTCCTGCTTCAAGGGCTTGATGATATCGGCCTTACGCTTCAGCACGAAGACAAAATCTCCGCGTACGAAGCAAGCCGCGTCGCATTTTAAATTAAACATGGCCGCCCCAATCATCGTTTGATGATTAGGGCGGCTTTTTTTTGTTGTAGGTCGATTTCGCTGTCAGCGCGGGGCTGAGAGCCGGGAAATGGAACTCTCAGCGGTGAATATTATCTACTTCATACTAGATAGTTACATTTTTCCTGAATACGCAACTTTTTCTGACAAACTGCGTCTAATCATTGTCTACAGTTATCGTCGAATTAAGGCTGCTGAGAGACGAAATAAATCGTTTTAGAGGTGAAGGATGAAGAAGTTTGTGTCCGCTGTGTTGCTGTTGTCGCTCTTGATCTCTTTGTTCCCCAGTCTCGTGGGAGCAGCGGAAGCACCAAAGCTTTATCTGAATGGAAAACAGCTTCAAAGTGCTGCTGAGCCCCGCATTGTTGGCGATTCGACACTCGTTCCAATTCGAACGGTGACGGAAGGGCTTGGTTTTGATGTGGCATGGGAGAAGCCGAATGTAACCATCTCCAACGGCGAAACAAACATGGTTCTGACAATTGGCGGTAAGAATGCCATAGTGAACGACCGGGAAGTCTCTCTAGACGCGCCAGCTCTCAATACAGACGGCTCTACGTTGGTGCCGCTGCGTTTTATCAGTGAGCAATTCGGGTTAAGTGTATATTGGGACAAGCCATCCCGCTCTGTACATCTCTTTCAGCAAACCGTAGTGACTCCGCCGGTTGTAACGCCACCGGTCGTAGATCCGCCAACCGAAACGCCGGACCCGGGAACGGATCCAGGAAACGGTGAAGGGCCGGTCGTAGATCCACCGTCAGATACTTCTGCAAGTCTCAAATCAATCGAGTATAATGGTTTAGGCAGTATTTACCTATCCTATGAAGGCGATTTCAAAGATGTCAAAACAGAGGTGCTGCATAACCCAGAGCGTGTTGTCATCGACCTGCCTTATATGAACTTTAATTCTGCTTTTACGCCTGCCTTCACGCAGCTGAACAGTTCCACAAAGCTTGGCGAATTATTGATCGATTCGCATCCGACACTTCAGAAGGTGCGGTACTCCTATTATTCGGACAAGCCGGATACGGTTAGGGTGGTTCTGGACCTACTAGCGCCTACCAATGTCCAGACCGTCAAAGAAGATCAATCCATTCGTATTGATGTTTTGGAGCAAACCGGTCCACCGCCTGTTACTCCGCCGGTAACGCCGGGGGATAAGGTTTATAAAGTAGTGCTCGATGCAGGTCACGGCGCGAAAGATCCCGGTGCGCTTAGCGTGAACGGACGGCAGGAGAAGGAATACAACCTTGCCATTACGTTAAAGGTAAAAGCGCTTCTTGATCAAGAAGCGAAGATCAAGCCGTATCTTACACGTTCCAACGATACTTTCGTGGAGCTTGATGATCGCGCTGCTTTTGCAAACAATCTAAAAGCTGACCTGTTTATCTCGTTCCATGCAAACAAGACGGAAAGTGCAACGGTTTCGGGCTCAGAGACGTATTACTCACGCGGGGACAGTATCGCTTTGGCGAAGGTCTTGCACAAGTATCTGGTTCAAGGGACAGGCTTCAAGGATCGTGGCGTAAGACAAGCGGATTTCAGAGTAATTAAGAAGACGACGATGCCAGCCGTATTGCTGGAAGCGGGTTATCTCTCTAACAGTGGAGACACTTCCGTACTCTTCAATGATGCGAAACAGAACAAGATTGCTGCGGAAATCGTAGCGGGCATTAAAGAATATTTAAAACTAAGCTAGGAGAATGCCGATGAAACGTCATATTACTACTTCATTATTATCGGTAATCGTTGCAGCCGCACTTATCGTACCGCTTAGCGCTTGCGGCAATCGTGCAGAACCGCTGACGCAAGGCGGAGCGGTTCAAGAACAGCCGGCAGATGGAACTAACAATACTTCGAATGAACAAGATCAGGAACAGGAAACTAATAATGTTCAAACGGAGCCAGCTCAGCCGGATGAACCTGCACTTGTTAAAGAGCAGATAGCCGTTTTCTATACGGACGACGAAATGATGGAGCTCCATGAGCAGAAGTCGGATATCGAGTATGCGGATCCGAAGGACAAGTTGAAAGTGATGTTTACTGCACTCCAGAAGGATGGAGTAAAGGGCGAAGCGTCGTTATGGAAACATGCCGAGCTGCTGAGCGCGAAACAAGACGGAGGAGCCGTCACGCTTGACCTTCATTTGCCTGATGAAGCTAGATTAGGCGCGCCAGGCGAAATGCTTGCTATTCAAGCACTGACACGCACCTATTTCCAGCTGCAGGATGTTACGTCCATCGATCTATTGGTTGATGGTGAAGCAGTCGATAGTTTAATGGGCCATGAAGAAATCGACCATCCCATTACTAAACCATAAGGAGGAGCTCACAGAATATGCCGCAGCAGAAGAAATGGGTTAAAGTGGTTTCATCGATGTTGGTTTTCTCAGTACTTACAGGGTTTTCTGCAGTAGGCGGTTCGTTAGCGTATGCGGACACAGCTTCGACTTCAAGGTTCAGCGATGTACCTGCCGGCCACTGGGCAGAGAAGCATATTGCTAAGCTCGCCACACAAGGGATCGTCAAAGGAACGAACGGGGCTTTCAAACCGGCTGATAACGTGTCGCAGCAGGAAGCGATCGCACTTGCCATCCGTTTTATCGGTAAAGAGCAAGAGGTTAAGGTGGATGATGCCATCGTCTTCCCGGATACGTTTGAGGTCAGCACTTATTTTAAACCCTATATCATTCTTGCTTTTCAAGAAGGTTTGCTAGACCAAAAGGCAGAATTCGAACTTGCAGAAGCGAATCCCAGCTCTGCGTGGGGAACACAGAAAGCAACGCGTGAATGGATTACGAAACTGATCGTGAAAGCGATTGGCAAGCAGAAGGAAGCCGAGGCGCTTGCGAATGATACGATTAGCTTCTCCGATGGAAGCAAGGTAGGGGCGGGTTACAAGGGTTATGTGAATGCTGCCGTATCCTTGCAGTTGATCAAAGGGATTACAGCAGATCGTTTTGATCCCAAAGGGTTCATTACTCGCGCGTCAATTGCTACCATCTTCAGCAGAGCAGAAACGCAATTCCCGGTTACTTACACGGGTCAGCAAACCGCTGTGATGACTAGCATAGATGCAACTTCGGTTCATCTCTTTCAGAATGACAAAGAATCGGCGATTGAGATGACGCCTGATACTTACGTGTACCGCTTCGATTCCGAGAAACCTTCAAAGGTGGCGGATCTTGAAGCAAATACGAAACTGCTCGTGATCTCGAGCGGGAATAAAGCACTTTACGTCGAGCAGCTTGATGCCGCTAAGCAGGTAGAGAAGCTTAAAGGGACCGTGGATCGCGTCCTGGTTAACGATAGTAAGATCTGGGTATGGATCAATGATGAGCCCGTTGCCATCACGTATAACAGCGCAACCGTTGTGACAGATGGAGCCGGTGCAGTCATTAAACCGAGCGCACTTGCGAAAGACAGCGAAGTGGAGATTACGCGCGATACATACAGAACGAAACCACAAGCGCTCTCCATTAAAGTGCAATCGGCACCGATTAACAATAATGCGCAAGGTACAATCAGCGCGGTTGATACGGCTGCGTCAGCTGTAACTGTGAAAGACAGTGTAACCGGAACTGAGTACAAATTTAATGTCTCGCCTCAAGTGGATGTAATCTGGCAGGGACAGATTTTGGACGGCGGATTGTCTCAGCTTCGCGTTGGCGATGCGATTTCGTACGAAGTAAAGAATTCGTTGGTGACCAAAATCACGATTACACAAACGTCGGCTAAGCTAATTCGTGGAGAATTCTATTCTGCGAGCAGTGACGGCAAGACGATCCAGTATGTCAAAAATGCCGGAACTGCGCAAAGCGCCTTGGAAGCGAAGTTCGTATCCATTCTGGTCGATGTAACCATCGATGGTCTGACGGGTACTACCATTGCTGACCTCGTTAAAGGGGATATCCTGGATATCTCGCTGAATTCGAACGATCAGGTTGTTGCGATTAAAGTAGTAAATCGTAATGTAACGTTGATGATTGGCGCAACGGTTCGAAACTATGAAACGGACACGAGGATCTTGGATTTTAAAGATAAAGACGGTAATCCGATGTCGGTTTACTTGACGGATAAAACAAGGATCGATCTAAATGGATCAACTGTTGCTGTTAGTGCTGCAGGATCGCTTCTGGCCAAGAACAGGAAGTTGACGATCGGAGTAACCGATAATAAAGCTGTCCTCATTCAATTCGTATACAAATACAGCGGAACCGTGACAGCCATTAATACAAGCCAAGTTTCGATCACGCAGAGCAACGGAGCTATCATCACATTGCCGCTGGAGCTGCCGAATTCCATTGAAATAGCAGGTAAAACATCTTCTACGATTGCAGATGTCAAAGTAGGCGATACCGTTACAGGACTGTTAAATGCGAATCAAGATAAAGTGATCACGCTGCAGGTGCATACGTCCTTGCAAACGAGCGTATTCGCGGCTGAGGTTGCAGGCAAACGTTTGAAGGTGAAAACAACAGACGGTTCAATCCTGGATTTGAATGCGTCTGCGATGGAGTTTTACAATGAACGCGGCGATAAGGTCACACTGGCTGATCTGAAGTCAGGTCAAACCGGCAATGTTCAATATGTCGGCTCGAGTCCCGTTTCGTTTAAACTTGTTAAAGTCACCTATGGCAAGCTTACGGGAGTAAATACGGGTTCCATGACGATCGTTGATAATACCGGAGTTGTTTCTAGCGTAACGCTAGGCGATTCTTATACCGTTGTGAAGAACGGACTGACAGGCAGCTCGTCTGCAGTTCTTCAAATCGGAGACCGCGTTGAAGTGAAGAAGGATGCTAAAGACCGCGTCGTCGTTACGGTAAACAGCGGTATTAGCAAGAAGTTCTGGAAGTATAACGCTGCTACTGGCGAGCTATCTGTTAAGCGAGCTACTCTTACAGAGCTGAACACGTATACCGTAACGTCGTCTACGAAAATTACCCAAGGCGACCAGCAAATTTCGATCGCTCTATTGAAAGACGGCGATGCGCTTCTGCTGTATTTCTACCAGAACGTATTGGTCGAAATCGCGAAGGTGTAAGCACGGCATGAATGACAGATGTCCCGGTGAAATCTGCCGGGACATTTTTATTTTGCAATTCTGTGAAATCCTGCACAAATTCAGTCATTTAAGGGTCATTTGCGGTTGATTAATGCGACAATATTCGCTACACTTTGAATCGATGGTTCAATTAGGAGTGAGAGATCGGTTGAAGGCGAAAGAGAAAATGGATCATTTTTTGGGTGTGGTCGGTGAGATGTTCCCTGACGCACATTGCGAGCTCCATCACCGCAATCCGTTCGAACTAACGATCGCAGTTCTGTTGTCTGCGCAGTGCACGGATGAAACAGTCAACAAAGTAACGGCGGATTTGTTCCAAAAGTATCAGACACCGGCTGATTATTTGGCTGTTCCATTGGATGAGCTTGAGCACGACATCCGGCGGATTGGACTGTTTCGCAACAAGGCTTTGTTTATCCAGAAACTATGCCGGATGCTCTTAGATGACTATGGCGGAGAAATACCGCAGCAGCATGAGGAACTGACGAAATTGCCTGGCGTAGGCCGAAAAACCGCAAATGTCGTGGTATCCAATGCATTTGGGGTACCGGCAATTGCAGTGGATACGCATGTGGAGCGTGTATCCAAGAGGCTTGGTTTTGCCAAGGCTGATGATAGCGTGCTTGAAGTCGAGAAGAAATTGATGAAGCTGGTTCCGCGAGCATTGTGGACCGAGACGCATCATCGATTGATTTTCTTCGGGCGATACCATTGCAAGGCTCAGAATCCGAATTGTCCGGTTTGTCCGATGCTAGATGAATGCAAAGAAGGCAAACAGCGTATGAAACCTGCTCTAAACCGAAAGGCTAAGTAATAAGACGTTTCACCCAAAACATAATGGATAAGGATGATTCCACATGAAATGCATTTCCGTATACACGAAAGACTTCGCTTTATTCTCTGATATCTATGAGCAAATCATGGAGTCCCCACCGCAAGAAAACGAAGAAATTATCATTGAAGGCGTGACAGTAAGCGGAGCAGGCGACGTACCGGATCAATATATTGAACGTATGAGAGTTAAGCCTGAGTGTGTTGTCATGAAGGAGAAAGAACGCAACATTACGATTCTTCAGCATGGTGAAGTTTTTGAGATTTGTGTGCCTGAAGTACAATTGGTATAACATCTCGTACGTTCAAGTTCGTTTGAACGAGTAGGAAACAGGGAGAGAGAGAAATGAGCCAAACGATTGAAAAAGCTGCTCATTCGCTGGACACCTCGCTTGGAGAAATATCGCCGATCATGGCAGCCGCCGGGGATGCGCAAGACGCAGCGCGGCTGCTTGAACTGCGGGATAAGCTGGGGAACGGTAAGTTGACCGTAGCCTTCTGCGGACATTTCTCAGCGGGGAAATCTACTCTCGTCAATCGGCTTTGCGGCACGCAATTACTGCCGTCAAGTCCGATACCGACGAGCGCGAATGTCGTCAGCATTGTGAACGGGGAAGCGAAAGCGACCATTAAGAAGCTGGTGAACGGGCAAGAGCAAACGATAGAGGTGCCTGTAAACGAAGTCAATGAGTACTGCAAAGACGGCGAAACCGTATTGTCGATTTCCTTGTCCTATCCGATCCCGCGTCTGGGCACGCATACTGTGCTGCTTGACACCCCGGGTATTGATTCCACTGACGACGCGCACCGGATGGCGACCGAATCGGCGCTTCATTTGGCGGACGTCGTTTTTTATGTAATGGACTACAATCACGTGCAATCCGAAATCAATTTCACGTTTGCCAAACAACTCAAGGAGTGGGGCAAGCCGTTATATTTGATCGTGAATCAAATCGATAAGCATCGCGAGAGCGAACTAACTTTTGAAGCGTATAAACAAAGTGTTGACGAGGCGTTCGGGAACTGGCATTTGGAACCGAGCGGGATCGTCTATTTGTCGTTGCGTGAGCCGAATCATCGGCATTCAGAGTGGGCTGCGCTCGAAGGATTGTTCGAATCGCTTGCCGATATTCGGGTGCCGCTGGCACTATGCAGCGTAGATGCGTCCGCTCGTTATGTCGTTCGGATGCATGGGAAAGCGATGGATGAGTTGGCCGAGCCTGAGCGTGAACGTCTGCTTGATGAAGCAGGAGGCGAAGGGGAAGCAGAGCGAGTTCGTGAGGAGATCGCCGGACTTGAGGAGCAGCTGCGCGTTCATGCGGCTGAGGCTGAGAGCTTGCGGGTGAAGACGCGTCTGGATGTGCAAAGCATCCTCGATAATGCGAATATTACGCCGGCGGCAACGCGGGATCTGGCGCAATCCTTTCTGGAGAGCCGCAAGACCGGGTTTAAAGCCGGGCTTCTGTTCGCCGGTGCGAAGACTGCTGCTGAGCAAGAGCGCCGGCTTCAAGCCTTCTTCAATGATTTGGCTGACCTCGTGCAGGCCGGCATCGAATGGCATGTCATCGATCTGCTGAGACGGACGGCAGATCGTTTGGGCTGGCGGGATGAGGCCCTCGAGAAGCAGTTGAAGGATACGTTCGGCGGGTTATTAACGCCTGATCTGTTGATCTCCCTCGTAAACCCAGGGGCTGTCATGGGGAACGAGTATACGATGACATACAGCCGCGAGCTTGCAGCGGCTGCGAAGGGGTTGTTCCGCAAGAGCGCGATGCCTCTCATCGACGCGCTCAGCGACCGCGCAGCAGCGGCGGGCGAAGCGGCCGCTGCGCCGCTGCGCGCGCGGCTTAGCGCGCTCGCGCTGCAAGCCGGCGCGCTAGCGCAGCTGGCCGCGCTGCAGGCGCGCGCGGCCGCGCATCTCGCGCGGCTGGCGGCGCTGCTGCCGCCGGCGCCGCCGCGCCCGGCGCTGCCGAAGCCGGCTGCGCTCGGCAGCGGGGCGCACAGCGCCCCCGGCGCCGTGCCGGCGC
The DNA here is from genome assembly GCF_056269135.1 of Paenibacillus sp. J22FR21. Lineage (NCBI taxonomy): Bacteria > Bacillati > Bacillota > Bacilli > Caryophanales > Paenibacillaceae > Paenibacillus > Paenibacillus sp. J22FR21. Next base: position 523,185 of record NZ_JBWDNJ010000002.1, read on the forward strand.
CGCCGGCTGCGCCTAGCGCCGGCAGCGGCGCGCCCGCGCCTGCGGCAGCAGCCGCAGGGCACGCTGCCGCAATCAGCGCAACCCCGGAAGCGCCGGCACATCCCGGCGCTTCCCAAGACGCGCTCGCGCCGCAGCGCCAAGCAGCGGAGCGGCTGAGCAAAGCAGCCGCTCTGCTGGCGCCGCATGCGTCGCTCGCCCAGGCCGTGCACGGCATGCGCGAGAAGGCGGAGCGCCTTCGCAGCAGCCGGTTCACGATCGCGCTGTTCGGTGCGTTCAGCGCGGGCAAATCCTCGCTCGCCAACGCCCTGCTCGGCGAGGCAGTGCTGCCCGTGTCGCCGAATCCGACGACGGCTGCGGTCAACCGCATCGTGCCGCCAACCGCGGAGCATCCGCACGGTACGGCTACGGTGCTGATGAAGTCGCGCGAAGCGATGATGGACGATTTGCGTTATTCGCTTAACTTACTGGGTGAAGACGCACAATCGCTAAGCGACGATGCGCTGCTGCAAACCATTCATAAACTAACTCCGGATGCCGTACATGCCGGCGGACGCCCGCATTACAGCTTCTTGAAAGCTGCTGCCAAAGGCTGGGCTGCCCATGAGGCTCACTTAGGCCAGCGTTTGGCTGTAAGCGGCGAGGAATTCCAGCTGTATGTCGCCGAAGAGTCGCGGTCCTGTTTTGTCAGCGAAATCGAGCTGCATCACAGCAATCCGTTGACGGCGCAAGGCATTGTGCTTGTGGATACGCCGGGAGCGGACTCGGTCAATGCAAGGCATACAGGCGTAGCCTTCAATTATATTAAGAACGCGGACGCGATTCTGTTTGTCACCTATTATAATCATGCTTTCTCGCAGGCCGATCGTCAGTTTCTGCTGCAGCTTGGCCGCGTGAAGGATCAATTCGAGCTCGATAAAATGTTCTTCATCGTCAATGCAGCCGATCTGGCGGCGGACGAAGAGGAGCGAGACGGCGTTCTTGCGCATGTGGAACGGAACCTGCAGCAGCACGGTATTCGATTCCCGCGCATGTTCCCGGTCTCCAGCCTTCAGGCTCTGGATGGGAAACGCACGAACAATCAGGCACTGATAGAACAGTCCGGCATTGGCGCGTTTGAAGCCTCTTTCTTAAGCTTCACGAGCGGCGATCTCGGCGCCTTGGCCGTTACGGCGGCGGAGCAAGAGCTTGCTCGCGCCCGCAGCACGATTGCGAACTGGCTCGAAGCGGCATCCGGAGATGCGCTTAGCCGCGAACAGGCAAAGGCTGATATTATCGCGCATACAGCGCGTGCTCGCAGCGTTGTTGATGAACTGAACGAACCCCAGGCGAACGCGAAGCTGCAGCAAGAGCTGAAGGAGCTGCTCTTCTACGTGCTGCAGCGTGTGCAGCTCCGTTTCGGCGACCATTATAACTTCGCGTTCAATCCATCGTCTCTGCAAGACGATGGACGCGATCTGCGTAAAGCGATGTGGACATCCTGGCTGGAGCTGCAGCGTTTGCTGCAGATCGAGCTTGCACAGGAGCTTGAAGCCACTTCGCTTCGTCTGGATAACATGCTGGGCAAACTCGCTGTGAAGAAGTTCACGGAGGTTGCCGCAGAAGCCGGCGCACAGCTTCAAGGCTTCGAAGCGTCCGACTTCAAACCGGTGCAGCCGGAGAGCCCGGAGGCGCAGCCTCCGTGGCAAGCGAAGGAAATCGATGCGAAGCTGCTCTGGAGCAAGTTCAAGTCACCGCGTTATTTCTTCGAAGGCGATGGCAAAGCTGCGCTGCGCAGCGAACTGGAAACCCAGCTGACGGCGCCGATGCAGCGCTGGCTGCAGGCTGCTGAAGAAGCGTGGAGCATCCGCTACACAGAACTTTGGAATCAAGTGATGGTGCATGGTGCGGATACACTCCGCAAGGACTTGGATGCCTTCAGCGAAGGGAAGCTCGCCTCCTTGTCTGATCATGCAGACGTAGAAGAACTGCGCAGTGTTCATACTGCATTGGTTGCCATTTAAATCCATTGCAAGAAGAAAAGAAGCTTATCCAGCGCTCCATTTGAGGCGGATAAGCTTCTTTATTTTGTGAAAATGAAATCATGCAAAAACAGAGGCAAATGTGCAAAAACGGAGCAATATGCGCATGTTGGCAATGATTTACGACGATATCGGAGAATACCCCCCAAACTTTACCCGAGATGGAAGAGGAAGCGAATATTGTCAACTATATGCCCCAGCACTCTGTTTGCCGTACGGAACTCATGCTGTTAATATTCATTCATATTCATAAAAAGATTCATAAAATTGCAACAGGGAGTGGGTTACCCATTGGACGTCTTCAGGCAACTTAAACCGTATTACTGGGTCGAACGCAGAAATTTGTTTGCTTCGATCGCCTTCTTGATCTGCGCTACCGCGCTCGGATTGGTTTATCCTAATTTACTTCGAGTGCTGATCGACAAAGTCATCGTTCCCAAAACATTTGAGTGGGTGCCCGCATTATCGCTCGCTGTCGTCGGGGTCGTTACCTTAAAGGGTGGTCTTCAGTTTCTACACGGACTCTTCGGCGGTCGCCTGGGAAACCGCGTCGCTTTCAGACTTCGTAATGCCTGCTACACGAAATTGCAATCGCTGTCGTTTCAGTATTACGACACAGCCAAAACCGGCGACTTGATGTCGAGGCTGACCGCAGATTTGGAAGCGGTTCGAAATTTCATCGCATTCGGTTTTGCGCAAATTTTCAACATGTTTCTCATGATTATCTTCGGCGCTGCGATGATGTTCTCCATTCACTGGCAGCTCACGCTGATCACGCTTGTGACCATGCCTGTTCTGGTCATTGTGGCACTCCGATTCGAGAAAGTCATTCATCCGGCATTTAGAGAAATGCGCCAAGCCATGAGCCATTTGACAACTGCGGTTCAAGAGAACATCACAGGTGTTCGTACCGTTAAATCATTTGCCCGCGAATCGTTCGAAATGGATAAATTCTCGACACGCAGTGCGGCTTACAAACAAAACCAAATTGCCGCATCCGGCTTGTGGGGAAAGTTCTTCCCTGTCATGGAGCTGCTTGCAAGCGTATGTGCCGTTATTCTGCTTGTTGCCGGCGGTACGCTCGTTATCCGGGGTTCGATTACGCTCGGTGAGATGGTTGCCTTCTTCAGTATGCTCTGGTATATCATCAACCCGATGTGGGCTATGGGCTTCCTGATCAATAACTACACGCAGTCCAAAGCTTCCGGTGAACGGTTGCTGGAGCTGCTCAACGAGTATGTACATGTGAAAGATGCCGAATCTCCGACAATCTTGGACGAGAGCAAAATCGAAGGTCACGTGCAATTTCATAACGTAACATTTAATTATGCGGATAAAGCACCTGCGTTGACCCAGGTGAACATTGATGCGAAACCGGGCATGGTCATTGGGATGCTCGGCGGAACGGGTTCCGGTAAGTCAACGGTCATTCAGCTGCTCATGCGTGCTTATAACATTAAGATGGGCTCCATTACGCTCGATGGCGAAGATATTCGCAACATTTCCATTGAAAGCCTTCGTTCCCAAATCGCGACCGTATTTCAAGAGACGTTCCTCTTCTCTTGCTCGATACGCGACAACATCGCATACGCGATTAAAGATGTCACGATGGATCAAATCATTGAAGCCGCGAAGCTGGCAAAAGCGCATGATTTCATCATGGAGCTTCCCGAAGGGTATGACACGATCGTCGGTGAGCGCGGCATGGGACTCTCAGGCGGTCAGAAACAGCGGATTGCCATTGCTCGGGCGCTGATCAAGAACCCGCGTATACTCATTCTCGACGATGCTACAAGCGCCGTAGACATGGAAACCGAACATGAAATTCAAGCCGGCTTCAGCGAGCTGATGGCGGGTAGAACAACCTTTATTATTGCACATCGAATTTCTTCTCTCCGTCATGCGGATGAAATTCTGGTTTTCGACAATGGTCATGTGGTACAGCGCGGGCAGCATGAGCAATTAGTCGCTGAGGCCGGCCCGTATCAGGACACGTATAACATCCAATATGCAGACCGTCCCAGTACCGCCACAGTCGAATTAGCAGCAGAAAGAAGGGTCGCACAGTGAGTGAGGAGCAGCAGCAACAGAAAGGGCAGCCGCGAGGCAGTCATGAGCGTTTCATCTACAAGGACGACGATGCGATTGAGAAACCGTTCAACTGGTCTCAAATTACCCGTTTGTTCTCTTATATGAAACCGTATCGGAAACAATTATTGCCTGTCATTATCGTCATGATGGTGCTCGGGACGCTCACACGTCTGGCCATTCCCGCGATCATCATCATGGCGATCGATGAAGCGATCCAGCCGAAGGACGGTGGGGATCCAAGTCTCAGCAAGCTCTACATGTACGCGGGGATGATGCTGACCCTCTATATTATTCAATGGGCAGCTAACACGTACCGGATTAAGTACACGAATGTAATCGGCCAGCAAGTCATTTATGATTTGCGTGAGGATCTCTTTAAACACATTCAGAAGCTTTCATTTCGTTTCTTCGATAAACGCCCGGCAGGCTCCGTTCTCGTGCGTATTACGAATGACGTAAATGCGCTGCAGGATTTGTTTACGAACGGCGTAGTCAACTTGTTGATGGATTGCGTGCAGCTCGTCGGGATCGTCATCATTTTGCTGGCATGGAACTTCAAGCTAGGCATTGCCATCATGATTACGGTACCGCTCATGTTCGTTGTTTCCACGGCGCTGCGCAAACGGATTCGTTACGCTTGGCAGGATGTACGGATGAAGCAGTCGCGAATCAATGCGCATTTGAACGAAAGTATTCAAGGCATGCGCGTAACACAAGCGTATACGCAGGAGAAATCCAATTTCAGCTTCTTCACGAACATCAATAACACGAATATTAAAGCCTGGAACAGAGCTTCTGCTCTTAACCAAGCATTCGGCCCGATTATCGAAGTCACATCCGCGATCGGTACGCTGATTCTCTTCTGGTATGGCTCGCATCTCATTCAAGTCGGTGCGATTACGGTCGGGGTGCTGGTTGGTTTTGCCAACTACGTCGGAAACTTCTGGGAGCCGATTAACAGGCTGGGTCAAATGTACGCACAGCTGCTGATCGCCATGGCATCCTCAGAGCGGATCTTCGAGTTTATCGACGAGAAGCCGACCGTCGGCGAGGAAGAGAACGCAGGCGCTTTGCCACGTATCCGCGGAGATGTGTCATTCGACAACATTATCTTCGAATACGAGAAAGGCCGTCCTGCGCTTCGCGGCATTTCACTCGACGTAACAGCCGGGCAAACGATCGCGCTTGTCGGACATACAGGATCAGGCAAGAGTACAATAATGAACCTGCTCTGCCGCTTCTATGATCCGGTGCAAGGCGCCGTACGAGTCGATGGCATCGATATTCGGGGCGTCAGTATTGAGAGCTTGCGTTCGCAGGTTGGGGTCGTGCTGCAGGATACGTTTATTTTCTCCGGTACGATTCGCGAGAATATCCGTTTCGGCCGATTGAACGCCACTGACGATGAAATTGTGAAAGCTGCTACGGCCGTCGATGCTCATGATTTCATCATGAGTTTGCCAGATGGTTATGACACGGAAGTGCAAGAGCGCGGTAACAGCCTATCGATGGGACAACGCCAGCTGCTGTCCTTTGCCAGAGCATTGCTGGCAGATCCACGCGTCTTGATTCTGGATGAAGCGACTGCAAGCATTGATACCGAGACCGAGCTCAAAATTCAAGAGGCGCTCAAGAAACTATTGCAAGGCCGTACTTCCTTCATCGTAGCGCATCGTTTATCCACGATTCGTAATGCGGACCGTATCGTCGTTCTGGATCATGGTCAAATCGTAGAGCAAGGCAGCCATGACGAACTAATTCGTCACAAAGGCACTTATAATGGTTTGATTGAAGCACAGTATCGTTTTTTATCGGCATAATTCTTGATTTTTCGCCAAAGAACCTCCACAATGGAAGAAAACATTTCTTCCAGGAGGTTCTTTTTCTATATGTATGGATCACCGCTTTCATCTACGGCTCGTAAAATTATGCTGCTCGGTTCAGGCGAGCTTGGCAAAGAAGTAATCATCGAAGCACAGCGCCTTGGCGTAGAAACGATCGCTGTCGATCGTTATGAGAACGCTCCGGCGATGCAGGTAGCTCATCGTTCTTATGTCATCGATATGCTGGATCCCGCAGCACTTCGCGCATTGATTGAGAAGGAGAAGCCGGATCTGCTCGTACCGGAGATTGAAGCGATCGCGACTTCCGCTCTGGTGGAGCTGGAGAAGGAAGGCTACCGCGTTATCCCTACCGCACGCGCAGCGCTTCTGACGATGGATCGCGAAGGCATTCGTCGTTTGGCAGCGGAAACACTGAGTCTGCCTACAGCGCCATATCGCTTCGCGGATACGCTGGACGAGCTTAAAGCTGCTGTTGCAGAATTGGGTACGCCTTGCGTCATTAAACCGATTATGAGCTCATCCGGCAAAGGGCAAAGCGTCTGCAAAACAGAAGGGGATGCTGAAGCTTGCTGGAACTATGCAATGGAAGGCGGACGCGCGAAGAAAACGCGTGTCATCGTCGAAGGATTTATCCATTTTGAATCGGAGATTACGCTGTTAACGGTTCGTTCGGCATCGGGCACGTCGTTCTGCGCGCCGATCGGACATGTACAGAAGGACGGCGATTACATCGAGTCCTGGCAGCCGCATGAGATGTCGGCTCAACAAATCGAAGAAGCCGAAGCTATTGCGCGTGCAGTAACCGAGGAGCTTGGCGGCTACGGCATCTACGGCGTCGAGCTGTTCCTAACGAAGGATGGCGTACTGTTCAGCGAGGTTTCACCTCGTCCGCATGACACGGGCATGGTTACGATGGTTACGCAGGATCTCTCCGAATTTGCGCTTCACGCAAGAGCGATTCTGGGGTTCCCGATTCCATCCATCCGTCTACTGACGCCTGGTGCATCGTATACGCTCAAAGCAGATCGCGATTCGGAGCAATTCCAAATCGGCGGTCTTGAGCAAGCGCTGAGTGTACCGAATACGCAGGTTCGTGTGTTTGGCAAACCGGTTACGAAACCGGGCCGCCGCATGGCTGTTGCCCTCAGCTCTGCTGACGACTGCATAAAGGCGCGTGAGTTAGCTAAACAAGCGGCACAATCCCTTACGATCAACTACGAATAAATCGTGCGATAGACACGCCGAGTATGCCGAAACTATTGCCAGCAGATTCCTTCCAAGGGCTGCTGGCAGAGCATACCGGCTTTTTTTGTACCTGCCGCAATTGGAGGAATTTGCAAATTACAGCTGAAAGCATTACTTTAAAAAAGAATATTAATTTACCGTTAAGGGTTCGATATAGGTAGAAGGAGCGTTATTAACATGAGAAGTGCATCTTCCGGCGTGTTATGGACAACGATCGGTATTTCAGCTCTGATCTCGACATTGCTGTTGATCGGCGGGTTTGGCTATGCGGTGAAGGATATGCTGTATCCGCAAGCAGAAGCTTACACAGGGGAGCAGGGGAAGCCGGCGCAGCCGGAGTCAAGCAACCTTGGCAGCAGCAAGGCCATCAACATTACCGCGATTGGCGATTCGCTCACGAAGGGGACGGGCGATGCTACAGGAGAAGGTTATGTCAAGCAAGTCGTAACGCTGCTTAAGAAGAAATATCCGCTGATTCCTGTCAAATTGAACAACAATTTGTCTATAAACGGCTTGAGGGCCGATCAACTCGCGCATTTGCTTAGTACGGACAAGGGGTATCGCTATTCTTTGCAGCAAGCTAATCTCATTGTTTTCACTATCGGAGGAAATGACTTATTCCAAATCGCAAACGGTCAATCAGCCGGTGACGTGACGGGAGATATTAGTCTGGATACGCTGAAGAAGGAGCTGCCCAAAGGCATCGACCGATTGTCGAAAGTGATCAAGCTGCTGCACGAAATCAATCCTAACGCGCAAGTGGTGTACACAGGCCTATATAACCCATTTTATAATATTACGGACCTTAGAGACGGCAGTCTGGAAGTTCAGAAGTGGAACGAGGAAGCCTATTCGATTCTGCACAACTATCCGAACATGACTTTGGTGCCTTCATTCGATATGTTTGAACGGTCCATTGATATTTATCTGTCGAGCGATCATTTTCATCCCAACCACGAAGGCTACGCACAAATTGCGGCACGTATCGTGCAGTCGCTGAAATAGGAGACCTGTCTGATGAGCGTACAAACCATTCCGGAAACAGAAGTCGTCCTCTCCGTTAAAGATGTGAAGAAGCGGATTGGCGGTAAAATGATCATAAAAAACGTCTCTTTTGAAGTGAAAAACGGTGAAATCTTCGGCTTTCTTGGTCCCAACGGATCAGGTAAAACAACTACGATTCGTATGCTTGTCGGACTGATTAAGCAAACCTCAGGCGAGATCCTGATTTGTGGCAGCAATGTGCAGCGTGATCCGGAGAGAGCGCTCAGCCATATCGGCTGTATCGTAGAGAACCCAGAGGTTTACGCCTATATGACCGGCTGGGAGAACTTAGAGCATTTTGCCCGTATGCAGCGTGGGATTGGACAAGAACGCATTGCTGAGGTTGTCGCTATCGTCGGCTTGCAGCAGCGCATTCACGATAAAGTGAAGACGTATTCGCTTGGCATGCGTCAGCGTCTTGGCATTGCACAAGCGCTGCTTGGCAGACCGAAGCTGCTCATCCTGGATGAACCGACGAATGGTCTCGATCCGAAAGGGATTAAAGAGCTTCGTGAGTTTGTTCGTATGCTCGCGGATCAGGGGATGAGCTTGTTTATTTCAAGCCATTTGTTAAGCGAAATTCAGCTGATGTGCGACCGTGTTGCGATTATCAGTCACGGTGAAGTGCTTGCAGTTGGCTCCGTTGACGAGCTTGTGAATCAGACCGGCAGCTATGTCGTCTGGCAATTCGATGATACAGAAGCGGGCAGGAAGCTGCTTGCAGCAGAGACTAATATCCGATTAATTGGTGATGGCGAGCATCGAATCGATGAAAGCATATTGGCAGGATTGAAAGATGCCATCATCACCTCTATGGGGGCTGAATCTATTTCGGCTATTGTTGAGAAAGCCGTACATGCCGGTATTGGCATCGTGTCGGTACAGAAGATCGCGCCAACGCTGGAAGAACTATTTTTGCAAATGACGGAAGGTGAGAGCATTGGATAGACTGCTGCCGCTCATTCAGAATGAGACGCTCAAGATATGGAAGAAGAAGCGTTTCTACGTAGTTGTACTTGTTCTGCTCGTACTCATTCCCATCTTTACCTATGCCCAAATGAAAATTGCGGAAACCAATCGCAAAAACTTCGCCGATTGGCGGAATCAGCTTGTTCAGCAGATCAATGAGTATCAAAATATGCTCTCAAGCGAACGCATTCCGGAAGAGTGGAAGCGTAACCGCCGAATTGCCGTTCAACAGCTTCAGTATTATTTGGATCACGATGTAAATCCTAACTCACCTAACGGTGTAACGTTTACTCGAAGCTTTATGTCGAATGCCGTAACGCTCTTTTATCCACTGCTGGTGCTTGCCATCGCCTCTGACCTCGTGTCCGGCGAACGTTCGACAGGAACCATAAAGATGCTTCTCACAAGACCTGTAAGGCGTTGGAAAATTTTACTGAGCAAGCTCATCGCTTTAACGTTCTATGTTTCATTAACCGTTGTGGTCAGCGCCATTCTCTGTTATCTTATATCAGGCGCGGTATTCGGGTATTCCGGCTGGCAAATACCGGTGTTTACAGGATTTGTCATCCAAGGCTCTACAATGGAGAGCTCGTATGTACATGCCGTTCCACAGTGGCTGTTCGTGCTCATGGAGGGCGGACTGATCTGGGTCTCATCTATGACCGTTGCCATTCTGGCGCTCATGGTATCTGTTCTTGTGCGAAGCACGGCGGCGAGTATCGTGACGATGATGGCGGCTGTCATCGCAGGTACGATCTTGTCGAGTATGTCATCATCATGGGAAAGCGCCAAATATGTTTTCGCGGTCAATTTGCAGCTAACGGATTATTTAGCAGGCTCCCCGCCGCCAATTCAAGGCATGACACTTTCATTTTCCTTGATTATCCTCGCGATTTGGTCGGCAATCGGACTTATCGTTTCATTCGGTGTCTTTACGAAACAGGACATCATGAATTAGAATAGCTTGAAGTGAGCGAATCGGCTTGAATGGAAAAAGAATGCAAGGAAGCGCAATTAATTTTATTAGGAGGACCCTATGACTGAGCAGTTAAATCTTGCGGGCGAAGCGAATTTGGGTGCCGACAGCTATGGTGCAGACGACATCCAGGTGCTGGAAGGGCTGACCGCTGTTCGGAAACGGCCCGGGATGTATATCGGCAGCACGAGCACTTCGGGCTTGCATCACCTTGTCTGGGAAATCGTCGACAACGCGGTTGACGAGCATCTGGCAAAGTTCTGCTCTGCCATCGACGTAACGATCCATAATGATGGGTCGATTACTGTAAAGGACAATGGCCGCGGTATTCCTACCGGCATGCATAAGACCGGTATTCCCACGCCTCAGGTTGTCTTTACGATCTTGCATGCGGGCGGTAAGTTCGGCGGCGGCGGATATAAGAAATCCGGCGGTTTGCATGGCGTTGGCGCATCCGTAACGAATGCGTTGTCGGAGTGGCTTGAAGTGGAAATTTACCGCGATGGTAAAATACATAAGCAGCGCTTCGAGTATTGGATCGATGATGCGGGCAAAGAGCATGTCGGAGAACCCGTAACAGGACTCGTCGTAACCGGGAATACGAATCGTACAGGCACGAAGGTAACTTTTAAGCCGGATTCACGTGTTTTCCACGGTAATATTTCAATTAATTATGATACGCTTTCGGAGCGTCTGCAGGAGATCGCGTTCCTGAACTCCGGGTTGAAGGTAACGGTAAAGGACGATCGCAGCGGCAAACAAGACCAATTTCATTATGAAGGCGGCGCGCGTCAGTTTGTTCAGTTTCTGAATGAAGACAAAACGGTGCTGCATGATGTCGTTCACTTTGCTGGTGAACGTGATGAAATTGAAGTTGAGGTGGCTTTGCAATACAACGACGGCTACACCGAAACATTGGCCTCGTTCGTAAACTCAATCCCAACACGCGGCGGCGGTACGCATGAGACCGGATTCCGAACCGCGTATACACGTGTAATGAACGATTATGCGCGCAAGAACGCAATGATCAAGGAGAAAGATAAGAACCTCGACGGCAATGACCTGCGCGAAGGCATGATGGCGGTCATTAACATCAAAATGTCCGAAGTTGAATTTGTGGGTCAAACGAAGGATCAGCTCGGCAGCTCTTCGGCCAGAAGTGTTGTAGATGCGATCGTCTCTGACAAAATGCAGGTTTTCTTGGAGGAAAATCCGCAAGTTGCGCAAATGCTGTTGAAGAAAGCGGTTCAGGCATCCAGAGCCCGCGAGGCTGCACGTAAAGCGCGTGACGAAATCCGCAGCGGCAAGAAGAAGAGCGAAAGCTCCAATCTTGGCGGCAAGCTGACGCCGGCACAATCGAAGGATGTTACTCGTACGGAGCTGTTTATCGTAGAAGGTGACTCCGCAGGCGGTTCCGCGAAGCAAGGCCGTGACTCCAAGTTTCAAGCGATTCTTCCGCTCAAGGGAAAACCGATGAATCCGGAGAAGGCGAAGCTGCTCGATATTCTTAAAAACGACGAATACAAGGCGGTTATCGCGGCGATCGGCGCAGGCATTGGACCTGAATTCGACGCGGAATCGTGTAATTATAGCAAAATCATCATTATGACGGATGCGGATACGGACGGCGCGCATATTCAAGTGCTGCTCCTGACGTTCTTCTACCGCTATATGAAGCCTTTGATTGACTTGGGCCGCGTCTTTATTGCGCAGCCGCCGCTTTATAAGATTACGCGTAAATCCGGTAAGCTTGAGACCGTTCGGTACGCTTGGTCAGATGAGCAGCTCCAGAATTATTTGAAGGAGTTCGGCAAGAACTTTGAGCTGCAGCGTTATAAAGGACTCGGCGAGATGAACCCCGACCAGTTGTGGGAAACGACGATGAATTCAGAGACGCGTACGCTGCTGCAAGTTCAAATTGAAGATGCAGCTAAGGCGGAACGCCGCGTATCCACGCTCATGGGCGACAAAGTAGATCCGCGTAAACGCTGGATCGTTGAGAATGTTGATTTTACCGAATATGTTGAATAACAGTTGAGGAGAGTTTCGGCATGAGTATCCTGGAACAGTTTTTGCCGGCGTATCTTGAGGAGGTCGTGGGTGACCGCTTCGGGCGCTATTCCAAATACATCATTCAGGACCGCGCCATTCCCGATGTTCGAGACGGATTGAAACCGGTGCAGCGGCGTATTTTGTACGCGATGTATGATGCAGGCAACACGCCTGACAAAGGGTATCGCAAATCGGCCAAGACGGTCGGTGATGTAATGGGTAATTATCATCCGCACGGCGATTCCTCCATCTATGAAGGTATGGTCCGTATGGCACAGCCCTGGAAAATGGGGCATATGCTCATTGATGGCCATGGGAACTGGGGCTCGATCGATGATGACCCGGCGGCAGCAATGCGTTATACCGAAGCACGTCTATCGCCGATTGCGATGGAGCTGCTTCGTGATATCGAGAAACGAACGGTCTTATTCAAAGACAATTTCGATAATACGACGAAAGAGCCGGTTGTGCTGCCATCGCGGTATCCCAACCTGCTCGTTAATGGGGTTAGCGGGATTTCCTCCGGTTTCGCGACGGAAATTCCGCCGCATAATTTGCGTGAAGTGATCGACGCTTGTAATGCCGTAATGGACAACCCGGACATCGAGCTTGCACAGCTGATGGATATTGTGAAGGGTCCCGATTTCCCTACAGGCGGACTCATCATGGGTGAGGACGGTATCCGCGATGCTTACTTGAGCGGGAAGGGCCGGATTTATCACCGCTCCAAATCGATGATCGAAGACATGAAGGGCGGACGCCAACAGATCGTCATTACGGAAATTCCGTATCAGGTCGTCAAGTCGCGCCTTGTTACGGCAATGGAGAACATTCGGATCGAGAAGAAGGTCGAAGGCATCGCCGAGGTTCGTGATGAAAGCGGTCGTAACGGGCTTCGCATTGTCGTCGAGCTGAAGAAGGATGCGGATGCGCAAGGAATATTGGCGTATTTGCTGAAGAAAACAGATCTTCAGGTCGCCTACAACTTCAACATGGTTGCGATTGTGAACAAAACGCCGAAACAGCTCGGTCTGAAGGATATGCTGACCGCGTACATCGCGCATCAGAGAGAAGTGGTAACCGAGCGTTCCAAGTACGAGCTTGAGAAAGCGGAAGACCGCGCACATGTACTGGAAGGTTTGGCGAAGGCGCTTAACCTGCTGGATGAAATCATCGCAACGATTAAAGCGTCCAAGAATCGGCAGGATGCACAGCAGAACTTGGTGGCGAAGTTTACGTTCTCAGAGCGCCAAGCAGATGCGATTCTGACGCTCCAATTATACCGTCTAACGAATCTGGAGATTACTTCGATTGAGAAAGAATTGAAGGATATTCAGAAGAAAATTACGTATTTGCGTTCGATTCTAGACAGCGAGAAGAAGCTGCGCTCTGTAATCAAAGAAGAGCTGATGGAAATTCGCGAGAAATACGGCATCGACCGTCGCTCCGGCATTCAAGGTGAAGTGGAAGAGCTGAAGGTTAACCTTGAGGTAATCGTCGCTGCTGAAGATGTACTGGTTACACTTAGCCAAGACGGTTATATCAAGCGGACTTCGAAGCTATCGTTCACTCGTTCCGGCGGCGAGCTCGGAAGCGCAGGCGTTAAGGAAGGCGACGTTATTCGCACGCTGCTTGATGTGAATACAATTGATCAGCTGCTTCTGTTCACGCGCAAAGGGATGTATTATCAACTGCCTGTCCATCAAATTCCGGAGTTTAAGTGGAAGGATACGGGGACTGCGGTCGTTAACGTCGTGCCGATGCCGAAGGACGACAGCATCATTAGCGTCATTCCTGTGAAGGACTTTGAAGTGCCGGATCGTACGCTGGTCTTCGTCACGAAACGAGGACAAGTGAAACGGACGGAGCTGAAGGAATATAAATCATCGCGTTCCACTGCCATCGCGGCTGTGAAGCTGGCTGATGGTGATGATGTATTGCGTGTTTCGCTCAGCGACAACAGCAAGGAGCTGCTGCTCATTACGAAGAACGGCATGAGTATCCGTTTCCCTGAGAGTGAAGTGAATCCGATGGGCCGCGTAGCTGCCGGTGTTCGAGGCATTACCGTTCGTGATGGCGATGAAATTGTCGCTGCAGAGTGGGTGTCTGGTGACGAAGGCGAAGTGCTTGTCCTCACGGAGCTTGGTTACGGCAAACGTTCCTTGCTGCTTGATTATCCGATTCAAGGTCGAGGCGGCAAAGGCGTCGCAACCTTCGAGTTTAAAGAAGGCGCTCGTGTCCGCTCGAATGGTGTCGGTCTCATCGGCGGTCTTCACTGCAAGGAAGCACGTGACCTGGTGCTGCTATCGGCAGCCGGCACCAATCAGATCGTTTCGACAGAGAAAGCGCCGATTGATGATCGGAAATCGACTGGCCGCGCGGTAACAGCGGTCGATAAGAAGGATGTATTGACGACGTTCTTTGTTCGCGCCGATCTGTAATGCTCAATCAAATGGCTGGTGGGGAGAATCACGTCGCTCCATCATTTCTACAATAAGCTCAAGCACGACCCACAATGGGGCTGGTTCATCAAGCCGATCAACCCATTGTGGGTCTTTTTGTATGCCGATTTGCGATAGTTTACGTACAAGTTCGAGCTTGCGCTCCTCCATAGTGCGGATCACGCTCCATTCCTAATTTCGAGCCGGTACAACAGCCTATACCACCAATGTATGTCTAATCCTGTCAAATGGTTCTCTTTTGTAGCGATTAGTCAGACAAAATATTAACTGCATTAACCTTATATTCGACATTTCGGCATGGTATAATAAGGTATAAGATAAAATCGGACAGAAGGCGGGTGATGGTCATCGTTTCTGCGGAATTTGCCCGGTTGTGGATGAAGATGACGAAGGAATGGAAGTCGCATCTGGAGGAAGAACTGGCTCCCGGATTAACGGAAGGACAATTGAGTGTATTGGAGCTGCTGCTGGTGCATCAACCGATGAAACCCTCGGATTTGCTCGGATACTTGGAAACGACACCCGCTGCTATAACGACGCTGCTTGACCGAATGGAGCGCGGCGGCCTCGTCGTGCGTAACCGTGATGAGAGTGATCGACGTATCGTTTGGGTGACCGTGACCGACAAAGGTCAAGTCGAAGCTGCACGCGGTATCGCCATTCGTGATGCGTACATCAGTGAAGCGCTTGACCGGATCTCGTCCCATAATCAACAGCTGCTGGTTTATCTGCTTGGCAAGGTAGCCAATTCTTAGGTTGTACATATGCGATCAAACAAGCAAGGCCTGAGAGGGCTTCTGCAATAGAAAAAGGCCTGTGCATCAGTATGTTCCGACGTGGAACTGCTGTGTACAGGCCTTTTGATTATGCGGTGCAACATTTTCAATCATACATCAGTTATTAATTGTATCTATTGTAGTTCTTAAACCTTAGTCAAATAGAAAAGTGGCTGTCCCGGAAATTCCGGTTCAGCCACTACTTGAAAGTCTATTGGTTTAGTCCGTCAGTTACCTGGAACGGCTTGCCTGACATGGATTTGAGTCTTTTCATGAGCTGGTTGTACATCTGTTTGAGTGTCGAGTAATCCGCTCCTGAGAGATCCTTAAGCGACTTGGAGGCAATAACCTGCTGCAGCGGAACCACATTATAGTTGGTCACGCCTTTGCTGGTAACCCGGTGCACCCAAGTAGGCAGGGCCTCGACATTCTGAATCGACGTTTTACCTGTGGGACCGTCTTTGTGAATGTTGACTTTGAAGACGACACCATAATCCTTTGAATCGCCGCGTTGATTCGAAATGAAATTACCCATGGAATAAATAATGAGTCCTTTTCTGACGGAGCCGCCGGGTTCAGCCGATTCAACAATCTCATAGGGCTGAACAACATGCGGGTGCGAGCCGGCAATGATGTCGGCACCGGCTGCGATCAGCTTGCGTGCCAGATTCTTCTGAACGTCATTCGGTTGCGTCTGATATTCAATGCCGAAATGCAGCACGACCGTAATGAAGTCAGCGCCGGCCGTGCGCAGCTTCTCGATGTCGCTGATGATCTTCGCTTCATCGATCAAAGATACGGCGTACGGCTGATCTTTGGGTAGTGGAATGCCGTTCGTACCGTATGTGTAAGCGAGCAGCCCCATTGCGATGCCTTTGCGCTTTGCAATAACAATTCGGTCGGCTTCCGCCCGCGAGCGTGCCGTGCCTTTCGTTTCGAAGCCAAGCTCATCCAGCTTCTTAAGCGTCAGTGAGATACCTTTGGCACCGCGATCGAGAGCATGATTGTTAGCTGTCGTAACGGTTGTGAAGCCGGCATACTTGAGCGCATCCCCAAGCTCGGTCGGCGCATTGAAGCGTGGATAACCGGAATAACCGAGCGACTTGCCGGCAATCGGTGTTTCGAGATTGGCTAGTGTCCAATCGCCTTGCTCGAGAATCGGCTTCATCGGCTTAAAGAAATGCTCGAAATTGTATTTCTTCGTTTTCTCGTTATAGGCACCGGGAAGCTGCGGCATATGCATCATAATGTCACCGACGGCGATCCAAAGCGCATCAACCGACTTCTCAGGGGCTGGAGGCGTGCTCTCAGCGTCTTGATTATCAGGTTGGGATAAATTGCCGTCATCATTTGGCGATTGATTAGCGGTATCCCCAGCGTTGTCTGGTGCCTGGTCGGGTTTGGTTTCGGATGCCGGCGGTTCCACTTTCGGAGGAGGCTCCTGCACCGTTTCCGGTTGATTCTCAGGATCAGGCTCCAAGTGCGGACCGCTCCCGCAGCTGCTTAGCAAGAGCAGGGCGAGGACGAGTAGGCTGAGCAGCCCTAATTTGTGTCTATACATAGGCCTACATTCCTTCCAGCGGCAGAATTGAACGTGCCCGGATGAAATCGTCATCGCGAAACCGGCTCCACGGCTCCGTCTTCGGAGGCAAGGCATGAATGGTTAGCCATTCTTTCGTTACGGGATGCGCTACTCCTATGGATGTCGACCATAATGCTATATCTTGTTCGCCTTGAACGGCAGGAGCGCCGTATTTGCGATCATAGACGAGCGGACAGCCGATTTCAGCCATCTGGGCTCTAATCTGATGCGAGCGGCCTGTCAGCAGCTTCACGGCGATAAGAGAGAGTCCGCCTTGTTTGGCGACAACCGCATAATCCAGAATGGCTTCTTTGGACTCCGGAACCTGCTTCTGATGAACGGTCACGATGTTTCTGCCGGCATCTTTACGCAGGTAATGACGCAATCGGCCATTGGCCGCCGCAGGGGAGCCATGAACAACGGCTACATACAGCTTATCGAATGAGCGGCTGCGAACAGACTCTGACAGGCGGGAAGCTGCTTTGGATGTCTTCGCAAACAGCATGGCGCCGCCTACGGGACGATCCAAACGATGTACAAGTCCGACATACACATTGCCCGGTTTCTGATAACGAGCTTTAAGGTCGTCCTTCAGCAGTGTAACCATATCCATTTCGCCCGTTTCATCGGCCTGTGATAACATTCCCGGAGGTTTAATGACGGCAAGCAGATGGTTGTCCTCATACAGCACAGGCAGAAGCGGGGCCGGCACTGTAATTGGGTCATTCCCCATCTTACTTACCCTCCCAACGTCCCAAGATACCGCATGGCAGTGTAAGCCCGGATGCGGAAATAGGGATGCCGATCTCGCCGCAGTGGATGGAGCCGGTATGTTTACGGCCAACCGTCATATGCAGCATATTGTGAAGAACTGTTGGCGACAGTCCTGTGGTATACGAATTCACTAGCACGAACAGAGGATTCTCTGTAAGTATCGTCGTGCAGAACTCAAGAAACGGATAGAGATTCTGCTCCAGCTTCCAGGTTTCGCCGTTTGGTCCGCGTCCGTAGGAAGGCGGATCCATAATGATGGCGTCGTACTTACTGCCGCGGCGCTGCTCGCGCTGCACAAATTTGAATACATCATCGGTTATGTATCGAACAGGAGCTGTGCTGAGACCGGATAGCTCGGCATTTTCCTTGGCCCACTGCACCATTCCTTTAGCGGCATCGACATGGCACACTTCCGCGCCGGCTGCAGCTGCTGCCACAGTAGCTCCGCCTGTATAAGCAAACAAGTTCAGCACGCGGATAGGACGACCGGCTTTACGGATCTTATCCATCATCCAGGTCCAGTTGACAGCCTGCTCCGGGAATAGTCCGGTATGCTTGAAGCTAGTCGGTTTAATATGAAACTTTAGCTCGCCGTACGAGATGGACCAGCGTTCCGGCATTTTCGTGCGGAATTCCCATTCTCCGCCGCCTGAGGAGCTTCGGTGATAGTGGCCATCTGCTGTCTTCCACAATCCGGATTCATTCGCGATCGGCCAAATCACTTGTGGGTCTGGTCTGCGCAGCACGTAACCGCCCCAGCGCTCAAGCTTCTCACCATTGCCGGTATCGAGTAGTTCGTAATCTTTCCATAAATCAGCGTTGTACATGTGTGTTGTAACCTTCCTTGGCGTTGAATTTGTAGCCTACTCCCCGAACGGTGACGATGTAGATCGGGTTAGCAGGGTCGGGCTCGATTTTCTTGCGCAAATTGCTGACATGAACCATTAATGTGCGAGTATCGCCCATACTATCATGTCCCCAAACGATCGTGTACAGATCATCGAGTGCAAAAGCGCGGTTCGGTGTTTTGGCTAAGCGGACAAGAAGCTCGAACTCCTTAGCCGATAGGAAGACTTCTTTGCTGCCCAGATGAACGGTCCGTGCAGGCAAATCAATTCGTAAACCTTCGTATTCCAGCACTTCGCCTACAGCGCGGTCAATCGAATATTGACCGATCACAGATTGGCGGCGCAGGTGTGCTTTAACACGAGCGACAAGCTGACTTGGACTGAAAGGCTTGGTCATATAATCATCGCCGCCTACCGTAAGTCCATGTATAATGTCAGTATCATCGCTCTTACAGCTTATGAACAATATGGGAACGTTGGAAATCGCTCGGATGTGCTTGCACACTTCGAAACCATCCAGATTCTTGAGTGAGATGTCCAGCAGGATCATATCCGGCTTTAGCCCGGCTGCGAGCAGGACGGCATCTTCACCGTTGTCTGTCGTAT
Organism: Paenibacillus sp. J22FR21; assembly: GCF_056269135.1. Lineage (NCBI taxonomy): Bacteria > Bacillati > Bacillota > Bacilli > Caryophanales > Paenibacillaceae > Paenibacillus > Paenibacillus sp. J22FR21. The sequence goes on from NZ_JBWDNJ010000002.1 coordinate 542,472, forward strand.
GTACTTCAAAACCTTCTCGTTCCATATATAAAGTAATCAGCTCGGTAATATCGGCTTCATCGTCAACGACAAGAATTTTGCTACCATTCATCTCCATCTTCCCCCTCTTCCTAGGCTATTATAGCGAATGGAGGGAGGGGTGAGCAATCAACGATTTTCCGGGAGGCTGCTATGATTCGCCGATTATTCCGAACTTTTATCCTCATTTTGTTCCCCATGCTCCTGCTCGCAGGCTGCAGTGCCCCGAGCGGCGGGGAGAATCCTGCTGCGAAGCAAGGTGTGCTAGATCTTAGAAATTGGTCGTTTGACCGTGATGGCGAGCTCCCGTTGACCGGGGAGTGGACGTTCTTCAGCGGGGAACTGCTGACCCCAGAGCTTGCGATAAGAGACAACGGCAAGTATGTAACGGTGCCGCGTTCCTGGAACAGCTATCCGGGAAACAGCGGGATTAAGAATGGACAAGGTTATGCTACATATAAATTATCTGTACTCATCCAACCTACGGATCGCGTGCTGGCTGTACGCGTACCGAATATTTTCAGCAGCTATAGGTTCTGGATCGACGGTAAGCTGCTTGCCGAGCAAGGCATAGTCGGGACTAGCAGAAGCACTTCGAAAGCGCAGCAATTCCCGCGGATTGTATCCTTTCATGCAGATGGCAAGCAGCAGCTTGATTTTGTCGTGCAGGTGTCCAACTTCCAGCATCGCAAAGGGGGCATTTGGGTTCCCTTCAAGATGGGCAACAGCGATGCGCTCGTGGCGAATCAGATGAAAGCATCTGTCCAGGAGATCCTCATTCTGGGCAGTCTATTAATCATCGGGATTTATCACATCGGTCTGTATGCTTTCCGCAGGCAGGAGCAATTTACGATTCATTTTGGCTTGCTATGCTTATTCATTGCCGCAAGAGCAGGCGTAACCGGTGAAAATTATATTTTACAGCTGATTCCGCTCTCCTGGGAGATTGGAATGAAGATCGAATATATCGCATTCTCACTAAGCGCACTAGCCGGTTATTTGTACGTCTACCGGTTATTTCCGATGGACGCCTCCAAGCGCGTCATCCCATTCGTAATCGGGATCGGTACCTCCTTGGTCGGATTCGTGCTGTTCACCCCGGCAATCGTGTACACCAAGCAGATCTCATTGTTTCAAATCTTCGTCGTAGCGGTGAGCATCTATACGTTGATCGTTCTAATTACGGCTAAAGTTCGTAAGCGGATCGGCTCTGCTTTTGTACTTACAGGGGTAGCGGTGTTCGTAGTAACGGTGCTTAATGACATGCTGTTCTACAACGAATGGTTTCTATATGCACAGCTTATACCGCTGGGATTGTTCTTCTTCATGCTGATGCAGTCTTTTATTATTTCAAAAAGATTCTCAAGCGCCATGTATCGAGCAGAGCATGTCTCAAGTGAGCTGAGAGAGCTGAATGCACATTTGGAGGAGCGGATTGAAGAGCGGACGATGGAGCTGAGTGCGGCGAATGAATCGCTGGAGCAAACGAATCGAGTCTTGCATCGATCAGAATCGTCCAGAAGGCATTTGATGACGAATATTTCGCATGATTTGCGCACGCCGATTACCCTTCTGCAAGGGTACTTGGAAGCTTTTCAAGATGGAGTTGTCAAAACGGAGGAGCAGCAGCAGCGCTACTTGCGCATGATGCTTGGGAAGGTCGGCGGACTTAACAGGTTGATTCACGATTTGTTCGAGCTGACGAAGCTGGAGGCTGGACAGACGAGGTTCGACTTTGCGAATGTTCCGCTTGGTCACTGGATTCAACAGCTGCATGATCTTTACGAAATCGATGTCATAAGCAGCGGTATGCGGTTCAGATGCGATTTTCACAGTGCGCACTCCGAGCAGGAGGGACATGCCCATGAAATGGAACAACAGAACCGCATCATGCTGCGCCTGGATTTGCCGAGAATGGATCAAGTGATTGCGAATGTCATTTACAATGCGATCAAACATACGGAGAAGGGGGGCGAGATAGCGCTTTCTTTTTTCTTCGATGAGACAGCAAACCGGACCATCGTAACGGTTAGCGATACAGGCAGCGGAATTGAGGAAGAGCATTTGCCCTTTATTTTCGACCGGTTCTACAAGAAAGAGATTTCCAGGAACTCAGCAGAAGGCGGCAGCGGCTTGGGGCTCGCGATTGCCAAAGAAATTGTTGAAGCACATGGCGGCACAATCGGTGCTGTCAGTACCTTGGATAAAGGGACAATGATCTGGTTCGCGCTGCCTGCAACCCTACGAAGCGTTAGTCAGCTTGCCTGATAACCGCCATCATTCGATCGATGGATTGCTTTCGGCGTTCCTGATCCATGCCGTTTAGAATACGGATAATTTCGATCGCTTCTGGAGTTACAGGCGTTTCCGGTCTTGCAGCCTCTCCGCCGATAATGTAGTCCAGAGTAACGTTAAACAGAATCGCAAGCTTCTTTAACGTTTCGTAGACCGGCTGGCGGTTGTTAATTTCGTAATGACTGTAAGCAGAACGGGTAATGCCAATCTGTCTCGCGACTTCTTCTTGTGAAATATGCTTTCGAAGTCGCAGTTCCCTTAATCGATCTCCCATCGTCATAGTTTCTAGCTCCTTACTCAATCTTCACATCTAGTACTAGTGAAAAAGCTACACTTCGGCCCCACTAATAGTAATTTATGATACAAAGTGTATCAGTGTCAAGTGTTAAGTATAGAATCGTTAATAATTAAGTATTGAAAACCGATCTGAGGGAGCGTACAATGAGGTTGTTGGTGGTTGTACGTACAAGTTATTGGCTGTACATATTCGGATATTTAACTTGAATTAGGCTTAAAGATCTGAATGCGGACTGATATTCTGCTTGATTTTGCTATCATGTTCGTACAAGTTGATTTCATTCAGGATCCTGAGGAGGAGTATTCACGTGATACAAGTTAAACGTTATCAATTCTGGTTTGTTACCGGCAGTCAGCATCTCTACGGTCCGGAAACGCTGCTTGAGGTTGCCGATCATTCCCGCATTATCGCTGAGGGGTTGGATCGCGATGAAGCGATTACTTATGAAGTTGTGTTTAAACCTGTACTGACCACTCCCGAAGAAATTTATAGCTTGTGCGCTGCAGCTAATGCAGATGAGCAATGCGCGGGTCTGATCACATGGATGCATACCTTCTCTCCCGCGAAGATGTGGATCGCCGGTTTATCCGAGCTTCGCAAGCCGCTGCTGCACCTGCACACTCAGTTTAACCGCGATATCCCATGGGATACCATTGATATGGATTTTATGAACTTGAATCAATCCGCGCACGGTGATCGCGAATATGGATTTATCGGTGCTCGAATGGGGATTGCCCGCAAAGTTGTTGTTGGGTATTGGGAAGATACTGAGGTGCGCGGTCGGATCGCCGGCTGGATGCGCACAGCGGTTGCTTTTACAGAAGGCCGTTCCCTCAAAGTAGCACGTTTCGGCGACAACATGCGCCAAGTTGCTGTAACGGAAGGCGACAAAGTAGAAGCTCAAATTAAGTTCGGCTGGTCGATTAACGGCTACGGAATCGGCGATTTGGCAGCGTGCATTGCGCAAGTGACGGAAGAGCAGCTGAACACGCTGACTGACGAATACGAAGCGACATACGAAATTACTCCGGAGACTCGTTCCAACGCCGACAAATGGGAATCGATTCGGGAACAGGCACGCATTGAGCTTGGGATGAAAGCATTCCTGCAAGAGGGCGGCTTCACCGCGTTTACGACAACGTTCGAGGATTTGCACGGTATGAAGCAGCTGCCAGGGCTGGCCGTACAGCGCTTGATGGAGGCAGGTTATGGCTTCGGTGGTGAAGGCGACTGGAAGACGGCAGCACTGACACGCGTAATGAAGACGATTGCGGGCAATAAAGGGACTTCCTTTATGGAGGATTATACCTATCATCTCGAGCCGGGCAATGAACTCATTCTTGGCGCGCATATGCTCGAAATTTGCCCGACGATCGCTGAGGGCAAGCCTCGCCTTGAGGTTCACCCGCTTGGCATAGGCGGCAAAGCTGATCCAGCACGCATGACCTTCAACGGTCGCAGCGGCCAAGCCGTGAATGCATCGCTTATTGATGTCGGCAATCGTTTCCGCCTTATTGTGAACATTGTCGATGCCGTAGCAACGCCGCATGATATGCCGAATCTTCCGGTTGCGCGAGTGTTATGGAAGCCGCAGCCATCGCTTAAAGATTCCGCAGAAGCGTGGATCCGTGCAGGCGGTGCACATCATACGGTCTTCTCGTACGAGGTTACGGCTGAGCAGTTGGTGGACTGGGCAGAGATGACAGGCATTGAGTGTGTCATCATCGACAACTCGACGAATCCGCTGGCTTTCCGCAATGAACTTCGTTTGAATGATATGTACTGGCGTTTGCAGCGTTAATCGAACTTATTGAGCTACTTGGGACTTTCCGTCGCACGATTGCGTGTGAACGGAATAGTCCCTTTTATTGTCGCGAGAGTCATGTGGCAGGCAGTGCGCTGCTTCCAAATTTGCTGCGATAATTCGCAAGCGCGAGGAGCGGCCATACGAGCGGGTAGCTCTCATATTGCGTATAGATATAACCTGGTAAACCTGCCCCGGTTGGATACTTCCGCGGGAGCGAGTCCTCCGAATCCAATGCGCGAAGCAGGAAATCGCATGCTCGCTCCATGGCAGGTGAAGGTTGCACGCTTACCGCGATAAGTGCATCGAGCGCCCATGCGGTTTGCGATAGTGTCGAATAGGAGAGCGGGACGAATCGCTTCACATGATCACTTCGACAAGATTCTCCAAAGCCGCCATCCGGGTGTTGGATCCGAAGTAACCATTCTTCGGCATTGCGAATCTGAGGATGGTTCGGCGACTCGCCGGCAGCGATCAAACCGGTGAGAGCGGCCCAAGTGCCATAGATGTAACAGACGCCCCAGCGGCCGTACCATGAGCCGTCTGTCTGCTGTGCACGATACAGCCAATCTGCAGCTCGGCGGATGAAGTGGCTGTGACTGGTTGTCAGCCCTGTATGCTTGCCCAAATATTCAAGCGTTCTGCCGGTCAGATCCGGCGTAGACGGATCTGTTGCAGCATCCTCTGCTCCGTCTAGCGGCACCCAGCTGATTAAACGACTGTTCACATTTCGCTCGAAAGCAGCCCAGCCACCGTCGGAATTTTGCATGGACAGGAGCCATTGCAGACCGTGTTCACGAGCTTGCCGGTAAGGTGCGGAATGTGCGAGTCCTTCAATTGCGCGCAAAGCTGCAGTGGTGTCATCGAGATCCGGATTCATCGTATTCGATTCGGAGAAGCCCCAGCCTCCGGGCAGCGGATGTTCCACATTCAGCTTCCAGTCGCCAAGCTTGGTATGCTGATGCTTCAATAAATAATTCCCGGCGGATCCAATGCTCGTATGGTTCGTGTTAACGCCTGCATCTTGGAGTGTGTGGCTGATTAATGCGGTATCCCATACGGTTGAGGTCGTGTTCTGCGTCGTTAGAAGGTTAGTATCGTCGCGAATCAGCAGTGATTCGAGCCCTGAAACTGCATTCATAATGAGGGGATGTCGGATGTCGTATTCCAACGCACGCAGCGCATGAATCATAAGAATGGTCGCGCTGGCGTAGCAGTACAACGTGCCGTCCGGCTCAATGCGATTCTGCATATATTGCAGCGCACGAGCCGTGCCTTGCTTGTTAAGGGCTGTAAGCGGCGACAGTCCTGTGATGGAGGGGATTCGCATATTGATATGCTGCTGCCAACTGTTCTGCTGCGCGAGCAGCTGTTGAAGCGACAGATCTCCATGATGGGAGCGAAGAGGTTCGATGTGTGGCAAGGTGAATGCAGGCTTGGCAGAACCGAGCAGCAGCATGGGGGCCATGTGAACACGGGCATAACCGGAGAATTGATAGAAGTGCAGCGGTGCGCTCGGGGGCAGCAGCAGAAGGGAAAGCGGAACCGGGAACCAGCGCGGCCATTCGTATTGACCGACAATCGCGAGCAGGAACTTGGTCAGTAGGCTGTCGATGCGGGAGAGCCCTCCGAGCTCGGAGATCCGATCGCGAGCCTGCTTCATAGGAGAATGGGAAGGTGATAGACCGGCGAATTGTAAGGCAAAATAACACTCTGCCGTCGCGGCGAGATTGCCGCCTTCTTCGTCTGGATATACACGCCAAGCGCCGTCTGCGCCTTGCTTGGCTAATATTCGCTCACATAAGGAAGCGACTAAGGCCGGCTTCTGAATACCTGCACTAGTAAGAAGCATGACTGCAGCAGCGTCAGTGGTTGTTCCACTATCAATAAAACCAAGCCGCCAACTGCCATCTTGGCTTTGTTTGCGGAGCAACAGGTGAACCAGTCGATCAATCCCGCGATTAATACGCTGATCCATGAGAGTCACCTCCATCTGAAACTTGTTCAAAGAATGCAAGCATTTTCGCGTAATCTTGCACGTTCTTAGGAAACAATCGTCAAATAAATGGACAAGAGGCGCTGAACTCTTTATTATGGAAATGAAAATAATTCTCAATGATCGCAATTCGGTTCGTTCGTCATTCGTGTAAAGGTGGTTTATTTGAAGTGGACGTTCATTCTTCCTCACAGTCACAGCAACCGGTCATTCATTCCCGGCCACTCGCTGCCTTGTTTATTCTGATTTTCGGAACTCTTGCACTTGTATTGACTGCGGCCATCTCGATTTGTGTCGGTGCTGCAGACACATCGTTATCGACCGTATGGGATGCGCTCTTTCACTTCAATACGGATTTGACACAACACCAAATCATCAGAGAGCTTCGGATTCCACGCGTGCTCGCAGCTGCGCTGACAGGAGCGGCCTTTGCCGCAGCCGGTGCGATTATGCAGGGAATGACGCGCAACCCGCTGGCAGATTCAGGCTTGCTAGGCATTAATGCAGGCGCAGGGGTTATGCTTGCTGTCTGCTTTGCGTTCTTTCCGGGCATGTCATTCGTGAATCTTATGTTCTTTTCTTTCCTCGGCGCTGCCGCGGCTGCAGGACTTGTGTTTGGGACAGGAGCGTTTGTCAAAGGCGGTCTTACGCCGGTGCGGTTAGTTCTTGCAGGTGCTGCCGTAACGGCATTGCTGCTCGCCATAAGCGACGCTATCGCCATTCATTATCAAGTAGGTCGGGAGCTGGCCTTCTGGCTCGCAGGCGGAATGGCAGGTGTGGAATGGGCGCAAATTCGGATTATTTGGCCTTGGGTGCTCGGCAGCATAATCGTTGCGGTCATGATTTCGCGTTCGATTACACTGTTAAGTCTCGGTGAAGATATTGCAATTGGACTCGGACAACGCACAGGGCTGATTAAGCTAATCGGTACGATTCTGGTGCTAATCCTGGCGGGAGCTTCAGTCAGCGTCGTAGGGGCTGTCGGATTCGTTGGACTCATTATTCCGCATATTGCACGATATTTGGTTGGCGTTGATTACCGCTGGATCATTCCATGCTCTTCCGTTCTGGGGGCGCTGCTGCTCATCGTTGCCGACATCGGTGCCCGGATGTTCAATCCGTATTCCGAAACGCCTCTAGGCGCGCTAATTGCCGTTATTGGAGTTCCGTTCTTCCTCTACTTAGCCATTAATGAAAGGAGGGAGCTGTAATGGATGCCTATACAGTCACTCCTGCAGAGAAGGCGCGGAAGAAGCGGGCTTACACAGTTATGGGATGGATAGGCGGTCTCATTCTCATTATATTCCTTATTAGCATGAGTACGGGCACACTGAGGCTCTCGCCGAGTGAGATGATCCATACTCTATTCGGATCCGGAACGGCTAAACAGGAGCTGATCCTGTATCAGTTCCGTCTGCCTCGGATCGTCATGTCACTGCTGATCGGCGCCGGTTTCGCGGTGTCCGGCTGTATCTTGCAAGGAGTTACGCGAAATGCGCTGGCCGATCCCGGCATCCTCGGCATAAACGCCGGAGCGGGACTGATCGTCATTCTGTATATATCCGTAACACCGATAAACCATGCCATATTTCTGCTGCCTCTTCTTGCTATGATTGGAGCAGGAGCGACAGCAACGCTCATCTATAGTCTCTCTTATCGACGTCATCACGGCATTTCGACCATTCGACTGCTGCTCGTCGGAATCGCGGTAGCTGCCGGAATTTCAGCATTCATGCTCGTACTGACGCTGAAGCTCAATCCCGATCAATTCAAGTTCGTGCAGGTATGGCTGGCAGGCAGCATGCTGGGGATGGATTGGCGTTTCGTCCTGGCGTTATTGCCTTGGATCGTCGTGCTGCTGCCTTTCGTCCATTGCAAGGCGCGTGTGCTGGACGTGCTGAATCTAGGGGATCAAACTGCTTCCGGACTGGGTACTGCACTTAACCGCGAACGGTTGTATCTGTACGGGGCAGCCGTCGCACTGGCCGCTTCCTGCGTAGCGGTTGGCGGTGGAATCGCCTTCGTTGGGTTAATCGGACCTCATCTGGCTCGTAGACTTGTCGGGCCGCAGCATGCCTATTTATTGCCGGCTTCGGCGATTACCGGAGCGTTGCTGCTCATCATTTCAGATACGCTCGCTCGTATGTACGATGTGCCAACCGGAATCGTGGTTGCTATTATCGGGGCGCCGTATTTTCTCTATTTGCTAACAAGGTCAAGATAATGTTATTTCTACCAAGAAGAACAGAGAAGGGGGAGTCAGTTCATTATGCTTAAACGATTTATGTCCTACTATCAGCCTTATAAGAGGCTGTTCTATCTTGATTTCTTCTGCGCCATTTTCGCTGGGTTTCTGGAGCTTGGATTCCCCGTTGCAGTCAATCAATTCGTGGATAAGCTGCTTCCGGGCAAGGATTGGGGGCTTATCACATGGGCATGCATCGCATTGCTCGCGATTTATGCTTTGAATGCACTGCTCAATTACGTCGTTACTTACTGGGGACATATGCTTGGAATAAATATTGAAACGGATATGCGTCGCAAGCTGTTCGATCATATTCAGAAGCTCTCATTTCGATTCTTCGATAACAATAAGACAGGTCACTTAATGTCTCGCCTCACCAATGACTTGATGGAAATCGGCGAGATGGCGCATCACGGGCCGGAAGATTTGTTTATAGCTGTAATGACGCTGGTTGGCGCATTCACGCTTATGATGTTCATCAACTGGAAGCTGGCACTGCTGACGTTTGTCCTTGTGCCGCTTATGATTTGGCTCGCGATCTTCTTCAGCAAGAAGATGACCAAAGCGTTCCATCAGCTCTTCAGCGACATCGCGGACTTTAATGCACGTGTCGAAGATAATGTCGGCGGCATGCGTGTCGTTCAATCCTTCGCGAACGAAGAGTTCGAGAAAGAGCAATTCCAAGTGAACAATCTTCGCTTCCGTCTCACCAAGCTGCTGAGTTATAAGATTATGGCAGCTAACATCTCGATTAGTTATGTGCTGAAGCGTTTCGTTACGCTGTTTGTTATGATTTGCGGGACTTGGTTCGTCATTCAGCAAGAGTTGACGATCGGTGAGTTTGTCGGGTTCTTATTGCTGGCAAACGTGTTTATTGGACCGATTGAGAAAATCAATCAAGTCATCGAGAGTTATCCGAAAGGCTTCGCTGGTTTCAGAAGGTACGTCGAGCTGCTTGAGACCGATCCAGAGGTCGCGGATCGACCTAACGCTATCGTTGTAGAGAACCTGCGCGGCAACATTGCGTTCAAAGATGTCAGCTTCGGCTACGAAAATGAATCTAAAGTGCTCGAGCATATTAACTTAACGATCCAAGAAGGGGAGACGGTAGCGTTCGTCGGACCTTCCGGAGCCGGCAAGACAACGTTATGCAGCTTGCTGCCGCGGTTCTATGATGTTGATGCAGGAGGCATAACGATCGACGGACGCGATATCCGCGATATGAAGCTGAATTCGCTGCGCAAAGGAATCGGCATCGTCCAGCAGGATGTATTCCTGTTCTCGGGTACGATTCGCGATAACATCAAATACGGCAAGATGGACGGGACTGACGCCGAGTTGATGCAAGCTGCGAAGAGAGCACAGCTTGAAGCGTTCATTCTGTCCTTACCGGATGGATTGGACACCATTGTCGGCGAGCGAGGCGTGAAGCTGTCCGGCGGCCAGAAGCAGCGTGTGGCAATTGCGCGGATGTTCCTCAAGAATCCGCCTATTCTTATTCTCGATGAAGCGACTTCAGCGCTGGATACGGAGACGGAGTCCGCGATTCAGCAGTCTCTTGCAGAGCTGTCGCAAGGACGTACGACGCTGGTCATTGCGCATCGTTTGGCTACGATCAAGAATGCTGACCGTATCGTCGTTGTCACGGAGGATGGCGTATCGGAACAGGGCAAGCACGAAGAGCTTCTTGAAGCCGGCGGCCATTACAGCAGACTTCACTATGCACAATTTCAAACGACATAAATGAGCGATGACACTTGAACGGCTGCCCGTAGTTGGAGGCTGTTCAGGTGTTTTTTTGCATCTGCTAATCAGGCACTGTTATAATTGGTATCGGTATTAGGGGAGAGGAATTGCCGAATTACCGATACATAAAGGAGTCGATAACATGAAATCATTCCAACATCGTCTGGAGCAATACGCGGCACTTGCCGTAGAGGTCGGCGTTAACGTTCAGCCCGGTCAGAAGCTCTGTATTATTTCGCAAATCGCAGCAGCTGAGTTCGTCAGAGAAGTGGCGAAACGTGCCTATGAAATAGGAGCAAGCTATGTACATGTCGATTGGAGCGACGAGTTAATTACACGTACGCGCCTGGAGAAATCGCCGGAAGAGGGACTTTCCTATTATCCGGAATGGCATGCGAAGGGACGAGTGGCATTGGCGGAAGAAGGAGCGGCTTTTCTCTGGGTCGTTGCCGAGAACCCGGATCTGCTAAACGGAGTCGATGCTTCACGGATTGGTCTTGCAACCAAATCGCAGCAAGCTGCGCTGCAGCCATTCCGTAAGTTTACGCTTAGCAATGAAGTCTCATGGTCGATCGTCGCTGTACCTACGCTGGAATGGGCGGAGAAGGTATTCCCGGCACTTCCTGCCACGGAGCGCGTCGATGCCCTGTGGGAAGCGATCTTCGCAGCAACGCGGGTGGATGCGGCAGATCCGGTTCAATCTTGGCGCGAGCATGCTGACAATCTGCGCTCCAAGGCAGGCCGGCTGAACGAGCGCAGATACCAAGAACTGCGTTATCGCGGTTCGGCGGGAACCGATGTGACGATCGGACTTCCCGAAGGTCATATTTGGGTTAGCGCAGGGACACGCAACGAACAGGGGACAACCTTTATTCCGAACATGCCAACGGAGGAAGTATTCACTTCGCCGCTGCGAACAAGCGTGAACGGAACGGTAGTCAGCAGCAAGCCGCTTAGCTATAACGGCAATCTGATTGACAACTTCTCGATTACCTTCACGGAAGGACGAATCACGGCCTATCAAGCTGAGGTTGGTTACGAGGCACTCAAAGGGCTGGTTGAAACGGATGAAGGCTCACACTATCTGGGAGAGATTGCGTTGGTACCTTACCGTTCGCCGATTTCGGATACGAACCTGACGTTCTACAACACCTTGTTTGATGAGAATGCAGCCTGTCACTTGGCGATCGGCTTCGCGTTCCCGTTCTGCGTGGAAGGCGGCTTGTCGATGAGCAAGGAGGAGCTTGCCGAGCGCGGCTTGAATCACAGCTTAACGCATGTTGATTTCATGATCGGTACTGAGGATCTGGATATCGACGGCGTTCTACAGGACGGTACTTCGGAACCGCTGTTCCGCAGCGGCAACTGGGCATTCTAGAAGCCCGGATTGCGGATCAAATGATTCGAGTGATACTATTCCAGTCAAACTCTTCAGCTTCTCCCGGCCCCCGCGGCGCTAACGAACCACAGCGGTCTTATTTTGAAGAAATGGACACTTTCAAAATTCTAACGAACCACAGGGGTCTTATTTCGTGAAATTGTGCGGAATGCACGGGTTATGGAGCAAATAAGGCCTGTAGGGTTCGTTAGAATTCCAGAGGGGGGTTTTTGGAACAAATAAGGCCTCTACGGTTCGTTAGAAGTCTAGGGATCAAAAATGCACAGCTGTTGTTCGATTTTCTCACGGTGAAAGTCGCTCCCCGGTCCTAAGCAGGCTCGCGACCAGTAACTTTGCAGCACCTCTAATCATGCTACTCCAATCAACTTCTCCCAGCCTCACTGTTGAAAATATTGCCAGTTATGCAACATTTCAGTGGTTAAAGAGGGCTCGCAAAGTAAATGATGCGCTATTTGCAACATTTTAGCCGCAACAAACTGTTTAGCTGCGATACCCCTGAGAAATGTTGCAGTTTGGTCAACATAAAGCTGTTTTTGCCCTTAAGGAGGGGTAAAATGATGCCTCGTCTGCAACATTTAGCCGACTCAAGCAGATCCACTCTGACAATAACAAAAAGCTGCCTCAAAGTCGCTTAGACTTGAGACAGCTTCGATAAAACTAGCTATAAAACTTCTCGTACAAGCAGAACCCGCTGGGCGAGGTTCCTTTGTACGCGTAGCCTAGACCGCTGTAGAAGGCGTTCAGCTTCTCGTTGTTTGCGATGCAGTCGAGTCGGATGCGATCCTTCCCTGGGAACGATATGCCTTCCTCGGCCCATCGAACAATATCAGCCCCGAGGCCTTGTCCGGCATATTCGCGGTTGATCGCCAAGCGGTGCAGGTAAACGATCGATTCGTGACCTTCCTTGCCCCATAAGCCAAGATCCCAGTCGCCGGGAACTTGCATAAGCAGGACGATGCCGGCCAGAACCTCGCCATCCTTGAAGAGGAACAGTTCCCCTTTGTCGATATGACCGGTTACGTTATGGTGATCGTCGCCGTTCAATAAGGCGCTCCACTGCTTAGAGCCTGTGCTCTTCAGCCAAGTCGCTGTGCCGACGAGCAGCTCCATAACGGCAGGGGCATCGGCTGCCACAGCTTGGGATACTTGAATACGTGCGTTGACTTGATTATTTTTCATGAGGTGTGAGGGCATAGGTCATTCTCCGTTTTATGTTTTTGAACATTATAGCATCCTATGCCTTAAGCGATCAAACGGGAGGGCGTCTGGCGTAGAAATACATACTGAGCGGCCACCAGATGACAGCGAATATGGGATAGATTGCCCAAATATCCTCCGGTGACGTAACGGCATTCAGGATAACGAATAAAGCGCTGGTAAGGAGCGAGGCGCATAAGGCAAACTCAAACCACTTGCGATCGCGGCTGAAGTAAATGGACATCGGCCACCAAATCGCAGCGTAAGCAGGGAAGATGATCCATGGAAACTGAGGCGACAGCAGCAAATTCAGCGCGCCGTACGATATGATGATGCAGAAGCTGCCGATAAGTGCCATCTGAAGTGTAGCCGCGAAGCGGCCGGCATACATGATGATCGGCCACCAAATAATGGCGAAGGCCGGATACAAGAACCACGGATGACCAGGACTTTGTGCAATATTCTCCACGATGAGGTACAAGATAATCAATAAGCTGGTTACGGCCGAGTAGGCTTTGATCCTGCCGGAAGCGGCGAAATACATGGCAATCGGCCATTGAATAATGGCGAAAGCGGGGTGAATAACCCACAGATAGCCGGGGGAAGTCAGATGGTTGACGAGAATAAGAAATGCAATGCTCATCAGACTGCCCATCACGGCAAAAGCGACGCGGGGACTTGTCATCTCACGACCTCCTTATTTCCAGCCGAGCCACTTGTAGAACATGACAAGCGGCCACCAAGCTACACCGAATGTAGGATATACAAACCAAATCGTGCCAGGTGTGTAATACATGTTGATGAACACCATGAGGGCGACGATCAGGCCGCTTCCCCAGAGCGAGAAACCCAAATGCAGTCCATATTGCTTTCGTGCTGAAACGGGGTCTTGGCTGCTCGCGCCGAATTCCAATTTGATATCAGAGATATCGCCGAACTCCACGATGGCTTTATTGATCGCATCTTCCTCGGATTTGCCGCGGCGCATCAAATCATATACTTTTTCCTCTAAATTCTGCGTGATTTCCTCTTGCATCGATTGCTTCTGTTCGCTGTCCGGAATATCAAAAAACCATTCCTCTACATGTGCGCTAATCTTCTTCATCCTACAATCCCTCCATGAAAATATTGACGATCTCTTTGATTTCAATCCATTCCTCAACCGTTTCCTTCAAATAAGCTTTGCCGAGCTTCGTAATCTTGTAATAACGCCGCTTGCTGCCGTGCGATATGTCGCCAACGTACGATTCAATCAGCTCTTTGCGCTCAAGCCTTTGGAATACCGCATACAGTGTGGCTTCCTTGATTTGAAATCGATCCCCGGTCCGCAAACTGATTTCTTTGGAAATCTCGTAGCCATAGCGGTCTTCTTCATAAATCAGCCGCAAAATGATCGCATCGAGATGTCCGCGAATGATATCACTTCGAATCATGTGTGGTCCTCCTGTACAAAAAAAATAGATCTGTCATTTACTCTGCCACATAGTGCTCTATCTGACATAGTTCTATCTGATGGAGTAAATTTATCACAGATTACTCTATGTGTCAAAGTAATAATTATTTGACCTCCATAGCACAGAAAAAAGCGTCCTCTCGGACGCTCTTACATCACTTAGAAATTTAAATAAAGCATACCGAATTATGTGATTAAAGTTACGGTTTAATGAAATAAAAAAATGGTACGATCGGTCTTGCTTTTCTCATTTTGTTGCATGTATGTATCTCAAAATCATGAAGGATAGAAGAAGGTGAAGTTATGGTCGATTTTGAATGGTACAGAAGTTTTATCGCCATTTTTAAACACAATTCGGTTACAGAGGCCGCGAAGACCCGGATTATGACACAGCCGGCGTTAAGCCAGCACCTTGCTTCTCTGGAAGCTGAAGTTGGTGAACCATTGTTCACTCGAACCGCAAGAAAGATCGCTCCTACTGAACGTGGCAAGCAGTTATACTCTCATCTTGTCCCCCTAATCGAAGCTTTAGAGGACAAGACAATGGGATTGAAATTGAATCTGTCTGCAACTATGGAGGTTATTAGGATCGGTTCAACGCATGAGTTGTTCACTGAGAAAATTATATCCCGGTTATCGTTGCCGAAATTAAGCACGATTACGTACTTTGGGCGAAGCCGACCATTTATTGAAGCTTCTCAAAGAAGATCTTGTAGATATTATATTAACCACTAAAAAAAATTTGACACCGGGTATTGAGTATGTACGACTTATGGAGGAAAGCTTTGTCATTGTAGCTCCATTCGAAACAATTGTTCCTGAATTCAAATTCTTGAAGGATATGGAATTATGGCTTTCGGAACAACAATGGATAAGCTATGGACTCGAGCTTCCGATTATTAGCAGGTACTGGAGAGACTTTTTTAAGTCGAGGCCAAGGATTGAACCCGTCCATGTTATCCCGAGTCTACATTTAATCTTAAGAGCTATTGAGGGAGGAGCTGGATTCAGTTTACTCCCGACCTATATGCTCAACCATCACAAATTAGCAGAACCCCGATGGCGAATGCTGTTCGAGCATATGAATGTACGCAACGAATTGTTTATCGGATTCAAATCCAAGCATAAACACGTACTTGTTATTAATGATTTCATCGAGAGAATTAGCGAGGCAACCAATGAGAAAATTTTATGACCACAAATTGTAGAAATTAAATACTTCCTTGTAATTTAGGGATAAAACATACCTAATTCGTAAATGACTATTGCAAATCATACTAATTGAATATTTTTCTTTTGAGAAACACCAACTTATAAAGTAACTAATATCACGGAATATCTACTTTCCATTATGTTATCATTGCTCGAGTAATAATGAAGGAGCTGAGATAGATTGATTCAGTCTGGGTGTTTGTCGCAAATCCTATCCGCATTCCCAAGCATGGCAGACATAACGGAAGAGGATTGGAATCAGGATGGTATTAGTGTCATTCAAATGGAACCGAATGCCATTATAGAAGAGGGGCAATTATTGGATTATATCTATCTGGTATTAGAGGGCACTGTAAGAATGTTTAAAATAAGTTCCAGTGGTCGAGAAATCACATTGTATAGAATTCATGATGGTGAATGTTGTCCTTTGATGATTTCATGTATTTTAGGCGGCACTAAGTTTGAGGCTTCAGCATGCGTAGAGATTCCTGTGGTTTCTCTAAAGATACAAGCGAATATTTTTCGCGAGTGGATGGAGCGTTATTCGATTTTAAGACAGTTTATTTTTCAATTATTAGCCAAACGTATTGTGCTTTTTGGAAGCCTGCTAGACAGCGCGTACTTCAAGTCCGTTCGAGGAAGAGTTGCGGATTTCCTAATCGAGTTGTCTGAGCAAAAAGGTAAAGCTGACAGTTTACAAATTACACATGACTGCTTATCAATAGAATTAGGCACAGTACGTGAGGTAATTAGCCGAACCTTGAAGTCTCTTGAGAGGGAGGATATTATCAAACTATCTCGAGGAAGAATAACGATTTTAAATAGAATGGCGCTCGAAAGTGAATTATAGAACCCTTAAAGGATTGAATGACGAAAAGTAGTTTGATCCATGGAGATTTGCATAGCGTGACCAAATAAAGGAGTAGAGATAAGGGCATGAGCTTGGTATTTTACCGGGTTCAGCTTTTTTTTTGGACAATTTCGGGCTGGTTACAGAAGTGTGAATCCTCAAGTCACTATAAGCATAAACTCAATAAAGTCGCTTACGAGAGGATGTTTATCGTGATGCCATATTCTTCGTGGAATAATCAAATTCCAAATCCGTATCCATTCCTACCACAAGGGCATTATTACAACCCTTATTTTGGAGCTGGACATTTATGGTGGGGTATCCGCAAGATGGAAGAGGAAACTATCTGATACCTGCACGTCAGCAGCTTACTTTTGTACTGGTGCATGGTTCCTGGGCTGACGCGCATTTCTGGGATGGCGTAGCCGCCGTACTGCGAAGTCAAGGACACATTGTTTATACGCCTGAATACGCAGGACATGGAATCAATAGCAATAAAAATGTTACGCATGCGATGATAACAAAATCAGTTGTTGATTATATAAAACAGATGCAATTACAAGATTTTATCCTCGTTGGGCACAGCTTTGGCGGATCCGTTATCCAAAAAGTCGCCGAACAGGTGCCCGAACGGATCAAGCGGTTAGTATTCTGGGATGCTTTCGTATTAAAGGACGGAGAATCTGTGATTGATGAAATTCCACCCGAAACAGTGCAGGGTTTTGAACAACTCAGAGCGATGTCAGCTGACGATACGATTATGCTTCCATTCGATATATTTCGGTCATTGTTTGTAAATACGGCAACAACGGAGGACGCAAAACTCTTTTATACAAGTGTCCTACCGGAGCCCGCTAAACCACTTTTTGAGAAACTGGATCTAAAAACGTTCTATACGCTGCAAATCCCCAAAAGCTATGTATATTTCTATCAGGATAACGTATTGCCGCAAGGGGAAGGTTACGGATGGAATCCCCACATGTCAACACGACTCGGTTTGTTCCGCCTTATCGTTGGTGATGGGGACCACTTTACATATACACGTACAAGACCAGCCTATTTAGCACAAAAAATATTCGAAGCAAGCAGGGATTAATTTCAACGCTCCAGAAACCAGCCGTTTTGAAAAAACGTAGGTTTCTCTACAGTCTGAAACTCTTGTCCAATTGGACAAGAGTTGGTTTATTATGTTTTGTTTTGTTTCAAGCGATTGTATTAGTCATTTTTTAATAGGTAATTCGGACGAACATACATGCGTTTGAAGCCTGCACGAAGATAATTGCAATAAGATTTGAAATTGTTTTCTTCCCCCTCTGCCGGCTGAACGGTCTCAACGGTGAACCCCGTAACGCCAGCCAAGATTGCATCGGTCAATCTTCTATGGATTAGAGCATACTGTGCGCCTCTTCCGCGATGGTCGGATAGCGTTGCATCACAACCCAACCAAGCCCAGCCGTCCTTAATGAACATGGCTCCGCTTGCAACCGGAGTATCTCCGTCGTATGCAGCGTATGCCTTCCAATTAGGCCGTCCTGCCAAAGCGGACATGAAAGGAGCAATCGTTTCCGGTGCGCAGAAACCCATTTGTACTGTCTTGCCAAAGTCTTCCGCATTATCGGCTCCGACGAGCCGGACCTCAAGCGATGTTGGAAGCGGATGTAGTTCTGCAGGCGATCCGTCACGGTAAAACTTTGCCCAGCCATGACCGCTCTTGACAAGTCCTTTGCTCTCCAGCAGATCTTGGAAAGAATCCGGAGAGGCAGTAGGAGCTACTTGAAGCGAGAAACTCGCGATTGCATGCTCCTGCATCCAAGCAATAGCTTCTTCGAGAATCGTCTCCGTAATCGGTTCTTCAATGCCCAAACCAATAACGCGATTAAATTCGGTGATGGGAATCGTTTTATCTGCGATCCCAAGGCTTGTTCCAAAATGAATATACGACAGGTTCGAGCTAGCGGCATAATCTTCAGGAGCGGCAAGGAACATATCGTTCCATGCATCGCGGTCTACGGTTTGAAGGTGAAAGTCGTTTCCATTTCGAAGGATTGTTGACATGGATGTTACGACCGAATCCGAAGATATCAGCCTTGTATTGCTGCTGGCTCTTCTTCACGGATTTTTCAATGGATGTGGTGAGTTGAGAAGACAGAAGTTTATTCAAGAGCTTAATATTATGCGGCTCACTAAAGTCAAGCTTGCTACCGTTCTCGATAAGCTCGCAGTTACTTTGAATAGACACGTGCATATTTATCGTATTTTCTTTAAGTTCAGGTTTGAGACTGTGTTTGGAAGACAGGATTTGTACGCTAACATTGCCATCTCCTTGTGGAACGTACACGGTAAGAAACGAATTCGACATGTTTTTTGTGACCCAGTTCAAAGCACGAGTTTCTTCATCGTTAAAAAAGCCGATTAACTTCAAATTCTTAAATATGCCTACACCAAATAACTTAATGTGCGGTTCCTTCGAAGATGAGGGAGAAGCCCCCTTTGACCCTTGTGTATGAATAACCTGGAATGCCCCCATAACAGGTTCGATTCCCTCAGTGGAAGCAATTGCATTAAAGTTCAAGATTGTCGTTGCCCTGCCTGATGGTTGCTTGTGCAGATTTTGAAATTGATCCGCAGGGATAGATTCAAGCGCTACCGGATAATTAAGAAGTTCCATGGCCTTTACTCCTTTGGCCACGAACACCATGTTTCTCGTCCTCATGTCCACTTCGCGTACATAGCTATCAAAAACTTTTTCCAAACCGTGCCTTGCCATTTCTTCGCCAATGATAATGACTCTCCGATGCGAATAGTAGAGCTTTAAATGGACTTTTTCCTGCAATTTTTGGCGCGCATCGGCAAGGGTTTTTCCTTCTGCAGCGATGACGAAAAAAGACTTTGGATCACCGCTGCTTCCGCTCGATTGCAAAGGCGTCGGAATCGCGATTTGAATGCTTTGCGTCAACGTTCCGTCCTTATTGAAATCCAGTCCGCTTGCAGTAACGATCGCCAAACCTTTCACTTCTCTTCGATCCCAGCATCCGGTAATCACCACCAAACTCGCGATAATCGAAGCGACGATGGCGTTTCTAAGTCTCATGGAGAACCCTCCGACTTGACAGGATCGAATCGATGCATAATAGAACGGTTGGAATCAGGTTTGCGGCAATGAAACTTGCTATAGGGAAGGAATAAAAGTAGAACTGCAAGATCACATCCATCCCAGGTGCTTTTTCCATGATCCATATTGTGCCGATAAAAACAAGCAGAAGCACAGGCAGTGTAATGGCCCGCTGATTCTTAACTTTGCTTATCCGACTAACACAGAGACAAGTAACAAAGAGAAATATGGCTAACTTAAGAAAACCAAAGGAGACCCATATTGGAAAAAAAACAGGGTCGAGCCTTTCTAACACGTCCCCTAAACTGATGTAGCGGATCAGTGCTCCATAAGGAAAAGTAAATTTGGATACGAGCGGGCCTTCAATAAGCGTGCAAATCAGTACGGTCTTGAGCATGAGGATTGTGATGATCATGGTTGAATAAAGGGATGCCTTGCGAGCATGTCGGGGTTGATTCATAAAAGGGATTAAGAATGCAATAAGAATGATCTCGCCTTGCCAACCACTGGGTACAGAAGCCCCTTTTATAATCGGAAGTAGTCCATTTTCTGCGACAGGCAGAAGATTCATACGATCCCAGTCACGAATCGAAATGAAAAAAATGATGAAAGCAATCAAGATCACGATCGGAAAAATAATCTCGCCGCATCGGCCGATGACTCCAATTCCGCACCAAGCAGCAATACCACAAACGATGAAAAGCATAAGTAAAGGTACGACATGTGGAGTTAGTTGGTGGGAAATCACGGCGATGAGATCGGTAATCACTTTTGAAATGGCAGATGTATATACAAAGAGAAAGCAGAAGTAATAGGCTCCAACGAATGCACTGAACCACTTTCCCAAAATGCTTCTGCTGTACTCAATAATCGTCATGTTGGGGTACCTTGCAGCTAGCGTAGTCGAAACGAATACGCACCAAATGCTTGTAATTGGGGCAATCAAAACGGACAACCATGCATCTTGCTTTGCATAATGCGCAGGGAAGGCTGCAATGTTGAATACCTCTGTCCCCAGAACAGCAACGCTAATAATAATGACAAATTGCCACTGTGTGAGCTTCTCTGCTTTAATCATCCGTACCTCCGCGTTCAATTAGTCGTTCTGATTGCTCGAATCGGGCTGTTTTCTCGGTGGAATCCTTAATCGGTTCTGCCCAGCAGCAGTTTCGGGACGCAAGTTCATCTTGAACCATGGTTTCCGGACGAATACATCCTTTAATCCGTCCAGGGATAGCGGTGCGACTGGATAGAGGTACGGTACGCCAAAGGAACGCAACGCAGCCAAGTGGATCATGATCGCGATAATGCCGATCATTAATCCGTAGAAACCCATGAAACCTGCCAGCAATAGCAGAGGGAATCGGAGCAGTCGGAAGGCAAGTCCAAAATTATAACGGGGAATAATGTACGATGCAATTCCTGTCGTAGCCACTACGATAACCACTGGAGCTGATATAAAACCAGCCTGAACAGCAGCTTGTCCGATGACGATACCGCCGACGATGGTGACTGCAGAACCAACGCCTTTGGGAAGCCGTAACCCGGCTTCGCGTAAAGCTTCAAATGTTATTTCCATCAGAAGCGTTTCAATAATGGCAGGGAATGGAGACATCTTTTGCGAAGAAGCAATGCTTAACAGCAGGCTTGTTGGCAGTATGGGATGATCATAACTGACTAACGAAACATATAGGGAAGGTAGAAATAAGGAAACAGCCGTAAATAGGATGCGAAGCCAGCGAAGAGGCGTCGCAGCGATCGATCGTTCATAATAATCTTCGCTTGCTTGCAAGCCAGTCCAGAAGGTCATCGGAACCACCAGAGCGATAGGCGTACCGTCGGTCAAAATGGCTACTTTGCCTTCAAGAAGGCTACCGATTACCACATCGGGTCTCTCGGTGTTCTGAACTTGCGGAAAAGGAGAGTAGGGGGTATCTGTAATAAACTCTTCGATATATCCGGATTCCAACACACCATCGATTTCGATTTGACCAAGACGGTTACGAACATCTTGGAGTAAATCCTCTTTCGCGATATCTTTTAAGTAAGCGATTACGACATCAGTCTGCGAGAGAGTGCCGATCGATAGGGTTTCCATTTTTAAACTGGAGGTCCGAAGTCTAACTCGCAATAATCCTGTGTTGGTTTGCAGACACTCCACGAATCCCTCGCGTGGTCCGCGTATAACCGGCTCAGATTGGGGGTCTTCAATTCCTCTTCTTTCCGACCCTTTCACGGCTACTGCAATACCATAATCCACTTCGTCAAAAAGAAAAACGATGTCGCCTTTCAAGACGCTGTCTTCGATCTCGCATAGGAGTGTTACCTTCTTGGTTTTGCTAACGGGGAGAAAGCTTGCTTGTATGACTTGTTCGATGCCATTCGACTTTACAAGTTCCGGAGAGAGGCTCATGAACTCCTTGAGGATCACATCCTCTAGATGGCTCGTATCGGATAGACCGGAAATGTATAACGCGAGCATTTCGATCTGCATTGGCATTGAAGAGGAATGGAACACGACATCGGAACAATCCTTGAAGATGGCTTTTAGCAATTGCTCATTAATAGAGATGCTAGGCTCTAACGGAATTTTCATTGTATGGTGCTCCTTTTAGCCTCATGATAAAAAAAGAATGTAGAAATGTAATTTGAATAATTTATCCTGAATTATCCTTTTTATGCATATTTAGCATGTTGACAAAAAAACAAAAGCGTCCCAATGGACGCTCTACATCGCTGTTATTTCACTTGTTTACTTAGCCAAACGCTGCTCAGACCGCTTGTCGTCCCATTGTCCGGCCGCGGCCCTTTCTGAATGTTTTTGCTGCGATTCACCGCGTTCTGGCCGCCTTGGTTGGCGTTAAACCCTACGTCTTTGTTGATTTGCCCGCCGCTCTGGGCCTTCTGGATCCAGGTAAAACGGCGACGATCGTTGTGAATCGAGATGTTGTAGTTGTAGGTGATGTTTATAATTGTCGTACCTTTGCGCAATCTAACCATCATTCATCCTCCCATCCTATTAGTACACTATATGAATCTATGGGGGAGGGGATTATGTTAGTGTCAGGTAGACGGATGCATCAATTTTAGGACAGAAAAAAAGGGACAGCCGTCAAAGGCTTGTCCCGTTTCTTTATCGAAGTTATAGTCCTTGGTTGAACTGCCATGTGATGCCGAATTTATCCGTTGTGACGCCATACAGCTTCGTCCAGAACGTTTCTTGAAGCGGCATGCTGTTTGATCCGCCTTCGCTTAGTTTCCCATAAATACGTCTGAGTTCGTCAGCGTCATCTGAAACGATTGCAAGACTAATGTTGTTCCCCATCGTAAAAGGCATACCCGGGAACGTATCCGAGAACATGAGGTTGCTTCCAAGTACAGTCATGCGGGCATGCATGATGCCATTCTCCATGCCGGGAGGCAGTGGATATTCCGGATTCGGCGGGATTTCACCAAATGTCGTCAAATTCGTAATTTCAGTATTGAAGACTTCCGCGTAAAATTCAATGACTTCACGGGTATTTCCTTGAAAATTCAGGTAAGCATCAACTGACATTCCATTCACTCCTTCAGTGGTTTGGATGAAGAAATTTGGTCTTCATTGCCATATTGTATCATTTACCGTTGGATTAGAAAACATGAGTATAGCCGATCATTTATTGACCTTGGATGATGCGGTTTGGCGAGGAACTGTGCAGAATAGGTGAATCGTGATAGAATTACGTGAAAATCGCTAATGACTTAGGAGAAAATATGAAAAAGCCTATTTTCTTTACCTTATTCGTGGGCATCTGCCTGGTTGCGTTGACAATTACTTTATATTTGATGTTATATCGTAACGACGATCTCGGGATGTCGGGCAATATGGAGAGTGCGGGCAACCAGACTTCCCCGCATATTGTCATCATTTCACAGGAGCAGGGCAGCTACGTGATGAACGAAATTCAGAAAGGCGCCCGTTCAGCAGCGGCAGGTCACGGCATGCTGATTGACTTCTGGGGGGTATACCGCTCGAACGTCGAAGAGCTCATTAAGCAGGTTGATATTGCAATCGCTTCCAAAGTAGATGGCATTATCATTGAAGGCGTGGATCGACCCGATTTCGTGCAGATCGTCAATAAGGCGACGTTTCGCGGCATTCCTGTCGTCATGATTAATTCCGATGCGCCGGGTAGTCTGAGGAAAACCTACGTCGGTTCGGATCATTACCAGGAAGGCATCGTGATGGGCAAACATATCGCGGAAGCATTGAACGGGCAAGGGACTGTCGGTGTCATTACGAACATGGAGAGCTCGGACACGGACAAGCTGCGGCAGAAGGGTTTGCGTGAGGTGTTGGCTCAATACAATGGAATTCAGCTCGTGTATGCATCAAAGGATAACGAGCATGTGCAGGCTAATGCACAAACCAATGATATTCTGAATCATTATCCGAAGGTGAATGCTTTCATCGGACTGCCGACCGACTCGGGGAAAAGCATCGTGCAGGCCGGCGAATCTCGCTCACGTATGCATGAATATGAAGTATTCATGTTCGACAATTCACCGCAAACGGTCAAATTGATCCAAGAAGGACTGATTGAATCCGGTCTGTCCCAGCATTATGAGGAAATGGGGCAGATGAGCGTCGATTTGATGAAACGCTGGCTGGACAGCGAGCAGCTTCCGCTGAACAAGCGCTATTTTACGCCGATTAGTGTTGTAGCCTCTTCCGGGGAAGGAGGCGGTGCGAAGTGAATACGATTCGCAACAAAATGCTGCTGCTGTCTATTCTCATTTGGATCATCATGGCTGTCATCTGGTTGTCTATGAGTTTGTTTAATCAGCGGACGGTAGAGAAATATAACGAGATTTTGCAGCGCTATCTGTTGATGAACCAAGCCTCGGAGCAAAGCCAGCAGGCACTTACTTCTCTCAACAACTACAGGATATCGCTCTCCCAAGAGAGTCTGGAGCAGTATTTCGACGATAATAATGAGCTGCAGCACACCAAATCGGAGCTCAATTGGCTGCGCAACGCGAACAATGCGATGCTGCTCGATAACTTTCAGCATATGCTGGAGAGCCAGTCCGAGGCGATGGGGCTGGTCGTCCGGTTTCAGAAAGACAACAACGAGGATGAGGTAGCGAAGAAGTTCGATGAGGCATCGAGCATTTCCAAATATATCTCGGAAGCGACCCTGACGCTGATCAGCGGGGAACAGAAGACCTATGATGCCTTTTATCGCAAAATTATTAAGCGCAGTGATGATTTGCTCAAGATGGGCTTCTGGACGCTCGCGCTTGTATCGCTCATGCTGCTCATCTTCTCCTTCCGGTTCGTGAACAGCGTGACGCAGCCGATTCTGAAACTAACGCAGTCAGCGAGGGAGCTTTCGCGGGGCAATTTCCACAAGCCCATTGAAATCAATAACAATGATGACATGTCGTTCCTAGCCAAAACGTTAGACACGATGCGTCTGAATATCGGCAATCTGTTCGATGAAATTCAAAGTAAGGCGCAGCTGGAATATGATCTTCACAAGCATAAGCTGATGCTGAAGGAGAGTGAGCTGAAGAGCCTGCAGAGCCAGATCAATCCTCATTTTCTATTCAATACGCTTAATATGCTCTCGAAGGAGGCTTATCTCGCCGGCGCAGACAAAACAAGCGAGTTAATCAGCTCGGTTGCCGGGATGCTTCGCTACAATTTACGCCGGATGGACAGCAGAGTGACGCTTGGAGACGAGGTCGAGGTGCTGGAAGAATATTTGGCGATTCAGAAAGCAAGATTCGGTGATCGGCTGAAGGTTGTCCGGGAGATTGAAGAAGCGGGGCTCGATATCGATGTGCCGATTCTCATTCTACAGCCGCTTGCGGAGAATGTATTTATCTATGCGATTGAACCGTCTGAAGACGGCGGCACGTTAACGCTTCGCGTGAAGAGTCATGAGGAGCATGTCACGGTCGAGGTGTCCGATACAGGTCAAGGCATGGACGCTGAGCAGATTGAACGGCTTCTGGCGGATACGGATAATTCCATTTATAAGGGTCATTCCACCGGAATTGGAATTCGGAATGTGCTGCATAGGCTGCAGCTGTTCTATGGAGTTGAAGAGATTATACACATTGACTCGAAGATCGGAGAAGGAACATGCATTACGTTAACGCTTCCGAGGAAGCCCAAGCTATGATACGGATATTGATTGTTGATGATGAGCCGATCGAGCGTATGGCTCTCCAGCGGATCATCGAAACAACCTTCACAGAGGTCGAAATTGTCGGACAGGCTTCCAATGGACGCGAAGCGATCGAATCGGCGGAGCTGCTTAAGCCGGATCTGATTACGATGGATATCAAGATGCCCGGCATTAACGGGCTTCAAGCGATTGAACGCATTAAGACGTTTAACGATACGGTGAAGTTCATTGTCGTTACGGCATTCGACACGTTCGAGTTCGCCAGATCGGCGCTGCAAATGGGGGTAAGCGATTATTTGCTTAAACCCAGTAAGACGACGGTTATTCAAGAAACGATCGGGAAAGTCGTTCATGACATCTTGAGCAACCGGATGGAATCCGAGCATCGGCGTATGGATTCGGAGCGTCTGCGCAGAATGCTTCCTATCGTGGAGGCGGATATTGTTTCACAGCTGCTGTTTGACGATGCTCCGTCTGTGCATCTGAGTGAGATGATTCATTTATTGGGTCTGCCCGCGACGAAAGGCGGCTTCGTCATTAATTTGCTGCTCTCGGAGTCGACACATGAAGGCCGCCCTGAGCACGGCCGACATGAAGAGCTGGAAGGACTGCACGCCGTCATCGTGAAGCAATTAGCCGATTGGAACGTTCATTGCTGGATCGGCAAAATTACCGGTAATCAAATTCCAATCATTCTATTCATGGAAGGCGAGCAGTCCTACCGCAGCTACGCTGTTGTCATGGGCCGGAAACTCGTGCAGGCAGCCTTGCGTCATAGCGGGTATGAGCCTTTTGCCGGAATCGGCGGATTGTACAGAGAATTGAAGGAATTGCGCAAATCGTATCATGAGTCGATGCTGGCATCGGTTGATCTATCGTTGCCTGCGCGGTTCTGCTTATTTGAGGATCTTCCTCGTCATGACAGCAAGTCGATCAGCCGATTGACGATGGATTTGGAGAAAAATGTGCTGGAAGACGTTCGCCGAGGTCATTTTGAGGCTGCGGCCGATCTGGTCAGGCAGATGATTGATGTGTACGAAGGAGCGGGAGAGCGTGTCGCCATCGCGCAGCAGCGTGTGTTTGAAGTCTTGGTCATCGTCAGTCGGATGCTGCAGGAAATGGGTGTTGCTATTCAAAAGCTATATTACCAAGGTCAAACGACGAATTATGTGCAGCTTCGCGCAGAGACGCGAGTGCTCATTACGAGCATTGCGGAAGCGGCGGCACGGAACAACGGTGATTTGGAGACGGGCCTTCTTCTCAAGCTGAAGCATTACATTAAGGAACACGCCCATGAAGACTTGTCACTGGAACGGTTGGCAGCTGTCGTGGACAGGAACCCTTTCTATGTGAGCAAGCTGTTCAAGGAACAGTTTGGCATGAATTATATTGACTATTTGACCGAGTGCCGCATGGAGGCCGCCAAGCAATTGATGCTGGAGTCGGAGATGAGCCTGAAGGAAATTACGTTCGAAATCGGATACAATGATCCCAATTATTTCAGCCGCGTCTTCAAGAAGATCGTGGGACATTCACCGACAGATTATCGCAAACAGCTGCTGCGTCCGGTAGACAAAAAGCAGCTGTAGGAGATCGTGGAAAGGGAGGTTAACCGTGAGGCATCGCCATCGAGTTCCAAATAGTAATCGAATGCAAGTGAAGCTGCTGCTGAGCTTAATGGGAGTTATTGTACTGCTGTCTGCCTGCTCACTTGGCGGAACCGGTGCAGGTGTACGAGCGGGGACCGAGGAAACTCCGACCAAACAAGTCAGTGATGCGCAGGTGGTCATTGGCTTGTCCCTCGATACGTTAGAGGAAGAACGTTGGAAGAAGGATCGGGATTTGTTCAAAGCTGCTGTTGAAGGTCTCAGTGCCGAGGTGGATGTCCAAGCGGCCAATGGCGACGACGCCAAACAAATTGCCCAAGCGGAGAATATGATCTCGCGCGGCGTGGATGTTCTCGTTGTCGTACCTCATAATGCGGAAGCCGGAGCAGCCATTGTCGCAAAAGCCCATCAAGCGGGCATACAAGTGATCTCATATGATCGGTTGATCTTAAATGCCAATGTCGATCTCTATATTTCCTTTGATAACGAGAAGGCCGGCGAGCTTCAGGCGAGAGCCATTGTGTCTAAGGTACCCAAAGGGAACTACGTGCTGATTGAAGGGGCAGATACGGATAACAATGCTCATATGTTCAAGAAAGGCCAGATGAAAGTGCTTAAGCCTTTCGTGGATCGAGGAGACATTCGAATTGTCTATGATCAATTCACGAAGGAGTGGATCCCTGCCAATGCCAGAGCGAATATGGAAGAGGCGCTGAAAGCCAATCATAATGACATCGATGCCGTTATTGCAGCTAACGACGGTACGGCAGGCGGAGTCATAGCAGCACTTGCCGCTCATCAAATGGCTAGCAGAATCCCTGTTTCCGGGATGGATGCCGAGCTCGCGGCCGCGCAGCGAATCGTGGAAGGTACGCAAACGATGACGGTCTATAAGCCGATTCCGAAGCTTGCGGAAGCTGCAGCAGACTTAGCTGTACGGATGGCGAAGGGCGAGAAGGTGAGCACGGACAAGACCGTTTTCAACAAGAAAATCGATGTGCCGGCCATCTTGCTTGAACCGATCGCAGTCGATCGAATGAACATGGATGCAACGATTATTGCCGATGGCTTCCACCAGCGGGCAGATATTTATCGGACAGAGTAAGCAGTAGAAGCGGAAGATCAGTGATTGAGCTGATCTTCCGCTTTTTTGTTTGCCCGATAAGCAGTGCAAATCAAAATAGTGCAGATGGTATGAAAAAAGTGCTATAAGTTAGCGCTTTCAAGGTGAATATCCGATGCTATAGTTGGTTTTGTAAACGCTTTAGTATATCGAGAGGGGAAAACAATCATGAAAAAAGGCTTCAAATCAATCGCGTTAGTAATGGTCATTATGTTGCTTGCAACAATCGTCGCTGCTTGCGGCGACAGCAAAAAGGTAAGTGTAGGTATCGTATTGCCGACTAAGGATGAGCCGCGTTGGGTGCAGGATGAAACGCGCTTTAAAGCAGCACTGGACGGCACGGATTATTCAACGGAAATTTTGTTCAGCCAAGGCTCTTCAGCCAAAGAGAAAGAGAACGTAGAGACGCTGATCAATAAAGGCATCCAAGTCCTTATTATCTGTCCGCAAGACGGCGATGCTGCAGCATCTGCAGTTGAAGCTGCTAAAGAAGCCGGCGTTAAAGTGATCTCCTATGATCGCCTCATTACTAAAACAGATGCAGTTGACTACTACGTAACATTCGATAGCGTAGCGGTTGGTAAAGCACAAGCGCAATACCTGGTCGACCATGCCAAAGGAAACGGCGAGCCGCTTTACTTGTACGCTGGCGCTGCTTCCGACAACAACGCATTCTTGTTCTTCCAAGGTGCTTGGGAAGTGCTGCAGCCTAAGATCGCTGACGGTACATTCAAAGTAGCAAACTCGAGTGAAGCTGAAGGCTTGAAGGATACAGCTGAACTATCCCGTGATCAACTGAGCAAAATCATTGGTCAAGTAACAACGAACTGGGATGCAAACGAAGCGAAGAACAAAGCCCAAACCCATTTGACTGCAGCAGCAGCTGACATGAAAGGCGACGTGGCGATCTTGGCACCAAATGATGGTACGGCTCGTTCGATCGCTGACGTATTCGGTTCTGATAAAGCGGTTACAAGCTTCGTGGTTACAGGTCAAGATGCGGAGCAAGCTTCTGTTCAATACGTGATTGACGGCAAACAATCGATGACCGTATTCAAAGATGTTCGTAACTTGGTTAAAGACGCAATGGGTATGGCGGTATCCATCTTGGATGGCAATACTCCTGATACAACAGGTTCGTACAACAATGGCAAGATCGATGTACCGGCCAAACAAACGGACGTAATCGTAGTCGACAAAGCAAACGTGAAAGAAAAGCTAATCGATTCCGACTATTACAAAGCAGCAGATTTCCAAGGGCTGTAAGCACGGCAGATAACCAGCAGGTAATGCGGAATAGTGATAGCACCGTCTATCACTATTCCTTGCTTGTAAGCCTTGTTTGGGTAAGGAGCGACTGACATGAGTGAATTCATATTAGAGATGAACGGGATTTCCAAGGAGTTTACAGGCGTTAAGGCACTTTCGAATGTAAGCTTTAAAGTTAAAAAGGGCGAGATCCATTGCTTGATCGGAGAGAACGGTGCAGGCAAGTCGACGCTGATGAAAGTGTTAAGCGGAGTTTACCCATATGGCACTTATCAAGGCGATATCGTCTATAACGGCGGCGTCCAAAGCTTCTCGAAAATCAGTGACAGCGTAAAAGCGGGTATTGCCATCATCTATCAGGAGCTGGCTCTATTCCCGGATTTGACGGTGTACGAGAATATTTTTGCAGGAAATGAAGTGAAGAATGGCGCGTTCGTAGATTGGAATCAAACGATTGTCAAAGCCAAAGAAATGCTGCAGAAGGTGAAGCTGAACGTAAACCCTGAGGTCTTGATTAAAGACTTGGGCGTCGGGAAGCAGCAGCTTGTCGAGATTGCCAAAGCATTAAGCAAAGAAGTGAAGCTGCTCATTCTGGATGAGCCTACGGCTGCACTGAATGAGGACGACAGTGAGAATCTGCTGCAATTGTTGCGTGAACTGAAGAATCAAGGGATTACATGCATTATGATTTCACACAAGCTCAAAGAAGTCATTGCAATCGCAGATAAGGCAACAGTGCTGCGCGATGGGAAAACGATTTGTACGCTCGATGCATCCAAAGGCGAAATTACCGAAAGCATCATTATTAAGAACATGGTTGGTCGTGAGATCGACGATATTTATCCGAAGCGGGCTGACAAGACATTCGGAGAATCGATATTGGAGCTCCGAGATTGGTCTGCCTATGATCCGAAGCTGGGTCGAAGCGTTGTGAAGAACGTTCATTTGCACGTTAAAAAAGGAGAAATCGTCGGCATTGCCGGCTTGATGGGCTCCGGACGAACGGAATTGGCACAAAGCATTTTCGGTAACCCGAAGTCGTATAAATTGCAGGGCGAGATGGTTCTGGATGGCAAACCATGCGTATTCAAGCATCCGCAGGATGCCATTACCGCAGGTATCGCTTATGTGACGGAAGACCGTAAGGGTGATGGTCTCTTCCTGATTCAAGATATTAAGAGCAACCTAACAGCTGCGAATCTTCATGAGATATCATCACGCGGATTTATAAACAGCAATGAAGAAGTGAATATCTCGAATAGCTACAAGCAGTCGTTAAATATTAAAGCCCCTTCCATTGAGCAAATCGTCGGCAACTTAAGCGGCGGCAATCAACAGAAGGTATCACTGGGCAAATGGCTGTTTGTCGGTCCGAAATTGCTCATTCTGGATGAACCGACTCGAGGAATCGATGTCGGCGCCAAATTTGAAATTTATACCATCATGAACAAGCTGATCAGTGAGGGAATGAGCATTATTATGATTTCATCCGAGCTCGGTGAGATATTGGGAATGAGTGACCGCATCTACATCATGGCAGAAGGCCGCATGAAGGGCGAGCTGTCCATAGAAGAAGCCGATCAGGAAAAAATCATGCATTTTGCAACGCAATAGGGGGAAGACTTGTGAATTTCTATAACGAAGCAAAGTCGTTAATTAAAGTAAATATTCGTGAATATGGCATGTATATCGCCTTGTTCGTCATCATGCTCACATTCTCTATCATGACAGACGGTTTATTCATGTCATCACGGAATATCAGCAATTTGCTTGATGCAACGGGCTATATCGCAGTTCTTGCTGTAGGGATGACACTTGTTATCGTCATTCGGCACATTGATCTGTCTGTTGGATTTGCAGCAGGATTTCTCGGCGCAATCGCAGCGATTTTCTTAACGCAGCTTGGGGTACCCTTCTATCTGACCATTCCGATCATCCTCGTACTCGGAATTGTAGTCGGACTGTTTAACGGATTCCTGGTTGCACAAATCGGCATTCCTTCCTTCGTTGCTTCCTTGGCGGGCATGTTGATTTTCAGAGGCGCACTGCTTAACGTAACCGAGAAAACAGGGACCATTATTATCAAAGATGAGCATTTTAACGCAATCGGGAACGGATTTATCCCTTCCATTGTGAAGATTAACGGACTAAACCTGCTTTCCTTAATCTTCGGCCTATGTATTATCCTGCTTTACATTGTGATGGAAGTGTCGAAGCGCAGAAACAAACTGAAGTACAATTTTGAAGTCACCTCCAAGAACATCTTCATGGTGAAGCTCGTATTCGTATCTGCCATTATTGCTTATATCACATGGATCATCGCAGGCTATAACGGCTTCTCCTGGACGGTCATCATTATGCTGCTCGTCGTTGTGATCTATCAAATTCTGACGTCCAAAACCGTGCTCGGCCGCCATATCTATGCGGTTGGCAGCAACCCGGAGGCCGCGCATTTGAGCGGGATCAGCGTGAAGAAGATTACGTATATCGTATTCGGCTCGATGGGGATGCTCTCGGCGCTCTCCGGTATCTTGTTCACAGCACGCTTGCAATCCGCTACGACAACAGCAGGTACACTGTTCGAGCTTGACGCGATTGCTGCTGCTTATGTCGGCGGCGTATCCGCAGCAGGCGGGGTCGGTAAAGTGACGGGCTCCATCATTGGAGCGATTGTTATGGCTTCCCTATCAAGCGGTATGAATTTGCTTGGCGTCGGTATTTCGTATCAATATATGATTCGCGGAGCCGTATTGGCAGCTGCCGTTATATTCGATGTGATGACGCGTAAGAAGAGATCCTAGTCAGAAGAGCCGCTTGATCCGCGAATAGCGTGGATCAGGCGGTTTTTTGCTATTGCCCTGAGGCAACGCATTATCTGCTCTTGATAAGCAGTGAAATGGCTTCTTCCACAAGCTTGCTTGTATCGCCGCCGCTTTCATTTTCTTCTCTTATGCACTGCTCCAGGTTCTTAGCTACAACATAAGCGATTGCTTTATCGGCAGCACTCCGGACAGCCGAGATTTGGGCGACTACGTCCTTACAATGCTGGCCTTCTTCCATCATATTTAAGACGCCGCGAATTTGGCCTTCCATTCGCCGCAGTCGTTTCTTCAAATCGTCGTCATAAGTAGTCATGTTCATTCAGCTCCCATTGCCGCCTAGAGCGGATATAGGATTGATTATGGCTGATTTCGTCTTATTTCTCAATATAGCGGACTGTGCTGTGGTAAAGTCTAGGAGATAGAATTTACCCGCGAGGTGATAATATGACAATCTCTGCAGTTTATCAGCAAACCAATTATACAGTTCGTTTCGAATGGGGATATGAAGGTGTTCGTGCACTAGCTCCTGTCTCGGACCTTGTTGTCATCATAGACGTTCTTTCTTTTACGACTTGTGTAGATATCGTTCTCAGCCGCGAAGGTGTTGTCTTCCCCTATCGATTCAAGGATGCCTCAGCAGCAGATTATGCTCGTGATAAGCAAGCTTTACTTGCGGGCAAACGCGGCGAACCGATATCGTTATCACCGGCTAGATTAGCGCTTCTTGAAGCAAACAGCCGAATTGTGCTGCCTTCGCCTAATGGCGCGACATGCTCGTTTATCGCTAAAGACAGCCAGTGTGAAGTCATTGCCGCTTGTCTGCGAAATGCGAGTGCAGTTGCGCAGTATATACGGGAGCGAGGCGGTATTGTAACGGTTATCGCCGCCGGAGAGCGTTGGAGTGACGGGAGTCTGCGGCCTAGTTTCGAAGACATGCTGGCAGCCGGCGCGATTCTGAGTCGACTCGGTGCATTCGAATTATCACCTGAAGCGAAGAGCGCGGCAGCTGTATTCGAAGCATGCAAAGGTGAGCTAACGCAGATGGTTGCGTCCTGCAGCTCAGGTCAAGAATTGATTGCAATCGGATATGAGGATGATATTCAGCTGGCGACCGAGTTTGATTCAAGCTTGATCATTCCTGTACTAGATAAACACGGCGCATTCGTTAATCGATCAACATCCATCCATACATAAATAGATGAAAGCATCCTGCATTATCGTGCACCGATAGTCGGATTACACTGCACACGTTCTGTTACTTTATAGAAGTAGGAGGGAGGAACCCATGAATTTGCTGGCAGACATGAATCGTGCCATCGCCTATATGGAGGACAATCTGGCGGAGGAGATTGATTTCAAAGAAGTCGCAAGGTTGGCGATGTGCTCTGAATTTCATTTTAAACGGATGTTTTCATTCCTTTCAGGCGTGTCGTTGTCGGAGTACATTCGTCGCAGGCGCCTTACTCTTGCAGCATTCGAGCTGCAAAGCAGCAGCAATGAAACGACGAAAATCATCGATATTGCCGTGAAATACGGGTACAACTCGCCGGATGCATTCACAAGAGCATTCCAAGGCTTGCATGGCCTAACGCCGACGGAAGCAAGAAGCAAAGGTCAAACGTTACAAGCTTTTCCGAGAATGACGTTTCAATTAACGATTAGAGGAGGAGATAAAATGATTTTCCGTATCGAAGAGAAAGAAGCTTTCCGAATAATAGGGGTAATGAAACGGGTCCCGATCCTATTCAACGGTGTTAACCCCGAAATTGCAGCCATGGCGGGGAGCTTAACGGAAGAGAAAATCAAGAAGCTCAAGAGTCTGTCTAATATCTCGCCTAAGGGGATGCTTAGTGCTTCCACGAACTTCTCCGAAGGGCGTATGGAGGAGAAAGGGGAGCTCGATCACTATATCGGCGTTGCTACAACGCTCGAATGTCCGGAAGATATGGAGAAGCTGGAAGTGGCGCCAACTACATGGGCCGCATTCGAAGCAGTGGGACCGTTTCCGGAAACGCTGCAAAATGTATGGGGACGGATCTATTCCGAATGGTTTCCGTCATCCAGCTACGAGCAAGCACAAGGCCCAGAGCTGGTGTGGCACGAGAGTAAAGATATGACGTCGCCGACCTATAGAAGCGAAATATGGATTCCGGTGCAGAAGAGACAATAACTTGAAATGTCAAGGCGGATAGCAAACAAGCTATTCGCCTTTCTTGTATTGTTCAACCCATCAAACGGTGCAACTTTTGTCTGCGTGTTCACGTACTATGTGCATGTAAAAAAATAGGTATAAGGAGGTGGAGCAGTTGTATATTCCCAAACATTTTCAGGTGACGGACATTCCGGCGATGGTGTCGTTCATTAAAGCGCATAGCTTTGGCACATTATTCTCGCAGACGGATGGAGTACCCTACGCGACACATTTGCCTTTTCTAATCGAGCAAGATGACAGCGGTCAATATTATCTGCTTGGACATATGGCCAAGACCAATCCTCATTGGACTTACATAGATGGCCAAGTATTGGTTGTTTTTCAAGGCCCTCATACTTATATTTCTCCGACCTGGTATCAAGAAGGGAATACCGTTCCCACTTGGAATTATACAGCTGTTCATGCGTACGGCGAGTATATACCTGTAACTCTTCAAGATGAGCTTGCCGGAATTTTGAACCGAACAATCAGCACCTACGAAGCTTCTATGGAAACACCGTGGACAACAGATACTCGTTCCTCATTTAATGAGCAGCTCATGAACATGATCGTCGGATTCAAGCTAAGAATCACAAGCTTCGAAGGGAAATGGAAATTAAGTCAAAATCATTCCACGGAACGAAGGACGAAAGTGATCCAAGGATTGAGAAAATCATCGGATGTAAACGCGAATCAGATCGCGGACATGATGGAGCAAAGGTTGTAAGTACTTAGCCTCAACACTAGAAATGGAGCGTGGAGCTGTTGCAAAATCAATCGCGTACCTTTGAACCCTCGGAAATCGCATCATGGTTTGGGCCTTATAACGTACAATTGCATGATAAACCTTATCCGTTCTATAGCTATTTGCTCGAGCAAGAACCGGTTCGATATCTGGAATGGCACAATATGTGGGTGGTTTCCCGCTACGAGGATGTCAACCGTGTTCTGAAAGATCCGCTGTTTGTCCGAGAGAACCGAAACGCGATGCCGCAGCACCAGCGAGAAGAACAGCCGCCGCAGTCGCAGAATACGCCATGGGAGCCGGTAAATAACCTCTTGGATAACTGGATGCTGCTTCGCGATGCACCGACACATACAAGATTGCGCGGGCTTGTCAGCCACTCCTTCACACCCCGATCGATGGAGAGGCTGAAGCAGAATATCCGCTCCATTGCGGAGCATCTTGCCGAGCAGATGGCAGAAGAGACTCAGCCTGACCTCATTCAATCCTTCGCATTTCCATTGCCGGTTATCGTCATTGCCGAGATGCTTGGCGTACCACCGGAAGACCGGGAGATGTTTAAGGAATGGTCGCATACCTTTGCCAGAATACTCGAAGGCGGCGGTGATCAAACGCCTGATTTCGCAGAACAAGCCGTGCGGGCTGCCGTCGAAATTACAGCGTATTTCCGCAGCTTAATTGCGGAACGTACGGTTTCCCCGCGTGAAGATATGATTAGCGATTTACTGGCCGCTAAAGAACAAGCAGATGCGCTAACCGAGCAGGAGCTTATCGCTACATGCGTGCTGCTACTGGTAGCCGGTCATGAGACGACGGTGAATCTGATTGGAAATACAGTGCTTGCTTTGTTGAACCACCCTGAACAATATGCGCGTTTACTCGAAAATCCCGGTCTTATTCCTTCCGCGGTTGAGGAAGGATTGCGATATGAAAGTCCGGTGCAGATGACTTCACGCCTTGCATCTGTCGATTATGAGCTTGGAGGCCAGACGATTCGTCAAGGGCAGGTGGTACAAGTGATGCTTGGTGCGGCAAACCGCGATCCTGCCCAGTTTACGAATCCGAATCAATTCGATATCGGGCGTACGCCGAATCGACATTTGGCATTCGCTTCCGGCGCTCATTTCTGCTTAGGTGCACCGCTTGCTCGACTGGAAGGTGAAATCGCGCTAACTGCGCTGTTGAAACACTTTCCGCAAATGCGCTTCGCGGATGCCGCCCCAAATTGGCGTCATAATGTTCTGTTCCGCGGCATGGGGTCCATGCATGTTCGCTGAGGTGTCAACAGGCTTAACCAAACAAGAGAAGAAAAATAATCCGATTCCGGGATAGAAGCTGCCCGGACTTCCCATTCTAAGTATACAGTCGTTTATTTCCGCGCCGGAGGCGTTACACTTAGGGGGAGCCCAATTGCCATTAACATCAGAGCAGCGCATTACGCTTCATGGCTTTAACAACTTAACCAAGTCGTTAAGCTTCAATATGTACGATATCTGTTTTACCAAAACGAAAGAAGAGCGCGAATCGTATATCGCTTACATAGACCAGCAATACAATGCGGATCGACTGACCTCGATATTGAAGACGGTAGCCGAAATTATAGGAGCACACGTGCTGAATGTAGCTAAGCAGGATTACGAGCCGCAAGGGGCAAGCGTGACGATGCTCGTATCGGAAGGTCCGCTCGAGCAAGCGACTCACGAATCATTCGAGGAATCGCCCGGACCCGTTCCCAGTGGCGTTGCCATGCATCTGAATACGAGCCATATCACCGTGCATACGTATCCCGAATATCATCCGGATGAAGGAATCAGTACGTTCCGGGCCGATATAGACGTCTCTACCTGCGGTGAAATTTCACCTCTTAAAGCGCTGAACTATCTCATTCGCTCCTTTGATACCGACATTATGATTATCGATTACAGAGTGAGGGGATTTACGCGGGATATCAACGGGTACAAGCTGTTTATCGACCATGAAATCAGCTCGATTCAAAGCTATATTCCGGCTGAAATTCAAGATTTGTATCAGATGATTGATGTGAATGTGTATCAGGAAAATATCTTTCACACGAAATGCAAGCTGCGGGAGTTTGATTTGAACAATTATTTGTTCGGATACACGAAAGACACACTCAGCAAGGAAGAGCAGCTGGAGATTGAGAAGAGCGTAAAGTGGGAAATGGACGAAATTTTCTACGGGAAGAATATGGTGTTTGCATAAAGAGGTTCAAAGAGACTTGTCACAACAGTGGCAAGTTTCTTTGATTATTTGCATTTCAACCAAAAAATGTATAGGTCAGTAAGGGAACGGAAGTCGGTTAATAGATGAGGTCGAAGAACGGGGCTTGTCACTCATGTGGCAGGCTTTTTTAGTACCTGTTAATCGCCAATTTTGGTGAAATGCGGGCTTGAGTACAAGCGATGAACGGAGATGACCATCTACTGGTACTAGTGCAGCTAAGAAATGTAGAGATAGTAGACTTTGAGGGTATATGGAACGGAGGGGCATAAGTCATGCCAAATGGTAACTCGAAATCAGGCGACGTATTTCTGGAAAGCTCGCTCCGCCGACATTGTTCTTGTTCAGGCTCATCTATGCTGAGCTGCGACGGTCTCTCGAAAGGAGGAGGCGGGCAATGCTGCCCAGTTTGTCCGCCCGGAGCAACGGGAGCGACGGGAGCTACGGGAGCAACGGATGCAACGGGAGCGACGGGAGCAACGGGTGCAACGGGAGCGACGGGAGCGACGGGAGCGACGGGGGCTTCGGGAGCAACGGGAGCGACGGGAGCTACGGGAGCAACGGGTGCAACGGGGGCGACGGGAGCAACGGGAGTGACTGGAGCAACGGGAGCAACGGGGGCGACAGGAGCGACGGGAGCGACGGGAGCAACGGGAGCGACGGGGGCAACGGGAGCGACGGGAGCGACGGGAGCGACGGGAGCAACGGGGGCGACGGGAGCAACGGGAGTGACTGGAGCAACGGGAGCAACGGGGGCGACGGGAGCTACGGGAGTGACAGGGGCGACAGGGCCGACAGGGGCGACGGGAGCGACGGGGGCGACGGGGGCGACGGGAGCGACGGGAGCGACGGGAGCGACGGGAGCAACGGGTGCGACAGGGGCGACGGGAGCAACGGGAGCGACAGGGGCGACAGGGCCGACAGGGGCGACGGGAGCTACGGGGGCGACGGGGGCGACGGGAGCGACGGGAGCGACGGGAGCAACGGGGGCGACGGGAGCAACGGGAGCGACAGGGCCGAATTTTGCAGCGACAGGTTTTTCTGCGTTCTTAGCCACGCTTACTATTGCTGCAAGTACCCAGCTAACGAACTGGTCAGTCGCTAGTCCATATTACGGGAATGCGGCCTTTAATCCGGTAACAGGTAATTTTACGGTACCGGTAACAGGTAGATATGCGATCAAAGCGACTATCAACTATATAACAACTGCTGCAATTTCCGTGACACTTGGCGCCGGAATCAATCCTTTTTTTGCCGTGCAGCGTACCGCGCCAACGGCGACCAATTTAGTAAGTGGCCTACTACCCGTACTCAATGTGAATGTTGTGCTGCTGCTGACTTTAAGAGCTGTGCTCGGAAACGGGGAAATCACATTGGCCGGTGATGTTGCGCTGACAGCCGGAGATGTAGTGGGGTTATTTTACAATTCCGATGGTTTGACGATATCAATCAATATAGGAAGCGGGGCCACTCGAGGCGTTGTTTGGTCGATGTTTGAGCTGACCTAATCAAAGTGGAAATAAAATCCTATTAACAATGGCAATGCGTGATGAGCAGGCATTTAATAACAGAAAGCATCGTGATTATAGGTTTCTGAAAGAGGGGGAGGAAGCTGAAAAAGACATTATGTCGCAAGAAGCGACCCTCCTGCGTACCTAGAAAAAATAGCGCACCACATATGAAGTGTGGACACAAGCACAGACGAATCTGTCGATCTCATCCAACGCCGCTTTGTCCGCCAACAACAAACAATATCATCCTTCCGCAGCCGCCTTATATTCATCCGCCGGATCCGCCGAAGAAGCCCAAGACGTCTTATAGGTTTGATAAAGAATGCTGCGGCAATCTATTACTTCAAGGGGAACAGCCCAAGTTTCAACTGTGGGAGCTGAATGTGTCCTCCACGCAGACATTAACCCAAATCAGCATTTTCTCAAATGAAAAAAGTACGCAAGCTTTGGAGATCGACATTGTGGGGGGAGATACGAGGCATTTGATTGTGCCCCCGGGAAGCACGGTTAATTATATCGGGCAATCGGTCATTTCCGTTCGTGTCCCTTCACAAGGCAGCGATTCAACCTATATCGAGGGAAAATATGTAATCTCAACTACGCTAACCCTGCAAAGTTGACATCGGTACCATCCATAAAAAGAGGCGGCTTTCTACTCTGAGTAGAGAGCCGCCTTCACTTGGTTTAGAGGTTGTATCGAATGGTAATGCAAAATTCACCTTGCGCCGCCGCTGTTGCCGTTAAGTTGATCGTATCGAAGCGGCCGACTGTAAAGGACGTACTGCTGCCTGCAGGTATAATAATAGTTTGAATCGTAGCTGCATTTCGGATAAAGGTGACCGTGATCGTTCCCGTACTGGATTCGATTTTGACATATCCCGTGCCTGTAATGATCTGAGATAGATTATCCGCATATACGGTCTGTGTACCGGCAGCCGTAAACTGCCAATTCGTACACACTTTATCTTGCACCATGACTTTGTCTGAACAACAACTAAGTGCCGAATTACACATTATATGTCCCTCCTCTGGATGGATGGATTCTCTAAATGGCATAACGAGTGGTAATACAGAATTCGCCTTGGTAAGTACCAGCGGACGCGCCGGGTAATGTTAATCGGATTGAACTGAAGCGGCGGTAAGTAAAAGCTAAACTCATGCCGGGAGAAAGGGTGAGGGGAGTAACCATTGGAGCGCCTGCGCTGTTAAGTACATCCACAACGATGTCATCTGCGCCGACATCATATTGGATATAGCCCGTTCCCACCAAATTTTGATTGATATTGTTTACGTAGACGATAAGCAATACGTCGGTTGCAACGACGGTACCGCTCCATGGAGTACATACTTTGTCTTGCACATATTCGTTATTCGTACAGCAGGTCAAAGCAGTAGCAGAGTTATCACATGCCATAGTTAGAACCCTCCGATCCATATTTCTAACTAGTTAATGCATGTTTGCAACTGCTCGCTTGGACATTTGTCTTAGCAACTTCTAATATATGGTTTTTAAAACTTTAATTAGAGCATAAAAAAAGACCCCTGATATCAAGCGTCTTCACGCTTCTATCAGGGGTCTTCGTCGATTAATTCATTACCGCGGACATATGAGCTTCCGTGATGGACCAATGCGAGGCAGTCCAATACTTCGCTTTATCCTTGATTAGAATCACTTGAGGGGATTCATGTTTAACCGAAGTATCTTCGGCAATTTGGTTCGACACCGGACGGGATTCAATGACTTTGACAAGAACAAAGTCTGTATCAGCCGAAGCCGCTTCGTTATTCTTCAAGTAATTCGAGAACTCCGTGTACGCATTCGCGCTAACCGGACATGTCGTACTGTGTTTGAATACGACCAAAGGACGAGAGCCGGATGCTTCAAATGCCGCATTCCATTCATCGAGGGATTGAATTTCTTTTAGATTAGACATACAGCAATCTCCTAACTGATTTGAAGTGATGTTACGAACGATAACTTCAATCTATAATACCATAATGAAATACCGAAATACTACTTGACCGATTGCCGTTACTTCATTTGGAGCAGCATCGTCCATAGATCTGCTTGCTCATAGCCGAGACGCCAAGCGGCAACGCCGGCTAAATCGTATTCCTTCGCAATGTTGACGCGTGCTTTCACGGTGTCGGCAGTTTCTGCCCAGAATACATGCGTGTACCCGTCTTGTCCCGCATAAGTGTATTTCCATTGTCCGGCAGTGGCGTCAAACGTGCGAGTAGCCCCTTGTTCCGCAATGATGCGAGGCAGTTCGCTCATGAAGATGGCTTTGTTGTCCACCAGCTTGCCCGCAGCATCAACACGCCATTCTCGCACATAGAAGGGAATC
This sequence comes from Paenibacillus sp. J22FR21, assembly GCF_056269135.1. Taxonomy (NCBI): domain Bacteria; kingdom Bacillati; phylum Bacillota; class Bacilli; order Caryophanales; family Paenibacillaceae; genus Paenibacillus; species Paenibacillus sp. J22FR21. Next base: position 584,133 of record NZ_JBWDNJ010000002.1, read on the forward strand.
CCAAGCATCAGCTTGCTGCGGGGGACACCGTAGGCTAGAAATTGCTTCACGCCTTGCTCCACCCAAGCCAGTTCAGCAACGGACCCGGCTTCGTCGCTTCCCTTCCAGTGCTGGTCATAGGCCATAATCATGATCATATCCACGATTTCGGCAAGTGCACGCTGATCGTAAGCGGTCTTGGCATCCCAGCTTACGTCACCTCTGGGGAGATCGATCGATACTGTTAATCCGGCTTTGTGCGCAGCGCTTGTAAACGTACGAACGAATTCGGTATATAAGTCACGATCTTTTCCGGCCATGCCTTCAAAATCGATATTCACACCATCGACATCAAGTGCCGTAAGCTTACTGACGAGGTTCGTGATGAACGTATTCATCGCTGTCGCATTCCGAAGAAACGCGCTTGTCAGCACAGCATCGAACTGATTGCTTACGAGCGGAGTCAGTTTGATGCCGGAGGCCTTCATCGATTGCACGAGTGCCGGATCCGAAGTGTCCGTAAAGGTTCCATCTGCACCCGAAAGCTCAAACCAAGATGGAGAATCGATATCAAGTCCTTGCGTTTTGCTGACTTGATCCATCACCGTCGATGTACGGGATGTACCGTTCCACCCCAGAAGCTGAAGCGACTTCTTATTGTTCCAGATCGCTCGAAGATCTGTTGTCATAACGGTGGACCCGGCGTACGTATTGGCAAAGTCCACTGCACCTTTACGAGTATGGAACGAGCGCAGCTTCTGGTCACCTTGATAAACAGTCAGATAAGGAACATTCGTCCACCAAGTAAGCCCGTTCTTCACGACAGATGCTCCGGACAAGGATTTGGCATATTGAATCGCACTTTGAATGCTATAGTACGAGGCCACCACCGGGCCGGATTGGACGACCGTGAACGTTGGGATATTGGTATGTATAATTAGACCTGTTGCGCTATTTACGACACTGCTGCCAGGTACTTTGTATGAAGCACGGATCGCATCCAGCAAGAAGCTGTATGCGGGCGCGCCATCTTGAACGCTGTCCGTTACAATGCTGTATGTCAGCGGGGCTTTACGTTGAACGGCTTTCTGTGCATCAGTCAGGTTATCCCAAACCCACTGATTAGTTGCCAGCTCCATAATATGCATGTTGCCGTAAGCTTTAGCAGCTTTCTTCGCATCAGCAAGGGTCACGAACGACCAGTTCGCCAGCGTTTTATCACCTTGATACATTTGATAGTTAGGATAATTGCTTTGAATGAATCCAGGCTTCTCCAAGTCGCGGATTTGCGCGAAACGGACTTTACTTGCAAAAAGCTGGGCTTCAGCCAACGTACGGAATTCCCGGCCGTTCGAACTTACGCCGTTCTCATACACTTTATACTTCGGAAGGTTGTCCCAAACCCATTCGCGGTTCGCGATCTTTTCAACATGTGTGTACGTAAATTGCTTAGCGTAAGCAACTGCACTGCTCTCAGCAGCAAATTCCTTCATGGCAGCATCGTTGTGGTAGACACGATATTTAGTCGTATTGTCCGTGGTTGCAACAGCAGCATCGCTACTGGTCGTTGATATCGTCGACAAAATAGCTTGAACAACTAATACAGCCGCGATAATAAACGTCCATTTGTTACGAATAACCATCTCCTGATATAACACTCCTCTCTGAATCTACTCTATTAGACGTAGAATAGGGGAGGAGGTTGCGAAGAAAATGACATTTTCCGATATTTACAAGCAAAAAACGGGATCGGCGCATCCGCGCCAATCCCGCTTCGAGTTAGTCCTCAATATCTGCCCAAAACTCTTCATCCGCATCCAGTGTAATCTGGGAACGGAATTTCCGCAGCTGATATTGCTTTAACAAATATTGCTCAATGGCTTCCAGCAAATTCGCTTCCACCAAGTATTGACTGCGACCTTGAACCCAAACCTCCGCAGTGTATCCGTATTCCTCGTCCCATGACAGCTGTGCTTCAACATCCGTCGGAGAGACGCCTCTACGATCTGCCATGTGGAGGCAAATAGCGTTTATAATCTCATCCGTGTAAATTCTCATAACTTAGTAGGGTCTCCGCTGATCGGGATGCGAAGGTTTGCGGCGATTCTTGAAGTAATGGAATATACCCCGAATCGCGACAATGACAATATAGATTGCAATCACATTAATGATTAATCCGAACATGTCGCCGAGGAATCCGAGATTGCCGAACATGCCGCCGAACAATAGACCGGCAAGTCCACCGATCATAAGCCCTTTCATAAAGCTGCCGCCGCTGAAGAAACCGCGTTTGCCTGTTGTTGCTGCCCCTGCTTTTGTCGATCCGCTTGTCCCGCTAGTGCTTTTGTTTACATTGTCAGCAGGCTTGGATGGGGTTGACGTGTAGCTCTTCTTCGGTGAAGAAAATTTGCCTCTCGGCTTAGCATCAACCGCTCCAGCGCTGAACGCGAAAAAAAGCGCGAAAGCCATCAGCAATAATAAACCCTTTTTCATCTGTAAGTCTCCTCCTGATATGCTGCAAGAACAGCTGATATTGCCAATCAGTACAATTACGTCTAATATAATCAAAGGTTTCAGTTTTCATTCTCTTTTTGCGAATGATTTTACGGAAATGGGGGATATGGGTGCAATCGAAGCAATATCCGGCGGCATATGAGTCGTTTTTGGTCGAGTTTCATGCGACACGGGATTATTTTGAATGCCATGAATTGCTCGAGGAATATTGGAAGGCGCATGCAGGGGACCCGCTCGGTTCGATCTGGGTAGGGCTCATTCAGATTGCAGTCGGTTCCTATCATCATAGACGGCACAATACCCGAGGGGCGCTCAAGATCATGCGTCAAGCTGAGCTGCGGCTGGATGCGAAGCTGCTGAACGAAGTCGGGCTAGACGGCGAGCAACTGATTGCGATGATAGCGGAGAGAATCGAGGCTATCGAGGATTCTTTGCCATTTACAGATATGAATTTGCCGATTGTTGATCCGGAATTGCACGCTCGAAGCGTAGTGGCAGCGGAGCGGGAAGGGTATGTCTGGGGGGCGCCGAGCCGAATGGATGAAGCGCTCATTAATCGCCATACGCTTCGCGATCGAAGCGATGTCATTGCCGCACGCGCTGCCGCAGCGAAGGAGAAGAAGCGGTAGGCAGCCTACAGAAAAAGCTTAGCGATCAAGTTCTGCACAGGATGCGGCAGGCTTGTCAGCTAAGCTTTTTTCGATTACTAATGATTTATTCGGCAGAAGTCTCATAACCGTTAACAACCAGATCCAGCTTGCCGGTCTCCGGATGAATAATCAAGCCATGCACCGGAGTTTGAGCCGGGAGTAGTGGATGATTCTTAATGATGCCAACACTGCGTTCCACGCTGTCTTGCACGTTGTCGAAGCCGGTCAGCCAGCGCTCCAGGTGCATGCCCGAGTTGCGAAGCGTACGGATGGTTTCTTCAGAAACACCGCCTTCGAGCATATGCGAAATGACCACTTCCGGATTGAGTCCTGTCATCCCGCATTCGTGATGTCCAATCACAACGACCTCATCAGCCCCAAGCTCATATACGGCAACGAGAATACTCCGCATAATGTTTCCGAATGGCTGCGTCACGATGGCGCCGGCGTTCTTAATAATCTTCGCGTCGCCGTTGCGCAGATTAAGCGCCTTCGGCAGCATCTCGGTAAGTCTAGTGTCCATACACGTTACGATGACCATCTTCTTCTGTGGGAATTTATCGGTCAAATATTTCTCATACTCACCGTTGGCAACAAATTGTTCATTAAAGGCTAGAATGTCATTGAGTCTATTCATTCGTTTCCCTCCATCCAATTATAAGAACAAGGCTTTCTCTATTTAGTAAATCGTCTTACACTTTCATGAACCGCAAGTTGGCGGTATAAATCTGGCTGTCGCTCTTCAAGCTGAACGAATGGCGCGCTTCATTATAGTCAATCTTAAGGTTTGGCTCGAAGAACACCTCGTAACGGGGTTCGTACCATACGGAATAGGGAGTTCCGCTGCCTAATCGATCGTCCGGGTGCGCATGCTCAAGAAGCTGCAAGGTCGGTACGCCGCTGACAACGCAGCCGCAGCCTTCCGTGTCGTAAAGCAATTTAAGATGTTTACTGCCGCCTTGCATATAAGGAGACAATTGCTCGATCGCAGATGAAGTAAATGAAAATTGCATGTCAAAACTCCTTCCATAGAGGTTGCGTGCAAAGCCAGGATTAGGTTGATTATACGGTTTGCAAAAAGTATGATCAAGTAGTAGCGGCTAAACGTTATGGAAAGGTGATGACAGTTTGATGACAAATAGCACGAAAGAATTGGAATTGTTTGTAGAACGGATTGGACTAATTAAAAGTTACGAGGAGTCAATTGCCCTGCTCTCTTGGGATTTACGTACCGGCGCGCCGCGTAAAGGAATGGATGTTCGTTCGCAATCGATCGGTAATTTGTCCGGTCAAATGTTCAAGCTTGCTACTGCTCCGGAGCTCGGCGAATGGCTGACAGCACTGGAAGAGCCGAGTACTTATGAAGGATTGAATGAGGTTCATAAGCGTCTGGTAACGGAAACCCGTAAGGATTATGATCGCAGCGTGAAGATTCCGCCTAAGATGTATCAAGATTATGTGGTGCTGACCTCGCAGGCGGAAACCTTCTGGGAAGAAGCCAAAGCGAACAACGACTACGCGTCGTTCGAGCCCTATCTGGATAAGATCATTACATACACGAATCAATTCATCGACCTTTGGGGCGTGAAAGGTACACGCTACGACACGCTTCTGGATATGTATGAGCCGGGAATGACCACGGAAGAACTGGACCATGTGTTCGGGGGTCTCCGCGAGAAGCTGGTACCGCTCGCTGCTGCCATCGCTGCATCGCCGCATCAACCGGAAACGGGTTTCTTGAAGCAGACGTACGCGAAGGATGCGCAGAAGAAATTCAGCACCTTTATTTTGAATCAAATGGGCTTTGACTTCAACGGCGGCAGACTTGACGAAAGCGCGCATCCATTCGCGACCGGGCTAAATCCCGGTGACGTTCGGATTACGACGCGTTATCTCAAAGATGATGTGACCAGCGCGTTGTTCGGCACGATCCATGAAGGCGGCCATGCCTTATATGAACAAAATATTCGTCAAGACCTGGTCGGTACGACACTGTGCACAGGCACGTCGATGGGCATCCACGAATCGCAATCCCGCTTCTGGGAAAATGTAATCGGCCGCAGCTTAAACTTCTGGAGCCGGTATTATGGAGACTTGCAGGAGCATTTCCCGAATCAGCTTGACGTGCCGATGGAAGATTTCTACCGCGCAACGAATGTCGTGCAGCCGTCTCTCATACGGATTGAAGCGGATGAACTGACCTACAACCTGCATATTATCATTCGTTATGAGATGGAGAAGCTGATCTTTAATGAAGGTGTGAAAGCATCCGAGCTTCCAAAGCTATGGAATGAGAAATATAAAGAATATCTGGGCATTGAACCGCCATCGGATGCAGAAGGAGTTCTTCAGGATGTGCACTGGTCCGGCGGAGCATTCGGTTATTTCCCATCCTATTCCCTTGGCAACATGTATGCTGCTCAAATGACGGAAACATTGGAGCGCGAAATGCCGGATTTCTGGGAAAATGTCGCGAAAGGCAATTTGCATCCGATAAAAGAGTGGCTCACCGATAAAGTGTATCAGTATGGCAAGCTGAGAACACCGTCTGAGCTGATCAACGACATAACAGGTAAGCCGCTTGATCCGGATTACTTGGTTCGTTATTTGGAGAAGAAATACACGGCTATCTATAAACTGTAGGATAGAGGCCGCTGCTTGCGAGTAATCGCAGGTGGCGGTCTTTTGCATGTCAAGCGGCGCTACTCCGACTCAGCAGATTCTCTGGCCATGAGCTGCTCTAATTTCCTCTCGGTCATGGAGTCAGGCGCCGGGGTATAGATGCTGCATCGTAAATCGGTTTCACCGTGAACCTGTAGGGAAGTTAGTTGGAACAGCATCTTGCCTGCCTTAGCATGACGGAATTCGATCAGTACCTCCGGAGCGGCACTTACTTGGCTTTTCTCCCATAACGCGGCAAAGTCGGATTGTGTCTGCTTCATTCGGCTTAGGAAATGCTCGTACCATTCATCATCTACGTACTGTCCGTAATAAGCGCGAAAGATAGCCAGAAATCCGCTGACGAAATGCTCCCAATTACCTGCCAGCCGTCTAAATTCCTGGCGTTCAAACAAGAGTGCAATCATATTGCGCTCAGTGGGAGGAAGCTGTTCGAAGTTCATAAAGACATGGGAGGCTGCCTCGTTCCATCCGACGATCTGACAATGCCGATCCGAGATAATGGTAGGGCAGCTGCGTAGCTCCTGCAGGATGCGGCGCAGCGAGGGGCTGATTTGGACAGTTTCCTCCAGCACGCTGCTTAGCCCTGTCCCGCTTTCGAGAGCCAAGGCATATAAATATTTTCGTTCATCGGAAGTTAGACGCAGTGCTGTCGATATGGCGTCTAGTACAGACATGGACACTTTAATATCGCGACCTTGCTCAAGCCAGGTGTACCAGGTATGACTGACTCCCGCTAGCTGCGCGACTTCTTCTCTGCGAAGGCCCGGCGTCCTTCTGCGTCCGCCTGCGGGTAATCCTACCGCTTCCGGAGATAGTGATGTTCGCTTCGATTTGAGAAATGTCGATAGCGCCTGTAGTCGAGATCGATGGTTCAATAGTTCCGCACCTCCTTCTAAGACCTGATACTAATAGTATGGTGTTTATTATACTAGGATAAACGACAACTTGTAATAGGATAATAAATATGACACCATAGCATCACAAGAGAGAATTTGAAGGAGGTAGTTGTACGATGGAACGAGTAGTTGTAACCGGTATGGGGATTATATCGCCGCTGGGTTCTGATATTGATACGTATTGGCAGGCATTGATTAAAGGGCAGTCAGGTATTAGGCCGATCGATCGGTTTGACGTTACTCGCCATAAAGCGAAGATTGCCGGTACTGTGGTAGATTTTGATGCGGAGGAACTGTTCGGTCGCAAGGAAGCAAGGCGCATGGATCGATTCTGTCAGTTCGCTCTGGCAGCTGCAGATCAGGCGTGGGCGGATGCCGGACTGCAGAAGGATGAGGTTGATGCGGAACGCATTGGCGTCTACGTGGGTTCGGGAATTGGCGGGATCGAAACCCTGCTTCAGCAGGATGCCGTATTGCAAGAGCGCGGACCGGAACGCGTGAGCCCAACACTTGTGCCGATGATGATATCGAACATGGCAGCAGCCATGATCAGTATCCGTTATGGGACACATGGTCCGACGCTCTCGCCGGTGACCGCCTGTTCCATTGGCAATACTGCAATCGGCGAAGCGTTTAGGCTGATCAGAAGCGGAGCTGCGGATATTGTAATTGCAGGTGGCTCAGAAGCGGCTATTACGGAAATTTCATTAGCCAGCTTCGGCAACGCGACATCGTTGTCTACACGCAACGATGAGCCGGACAAAGCAAGCCGGCCGTTCGATCAGGGACGTGACGGCTTCGTAATGGCAGAAGGCGCGGGGATCGTGATTTTGGAATCGGAATCCCATGCGAAGCAGCGAAATGCGCGTATTCATGCGGAGATTATCGGTTATGGCGCAAGCTCAGATGCCTATCATATGGTAGCCACCCATCCGGAAGGGTACGGACCTTATCTGGCCATGAAGGCTGCGCTTCGCGAAGCTGCTGTCGATCCTAATCAAGTGGATGTCATTTTTGCGCATGCAACGAGCACATCTATCGGGGATTTATCCGAGACGATTGCAATTAAGCGGGTTTTTGGTGAGAAAGCCAGCCACATTCCGATAACAGCGATTAAATCGATGACAGGTCATATGCTTGGCGCTGCAGGCGGCGCTCAAGCGATTGCCTTGATGAAGAGTATTCAGGAAGGTATCATTCCGCCGACGATCAACCAAGAGAATTCAGATCCGGAGTGCGACCTGGATTATGTACCGAATCATGCAAGGCAGGCTGAACTGCAAATTGGCGTGAGTAACTCGTTTGGTTTTGGCGGACATAATGCCGTTGTTGTATTCAAAGCGTATAGTTGACTCGCCTCTTACGAGAGGGGTACGATAGTGTCAAAATAAGTTAGCGGCTATCGGCTAAGGAGCAATTATGGGAATCCGCGTTATCAAAACAGCTATAGCGGCGCTTGCCGCACTGTATACGGCACATTATCTCGGTCTAAACCCGCCGCTGTCTGCGGGCTTACTCGCCATTCTCGGCGTAGAAGTCACCAGGATGAAAGGGTTACGAAGCGCTTTTGACCGATTCATGGCATCCGTGCTCGGATTGTTCTTTGCTTCATTATTATTTATGCTGCTCGGGTTCCACCTCTGGACGATCTCGATCTTCGTGCTGTTTGCTTTCCCTATCTTGTCACGGTTTCATCTCAAGGACGGTATCGTAACGAGTGCGGTCATTGTCTTCCACGTCTATGCCAAGGAAGAAGTTACGACTGCATTGATCGGCAACGAAATCATGCTGCTGTTAACGGGCCTGGGCTGGGCAACCGTCATTAATTTTCTCTATATGCCGAAGGAAGAGCATAAACTGGTTGAGCTTCGGCACGTGACGGAGGAGAAGTTCGGCCGAATCTTTCAAACGATGGCAGCGACACTTCGCACGCCGTCCCTTGTGTGGAATGGAGAAGAGCTGCTCGAAGCGGCGCAGGCGATTGAGGAAGGCATCCGGCGTTCGGAGATCGCCCGCGAGAATCGAGTTTGGGGACAAGGAAGTGCGTACAGCCGCTATTGGCCGAATTATTTTGACATGCGTCAGCAGCAGCTGGACTCCATCAGTTTGATGTTAACGCAATTGGCGCTAGTCTATGAATCATTGCCGCAGGGCGAGCTTGTCGCAGAGCTGTTCGAGCATTTGGCAGACGATGTGAAATCCGAAGTTTATGAGGGGAAAGTCGATGAGATGCGATTGCAACTGGAATCCCGCTTCCCTTCTATGCCGCTTCCCGTAACCCGCGATGAATTCGAAATGCGAGCGGCGCTGCTGCATGTGGTGCATGAGCTCCAGCGCTATCTCTCGATCGCAAAACGGCTCAAAAAACAAAAAAACAGCCTGAAGGCTGCGGCGCGCGAAGCAAACGTTTAATGGAATTCTGCTAATAATATGAATTAGCCTATAAAATTTGTACATGTCAAAAAGAAATAGTCACCCTAGACGAATGTCCTGCATACACTTTAATTGAATGATTGTATGGAGGAGGTTAGATCGATGGCTTATGCAGATAAACAGCTTAAGGCTAGAGAAATTATTACCAAAGCTGTCTGCGGCAAAGGTCGTAAGTTTTCCACAGTAACTCATAACGTTACGCCGCCTCATCACCCAACTAGCATCTTGGGCGCTTGGATTATTAATCACCAATATGAGGCGGTCCGTTCCGGAGACGGGATCGAAGTTATCGGTACTTACGATGTCAACATCTGGTATTCTTACAACAAAAACTCGCAGACTGACGTAGCGAAAGAAACATTATCCTACGTCGAGCATGTGCCGCTCTCCTATCTCGATCCGAAGCACCGGGCTTCGACCGAGGAAGTATCTGCGGAGTCGACGCAAGAGCCTAATTGTATCGAAGCTAACATTTCGTCCAGCGGGAACAGCGTCGTTATTCGCGTGGAGCGCGAGTTTGCGGTCGTTCTGGTGGCTGAAACGAAGGTGTGGGTAGCTACTTTGCCGGGCGGTTCGGATGACGGCAAAGATTACGATTACGGTGATGATGGTGACTTTGAAGATTTGGATCCGGAGCTGCTCGACGACGAACTGTAATTTTAGCGGGTTACAGTTAGGTTAATGTATCGTATGCGAGAGCGGGGAAAGATTCGAGGGCGAGAGCCCTCTTTTTTTTCGATAAATATGGGAATACGCGTGTTTATTGCAAAAGAGAGCGATCGGAGTTGGCGGCGATGGCTGGCAGGGTATGGATGAGCAGTGGTGCGGAATGGGTACCTTTCGGCGGAATCTCGGAAAGGGATGGCGGTCCGGATGCCGGGGACGCCGTCCTTGTGGGGCGCAATGGGATAGGCTTGGCTGACGGATGGCGCGAATTGGCCAAGCAGCCGTTTGTCATCAATGCCGGCGCTGCGGCTTTCTCGGTCTGGGACGAGGAGGAGGTGCGCAGGCGGCTCGTTCGTGCAGGCGCTGCGACGTGGCCAGAGGAGTCGGGAGAGAATCGAGTCGCGAGTTATGATGTGTCGTTGTTCCAGCTGCTCCCTATCGCGGTGGAGCGGAGGCGAAAGCGAATTGGTGGCCAGGCTGAGGTGCTGCCGGGTGCATCGAACAAGGAGATCCTACCGGAGGACTCACGTTACAAACCTTTCGTTCGATTAGCCGTTCGTGCGCTCTATGCTTGCGGCTTGGATAATGGGATCGTCGAGCTTGCTGAGGGGGAGCAGGGGCGGTGTTTTGTCGCACGTATCATGCTTCCGTCGTTGGCGGACTATAGTAAGGGACGTTGGAAGGAAGCGGTGCTGCGACTACAGGCTGAGCTTGTGGCGGGAACAACTGCTTCATCATCCATTCTGATTGGGGCTGATCCGGAGTTTCTGCTGCTTGATGGGGATGGCAGAGTGGTTTCGGCGGCCCGTTACCTGGAAGGCGGTCATGGAGCGGGCTGTGATGCCGTCGTGGTGCGAGGGCAGATTCGGTACCCGATCGCCGAGCTCCGGCCGGCACCGGCTGTAACGCCGGATGAGCTTGCGCGAAACATCCGCAAGCTGCTGCAGCAAGCCTCGCAGCGAATCCCGAGCGAACCGCCGCTTCGCTGGGCGGCAGGTGGGATGCCTGCCGAAGGGTTTGCGTTAGGCGGCCACATCCACCTAAGCGGTGTTTCCTTGACGGGAAGGCTGCTGCGACTGTTGGACAGCTATATCGCGTTCCCGTTAGCGATGATCGAGTCCTGGGCGGAGCAGGCGCGCCGTCCGAAATACGGCTTTCTTGGCGATTTCCGACTTCAGCCGCATGGCGGATTCGAGTATCGCACGCTGCCGAGCTGGCTTGTTTCGCCGCTTGCTGCGAAGGCAGCTTTTGCCCTGGCGCTGCTTTGCGCGCGTGAAACAAACACGCTCAGCTACTGTCCAGCGGAAGAGGAGCGGTATGTTGCCGCTTATTACGTTGGTGACAGCGAGGAGCTGCGCGGCTGTCTGGATCAGTTAGCCTCGTCGATGGCCTCGACGAGCTCCTATCGTGAACTGGCTCAGTGGATCGAACCGCTGTTCCTTGCGATTCGCGAGGGGAAGAAGTGGGACCCGGAGGCGGATCTGCGCATGAAGTGGCGTATACCCGTCGGGAATGGGGAGGACAGATCTCCAGCTAATCATGCGAACCGCTCGGTGCGGACGATTGAGTAAGGCGATGGTATAGATGTGTTGCTCAAGGAGCAACACAATCCCTCGAAAGGTGTGCCAGCGGCGAATGAGTAGCTCAAGGAGCAATAATGTGTAGAGTAGACTAAGGCGCTCCAACCGGAGTGCTTTTTCTGTTATAATGAAGGTCTGTTTGTTCATAGCACGCAAATCTACGTAAATTCATATAGGAGGGGCCGCATGACTGCATATACCCCGATGATTCAGCAATATTTGGGCATCAAGGAAGGCGCGAAGGACGCGATTCTGTTTTTCCGTCTGGGCGATTTTTATGAAATGTTCTTTGACGATGCGATCAACGCATCTAGGGAACTGGAGATTACGCTAACCGGCCGTGAGGGCGGGGGCGACAAGAAAATTCCGATGTGCGGCATACCCTATCATTCCGCTGAGGGATACATAGCCCGATTAATCGAGAAAGGCTTCAAAGTTGCGATTTGCGAACAGGTGGAAGACCCATCCGCTGCCAAAGGTGTCGTGCGCCGTGAGATTATCCGCGTCGTAACACCGGGTACGGTGATGGAATCGAAGTCACTGGCGGATAAAGCGAACAACTTCATCGTAGCCGTCTCAGAGATTGGCGGCGCATTCGGCGTTGCCGCTTGTGATTTAACGACTGGCGAGCTTTATGTTACATCGTTCTCTGCTGCGCAAGAAGCGTTGACGGATGAAGTGAACGTGTACCATCCTTCTGAAATCGTCGGCGACGCGGGAGCGATGGAGCAGCTTCGCTTGGCAGCAGCGGTTTGGAACCGTCCGGTTCTCTTCACGGAGAGAACGCCGATGGATACGGATCGACTCGCGCAGCAATTCAGTCAACTGACGCTGGATTCGCTGGCCCCTGCCAGACATCGCGCAGTCAGCTTGCTGACCGGATATCTGGACGAGACGCAGAAGCGCTCGCTGGGTCACGTCAGACGGATCTCCGTCTATGAGCCGAACCAATATATGATTCTTGATCCGTTTACGAGACGCAACCTGGAGCTGGTTGAAACGGTTCGCGACCGTAATAAGAAAGGCTCGCTTCTATGGCTGCTGGATCGTACGCGCACCTCGATGGGCGCTAGGCTTCTGAGAAGGTGGATCGATAAACCGCTTCTGTCGAAGTCGACGATTGATGAGCGGCTTGAAGCGGTGGACAGGCTGTATGGCAATTTTATTTTGCGTGACGAGCTGCGCCGTGAATTGAATGAAATCTATGACTTGGAGCGTCTAGTGGGGCGGGTAGCGTACGGAAGTGCCAACGGTCGTGATCTGAATGCATTGAAGTCATCCCTGCAGCATGTGCCTGCCATTGCAGCGCTCTGTGCGGAGTCAGACTCTGAGACTTTACGCAAGCTGGTGAAGGACGTCGATCACTGCGCGGATCTGGCCGAGATGATTGAGACGGTCATCGTGGAAGAGCCGCCTGTTTCCGTACGCGAAGGCGGATTAATCCGAGCCGGATACGACAGCTACTTGGACGAGCTTCGCGAAGCGAGCGTGAACGGCAAGAAATGGCTGGCAGAGCTGGAACGCAGAGAGCGTGAGGCGACCGGAATTAAGTCACTGAAGATCGGCTACAACAAAGTATTCGGTTATTACTTAGAAGTGTCCAAAGCGAACATTGGCAGTCTTCCTGAAGGCCGTTATGAACGCAAACAGACGCTAACGAACGCAGAGCGCTACGTAACACCGGAGCTGAAGGAGAAAGAAACACTGATCCTCGAAGCTGAAGATAAAATGGTTGACCTGGAGTATGCCAAATTTGTTGAGCTCCGCGATCATCTGAGCGCTCATTTGCACCGTCTTCAGAAGCTCGCAGAAGTGCTGGCTGCCCTTGATGTGTTCCAATCCTTGGCTACCGTCAGCGGCGAGCAGCGTTATGTGAAGCCGAATGTGACGGAAGGGTATGATTTTGTCGTGCAGGAAGGTCGTCATCCCGTTGTCGAAGCGGTCATGGACGCAGCGTTCATTGCGAATGATACATCGCTTGCTAAGGGTGTAGATAAAGCCTCCATGCTGCTCATTACCGGACCGAATATGGCTGGAAAAAGCACGTATATGCGCCAAGTTGCCTTGGTCAGCATCATGGCTCAAATCGGCTGCTTCGTACCGGCGAAATTCGCGGAGGTCCCGCTTATTGATCGCATCTTCACGCGTATCGGCGCAGCAGACGATCTGATCGGCGGCCAAAGTACGTTCATGGTGGAGATGAAGGACATCCAAATCATGACGGAGAAAGCAACGGCTCAAAGTCTAGTCATTATCGATGAGCTGGGGCGCGGAACATCGACTGGAGAAGGGATGGCAATCGCGCAAGCGGTCATTGAGTTCGTCCATCATGAAGTCGGCTGTAAAGCACTTGTCTCGACGCATTTTCATGAATTGGCTCATCTGGGAGATACGCTTCCGCGTTTGGCGAATGCCTGCATGGCTGTTCAGGAAACCGGCGACAATGTCACTTTCCTGCGCAAGTTGGTCCCCGGAGCGGCCGGAAGCAGCTATGGCATTTATTGCGCGCAGCTGGCAGGCTTGCCAGGCAGCATAATCGAGCGAGCGTATTCCTTACTGGAGCTGCACACGGATCAAGAAAACCTGGCTGCTGCCGCCGCTGCGGTTAAGCTTCCTTATGTCGCAGAGGCTGCCGCAGCATACGCAGCGCCTTCTGAAGAGGCAGAAGTGGTTCCCGCAGCAGTGGAATTGCCTCGCAACGTTGAACCTGTTCATGTTCCCGAACCTGCAGCAACGGTTGGAGTCGTGCAACTCTCCATATTTGAAGAAACGGCTCCAAGCGCAGGCAAGCAGCGCAAAGGTAATACCCGCGCAGAACAGCTGGCTGAGCAGCTGCGGAAGCTGGACCTGTTTAATTTAACGCCGATGCAAGCGATGCAATGGCTGAATGATATGAAGCTCAAGCTAAACGACGAGCAATGATAGCTCAGGAGGTGTATGGTCGAGATGAGCAAAATCCGTATTTTGGACGAGCAATTAGCCAACCAAATCGCCGCAGGCGAAGTGGTGGAGCGGCCATCGTCCGTTGTTAAGGAACTCGTGGAGAATGCGGTTGACGCAGGCAGCAGTGCCATCGATATCGTAATCGAAGAAGGTGGACTAACCCTTGTGCGCGTGACAGATAACGGTTCCGGCATTGAGGGCGATGATATAGAGACGGCGTTCTACAGACACGCAACGAGTAAAATTTCCTCCAGTAAAGATTTGTTCCGCATCGCAAGCCTGGGCTTCCGCGGCGAAGCGCTTCCGAGTATTGCCGCCGTAGCCCGCGTTGAATGTGTGTCATCACCGGAGAAAACCGGACTTGGCCGCCGTCTGGTTATCGAAGGGGGCAGCATTACTGCGAATGAAGAAGCGAATGCGCCGCAAGGAACGGATATCAGCGTGCGCGAGCTGTTTTATAATACACCTGCCAGGCTTAAGTATATGAAGACGATCCAAACGGAGATCGGTCACATCGCGGATTACGTGAACCGCTTAGCTCTCGCACATCCGGGAGTTGCTTTTACCTTAAAGCATAACGGAGGGTTGCTGCTTCGCACGCTTGGAAGCGGTGATCGTTTGCAAGCTTTCGCGGCGATTTATGGTACGGCGACGGCCAAGGCGATGCTGCCGGTTTCCGGCGAACATCCGGATTATGAGCTGCAGGGGTATATTTCTAAGCCCGAGCAGACGAGATCGAACCGCAACGGGATAACGATCGTCGTGAATGGCAGGTATATCAAGAGCTTCGTAATTAATCAAGCGATTATGCAAGCCTATCACACGCTGCTTCCGATTAACCGATTTCCTATGGTTGTGCTCGAGCTCGGCATGCATCCGAGCTTGCTGGATGTCAACGTTCATCCTTCCAAGATGGAAGTGCGATTCAGCAAAGAAGCCGAATTGCGTGAGTTCATTGAGGAAGCCGTCAAACGCGCGCTCGGCAAGCAGCGGCATATTCCAGGTCCGGCTGCGACAACGGAACGCTCAAAGCCGTTATTTGTCCAGGATCGTATCTCCTTCCATCAACCGGATGATACGTTCCAGAAGGCAGCACCGCCAGCAGCGCCTCTAACTGCCACGCCAAGCGGTCTGTCGGTTTCCGCAGCAGAAATCGCGGCAGCACTTCAAATTGCCGAAGAAGCGATTGCGAGCAGCAATCCGAGTGATCCCAAGGGTGCAGCGACACAACAACCGCAAGCGCGGCAGTCGTATCAGACTTCGACCTTGTCGGATAAGGCGCAGTCGATGGGGATCGGCAGCTCTCGCAGTCAAGAGAGCCGCAGTTATTCCCCGGATTGGCAAGCAGGAGTCAATCGAACTGCTGCCATTCCTAAGGATGCGACCGAGCGTCTCTACGCGCCACCAAGCGCGCAGGGGGCGATCGCACGGGAATCCGGGCTGGACTACGCGCCGAACAGCGCAGAGAGCCAAACTTCAGAGCAAAGCAATGCGTCTGCTTTGACCGCCGCTGCCGTGGATGCGCTTGAGTCTGACTCTGCGCAAGGCAGCGCAGCAAGCGACTTCACCGGTGCGCGTGCCGTCGCTACAAGCTATGCGGCTGAATCTCAGCCAGCGCGTGATCCTGCAACGCCTTCGTTCCCTGAGCTCTATTGGATCGGCCAGCTTCACGGCACGTATATCATCGCTCAGAACGAAGAAGGACTCTTCTTGATTGATCAGCATGCGGCGCATGAACGAATCAATTACGAGTATTTCTTTGAGAAATTCAGCAGGCCGGAGCAGGCAAGTCAACAGCTGCTCGTGCCGCTGACAATGGAGTTCACCCAAGCGGAGGCTGTTGCCTTGAAGGGTAAGCTGCATTACATGCAGGAGGCCGGCGTCGAGCTTGAACCGTTCGGGGCGCATACGTTCCTGGTTCGCTCCTATCCGGAGTGGCTGCCTGAAGGCGAAGAACACAATGTCATCGAAGAAATGGCAGAGTGGCTGATCGGCGAACGCGGATCTATCGATATTGGCAAGATGCGTGAGAAATCTGCCATCATGTGCTCCTGCAAAGCATCGATTAAAGCTAATGATAGATTGACGCGTGAGGAAGGCGAAGGATTGTTGCATAGACTTGCGGCATGTATCCAGCCTTACACCTGTCCACACGGCCGGCCGATTGTCGTTCATATGACCACCTATCAGCTGGAGAAGATGTTTAAGCGGGTGATGTCATGATCGTAACGACGCCGCACAAGCCTACACCTGATCAGGCCGCCTATGCAGCCGGGCTGGCAGAAGAGCTTGGAGGGCGCTATGTCCCTCGCAAACAAGACTCGCTTAGCCTGCTCAGAACGAAATATGGCGACAATCGCCTGCTTGTTGCAGACGACCGGGGACTGCGCTATTATGAGGAATCGGAAGAACCGCTGTATTTTCATCCCAGCATGGCTTATGTACGTGTGAAACGGATGCGCAAAGGCGAATCAGATCCGCTTATCTCGCTAACCGGCTGTCAGCCTGGCGATCATGTTGTTGATTGTACGGCTGGTCTCGGCTCAGATGCACTGGTGTTTGCCTATGCGGTTGGCGAGGAAGGCCGCGTAACGGCGATTGAAAGCGAACGGATGTTATACACTGTCGTTCGTGAAGGGCTGAAGACTTACGAGACCGATCACGCGGACGTGAACGCAGCGCTGCGTCGAATTGAAATGCGCAATACGAACCATCTCGACTATCTGGCCGCATTGCCGGATAAGAGCGTGGATATCGTTTACTTTGACCCGATGTTCCGCAAGCCGATGCACGATTCATCAGCGTTACAGCCCTTGCGAGGACTCGCCAACAACGATGCGCTTCAAGAAGAATCGGTCCGTCAGGCCACCCGTGTAGCCCGCAAAATGGTTGTCCTCAAGGAGCACCAAGGCAGCGAAGAATTTCGGCGGCTGGGCTTTGAAAGGCGGCATATGAATAAAATAGCTTACGGAGTGATTCTGCCAACATGAGCTCAGCGACAACACATACAGAGAGCAACAAGCCAAAGCTGCTTGTGCTGATCGGCCCGACAGCAGTCGGTAAAACAAGATTAAGCCTGGAGCTCGCCAAAGCTTTCAATGCCGAAATCATTTCCGGCGACTCCATTCAAGTGTATAAAGGAATGGACATCGGTACTGCCAAAATCAAACCTGAGGAGCGGGAGGGCATTCCGCATCACTTGATCGATATTTGCGAGCCGACCCATTCCTTCTCGGTCGCGGAATTTCAAGAGCGCTGCGCGGCGCTTATTCCGGAGATTGAGAGCCGGGGCAAGCTGCCTTTTATCGTAGGCGGTACAGGCCTTTATGTGGAATCAGTCGCCTATGGCTATGATTTTGCCGAAGTAGGCTCTGATGATGCCTATCGGGAAGAGCAGCGCCTCTATGCGCTTTCGCATGGGGCAGAAGCGCTCCATGAACGGCTTCGCGCCGTCGACCCGGAGGCAGCGGATCGGCTGCATCCCAACGACCAACGCCGCGTCATTCGCGCGTTAGAAGTGCATCATTTGACAGGTACGACGGTTTCGCAGCAGCTGGAAGGACAGAAAAAGACTTCCCCGTTCGAACTCTGTATTATTGGACTTACAATGGACCGTGCGAAGCTGTATGCAAGGATCAACGAGCGAGTGGATGCCATGATGGATGAAGGGCTTGTCGACGAGGTGAAGAGGCTGCTGGATGACGGTGTTCCGGCTAATGCCGTCTCGATGCACGGACTTGGCTATAAGGAAATTGTCCTTTATTTAGAAGGTCATCTCACGCTTGAAGAAGCCGTTGAACTGCTGAAACGCGATACAAGACGTTTTGCCAAAAGACAGCTTTCTTGGTTCCGGCATATGAACGATATCCATTGGGTTGATACCGATGAAAATTTTCACAAGAATTTGCAAGCAATTTATGGTATAATAGCAGGAAAGTTTAAGATCGATATTGAATATACTTTTAACCAACCTTTTGACGATGGGGGTAACGCGCAATGAACAAATCAATCAACATTCAGGATACATTTCTGAATCAACTCCGCAAAGACAGCGTGCCGGTAACCGTTTATTTGACGAACGGCTTTCAAATCCGCGGTGTCATCAAAGCATTCGACAACTTCACGATCGTCATTGACAGCGAAGGCCGTCAGCAAATGGTGTACAAGCATGCGATCTCGACCTTTACCCCGCAGCGCAATGTTTCGCTCATGCAGGTTCAAGACAACGAAGCGTAACTTCCGGAGCGCATGTTTTGAAACCTTTTCAGAACATGTAACGTTTAATTGGATAGCGGCACGACAGAGCAACCCTTGCGACGTGCAGGGTTGTTCTTTTTTTTGGCGGGCAGGAAAGCACGTGATGAAGATGTTTCAAACCTCCTGTTGCCGTTTACACATATAGGGTATAAATAGAGAGAGTGCACAATTAGGTGTGAGAGAACTGGAGGGGACCTGAGCTTATGGCTGATGGACCACGCAGCACGAGGAACAAGAAGGTAGAGAAGAAAGGCAAGAAAACCAACAAAAAACGTAAATGGGCCGTCTGGCTGTTTTTTACCGGAGCGGTTGCCATAGTATGCGGCATCATCGGTTATTTGTTGATTATTTTGAACGGCGAACGGATTCTGGCCGAGAACCAGGATAAATTCATATTGCCGGAGTCTTCGACGATTTATGATGCGAAGGGCAAAGAAGTGACCAAGCTGTCTCAGGCCGGCGGAAATCGCGAAACGGTGGAGTTTGCCGAAATTCCATTGCTCATGAGAGAAGCCGTAATTGCGACAGAGGACCGCCGCTTCGAGGAACATTCCGGGATTGACCTTTATTCAATCGGAAGAGCGGTTGTCAAAGATATCGTAGCTCGCAGTGCAGTAGAGGGCGGCAGTACAATTACCCAGCAGCTCGCGAAGAATTTGTTCCTGACCCAGGACAAAACCTTCTTCCGTAAGGCGACGGAAGCCTCCATAGCCGTTGCATTGGAGCATAAGAAGACCAAAGACGAGATCATTACGATGTACTTGAACCGGATTTACTTCGGTAAAGGTGCTTATGGGATTAAAGAAGCAGCAAGCTTTTACTTTGATACGGAGCTTAAAGATCTGAAGCTATGGCAAATGGCGACTTTAGCGGCAATTCCGAAGGCACCGGGCAATTATAACCCGATTAATAATCCGATTAATTCGCAAGAGAGACGATCGGTAGTTCTGCAGCTTATGTTTGACCAGGGTTATATTACGCAGGCTGAGATGGATGAAGCGAAAGCCGTTGAGTATAAGCGTCCGGCAAATCAAACAAGTACGACGGACGATTCCAACCTTACTTTCATTGATTACGTCGTCGATGAAGCGGTAGAGAAAAGCGGTTTAACCGAAGAAGAACTGCGGGTTGGCGGTTATAAAATCTATACGACGCTGAATACGCAAGCCCAGTCGGTTATGGCGCGTGAATTTGAAGATGACGACAACTTCGAGAAGAGTGTCGACGACAAGCAGGAGCAAGGTGCAATGATCATCGTAGATCACCGAAACGGTGAGATTCAAGGGATGATCGGCGGCCGCGACTATGTGAACAAAGGATTGAATCGGGTGGTTCAGCCACGCCAGCCGGGTTCGGCCTTTAAGCCGATCACGGTATACGGACCGGCGATTGAGAGCGGCGATTGGTTCCCTTGGTCGATTCTGCAGGATGTGAAAACGTGCTACGGCTCGTACTGCCCGTCCGATTCGAACAAAGTGAAATACATCGGTCCTGTCCCCATGCGGCAGTCGTTGAAAGAGTCCCGCAACGCCTCAGCTGTATGGCTGTTAAATGAACTCGGCGTGAAAACCGGACTGAAGTTCGCGGACAAAATGGGCTTCGAGCTCGACAGCTCCAAAGACCGCAACCTAGCAATCGGTCTTGGCGGATTAACTAATGGGGTTACTCCTTTTGATATGGCAAGAGCGTACAGCGCTTTTGCTAATGAAGGCAAATCGGTAGATCCTCATGCTTTGATCAAAATCACCGATAAAAACGAGGAGGTTCTTTACCAATATGACGCTCCTCAACCTGAACAGCTGATGAGTCCGAAAACAGCTTACTACATGACAGATATGATGCAGGCTGTAACCGAGAAGGGCGGTACCGGTACGGCAGCACGTATTGATCGTCCGGTAGCAGGTAAAACAGGTACAACGCAGCATGGTATTCCGGGCTTGAGAACAGGTAATAATCGCGATGCCTGGTTCGCCGGTTATACCGCTGAATGGACAGCGGTTGTTTGGATGGGCTATGATATTACGGACAAGAATCATATGATCAAGAAGAGCAGTGCGCAATCCGCCGCCATGTTCGGTAAAGTCATGAAAGATGCCATTAAAGGTGTCAAGAAAGACAGTTTCGCTAAACCTTCCGATGTACAAGAAGAGAAACCGCCGGTTGGCATTACGAATTTCAACGCGATCTATGATGAGGCTGCTGCGTTTGTGAAGCTGTCGTGGTCGCCAATTGAAGGGGAAGGCGTTCAGTATCACGTGTATCGGAAGGAAGCGAGTGAGAAGGAATTTACGAAACTGCTTGATTCCTTAGAGCCGGCTGTTGATGATATGACCGTTGCACCTGGGATGAGTTATACCTATTATGTGACGGCTTACGACGCGAACAAAAATATGGAAGGGAAACCTTCCGATCAATTGACCGTGGAAATTCCGGAAACGGAAATTACACCGCCGCCAACGGATGAGCCAGGCGGAGAAATTCCACCGGGTGACGGCAATGAAACGCCTCCCGGCGATGGAGAGCCAGGCGATGGCACAACTCCGCCGGGTGATGGGAATAACGGTGGTGAAACGCCGGGCAATGGCGGAGAAACCCCTGGAAATGGCGGAGAAACGCCGGGTAACGGTGGTCAGCCGACCGATCCAGGGAATGGCAATACGCCTGGGAACGGAACAGGCGACTCCGGCAATACGCCGGGAGGCGATGGTTCCGTTCCGGCCGATGGCCAGCCTGATCCGGGAGCAGGAGACTCGAATGGCAACGGGAACGGGACGACTAACTCGCCCCCTCCCACAGCGCCATAACTGAACTAAGCAGCTAAGTCATCGACACAGATGCTGACTACCATTACGCAACGCTTGGAGGATTTTCAGATTATGATGAACCGGACTGCACTCGTATTCATCCTATCAGCCATGTTAATTGTTACGGCTGGATGTGGAGCCAAAACCAACAACTCGGTTCAAGAGAACCAAGGTACACCTACAGAATCAGTAGATAACAACACTACAGGCGGTGCTGCAAACGAGGAAGAATCGCCGAAGTCCTGGTCGGAGATGCCTGCTATGGCGATCGACAAGGAGAAGGCCTACAACGCCACATTCAAGACAAACAAAGGTGAGTTCACTATTGAGCTGTTTGCAAAGGATGCACCCCAAACCGTTAACAGCTTTGTATTCCTCTCTAAAGAGAAATTCTATGATGGCGTTAAATTTCATCGGATCATCAAGGATTTCATGATTCAAGGCGGAGATCCGCTGGGTAACGGAACAGGCGGTCCCGGCTATACGATCCCGGATGAGTTTAATAACGGACATAAGTTCGAGGCAGGCATTCTTGCCATGGCGAATACAGGGCAGCCCGAGAGCGGCGGCAGCCAGTTCTTTATTTGCACCGGTACCGGCGCTGATTTCCTGAACACGCAGCCTAATTATACGATCTTCGGTAAGGTTACGAAGGGGATGGATATCGTTACGGCAATTGCGAATACGCCGGTTGGACCTGGTAATGGCGAACCGACGGACAGCAAGCCGACAGAGGATGTAACGATCGAATCTGTCAGCATTTCGGAGAAATAAGCAAGTCCCACATGGAGAGCAGCCGCGCTGTTCTCCTTATTTTTATACTCGGACAAGGAGGGCTTGGTTTATTTTCCCGGGTCGCTGGAGATAGACGGTAAGTTGTGGTAAGCTTTTTTTAATGAGGTAATTCTACCCTGCTGCATGAGTATTTGACAGGAACCAGTCGTGCAGTTGTATGCGTTCTGCGCCGCAACTTAAGGGCGCGATCCTAACGGAAAGGTCGTTCCGTATGAAACGAAAATTTTCTGACCGAGCCAATTGGCGCCGCATCCTGCGTAGAAGCTATACGTGCCTCGCGATGGACGCAGACGAGTTTAAAGGACTTGTGACGTTCTACCGCATTCACGAATTGCGCGAACCGCTTTGGAAAGAATACAATGGGCGGAAATTATGCCTGGCTGACCGCGGATATTTGTGGATGCAGCATTTCCCTCGCGGTGAACACTTTGTCGTAACGACGATGTTCGATGATAAGAACCGGGTCGTTCAATGGTATATCGATATTTGCAAGACACAAGGTCTGACGGATCAACAGGTGCCTTGGTTCGATGATTTGTATCTGGATGTTGTCGTGCTTCCGAGCGGCGAGGTATTCCTTCTGGATGAAGATGAACTGGAGGAAGCCGTGAGTCAAGGAACGGTGACGAACAAAGATGCCGCGCTCGCACGCAAGACAGCGGGCCGACTCTTGTCCACGATACGTAACGGACGGTTCCGTTATTTCACACTTAGTCTGAAACATCGAAAGGCACTTGCCCAGAACGGTGAGCTAAGTGAATCATGAAGCAAACGGTCATTTCTAAACGACCCCATAAGCGCAGTGCGCGCAGACGGACGAACAAATTCTTCCTCCTGTTGCGAATCTGCGCTTGGGTCATGGCCCTAGGGGCATTCTGGTGTGCTTATCTGCTGTGGGTCATTAACAGCTATGAGATGCCTAAGCCTGTCCCCAAAGCGGATGCTGCTATCATTCTGGGTGCAGCGTTATGGTCTGATCAGCCAAGCCCCGGACTGCGTGAGCGGTTAGATTTGGGCCTTCAATTGTACAAGCAGGGCAACGTCAAGTATTTCATTCTGTCCGGCGGACATGATCATAATGGGTCAACGCTTTCAGAAGCAGAAGGGATGCGGAATTACTTGGTGTCCAAAGGGGTTCCGGCTGAACGGCTGGTGCTGGAGGAAGACTCCCGAAGCACCTACGAGAATTTATTGTTCAGCAAGCCTTTGGCGATGAAGCGGGGCTGGACGAGTCTGCTGGTTTTATCGCATGATTTTCACGCTCCGAGAGCTGCTGATATCGCTTCCTATCTGAACTACCCTGCAGAAACGACTGCAATTGGTCTGAAGTCTCAAGTCTTGTCTATTGCGTTCAATCAATCTCGTGAAGTGCTGGCATTTACGAAGTGGAAAATGGATGAATTGCTGCTTCGAATGGGCGTCCAACTGCCGAATTCGTTCTGATGTAGAGCGGAGCGCGGCTCCCTTTGAAAACTGTTAATATGGCTGAAATCACTAGAATACAATGGATTATACGTGCAGCTTATGCCGATGATTCAGCGAAGGATAGGTGATGAAGCAGATGGACGAACGAGTTGTATCAACAGGAGGGAACGGCAGCGGCAGACCTTCGCGGCAGATCAATGTGGTGCTGCGAAGCAGTGAGCCTTTTGCATCCACAAGCAGCTCGGCGCAAGCGCTGGAGAGTGAACCGGTAGCGGTTGCCAAACCGTTATCCGCCAATGATCCGTTTCTCGAAATCGGGCGTGAGCTTGATTCGATGGTGGGTCTTGATAATGTAAAGCTGCTTATTTATGAAATCTATGCGCTGCTGCAGATTACCCGGATGCGTTCAGATGCCGGACTGACAAGCGGCTCGCATGTGTATCATATGATTTTCACAGGAAATCCGGGTACCGGCAAAACTTCGATTGCGAGAATCGTTGCCAAGCTGTTTAACAAGATGGGCGTGCTCTCTAAAGGGCATATGATCGAGGTAGAGCGGGCGGATCTCGTCGGGGAATATATCGGGCATACGGCGCAGAAAACACGTGATTTGGTGCGCAAGGCGCTGGGCGGCGTGTTATTTGTGGACGAAGCGTACAGCTTGGCTCGAGGCGGGGAGAAGGATTTTGGAAAAGAAGCGATCGATACGTTGGTCAAAGCGATGGAGGATCATCGGAACCAATTTGTGTTGATTTTGGCCGGATATCCACTTGAGATCGAGCATTTCCTCTTAACCAACCCCGGACTTCCGTCGCGGTTTCCGATTCAGATCGATTTCCCGGATTATTCGATTGATCAGCTGATTCAAATTGCGGAGCTGATGGCGAAGGATCGGGACTATACACTCATGCCGCAGTCTGTATTTAAGCTGCGTCAGCATTTAATGCAAGAGAAAACGATGACTATGTTTGCGTTCAGCAATGCACGCTATGTGCGTAACGTGATCGAGAAGGCGTTTCGGCACCAAGCGGTGCGTTTATTGAATCAGTATCCTACAGGGTCACCGGGGAAACAAGAGCTGATGGCGGTTCGTCCGGAAGATTTAAAGTGGGAAAAGTAACAGGCACGTATGAAGGAGTGGCAATCAACCTATGCGTCAATCTACGTATGATACCGATACGGATTTACAAGACCGAGCGATACTTGTCAGCTTGGTGACACCGAATATTAAACGGGGCTCAAGCGATCCTGAGCTTTCTCTGCAGGAGCTTGTGAGCTTGGCCGAAACAGCAGGCGTGGAAGTGCTCTCGTCGATAACGCAGAACAAAGAGAAAGTCGATACAAAGTGGTTTATCGGTAAAGGCAAAGTCGAGGAACTAAGGGCAATGTCGGAGGAGCTGGGTGCAACAACGGCCATCTTCGATCAGGAGCTGTCCGGCGCACAGGTTCGTAACCTGGAGGAAGCGCTGGATTTGAAAATCATCGACCGGACGCAGCTGATCCTCGATATCTTCGCTCAGCGAGCAAAGACGCGTGAAGGGATCATTCAAGTTGAGCTTGCTCAGCTTAGCTATTTGCTTCCGCGACTTTCCGGCCACGGCAAGAATCTGTCGCGGCTTGGCGGCGGTATCGGGACGCGAGGTCCCGGTGAATCCAAGCTTGAAACCGATCGCCGTCATATCCGGGATCGGATCACCGATCTGAAGAACGTGTTGGATGAGGTCGTGAAGCACCGTACGCTGCACCGTGAGCGCAGACGGAAGTCCGGCGTGCAGCAGGTTGCTTTAGTAGGCTATACGAATGCAGGTAAATCAACGCTATTGCGAGAATTGACGCAAGCCGACGTATATGTTGAGAACCAATTATTCGCTACGCTGGATCCTACATCCCGGAACTTAGAGCTTCCGAGCGGCAAAGAAGTGGTGCTGACGGATACGGTAGGATTTATTCAGAATCTTCCGCATGACTTGGTTGCGGCTTTCCGGGCAACACTGGAAGAGGTATGCGAAGCGGATTTGGTGCTTCATGTCATTGACAGTGCATCTGAAATGCGCGAGGAGCAAATCTCCGTCGTGAACAACATCATGCGTGACCTTGGCGCTGACGGCAAACCGACGATTATGGTCTATAACAAGATCGATATGTGCCTAGGCGACGATCATCAGTTCATTCGTGCAGGCGGACAAGATACGCTCGTCATGAGCGCGTTCAATAAAGATGATTTGCAGCGACTGCTGCAGACGGTTCAAGATAAGCTCAGCGGAGATACGCGTGTGTTCAAGCTGCCGGCCGATCGTGGCGATCTGATCGCGTTAGCTTACCGCACAGGCGACGTCATTGAGCAAGCTGTCGATGGGGACATTATTAAGCTGACCGTAGAACTGAACAAGCAAGATTTCGAAGTGCACGGGCACCGTCTTGCAGCTTATGCGGAACAAGTATAACAACTCGATAAAGATGAGATACATGAGGAGAGACAGAGGAAAGTGAAACAGCAAGAGAGTGAAAATTGGTTAGAGTTAACGAAGTGGGCGGAGGCTGCAGAGATGCAGGCCGCCCCTGTTTTTCGTTCAATCGATGGCATCAGTGAGCGCAATCAGTGGAAGGTTATTGATGCTTTCCAGAAGCACCGCGTCAGCGATTATCATTTCAACGGGTCGACGGGATATGGCTATAACGATCGTGGACGCGAAGTACTGGACTTGGTATATGCGGACGTTATGGGCGCGGAGGCGGCGCTTGTCAGGCCTCATTTCGTATCCGGTACCCATACGATCAGCTGCGCCTTATTTGGGCTTCTTCGTCCGGGGGACGAGCTGTTATACATAACGGGGAAACCGTATGATACGCTGCATAAAGTCATTGGTAAACCCGGTGATGGGAAAGGCTCCCTACAGGATTTCGGCATCGGCTACGGGGAGGTCGCTCCATTAGGGGATGGCTCGATCGACTGGGAGACGGTCGCGGCACGCATGACAGAGCGGACTAAAGTCATTGGCATTCAGCGCTCGCGCGGATATGACTGGCGTGCATCATACACGGTTGCTGAAATCGGAGAAATGGTTAAGCAGGTGAAGGCATTAAAGCCTGACGTGTACGTCTTCGTGGACAACTGTTACGGCGAGTTTACCGAAGAGCTGGAACCGACGGAAGTCGGCGTTGATTTAATGGCCGGCTCGCTGATCAAGAACCCGGGCGGCGGTATTGCCCCGACCGGCGGATACGTTGCCGGCACGAAGAAAGCTGTAGAGCTGACGGCGTACAGACTAACAGCACCGGGAATCGGCGGCGAGGTTGGAGCCACGCTCGGGACGCTTCGTGCGATGTACCAAGGCTTGTTCTTGGCACCTCATTTGGTCGGACAAGCGCTCAAGGGCAGCGTCTTCGGCGCGGCCATGTTCGAGATGCTCGGCTTCGAGAGCAATCCGCGTTACGATGCGCCGCGAACGGACTTGATCCAAGCGATTCGCTTCGATCGAGCGGAACAGCTAATTGCCTTTGTACAAGGTGTGCAGAAAGCATCGGCGGTCGATGCTCATGTGGTACCGGAACCGTGGGATATGCCCGGGTACGAGCATCCTGTGATAATGGCTGCGGGAACCTTCATGCAGGGGGGCAGTTTGGAATTGTCAGCCGACGCTCCGATCCGGGAACCGTACATCGCTTATATGCAAGGCGGACTTACTTACGCGCATGTCAAATACGGTGTTCTGAATGCATTAACGGTACTTGCTGAACGCGAGTTGGTTGTAATTAAACCTTACACGACTTGACACGTTTTTGGCAGAGCGGTACAATGGTAGCATATATCAGAAACTGGAAGGTTGATGCGACATGGGTGACGAAATACGCAGAAATATGGCGCTTTTTCCGATCGGCATCGTCATGAAGTTGACCGACTTGACCGCGAGGCAAATCCGTTACTACGAGCAGCATGAACTTATCGTTCCCGCTCGTACGTCTGGGAACCAGCGGCTGTTCTCGTTCAACGATGTGGAGAGGCTGCTAGAGATTAAATCGTTAATCGAGAAGGGCGTTAACATTGCGGGTATTAAGCAAGTAATGAACCCTGTATCCAAGGAATCCGAAGACGCGACCGTCGTCAGCGAGCTGTCGGAAGTGAAGCGTCGCGAGCTCTCCGATGCCCAATTGCATCGATTGCTTAAGCAGCAGTTGCTAGAGAAGAGACCTGGCAAAGCATCTATGATTCAAGGCCAGCTGTCCCGTTTCTATAACAAAAAGTAATTCAAACCAATTAGCCTTTAAGGAGATGATTCTGTGAGCTACAACAAAGATGACATCAGACGTATTTGCAAAGAACAGAATGTCCGGTTTATTCGACTTCAGTTCACCGATTTGCTGGGAACGATCAAGAACGTCGAAATTCCGGTAAGTCAGCTGGAAAAGGCACTCGATAACAAAATGATGTTCGACGGCTCGTCCATCGAAGGTTATGTGCGGATTGAAGAGTCCGACATGTACCTCTATCCGGACCTGGATACATGGGTTGTATTCCCATGGGTTGCAGAAGATCGTATTGCCCGTCTGATCTGTGATGTATATATGCCTGACGGTACACCATTTGCCGGCGATCCGCGCGGCATTCTGAAGCGCGTTCTGAAAGAAGCGGACGAGCTTGGCTTTACTGCGATGAACGTTGGACCAGAACCGGAATTTTTCCTATTCAAAACAGATGAGAAGGGCAATCCGACTACAGAGCTTAACGACCAAGGCGGATACTTCGACCTTGCGCCGATGGATCTGGGGGAAAACTGCCGCCGTGAAATAGTATTGACGCTGGAAGAAATGGGCTTTGAAATCGAAGCTTCTCACCATGAGGTGGCTCCGGGTCAGCACGAAATCGACTTCAAATATGCGGATGCGATCAAAGCAGCCGATCAAATCCAGACGTTCAAGCTGGTTGTCAAAACGATTGCACGCCAGCACGGACTGCATGCTTCGTTTATGCCGAAGCCGCTCTTCGGTGTCAATGGTTCCGGTATGCACTGTCACCAATCGTTGTTCAAGGGCAATGTGAATGCGTTCTACGATGAGAGCGACAAGCTGGGCCTTAGCCAAACGGCTCGTTATTACATGGCTGGCATGCTGAACCATGCACGTGCTTTCTCAGCGATTACGAACCCTACCGTAAATTCGTACAAGCGTCTGGTTCCTGGCTATGAAGCCCCTTGCTATGTGGCTTGGTCTGCAAGCAACCGCAGTCCGATGATCCGTATCCCGGCTTCGCGCGGTCTCAGCACGCGTATCGAAGTTCGTAGTCCAGATCCAGCAGCTAATCCATACCTGGCGCTTGCAGTTATGCTTAAAGCAGGTCTTGATGGTATCCGCAACAAAACTCCGCTGCCGGCTCCGACTGACCGTAATATCTACGTGATGACGGATGAGGAGCGTATCGAAGAGGGCATCCCTACCTTGCCGGATGACCTGAAAGAAGCATTGACTGAGCTGCTTCGCAGCGAAGTTATTTGTGAAGCGCTTGGCGATCACGCGCTTGCCCATTTCTATGAGCTTAAAGAAATCGAGTGGGATATGTACCGCACGCAAATCCACGAGTGGGAACGCGATCAGTACTTGACGCTCTACTAGAACCGAAGAAACCCTTGATGCCGTATGGTATCAAGGGTTTTTTGTGTCTTCGAGTATTAGTGCTTCCGCACTTGTACCTCTGCTTTCGCATACGATGCCACAATAGCCATTCGATTCATGAAGGAGGCAGCGTATGTGAAGAAGCAAGCGGCGACAAAAGCGGAGAAACCGTTTCGACTAACTGGAGCGATATTATCCCATGTAGCAGTAACGATGGTGCCATTCTTAAGGAAGATCGTACTGAACTATTCCTATGCCCTGAAATGGTCCAAGGCTATTCGCGGAGCGGATTTAGATACCTTATCCGCTCTATTTAGGTCGGTTGTGCCTTCTGCTAAATTAAATGGGTTCTCTACGAATGCCATAGGTTACTTCTTTGATTTTGAGTTCCCTGAACCGATCCTTCAATATTCCATCGGAACGACGATTCCACCCGGAACGACGCAATTCACATTCTCAACCCCGATTCATCGAGCTATTGCAAGAGCAATTCTGCCTTTCTATAAAGCGCTTCGTTCCTCTTCAACATACGCAGCTGCTGTTGCGGCTGCCGTGAACAATAATAATCGAACACGATTGGCAGCCTTGATTCGACGAAAAGTAACAGCATGCGCGCTTAAATCGATAACAATTGATTTCTCCGGCATAGCCTTAAGCTTCAAATACAAGAGCAGTAAATTCACCTATCGTCATTTGTTATTCCGCGAAATCGTAGGTTAGCTGACATAATGGAGGTACATCGGCGTTGCGTGGCGGGTGACAGAAAAAGGGGCAATTCCTAACGCTGCTGCAGCGAGAAGAAATGCCCCTTATCATTTGTTGATTAGTGGATGTCGCGGAAAAGTCCGATGACTTTGCCGAGAATGGAGACGTTACGCAGTCGGATCGGTTCCATCGTGGAATTCTCCGGCTGCAGACGGATATGATCCTTCTCTTTATAGAAGGTCTTAACAGTTGCTTCGTCTTCTTCTGTCATCGCAACGACGATATCGCCGTTGGAAGCGGTTTGCTGTTGGCGGACAATGACGTAATCGCCGTTATGAATGCCTGCTTCGATCATACTTTCACCGACAACGTTCAGGATGAATACATTGTGGTCGCCAACCCTGTCAGCCGGAAGGGGGAAGTAATCCTCGATGTTCTCTGTTGCAGTAATCGGTACACCGGCAGTTACCTTACCTACCACAGGAACCTTAGCAATGGAGAGCGGGAATGGAATCTCGTTGTCTTCGCCGTCCAAGATCTCAATTGCGCGAGGTTTAGTTGGGTCACGGCGAATAAGGCCTTTCTTCTCCAGGCGATCAAGATGGCCATGGACTGTAGAACTGGAAGCGAGTCCGACCGCTTCACCGATCTCGCGAACGGAAGGCGGATAACCTTTCTCGCGAACTTCCGTCTTAATGAATTCTAGTATCGCCTGCTGGCGGTTTGAAAGTTTCGACACCGGAATCACTCCAAAGTTTCATTTGTGTCAAATTATAACACAGAACCGGAGTTCGTACAAACATAAGTTCGAGAAACACAGGTTCGCATATTTTTACGAACAAATGTTCCAAAAACGCTTGACCACAAACAAACGTTCGTGTTATTCTTGGTTTATCAAATAGAACAAACGTTTGGGGTGCTGGAGAATGATGACAACGATGTCCACTTACTCTTCTAATTATAAAGGTGAAGCTCGCAATACACGGAATACTCGCGCTGTGAAGCGTACTTGGCAAGAGAGAAGAACAGAACGCCTATTAATGAGACTAGCCGTAGCAACACTGTTCTTCGTACTGCTGTTCACAGGACTCTCACTGATGACAAGCCAAGCGAACAGTGAATATCCTGCAGCGCCAACTGCTTCGGAACAGATTGTAGTTGTTGGCTCAGGTGACACACTATGGAACATCGCTAGCAGTATTCGTAAGGAAGGCGAAGATATTCGTCATGTTGTTTTTAACTTGAAACAACGGAACAACTTAACCTCCAGCTCGCTGCAAGCCGGACAATCCTTAATTATCCCTGTTGAATAACTGGGCTCGCCGAAACAGCTTCAATAGAATCAATACATACTTACAAGAATGATCCATAGGAATCTACATTCAGAAGCCTGAGTCTCTATTGCTCAGGCTTTTTTCATTTCTGGCGGCATATCGTAATTATAAGGTGCACCCGAGGTGGAAAGAGGATGGAGAAGACAAGTGAAAACAAGCCTCAGAGAGGGCCATTTCGCCTTGACAATGGGCAATTAAAAATGTCAAAGTAAAGAATGACATGTTGGCCGAATCAGGGAAGGAGCTTATTTGAAATGGAAAAGATTATCGCCCGTATTAATGAACTATCCAGAAAGAACAAAACCGTAGGGTTGTCGCCGGAGGAACTGGTCGAACGCGACGAGCTTCGCCGTCTATACCTTGAGAATTTCAAGAATAACTTCCGGAATCAACTCGATACCATTAAATATGTGGAAGATGAAGAGAACGGGGAAGATACGATCAAGCATTAGCAGCAGTCTATTTGAAGGAGGACATGTAGCATGCAATATCGTTTACTTGGCCGAAGCGGTTTAGCCGTATCGGAGCTTTGCTTAGGTACAATGACGTTCGGTAATACGACAAGCGAGACGGATTCCATAGAGATGATGAATCGTTTCTTCGAGAAAGGCGGCAATTTCCTTGATACTGCGAACGTGTATGTATCCGGCCGCTCTGAAGAGATTGTAGGTAAAGCGATCAAAGATCGACGTTCAGAAGTTGTGCTCGCAACGAAAGTGAGATTCGCGACTGCGAATCACCCAAACGGCGTCGGTGTTTCAAGAAAGCATATTATGGATGCCGTCGAAGCAAGCTTGAAGAGACTTGATACCGACTATATCGACCTCTATCAAGTGCATGTGTGGGATCACGCAACACCGATTGAAGAGACGCTTCGCGCTCTTGATGATCTGGTTACTTCAGGAAAAGTTCGTTATATCGGCTGTTCCAATTTCTTCGCCTGGCAGCTTATGAAGTCGTTGTCCACCAGCGATTGGAATCGTTATGTCCGATTCATCTCCATTCAACCGCAATACAGCTTAGTCAGTCGTGAAATGGACCGCGAAATGTTATCCTTATGCTTGGAAGAGAATGTAGGAATTATCCCATGGGCACCGCTAGGCGGAGGCTTTCTGACAGGCAGATATACGCAAGAAGAGCCTGTAAGTGGAAGATTAACGTCCAAGCAAGGCGAGAGCTCCTGGGCAGTTCGTGCTAACGAGGGTAATTTCGCAGTGCTTGACGCTGTGCTAAGCGCAGCAAAGGAACTAGATCGTACACCTGCCCAAGTTGCGCTGACCTGGCTGCTGCAACGCAAAGGGATTACGTCTCCAATCTTTGGGGCAAGCACATTGGAACAGTTTGAAGATAACATGGGTGCGATCGGTTGGACGATGCCGGATTCCGTATGGAACAAGCTGGATGAAGTAAGCGCATTGCCAAGCGAGTATCCGAACCGATTTATTGCGAAATTCGCCAGACCGATCTAACTTAGAGTAAGACGATTACAGCGTGTTGAAGATTATGAAGGAGGAACACCCTTGTCAAGATCGTGGGAACGTAAAGTACAGAAGAATCAAGCAGAAATTAACAAACAACGTAAGAAGCATGGAAAGGCGCCGCTCATGGCTGCCAAATCAAGTGCAGAGAAGCTCGACACTTTTAAAGGAAGAAGCTATTTGATGCCGGCATTCCTGCTGTTGTTCATCCTTTTCTATGTAATCGTGACTGTTACTGCGGATACGTACAAGCAGACTGGCAATATGTTCTGGCTGACTGTAGGTTGTTATGTCATCCTAGCTTTGCTATTCACGCTGCGCCGCCCGTATCTATCGGTTGGCAGTGACTATATCCGCTCCCGCCGGTTCACAGGCGATCGCTCGATCAATGTAAACAACATTAAAGCCATCTCCTCTCAGAAGGGCTACATTGTTGTTGAGCAGCATAAAGGCGGAAATTGGGTGTTCTCGCGCGTCATTAACCGTTTCCCAACGGATCAAATGTCGGAACGCCTGCGGACGTTCTCCGCTCAACATGGTATTTCGTTTACTGAAAAATAATACGGAAGTGGAGTGCAGACACGATTATGGCTAAACAAGCAGTATTATTTGATCTCGACGATACACTATTATGGGATGATCGAAGCGTACAGGAAGCATTCGATGCGACCTGTCTAACCGCTGCAGCACAAACCGGAGTGGATGCGAAAGCGCTGGAAGACGCGGTACGCCGTGAAGCTCGCGCACTCTATGAATCCTATGAAACGTTCCCATTCACCAAGATGATCGGAATCAATCCGTTTGAGGGGCTGTGGGCGAACTTTCTGGAAGGGGAACAAGAAGAGTTCCGCAAGCTTCAGCAGCTCGCTCCGGCCTATCGCCGCGAAGCTTGGACACGTGGCCTGAAGGCGCTCGGCGTGGACAACGCAGAGCTCGGAGCTCAGCTCGCTGAACAGTTCCCGGCTGAACGTCGCAGTCGTCCCTATGTATATGAAGAGACGTTTGCAATCTTGGATCAGCTCAAAGGCAAGTACAAGCTCCTGCTGCTGACGAACGGATCGCCTGATCTTCAGCGTGAGAAGCTGGCTGGCGTTCCGGCGATCGTGCCTTATTTTGATCATATTATTATTTCCGGTGAATTTGGCCAAGGCAAACCTGCTGCTGCGATCTTCCATCATGCCCTAGAGCGTCTCGGCGTTGAGCCAAACCATGGCATTATGGTAGGGGACAAGCTCACAACGGATATTCTGGGAGCCAATACAATTGGCATGACATCCGTTTGGATTAATCGCCACGGCATGACGCGTTCAGATGAAATTATTCCTTCGCATGAAATCAAACATCTGGAAGAATTGCTGCCTTTGCTTCTGTAACTCGGGGGCAAGGAGCATTGATAAAACCACAACAAAGAAGACCCGTCCGAGGACGGGTCTTCTTATTTCGAAACAGGTTATTAGGCGAAAGTAGGATCTTCGATATTTTGGGCAACCCAGCCGTCCTTCTCGATGAAGAGGCGAACAGCGATGATTTCGCGGTTATCCATCAGCGTGAAGAAATGTGCTTTGTTCTCCGGAACAGATATGACATCGCCGGCCTCCAGCTCAACGTCGAAATATCCGGTTTCCTCGTCACCTTTAATGATGAAGATGCCGCGTCCGGACACGATGCCGCGAATTTCATCTTCGGTATGGATGTGGATTTGCTCAAACTTCTTCAGCAATTCCTCGATGTTCGGGGTCGCATCAGACAGAGAAATGACATCCCAAATTTTGTAGCCGCGACGCGCTGCAAGGTCACGGATTTCATCGTCGTAAGTGCTGAGGATCGTTTGCTTCTCTTCATCATTCAATACAAATTTGTTATGAAGTTCAGTTGGAAGCTTGCTTGCATCCCAGTGCTCATAAAGCACTTCTTGCTTCTCTAGAAAGGCGCGGACGTTCTCTTCGCCGGAGATGCGCTCATCCGTGCTGCGAATTCGAATTTCTGCCATCGTTTAATCCCTCTTTTCACAAAAATCGTAATTCCGATCAGAATAATTATAGAACAAAACGAATGACCTGAAAAGGTTCTTTGCACGCGCGGTGAATTCTGGTAGAGTATAGGGAAATGATTTTTGCTGAATCGACCACGCCTTGCTAGGGTAAAGGCAGTGAGTTGGATTATCGGAAGGGAAGTGCATCTTTTGACGAAACCGACAATGCAGGATATGCTCGCACAACGAATTCTCATCCTCGATGGGGCTATGGGTACGATGATTCAACAGGCGGATCTGGGGCCGGAGGATTTTGGCGGCGAAGAACTGGACGGCTGTAATGAAATGCTCGTACTGACACGTCCCGATGTTATTCAAGGCATCCATGAAGATTATTTAGCTGCAGGTGCAGACATTCTTGAAACCAATACGTTCGGCGCGACGAGCGTCGTTCTTGCTGAATATGATATTCCGGAGAAAGCAAGAGAGATCAATCTTGCTGCGGCATCTCTTGCGCGTGCTGCTGCAGATAAATACTCCACGCCGGACAAGCCGCGTTATGTAGCCGGAGCACTTGGACCTACTACGAAGACGCTGTCCGTAACAGGCGGCGTTACGTTTGATCAGCTGGTCGAGAGCTATTACGAGCAAGCCCTCGCCCTAATTGAAGGCGGCGTCGACGCCATGCTTCTGGAAACCTCACAAGATACACTGAACGTAAAAGCCGGCACAATCGGTATTCATAAAGCTTTCGAAGAAACAGGCATTACGCTTCCACTCATGATCTCCGGTACAATCGAGCCGATGGGCACGACATTAGCCGGACAAAATATTGAATCTTTCTATATCTCGCTTGAGCATATGAATCCAATCTCGATTGGGCTTAACTGCGCGACAGGACCGGAGTTTATGCGTGACCATATCCGTTCACTCTCGGCAATCTCGCATGCTGCAGTCAGCTGTTATCCGAATGCCGGCTTGCCGGATGAGAATGGGAATTATCACGAATCGCCGGAATCGCTGGCGAGGAAAATCGCTGATTTTGCCGAGCATGGCTGGATAAATATCGCTGGCGGCTGCTGCGGAACAACGCCGGATCATATCCGTGCTATGGCTGAAACCTTGGCAAATTACGCACCGCGTACGAAACCGGGGGAGCATCCGCCGGCGGTTTCCGGTATCGAGACGGTTTATATTGAAGAAGATAACCGTCCCATAATGATCGGCGAGCGTACGAATATTTCCGGCTCACGTAAATTTAAACGCCTCATTAAAGAAGAGAAGTATGATGAAGCGTCCGAAATAGCCCGTGCACAAGTAAAGGGCGGCGCACATGTTATTGATATAAACTTGCAGGATACGGATATAGATGAAGCGCATGCAGTGCATCATTTTCTGCCTGAAGTTGTAAAGAAGATTAAAGTACCGCTCATGCTTGATTCCACCTATGATCATATCATTGAGCTCGGCTTGAAGTATTCCCAAGGGAAAGCGATCATCAACTCCATTAACCTGGAGGATGGCGAATCCAAGTTCGAGAAAATTCTCCCGCTCATACATCGCTATGGGGCAGCGGTTGTTTGTATTCTTATCGATGAGCGTGGACAAGCGGTTTCACGCGAAGCGAAGATGGAAGTGGCTACTCGTTCGTACGAGCTGCTTACTGAGAAATATGGCATGAATCCGGAAGATATTATTTTCGACCCGAACATGTTCCCTGTTGGATCCGGTGACCCGCAGTACATCGGTTCTGCAGTTGAGACCATTGAAGGCATTAAGATGATTAAAGCGAAGTATCCGAAGGCGAAGACGATTCTCGGCTTAAGTAACATCTCGTTCGGATTGCCGGATGCGGGCCGTGAAGTGCTCAACTCTGTTTATCTGTATCACACGACGAAGGCCGGACTTGATTATGCAATCGTGAATACGGAGAAACTGGAGCGGTATGCATCCATTCCGGAAGAAGAGCGCCGTCTTGCTGAAGAATTGATTTATAATACGAACGATGAGACTTTGGCGGCGTTCGTTGCAGCCTTCCGTGAGAAGAAAGTTGTAAAGAAAGAGAAGATTTCCACGTTGACGCTGGAGGAGCGCCTTGCTTCTTATGTTGTCGAAGGTACGAAGGAAGGACTCTATCCGGATCTTGATGAAGCGCTGAAGAAGTATGCACCGCTTGAAATCATCAACGGCGCGCTGATGAGAGGGATGGAGGAAGTC
This sequence comes from Paenibacillus sp. J22FR21, assembly GCF_056269135.1. Classification (NCBI taxonomy): domain Bacteria; kingdom Bacillati; phylum Bacillota; class Bacilli; order Caryophanales; family Paenibacillaceae; genus Paenibacillus; species Paenibacillus sp. J22FR21. The sequence goes on from NZ_JBWDNJ010000002.1 coordinate 621,070, forward strand.
GGTCGGCTGTTCAATGGAAATGAGCTGATCGTGGCTGAGGTGCTGCAGAGCGCCGAAGTAATGAAAGCTTCTGTTACGTATCTGGAGCCGTTCATGGAAAAGAATGAAACAGCCGTTAAAGGTAAAATCATACTGGCAACCGTTAAAGGCGACGTCCATGATATCGGTAAAAATCTGGTCGAAATCATCTTATCCAACAATGGCTACAAAATTATTAATCTAGGCATTAAAGTGCCGCCTGAACAAATTATTGAAGCCTACCGCAAAGAGCCGGTTGATGCGATTGGCCTCTCGGGTCTACTCGTCAAATCGGCGCAGCAGATGATATTGACCGCGCAGGATTTGCGCAGTGCAGGCATTGACGCTCCGATTCTGGTAGGAGGCGCGGCACTCACTCGTAAATTCACGAAGCATCGGATCGGACCGGAATATGACGGGTTGGTACTGTATGCGAAGGATGCTATGGATGGTCTGGACATCGCCAACAAGCTGATGGACAAACAACATCGCCTTGTCTACGAGGAGGAGATGGCTGCGCTCAAAGCTTCCGGCTACTTGGAAGAAGTGGAGAAGAAGCCTCTGCCTGAGCTGACTCGAGCCGTGCAATCGAATGTGTCCAAGGATGCGCCGGTTTATATTCCGCCGGATACAGAGCGTCATGTTCTTCGTAACGTCCCGATTCCACACATCGTGCCTTATATTAATATGCAGATGCTGCTTGGCCATCATTTGGGCTTAAAGGGCAACGTGGATACGCTTCTTGCTGAAGGCAATGAGAAAGCCGTGAATTTGAAGGAAACGGTTGACGGACTGCTTGCCGATGCTGCCAAAGGATTACTGAAGGCTAACGGCATGTACCGTTTCTTCCCAGCACAATCGTCGGGCAACGATATTATTATTTATGATCCGAGTCAGCCCGGTGTCGAGATCAAACGTTTCACGTTCCCTCGTCAGCAAGTTGAGCCGTATCTCTGCTTGGCAGATTTCTTGAAATCGGTGGAGAGCGGCGAGATGGATTACGTCGGCTTCCTCGTTGTAACAGCGGGCGAAGGCGTAAGAGAGAAAGCAACTGAACTGAAAGACAACGGAGACTACTTGCGCTCCCATGCCTTGCAGTCTGTTGCACTTGAAGTTGCGGAAGCAATGGCCGAACGTGTCCATCATTTGATGCGCGATACTTGGGGTTTCCCGGATCATCCGGAAATGACGATGAAACAGCGCCATGGTGCTCGTTATCAAGGTATTCGGGTTTCGTTTGGTTATCCGGCTTGTCCGAATCTGGAAGACCAACAGCCGCTGTTTGAGCTGATGAAACCTGAGGATATCGGCGTACAATTGACGGAAGGTTTCATGATGGAGCCGGAAGCATCCGTATCCGCGATGGTATTCGCCCATCCGGAAGCGCAGTATTTCAACGTAGAGAAGGCGTAACGGATAGCATAGGTACCCTCCGAACTTGCAGTGTTAAGCTGCAGCTTTGGAGGGTATTGTTATAGATAGCATATGGATTGCGATTGGAGGGAGCATGCACATGCAGCTCACGTTTCTCGGTACAAGCGCAGGAAGACCAACGAAAACTCGCAATGTGACTTCCATTGCATTCTGTCTTCCTGAACCGCATTGCGGGTTCTGGCTGTTCGATACCGGCGAAGGCACGCAGCATCGGCTGCTGCACGGCGGATTGAAGCTTAATAAATTGGAACGAATTTTTATTACCCATTTGCATGGTGATCATCTCTATGGATTGCCCGGCCTGCTAAGCAGTCGGACGTATTTTGAAGGGGCAGGTCCGCTTCAGATCTATGGTCCGGCCGGATTAAGAGAATATTTGAACGTGATCTTCCAACATAGCGGGGTTCATCTCGGTTATGAGCTCGAAGTTATAGAGGTCACTGCAGGCGAGGTAGCAGCGGATGATCGTTTCGTAGTTGAGGCAGCAGAGCTGGAGCATCGATTGCCATGCTTCGGTTACCGCATCACCGAGCGTCCGCAGCAAGGACAGCTTCATTTGGCGCGGCTTGCTGAGATCGGTGTTCGGCCAGGTCCGCTATACGGGAAGCTCAAACGCGGTGAATCCATTACACTTGAGGATGGCCGTACCATTTCCTCGGCAGATGTTGTAGGTCCGCAACTGCCGGGGCGGATTGTCACCATTCTCGGGGATACAACGCCATGCGATAATGCGATTCGACTGGCCGAAGGTGCCGATTTGCTCGTGCATGAAGCGACCTTTGCAGGCGGAATGGAGGAGAAAGCGGCTGCATACGGCCATTCTACGATTCGTCAAGCCGCAGAGATTGCGGCTGCAGCAGGGGTTAAGCGATTGGTGGTCACACACTTCAGCTCGCGATTCGACGATGAAGCCGTAGCGGAGCTGGTGGCGGATGCCCGGACGATTTTCCCGCATACTGACGCAGCGTACGATTATGCAGAATTCCAAGTGAAGCGTTCCATATAGAACAACCCTTGGCGACTAATGGAGATCGTCCAGAAGCCGTCCGATCGCAGGCTGCGAGAGGGCGGCTACTGTCGTTTGTTAAAAATAGGGCTTTTTTTATTTTAACCCGAGCGGTTATAATGAGGGGAACAGTCGTTCTATCACGGGGGTTATAATTATGCTGCGCAAGAAGAATTTATCTGATCTCATACAGGAATTACGAGCAAACGAGAATGTCATCAACTGGCACGAAGTTGAACCGATAGAAGCTAGAACAAGGCCGATGCCCGAGAGCGTAGATCCAAGAATTAAAGCGGCTTTAGGTAAACGAGGAATCGAAGAGTTATACAGTCATCAGTACACCGCTTACGAAACCATTCGTAAAGGCGAGAACATGGTCGCTGTAACCCCGACGGCATCGGGTAAAACGCTTTGCTATAATCTCCCCGTATTGCAGTCGATCGCCGAGGACGACGCAAGCCGCGCGTTATATTTGTTCCCTACGAAAGCGCTGGCGCAGGATCAGAAGAGTGAATTGAACGAAATCATTGCAGAAATGGGAGTCGACATCAAAAGTTTTACCTATGACGGAGACACTTCTCCGGAAATTCGGCAAATTGTTAAGAACGTCGGTCATATTGTCATTACGAATCCGGATATGCTGCATTCCGCTATTCTTCCGCATCATACGAAATGGATCAGCTTATTTAGCAATCTCAAATATATCGTCATCGACGAATTGCATACTTATCGAGGCGTCTTCGGCAGTCATGTATCCAATGTCATTCGCCGGTTGCGGAGAATCTGTAAGTTTTATGGCAGTGACCCGATCTTCATCTGTACGTCGGCGACGATCGCGAACCCGAAGGAGCTGGCTGAACAACTTACAGGTCAACCCATGCGATTGGTTGACGATAACGGCGCCCCGAGGGGAAGAAAACATTTTGTGTTCTATAATCCTCCTATCATCAATAAGCCTTTAAATCTTCGCAAAAGTGCAACCGTAGAGGTAAACCAATTAGCTAAACAATTCCTGGCCAATAAAGTGCAGACGATCGTGTTTGCGCGCAGCCGAGTCCGAGTAGAACTCATTCTAAGTCATTTGCAGGAGCTAGTGAAGAACGAACTAGGCGCCAAATCCATTCGGGGCTATCGAGGCGGCTACCTGCCCAATCAGCGCCGCGAAATTGAACGAGGGTTAAGGAACGGTGAAATCGTTGGCGTAGTCAGTACGAATGCACTTGAGCTTGGCGTGGATATCGGGCAGTTGCAGGTGTGCATTATGTCTGGGTATCCCGGAAGCGTCGCCAGTACTTGGCAGCAGGCAGGTCGGGCCGGTAGACGTCATGGCGAGGCTTTGGTAGTGATGGTAGCAAGCAATACACCAATCGACCAATATGTCGTGCAGAATCCGGAGTATTTCTTTGAACGTTCCCCGGAATCGGCACGCATTAACCCGGAGAATCTATTGATTCTGGTCGACCATTTGCGATGTGCGGCCTACGAGCTTCCACTCAAATTGGGGGAAGAATTCGGTCCGCTGGAAATTACTGATATTCTTGAATATTTAGTAGAAGAGAGAGTTCTTACGCAAGCCGGAGGGGCATTCTACTGGGCGAATCAGTCCTTCCCTGCCCATGAAGTGAGCCTGCGCTCCGCAGCGCAAGAAAATGTAGTCATTATCGACCAATCCGAACGAGGAAATGTTAAAATTATTGGCGAGATGGACCGATTCAGCGCCATGACACTCTTGCATGATGAAGCGATTTATTTGCATGAAGGCGTGCAGTTCCAAGTAGAGAAGCTGGATTGGGAACACAAGAAGGCCTATGTGCGGGAAGTCGACGTAGAGTATTATACGGACGCTAATCTGGCGGTTAAATTAAAGGTCTTGTCCATCGATTTATCGAAGAAAAGACGGATGTCATCCATTCATTACGGCGACGCGGCCGTTAATGTCATGGCTACGATGTACAAAAAAATCCGTTTATCGAGTTTCGAGAATATCGGATACGGCCCAATCAAGCTTCCGGAAGAAGAATTGCATACCAGCGCCACCTGGGTAGAGATTAGCGAGGTCGACCCTTCGATCGAAACCAAAACGCTGGAACAGCTGCTAATGGGCATATCGAATGTCATCCGGCATATTGTGCCGGTTCATGTCATGTGCGACCGAAGCGATATCCATGTCGTTTCACAGATCAGGGCTGAACATTCGCAGCTGCCGACAATATTTATCTATGATCATTATCCCGGCGGGATAGGGTTAGCGGAAGACGTATATAAGCGTTTCGATGATATCAAAGCAGCAGCGAAGAATCTCATTCAGAAATGCCCATGTGAAGCGGGCTGTCCTTCCTGTATCGGCTCGGAAATCGTAGGCATGAATGCGAAGAGCAAATCGCTGTTCATCTTGGAGGGATTATGAGCGGGCTACGGGATCGACTGCTGCGATTGAAGAACGCGCAAGTTGCTCAAGAAGAACGACTTGCCGGTATGGTTACTTTGGCGGAATCGTCTGTTATTGCTGAGGGTGAAGAAGCATCTGTCTTACATGACGGTGAACAGGCTCATGCAGCATCTGTCGGTGCTGTCCCATCAGCAGCGGCCGATGATGACACGTTATCTTCGGAGTGGGATGAGCTCGGTGTGCGCATTGTGCAATCGACGGAAGGCGCATTTCTTGTACGGGAAAGCCGCTATCCTCTGACGCATAAGCACGGTATTCATGAGCTGATCGAGCTCTCCGAAGCTCAGATCAATCTCGATGCTTTTCGCAAACCCGATTCCGCTGACCTTGGCTATACGAATCTGTTGTTTCTTGATTTAGAAACCACCGGGCTTGGAGTCGGAGCGGGCAATGTCCCTTTCATGGTAGGGCTTGCTTATTTGCAGGATGACGTGTTCATTGTCGAGCAAATGCTTATCCGTCATCCGGCGGAGGAACGGGCGATGATCGGATATCTGTGTAACCTGCTGCCCAGCTTCACTCACTTAGTAACTTACAATGGTCGGACTTTCGATTGGCCTGTCTTATTCAATCGTTTTATACTAAACGGCTTCCGCAATTTCAAATGGGAGCCAATCCATATCGATTTATTGCATCCTTCCCGAGCTGTCTGGCGGAACACGCTGGTATCCTGTCGGTTAAGTCATGTGGAAGAAGAACGACTTGGCATTACCAGACATGACGATGTACCGGGTTCACTCGCACCGGCTATCTATTTTCAATATTTAGCGGACAGAAAGCCTGAGCCGCTGCTGGGCGTATTTCAACACAATGAAATCGATATGCTCTCTCTTGCTGCGCTCGCAATCCGTTTCGGCCACTTGCTTGGCGGAAGAATAGGAACAGGAACGGTTCAGATGCCGGAAGAAGCGGAGGAGCTGCTGCGAACAGGGCTATGGCTGGAGAAAATGGGAAAATCAGTCCTGGCTGAGCCGCTGTATGCGGCTGCAGCCCAACATCCCCGTCCAACGCTCAAAGGCTTGTGTTTACTGGCGGAACGAGACAAGAAATGTGGAAATTGGCAGCGTGCTGTGTTATTGTGGCAGAAGGCTGTAGATGAAGCAGCACATGCTGCTTGGCCGGATTATGAAGCGCATATTGAGCTTGCGATGTATTATGAGCACAAGACGAAGCAGCTGGCTGAAGCGCTAGAGCTGGCTGAAACAGCATTTGCGATCGCGCAGCGGCGCCTTACAGGTGTGCGGCTTAAGGGGAATCGGCGAACTGAGCTCGATGTGCTTCGTAAACGGATTGACCGTCTACGCATGAAGATAAACAAAATAACAGAAGCAACGTAGAAGGAGTGGACATTCATGAGCGTCAATTCGCTACGCGGTCTGCTCATAGATTTGGACGGAACGATGTATCATGGCGGCATTATGATTCCGGGAGCGGATGCGCTCATTGCGGAGCTGCGCCGGCTAGACATTCAATTCTTATTCGTAACGAACAATTCTTCCGCTACGCCGGAGGCTTTCGCTGCTCGGCTTAGTGCGATGGGAATCCAGACGAATCCATCTGAGGTATGTACTTCGGCGCAAGGTGCTGCGGCCTACATCGCAGAGCGGCAACCGGGTGCACGAGTACATGTCATTGGAGAGCATGGATTGCGAACAGCTCTGCAGGATGCCGGCTTGCAGCTGGTAGAAGAAGAGCCGGATATCGTCGTGCAAGGCATTGATAAGCAGCTTACTTACGATAAAGTGGCCAAAGCGGTCACTTATATCCGCAGCGGGGCAAGCTATATTTTGACGAATCCGGATTTGCTAGTGCCTGCTGAACATGGCTTAGTTCCGGGGGCGGGATCTATTGGTGCGATGCTTCGGGCAGCATCCGGTGTCGAACCTATTGTAATAGGAAAACCATCGGCAATCTTAATGGACTTTGCACTGAAACGGCTGGGACTTCAAGCATCCGAGACGTGGATGATCGGTGACAATCCAGCTACGGATATCGCAGCGGCGCAAGCCGTAGATTGTCCGTCGATCCTTGTTTTAACAGGGCTTGCAACAGGCGACAATTATAAGGAACTGCTTGCGGCAGCCGGCTGTGAACCAACGGTCATTATTGATAATTTACATACATTGCAGCAGTTTATAGGCGATCAGCTGGCAAGTGGGCAGCAGAGCCGTTAGGAAGGAAGAAGCACGATGCCGGAATGGCCGGAAATGGAACATTATCGCAAGATGCTGGCGGAGCGAATCTCCGGTCAGCCCATTATGAATGTGCAGGTTACGCGTCAGAAATCGATTAACGTTCCTGTTGAAACCTTCGAGCAGGAGCTAATCGGAAGAACCGTTTGGTTCGTGGAGCATCGCGGCAAAATGTTGATTCTACACCTGGATAACGGAAAACGGCTGCTGCTGCATCTAATGCTGGGCGGTATGATTCGTTATGAAACACGGGGCATTGATCCAGAGCAGCGCACGGAACGCACTGTGCAGGTTATGATCGGTTTCCCGCAAGGGGAGCTGTGCTTTATCGGATTGCGCCTTGGTTATATCCATCTGCTGACGGTGAAGGAAACAATCGCTCGTTTGGCCGATCTTGGACCGGAGCCGTTCGACAAATGGCTGACGCTAGAGAAATTCAAGGAGCGTTTCAAGGGACGCAGAGGATCGCTGAAGACAGCCCTTGTCGAGCAGAGGGTTATCGCGGGCATAGGAAATTGTTATGCAGACGAAATTGCTTTCGAAGCGAGAGTTCGCCCGGATGCGAAGCTATCTGCGCTTGCGCCGGAATCGTGGGAGCGTATTTATAACGCGATGCACAAGGTGCTGCAATCGGCATTAGCGCATGGCGGTTATATGGAGATGCCCTTTACGAATGAGGACACCGTTACCGGCGGTTATAACAACCATTGCCTGGTTTACGACCGCGGCGGAGAGCCTTGTTTAAACTGCGGTGGAACGATTGTGCAAGAAGAAATCAACTCGCGCAAGATGTTCTATTGCCCGGTTTGCCAGAAGGATAGGTAGACGCCGATGCGGACCGGATTTCATGTTTCCACCAAAGGCGGTTACAGGGAAGCGGCAAGGCGAGCGGCAGCGAATGGAGCTGTCGCTTATCAATATTTTCCGAAAAATCCGCGAAGTCTTTCCGTTAAAGACATCGATTACAGAGAAGCGAAGCAGTGTGCAGTCTTCTGTGAGGAGCGCGGGATTGTTTCCATTGCACATTCCCCTTATCCGACGAATATTGCGTCAGAAGATGCAGAGCATCGCGCGAGAACGGTGGAATCTCTGCTGAATGATCTCGCTATTGCCGAAGCTTGCGGTTCATTGGGGGTCGTGGTGCATTTTGGCGTCTATAAAGGGCCGGATCCACTTGAGGGCTACCGCAATGCAGTAGTTACGTTAAGTACGGTTACATCTCAATGGGCCGGTAAAGCGAAGCTGCTCATAGAGAATCAAGCTGGCGATCATACTTTCATGGGGACTACGATGGAAGAGCTGGCTCAAATTCGCAGCCTGTGCGTAGACCCGCACAAGATCGGATTCTGCCTAGATACATGCCATCTCTTCGCCAGTGGAGTTTGGGATGGAAGCCCTGACGCTGCATGGATGGACAAAGCGCAAGAGCTCGGTGTGATTTCAGAGCTGACTGCTATTCATCTGAATGATTCCGTCTATCCAAGCGGGGATAAGAGAGACCGTCATGCGAGAATCGGTGAAGGTTATATTGGCGAGGCCGGCTTGAAATGGCTGCTGCGTCATACCATGCTGAAGCAGGTGCCATTCGTGCTGGAAACTCCATCCGGGGAAGATGGTACGCACCGAGAACAGATGGAGCTGATCCAGCGGTTAGGAGGGGAGAGCGAAGCATGATTAACGTATATTTAGACGATTATCGGCCATGTCCGGAAGGTTTCGTTCTTGCGAAGACGGCTTCTGAATGCATCCTTCTGCTGCAGCATGAGGATGTGGATATCCTCTCGCTCGACTTTGAGCTTGGCTGGGGGCAGCCGAGTGGCCTTGCCGTTGCAGAATATATCGTATCCAGTGGACGATATCCGCGCACCTGCTACTTTCATACGTCCAGTCTTGCAGGCAGAATGCAAATGGTCCATTTGATAACCCAGCATGCACCGATAAACATCCAAATCCATAATGGTCCAATGCCTGCGGTGAGCAGATAGCGCTGACCTGCTTCATGTGAACTTCTGGGAGGGAAAACCGTGAACATGATTACATTGCAAGATATCACATTCCGCCGTGAAGAAAGACAAATCCTTGATGGCGTTAATCTTCAAATCAACAAAGGGGAGCACTGGGTTATTCTGGGCCGAAACGGCTGCGGAAAAACAACGCTGCTGGAGATGATGACCGGCTACCAGTTCCCTTCTTCCGGAACGGTTGACGTGCTCGGCAATCGCTTCGGAGAATGCGATGTGCGGGAGATTCGTAAGCAAGTCGGTTATATTAGCCAGGCGGTCATGGAGAAACTGACGCTGCGAGATCCGGTTTGGGAGGTTATCGCGACCGGGGAGTACGCGTTTCTGCGTTTCTACCAGACCATCGATGAAGAGGTGCGTCAGAAAGCGCTGCGTCACTTAGATGAAGTGGGCTTGCTGTATACGGCAGATCAAACATTGGCTACGCTCTCTCAAGGTGAGCGGAAGAAGGTGCTTCTCGCACGTGCGCTGATGTCCAATCCGAAGCTGCTTATTATGGACGAGCCTTGTGCAGGTTTAGACTTGTACGAGCGTGAGAAGCTGCTGCTTGATTTAAACAGACTGGCTGAGCGTGACATTACCGTTGTGTACGTGACACATCATATGGAAGAAATCATACCGCTATTTACTCATGTGGCATTAGTGCAGGACGGACGCATCGTAGCTGCGGGTCCGAAGAAGGAAGTGCTTAGTCCGGAATGGCTAAGCCGCGCGTACGACTGGCCGGTGGCCGTAGAATGGGCCGATGACCGGCCATGGATTCGAGCATTATCAGGAGGCAAACAGTAGTGAGTCATTGGATTGGAACAGCTAATCATGGTTTTGCGTCGCTTGCAATGGAAGAGCTTCGTAGGCAAATTAATGGCATTAAATTTACGCAGCTTATCGCAGGCGAAGTATTCAAGATGGAGGTTCCGTTAAGCAGAGAAGAGATGCTGGATCTTATCCAGACGAACGAATCGATTTTCTTAAGACATATACAGCCGATTGACCGCGCATTGCCGATTCATGGTAATGCCGATGATTTGCATGCACTCTCGGAGCTAATCCGCAGTGCAAGAATGCGCTGTGAGGAAGGGACGACAGCGATCCATCTCAGACGGATGGATGGAACGCCATTCATCTACTCTGCTGCCGATACAAAGGCCGTGTTAGATGCAGTGATTATGGAGCTGGGCGGAGAAACGACCATGCAGTCGCCTGATCAAATTTTCTCCATCTTCGCAGCATCCGAGGAGCTGTATGTAGGGTGGGGGACTCCAGCCGAGCAGTTGTCGGATTGGCCGGGCGGTGCTGTCCGGTTTCAACGTGAGGAAGGTCAGATTTCGCGTGCGAAGTTCAAGCTGCTGGAGGCGGAACGGGCTTTCAAGGTCTACTTCGAAACGTTCCGTGAAGCGCTTGATATCGGCGCCGCACCGGGCGGATGGACACATCTGCTGCTGGAGCGCGGACTGCGCGTGACGGCGATTGACCCTGCAGAGCTGCATCCAACACTGTCCGCATACCCGCGTCTTACGAAAATGAAGAAGAATGCGTCGGATGTTAACTTCCCGTCGAATACGTTCGACTTGCTCGTCTGTGATATGAGCTGGAGCCCGATGCAGATGGCTAAGCTTGTGTTAGAGAAAACCGATGCGCTGACAGATGGAGCAACTGCAATCATCACGATTAAGCTGATGCATAAGAAGCCGCTGCAGACGATTCGAGACGTGATCGCGAAGCTGGAATCGGCCTTTGAGCTGAAGAAAGCGAAGCAATTGTTCCACAATCGCGATGAAATTACGTTATACTTAGTGAAACGGTAGAAGATACGATTTAGTCGGGAAAGCATCCCGAATGAGCAGACCATGTCTGTGCATTCGAGATGTTTTTTTGCATTTGGGAGGGTAGTGGATGAGCACAGCTAATGAAAATCAGGATTTGCTTAAGGATGGCATTATCATTGGAGGTAGGTATCGCATTGCCGGATTAATTGGGAGAGGCGGAATGGGTGAGGTGTACGCGGCAGAGGATCTGCGCTTGCATGGGAAGCTCCGTGCGCTTAAGGTCGCTTCAATCCATAAGCTCGGAGGTGTAAACGGGGCAGAAGAGGCGGAACTTCTGATGCGTTTGAACCATCCCCATTTGCCTTTGATTGTGGATTATTTTCCACTGGTCGAGGAGTTGGACTGTGAAGTTGTGGTTATGGATTACATCGATGGAAATACACTTCAAGCTTACCTGACATCTCGCGGCGGTGATATTCGTTTTACAGACACCCTTGCAATCGGAAGTCAGCTGTGCGAGGCACTGCACTATCTGCACAGCCAGCATCCTCCGATTATTCATCGAGACTTGAAGCCGACGAATGTGATGATCGATCGTGGCGGTTTTGTGCGGTTAATCGACTTTGGCATTGCCAGGGAATTTAAGCCGGGACAAGCACAGGATACGGTTATGCTGGGAACGCCGGGATTCGCAGCCCCTGAGCAGGAAGGAGAGTACCAGAGTGACGCGCGGACGGATGTATTTGGCTTAGGAGCCTTGCTATACTACTTGCTTAGCGGAGGCAATCGCTACATAACAACAGACGGAACTGCCCCACCGAGGCTCAATACTTTACCTTATCATTTGCCCATCAAGATGACCGAAGTGATATACCGTATGCTCGATCCAAATCCGGTATGCAGATATAGCTCCATGATGGAAGCCAAGCTTGCTCTTGAAGCTTGTTTGGGCAACGAGCCCGTTCCATCACATCAGTTAAGTGGTCAAACTGTTCCTATTCAGTCAAATTATCGACGATCAATCATGGTTGCTTCACTGTCACCGGGCGCAGGTGCGACCTTCGCAACTATTACGCTGGCACATTTACTCGAGCAGCGGGGCATCTCATGTACAGCGATCGAACATCCGGAGCTCGAACCGGAATGGCATGCTTTATTGTACACGCCGGAAGTACAAAAGCGGCTTCGCTCGAAATCTCAGCAAGCGTGGCAAAGCAAATATCGATCCTTTCATTCACCATCCGGGCATACGAAATGGCATGCACTGGAGCCTGACAAACGCCATTCTGCAGATGCGGAACCTACACTTAAATATCGGCTGCTATCAGAATCATCGAACTCTTCTGTAGTTCTAACCGATATTTCCGGCAAATGGACCAACTCCTCTGAATTAACGCTGGAATTGACGCAACGCGATGAATTGATATTCGTTGTTGATCCATCTCCATTCAAATGGACGCCGCAGCGATTGCAGAAGGCCGAACGTATTTGTTTTGAACGCTCGAAGGCTGGGCTTAGGACCTATTGGGTCGCAAACAAAGATATATCATTTCGCAATCGGAGTGAATGGTTGGCCGCTATTCCGGAGAAACCTGCGTGTTCCGTGCCTCTGCTTCCGGCAGATCAGTTGGCCGAACTGCTATGGTCAGGCAAGTGGGCAACCTCCAACAAAAATTGGCTAAGCCTTCTGGAACGCGCCTTTCAGCCTATTTTGCAAGAAATAGTTGCGAACTCTCGGCACATTCCATCACATCCTGTGATACAATGAGTTGCGAGCGTCGCAAGTAAGGCGCTTAATTATCATTGGAAAGCGAGCTTGAACATGAGTTTATTGACGATAGAGGAATTATCCCATAGCTTCGGCGACCGCACTTTATTCAGGAATGTATCCTTCCGGCTGCTCGCCGGCGAACGTGTCGGATTGGTTGGTGCGAACGGAACGGGCAAGTCGACACTGATGAATATTTTGACAGGCAAATTGCTAAAAGACGAGGGCAAGGTAGAATGGACGCCTCGCGTAAGATATGGTTATCTGGATCAGCATACGAAGCTCTTACCAGGCAAGACTATCCGTGATGTGCTGAAAGATGCGTTTCTTCCTTTGCTGGAACTGGAGCGGGAGCTCAATGATATCGCGGGCCAAATGGCAGATGTCGATTCCGATCAGCTTGAAGTACTGCTCGTTCGTATGGGCGAAATTCAAGAGGAGCTTGAAATCGGAGACTTCTACTTGCTGGATGTGAAGGTCGACGAGATGGCGAATGGGCTTGGCCTCAGTGTCATCGGACTTGATCGTGATGTCGCATCGCTAAGCGGTGGACAGCGTACGAAGGTACTACTAGCGAAGCTGCTGCTGGAGAAACCGATGGTGCTGCTGCTCGATGAGCCGACGAACTACTTGGATGAAGAGCATATTACATGGCTGTCTCACTACTTGAAGAACTATCCATATGCCTTTATTCTTATTTCGCATGATACGGGCTTTATGAACGAAGTCGTAAATGTCATTTATCATTTGGAGTTCACGAAGCTCACACGTTATGCGGCGAATTACGAGAAGTTCTTAACGATGGCGGACATGAACAAAGCGCAGCATATCGATGCGTATGAGAAACAGAAGGAATATATCAAGAAGCAGGAAGAATTTATTCAGAAGAATAAAGCGCGTGCTTCGACCAGCGGCCGGGCGAAGAGCCGTGAGAAACAACTTGATAAGATTGACCGAATTGAGAAACCGGAGGAGGCTGCTAAGCCGACCTTTGTATTCAAAGAAGCGCGTGCAAGCGGCAAGACTGTTTTCGAGGCTACAGGGCTTACGATCGGATACGGAAAACCGCTGATTCCGCCAATGAATATGCTTGTGGAGCGGGGAGATAAGATTGCGATTGTCGGTAGTAACGGCGTAGGTAAATCGACCTTGCTGAAGACGATTCTAGGCAAAATCGATGCGCTTGACGGCACGATCTACCGCGGTGACTATCTGTTCCCTGCTTATTTCGAGCAAGAGGTGAAAGCGCCGAATTTAACGCCGCTGGATGATGTGTGGAACGAGTTTTCCAGCATGAATCAGCATGAAGTACGCGCTGCCTTAGCACGCTGCGGCTTGAAGAATGAGCATATCACGCGCGCGCTGAACCAGCTCAGCGGCGGCGAGCAGGCGAAGGTTCGTCTGTGTAAGCTGCTCATGCGTGAAAGCAACTGGGTTGCGTTCGATGAGCCGACCAACCATCTGGATATCCACGCGAAAGCAGAACTTAAACGTGCGCTCGCGTCCTACAAAGGAACCATTATCCTGGTTTCCCACGAACCTGATTTCTACGAGGATTGGGTAACGAAGGTATGGGATGTTGAACAATGGTCGCTGCAGCATGCCATGAACTAGAAGGTAGAGAGCAAGGCCGCCAAGCGTTAGGTTTGGCGGCTTTGCTGCTTGCAATGGCGCATTTGCTTCTTTATGATAGTGGGAACGGGCTAGTCCTGATTAAGTCTATAACAAAGTGGGTGTACAGCGAGAATGAATGAACGCATTCTTGTCATCGAAGATGAGGACGGCATTGCACGGGTTCTTCAGCTTGAGCTGGAGCATGAAGGTTATTCGGTCGGTCGTGCCGCAGACGGCAGGAGCGGACTTGAACAAGTCAACAACGGCGAATGGGATATGCTCCTGCTCGACGTGATGCTCCCTGAGCTAAACGGAATTGAAGTGCTGCGCAGACTGCGGCAATCCGGCAATCAAATCCCGATTATTCTATTAACGGCACGTGACACGATCCCGGACAAGGTAAGCGGTTTCGAGCATGGCGCCAATGACTATATTACCAAACCGTTCGCGATGGAAGAGCTGCTGGCGCGCGTTCGCAATTTGCTCCGTATCTTCCAGCAGCAGCCGAAGGAGACGGAGAGTCCGGATGTGCTGAAGGCAGCCGATCTGTCGATTGAGCTGCGCACGCGCAAAGTATTCCGTAAGGATCTCGCGATTGAGCTCACTCCGCGTGAATTCGAGCTGCTTGTTTATCTGGCTGAGCATCGCAATGAAGAGAAGTCACGAGAAGATATTTTGTCCGAGGTATGGGGCTACGATTTCATAGGCGAAACGAATTTGGTGGATGTATACATCCGTTATTTGCGCCAGAAAATCGATAAAGGGTACCGCCATAAACTCATCCACACGGTTCGCGGTGTCGGCTATATGCTCAAGGAGCCGGATGCATGACGCTGCGCAGACGATTTACGTTTTTTACGATTTTTTGGCTTATCTTTATATTGATCCTGTTTAACATCTTCGTTTATTTATTTGTGATAAAAATCACGATTCGCAGTGAGGACCAACTGCTGACGAATAAAGTAAACATACTGCTCGAGGATCCCCGAATTGTTGACCCCACGCAGCTGGCCAATGGCGAGCTGTTGCGGGATTTCTATAACATCAGCGAGCTTATTCGTATCGTCGATCGAAGCGGCAGAACGGTGAATTCACAAGGCTCCGACTCCGAGTTGCTTGCGTTGAAGTCGGAATTCTCGGGTCAGCATGATACGGGGATGTTCTTCCTTGAAGGTCGACGTGTGCTGTATATGAAGGTACCGCTCTTCCATGACGGTCAAGTGATCGGTACGCTCGAGCTCTACCGTAAGCTGACGCTGCTCGACAGCTACTTGCAGGTTCTGGTTATTGCGCTGACCATCACCAGCATCGGGGCGATCTTGTTCGCGATCTTCGGCACCTATTGGTTTACTTCGAGATTAACGTCACCGATTCAGCACATGGTGCAGACGATGAGAGAGATTGACCGCAGCGGGAAGCTGCGACAGATCGAGCTTGCCCAGCGCGATCAATCTGCTGAATTACTTCAACTTGCGCGCGCCTTTAATCAGATGATCGACAGGCTGGATCGCACATTCGAGCGGCAGAAGCAGTTCGTCGCCGATGCATCGCATGAACTTAGAACACCGGTAACGGTTATTACCAGCTATGCAGGCATGCTGAAGAGATGGGGACGAGATGACGTCAACATCCGTGATGAGGCAATTGAAGCAATCAGCAAGGAATCGCAGCGATTGCAAAATTTGACCAAATCGATGCTTCAGCTTGCGCAAGCCGAGCAAGAAGATTGGCTTAATTTGGAAAACTTCAATCTCGTTCAGCTGACGGATGAAACTGCGGATATGCTGCACATCACATTCCAGCGCATGATTCGCGTACATACAGGCAAACAAGATGTTCGGATGATCGGAGACAAGGACAAAATCAGGCAGCTGCTTGTCATCCTCATTGACAATGCGATCAAATACAGCAAGGAACCGATCGATGTTACGCTTGGCACTAATAAAGGCGTCATTCGGATTTCGGTCTCGGACAAAGGAATGGGCATTCCCGAGGACGAAATTCCTCATTTGTTCGAGCGCTTCTACCGCGTAGACAGCGCCAGAAGCCGATCCACAGGCGGCGCCGGACTTGGATTGTCCATCGCCAAGCGGATTGTTGATTTGCATGAAGGTCAAATCGATGTATTCAGCAAGCCTGAACAAGGTACAACCATCTCGATTGCGCTGCCATTGCGCAAATAAATATTCAAAAGCTAACAAAGGCGGGGAGAACTATGGGGAGTTTGCGTGTTTGCGCTGTCCAGTACAAGCTGGCGGATATCGAACGCTTCGAACAGTTTGCCGATCAAGTTCGGCACTATGTTCGTAATGCATCTGAATACGGAGTTCAATTTATTCTGTTTCCGGAGTTTTTCACGACACAATTGCTCTCGATCGGAGACGATGAGGGACGACCATTGTCGATTGAAAGACTGCCTGAATTTACGGAACAATACGTCGATTTGTTTAAGTCACTTGCAGCTGAATATCAAGTGCACATCGTTGGCGGCACTCATGTCATTGATGCCGGAGGCGGCAAGCTGAACAATGCTGCGCATCTGTTCTACCCAAGCGGCCGTGTGGAGCAGCAGGCAAAACTTCATATGACGCCGACCGAACGCGAGGAATGGAACATGTCGCATGGCGAATCCTTGCGCGTATTTGATACAGAGTATGGCACAATTGCGATGCTTACTTGTTACGATATCGAATTTCCGGAAGTGGTCCGGATGGCCAGTGCGAAAGGGGCGGACATTATTTTCTGTCCTTCCTGCACCGATGATCGGCATGGATTCTACCGGGTGCGTTACTGCTGTCATGCAAGAGCAGTTGAGAACCAGGTTTATATTGTGACGACAGGTACGGTAGGGTCACTACGCAAGGTTGATTTTATGAGAGCTAATTATGGTCAAGCTGCAGTCATCTCGCCAAACGACATTCCATTCCCTCCTGCCGGCATCATGACAGAAGGTGTCATTAATGATGATATGCTTGTTGTCGCCGACCTCAATGTTCAGCTGCTTCATGATGTACGTGCTGCCGGATCGGTTACGACTTGGCGTGATCGCCGCACGGATTTATACTGTGATTGGTCTTAATCGCGGGCATTATTACCTGAGGAAGGGGACAACAAGCGATGCGTAAAGGGCTGATTGTCTACCTTATGGGCAAACCAATCGAGATTGTGATTCGCAATTACAGCTTCTCTGATATAGAGGGGATGATTGCCATTCAACGAGAATCCTTTCCGCCTCCGTTTCCCTCCGAACTTTGGTGGAATGAGGCGCAGCTCCGAGAGCACATCATCAGGTTTCCGGAAGGTGCGCTATGTGCGGAAATGGATGGCAGATTGATCGGGTCTATGACGGGACTTCTTGTAAGCGAGAAGCTGCTGGAAGGCATACATACCTGGGAGGCTGTCACGGACAGCGGCTACATTCGCAATCACGACCCGGATGGCACCACGTTATATGTTGTTGATTTGTGCGTTATTCCGGAAATGCGTAAAGCCGGTATCGGTAAATGGCTCATGCAAAGCATGTACGAGGTCGTCATTCATCTCCGGTTAAGGAGACTGCTTGGCGGCGGTCGGATGCCTGGCTATCATCGGTATTCGGATACCGTATCTGCCGAAGATTACTTAACAGGAGTTACTACGGGCTTGTACAATGATCCCGTGATCTCGTTTCTGTTGCGATGCGGTCGTCTGCCTGTCGGCGTTGCCCAGCACTATCTGGAGGATGAAGAATCCTGCGGATACGCCGCACTCATGGAGTGGAAGAATCCATTTATATCCGAATAGAGAGGAAGTTATAAGTCATGGACTACATACGCATTCAATCAATCGACAATCCATTATTTAAGAGCATGCATGATTTGATGAAAACGATTTTTCCGAAGGAAGAAGTGCTCGCCTTTGAGAAATGGGCTGGACCACTTGAAGATCCCAGCATTCATGTCTATGTAGCGGTTCACGATGGAGAGGTTGTCGGAACTACGGAATATCGGTACTATCCCGGTATGCAAGTCGCGATGACGGACTTTACAATTGTCGGTCGTCCGGGGCTGGGCGTAGGTCGGTTTCTGATGCGCAACCGCTCACGTGATTTAGAACGTTTGGCACAGCAAAGCGGAACCGAGCCGATAGGCATGTTTGCGGAAATTTACAACCCAACGGTTGCGGAATATGAATTCGGCGGCGTCTATCCGATGAATCCGTTTGTACGTCGCGAAGTGCTGTCGCATATCGGCTATATGCGGATTGACTTCCCTTATGTACATCCATCTTGGGAAGAGGATGGTGCGGCTGTAGGGGGGCTTGATCTATGTTTCTTGCCTCAGGACGAGAACCGTACTGAGCTAGAAGCATCGCTTGTGGTGGCGTTCTTAACGGAATACTATTCGGCTCTGCCTAATAAACCGGATGAATGGTATGCCATGGTCGAAGGCTTGAAGGGTCAATCCAAGCTTGCACTGAAACCACTGTAGAGAGGCAGTGCTTCATCAACGCAGGCAGGAATGGGGGAAGCGATTTTGGCGACGACAATCACCTTCTGGGGAACAGGTGATGCAATGGGCGTACCTCGCGTCTATTGTTCATGTGAGGTTTGTGAAGAAGCGAGATCCGGCGCTGTGAACCGCAGATTGCGTTCACTCGTTCATCTCGCCGATGAAGAGTTTGGAACGATGCTGATTGATTGCGGCCCGGATTGGCGCAGTCAGATGGAAACGGCAGGTCTCAAACGGATCGATACGGTTATGATTACGCATGCTCATTTCGATCATATCGCAGGGCTCCCGGAATGGGCGGATCTATGCAGATGGCTCGGATGCAAAGGGAAAGCTTATGCGATGCCTGATGTTATTGACGAGATATTGACCCGCTTTCCGTGGCTGAGGTCTCATATTGAATTTCATCCAATCACGGGACCGCTTCAATTCGGCGGCTGGGAAGTGCGGACATGGAAAGTGAACCATGGCAAGAATGGCTATGCTTACGCGTTCCGATTCACGCATGCCGAGCGTGGAAAGTCATTCGCCTATTGCTCAGATTCCATTGCGCTTGAGGGCGAAGAGCTGGTGCCGCTCGCAGAGTTAGATCTCCTTATTCTTGGGACGAGCTTCTATCAGGAGCCATATCCATTCGAGACGCGTTCCGTCTATGATGTTACAGAAGCGCTGGTGTTACTCGAAGAGCTAAAGCCGGTAAGAACAATGTTTACGCATATGTCGCATGATATTGATCTACGTCGAGACTATGGATTGCCTGCTGGTGTTACATTTGCGCATGCAGGGCTTACCGTCATCGTCTAGGCGATTGCCGCTTGACTTGGTCGAAGTGATGACGCTATTATTAAGTTAACTTTAAGCAGTAAGGGGAAATTTTGATGCGGGTTATGGTTCTTAACTTCTAAATTGGATATTATCCGGCGCCTGAAGCGCGGCCGGATCCACGGCTTTTGTACGATATACAAGTGGACTTTCTCCTGTTGGAGTAGGTTTATATGGTTATATCTCACGAAGGCGTGGAACCAATGAGTTAAGAACATGACAATTTCCCGCCTCCTACTGGACGGTAAATTCGCGTGCTCTTTCGAGCACGCCTTTTTTCGTTCTACGGGCAGTCCGCATTCCGCTAGCCGGAAGAGGGTTTTCTCGTCGAATCGAAGAGGGAGTTTACCGAGAAGTCCATGAACAGGGATGGGATGCGTATGCGTTCTGTCCCTGTTTTGTTGTATGTAAATATAAACATCGAAAAGGATGGGTAACCAAATGAATAACGCATCAATGACGAAATTGGAATTCGATAAAATCAAAGCCATGCTGCTCACATATACCGTTTCTGAAGCCGGAAGAGCCCTTACCGAACGGCATGAACCAAGCGCAGAACCCGGCCGAGTGAAAGCGTGGCTTGGTGAAACGGAGGAAGCGGCGGCACTGCTGGCAACCGGTGCAAGCGTTCCGATTTCGGCAATGGAGGGCATGGAAGTATTCATGGCACTGCTGGGAAAGGGGAAAATCTACAGCGAGCAGGAGCTCGGCAATTTGGCTGTTTGGCTCACCTCAATCGGACAAATGAAACGATATATGGACAGTAAACGATTGACTGCACCGACAATCAGCAGTTATGCCGATTCGATGTACGATTGTCCTGAGCTTGTGAAGGAACTGCAGCGCTGCATCAGGCATGGCTCGCTGACTGATCAAGCGTCTCCGGCTTTGGCTGACATTCGCAGGCATCTCGCAGCCGCAGAAGAGCGAATTGAGCGCAAGCTGAATCAACTGCTGGGGAAATACAAGAATGCGCTGCAGGATCAATTAGTCAGCAAGCGAAACGGTCATTATGTGATCCCTGTGAAGAGGGATCTGCGCAGGCAGGTGCCGGGTACAGTCTGGGATGAGTCTGCAAGCGGTCAGACGTTGTTCGTTGAACCGGTCGACGTGGCCGATCTGCAGGCGGAATGGCAAATGTGGAAGAGTGAGGAGGAACGCGAGCGAACATTGATTCTCTCGCAGCTCTCAGATCTGGCGGAGGAGCAGAGTGACTCGCTAAGGTGGAATATGGAGGCGATGGCATCGTTTGATTTTATATTTGCCAGAGCGAAGCTGTCCCGCACCTATAACGGCATTAAAGCTGCGATTGTAGACAAACCATATGTGAAACTAATTGGCGCCAAACATCCGCTGTTAGGCGGCAAAGCAGTACCGCTTACGATTGAAATCGGCGGCGAATGGCGTCAGCTCATCATTACCGGGCCTAATACCGGCGGCAAAACCGTCGCACTTAAGACTATTGGTTTATTCGCCTTAATGGTACAGTCCGGGCTGCTTATCCCTGCTGAGGCCGGTACGGAGCTGGGGTTATTCCAGTCTATTATGGCGGATGTCGGTGATGGCCAAAGCATCGAGCAATCGTTAAGCACATTCTCCGCGCACATGGAATGTCTCAGCGACATGCTTCGCAGAGCGAATGGTCGCTCGCTAATTCTGCTGGATGAGCTGGCAGCCGGCACAGATCCGGGCGAAGGAATTGCGTTGTCCATAGCGGTTCTGGAGGAGCTTCTGAAGCGCGGCTCGCTCGTGGCCGCCACGACACATTTTAACGAGATTAAACGATTTGCCTCCGTCATGAAGGGGTGCACGAATGCACGTATGGCTTTCGATGCCGATACGCTGCAGCCGGTCTACAAGCTTGAAATCGGAGAAGCAGGGGACAGTTATGCTTTTGCAATTGCCAGGAGATTTGGTTTGCCTGAGAGTGTGATTAAACGTGCAGAGGAGCGCGTTGTTGCAGCCAAATCTGCACATTCCACGCAACAGTATCAGACGTTGAATGCTGCGGAGTTTGATTCCAAGTCTGCGTTACGATGGGATGACGAGCTGAAGCGGGCCGTTGGTAAAGAAGATACGAAAGCTCAAGTTAAGAGAAATGAGGAAGCTGCGAATGAAGCAGGCGCCAAGAAACCTTTCGTAGTCGGGGATTGTGTCTGGATTTATCCACTCAAACGGACGGGAATCGTATTCCAACCTGCGAATGAGCGTGGCGATGTGGTTGTGCAGGTTCAGAAGAATAAGATGACCTTCAACCGCAAGAGGCTGTCTCTCTATATTCCGAGTACGCAGCTGTACCCGGAATTGGAAGAGGGCTATGATATGGATATCGTGTTCGAATCGAAGGAGAACCGTAAAACGCGCAAGCTGATGGGGCGCAAATATGTCCCGGGACTATCCATCATCATACCGCCGGATGAGCCAAAAGCTTGATTGTGGCGAAAGAGCATGATAAGGTGGCTTTTCATTCCATGATAGTCACCTTTAGTCCCGGCTTTGTATAACGAGCAGCAGCCCTTGCTTGATGGAAATTTGACCTTCCTCGCTTAACAGTTTGTTGCTAATGCCGAGTGATTGTCCGATTTCGAGTTCAGCCTCATGCAGCGGGTACTGAAAACCAGTCAGCGTAATGCCTGTCACACGTTCGGATAACGGCAATAAGGATACGTAAGTGTAGCTGCTGTTAAACAGCTTTGTCTGATCTGCGGTAAGCTGTATACAGTTGTGTTCGTCTACAATCGAGGCGGCAATACCTTGCTGCTGCGCCATTCGGAGCAGGTGAACATTCGCCAGCGAGTGGTCGAACCTTGTTCCGAGAGCACCTAGCATGACGATTTGCTGCGGCCGCTTAGACAGCGCCAGACGCCAAGCGAGCTCCGTATCGGTGTAATCCTTATCAATTGGATCGTAATCATGTGTTTCGCCGCTGTTCGCGCGGATGTATTCCAATTGGGCCGGTGTAACGGAATCGAAATCGCCAAGCGCAACATGCGGCCGCAAGCCATGCTCGACTAGAAATAATGCGCCGGCATCCGCTCCGATCAGTACATCGTCAGTGGTGAGGAGATCAAGGGCCCACGGGCCAAGGCGTCCGCCTGTAAAAATAACTATTCGTTTAGGAATCATTTGAAGTCCTGCCTTTGCCATTAGTCTGGTTCATTCGAGAACCAGAAGCGTTTTACGACAGTATACTTCCCATGAGAATCATTGACCAGCCGAAATACGGACGAAATGAAAAATGTAACGCTTGTAGATTCGACGTGCCGCGGCTAAAATGAGTAAGGATCATATTGAGCGGAGACACGCGGAGGCATCAAGCAATGAATCTACAGATGGACATGGACATTTTTACCGTATTCAGCATTATCGGAACGATTGCATTTGCGGTCAGCGGCGCAATTGTAGCAATGGAAGAAGAGTATGATATTTTGGGCGTGTATGTGCTCGGACTGGTTACTGCATTTGGCGGCGGTGTAATCCGTAACCTATTGATCAATGTGCCGATTACGACGATATGGACGCAGGGCATGCTGTTGAAGACGGCCGTAATCGCAATGACGATCGCGTTCGTCATGCCGGTCAAGTGGATTAACCGATGGAAGAAAAGCGAAGCTTTCTTCGATGCGATCGGGTTATCCGCGTTTGCGATTCAAGGGGCGCTGTATGCAACGGGCAAGTACCCGCTAAGTGCGGTTATGGTTGCAGCCATGCTGACCGGAATTGGCGGTGGAATGATTCGCGACGTGCTGGCGGGTCGAAAGCCTCTGGTGCTGCGCGATGAGATTTATGCGGTCTGGGCGCTCGCCGCAGGCGCTGCGATTGGCTTGGGATTCTTCGAATCCCCTGTGGAATTATTGATATTATTCGTCATCGTCATTATTTTCAGAATGCTATCCGTACATTACAATTGGCGGCTGCCGAGGCGATCCTTGAAATACGCGCTCGCGCAGTCGGTCCATTCGGATAAAGAGCGCGCTGAAGCTGCCAAGATTGAGCAAGAAAAAGGAGAAGGATCATGATTAGCGTATTATTTGTTTGTCTGGGAAATATTTGCCGGTCGCCGATGGCCGAAGCGGTGCTGAGGCATCAACTGAAGGCGCGTGAGTTGGAGGACCGGATCAAAGTCGATTCCGCCGGAACGGGAGATTGGCATCTCGGCAAGCCGCCGCATGAAGGTACGCGCGGGCTGCTGGAGCGTTACGGAATTTCGTACGAGGGAATGCGAGCTAGACAAGTGCTTATTGACGACTATCAGACCTTCGACTATATCATTTGCATGGACAGTGCCAATGAGCGAGATGTTCATGCGCTCTTCGGGAGCCGTTCCGATCTACATGCCAAAGTATTCAAATTCATGGATTTGCTGCCCGATGAATCGAGCAAAGATGTGCCTGACCCGTATTACACAGGCAATTTCGATGAGGTCTACGGCCTTGTATTGAGAGGCTGCGAGAATCTTCTGGAGCGAATTCGTCACGAACATCAACTGTAAAATAAAGAAAGACCGCATGCCATTGAAAAGATGGGATGCGGTCTTTTTGCATAGGAGGAGTCAATCAGGCTTCCGGATGTAAGAACGTTCTCAGCGCATCCGGAATGTGCTGCTGCCAGAAGCCCCACACATGATCGCCATCATGCTCGCTGTAATGGGTTGTGGCGCCTTGTGCTTCAAGAATTGCTTTCATCTCACGGTTAATCGCGACAAAATCATATACGCCGCTGTCTGATTTAAACGCCGTTTCTTGCAACCCTACGATCATGAATAGTTCGAGCTTGTTCAGATCGGAAGCATTCCGAGCAATCTCTCGTGAAGCGGGATAAAACGCCCCGGACAAGGAAATAACTTGATGGAACAATTCGGGGTAGGTGAGCGCAATGTGAAGGCTGACGGATCCGCCTAAGGAATCGCCGGCAAGGATCCGAGCGCCTGCGTCTCGTCTGGCTGCGTACTTGGACTCAATGTATGGAATCAGTTCTTCGCCGATGAAGCTGACATAGCCGTGATGCCGATCTCCATTAGGCGCATATTCGGCCGTGCGCAGCTTAATGTCGACATCGATTCCGACAATGATGAAAGGCTCAATGCCTTCGTCCAGAATGAGTTGGTTGGCAATCGTCGCAATACGGCCAAAATTGAAAAATTGCTCACCGTCTTGGCAATAGACGACCGGGTAGCTGAGCAATTCATTGTAGCCAGGTGGTAAATATACCCGTAGATCACGGGAGCCTTCCGGCAGCAACCGACTGGTAATGACATCCTTTACAATCGTTCTTTTCAAATAACGAGGATCGGTCATGAATAAAAACTCCTTTGTCCTTGCATGGTTTGGACGTGTTGTGGGTAAACAAAAGGGAGGAAACAAATGAAGCTTTTGCTAGAAATATGCCCTGTTGTACTATACTGTACTACTAGTTCAATAGTTCTGTTACATATACAATTTGGCAGGCTAATAGATCAAATGTTGCAAAATACAACGGTTTATTGTGCTTTATGCTTTGACCATTTTGGTTAAACAGGTTTATAATCATTCTATAACAGGGATACTCGTTTTTTCAAATATTCAACTGAGGTGAACAATATGAGCAAGCTGCCTTACGAAGTTCAGACGGAGCCTGTAACTCCACTTTCCGTTTTGTCTCCTGAAGGGGAAATTGTTAACGAAGCGCTTATGCCGAATTTGTCGGATGAGCAATTGAAAGAAATTATGTATCGTATGGTTTTCACACGCACATGGGATGAGCGTGCCGTAAACTTGGGCAGACAAGGCCGTCTTGGCTTCTATGCACCTGTTTCGGGTCAAGAAGCTTCCATGATCGGAAGCGAATATGCACTAAACAAAGACGATTTTGTCTGCCCGGGCTACCGCGACATGCCGCAAATCGTATGGCACGGATTGCCGCTGTATCAAGCATTCCTATACTCCCGTGGTCATCAGCACGGTGGTCAAATCCCTGCGGACGTTCATGTTCTTATGCCGCAAATCATTATCGGCGCTCAAATTCTTCATGCTACCGGCGTTGCAATGGCATTTAAGAAAAAAGGCGAGAAGCGCGTAGCGATCACTTATACAGGTGATGGCGGTTCTTCTGAGGGCGACTTCTACGAAGGCATGAACTTTGCCGGCGCATTCAAGCTCCCTGTCATTTATGTTGTTCAAAACAACGGTTATGCGATCACAACACCGTACGCGAAGCAAACGGCTGCATTGTCGGTTGCACACAAAGCAATTGCTGCCGGTATTCGCGGCGTGCAAGTTGACGGTATGGATGTACTTGCTGTTATCAAAGCAGTATCCGACGCTGCAGAGCGCGGCCGTAACGGCGAAGGCGCTACGCTGATCGAGATGCTGACATACCGTTTCCGTCCGCATTCCATGGCGGATGATACGACGAAATACCGTACGAAGGATGAAGAGGGCGAATGGAGCCTGAAAGATCCAATCACTCGTTTCGCGAAATTCCTTGAGAAGAAGGGTCTGTGGTCGGATGAAGATACAGCCCGCGTGAAAGAGGAAGCGAAAGCGACTGTAAACGAGCATATCAAGAAAGCAGAAGCAACAGAGAAAATGACTGTGAACGGACTGATTGATTCCATGTTCGAGCACACACCTGCTCACCTGGAAGCGCAAAAAGCCGATTTCCAATAAATGGGATGACTATCGAAGTTAGCTAAGGAGGAACTCGCGACAATGGCTCAAATGAATATGAAAGAAGCGATCCGCGACGCAATGCGTGTGGAGCTTAAGAATGACCCGAACGTATACATTTTCGGTGAAGACGTTGGTAAGGTTGGCGGCGTTTTCCGTGCGACAGAAGGACTTCAAGGCGAATTCGGCGAAGACCGCGTATTCGATACACCGCTTGCTGAATCTGCGATTGCAGGTATGGCAGTAGGGATGGGGCTTCAAGGCTTCCGCCCTGTAGCAGAAATTCAATTCGTAGGGTTTATCTATGAAGCCATGGATCAAATGTTTATCCAAGCAGCGCGTATGCGTTACCGCTCGGGTGGACGCTATAACTCGCCAATCGTATTCCGTACGCCATTTGGCGGCGGCGTTAAGGCAGCTGAGCTTCACACCGATTCCCTTGAAGGCTTGGCGATTCAAACGCCTGGTATTAAAGTAATCGTGCCTTCCAACCCTTATGATGCAAAAGGCCTTCTTGTTGCGGCTATCCGCGACAATGACCCTGTATTCTTCATGGAGCATTTGAACCTATACCATGCTTTCCGTCAAGATGTGCCTGAAGAGGCGTACACGGTTGAGATCGGTAAAGCCAATGTTGTTCGTGAAGGTTCCGATGTCACGATCATCGCTTACGGTCTTATGGTTCATACAGCTGTTAAGGCTGCTGAAGAGCTTGAGAAGAGCGGCGTTAAAGCGGAGGTTATCGATCTTCGTACACTGCTTCCGCTTGATATCGAAACCATCGTTGCTTCGATCAAGAAAACAAACCGTGCAATCGTTGTACAAGAAGCACAGAAAACTTCCGGTGCAGCTGCGGAAATCATTGCTCAAATCAACGAGAACGCAATCCTTCATCTGGAAGCACCGGTACTTCGCGTAGCGGGTCCGGATACGGTTTACCCGTTCGCACAAGTGGAAGACGCATGGCTGCCAAGCCCTGCTCGCATCATTAAAGCAGTTAACCAAGTGCTGAACTTTTAATAGATAAACCCACCATAGAGCAGGTTGTGAAGACTGAGAAGGAGGTCACGGGACGTGGCAAAATTCGAGTATCGTTTCCCGGAGCTGGGCGAAGGCTTGCATGAAGGCGAAATCGTCAAAATGCATATTACGCCAGGCGCTACAGTAACGGATGAAGATATCATCATGGAAGTACAGAATGACAAGGCAATCGTAGAAGTTCCTTGTCCTGTAAATGGTAAAGTGCTTGAAGTGCTCGTAAAGGACGGACAGGTTTGCCATGTTGGCGATATCGTCGCGATCATTGATGCAGAAGGCGAAGTGCCTGAGCAAGCAGCACCAGCCGGCGACAGCCACAGTGCACCGGCACCTGCGGAAGCACCAGCACCAGTAGCAGCACCGGCACCAACAACTGCAGCGGCTCCGGCGCCAGCAGCACCAGCACCAGCATCGGCTCCAGTTAAAGCAGCTGGTGGTTTGGTTCTGGCAACGCCTAGCGTGCGTAAATTCGCTCGCGAACAAGCCGTTGATCTGTCCGGCGTAGCAGGCTCTGGCAAGAACGGCCGCATCACGCGCGAGGACGTTACTGCAATTGCTGCAGGCGGCGGCACGGCGGCACAAGCAGCTCCGGCAGCTCAAGAAGATGCAGCCGTTGCATCGGCATCGGCTGATTCGAAACCAGCTGCACAAGCGGCAGTCGTTATCGGCGACCGTGCTGAAGAGCGCGTACCATTCAAAGGCATTCGCAAAGTAATTGCGAACGCGATGGTTAAATCGGTCTACACAGCACCTCACGTTACGCTGATGGATGAAGTGGATGTTACTGCACTAGTTGAGCTTCGTACGAAAGCCAAGCCGATCGCAGAGAAGAAAGGCGTTAAGCTGACTTACCTGCCATTCATCGTGAAGGCTCTTGTTGCGGCTTGCCGTCAGTTCCCGATCATGAACGCGACGCTTGATGAAGAGAAACAAGAGATCGTGTACAAGAAATACTACAATATCGGTATTGCTACCGATACAGATAACGGTTTGATCGTTCCGGTGATCCAGGATGCTGACCGTAAGAACGTTTGGATGGTTGCAGATGCGATCAAAGATCTGGCTACTCGCGGTCGTGACGGTAAGCTTACAGCTACCGAACTGAGAGGCAGCACGATCAGCATTACTAACATTGGTTCCGCAGGCGGCATGTTCTTTACACCGGTTATCAACTTCCCTGAAGTTGCTATTCTTGGTACAGGCCGTATTTCCGAGAAACCGGTTGTGAAGAACGGCGAAATCGTAGCTGCATCGGTTATGGCACTTTCCCTAAGTTTTGACCACCGTCTCATTGATGGGGCAACAGCGCAAAACTTCATGAACTACATTAAACAGCTGCTGGCTGATCCGCAATTACTTGTAATGGAGGTTTAAAACCATGGTAGTAGGAGATGCATCACTCGATATTGATTTGCTAGTCATTGGAGCAGGCCCTGGCGGCTATGTAGCGGCAATTCGCGCTGCGCAGCTTGGCCAAAGTGTGCTTGTTGTAGATAAACAATATGTAGGCGGCGTATGCTTGAACGTCGGCTGTATCCCGTCCAAGGCGCTGATCTCGGCGTCCCACCAATATGAATCCATCTCTCACGCTTCTTCCTTCGGTATCACGGCTTCCGATGTGAAAGTGGAGTGGAGCAAAGTTCAAGAGTTCAAGAACGGCGTAGTTAAGAAATTGACCGGCGGCGTTGGCCAACTGTTGAAAGCTAACAAAATTCAATTCTTCAGCGGCGAAGTGATGTTCATCAGCGATACGGAAGCACGTGTATTCAATGAGCAAGAAGCTCCGCGCTACCGTTTCAAGAACTGCATCATTGCAACAGGTTCCCGTCCAATCGAGCTGAAGGCATTCCCTTACGGCGGCCGTATCGTTTCTTCGACAGAAGCATTGTCCTTGCCTGAAATTCCGAAGAGCCTCGTTGTTATCGGCGGCGGCTACATCGGCATCGAGCTTGGTCAAATGTATGCTCGTTTCGGTACGAAGGTTACGGTAATCGAAGGTTCCGATTCGATTCTTCCCGGCTTTGACAGCGACATGTCTTCTCTCGTAGCGAAGAAGCTTAAAGGCACCAAAACAGATATCGTAACAGGTGCTCAAGCGAAGAGTGCCGTACAAACAGACAACGATGTAACCGTTACGTACACAGTGGGTGGCGAAGACAAACAAGTTACAGCAGATTACTTGCTTGTAACGGTTGGACGCCGTCCAAATACAGATGGTGAGCTTGGCCTTGATATGATCGATGTGAAGATGACCGATCGTGGTATGATCGAAGTCGACGAGCAATGCCGTACAAGCATTCCACACATCTTCGCAATTGGCGATATTATCGCAGGACCTGCGCTTGCGCATAAAGCGATGTATGAAGGCCGCGTTGCTGCAGAAGTCATTGCCGGTCAACCAAGCAAAATCGATTACAAGTGCATTCCGCTTGTGGTATTCTCCGATCCTGAGTTGTCTAGCGTAGGCTACAGCGAGAAGGAAGCTAAGGATAAAGGCCACAATGTGAAGGTCGGCAAATTCCCGTTCAACATCAACGGACGTGCATTGTCCCTTGGCGTAAACGAAGGTTTTGTCAAAGTAATCGCAGATGCGGATAACGGTCTCTTACTTGGTGCCCAAATCGCCGGTATTGAAGCTTCCAACATGATCGCAGAGCTAGGACTTGCAATCGAAATGGGCGCCACGCTTGAAGATATCGCTCTGACGATCCATGCACATCCAACGCTTGGCGAAATCGTTCTGGATGCGGTTGAAGTGGCGCTTGGACATCCGATTCACGCAATTGCCAAATAACAAGCTAATCTATATATAACCAAGGCTTACAGGAATTCAAGAGGTCACGCCGCAGTTGTTCTGCAGCTGGGCCTCTTTCTTCTTTAGTATTTAGCCAAGGAGGCAGCCTGCAATGACGAACGAAGTGATGAAGAAAACAACGGACGAATCGAGATCAACGATGATGCAGCTGATCTTCCCGTCGGATACGAATTACCACGGAACGATGTTCGGCGGCAAAGTAATGGAATACATGGATAAGATCGCGGCGATAACAAGCATGCGCCATGCGCGGGGGCCGGTCGTAACCGCATCGACAGATAGTTTGGATTTCGTTGCACCGATTAAAGTAGGCGATATGATCGACGTAGAAGCTTTTGTAACATGGACTCGTAAAAGCTCTATGGAAATCTATGTGAAGGTCCAAACCGAGCATGTCTACACGGGGGAGCGCAAAACAGCGGTCACCGCCTTCTTCACCTTTGTTGCGCTCGATGGGCAAGGCAAGCCGACCCCTGTTCCAGGCATCATTCCGCAGAATGAAGAAGAACAGGCGCTTCATCTGTCCGCACCGGATCGATACGAACTAAGAATGCAGCGAAAACAGGACAGACAGAAGAGCCTTTAAATGGTACACTAATAGGAAGCGGTTTTTGTCGAAAGATGGAGAGGGGTTAACGGACGTTGAAGGCTTATTTGGATTTGCTTCAGGATGTCTTGGATAACGGGGTTGTTAAAGAGGATCGTACAGGAACAGGAACGAGATCCGTGTTCGGTCGTCAGCTTCGATTCGACTTGAATCAAGGTTTCCCGCTGGTCACGACGAAACGGATGCATGTGAAATCCATTATTCATGAACTGCTCTGGTTCCTTAAGGGCGATACGAACGTTCGTTACCTGCAAGAGAATGGCGTTCGGATTTGGAATGAGTGGGCAGATGAGAACGGCGATCTGGGTCCTGTTTACGGGTCGCAGTGGCGGGCGTGGGAGACACCAGACGGTCGTCGCATCGATCAAATTGCTGCTGTAATAGAATCGATCAAGCATAATCCGGATTCCAGGCGCCATATTGTCAGTGCATGGAATGTAGCCGAAATCGAGAATATGAAGCTTCCACCTTGCCATTTTGTATTCCAATTCTACGTGGCTAACGGAAAACTCTCTTGTATGCTGACGATGCGTTCCTCCGATACATTCTTGGGTTTGCCGTTTAATATTGCGCAATACGCGCTGCTTACGCATATGATTGCCCAGCAATGCGATCTTGGAGTTGGGGATTTTATTTATTCAGGCGCGGATGTTCATATCTATAGCAATCATATCGAGCAGGTTAAGCTTCAATTGACTCGTGAAACGCTGCCGCTGCCGAAGCTTATCATTAAGCGAAAGCCGGAATCGATTCTCGATTATGTGTATGATGATTTCGAAATTGCCGATTATCAGCATCATCCAACGATTAAAGCTGAAGTCGCGATATAGGGGAGGGGGCCGATTATGACTATTGCAATGATTGCCGCAATGGCGCGCAACCGTGTGATCGGGATCGACAACGGCATGCCATGGAGTTTGCCGGCAGAAATGGCCCATTTTCGCCGTTCTACAGCTGGCAAGACCGTTGTGATGGGGCGTAAGACCTTCGAATCGCTTAGCGGTCCGCTCAAGAATCGTCGTAATGTAATCCTGACTCGCAGCAGGGATTACAAGCCGGATGGCTGTGAGATTGCTCATTCCGTTGAAGACGTGTTGACTCAGTATGGCGGTAATGAAGGCGAAGAGCTTGTTATCATGGGCGGCGCAGAGATATATTCACTGTTTATGCCCTATGCGGACAAGCTGTGGTTAACGGAAGTCGAAGCTGATGTGGCAGGGGACGCGCATTTTCCAACCTTCCGGATAAATGAGTGGACCGTGCAGGATAGGGAGCATTTCTCGAAGGATGAGAAGAACGCCTATGATTTTACAATCGTTACATATGTCAGGAACGCTCGTTAGAGTAATCACTATTTGTTTGGCAAAAGCCTAACATTATGTGATAAAGTGCAAATGATTGTACGGAAAATCCATTTATTGCGTTAAGCCAAGTTGCTAAGATATTGTAAATAGTTATCAGGTTTTATATGGTAAAGTTTGATATTGAATTCAATGTCGATTCCCGATATAGTTTTAGAGAGATAACGAACATTCGGTAATGGGAAAATGGATGGAGGAAAAGCGATCATGTCTACACCTACTGGATTTATGGACTACAAACGCGAACTGCCTGCTGACCGCGATCCGCTGGAACGGATTAAGGATTGGGATGAATTTCATAAGCATTTCAGTGAAGATCAGCTAAGAACGCAAGGCGCGCGCTGCATGGATTGCGGTACGCCTTACTGCCATACAGGCATCGAGCTTCCGGGAGGCGCATCGGGCTGCCCGGTGAACAACCTTATTCCGGAATGGAATAACCTCATCTATCGTGGGCTTTGGCGCGAAGCGCTTGATCGTTTGCACAAAACGAACAATTTCCCGGAATTCACCGGCCGTGTTTGCCCGGCTCCGTGTGAAGGTTCTTGTACGGTTGGCCTGATCGGCGATGCGGTTACGATCAAAACAATCGAGCAGTCCATTATCGATAAAGGCTTCGAAGAAGGCTGGGTCGTTCCACAGCCCCCGCTTATGCGTACAGGCAAGAAGGTTGCCGTTGTAGGTTCCGGTCCTGCCGGAATGGCTACCGCAGCACAGCTTAACAAAGCGGGCCATACTGTAACGGTTTATGAGCGTGCAGATCGTATCGGCGGCTTGCTCACTTACGGTATTCCAACTATGAAGCTCGATAAGAAAGTGGTTCAGCGTCGTGTGGATCTGATGGAAGCAGAAGGCATTAACTTCGTAACGAATGCTGAGGTTGGCACAAACGTACCGGCTGAACAGCTGATGAATGAATTTGATGCGATTGTCCTTTGCGGCGGTGCTACTAAGGCTCGCGAGGTTGACATCGAAGGCCGCGACTTGAACGGCGTTCACTTGGCAATGGATTATTTGAACGGTACAATCAAGAGCTACCTGGATTCCAACTTGGAAGACGGTAATTATATTTCGGCTAAAGATAAGGATGTTATCGTTATCGGCGGCGGCGACACAGGTACTGACTGTGTGGCAACGGCACTACGCCACGGTTGTAAATCGGTAACGCAATTCGGTACGGTTGGCAAAGCACCACTGGTACGTGATCAAGAGAAGAACCCATGGCCGCAATTCCCTAACGTGTACACGCTTGACTACGCACAAGAGGAAGCTCGCGCGTTATATGGTGAAGACCCTCGTGCATTCTCCGTACTGACGAAGAAATTCGTAGGTGACGAGAATGGCAACTTGAAAGAATTGCACACCGTGCAAATCCAGCGTACTGTGGATGAAACAGGACGCAGAATCTATACGGAAATCCCAGGTACGGAGAAAGTTTGGCCAGCTGATCTGGTTATGATCGCGGTCGGCTTCGAAGGTCCTGAGAACACGCTGATTCAGAAGCTTGGACTTGAACAAGACCGTCGTTCGAATGTAAAAGCCGAATATGGCAAATACAAAACGAGCGTCGATAAAGTATTCGCTGCAGGCGATATGCGCCGTGGACAAAGCTTGGTTGTTTGGGCAATCAACGAAGGCCGCGAGGCTGCGCGTGAAGTGGACCGTTATTTGATGGGAACAACGATGCTTCCTTAATGAACGAAGGAACTCGGAATGCAAAGCGCCTACGGGCGCTTTTATTTCGTTTTACGAAGGAGTGGAATGAAGAAGATGATACAATACGGTTCCGAGCAGATTACTCAGCTGCGATTTATGACATTCATTCCTCGCATAGAACGACGTGACGATCAATGGATTGATCTTGAGCTGCGCATGATCGTGGATCAAACAACGCCTGTCCCTGACGGGCTAGTTGATTTAACGGCATTAGTTATATGTACGCACAGCGGCGTAATTGCTCAGATCGTACCTCTGGATGAGGGCTGCGATTGCGAGTTTCAATTCACCTCTGATGAGAAGGAACAGATAAGAACGTATATTGAATCTGCAGAAATTCAAGCACGGATTGCAAATCTCTCTATCGGCGGTTAAGGTAAGATGTGGTAAAATGAGCTGTAGGTTATCGTTTCTTGGTGGGAGGAGATTCGATTGCGCACCACAGCTGCAGGTGTTCTAACGCCGACGGATATTCATAAAATCAGACATTATGTCCAGCATAAGTACGGTGACTTGCCTAGCGACCGCCGAGCCGAAATCGTTGCGGATGCGATGCAGCGTATCGTCCTGCGACAATTACCTGATTTTCCACAAGCTCATAAGATGAGCGTTTCGACCGAGTTGCTGCGGAGCATTGCGGTTCGGAAGCAAGTTCCTGTTCATGAGAAGCATATTTTTGAAGCATGCCTGAGGCTCGATTATCGTGATCCTCAGCTTTTCCATGCCTTGCACGAGTGGGTAGAGCAGCGACTTGGCGTGACGATCGAGTCTGAAGTGTTCAAAGGCATCGTTGAAGAAGGCATTCATATTGCGAACTCTCCTCATATGCAAGTGGAAGCTTGGGATGCAGTGGTCGGCACTGTGGCAGGCTATTATCGCGCGCCGGATCGGATGGCAGAGATTATCACGCTTCCTGGCAGCCGTAATGGCCGTATTGGCAGCAGAAGCAAGCCGAGTACGTATATGTTCCTTACGGTGGCGCTAAGCGTGTCGACGTTGTTCTACGGCTGGTGGACCCTACATCCGCCAACTGCTCCTGCAGAGCTCCCTAAGACAGGACAACCTATGGTTGTGAGCCGCCCGGTTTCCCAGCCGCCGCCCGATGTGATCGTGCAGAAGTATAAGAATGAACTTCCCAATGAGCTGAGGTATGTGGAAATTAATAAAGAACGGCTTGTGCGGTATTTGGCGGGGAAATCGTCGTTGCTTGCCGAGGAACCGTATCTCAGTACCATCGTTAATGCGGCTAAGGAGCATGATATCCATCCGCTATTGCTGTTTGCGATAACCGGACAAGAACAGGCTTTTGTACCGAAGACGCACAAAGATGCGAAGAAGATCGCCAACAATCCGTTTAATGTGTTTCACAGCTGGAAAGAGTTTAATACAACAATCAGCGAATCTGCGAAGATCGCGAGCAATACGATTGTACATAAAAGTCAAGGAAGACCTGATGATATCGACGCACTCACTTGGATCAATACGAAATATGCCGAAGACGTCAATTGGTCGAAAGGCGTTCGGACGATTTTGGAAGCGATGAAACGTCAGATTATGTCGGTTAACGAACGGTAAAGAGGCGATTGCTTGAAAACATTGATTATCGCAGAGAAACCCGATATGGGTCGGACAATCGCCGCAGTCGTGGAGCCGAAGGCGCAGAACAAACGCGCTTATTTGGAAGGCGAGCACTACATTATTACGTGGGCGATCGGCCATTTGGTCAGTCTCGCAGAGCCGGATCAGTACGACCCCAAGTATAAGAGATGGAATGAAGCGGATTTGCCCATCATTCCGGATCGCTTTAAGCTTTGGCCGAATGCGCGGACGAAGGATCAGCTTGCTACAATCGGCGAGCTGTCGAAGCGCTGTGACCGGCTTGTTAACGCATGCGATGCCGGGCGTGAAGGTCAGCTTATCTTCCATCTGATCCGGCAATATTTGAAAATGCCGCAGCCGACAGATCGGCTGTGGATTTCCGATTTGACGCCGGAGACGATTCGGCGCGGGTTTGATGGGCTGCGCAGCGATCAGGAGTATGATGATTTGACACGTGCGGCGAAGGCGCGAAGTGAAGCGGATTGGCTGGTTGGCATGAATGCTTCGCGGGCATTTACCATCCGCCACAAAACGCTGCTGTCGGTCGGACGCGTACAAACACCTGTATTAGCGCTGCTCTACGATCGGCATAAAGAAATTACGGCTTTTGACAGTGAGACGTTTTTCGTCGTTCAAGCTTCATTCAGTCAGGGAGACTTTACTTATAAAGGCGTCTGGCAGGGAGACCGGATAACGAAACGCGAGCAAGCTGAAGCGCTGGCCGCGAAGGTATCCGGAAAACCGGCTAAGATTATCAGCTATACGGTGACCGAATCGAAGGAATATCCATTTCGGCTATACGATCTAACACTGCTGCAGCGCGAAGCGAACGGCAGATATGGATATCCGGCGAAGAAAACGCTCGACATCGCGCAATCGCTCTATGAGAAACACAAAGTGATTACGTATCCGCGGACAAGCTCCAACTATGTGACGGAAGAGAACCTCCCCATAATGGGGAATGTTCTTAACATGCTTAAACAAACGTCTTACGGAGATCTTGCTAATGGTGCGGATCGCAGCAGAGTGCATAAGGGCAACAAAGCCGTCTGTAATCCGGCTAAGGTCGAGGATCACCATGCGATCCTGCCGACGCCTAAGCGTCCCGGCACCTTAAGCACGGAAGAGCAGCACATTTACGATATGATCGTTCGACGATTCCTCTCTCATTACTATCCTCCTGCCGTCTATAACAATCATGAAGTGTTGACAGAGGTAGAAGAGGAGCAGTTCCGCACGCGCGCCAAGGAACAGCTGGATGCGGGATGGCGCGTCGTGTTAGGCGATCAGGATGACGGCAACGCGAGCAAAGCAAAGAGCAAGTCGAAGAAGAAATCCGATGATGCGACGGACGATCAAGAGGATGATCTGGTTGAAACCGATCGTCCGTTCTCGGTAGATGCCGATGCAGCAGTCCATTGTGACAGCGCAGATGCACTGGAGAAGGCGACGAAACCGCCGAAGCCGTATACGGAAGGCACGCTGCTCAAAGCGATGGAGAGTGCCGGCAAAGCGATTGAGGATGAAGAGCTTCGAGATGCGATGAAGCAGACGGGGCTGGGTACACCGGCAACTCGTGCGGCGACGATCGAGAGGCTCAAGTATGTCGGTTATATTAAGCCTACAGGCAAGCGGCTCGATATCACGACGAAGGGCTGCGCAGCAATCGAGCTCATTCGCGGCGCCGGTGTAGAACTGCTCGCTTCGCCGGAAATGACAGGCAGGTGGGAGCAGCGCCTCCATCAGATCTCGAAGGGCGAAGCATCGGATGAGCAGTTCATTGCGAAGGTGAAGCAGTTTGCCGAGATGATTGTCGGCAAAGTGAAGCATCAACGCCAAGCGGATGCGAGCCTATTCGAGGAGCCGGGGCAAGCGGGCGGAGAAGCTAAAGGCAGAGGCAAGGGGGCGAAAGCTTCTGGTTCTGGCGAGAAGAGCACAAGGGCTTCTTCGAAGGGGAAGACGGCGAAGTCTACGGAGACTGGGTCGAGCTCGGGGTCAACTGCTAGGAACACAGCTGCATCTCGCTCGAAGTCGGCAAGCACTTCAACGACTGGAAGCGGCAGCTCCCAAACCCGTGCTGCTGCAGCGACACGTACTGCAGCATCTCCGGAACCGTCAGCAAGCATGCCGAAGGTGATTGCATCTTGTCCACGGCCGGGCTGCGGCGGTGAGCTTGTGGAAGGTAAACGCGGCTATGGCTGTTTGCGATTTAGGGAAGGCTGTACATTCGTCATCTGGAAAGAACAGCAGGGACGCCTGGTAACGGCAACGATGGCGAAGGCGCTGGCGGTGAGCGGCGCGACGCGTTCTTCCGCGTTTAAGCGGGAAGACGGTACCAGCGAATCCGGCAAACTAACCTTAACGAATACGACAACCGGAGCAGTAGAATTTGTACCTGCTCCGTAAGAACGAACAAGAGGCTTGTCCGCACAGGAGTGGTAATCGCTCCTGTGCGGGACAAGCCTCTTGTTGTTGGTTAGTTAGGACCGCGCTGGTTCAGGTAAGTATGAATACTTGTCGGAACATCCCTTAGCTGGTCTAAGGTGAAGAATGCGCCTTTCGGCTCCACATCAATGCCGACAATATTGTACGCCCATTCGGAATCCGTCTTCATGTGAATAGCGTGTATGCCCGAAGTAAGTGCGGGTATTACGTCAGTACGGATGGAGTTGCCGATCATCCAAGTCGACTTGCGATCGAATTTGCCTTCGCGCAGAATGTTCTCCATCGCTTCGACATTCTTCATTGAACGCACATAGATGCGTGGACCAAAATACCGCTCCAGCTGCATCTCCTTGATTTTGCGTTGTTGAATTAACATTTCTCCACCGGTGTACAGGTGCAGCTCATGCCCCTTTGAGGCCAGTTCGTCCAGCGTCTCTTCCATGAACGGATAAGGCTCAACCTCATGTTCATAAACACTTCTTCCTAGTTTCCACAGCATGTCTACCTCTACAGGGGATAGTGCTCTGCCCAGTAGATCGGAGAAATGCTGATAAGTTCCGATAAAGGATTGTGGGAAGTGATCGCTCTTAAAGCCGGATACATGTACGCCGGCAATGTCGATTTCGGTTTGCTTGTCACGAATTTCTTGAGCCGAAATTCCATAACCTCTGAACCAGTCTGACATGAGATCTGTAAATTGATCAATGACGAAGTAGAAATACTTGTTGCAGTAAATTAGCGTATCATCGAGATCGAATAAAATACTTTGTTTCATCTTAGGCACGGCTCCTTCCCAGATGATTTCGCTGTGTAGATTCAATCTACCGCATCTTGGGATTCGCCGTCAAATCGAATAGTACTGGGAAGATTTACAAATACTGTAGGTGGAGGTGAATGATGTATGCCAACAAATCGGAACAGCAATAAGAAAAACCATGGCAGTGAATCAGAAGGGAGAGATTATTCTTCCTCATTAAAGAAGCTGGAGAAACTTGCGAGCAGACCCTCCAGCTTAAACGGCATTAACAAACAGCTGCCTTAATATATACGGCAGGGCAGGGACAGGGAACAGTCTCTATATGCACAGCAGTCAGAAATCAAAGGGAAACTGCGAACACATATAGAGACTGTGAGATGTTAAGCATACTTATTTAATTTAGCAGTAAGATCCTGCTTAATATAAGCGATTCTCTTGCGAACATAGAAATCATAGCTTGCCCCTTTCAATTCGCGGGGGCTAATAACCTCTTCAGCACTGTTGTCGATAATGGTCAAAGAGCCGTTGGAATAAAACTTAAAAGTTAGATCCCGGAAAGGTCGATGCGTTTCAATAAATCGATAGTTTTCACAGTTATTCATGATGGTTAGCCTCCTCACAATTGGCGGGAATTTAGAACGTGTGTTCTTGTTTTTATTATAGCAAACATTTGTTCGTATGGAAACTATTATTTTTTTAACTTAAACTAGATTAATAGCTTACATAGAACTCTGCGAATTCAACAGCAAATGCATTCATAAAGGAGCGCCACTCATGATAAAAGTCGATCAATTATCCAAACAAATTCCGGGCGGGCCGAAGGTGCTATCCGGGATCAGCTTTAACATAGAGCCCGGTGAATTCATCGCCATCAAGGGGGCAAGCGGAAGCGGGAAGTCCATGCTTCTCCGATGCTTGGCAATGAGAGAGTCGTGGAGCGGCGGAACCTACATCGTGGACGGCGTCGACATTCTCAAAAAAGGTCTGCTTGGCAAAATGAAAATCCGCCGTGAAATCGCGTATTTGGAAGAGAAGCCAACTTTAATCGGCAAGCGTACCGCGCTTAAGAACGTGCTCATCGGCACATCGCATCAAACACCGATCTGGCGGCGAGTGACAGGCATGATTCGCAGCGATGACTACATGGGTGCCATGGATATGATCGAGAAGATGGGGCTGCTCGAGAAGGCGCATCAGAAGGGCGACAAGCTGAGCGGCGGGGAGAAGCAGCGTATTGCGATGGCACGCGCTTTGGTCCACGGTGCCAAGACGCTGCTTACTGATGAACCGGTATCCGGCTTGGATCCGCATGCGGCAGAGCAAGTGCTGGCCGATTTGAAGAAGATGTGCCAGACGCAAGGGATCTCGGTAGTTGCGGTCATGCATCAAGGCGACTGGGCAGAACGTTTCGCCGATCGGATTATCGGCTTGAATAACGGGAAGATCGTGCTGGATATTAAGGGAAGAAGAATGACGGAGCGGGAGAAAATGCTGCTGTGAGTACTTCCGTCAATTACGAGCTGCGGCCAATCGACCAAACTGAGCTGGATGCCGCCCATAAGCTGGAGCTCGCTTGTTATTCTGTTGAAGCTGCGGCAACGAGGGAATCTTTTACGTTCAGACAACAGCATTTCCCGGGCTATTTCTGGTCGGCTTGGCAGAACAACGAGCTTATCGGGCTCTCCTGCGGTGTTCGCACAGATGAAAGCAGCTGTGAGAGTGATGCGGTGAAGAGTGCGCACAGTGCCGAAACCGGTGGAAACCACCTCGTTATCCTGTCCGTCGCAGTCGCTCCCGAGCATCGATTCAACGGCATCGGAACTGCGCTTATGAGAGCGCTTATACGACAAGCCGAATCCGATCAGCTCGCTTCGATCGTTCTCATGTGTGAACAACATTTGATCGCTTTCTATGAAGGTCTCGGGTTCGAATACGCAGCCGTTTCGGCATCCACGCACGGGGGCATTGAATGGCATGAGATGAGAAGAGTCATCTAAATAGGAAGCGGCATACAATGGAGCATTAACCTAGAATAGGCAGGTGTTCCATCATGGCATTTCAGTTTCCGGCCGTTATTCATGCCTCCCGCGTCACGTTCCCGAAAGCCGAGCTATGGGTTCCGGTCGTAAGCGGACTTCACAACACAGCGGCACGCAATTCAATTAACGGAAAAATACGCAGAACGGTAAGCGAGCTTGTGCAAAATCAAGGCTCTCTTGAGGATCCGCGCGCCGATATGCAAGGGTATTTCGAGATCAAGACGAACGAGAAGGACATTCTAAGCTTATCGTTGTTTAATTACGCCTTTACAGGCGGGGCTCATGGGCTAACGCTTCAGGAGTCGCTTACGTTCGATACAGGCACAGGCAAGTCATACACGCTGTCGGAGCTTTTCAAACCAGGCAGTAATTATGTCGGCAGGCTGTCAGATATCATCAAGGCTCAAATCGATGAGAGACAAATCGCCACTTTAGAGCCGTTCAACGCCATTCGGCCGGATCAACCGTTCTATATCGCAGATCGCGCGCTTGTCATCTATTTTGCGTTGTATGAGCTTACTCCTTATGCATTCGGGTTTCCGTACTTTCCGATTTCCGTCTATGACCTAAGCGATATCATTAATCCGAACGGTCCACTTGGCCGTATGGATGTGAACAATTAACTGTACTAGAGGAGATCCTTATGATTTATGTTCTCATATTGCTGCCAATATGCTTTATTCTGACTTTCACATTGATCAGACGAAGACAGCACGAGAATAATAAACCCGTCATTGACTGCGACCATCAAAGCCAAAAGCACCATTTCAATACTCAGCAAGCTTCAGCAGAGCGTAAACGGACAGTCGATGAAGAGACGGATACAAGTGATAACTTGGCGAATTTCAGTATTCTCATCATTGACGACCAAGCGGCAATCCGTATGCTGCTGCGAGAATTGTTCGAGCTTGAAGGTTTGACTGTCTATGAGGCGATCAATGGCGCTGCTGCGATTGATACCGTTCGTTCAACGGAGATTGACTTCATATTGCTTGATCTGAAGATGCCGGATATGGACGGAATAGAAGCGCTGCAAGGGATTCGTCAATGGAACGAACATGTGCAGGTCGCGATGATAACTGCATTCGGAGATCCGCTCAAAATGGAGGCAGCCAAACAGCTGGGCGTGCAATCGTTTTTCACCAAGCCGTTTGATATCGAGCAAGTAAAGTGTCATGTGTTGAACAGCTTGAGGAAATAGGATTGAAAAGTTGAGCATAACCCATCTCCAATCGAATAATCATGCAAGGTCCAATCCGTTCTGGCAGCTACAATGCAGGCGGATTTTTTAGTTGTGCTGTTGGGATTGTCTCGCTCATAGAGTCAAGTATGGGGGTGGAGACATTGTTTTTGCTGTGGGCAGGTTGTTTGATTTTCGTATGCGCATGTGGTCTCTCCCTATTCCTCGCACGGACGGCGGAACGCGGCGCTAAGCGGTCCTTGCACCAATCCTTGCATCACTACTCGCCCTATGTGCGATATATGCAGGATAAGCATGATCTGAACGGAATCGGATTCGCACAGCAGCTTACTCGGCATATCGGCGGTTTATCTTTGTTTGGGCTGTCCTTTACATCCTTATCGTTTATCGGCGGAGCGGTCCTGTTTATGGGTCCTGCCTTAGCTGCAGGCGGCCCTGCGGTAATCGGCATCGGTTGGCCAATCCTCACCTGCTTCGGCATCGTAACGGCAAGCTCGCTTGCGGCACTTGCTTCTGCCGTTCCTACTGCAGGCGGCTGCTATCATTGGGCGTTATCGGCCGGCGGACGACGAATGGGCTTATGGTCGGGCTGGCTGCATTTTCTAGGCACGATCTTCATGCTGGTAACGACGAATCTGCTTCTGGCAGATTGGATCTATAACGTGATGGAGCAGCGGTTGGGGTATGCAGGCGGCGGGGAGTTGTATTATGTGCTCCTAATTGTGCTGTTTCTCACGCAAGCTCTTCTGAATATAAGAGGGGTTCACTCCTTGGGTAAAATCGCGGGCATTTCTAGCGGACTGCAGCTGTTGTTATGGTTTACAATCATTCTTTTCTTCGTTGCTGCAGCATGGCCGGCTAGCTATCCGTTTCAAATGTTGGCTGGTAATGACCCAATCGCAGGCGCTACTGTCGGCGATAGTCAACCAGTGATGGTAATCGGGATGCTCATGCTGCAGCGGCTCTTTCTGGGCAGCGACTTTGCAGGGCAGATGGCAGAAGAAACGAGGGACCCTCGTATTATCGTTCCGTGGTCAATCTTCTTCTCATCGGTAATGCTTGGTTTATTCGGATTTATATTATTCGTGCTTCTGTTTATGTGGTTTCCGGTTGGGAGTGAGGGGCTGACCTCCTATTCGGACATAAGTGCTTGGTTCGTCACTCTATGGACCAAATGGGGAGCGCTAAGCAACGCGATCCTACTGCTGCTTATCGTTTCGTTTGTGTGGATGAATGGGAATGCTTCAATGGCAGCAGCTTCACGTACGTTATTTGCTATGGCGAGAGATGAAGCCGCGCCTTACTCAGGCAGACTTTCGGCCGTTTCAGTGCTCTATCGAACGCCACTTCGTGCGGTGCTTGCCGTATCTATAGGTGCAGGCGTATTCTCATTGGTGCTCAAATCGTTGTCTGCAGGCGCAATGACTCCGCAACACACTCTTCTACAGCTGATCTTATTAAGTGTAGGAGCGCTGCATATTGCACTGGCATTACCCATTGGAGCTAAGCTGTATGGGGAAATAACGAATAGGAATCTTGCGAAGCTTAAGGGGCCGTGGAATCTCGGTGCGTATGGGATGTATGTGGATGCGATCGCGCTCAGCTGGCTTTCGATAAGTGCAGCTGCCGCATTCGCATTTATGGATTCTGTCCTCCTTCTCTACTTGGCTTTCGCAGTGTTGATCGGCGGCTTACTAATCGAGTGGAAATACCGCGCATTGCTGAAGAAGCTGCCGTTCAAGGTTGTTGGCTCCATTCGGTTCAGCCGAAGGTCCATCGATGAATGTATCAGAATTGAAAGAAAATTCCCGCAACATTAGAAATCAACCTTCGATCTTATAAAATACAGCCAAGAGCATGGGGAAATAATAAACCTGTCATCGGAAAATATTTCCCCAAATGCTCGTGAATATTTCCCGGGGAAGCGCATGAAACAACACGAAAAGTGCGCTTTCGACACGTTCTGTAACAAGCTGATCGAATAGGGGAAAACATGTCAAAATCGCTACTGTTAACGGCATTAAAGATTGCTTGGCTTCCATATTTCGGCGTATAATTCGTTGTAATATACCGTAGTTGATGAAGGAGGAGCAGGGATGGAGCTAGGAACACTGATCTCGATTAATACGGGTCTGCCGGAAACCGTACAATTCGGGAAGAAAGATATAAGCACGGGCATCAATAAGGAACCGATCGGAACACAGCCTATTTATCTCACTCGTACCGGGCTGAACGGTGATGGGCAAGGTGATCTTGTTTTTCATGGCGGAGCAGATAAAGCCGTTTGCGTGTATCCGGCCGAACATTTCCCTTATTGGAAAGACCGCTGGCAGCGCGAGGTTCTCCCAGGTGCTTTTGGCGAAAATTTCACCGTATCCGCACTGACGGAGCTTGAAGTGCGTATCGGAGATATTTGGAGCGTAGGCGATACCGTGGTCCAAGTCAGCCAGCCGAGACAGCCCTGCTACAAGCTCGGGATGAAGCATCAATTGCCTGAGCTTGCATATGAGGTGCAGATGAACGGTTATACCGGGTTCTACTTGCGCGTGCTTACTGAAGGTCATGTAAAGCTGGGGGACAAGCTGCTACTGACGAGCAGGCATCCGGCTGCGATTACGATTGCAGAAGCGAACCGAGTGATGCATATCGATAAACAGGACAAGGCAGGTATGCTTGCATTGCTTGCCATTGCGGAGCTGTCGGCGAGTTGGCAGCAAACACTTACCGGCAGGCTGGAGAAACTGAAGGCCGAATAACGGGGTTTGCGACAGGCGAAGAAATAAGATGTAACAGCAGCGGGGATTGGGAAGGTAACCAACGGGAGGCAGCAGCTGACATGGGTCAAATCAATGAGGGCGAATTTGCCGAATACTTGAATGCATATCGGCTTGATCCGAATCGGAAGCTCGTACAAGA
Source organism: Paenibacillus sp. J22FR21 (assembly GCF_056269135.1). Lineage (NCBI taxonomy): Bacteria > Bacillati > Bacillota > Bacilli > Caryophanales > Paenibacillaceae > Paenibacillus > Paenibacillus sp. J22FR21. Next base: position 665,791 of record NZ_JBWDNJ010000002.1, read on the forward strand.
AGAGAGCGGAATGAACAATACGACTCGCATGGTTTACTCCGGTGCAGAGAAGTTCGTGCTCCGTATATACGAGAACCACCGTGACGAAGCGCTTATTCGTACTGAGCATGCGATTCTGGATGAGCTTCAGAGACAGAAGCTATCCTTTGAAGTGCCTCTGCCGGTACATAATCACTTAAACAGTACGATTACAATCGGCTCGAATGGCAAGCTGGCGGCATTATATCGGTTTATTAACGGGAATAGGCCGACGCCAGAGCTCGATTCACATCTGCTTGAATTAGGTAATGCGGCTGGAGAGCTCTCACAGGCATTGGCGCAATCTGTAAATTGGGAAATAGGTCCCCAATATAAACCTTACTACGAGCTGGAAGAAACACATGGCTCCATGTCGACAGAAGTTCTAATGGGGCTGAGTGAGCGCTCAGAATGCCTCTTAAACAGCAGAGAGAGGCTGAAGGGACTTCTGTATGAACGAGAACAATTAACGGTGTTAAAAGATCGGATAAAGAGCTTGCCGCAGCAATGGATTCATGGTGATATTGTATTCACCAACGCAGTAGCAGAAGGTGAACGGATAAAGGGTCTGCTGGACTTTGAATTTTGCGCGATCGATGTAAGAGTGATGGAGCTGGCTGTTGCATTAGCCGAGTTTCCAAGTGAAGACCATGTAGAAGCCATCAGGCGCATACAGTTATTTTGCAGCGGCTATGGTAGGGCGGCGAAGCTGACGGAGGAAGAAGTGCTGATGCTGCCTGCGTTAGTTAAGCTTCGGATGATCGATGTTTGGCTTCATTTTGCCGGCAGGTTATACGAGGGATTGGATTCAGACGAAGTCTGGCGTGATCAGATCGAACGCGCTGCATTCGTTTGTCATTGGGTCGATAGCTGGCATGAAGAGCTAATGAAGGTGTTCCGTCGTCAGTTGAATTAAACTGCAAGGACATGTAAGGCCGATCTATCTCCGCTGTGGAGAATGATCGGCCTTGTTTTATTCATATAGATAACATGAACATGTGCAATTTCGGTGGACCGGAAGCATTCATGCTGAAGCAAGGCGGGGAGGCATGCATATGAAGAGTACGGCAGAGCTGCTGGGTTACGGACCGAGTGATCGCTTGTTAATTATTAATGCGGATGATTACGGCTTGTGTCACTCGAGCAATAAAGGAATTCAGAAGCTTCTTGAAGGCGGGATTGTTTCATCCTCTACGATTATGATGCCTTGCGCCTGGGCAAGAGAAGCTGCAGTATGGAGTGCAAGCCATTCGCTCTTGGATGTCGGCGTCCATTTCACCCTGACAAGTGAATGGGATTTGATGAAGTGGGGACCGGTTTACCGCGGCGGATCAACGGAATCGCTAGTGACGGGTGAAGGGTATTTTCATCGGGATTCCAAATCGTTCGAGCGCAGAGCTGATGGGGAGCAGGTGAAGCAGGAGCTAATCGCTCAAGTGGAGATGGCGCTGCAGATGGGCGTTAACGTGACTCACGCGGATAACCATATGGGAAGCTTATATGGATTGCAGACGGGCAGACATTTGCTGGCGGAAGTGTTTGATGTGTGTGCAGGATATGGGCTGCCTTTCCGACTTCCTCGGTTCCTGCAGCTGGAATCGGGTGCGCCGGCGCCTCCGGAGCTGGCCTTGCAGGCGCTTAAACATGCTGCTGAAGCTGATCGACGCGGAGTCGTCGTGCTGGACTATCTCGTAGCGCTGCCGTTTCATTCAAAGCCGGGTGAAACGTATGCACAGTTCAAGTCGCAAATGATTGCATTGCTGAAACGGTTAAAGCCTGGCGTATCCGAACTGATCCTGCACCCGGCGCTTGTAACTGACGAGCTGACCGCGTTTCACTCGGAGCCGCTAAAGCGCGGGATGGAAATGGATATTTTTCGTGATAAAGAAGTACAAGAAGTGATGCATTACGAGGGAATCAAACAAATCGGCTGGAAGGAATTGCGTCACTATCAACGTCGTAATTCGAGGCCATAATTCGAGCATGCAAGGCTGTCCATGTCGGAAATGAACAGCTGCTGTGCTAGCTTTGTTTATTGAAATCGGACAAGCTGTACTAGAACAGCATAGCGGACATTCGCCTGTATTACTGTTTGAACACTCCTGTTTTGGAAATAAACGCTATTCGCCACTTCCTCGTGGTGATATACTGATAGTTGTGAATTATATAAGTATTCAGTTAATTCGGAGGGAGTGGAGCAAGTGGCGGTACTTCCAAAACAGAATGATCTTGGATTCTTTGAAATTCGATTGGAATCAATAGGCGGATTGGGCGCTAACTTGGCCGGAAAGATGTTAGCTGAAGCAGGCGTAGTTGGAAGCGGTTTCAATGGGGTCAGTTTCTCCTCTTACGGATCAGAGAAGAAGGGCTCGCCGGTAAAGGCGCACATTCGTTTCTGTGATATGGAGACGAATATCCGCGATACTACACCGGTAGAGCGCCCTCATATCGTTGGGGTGTTTCACGAGAATATGTCTAAGACCGTGAATGTCATCAGTGGGATTTATGAAGACAGCGTGGTGTTAGTCAATTCTAGTAAAACAACCGATGAATTGAAGCAGAAAATGAACTTGTCCGCTGGTACACTTGCTGTTGTTGATGCTACAAGCATTTCGCTCGAGGAGAACAATCGCGTGAACATGGCGATGCTTGGGGGTCTATTCCGACTCTGCACCTTCCTGGATTTTGAGCATATGAAAGGAATAATCCGAAAGTCGCTGGAGAAGAAATATCCGCAGGCTGTCGAGCCGGCACTGAGAACGTTTCAGCGCGGATATGATGAAGTGAAGTTCCAGACGTATGCGCTTGCCGAAGGCGAGAGCATGCCGCAGCCAACTCGGTGGGATGTTCCATCGCTCGGCTACGAGACGCAGCCGATGGGCGGGATGATCATCAATCCCGGGAACAGCGTGCTGAAGGATATCAGTATTTCAAGACAAGGCATGATGCCGCATTTTGACGATGAGAAATGTATCCATTGCGCAGCTTGCGACACCGCGTGTCCGGACTTCTGCTTCGTATGGGAGGAACAGCCGGATAAGAAGGGCCGACCGCAAATGTTTCTGCAGGGGATCGATTATCAATATTGCAAGGGTTGCTTGAAATGCGTTGTGGCTTGTCCGACCGAAGCGCTCGCTTCTGAACGTGAGACGGACGGTTACGGCGAACAAAACCGAGTGCCACATAAGTTCGATTGGGCAAAAGCGAATTAAAGTCGTGTAGGTTTGCACGGAAGAGAGGAGCGATAACATGGCCATTGAAATCAACAAAGAAGTGAGCAGAGGTAAAGTAGAGCAGCGTATGGTCTATGAGTCAGGTAACGAGATGGCTGCGTATGCCGCGCATCAAATCAATTATCACGTTATGGGGTACTTTCCGATTTCACCTTCTACCGAGGTTGCCCAGTTTCTCGATCTGATGAAAGCGAACGGGCAGCATGACATTAAACTGATTCCCGCGGACGGCGAGCACGGCTCTGCAGGGATTTGCTATGGCGCGTCCGCAGCCGGGGGCCGCGTTTTTAATGCAACCAGCTCCAATGGATATTTATATATGCTGGAGCAAATGCCGGTTCAATCCGGCACGCGCTTCCCGATGGTGATGAATCTCGTCTGCCGTTCCGTCTCCGGACCGCTCGATATTCACGGTGACCACTCCGATTTGTATTTCGCGCTGAATACCGGATGGCCGATCTTGATGTGCCGCGATCCGCAAGCCGTATACGACATGAACATTATTGCGCTCAAGCTGGCTGAAGATCCGCAGGTGCGCCTGCCTGTTCTTGTCGCTTCCGATGGCTACTTTACTTCGCATCAGAAACGCCGCGTCCAAACTTTTGCACATCGCGCCGATGTACATGCTTTCGTTGGCGAACATTCCCCGGAAGGCTTCAAACATGTGCTCGACCGCAACAATCCGGTTACCGTCGGTCCTTACATGAATGAACCGGATTATATCAACAACTGCTACCAGCAGTCGGTGGCCATGTACAACGCGGGAGAAGTATTCGATCGCATCCGCACAGAGTATGCCGAATTGACCGGCCGCGACTATCCGATTCTCGATCAGTACCGGATGGACGATGCTGAAGTCGCGGTATTCCTGATGAATTCTGCATCCGAAATCATCAAGGATGTCGTGGATCAGCTGCGCGCGAAAGGGATCAAAGCAGGCTCCATCGCGCCGAATATCATTCGTCCATTCCCTGCCAAAGAAATCGCCGAGGCGCTGCGCGGTGTCAAAGCCGTAACGATCGGTGACCGCGCGGACTCCTATGGCGGTCATGGCGGCAACATGACGAACGAAATTAAAGCGGCGCTGTTTACGCAAGGCGTTCGGGATACGCTCGTCATCAGTCGGATTTATGGTCTGGGCGGCAAAGATTTCTACGCCGAAGACGGGCATCACCTGTTTGAGCTGGCGATTGAAGCAGCGCAATCGGGCAAAGTCGAAGTTCCGTTCGATTACTGGGGCCATACACCGGGCGATCCGGAGAAAGCACCGAAGCGTGTGCTGGAGCCGCTTAAGTATGAGGACCTGAAGACCGGACTGATTACGGTTGACCGCGATGAGGCTACCGGCAAGCTGAAGGTTAAAGTTCCACCGGTTCGCCAGCTGACGAAGAAGCCGAAACGGCTTGCGCCGGGTCATGGAGCTTGTCCGGGCTGCGGCATCTTCTCCGGCTTGGAGCTGTTCTTCAAGGGCATCGAAGGCGATATTGTCGCCCTCTACCAAACCGGCTGCGCGATGGTTGTTACGACCGGATTCCCGTACTCTTCGCATAAAGCAACCTATATTCATAACTTGTTCCAGAATGGTGCTGCAACGCTGTCCGGTGTGGTTGAGATGTTCTGGGAACGCAAACGCCGCGGCGAACTTGAACAATATGGCTTGAAGGATGATTTCACCTTCGTCATGATTACAGGCGACGGCGGGATGGACATCGGTATGGGGCCGGCAATCGGAAGCGCGCTGCGTAACCATAAGATGATCATTCTCGAGTACGATAACGAGGGTTATATGAATACCGGCGCGCAGATGTCGTATTCAACACCGCTTGGTCATCGTACTTCAACTTCCAACGTAGGCAAACATCAAGGCGGCAAGCTGTTCCATCATAAGGATACGGCGCAAATTATGGCGGCAACCAATATTTCGTATGTGTTTACAGGCTCGGAATCGCTGCCTCAGGATTTGCTCCGTAAAGCGGCCAAGGCGCAATATTATGCGCAGAATGTCGGCCTTGTGTATGGGAAAATTCTCATTTCTTGTCCGCTGAACTGGCTCTCGGAGGAGAAAATCGGTCAGACCTTAATCGACGAAGCGGTGAACACCTGTTTCTTCCCGATGTATGAGGTTGAAGAAGGCGTCACGACGATTACGTATAACCCGGAAGAGAAGGGCAAACGGATCCCGCTTGGCGACTGGCTGAAGAATATGGGGAAAACCAAACATATGACGCGTCCGGAATATGCCGAAGCGCTCAAAGCGTTCGAGGATGAAGTGGAACGCCGCTGGCTTCGCTTGAAAGCGAAACACGAGAATATGTACTTGTAGCATCTGTGAAGGCGCGGCGGCGAATAAGCGGCCGCGCCTTTCATTATGACCCACACTATGCCCGTTAGAAGGAGAGCTGAAGCACAATGCCCATCGTATTGCGTCATCGCATAACCGGAGAGATCGCATGTGGAATGTTGAGAAATGTGTATGATTTTGCATACTATGGCGCTCTCTGGTGGGAGGATATTGATGTGGCTGAACAGCTGGCTGAACATGCCCTGATGGAGAGGGATTTCGCCCAACCCTACTCAGAATGGGAGCTTCTTGAAGTGAAGGAAGAGCGGTTGAAGCTGTTTAATGTGAAGCTGAACAACAATTCGACCAGAAGAATAGTGCTGGAGCAAGATGGGACTATCAGGCTGCTGAAGTCATAGCGTACGTGTAGGAGGGTAAGAGGCGAATGAATGTGACGGATCAATCCTATTTTCAACAGATCAAGGGGCTGGGCTCCGATGTGGAAATAGAAGCGTTCGGCCTGACGCTCAGAACGGAAGGTTTCACTGCAATAAGACGATTTCTGGATGACTTTAGGCAGTATTTGCGTACATTTACCGATGAGGAAGTGGGGTTTGCGTTAGAACTGCTGCGACGCGGTCAACTGGCAGTACCCGAGCCCGGCCGGACAAGCCCTTCATGGACGTACGTTTGGCGTGAGTTCGCAGGCATTATTCGGACCAAGCGGCATGTATTCGAATCCATACCGGAGGACCAGCGAAGCGGGGAGTGGCAGGTGCTGCTCGATAATCCGTTTAGCAATCAGAACATTACCGTATATCCGGCATTAACCTTCATCGAAGCCGTCTATATGTTTGCGTATTTCCGAACGGAACTGCTTCATAATGAATATATCCGGCTGCAGAAGATTGCGACAGTGATGACCTTCCAAGGCATCGATAAGGACGGAGTGCAGCCGATCGTGAGTCTATAAGAATACCAAAGAGGCTTTGAATCTTCCGAATGCGCGATTGCTCGATTCGGGATACAAAGCCTCTTTAAGTTGTCTTAACTCGCCGCGATGGTGTCTATAGCATTAGAGCACCGGTACGTACGAGATGTGCGGCGATCTTCCGCCCATGGAACCGACCGGATTCGATAAAGATTTCATTGGCTTCCCGCCGAGAAGCGACAACGCCGGCCAAATAAATACCCGGTACATTGCTCTCCATCGTTTCGTCGTTAAAGGTCGGATAACCTTCTTCCTCCATCGTTACGCCGAAGGAGGCAAGGAATGCGCGATCCGGATGGAAACCGGTCAAGGCCAGCACGAAGTCGTTCGGCAGCTCGTCAACACCGCCTTCACTTTCGATCGTGACGCTTCGCGAATGGATGGCAACAACGCGGGAAGCGAATCGCATCTGGATACGGCCTTTCGAGACGAGGCTCTCGAAGATCGGACGAACCCATGGCTTGATGCTCGAAGAATAGTGTTCGCCACGGTACACGACGGTTACCTTCGCGCCAACTCGCTCCAGCTCCAGAGCCGCATCGATCGCCGAATTGCTGCCGCCGATGATGGCGACCTGCATGCCCGTATACGGATGGGCTTCTCGGAAGAAATGTGTCACTTTATCGGACTTCTCGCCGGGAATACCAAGCTCATTGGGGTGATCGAAGTATCCGGTTGCGATAATGACGGCTTTGGCGCGATACGTGTTTAACTCGCCATGACGATTCGAACTCTCCAGCACGAAGTTGCCATCCTGCTGCGGATGAATCGACGTGACAGCCTCATAGGCATGTATGCGCACCTCACGCCGCAGAGCTACGCTGCGGTAGTAGTTGAGCGCTTCAATGCGAGAAGGCTTCTCGTTGGCTGTCGTGAACGGAATGCCGGCGATTTCGAGCAGCTCCGGGGAGCTGAAGAAGTGCATATAGGTTGGGTATTGCGATATCGAATGAACGACATTGCGCTTCTCGATCATGAGCGGATCGATGCCTATTGCCTGCAATTCAATAGCTGCGGCTAGTCCGCATGGACCGGCGCCGACGATGATTACTTGTTCGTTATGCATAAGTTCGGGATCAACTCCAATACACATTTAACATTAGGGCAGGGACCAGTCTTATTTTAGCACAGCTTCCAAACAGTTGCTTCCTGTAAAACAAGCATTTAGCTCTGTGTACGTGAAAGGTTATGTTGTATAATAAGCTAACACTTATCAAAGAGAGTTTGACTGAAGTCAAACTCCCTATCACAAGGGGGAGATAGAATGCGACGGCGATTTGTCATTGAAGCCGTAATGGTAGCAACCTATGGTCATTTGCTCGTACCAAGCCGGCCGGTCGATTTTGTCTTGCCTTATTCGACAATTATGGAACTCTACGATATGCAAGCAGGCACAGACCCTGTGATGGATGATCCCGAGGACGATGCGCATGTGAAAGCCAAAATCGGAGAGCTTATCGCATTCTTCGAGGACCCGTTCAACAAGAAGAAGATCGAGCGTGCGCTTCAGATGCCTTGGCGCCAGAGTTCGCCTCTGCTGCTCGATGATAGGATTCAATTTACCATCGTGCATGCGGTGGATAACGCGCACTACGGCGAATATTTTGACCCGATTGAGACCGAGCTGCTGTTAACTTCGATCAAGCTGAGCGTGCCTTTGCTGTCGGATCAATTCGAATTTCAAGATAAGCTTCTGGAGGCTGAGGTGCCTGTCCAGGTGTACGATATAGAGGATTTTGAATTCGCGGTGGAACAAGGAATTACGGCTGCGGATTTCGAGCCTACGAGCGATTTGTAGCCTGTTGTTTAAGGAAGCATGACCTCGAATAGGTCATTTTAGACCATTTTAGGTTGAAAATAAAATTCTCGAGAGCCTCTTGCGCACTGCCGGAAGTGATGTTAAGATTTGGTTGTTCCAATTAACGGAAAACGATGAAAGGAGGGCGATGGATATGGTAAACATTTTTATTGATGTGCGCAATGAAGCGTTTTATCGAGTCCATCGGCCCGACTTCTTTCACAGACTGCAGCCTTAAATAGCTGTGTACCCGTCTGTGTATAAGGAGATCTTGAGCCATGCGGCTCGGGGTCTCCTTTTTTGTTGCCGTCAAGGAAGCTGCGCATGTTCTGTTTAAAGGGGGAATACATCAATGAAAAATTTGGTTCGCTTATTGCGTTATTTGCGCCCGAGCACGAGCTGGGTCGTCATCTCGCTTGTGATGATGGTGCTCGGAACTGCGATCGATCTGATCGCGCCATGGATGCTGAAGCTGATCTTCGACGAAGGGATCGCCAATAGCAATGTGAAGCTGATTCTTGCATTGATATTAGGTCTGGCAGGCATTCAAGTCGTGAAAAGTATCGCCATGTTCATCCAAGGCCGAGCGCAAGAGCTTGTCGGGCAGAATGTCGTCTATACGCTTAGGGAGCAGCTCTATAATCATCTTCAGCGGTTGTCCTTCAGCTATTACGATAAAGCCCAGACCGGACAGCTGATGTCGCGCATGACAGGGGATATCGAATCCGTGAAGAACTTCATCGGTTTCGGCGCGATGGCGATGTTCACCGGGGTGATGACCTTTGTCGGTACGATCGTCTTCATGGCGTTCATAGAGTGGCGGGTTACGCTGCTCTGTATGGCTAGCGTTCCGCTGCTGCTGCTGGCGCTTTATCAGTTTAACAAAAGGGTTGGTCCGGCTTGGGGTCAGATTAGAGAGCAAATGGGTAAGCTGACGACAACCTTGCAAGAGAATATCTCAGGAATTCGTGTTGTTAAAGCATTCGCTCGTGAGCATGTTGAACAATCCAAGTTCGAGGAACGCAACGATCAGAATTTCGAAACGAATATGGACCGGGCGAAGCTTGAGGCCAAATCATTCCCACTCATGAACTTCTATGGAGGTCTCGTCTTTCTGACAATGGTGTGGGTCGGGGCGTATTTCGTGGCCAAAGGGCACATGACACTGGGTACATTCATGGCGTTCCAGTGGTACACATGGGGAATTATCTGGCCGCTTAACATGCTCGGCTGGCAAATCAACATTATGCAGCAGGCAATCAAAGCTGCGCCACGCGTGTTTGAAGTGCTGGATACTCCGGTAGATATCAGCTCGGAGACAGGCGCTAAGGCGGATACGGATCGCATAGAAGGGAATGTCAGCTTTGAAGGCGTCTCCTTCCACTTCGCCGATCAAGATCCGGAGCAAGACGCCGGTATTCTGGAGGATATCTCGCTTGGCGTGAAGCAGGGGGAAGTCGTCGCCGTGCTTGGCGCAACGGGCTCCGGCAAGAGCAGCTTGATCGCGCTGATGTCGCGATTCTACGATGTCAGCCAAGGTCGACTGTTGATTGACGGCGTCGATGTCCGTGACTATGAGCTTGAAGGACTCCGCCGCAAAATCGGTATCGTACCGCAGGAAACGTTCCTGTTCTCCGCGACAATTCGGGAGAACATCGCATATGGCTTGCCGGAAGCGACGCAGGAGCAGATTGAATGGGCATCACGCAAAGCTCAGATTCATGCCTTTATCGACACCTTGCCGCATGGCTATGACACGATCATCGGCGAACGTGGGGTCGGGCTGTCCGGCGGGCAGCGTCAGCGTGTCGCACTGGCACGCGCGATTCTAATGGATCCGCCGATTCTTGTGCTGGATGAAGCAACGGCAAGCGTCGATACGGCTACGGAATCCGCGATTCACGAGGAGCTGCTGGAGGTCATGAAGGGACGCACGACGTTCATCATCGCGCAGCGACTATCCTCTGTGAAACGGGCAGATCGCATAGTCGTGCTTGACGGAGGCAAGATCGTGCAGCAGGGAACGCATAAAGAGCTGTTCGAGCAGGAAGGGTTCTTCCGGAATCTGTTCCAGATGCAAGAGGCTGCCGCAGCCAGATAATCGTTCAATTAATGGCATGAAAAATATGATTAACGCCATAAAGGAGGGAAACCTCTATGAGTCAAGTCGAATGGGATTCCGACGAAGATTTAGAAGAGAAGCCGTTTAACCGGGAGTACATGAAGCGATTGTTCCGCTATGTACTCCCTTATCGCAAAGTCCTTACCATCGTCCTCATTATTGTCCTATTCAATATGGGTCTCAGTCTCGCAGAGCCACTGCTGCTAAGATACATCATTGACGAAGGGATCTTGAAACAAGATTTCTTCTTGATTAATATGGTCGGTCTAACGCTGCTGGGGATTAGGGTAGCGGGGTGGCTGTTTGGCTACCTGCACACCAGATTCATCAACTTTACCGGGCAACGGATTTTGTTTGATCTGCGTCAGCAGCTGTTCAATCATTTGCAATCCTTATCGTTCCGCTTCTTCGATGGCAGACCTGCCGGGAAAATCATGTCCCGCATCACGAATGATACGAACTCAATCGGTGAGCTCATTAATGGTGGATTGATTACACTTGTCATGGAGTTTACACATCTAATCGGGATCGTAGTCATTCTGCTCTGGATGGACTGGAAGCTGGCATTATTATCCTTCATTACTTTGCCGCTGCTGTACTTGGTTTTCGGCCAAATGCAATCCAAAATCGAAGGCTCCTGGTCGCGTTCACGCAAAACGATGTCCGCGATCAACGGCAATTTGAATGAGACGCTTCAAGGCATTCGCGTCATTCAAGCGTTCTCTCGCCAATCCGAGAACAACAAGAGGTTTGAGAAGCTGAATGCACGCAACAAGAATGCGTTCATGCGGGCTGTGACGCTGGAATCCATCGTCTTCCCATCCGTTGAGATGATCGGGATGATCGGAACCTGCGTCGTGTTATGGTTCGGTGCGCAAGCTGTTATGGATAAAGAGTTGACACTGGGCTTTATTATGGCCTTCATCAATTACTTGTGGCGTTTCTGGGGACCGCTTAGCGCGCTATCCAAAGTGTATAGCCAGGTGCTGTCCGCAATGGCTTCGGCTGAGCGCATCTTCGAGATTCTGGATTCGGAGCCGGAAGTGAAGGATCGCGCCAATGCGAAGTCGATGAAGACGATCCAGGGCGAGGTTATATTCGAGAATGTAGCATTTCGCTATGAAGCGGATAAACCGGACGTGCTCAAGGATATTAATCTTCATATTAAGCCGGGTCAGCGTGTTGCGCTTGTGGGTCCGACCGGTGCAGGGAAGAGTACGATCGTCAATCTGCTCATGCGTTTCTATGATACAACCGGAGGCCGGATACTGATCGATGGTCAAGAGGTCAAGGATGTTACATTGGAATCGCTGCGACGTCAGATGGGCATCGTGCTGCAGGATTCCTTCATCTTCTCCGGAACCATAGAAGAGAATCTGCGCTACGGCAACGAGGATGCATCCGATGAGGCGCTGCGCCGCGCAGCCGAGAATGTACGCATCGACAAGTTTGTCTCCCAATATGCAGACGGCTATCAGACACAGGTGGAGGAACGCGGTTCGAAACTGTCCGTCGGTCAGCGCCAGCTGCTTGCCTTCGGGCGGGTGCTGCTGTCAGATCCGCGCATTCTGATTCTGGATGAGGCTACCTCGAGTGTAGATACAGAGACGGAGCAGCACATTCAAGCCGCGCTTCACACGATGCTCGAAGGTCGTACGGCATTTATTATCGCGCATAGGTTATCTACGATCCGCGATGCCGATATCATTCTCGTCGTCAAGGATGGCCGTATTTCCGAGCAAGGCTCACATGATGAACTAATGAGTCAAAACGGCCTCTATAAGAAACTTTATATGACGCAATTCGAGATGCAGCAATCGCTTGCGATGCAAACGGGGGCTTAAGATTCGCATGGACGGCAGCTCCCTTACTCTGGGGGCTGCTCTTTCTTTCGCGCTAGATAGGCTTTGAATTGCGAGAATAGACCAAAGTTCACGTTTCGCGCAGTTCCCACATGGGTAAACTATATAAATGAATTGACATTCACCCGCAAATTTAATAAGCTTACAAGGAATTTTCAAATCTACAAAACAGGAGATTGATTATGAAATTCAATATGAAAATTAAAGATTTTGCAGCTGCAGACATTAATGTAGCAGATGGACTATATCATTTTGTCGTTACGATGTCCGATAACACGCAATGCCGATTGATCTTCACGAAGAAACCGGATTGGAAGCTGATTGGCGTTAACCGTCTTCTTACGGTTCCTTGCCCAATCTGCAGAAGAGATTACTATTGCAACTGCATGACTAAGTATGTAGAAGCATTTGAGCGTGAAGTGCTCGACAAAGAGCTTATTTCTTCCGTTCTGTAATTTTCAAGCAGTCATTGATGACTGCCCCTTGCATCGTGAGTATGGCTCTGCTATACTAACGAGCAATAAGCACACAGGCCGATGATGAGCATCCAACTCGGAGGCGTTGCGTACAGAGTTTGAGGGCAATCCGTTGCCGTTCCAGGCTCTCCAAGCATTCCGGTACCGCACCGTTATCGGCGGATCTGAGAGAGTCGATCATGCGATTGACTAATTTGGGTGGCACCGCGAGCGCGTTCTTCGTCCCATTGTTATGGGACAAAAGGAACGCGTATTTTTGTTTGTCCCAGCGACAATAGGAATCAAAGGGAGTGCTAACCATGTTAAACATCACAGTGATCAGACAGCAAGCGAAGGCGTATCAACAAGTCGCAGATTGGAAGAAGATTTCGATATCGATTGAAGAGCTCCTCGCGGTGGATGACCGCAGGCGGGAGCTGCTTCAATTAACGGAAACGCTTCGTGCGGAAAGAAACAGACGCTCGAAGGCGATTGAGCAGCTGATGCTGGAAGGCCGTAAGGAAGAAGCGGCACCGTTGAAACTGGAAACGACGGAGCTGCTGCAGCAGCTTAAGCAAACGGAGGCGCAGTATCGGCAGACGATGTTCCGATACGAGGATCTTATGCTGCGCGTCCCTAATCTGACGTCGGCGGATACTCCGGTAGGCGCCAGCGATGAGGACAATGTTGAGCTGCGTAGAGTTGGGGACATTCCCGACTTTGCGACATTCCTGCCACAAAGCCATGTGGAAATCGGGCAACGACTGGGGATGGTGGATTTTGCGCGCGGGGTAAAGATCGGCGGTACCCGGCAATATGTACTGGCCAATTACGGGCTGCAATTACATCGGGCTGTTCAACAGCTTGCACTCGACATGCTGATGGATAAAGGGTTTGAGCTGATGGATGTGCCTGCTATGGTGAAGGAGGAATCGCTAGTTTCGTCGGGCTATTTTCCGGCCAATCGGGATCAGACCTTCGGCATCCAAGGCGAGGATAAGTGGCTGATCGGGACGTCGGAGGTGCCGCTTATCTCGTATTACAGCGGGGAACTCGTGGATCTCACTACCCCGAAGCGGCTTGGGGCTGTCAGCCCCTGTTATCGCAGCGAGGTTGGATCGGCAGGCCGCGATGTACAAGGTCTCTACCGTGTTCATCAATTTGCGAAAGTGGAGCAGGTTGTGTTGTGTGAAGCGAATCTTCCGCTGGCGTTATCGCTGCTGGAGCAAATGACAGCGATGAGCGAGGAGCTGCTGCAGCTTCTCGAGCTGCCGTATCGAGTGGTTGCGGTGTGCGCCGGCGACATGTCGCAGAAGAATTATAAGCAGTACGATATCGAGACTTGGATGCCGAGCCGCGGCAGCTATGGGGAGACGCATTCGGCTTCGCTGCTGCTGGACTTTCAGGCGCGGCGCTCGAATATCCGCTATATGGATGAGAACGGCAATCCGCAATACGCGTACACGCTAAACAATACGATGGTCGCCACGCCGCGAATTCTCATTCCGCTTCTCGAGAATCATCAGCGCGAGGATGGTTCGATTAATATCCCGCTGGTACTTCGTCCCTACATGAGAGGACGCTCGGAGCTTCGCTAGTCATCTTCAATCGGGTCTAGCCTCTCTACTAGAATGGGGGTATACTTGAGAGGATGTACTTCCATTCGCTGGAAAACGAGAGGAGCAGGCAGGATGAGTTTAAGTAAAATCAGTCAAACGGCAGATCGAATTCGTTCCAATGTCAGTAAAGTCATCGTAGGGAAAGAAGATATCGTCGACAAATTAATTATCGCCATTCTAACATCCGGCCATGTGCTGCTGGAGGACGTACCGGGGACAGGGAAGACGCTGCTCGCTAAAGCACTTGCCAAGTCGATAGACGGCGCGTTCAAACGGATTCAATTTACGCCGGATTTGCTCCCGTCTGACCTGACGGGCATTCACTTCTATAATCAGAAAGTCGGGGAATTCGAGTTTCGTCCAGGTCCGCTCTTCGCGAACATCGTGCTGGCAGATGAAATTAACCGAGCGACACCCCGTACGCAGTCCAGCTTGCTGGAGTGTATGGAAGAGCGGCAGGTAAGCATCGATGGAACGACGCATACGCTTGGTCGTCCGTTTCTTGTCATTGCGACGCAGAATCCAATCGAGCAGCAGGGTACGTTTCCGCTGCCGGAGGCACAGCTTGACCGCTTCCTCTTCAAGATTAAGATGGGCTACCCGACGACGGAGGAAGGCATCTCCATTATGAAGCGGTTTATGGCGGATAGCCCGCTGGAGCAGCTGGAGCCGGTTATCGGCGCGGAAGAAATCGAGGCGGCCAAGGGGCTGTATACGAGCATTCAAGTGAGCGAGGAGCTGCTTGGCTATATGCTTGCGATCGTAGAAGCGACCCGGGTACATCCGGATGCGGCTCTCGGCGCAAGCCCGCGAAGCAGTCAGGCGCTGCTGCGTGCCTGCCAAGCGCATGCGGCTATCAAGGGCAGAGACTATGTTCTCCCGGATGATGTGAAAGCTATGGCAGTACCGGTGCTGGCACATCGTATCGCCCTGCGAAGCGTGCAGCGGATGCGTCCTGAAGCAGCGGAGCAGGTTATCGGCAGTATTCTTGCATCCGTCTCGGTGCCAGCGGATTCACCGCTTGTCGGCAGGACTTAAGGAAGTCGGCCGAGGAGGGAGATGAAGGATGGGCATTCATTGGTATATTCTAAGCGCGCTATTCGTCATCGTGGTGCAACGGTATCTTTTCCGCTACTTCGGGATGAAAGGCGTGACATACTCGCGTACGTTCAGTGTGGCGACTTGCTTTGAAGGTGACCGCATTGAGATGGTGGAGCGGTTAGCGAATCGTAAATTTGTGCCTGTGCCATGGCTTCGGGTTGAATCCTTGCTGCACACCGGATTGAAATTCGAAAGCGATACCAATTTCGCAGTCAGCCACGGACAGTTCTATCAGAATCATCGCAGCTTATTCAGCCTTATGGGCAATAAACAGTTGAAGCGACGCCATACGGTTCTGGCGGCATCGAGGGGCTGTTACCGGCTGACCAGCGCTTCGCTGACGTTTGGCGATCTGTTCGGGATGTTCAGCTCGTGGCGGTCAGTGCCGCTTGAAGTGGAACTGCTCGTGTACCCGCAGCCTGCTGATCGTTCGCTGATCCAGCTTCCTTCTAGGAGCTGGCAAGGGGATATCGCGGTGCGCAGATGGATCGTGGAAGATCCCTTCTACATCAGCGGGGTCCGGGAGTACCGTCCGGGCGATTCTTTCAAAATGATCAATTGGAGCGCGACTGCGCGCACGGGTTCGATGCAGGTCCACCGCCGCGACTATACGGCGGATTACCGACTTATCGTTCTGCTCAATGTTGAGGATCATGCCGGGATGTGGGAAGCGGTGAATAACCCGGCTCTCATAGAGGAAGGTATTCGTTATGCGGCAGCGATTCTTCAGTACGCAACGGAGCAAGGCGTGGAAACGGCCTTTGTGAGCAATGGCCATGAGCTTGATCATCCGGAAACGGTGATGAAGGTGGAGCGAGGAAGCGGAAGCGAGCACTTGACGCATTTGTACGGTCAGCTCGCGAAGCTTGTTATCGTGCGTACGCAGCCTTTCGATGCGATGGTGGAGCAGCTCAGGTCCGAGTGGGAGGAACGCTGCGATGTTGTCATCATTTCAGCTTTCATGAGCGATCCTATAGAACGAGAAATGGCAAAGCTTCGCAATGACGGCCATTCTGTTGATTGGCTGCCGATTGCGGGAGTGGAGGTCGCTGCCGGATGAGTGTTTCGACTACGAAAGGGAACGTGATGCGGGCCATCTTCTCGTTATTCGGTTCAGGCTTGATCGAATTATTGTTGTTCATGCCGATTTACCTCGCTGTTTATGTATGGAAACCGCAATTTGAAGTACCTTTGCCTGCTATGATGCTTCTGCTGCTCGCTGGTTATATGGTCGGTTGCGGCCTCAACTTACTGGTTAAGTTTGCGCATTCGTTTGGCAGAAGCGTACTTGCTGCAATCCTTGCGGCCGTAAGTTGTTTCTTGCTGTTCGGTTTGACAGTGGACGCGATTGTTCCGTTTCTGTATGTGACAGCTGCGCTGTTCCGGGGTTCGGCTTACGCGGTCACGCATCCGTTATTGCGTCATTTGCCGCGAACGTATGTGATGGGAACATCGTTTTATTTTGCCGGATCGGTCGTGTATCAGTTTAAAGAGGGCTTCGACGACTATGATACCTTCTATCTGATAGCAGGATTGCTGACGCTGGGTTTGACGCTGTTTCAGGCGAATCGCAGTACGGTTAGCCGAGAAACGTTGTCCGGAGAAGCCAAGCCGAACGTAGACTATACGGTGCGCAGGCATAATCGGTACTTCGTCGGTGTTGCAGCAGCGGTATCCGTGCTGATTGTGCTCAGTTACCAGCTGCAGGCGATGTTTGGTGCTCTTGGTCGAGAGGTCAAGGATCTCCTCGGAGGTTTGTTGAGCGGAAGCGGGGACAAATCCTCTACTCCGCCAACAGGAGCAGAAACTCAGCAAATGCCTGAAATGCCGCCGATCGATGGTGCATCGAAGGGGCTGCCGCTTTGGGTAGAGATCATATTGTACGGTATCGCGGCTATCATGGTTGGATTCGTGCTCTGGCTTGCGCTTCGCAAGCTGAAGGAACTGCCGCAGTGGTTGAAGCTGCTCCGCAGTAAACTCGCACAGCTGTTCAGCAGGGATGCGGCACGGACGACTAGCGGCTATGTCGATGAAGTCGAGCGAATCCGAAGTACCGGCAATCGGTTCACCTCGTGGCGCAATCGTTCCAAAGAGCAGAAGCTGAAGTGGAAGGATCTTACGAATAACGAAGCGCGTGTTCGTTACTTGTATCGCCGCTGGGTGGGCAGCTTCGTGAAGAAGGGCTATTCGTTTAAGCCGCATCTGACGCCGAATGAAATTGGCGCGGATCTGAGCAAAGACAATGGTGCTGTTGAAGCGAATCCGCTGCTTGCCGCTTATCATAGCGTGCGCTATGGAAAACAACCTATTTCGAATGAAATGGTGGAGGAGCTCGTCAGTCTTGACGGTGGACTAAAGCGCTGATTGGTACGAAATGACATAATCACGCCGATGAGGGGGCAATCTAAAGCGGAATAAGGATTCCGCACAGGAGGCTCACACGATGGAGATGCAAGGTCAATCGAACTTGAACAGTCAACAGCTTAGCTACGAGCAGTTCCAAGAGCAGATCAAGCAAAGACAGCAGCAAGAGCAGCTGCAGGCGCAGCAGGCGCTGCGCAATGCAGGGCTGGACCCGAAATCACAACAGGTTCAGCAGGTCGTTCAGGAGCTGTACAACATTGAGCGAGAGTTGAAGCTTGCCGAGAATCAGCTGCAAATGCAAATGGATGCGCAGAAACGTCAAATTCAGCTCATTCAACAGAAAATTCAGCAAGCGATGGCGCAAGTGAAGAGTTCGCTTGGTTCGCAGCCGAACCCTTATATGCAATAACAATCGAATAAGCCCATTAAAACCTTCTTGCTGCAACGTCTGGGACGTGCAGCGAGGAGGTTTTTTTAGCATATAATATGTAAATTAACATTACATTAAACACTTGAATAAATGGATCATGCATTCTATTATGTTATATAACATAACATTTAAGGCGCGGTGGTGTTTCCTTTCGTGAAACCTATATGTTAGGTTTAGGGGGTGGCGGCGGTGGATATGACTCCAATATTAGTCGAACTGGCAGATCATCGAATCGAAGAGTCGGCTGTTCTGGCCACGATTATTCGGGTGAGTGGTCATTCTTACCGCAAAGAAGGAGCGGCCATGCTGTTTCTCGCTAACGGCAGGAGGATCGGGAGTTTAAGTCCGGGCTGTCTGGAAGATGATCTGCATGCGAGGGTCGAGGATGTGCTGGTGAGTGGTTTGCCTGTCACGGTTAGTTACAATCTGAGATCCGATGAGGATGCGATATGGGGAGAAACCGTTGGCTGCGGCGGTGAAATAACGGTTCTGCTCGAGTCTGTGCATGACGGACTGCTGCGATTGCTCAGAGAAGCGGGACGTCGATTGCAGAAGGGGCAAACGATTGCATTCAGCAGACGGTGGGATGGCGTGCGATTTGAGTTCACGCTGGTTGATGATGATGCCGTTGTAATTGGCAGTGACTATATAGTAGTTCCCTTCGAGACGGATGCCTGGCAGCATGGACGGAGCATCGTCTGCACTTGGGAGCCGAAGCCGCGGCTTATTCTATTCGGGGATGGCCAAGATGCTGCGGCAATTGCCAAGGTAGCCGTAGGAATTGGTTTTCGCGTCGTCATCGCTGATTGGCGTGAACGCGATTATGAAGGTGAGCGCGGGAATAACACTAATCCTTGTATGGATGTGGCGTTTGTAATGGGGACTCCTCATGAGATAACAGATCAACTACAACTCGGAATCAAAGACTATCTGATCGTGTGCAGCCATCAAATGCGCCAAGATCGTGAGATGCTTAGTCGGTCAATTCCTCTAGGGCTGCGCTATATTGGACTTTTGGGTTCGAGTTCGAGGGCGGCGAAGCTGCTTGAAGGGTTAGATCGAAGTGCGAATTTGTATGCGCCAATGGGGCTGCCGATCCGTGCAGAAGGCCCGGAGGAAATTGCAATTAGTGTAGCGGCACAGTTGATTGAGGTACGTGCTTCTGCACGGCTTGCCGGCAAAAGAAGTGGAGAGGGGGCGAAACTAGGATGAAGATAGGCAGTATTTATCTCGCGGCAGGTTCGAGCAAACGGATGGGGGAGGCGAAGCTGTCGCTCGAATTAGCCTCTGGTATCACAATGGGAAGTCGAGGTTTACAGGAACTGCGCAGCTGCGGGTTTCACCCGCTGACGGTAGTTGTACGGCCGGATGATCCGCTCTTATGGCTCTATGACCGCAGAGAACGACTCGGTGTGCTGCCTAAATATCGCATAACGCCTTGTAAAGAAGCGCACGGCGGAATGTCGCATTCCATCCGAAGCGGAATTCAAGCGCTGCAGCCGGAGAATCCGGATGCCGTGTTAATTGCGCTTGCGGATCAACCGTTTGTTAACGCGACACTGCTTAAACGACTTGTTTCGGTGTTTCAAGAAGATCCGTCAGTAGATTACGTGGCCAGTGGATATGGGGATATAGCGGGTCCGCCGGTGATTTTCAACAAATCGATGTTCCCGCTGCTGTGCGAGCTAGAGGGGGACGCGGGAGCGAGGAAGCTGCTGAAATCGCCGGATTATCGGGGGAAAGTGGTTCGCTATGCGGCGGAATGGGCTTTCATTGATATTGATACGAAAGAACAGCTGGAGAAAGCGAAGTTGATTTGGTCTCAGATGCAGTTGAAAGCAAAGTGATGTGTAAGTTATGTTTATGTAATATAAGTTGACGTATTAGTGACACCGACTTATAGTGGAATTACGTCCCAGGCAGAACCTGGGATGAATATAGATAGGTTTGGGGAGGAACGGTATGAAACTTCGTAACCGGGCAATGACGTTTGGTTTGACTGCCATTCTTGCTTTTGTCATGGTGCTGACCGGCTGCAGCAGCAAGAACAACGAAGATAAGACATCAACCTCTACTAACGCGTCTAAGACAGAAGATTCGGATTCAAACACTTCGACAAGCGCGAACACGACAACTACGGAAACAGAAACTAAAGCTCCTCGTGTCGCGTTTGTTTACATCGGACCGCCGGGGGATGGCGGCTGGACGTTTCAACATGATCAAGGGCGTAAGTATATGGAGGAGCAGACAGGCATTAAAGCTGACACGGTAGAGAATGTACCGGAGAGTGCGGACGCGGAGCGAATCATTACGGAGCTGGCGCAGAATCACGATATTATCTTCACAACAAGCTTCGGTTACATGGATTACACCTTGAACGTGGCGAAGAAATTCCCGAAGGTCATCTTCGAACATACGGCTGGTTACAAAACAGCTGACAACATGGGTACTTATTTCGGTAAAAACTTCGAAGCCAGTTATCTGGCAGGCATTGCGGCGGGTAAAGTGACGAAGAAGAATCATCTCGGATATGTAGGCGCTTTTCCGATTCCGGAAGTTATTTATAATATCAACGCGTTTGCGTTAGGAGCTCTGAGCGTGAACCCGGACATTAAGGTCGATGTCGTATGGTCCAACACTTGGTTTGACCCGAATACGGAGCGCCAAGCAGCGATTAGTTTGCTGGACAAAGGTGCGGATGTATTGATGGCCTATCAAGATTCACCAGCTACCGTTCAAGCGGCGGCTGAACGCGGTGCGTTCGCAGGAGGCAACGACTCGGATATGAGCAAATATGCACCGGATGCGTATTTGACCAACCCCGTCTGGAACTGGGGTCCGTATTACACGAGTATCGTGAAAGCCGTACAGGACGGAACGTGGAAGAACGAACAATTTATGGGCTCGATGGCAGATGGGATGGTCGATCTCGCGCCGCTTGGGGCGAAGGTTCCGGATGACGTAAAGAAGCTGGTCGAGGAAGCGAAGGCGAAGGTTCTGGACGGATCGCTGCAAGTGTTTACCGGTCCGATTGTTGATGCAAGCGGAACAGAGAAGCTGAAAGCCGGCGAAACGATGAGCTTGGATACCATCCTGACCATGGACTGGTTCGTCAAAGGAGTCGAAGGTACGATTCCGAAGTAATTGTATCGTCAATCGTCGGGAGGCGGTTCAGCATGCAAGGAAGCTTCTCTGTTGAAATGCGAGGCATTGTGAAGCGCTTCGGAAGCGTGATCGCGAGCGACGAGGTGGACTTTCGGGCGAGCGCAGGCGAAATTCACGCGCTGCTAGGGGAAAACGGGGCTGGCAAGAGCACCCTGATGTGCATGCTCTCAGGTGTGTACCAGCCGACCGGCGGCGCCATCTATCTGCGCGGCGTGCAGGTGAAAATTCGTTCGCCGAAGGATGCCTTGAAGCAAGGTATCGGGATGGTTTTTCAGAACTTCCGACTTGTTCCGACATTGACGGCTGCCGAGAACATTGTGCTCGGCGAGCAATCCTCCATCTGGCGAGGTACCGGGTGGTTGAAGAAGAAGCAGGAAGAGATTGAAGCCATCGCGACAAGGTTTGGCCTCGCGATCCATGTCGATCGTCCGATCTGGCAGCTCTCCGTAGGTGAGCAGCAGCGCGTTGAAATTATGAAAACCTTATATCGCGGAGCGGATATCATCGTCTTGGATGAGCCGACATCCGTACTCACGCCGGGCGAGGCGGAGCTCCTCTTTCAGACGCTCGAAGCGATGAGGAAGGAAGGCAAGACCGTCATTATGACGACGCATAAGCTGGGTGAAGTGATGCAAGCCTCCGATCGAATCTCCGTCATGCGCAAAGGCAAGATGGTCGTCACGATGGAAACAAACGAAACGAATGAACGAGATTTAGCGAAGCTGATGGTTGGTAAAGCGATCAACGAAATGCCGCACAGCTCAGCCATGAATGTGCGCGGGGAGCTGCTGCTCTCCGCGCAAGAGCTTGAAGTGATAGCCGATCACGGCCGCGTGGCGTGCAAGGAGCTGACGCTTCAAGTACACGAAGGAGAAATCGTCGGTATCGCCGGAGTCGCAGGCAATGGACAGAAAGAACTGGCTGAAGTGCTGACGGGACTTCGCCATCCGACTCGAGGCTCTATCCGTATGGCAGGCAAGGATATGCGTTCCGCTTCCGTGAGAGACTTCATCGAGGCCGGTATTGCGCATATTCCCGAGAACAGGATGCGCAGCGGGTTGGCCGGAAGCTTGGGGGCTACGGATAATCTGTTATTGAAGTCCTATCGTTCCGGTAAACGGACGAGTCTTGGATTTCTGCGGATGAAACGCAATCTGGCTTGGTCGCAGCAGCTTATCGAGCAATTCGATGTAAGAACGCCTGATGTGGATACGCCCGTCAGTCAGCTCTCCGGCGGCAATCAGCAGAAGCTCCTATTCGCGCGTGAAATCCATCAGTCACCGAAGCTGATGATTGCCGTTCATCCGACACAAGGCTTGGATGTAGGGGCTGCAAGCAGTGTGCACCGGTTGTTGTTTCAGCTTCGCGATTCAGGTGGAAGTGTACTTCTGATCTCAGAGGACCTTGATGAGGTGCTTCGTCTGTCTGACCGTATTCTTGTCATAAGCCGAGGAGCCATTGTTGGGGAAATGAAGCGGGAGGAAGCTACGCGGGAGCGAATCGGTCTTTATATGGCAGGAGTCTCAGATGAGAGCGGTGAAGGGGAGGAAGTGATATGAACGACCATCCCGTTGCCGATCTTACAATGCCGCCGCAGGTTGAAGCAAAGCGCAGGTTTCCTCTCCGGCTCGTAGTGGAACCGGGAGGAGATTCCGTCCGGAATCCGTGGTGGATCGTCCTTTTTTCCATCCTTCTGGCACTGATCGTGTGCGGCATCTTCATTGCCATGAATGGGATGAACCCGCTCATCGTATATAAGAAGATGGTGACCGGTGCGTTTGGCACCTCGTATGGCCTATCGGAAACGCTTGTTAAAGCAATACCGCTCCTCCTATGCGGGATCGGCGTTTCCATCGCTTATCGGATCTCCTTCTGGAACATTGGAGCAGAAGGGCAGTTTGCTACAGGAGCTATTGCGGCAACTGCAGTCACGGTTTATTTTCCGACATTGCCAATGTACGTCTCTATCCCTTTAATGGCCCTGTTCGGCATACTTGCCGGTGGAATATGGGGCTTACTCACGGCTCTGCCGCGCATTTACTTTCGTGTCAACGAGCTGATTACCTCATTGATGCTGAATTATGTTGCTCTGCTTGCACTGGATTACGTGGTATTCGGCCCTTGGCGTGATCCGGAAGGCTTCAACTTCCCCGGCACACCAATGTTCACCGCCGCACAGACATTGCCCGTATTCGGCAGCACACGACTCCATGCCGGACTCATTATCGGACTTATCGCAGTGGCGCTGTACGCCATTACCATTCGGTATACGAAATGGGGGTATGAGCTTCGAGTGATCGGTGCAAACCCGGAAGCGGCCAGAAATGCGGGAATTCCGCTGAGCAAACATATCTTGCTTGTCATGCTGATTAGCGGCGGCTTAGCCGGCATTGCCGGGATGAGCGAGGTGTCAGGCGTTACGCATCGACTGATGTACGGAATCTCACCGGGATACGGGTATACAGCGATTATCGTGGCATGGCTCGCTAAGCTGAACCCGCTCGGCTTGGTGGTATCGTCCGTATTATTCGGCGGGTTGATCGTCGGCGGCTACAGCGTTCAAACCATCGGCCTGCCATCATCGATTTCGAATATGCTGCAAGGCGCAATCTTGTTTTTTCTCATAGCGGGGGGCTTCATTGGCCGATTGCGGCTGCGACGAAACGTGTAACGGGGGAGTGCCATGCCTATGGATACCATCATACAGCTGATACAGGTCGCCATTTCCTCCGGTACGCCGCTCTTGATTGCAGCGCTTGGAGGAATTCTGATTGAACGCTCCGGCATCATTCAGTTAGGAGCGGAAGGATTGATGCTGCTCGGCGCTGTGATGGCAGGGCTGACCTATTTGCATACCGCAAATCTGGCACTCACCATGCTGGCCGTCATCGGAATTAGCGCTATTCTTGGTTTGCTGCATGCGGCTTTTACGATTTCGCTGCGAACGAACCAAATCGTGACCGGGCTTGCGCTGACGTTATTCGGTTCAGGACTAAGTGCTTATCTGGGCAAAGGAATCAGCGGTATTCCCATTGCTCATGCCGTCCCTGTGATTCGGTTGACTTGGCTTATGCAAATGCCGGTGATCGGTGATCTGTTTGCCCGCTTGGATTTGGTTACATGGCTTAGTTTCCTGCTTGTTATCGCGATGCATGTGTATATCTATCGAACCTCTTGGGGGTTGCATCTGCGCGCGATGGGCGACAGTCCGGCGACAGCGGATGTGATGGGGATCCGAGTCTATGCATTCCGCTACGGTTGTGTGATTGCGGGCTCGATGCTGATCGGGATTGCCGGCGCCGACCTGCTGCTTGTGTATACCCCGACCTGGACGGAGGGGATGACGGCCGGACGAGGCTGGATCGCCGTTGCGCTCATTATCTTTGCCAGATGGAACCCTATTCGTGCGTTATTCTGCGCGTATTTCTTCGGCTTGCTTAGTACAATCGGCTTTAGACTGCAGCTCATTGGCGTTGAAATCCCCTCTTATTTTCTGAAAATGATCCCGTATCTCGTCACCATTCTCGTTCTTATGGCTTTGGGCTGGCGTAACCGCAACAAACCGTCCGGTGCGCCTGAAGCGCTCGGCATACCTTATTATCGGGAACAACGATTCTGATTCGATTGTTCGTTTGGGTAAGGAGGTGATCGAACGATGAGCATTACCGACAATGAGGGCTCCCAAGACGGTCCTTCGGTCTGGCATCCGATAGACGCGGTGGAAGCTTGGCGATTGAAGCAGAGCTATGGCGATGAAGCGACGTATATCTCCGGCGGCACTTGGCTCTCCGCGCAGTGGGAGAATGGAGCAGCCAAACCGCGGCATCTGATTGATCTAAGCTGTATCCCCGGGATGAAAGGGATCACCGTCAGCTCGAAGGAAACCACAATCGGCGCGTTAACCGCTCTAACGACGCTTCGGCGAGACCCGTTTCTAGGCGAGCATTACAAGAGCATCGTCCATGCAGTGACCGGCATTGCCGCGCCATCGATCCGGAATGCGGCAACAATCGGGGGAAATATCGCTTGCAGGACAGGAGATATCCTCCCGGCGCTAATGATCAGTGAAGCTGAGCTGCTCTGGCATGATGGACGTAGTGTGCAGCGTGAACCGCTTATCCAGTGGCTCGAGCGTGTAAGCGAAGGGACTTCGCCGCAGGGCCGTATATTGACGCAGGTGAAGCTGCAGCTGCCGGATACGAACCCGCTTGTGCGGAGAATGGAAGTCTATCAGAAGATTGGCAGACGCGAGGCGTTTACTCCATCCGTCGTAACGGCAGCTTATACCAGCGACATCGATATTACTAGCGGGGAGATCGGCCGAATCCGGATCGCCGTTGGCGGGGGACAGACCGTTCCGCATCGTCTGTACGGCGCAGAGAAGCTGCTGCTCAATGCCCTGATGAGCCCCGAGCTGATGGATAAGCTGTATGAGCAAGTTGTGCTGGAGGCGCAGCCCAAAGGCGATGCATTCGTATCCGCGGCGTATCGTAAACGAACGGCTGCCGGGCTTATCTCAGCGTTAATGTGGCAGCAATGGCAGAGCGCAGGAATGATGGGAGGGCGATGAACATGCTGCTTAACCGAAGCTCCGGCAAGGAGCGGTGGCGAGTCAGGCCTGACGGTCCTGGCAAAGTGACAGGCAAGCTTGCATATCTCACGGATCGGACAGCGCCGGGCATGCTGTTTGGACGCGTGCTTCGCAGCCCTTATCCGCATGCGCGTATTCTAGCCATTCGTACGGATCATGCAAAGGAGCTGCCTGGCGTGCATGCCGTGCTGACGCATGCGGATATCCCGGGTTTGAATGGGTACGGCATTGCGATTCAAGATCAACCTGTCTTGTGCTGGGATAGAGTCCGCTATGTCGGCGATGCGGTTGCTTGTGTTGCGGCTGAGTCTGCGCTGCTTGCAGAACAGGCTTTGGCTTTGATCGAGGTCGACTATGAAGAGCTGCCGATTATGGACAGTCCTTCGAAGGCGATGGCGGCAGATGCGGTGAAGCTGCACCCGAAGGGGAATATTTTGCATCAAACCGAGTTTGCTTGCGGAGATATCGGGGAAGGCTTCGCGAGCTGCGTTCACATCGTGGAGGAGACCTACATTTCGCCGCGTCAGATGCATACGTACATGGAAACCGAAGGCGGCTTATTCGTTCCGGAAGCGGATGGACGGTTGACGGTTCATTCCCCGACCCAGCATGGGTTTATGGATCGCTTGCAGCTCTCGCGCATTACGGCGCTGCCGGAGGCGGCCATCCGCATCTTGTCCAGTCCGATCGGCGGTTCCTTCGGCGGCAAGGATGAGCTGAACGTTCAGCCCTATGGCGCTTTGCTTGCACTTAAGACGAATCGGCCGATTAAAATTCACAATTCGAGGCAAGAGTCAGTCAGAGCCGGACTTAAACGGCATCCGATGACGATTACGATGAAAACAGGCATTGATGGGAATGGCAGCATCTTGGCTCATCAAGTATCAATAACTGCGGATACCGGGCCTTATGCGACGCTTGGGGCGGAAGTGCTTCATTTTGCAACCGAGCATGTGATTGGGCCTTACCGATATGGAGCACTCGATGTTCAAAGTGTCTCCGTTTACACCAACAATGGGATGTCCGGCGAGTTTCGCGGATTTGGCGGCAATCAGGCGATATTTGCGCTGGAAGGTCAGATGGATCGTCTGGCGGAAGCGTGCGGGATGGAGCCTTGGGCATTCCGGCTGCACAATTTGCGTAAACCGGATGATCCGGGACCGTTCGGTCATCCGATCGCACCAACAAACGGTGCCAGACAGGTATGGGATGCGGTAGCGACTTCACCATTGTGGCAGGAAAAGCAACGGGTGCAGCGGCTTACTCCGTCGGAACCATGGCTTCATGCCGGCATCGGAGCGGCGTTCATCATGCATGGGGCAGGGCTTGGAGCCGGCATACCCGACCCAGCAGGCGGCAGGCTGGTGCTCACCGGAGATGGTGTTATTGAAGCGCAATTCGGCTACGAAGAATGCGGGCAAGGGCTGCTAGCTTCCCTTGAGTTGATGCTGATGGAACAGTTCGGCTTTGCGGCGACAGATCTGCGCCTCATTATAGGCGACACGGATGCGGTACCGAACAGCGGCTCGACGACCGCCTCCAGAGCGACAACGATGATGTGGAAATCGCTGCAGCAGCTGCGGTCTCCTTTTATAAGTGAACTTCTCGGCGCAGCGGCTGAACTATTATCTCTTTCCGAGGATGGGCTGCGCGTTGGCGAAGGTGGTATCTGGAGCAAAGGCGAAGCGGGCGAAGGTAGCGGTATTCTATTGCTGAGTTACAAAGCGCTGGCGGATGGCGCGGTCGGACGGGAAATTCGCGCCGAGACGAAGTTTGCGTTCCCTGTCACGACTTTTCCACGGTCAGGAGCCCATTATCTGTACACATTTGCTGCGGTGGTCGTGAAGGTGGAGGTTAATACGCTGACAGGCTGTGTTCACGTACTAGAGCAATACCATGCTGTAGCAGCCGGTCCGGTCGTGAATCCGCAAGGATATCTGGGGCAAATCGAAGGCGGCAGCATCATGGCGCTCGGTTACGCGTTGACTGAAGAAGCGCTCATGCACGAAGGTCGTTATTTGACGACTAACCTCGATAACTATTTCATTCCGACGATCAAGGATGCTAACGGAATTGTTCATGTCGAAGCGATCGAGGAGCTGCCTGAAGGCGATGATTACGGTCCGCGAGGAGTCGGGGAAATCGGTTCGGTTGGCGTCGCGCCTGCAATACTGGCAGCCGTGAATGATGCAACCGGAAAGCGATTGAATAAGCTGCCAATCGATCCATTGGAACTGCTGGAGCGGCCGACTTTCACGGTGAAGGCGGTGATGGACCTATGAAAAATGAATCCGAGCTTCAGCAGTGGTCCTCGCCTTCTCCGTTAAGCTGCACCGTTAATGGCGAAGAAATACAGTTGAACGTACCCGAGTGTAAACGATTGTTGGCTATTCTTCGAGAAGACTTAGAGCTCTCCGGTACGAAAATATCCTGCGAAATCGGGCGCTGCGGCGCATGCATGGTGATGGTGGACGGCAAAGCGGTCAACGCCTGCCTGACGATGGCGTACCAATGCAGCGGGAAGGCAATTACGACGATAGAAGGTATTGCCGATCGCGAAGGGCTGCATCCTGTCCAGCAAGCTTTTCTCGATGAAGGCGGCTATCAATGCGGGTACTGCACGCCAGGCATGATAGTTTCGGTAACCGCATTGCTGCTGGAACAGCCGAACCCGACGCTTGAAGAGGTCGAGGAGGCGCTGTCCGGCAACTTATGCCGGTGTACGGGCTATGGGGGAATTATCCGTGCGGTGCACCGGGTGATTGAACAAGGGAGGGATCAGCCATGAATGAGAAGGAACGGCATTTGTATTATTTGCGCAAAAGCATTGAGGTGTCCAAGCAGGCCTTGGCTTCGGGCAATACGCCGTTTGGCGCGATCTTGGTCGATCCGTCCGGCACGATTGTTCTGGAGCAGGGCAATGTGGAGGTGACGACAGGCAGCTGTGCCGGTCATGCGGAGACGACGCTCATGGTGAACGCCTCTCGAACATTTTCCAAGCGGCAGCTCTGGCAGTTCACGCTTTACACTTCCGTTGAGCCCTGTGCCATGTGCGCAGGTGCGATCTATTGGGGGAACGTGGGGACGGTCGTATATGGCATGTCGGAGAAAAGACTGATGGAGCTGACCGGAGAAGATGAACGGAATTTAACGTTGAATTTGCCCTGCAGAGACGTGTTTGCCTGCGGTCGCAAGCCGATCGAAGTCATGGGACCATTTCCGGAAATCGATGCGGAGACGGCTGCCGTACATGCGGGGTACTGGACATGAGCATAAGTTTATGGCAGCTGAATACGCTCAGTAAAGAGATGTTTGTGGGTCAAATCGGAGGTGTGTTTGAGCACTCGCCTTGGATTGCGGAGAAGGCTTGGGAAGCAAGGCCTTTTCATTCCGTGAATGAGCTGCATGAAGCGATGCTGGCCGTAGTGCGGCAAGCGCCCGAAGATCAGGTGACGGAGCTGCTTCGCGCGCATCCGGATTTGGCAACTCGAATGACGATGACATCTTACTCCTCTTCCGAGCAGCAAGGGGCAGGACTAAATGAGCTGTCTCCGGACGAGTATAAGCGATTTGCGCAGCTTAATGCGGCTTACACCACGCAATTCGGGTTTCCTTTCATCATGGCGGTACGCGGAAGAACGAAAGCCGATTTATTAGCGGCCATGCAAGAGAGGCTGCAGCATTCTGTCGTACAGGAGCGCAGACAAGCACTGCTCGAAATTCAGCGGATCACCCAGCTGCGTCTAATTGATTTAATCGAAGAATAAGTCTTGAGGTGAAAGGATGATGCATGATGAAGCTTCGTGATGGACGGACGCTTTATTATGGCAAAGGCGATGTGTTGACCTATCGAACCTATGCGGCTCCGCTTGTTGTAGCGCCGATTCCGGAATCACCTTATTGTGGCGAATCCAATATTATTTTTGCGCATAATGTGACGTTCTCCGTCAGCAGCGAGGTGCTGTTGAGCTCGTTTAGCGAAGGGGACAATACGCAGGTTGTGGCTACCGACTCGATGAAGAATTTCATACTCCGACATGCTGCTGTTTATGACGGTTGTACGACCGAAGGCTTCTTAGCCTTTGTAGCAGAAGCCTTCCTCGCTCAATACCCGCACGTTACGGATATTGAAATTGCTGCGGATCGCATTCCCTTTCAGACCATTCAGGTTGGCGGAAGTGGAGATGCTGGATTTAACGAGAGTGAATTGGTGTTTCGTCGATCTCATAACGAGCATTCACATGCTTCTCTGAAGATGAACTGTGAGGCTGATGCACGAGCGGTCATTGTCGATCATTCCAGCGGTATAGCGGATTTGCAGCTTATCAAAGTGAGCGGAAGCTCGTTCTACGGATTCATTCGTGATGAATATACGACGTTGCCCGAGAGCTATGATCGGCCTTTATTTATTTTCTTGAATCTACATTGGCGATATTCGAAGGTTACGGATGCGTTGGACGGGAATGGTCGTGCGTATGTAGCAGCGGAGCAAGTCCGTGATTTGGCTCAATATGCGTTCCACTCGATCCAGTCTCCATCTATTCAATATCTAGTCTGTCAAATAGGCTTACAGCTGTTAACGAGGTTCCCGCAATTGGAGGAGGTTAGCTTCGAATCCAACAACCGCACATGGGAAACGATCGTCGATCGTGATCCGGTTACTGGAGCAGGTGTGTATACGGAGCCGAGGCCTCCATTTGGGTTCCAAGGGTTCTCGCTGAGCAGAGCGGATTTGGAGCGTGAGGATTTTCTGAAGGCGCTGGCTGCTAATCCTTCAGCGAAGTCGGTTTCGTCGCCATGATGGGACAATTAACCACGCATGTACTGGACATGTCGCAGGGAAAGCCGGCAGCCGGGATGAACATTCAACTATGGGTTCATTCCTCGCTTGGCAAACCGCCGCAGTTGATCAAAGAGGTTCAAACGAATGCCGATGGACGTGTGGATGCGCCGTTGTTAGGCCGAGGCGAATTGCACATAGGCGAGTATGAACTCATATTCGATGTTGGGGGCTATTTCGGCGGGGACATACGGTTTCTGACTCTTGTTCCTGTTCGCTTCCTCGTCGAGGATTCGAGCTCCAACTATCATATTCCGTTGCTAGTCGCTCCAGGCGGTTACAGCACATATAGAGGAAGTTAAACTGGCAGGATTTTGCAAAATGGCTTGCGCGATGGTAGAGTGTAGAGTACCTACATACGTGCAAGGAGTGAGCATCGATGACAGATCATCAGGCGGTCCAAGTCCATCCCTTCTACAAACATGCTGAAGAGGCGTTCAAGCTGCTTCCGGAAGCAACGGAGAGTTTAGCGAAGCTGAGAACGGCGTTTGAAGCCGCGAACGAAGAGTTTCTGGCGATTGAGCTTAAACATATGCTGGCGAGGCTGGAAGAGCTGCGTGTCTTGTTCGCAGATGGTCCGACAGGTTAGATGGTAGAGAAAGAGCTAAGCGGCTTGTTGCGCTTGGCTCTTTTTGTTAGTGGTCAGCCTGAGACCAGCGAGGGCTTGCCGGCAATTTGCTTACGAGAAATTATTGTAACGAACCGTACAGGTCTTATTTGATTGGAAAATAGAGATTTGAAATTCTAACGAATCCTACAGGTCTTATTTGGCCATAAACTCAAGTGTTTCTAACTTTTTCTCCCGAATAAGACCTCTACGTTTCGTTAGAGCAGCCAGAGGAATGACGAGCAGTAAATCGTCAACTTGTGATTGTCACCCAGACACCTTCATTCATAACTTATGGATAAAGGAAGGTGATGAGAGCATGCGCGTCATTATTACGATGGCATGTACGGAATGCGGGACACGCAACTACATGACGACCAAGAGCAAGAAAAACAATCCGCAGCGACTCGAGCTTCGCAAGTATTGCCCGACGCATAAGAAGGTAACGCTGCATAGAGAAACCAGATAGACAGCAGACGATCCGCGGTTTCATGAACTGCGGATTTTTTCTGCCCGATTCCGTATCTAGGAAGTATCTAGGATTGCCCAACTTGCAAGCGGATCGCTTGTCCGTCGAATAAGGTGGTGTAACGCGAGAGGAGTGGGTGAATGAATGAGAATCACAATTGCGGCTGTCGGGGATTTGCTGATGAAGAGGAAGATGATCGCCTCGGCCCAGCGAGAAGGCGGATTCGCACCGATCTTTGCCAAAGTGAAGCCCTATCTGCGGAATTCCCATTTCACGATAGGTAATTTGGAGACGACCTTCTCCGGTCCCAGCTTCCGCTCCGAGCGTGGAAAACTGTTGTTCAGCTCCCCGGACAAATTTGCGGCTACCCTGCGAAGCTTGGGCTTCAATGTCTTAGGCACAGCCAACAACCATTGTATGGACGGGAAAGTCTCCGGTTTGAAGCGGACATTAAACATCCTCGATCGTAACGGGCTGCGACATACGGGGACGAATCGCTCAGCCTCAGAATCACGCAAGAAACTGATTGTTCATGTGAAGGGAATTCGCATCGGCATTCTGGCGTATACCAAAGGAACGAATGGGATATCCGTGCCTCAGACGTGGATGGTCAACCGGTTAAACCGGAACAAAATGATTGCGGACGTGCGCAGTTTGAAGCGTAGAACGGATTTAATCATCGTCTGCCTCCATTTTGGCAAAGAATTTCGAGCTTACCCCGACCGCGGACAAATCCGGCTCATGCAGCTGTTATTTCGAAATGGTGTACATGTCGTGTTGGGCGCGCATCCTCATGTGCTGCATCCGATAAAGATGTTTAAGATGAAGGATCGCGATGGACAAATACGAAACCGGGTTGCTGCATCGTCACTCGGTAACTTCGTATCCACCGAACTCCCCCAGCACAAAGCCAGGCTGAGAGGCGCAATCCTGCTGTTAACCATAACGAAAAATGCGAAAGGCGTGACAGATGTGGTGAGGATGTCACGTGTGAGAACGCGAATTATACAGCAGGTTGGGAAAAATAACGTTTATCGAGTGGTGCCGGGGAGTCAGGAATAGGGGAACATGGTAATCCGTCAATAATCGTGCAGCAATTGGCAGATACAATTGCGGTCTTCATCAATTATTACTGCGGGTCGCGGGAGAACCTAATCAGCAGTAGTAAAGAAGGAGAGGACGCACATGTCTGCACGAACACAATCGGGACCAGTACCGAATAAAGATGACGACTTCTCATTTAAAGCCATTCTTCCGCCGCTTATGGCTATTATCGTAGGGATGATCATGGTCATACTCGACAGCACGGTCGTCAATAATGCCATTCCGCATCTGGTGGATTATTTCGATACCGATCTGAAGACGATTCAGTGGACAGTTACAGGATATACGCTTGCTTTGTCCGCTGTCATTCCGCTTGCCGGTTGGCTGACAGATAAATTCGGCTCCAAGCAGATCTTTCTGCTGACGATTACGTTATTCACGATTGGTTCGCTCTTATGCGGAATTGCGCAAAGCCCGGAACAACTGATCATTTACCGTGTTATTCAAGGGCTGGGGGGAGGTATGGTATCTCCGATTGGGATGGCGATGGTGTTCAAGCTTGCGCCTCCGGAACGACGCGGTTCAATTATGGGCGTATTAGGCATTCCGATGCTGATGGCGCCGGCTTTTGGCCCAGTCTTGTCCGGATGGTTGGTGGATTCGGTCAGCTGGCATTGGATCTTTATTATCAATTTGCCAATAGGCATCATTGCATTCATCCTCGGAGTGAAATACTTGCCTAAGTCTGATCGTCATCAAGCACCGCATCTGGACGTTATCGGCATGTTCCTTGCTCCGATCGCGTTTACGATGCTTGCCTTTGGTGTGAGTGAAGGAGGAACAAGCTGGTCTTCAACGGCTACGATTACGGGACTGACAGTCGGCGGAGCTGCATTGATCGCCTTTATATTCGTGGAGCTGAGACAGGAGCAGCCGCTGCTGGAATTGAAAGTGTTCAAATCTTCGGACTTTACCCGCGGTATCATCTTAACTTGGATTGTACAGCTGGCGTTGTTTGGTGCTATGTTGATTGTCCCGCTTTACCTGCAAAGCGTGAAACATTATACAGCACTTGAAACCGGCTGGATTCTGATGCCGCAAGCGCTTTGCGCAGGCATCGGCATGCCGATCAGCGGACGGCTGTTTGATAAAATCGGGGCCAGACCGCTTGCTTTCTGCGGTTTGACCGTAGTATCCTGCGCATTGTTTATTTTATCCGGCGTTTCGGTAGACACCAGCCTGTGGCTTATTATCGTATCCATCTGCATGATGGGACTCGGAATGGGCTTCTCCATGATGCCGCTGAATACCCATGTTCTGAACTCGGCACCACGTCGATTGGTCAGCCGTGTAACGCCGCTTACAACAGCCGCGCAGCAAGTTGTCGTCTCGTTCGCGGTTGCTGGCCTTACCGGGTATCTGACTTCGCAAATTACTTCCCACGCAGCAGGCGGGGCGGAAGATGCAAATCCCCTGTCCGCGGTGGTGGCGGGTTATGGAGATACTTTCTTTCTCTCCGCATGTATTGCATCCGCAGGTGTTGTCCTTTCGCTGATCCTTCGGAAGCCTAGATTGAAGGAAGAAGATAAAGTAAGCACCGGAGACGAAGCGGATGCGGCAATGATGATGGGTCACTAGCCGTACTTCCGCTATGTTGATCGGGAGTAACCCAAAGTTATGAGGGATGAAGATGAGGATCGAATGGTTGGAGGCCTTCCAGCAGACGGCGGAAACGAAGAGCTTGACGAAGGCCAGCGAAGGCTTACATATCAGTCAGCCGGCTTTAAGCAAGCAAATTCGCAATTTGGAGGATGAATTAGGGGCACAATTATTGCTGCGTTCAACCGTCGGCGTAACGTTAACGGCAGCCGGCCAGATTTTGCTTGAACGAAGCAAACGTATCCTTAATGAAGTGAACGCCTTGCGACGCGAGATTGCGCTTAGTCAAGACGAAGGGAAGGTCGTCCTCACAATTGGTTCGTGGCCGAGTATCGCGACGATTTACTTGCCCGGTCGAATAGCAGGCAATCAACAGGCACAAACAAAATTGGAGATTAAGGTACGGGTGTTTTATAGTTTTCATGACCTGTTAACCAATGTGGAAAATGGAACGATCGATGCCGCTTTTTTTGATGACAGAGGTGTTAAGCACTCCTTCAACACGACGCCAGTGTTTACGGAGCGGTTCTTCTTGTTTGTTCATGTCAACCACCCGCTATATGGCAACAAAGAAGAAGTGCTGTTTGATGAGATTCAGAATGAATCGTTTGTGATGCTGCCGGAAGGCTGCGATGTCAGGATGTTAGTCGAGAAGGAATTTACGCAAAGAGGGAAAGAGCTGAATATCGCAATCGAGATCGAACTGGGACAAAGCGTCCTTGGTTTCGTGCACGCCAACCTGGGGATTGCCATTTTACCTGAAATCTTCATTATTCAGAAGAAGGATACGAAAAAAGCCGTTCCGATTTCGGACTTTGGAACGACGCGTCAAATCTCAGTCATTACACGCGAAGAATCCGTCAGCAGACAGCTGTTAGATTTCATATAGTCGCATACGTCATAACGATTGGTTATGTCAGACCTAACATAAACGAAGTACAATTGACCATTTTGTAATGGTACGATTGTGTAGCTTTATCGTCGTCTTTCTCACATTCCTATTAAGTAAATCAACGCCACTTCTGCCGAGAAGCAGTTGAGGGTATAAAGGAGCATGCGGAACCATGTACAATTTGTTTAATGATTTTCATATCAAAGGCATGGCACTGAAAAATCGAGTCGTCATGCCTCCGATGTGCCAATATGCCGTCCGAAATAATGATGGTATCGCCACGGAATGGCATTACGTGCACTATGTAAGCCGGGCGATCGGCGGAGCGGGGCTTGTTATTATCAAAATGACCGATATCGAGCCGGACGGCCGCATCACGGATTTCGATTTAGGCTTGTGGTCCGACGAGCAAATCGGTCCGCTCAAACGCATTGTTGACGCATGTCATGAATACGGTGCGAAAGTAGGCATCCAAATCGCTCACGCCGGACGTAAAGCCGAGCATGCGGAAGTTCCCGTCGCTCCATCGGCAATTCCCTTCGACGAGAAATCCAAAACGCCGAGGGCATTGACGACGGATGAAACAAAGACAATGATAGATAAATTCTGTTTGACCGCCGAACGAGCGATCAAAGCCGGCGTAGACACCATCGAGATTCACGGTGCTCACGGCTATCTGATTCACCAATTCCAATCCGCCTTCACGAATAAACGTACCGATGAGTACGGCAAGGATTTGACGCTGTTCGGTTGCGAAGTCATCCATGCAGTCAAAAGTGTAATGCCGGAGACTATGCCGCTTATCATGCGCGATTCGGCCAGAGAATACGTGGATGGCGGCTATGGCCTTGATGAAAGCATTGCATTCTCTAAAGCGTACCGCGACGCCGGCGTGGATATGTTCCATGTGAGCTCCGGAGGCGAAGGACCTATTCTTGCGCATGGCAGACCGGGAACGCATGTTGCTTACCAAGTACCGATGGCCAGAGCGATCAAGAATGCCTTGGATGTGCCGGTTATCGCCGTCGGCAGACTGGACGAGCCATCGCTCGCTAACTCTGTCATCGGCAATGAAGACGCGGATCTCGTAGCTGTCGGAAGAGGCATGCTGCGAAATCCATACTGGACGCTTGAGGCAGCTGCCGTTCTTGGCAAAGAAACGTCGATCCCCGGTGTATATGGCATGGGTTTTAAAGGTTTAAAATAAGTTACTGAAGATACAGGATGCAACCGAGCCTGCATAATCTACCAGCACGAGATAGTGATATGTCTCGCGCCATTTACTCTAGCATCTCATAGGATAGAGGAATGGAAGAGTAGAGGAGGCGTCCCCTTTGCCGATCTTGGACACCGGGCTGCTGATTAATCGAGAACGAAGACGAACGGAAAGCCTTAGAATTACGGTCATGAATCGCGGAAGACAGCAAGCATCGGCAGGCATTCAAGTGTATACGATTGCAACCGAAGCGGCAGCTTCAATGGATTCGAAACTGGTAAACAGTGATCAAGTAGGAGGGGGGTACGGGAAGCTTGTGATGCGCAGGCTGGCTATCGTAGAGCTTCAGCCTGTTGGTTATTCAAGCGGCACGTTCACGGTCCAGCATGAGGTCAGAGAACTGGATCAATTTGGCGTTAGTATTACGGCGAACGGTCTTGCGGCCGGTGAAGTGTTTGCTACGATGGCGGAGGTTGATGACCAAGGAGAGGTGATCGCCCAGCATAACTTGCAGGTCATGTCCTCGCTGATGGATGAGATGATGCACGCTTACGTAGCCAATCATACCGGTCACACCGTAACCGTAATTCAGACGGCAACGAATACGAGAGTGGCAACGATCCCGTTCCCGGTTGGAAGCAGTCCGCGTCAGCTGGACTTTACCCCGAATGGGCGAGAAGTGTTAGTGACCTGCCAAGGGGATAAAACGGTCAAAATCATCAATACGCTCACGCATACCATCGCAGGAGAAATCACGTTCCCGGTAGGTGCAGTGCCGCTTGCGGTTGCCGTATCGCGCAATAGCGGCAAAGCTTACGTGACGACGATGGTAGAGGACTACATCGTCGTCATTGATACGGAAACCCGTTCGCTTATTAAGCTGATTTCGCTGCCTTCGGGCAGTGATCCGGTTGCGGTGGCAATCGCGCCTGATGGACAGAAGGCTTATTGCTGCTTAATTAACAAAGGCTGCATCGCGGTCGTAGATACGATCACCCATACTATTGTGTCCACGATCAAGCTGCCTCATGGGGCCAAGCCATCCGCGATCGCGTTTACCCCAGACGGTGAAATCGCCTATGTAACCGATGTGCAATTTGAACGAGTATATGCGATTCGGACTTCTACGTTCACCATTACGGCTACAATCAAGCTGGATACGGGCAATGATCCGCAGAAGCTTGTTATTACGCCGGATGGTGCATTAGCTTATGTGGCGAGCCGTGGTGGCGACGAGATCGTGGTCATCAATCTGTCGCGAAATGAAATTCTAACTCGTATCGAGCTGCCGGCAGGGAGCAATACGAGTGATATCGCGATTACTGCAGATGGTTTGAAGGTATATGTGACGATACTAACCTTTGGTTATGTTGCGGTAATTGAGGTTGCCAGTCAACTGCCGATTGCGATTCTGCCAACGGGCAGTTTCCCGTCCGGTGTTGCGATATCGCCGATTCTGCTGGATTGACCAAACAAAGCCGCGGTAGGAATGAGCATAAGAGCTCAATCCTTCCGCGGCTTTGTTGTCTTTATTCCAGCGGCAGCCATGCAAGCACACGCTGAATGTGCTCGTCCCAATAGCCCCATTCATGCTCGCCTGGCCCTTCTTCATAGGTAAGGGGCAGTCCAAGCATCTCGGCATGTTCACGGAACCGCACGTTGTGGCTGTATAAGAAATCCTCGGTTCCGCAGCATTGATAGAGCTTCGGAATCGGTTTGCCGGATGCAGCAAGCTTCTCCGCAGCCAGGAACAAATTGTTGGGCAGCTCATCGACCTTTTCCTGTGAGCCAAAAATCAAGTTATAATCAAGGGAGACACGATCGTTTAAGTCACTCAAGTCAAGCGCGCCTGACAAGCTGGCCGCAGCCGCGAAGGACTCCGGTTTATTCAGAGCGAGCTTAAATGCGCCATAACCACCCATAGACAAGCCTGCAACGAAATTATCTTCTCTGCGGTCCGACAGCGGGAAGAAGGAACGGGCAATGGCAGGAAGCTCCTCGCTAATAAAAGTCCAATAATTGCCTCCTAAGGCCATATTCGTATAGAAGCTGCGGTGTACGGATGGCATAACAACAGCGATGCCAAGCGCGGCTACGTAACGCTCAATTGACGTTCGTCTAAGCCAAATCGTGTGGTCATCCGATAAGCCGTGAAGCAGGAATAAAGTCTTATGTTTCGTCTGGCCGGCATGAGATGCCATTCCGATCTGTGAAGGAGCAACCTGTGGTAATATAACGTTCATCGACATGGACAAGCCAAGCACTTCCGAATAGAAATCACATTGAATAAGAGCCATACCGTTCAATACCTCCGGATTATTCGCATTTGTAAGGATTGGACAAGCTATTCTTATTTTACATGCCGGCATTCCATTCAGCCAGTCAGAAAGGAACTAAATACATATGGACTTACTTACGCCTGCGTCATCCAATAGGGCTAAACTCGATACGGATGAATTACGAAATCATCTGGAAACTTGGAAAATAAACGATGTCGTCATCCTGCGGGGCGGCGAGCTGCTATGGGAGTGGCATGACAAGAATGCGGACCGAGTCAGCGCGATCTACTCCTGTACGAAGAGTATTCTCTCTGCCTTAATCGGCATCGCCATAGAGCATGGCCATATTAACAGCATTGACGAGCCGATTGCCGACTACTTTCCCGCGCTTGCAGCAACTGATGATCGACGCAAACGTTCCATTCGAATCAAGCATCTGCTATCCATGACGTCCGGACTGGATTGGCCGGATTTCGATAAGCCGTATTGGAAAATGAAGCGTGCGGACGATTGGATATCTTTCATTCTCTCGCAGCCAATGGCGCATGAACCAGGAGAAGCTTTTGCCTATAATTCCGGAGGTTCTCATTTATTATCTGCCATTCTGACGAAAGCAACAGGAGCATCAACCTATGCCTACGCTGAGGAGCATTTATTTCAGAAGCTGGGTTTTCGTAAACCGAGATGGAACAGTCACGATGGCATTTACGAAGGTGGAGCGGGACTGCATATGACGTCCAGAGATATGGCGAATTTCGGTCAGCTGTACTTGCAGGGCGGGCTATGGGAGGGGGAGCAGGTTATTCCACGGAGCTGGGTCGAAACTTCAACCACGGTTCATCATAAAGGACTGGCTCATTTTGAGCCTCCGATATTCGGCGAATACGGGTACCATTGGTGGATATCGACAGAGGCGCATAATGGTGTGGTAGACTACTGCTTCGCCAAGGGCTACGGGGGACAATATATTTTCATCGTACCGTCTTACGATCTCGTTGCTGCTATTCGTAAAGAGCCTGAGGGCAAGAGCAGCGCGGTGGCAGCCAAACAAATTCTGTTCCAGCATATCCTTCCGTTCTGTTCATAATCTGTTCAAAAACCGCTGATATGCTTAACGCGTACTACAGAATAGATACGCAGAGGAAGGAACTGATTGCAATGAAAGACCAGGCACAACCAAGCGGCGGCTGGAAACCGCTGCTGCGATTGATCGGACAAACAAGACCGTCTAAAGGACTACTTATTACAGCCATATCGATGAGTTTAATCGGGACATTAATTTCGCTTATCATACCGTTGTTTACGAAAAATCTCGTGGACGGCTTCTCGATCAGCAATCTCAGCTGGCAGCAAATAACGCTGTTCGGCGGTATTTTTGTCCTACAAGCTCTAGCCAGCGGGTTCTCGATGTATATGCTGAATGCGATAGGGCAGCGCATCGTGGCCAACTTGCGCGACAGGCTGTGGAAGAAGCTGCTGAAGCTGCCGATTCCGTTCTATGACAATCATCGTACAGGTGAGACGATTAGCCGAATGACCAATGACACCGGCGTCGTGAAGCAGCTGATCTCTGAGAATTTAACGAATTTCTTAACGGGGATTATCTCGGTGATCGGATCGGTTGCCGTATTGTTCTATATGGATTGGCAAATGACCGCAGTCATGCTCGGCGTTATTCCG
The DNA here is from genome assembly GCF_056269135.1 of Paenibacillus sp. J22FR21. NCBI lineage: Bacteria > Bacillati > Bacillota > Bacilli > Caryophanales > Paenibacillaceae > Paenibacillus > Paenibacillus sp. J22FR21. The sequence goes on from NZ_JBWDNJ010000002.1 coordinate 706,507, forward strand.
ATTGCTGCCGTATTCCTGGTCCCGCTGGGACGTCAAATGTATATCGTTTCGAAAGGATTGCAAGAAGAAACCGCATCGTTCACGACTACGCTGACACAGGTTCTCTCTGAAGTCAGACTTGTGAAGTCCATGAATGCCGAGAAACGCGAATACACGGCAGGCAGCACGAGAATCAGCAGTCTGTTCAGCTTCGGCTTGAAAGAAGCGCGAATTCAAGCGATGATTGCACCGCTCATGTTTTTCGTTATGATGATGCTGCTTGTGGTCATTATCGGTTACGGCGGTGTGCGGGTGTCCTCAGGTGCCTTATCGGCAGGCGAACTCGTTGCCTTTATTCTGTACCTCATTCAAATTGTCATGCCGATGACGCAAATCACTTCATTCTTCACGCAGTTTAAGAAAACAGTCGGTGCGACGGAACGGATCATTACGATATTGGAAGCGCCGGAAGAAGATCACGAGGGGGGCAAGCCGGTTGATCGTACAGATCAAGCGATATCCGTTAATGATCTCAGCTTCAATTATGCGAATGGCGAGCCGGTGCTGGCTGAGCTGAATTTCCGCGTGGAGCCGGGTACGGTTACGGCAATCGTGGGACCTAGCGGTGGCGGGAAAACAACCCTGTTCTCTCTGCTGGAACGGTATTATGAGCCGACAGGCGGTTCAATCAAGCTTGGTAAGGAATCCATCGACAACTACAACTTGAGGTCTTGGAGAAGTCAGTTCGGGTATGTGTCGCAGGAAAGTCCATTGATTGCAGGCACGATCCGAGACAATTTGTGTTATGGCATGGATCATGAAGTCAGCGAAGCTTCAATTGTTCATGCAGCGGAAATGGCTTATGCCCATACATTCATCAGCGAGCTGCCGAATGGTTATGATACGGAAGTCGGCGAACGCGGCATCAAGCTTTCCGGTGGTCAGCGTCAGCGTATTGCCATTGCCAGAGCGCTGCTTCGTGATCCGAAGATCCTGATGCTGGACGAAGCGACATCAAGTCTTGACAGTAAATCCGAGGTTGTTGTTCAAGAAGCGCTGAAGAATTTAATGGCGGGGCGAACGACGCTGGTCATTGCACACCGGTTATCAACGGTTGTAGATGCCGATCAAATTCTGTTCATTGAGAAAGGGAAGCTGACCGGAAGCGGGACGCATGATGAGCTTCTTGAATCTCATCCGTTATACTTGGAATTTGCCACGCAGCAGCTTCGTTTAAATGAACGAGAAACCGTAGAATTAGAGTAGTCAGCGTGGACGAGCACGTGTATAGTAAACTGTGGTAATTTTAAAACAGGTATAGGTCTGAGGAGGAACATGAAATGCAAACGAAGTTTCTGAAAGCATTGTGGGGAATGGAAGGCACATATCGGGATATGTTTACCCGGATTAAAGCAGCAGGTTTTGACGGTGTTGAAACACCGATGCCTGAGGCCGATCAAGAGAATGAATTCAAGGAACTGCTGGAAGAGTTCAAATTTGACTTTATCCCGCAAATCTTCACAGGCGGCGCTGATCATGCAGCAAGCTTCGCTGAGCAAGTGGAGCGCGCGGTTTCGTTTAAACCGCTCTTCGTAAACTCCCATAGCGCACGTGATCATATGACATTCGAGCAGCAAGTTAACTTCTTCGAACAAGCGCTTGCAGTAGAACGTGCAACCGGCCTTGCGGTTGGTCATGAAACGCACCGTCAACGTGCGATGTTCACGCCATGGACAACGGCTCGTTTGCTTGAAGCGCTCCCTGAGCTCAAAATCACAGCAGACTTCAGCCACTGGACTTGCGTTTGTGAGTCGCATCTGGAAGATAACAGAGCGGATATCGAGCTTGCGATTTCCCGTACGCTTCATATTCATGCGCGTGTAGGATATGCGGAAGGACCGCAAGTACCGGATCCATCGGCACCGGAATACGCTTACGAAGTGTCATTGTTCGAAGGCTGGTGGAAAGAAATGATCCAAAGCCGTGCGGCACAAGGACATGCTGTTTCCACGGTCGTGCCTGAATTCGGACCTCCGGGCTACATGCACACACTTCCACACACGAACCAACCGGTTGCAGATCTGTGGGAAGTGAACGATTGGATCTACAAACGTTTCCGTGAGAACGTGAAGATCTGGTAAGCGTAAAAAAAAATTGCAATTTCCATTCTCAATGATAATTATTATCACTGTTGGCTATACTACGGTATAGAAGGACAGGACGAGCCGCCTTCTGGTCGAGGCGGCTCGTTGTTGTTTCATCAGGAATTATTACACAATCGGAACATTCAGCTAGATTTTCGGTTCAAAGGTTTTGCAATCTGTCTCTTCGGAATTGTTTGCTTGTTTCCCGCGGTTACTCACCACATAAATGGAAGAAGCGTTGCAATGGTTGCCTGCAGCCCAATACTTGCAGGAGTTAACTTCGCAAAGTACATCTTTCGCCATCTGAACTCACCTCCGTTCTCATTTAGGATGGTCGTTTTGGCATGCCTTTTATACGCTGTTGCAGAAGTTTATTGCCTGTATAGCTGTGAAGCGGCTATGATAGGGAGCAAATAGATGGCAAGGGCGACGATGACGATGATGCGAAAGAGTATCCTGTGGATGCTGTATAGTGTGGTAACGGGAATTGCGGTGGGCTCGGCTGCTGCTTTATTTCTAGCCGGACTCGAATATGCAACTTATCTTCAGAATTCCTTTTCTTGGCTGATGCTGCTTCTGCCTGTTGCCGGAGCAGGGATGAGCTGCTTATTTGTGAAATATGGAGCGAATACCGCAAAGGGTAATAATCTCATTATTGAACAAATACGCAGGCGCGATGATCATCTCCATCTCTATGAACGAGTCCCAATTCGGATGGCTCCACTCATCCTGCTGGGTACATGGATCACGCATTTATTCGGCGGATCAGCCGGCCGAGAAGGAACGGCTGTTCAGATGGGCGGCAGCCTTGCCGATTGGTTTGGAAGGACATTTCAAGCTGATGCAGCAGGCAGAAGAATCCTGCTGTTAGGTGGCATAAGTGCCGGATTCGGTGCTGTATTCGGGACGCCATGGGCTGGTGCGGTCTTTGCGCTTGAAGTTGTAATTAGGGGCAGGAAGCTTGCCTATAACGCGATCTTGCCATGCCTCGTTGCAGCATTCGTAGCGAATTATACGACACTGGCCTGGGGGATTCACCATATCAAGTACAGTATGGGGAGTGATATTCCTTCACTTAGCTGGGTTGTATTGCTGAAGGTGTTGATTGCATCGATCTTGTTCGGATGGATGAGCCTGATCTTCACGGCCGCGATTCAATTCGTTAAGCGAATCTCCTCGAAGCATATTCCACTAGGCTGGATTAGAGCTTTCGTCGGAGGATTGCTCATCATTGGATTAGTCTTAGGAGCCGGTACACGAGAGTATCTGGGGTTAAGCTTACCGCTTCTTGTGCAATCGTTTCAGGAGCAGGTGCCGGGTGCAGCATTCCTATGGAAAACTTTGTTTACAGTTATTACGTTAGGCACGGGTTACCTTGGAGGAGAAGTTACTCCGCTGTTTGTCATTGGAGCCGCGCTCGGCAATGCGCTCGCGCCGCTTCTGCATGTAAGTGTTGCCTTTCTAGCCGGGCTTGGGTTAATTGCGGTATTCAGCGGAGCTGCCAACGCACCGCTTGCTTGCGCCGTTCTTGGTATAGAGCTGTTCGGTACTTCCGGAGCCGGCTATATGCTTCTGGCATGCCTCGTCAGTTATATGTTCTCCGGACATAACGGCATCTACAGCTCGCAATTAATCGGCGTCGCCAAGCCGCGCTATTATATTAAAGTGCCCGGTCTAAGCATGCTGCATTCGAAACGAGAAAAGGGAAGAAACGCTCAGCGGTGAGCGTTTCTTCCCTTTTAAGTTAACCTGCTTCTAGGATACGCGGCGTGCTGTAGCGTAGTGATCGCTCCACCAACCGGAATTGATGCTCGAGATCATGACGCCCGGCTTACCGTAGGTGTGAATCATTTTGCCGTTGCCGATGTAGATGCCGACATGGTGAATCGGTTTATAGAAGAAAACCAAATCGCCTGGCTTCAAGTTGCTTTTGCTTACATAAGAACCGACTTTGGATTGGCTCTTAGACGTACGCGGAAGCGTTGTACCATACTTCTTAAATACGTATTTGGTAAAAGAAGAGCAATCAAAGTAACGTGTTGTCGAAGTGGAAACGCCATATTTATAAGGTGTACCGAGATATTTTTTGGCTGTGCTGATAACGCTGCTTGCTTTCGAAGCTGAAGTTGCATGAGCCGGAGTAGCCTGTAATGCCACTGTACCGCCTGTAAGTAAAGTGAAGCTCAATGTGATGCTCATTACAAGTTTGCTGATTTTTGTTTTCATGTTGAATTCCCCCTGTGATGTTCATCTAAGTAGTTTTAAATGCCTTTGCCTTGGGACAAACGACCTAGGAACATCATAGCACATAAAAAAATCCCAACATTTACTTGGAAAGCGGATTCACAAGGAATGACAAGGGTTTCAGCCGAAGTATGAGAAATGCATTAGAAATTCTTCATCGAACGAATATTGACAGACGCCGCGGAATACTATCATGGAATGATGGGGTGACAAAGGGGCGTTTGATTGATGAATTACTTCTATATCGGCAGTATTGTTGGGGTTGCAGGCATGTCCGTCTGGTCGATCATTCGTACATATTTAAGAAGTCAGTTCATTAGCTGTATGGCCGGCATGATGATTGCAATGACGATTGGGATGATGACCAGCGTCACTGTAGGTACAATTGCAGGGGTCATGTATCCTAAGGATTTAACCTTCCCTACAGCGGCCTCGGTGCTGGTTGGGCTTGTCTGCGGTTACTTGGCAGGGAAGCCTGTCAGTACGATGGCAGCGCTTGACGGCATGCTCGCAGGGATTATGGGAGGCATGATGGGTGCCATGCTTGGCGTCATGATGGGCACTCATGCCGTGATGATGGTGATGTTCGTCGATGTGCTGTATCTGTTCGTTCATCTGGTTGTTCTGCAGCTGATTCGGGAAGAATCACAGGAAGTGAACATAGAAGCGCAGGAAAGCAGTAAACAGACGTCGCTGCTGCATCCGCTCGTATTCGGGCTTGGCATATTCGTGCTTGCAGCCGTGTTTCTGTATCAAGGTTAAGCGAACGCAGCGCAGCGAAGAGGCGGGAGAGTGAAGTTGTATACCCCCTGGAGGTATGATATAGTGAAAGATAGGAAAAGGGGGATGTGGGATGAACCATACCGAGCACGAGCATTGCAACGATCAAGCCGGTTCTGTCCGGCGCAGTGCGCATGCCGATGAAATCAAGAACAGCTTAATTACGCGATTGAACCGAATAGAGGGTCAAATTCGCGGTTTGAAAGGGCTCATTGAGAAGGATACGTATTGCGATGATGTGCTCAATCAGATTGCCGCTGCTCAGTCGGCCTTAAATGGGGTCGGGAAGCTGCTGCTGGAGCATCACATGAATAGCTGCGTTATCGAACGCATCCAGCAGGGAGATCATGATGTCGTTAAGGAACTGCTGGTGACCATGAACAAGCTGATGAAATAACAGACCGACAGACCGGAAGAGCAGGCTGTGCGGTCTTTTTTACACCACTTGTAATACCCCCATGGGGTATGATAAGATGATGTTGAGAACATACCCTCCAGAGGTATATGGAAGGGAGAGAGGAACCTATCGTGGCGACACAGAAGACTACTCTGCAGATCAGCGGCATGACATGTGCCTCTTGCGCAGCTCGAATCGAGAAGGGGCTATCGAGACTTGAAGGTGTCACGAGTGCCAGCGTGAATTTGACGATGGAAACCGCTCGTGTGGAATATAATGAAGCTGTCATCGCCGTAGGCGACGTGATGAGCAAAGTGGATCAGCTTGGGTTTCATGCTGAGCTACATAAAGAGATGTCGCAGCTCGGCGAACAACGCGTAGCGGGTTTGAAGCAGCTGAAGCTTCGGTTACTTGTTTCGGCGCTGCTCTCTTTGCCGCTGCTGTTAGCTATGGCAGATCATTTCGCTTTTGCATCATTTCTTCACATTCCGGGCTGGTTAATGAATCCTTGGCTGCAGCTCGCTTTGGCTACACCGGTTCAATTTGTAATCGGAGCTCCGTTCTATATAGGCGCTTATAAGGCATTACGCGGAAGAAGCGCCAATATGGATGTGTTAGTGGCGATCGGAACATCTGCGGCTTATTTCTATAGTTTGGTCGAGACGCTGGCATCCCTGGGGGATAGCATGCATAGTGTTGAACTGTATTATGAAACGAGTGCGCTGCTCATCACCTTCCTGCTGCTCGGGAAGTTACTCGAAGCGCTGGCGAAAGGTCGTTCCTCACAAGCGATTAGTGCTTTAATTGGTCTGGCACCTAAGCAAGCCGTCGTCATAAGAGAAGGAATCGAGGTTCGCCTGCCGATTGAAGAGGTGCAGCCCGGTGATTTAGTCGCCGTGAAGCCGGGGGAGAAGATCCCCGTCGATGGCGTTGTGCTGGAAGGCAGCTCATCCGTGGATGAATCGATGCTAACCGGAGAGAGTTTCCCTGTTCACAAGCAAGCGGATGATCCGCTTATCGGGGCAACGATTAACGGAAACGGAGCTCTTGTCATGAGAGCCACGAAGGTGGGCAAAGAAACCGTACTGGCTTCCATTATCCGTATCGTGGAGGAAGCGCAAGGCTCGAAGGCGCCAATCCAGCGAATTGCGGATGTTATCTCCGGCATATTCGTCCCAATTGTGATCGGAATCGCTGCAGTGACGTTCCTCGTATGGTACTTTGCGCTCGAGCCCGGTGCATTCCCGGAGGCGCTGCGCAAAGCGATTGCTGTGCTTGTTATTGCCTGCCCTTGTGCACTTGGTCTCGCTACGCCAACCTCAATAATGGCCGGGTCAGGTCGGGCTGCTGAGCTGGGCATCTTGTTCAAAGGCGGAGAGCACCTTGAGCGAGCGCATCTCATTGACGCTGTGCTGCTCGACAAGACGGGAACCGTTACTGAAGGGAAACCGAAGCTGACGGGTTATCAGGTTGAGGCGGGGTTTCAAGAAGAAGAGCTGCTTCGATTGGTTCTTACAGCAGAGAGCAGCTCGGAGCATCCGCTTGGCGAAGCCATTGTCGCAGGTCTTCTTGAGCGGGGGACCGAGAAGGCAGCGGCCATCGAAACGTTCACGGCGATACCCGGCTTCGGGATCGAGGCGCGTATCGAAGGGAAGGGACTGCTTGTCGGCACTCGGCGCCTGCTAGCGCAGCATAGCGTCGAGGTTGCGGATCAATCGCAGGTTAGAGAGCTGGAGAATGCCGGTAATACCGTTGTACTCGCAGCTGTAGATGGCGTGTACGCAGGTTACCTCGCGGTTGCCGATCGGATCAAACCGACATCTCGCGCGGCGGTCGAGGCGCTGCAAGCACTTGGTTTGGAAGTTGTATTGATCACAGGGGACAACGCTTCAACAGCGCGGGCAATCGCGGAACAAGCAGGGATCGGTACCGTCCTTGCCGAAGTTTTACCGGAAGGTAAGGCAGAGGAAGTGAAGAAGCTTCAAGCGCGCGGACTTAAAGTAGCGATGATTGGCGATGGCATCAATGATGCACCGGCACTCGCTACCGCTGATATCGGCATGGCCATGGGAACAGGTACAGACGTTGCCATAGAGGCTGCGGATATTACGCTGATGCGCGGCGATTTAAGCAGCATTCCCGAAGCAATCGCGCTTAGCCGCAAAACCATGAGCAACATCAAGCAGAATTTATTCTGGGCGCTTGCCTATAATGCAGTCGGGATCCCGATTGCCGCAGCCGGCTGGCTCGCCCCATGGGTGGCAGGGGCTGCGATGGCACTGAGCTCTGTTTCCGTCGTACTCAGCGCCTTAAGACTTCAACGATTCCGCAAATAACTTTGATTAGAGGAGCGATTTCGAATGACAACTACCATTCAAGTGAAGGGCATGTCCTGCCAGCATTGCGTGAACAGCATCGAGGGAGCACTGAAGAAGAACGGCGTAGCGGCAAAGGTTGATTTGCCCGGCAACCGGGTTACGGTCGATTATGAAGAGAAATCGATCTCTCTGGACCGCATCAAAACGTTGATTGAAGATCAAGGATTCGATGTCGTGTAAGCACATGTGGCAATTCTTTCATCAAGGCTAATCCACGAGATGGATTAGCCTTTTTGAGTGAAAACATGTTATGATAACGGTTTGAATGTTGTTTGAAATTGAGTAGTGCTGGAGGCTTTGAAACTGGTGAACAAGTACCCTTTTGACTTTGACCCGAAAGAATCCTTCGTCCAGCAAGCCAGTGATTGGATTGCGGATGTGTTCTATGAACGGCTTCCTGAGGCCGGATTTGAACTCCGAGATGAGCAAATTTATATGGCTTTTCAGCTGGAACGGGCTTATAGCGAGAAACAAACGATTTTTGCAGAGGCTGGCGTAGGGACGGGGAAAACGTTCGTCTATTTGCTTTATGCCATTAACTATGCAAGATATACGCGCAAACCGGCCATCATTGCCTGCGCGGATGAATCGCTTATCGAGCAGCTGGTGAAGCCGGAAGGCGATATCGCGAAGCTGGCACGATATCTGGATTTGACGATTGATGCGCGGCTGGGCAAATCGATGGATCAATATATTTGCTTGAATAAGCTTGAAGATGCAAGAGGCGGCTTCACGGATACGGAAATTTATCGGGATATGCATGCGGCATTGCCTGAGTTCGTCCATAATCCGGGCACGATGCAAGCCTTCTACCCCTATGGCAATCGCAAAGATTACCCGAATCTGACCGACGATCAGTGGAAAGCGGTTGGCTGGGACGTATTCCAGGACTGCCTGGTTTGTTCTCGGAGACATCGCTGCGGCCAGACGCTCTCGCGCGAGCATTACCGCAAAGCAGCTGACATTATCATCTGCTCGCATGACTTCTACATGGAGCATGTGTGGACGTATGAGGCGCGTAAGCGCGAAGGACAGCTGCCGCTTCTGCCTGAACATAGCTCTGTCGTATTTGACGAAGGCCATCTGCTGGAGACTGCGGCTCAGAAGGCGCTCACCTATAAGCTGAAGCACAATGTGTTTGAATCTATCATCACGCGGCTGCTTCAAGGAGAGATCCGCGAGACGCTTGCTGTCACGATTGATGAAGCCATCGAACAAAGCGAGCATCTCTTCCGATTGCTGAATTCCAGCAGCCGCTCCGTTGCAGCGTCGGATCGACGTGAAGTGATCATGTCAGATCGGTTGTTGAAGGAAGTAACCCGTTTCGGGGCGGTGCTTGCAGCGATTGAAGAAGAGCTTGTCTTCGAGAGCGGCATGTTTACGATTGATGCCTATCAGCTCACCATCGTGGAGGAGCATATCGAGATGCTGCAGCTGGCGCTCAACTTATTCAAGAAACCAAGCGGTTTGATTACTTGGATCGAAGAAGAGCAGGACGGCATTACGCTTGTCATTATGCCGAAGCTGGTGAAGGAGATTCTCGAGGAGCGCGTTTTCTCGAAGCACATGCCGATCGTGTTCTCCTCTGCGACGATGTCCGTCAATGATTCGTTTGATTATATTGCAGACAATCTTGGAATCCAGAAGGCGTTATCCTTCTCGGTAGCGTCGCCATATGATTATGAGACGCAAATGAGTGCGGCGGTTGCGCCGATTAGCAGCCAAGCTGACAAATTGAAGCTTGCGCTGCGAAGACTGCAGCAATCAGAAGGACGAGCGCTTATCTTGTTCCCGTCCAAGGAGGAGCTGCTGCAGTTCAGAACAGATATCGTTTCGATTCCCGATTTCGATGCTTTCCGGTTTCTGTTTGAAGGGACCGCTGAGATCAGTCATCTCATCGAGACGTTCCAACACGATGAAGCCAGTGTTCTATGTGCGGTTACGTTATGGGAAGGGCTTGATATTCCGGGTCCGTCGCTGTCTCATGTGCTGATGTGGTCGCTTCCTTATCCACCGCATGATCCTGTCTTCACAGCCAAACGCAAAGATGCCGAACTTCCATTCGAAACGGTGGACATGCCTCATATGCTGCTTCGATTGAAGCAAGGTTTGGGCCGATTGATTCGTGGTCGTGAGGATAGCGGGATGATCACGATAATGGGCGAAGAACTGGCGGATGCACGCGTAATGGAGCAAGTAGAGCGCATTCTTCCGGCAGGCGTTAAGCCGGAGACGCTAAGCGTTTGAATGAATTGACATCTAGTAAATCGATCTCTACAATTTAACTAGAATAGGCTCATAGAAAAGGATGGGGAGCAAATGTCGCAGCCAATGAAGAAATCCACGTATAAGAGTCAACGCAAAGCCGAGCAAGAGAAGCTGGAGAAGCAGCGCAAGTTTATGAAGAAGCTGATGTGGGGTACAGGTATCGTTGTTATTCTGGGTATTATTGCAGCCCTGATATTCACACCGAAGGCTGATCCGACCGCGTTTGATTATGAACAGCTGCCTATTCTGGGCAAAGCAGATGCGCCGGTGAAGATCGTCGAATTCGGCGATTACAAATGCCCATCCTGCCAAGTGTTCAGTCAGCAAATTAAACCGCAGATCGAGAAGGACTACGTGGAGTCGGGCAAAGTTGCATTCTACTTCATGAACTTCCCGTTCATCGGTGAGGATTCAACGACAGCCGCACTGGCCGCTCAGTCCGTGTATCATCAGAATAATGACGCTTTTTGGAAATATTTCGATATCCTTTATAAGAACCAGCAAGACGAGCATACTCTCTGGGCAACGCCTGAATATTTGGTTCAGCTAGCTAAAGATAACGCGATCGATGTCGATTTGGATTTGCTGAAGAAAGATATCGAAGAAGGCACGTATGCGTCCGAGGTCAGCAAGCATAAATCCAAAGCAATCGCCGCTAACGTAAACTCCACGCCGACTCTGTTTATTAACGGAGAAGAATTTACAGGTCAATTCGGTGACTATCCCGGTATTAAGAAAGCCATCGATGACGCGCTGGCCGGCGGGGACAAATGATCCAAACGTCGAAGAGCCTTGGGTTCTTTAGCAAATACGCGCTCTATTTGGCGTGGATCGTGTCGATCGTCGCAACGGGCAGCAGTCTGTATTTAAGCGAAATCATGCACTTTATTCCATGCAATTTATGCTGGTATCAACGAATATTCATGTATCCGCTTGTCGTACTCCTCGGAATAGCGAGTTACCGCAATGACCGGAGGCTGATCCCCTATATTTGGCCGCTTTCATTAATTGGCGGGTTGATCGCCTTGTATCATTATGCGGAACAGCAAATTCCGGCACTGGCCAAAATGCTTCCTTGTACAGTCGGCGTTCCGTGCAGCGAAGATTACCTTGATTGGTTTGGCGGTTATGTCACCATTCCATTCCTGGCTTTGATCGCTTTCGCCCTGATTACGATGCTGATGCTGAATGCGCGCGGCACGGCTGAAGAAGCCAAAGAGGATTCCGAGCAAGACGAGTCGGATGAAGAGCTGGGTGAACGTTCCACCTTATAATAAGAGTAGAAGTCCTTCGGGACTTCTTTTTTTTGTGAAATTAGGAGCTAATTTACTTGCATTATGCGGTTGTGAGTATGCATTTTCTCAGTCAACGGGGAATCCGGCTTTGAAATATGAACATTCCAAGGACTTTTGCCTGTTCATTTGTCCCAACTATGATGTTTCTGCTATCATGTATGGATGGAAGTACAAAGGGTTAATTAATTAAATAAGCGCATCTAAATAGTTGGAGGTAGCCTGTAATGACAGCAGAGAATAATAGTCAGAAGTCGCCATGGGAACTCTATTACGGCCCGAATTTAGGGTATATCGAGGAAATGTATGAAAAGTTCCTGATAAACCCTGAAACGGTTGAGCCAGCATTCAGAGATTCTTTTGCGAAGTGGGGACCGCCGCCGTCCACATCGGCGAAGGGCATTGTGAACGTGAATCCACCACTCGCATCCGGCGTTTCGGGCTCTGATAGCATCAAATCGATTGATCCTGCGTTCTTGAAGAAAATCGTCGACGCTGGCAAGCTTGTAAGGAACATCCGTACTTACGGCCATCTGGCAGCCGACAACGATCCGCTCGGTTTATCTGCCGCATCGGATACACAGCTGCTTGAGCCCGTGACATTCAAACTGTCATCGGAAGATCTGGAATCGATTCCTGCTTCTCTCATCTGGGAGGAAGCACCGGAGACGATTCGGACAGGTGCCCAAGCTATTGCTCATTTGAAAGAAGTTTACACGAAGTCATTCGGCTTCGAATTCGGTCATATTCATGCTGAAGATGAGCGCATTTGGCTGCAACGCCAAGCTGAAATTGGCATGGCAAGCAAACCGATGAGTGCCAAAGAACGAATCGCTTTGTTTGCACGGTTAGTTGATGTCGAGCAATTCGAGACTTTCCTGCATCGCTCGTTCGTAGGACAGAAGCGTTTCTCCATCGAAGGAACGGATACACTTGTGCCGATGCTGGACGAGATTGTCCGTGAGCTCGCGCATGACGGCGCTCGTCACATTCTTATGGGGATGGCGCACCGTGGACGTTTGAACGTACTGACACATGTTCTCGGCAAACCATACACAGCTATTTTCGCTGAATTCCATCATTCGCCAAACAAAGAGAAGGATTTGTTGCCATCCGAAGGCGCGATGGGTATTAATATCGGCTGGACAGGCGACGTGAAATATCACTTAGGCGCGCATCGTTCGCTTAAAGAGAATGAAACCGTTGAAACACGTATCTCGCTGTCAAACAACCCGAGTCACTTGGAATACGTAAATCCGATTGTTGAAGGCTATACACGTGCAGCGCAAGATGATCGCAGCAAAGCCGGCTATCCGAAGCCTGATTTCGGCAGCGCAGCAGCGATTCTGATGCATGGTGACGCGGCGTTCGCAGGTGAAGGTATCGTGGCTGAGACGCTAAACTTCAAGAAGCTTGCAGGTTATGAGAACGGCGGAACGATTCATATCATCGTAAACAATAAACTCGGCTTCACGACCGAGAGCAGGGATTCGCGTTCCACGCATTATGCGAGTGACCTTGCAAAGGGATATGAAATCCCAATCGTACATGTTAGCGCCGACGATCCGGAGGCGTGTATTGCTGCGGTTCGGATGGCCTGTGAATACCGTCAGAAGTTCCACAAAGACTTCCTGATCGACATGGTCGGCTATCGCCGTTACGGTCACAACGAGACGGACGATCCGGAAACAACGCAACCGCTTGTTTATCAGAAGCTTCGCAACCACCCGGTTGTCGGCCGAATTTACAGTGAAAAGCTGAAAGAGAAAGGGCTTCTGTCTGAGGATCAAGTCACCGCCATTAGACAAGCAAGTCTTGCGAAGCTGCAAGCCGCTCTAGATGAGGTTAAGTCGAGCGATAAGTCTTTCAAGCAGCCTAAGATCGACGATACGAGCAAACGTCGCAAGAAAGAAGTCATTACTTCCGTTCCGCTGAAGAAGCTCAGTGCCATTAACGAAGAGCTGCTTAAATGGCCGGATGGTTTCAAGGTGCACGAGAAGCTTGAACGTATTCTGATGCGCCGTGCAAATGCTCTGGATAAGGGCAGCAAAGTGGATTGGGGCTTGGCAGAAACGCTTGCCTTTGCAACCATCCTATCCGACGGTACGCCAATTCGTTTGAGCGGACAAGATTCGGAGCGCGCAACCTTTGCATTCCGTAACATCGTGCTGCATGACTATGAATCGAATGCAACGTTCTCGCCGCTTCACAAGCTGCCTCAAGCCAATGCTTCCTTCGCGGTGCATAACAGTCCGTTAGCTGAAGCTTCTGTACTTGGGTTTGATTATGGATATAACGTGTTCTCTCCGGAAACACTTGTTATCTGGGAAGCACAATACGGAGACTTTGCCAACTGTGCGCAAGTTATTATCGACCAGTTCATCACGGCTGGCCGTGTGAAATGGTCGCAGAAGTCCGGTCTGATCATGCTGCTGCCTCATGGCTATGAAGGTCAAGGTCCGGAGCATTCCAGTGCGAGGCTTGAGCGTTTCTTGCTTTTGGCAGCGGAAGATAACCTGACTATCGTAAACCTGACGTCAGCGTCGCAATACTTCCATTTGCTTCGTCGTCAAGCTGCGATTATCAATACGGACGAAGCGCGTCCGCTCATCGTGATGTCGCCTAAGAGCTTGATCCGAAACCCAAGCGTCGCTTCGGATCCGGTTGAATTCAGCAATGGCTCGTTCAGACTAGTGCTGGAACAGCCAGGTCTTGGCAAGCAACCGGCGCAAGTAGAGCGACTGATTTTCTGTACAGGTAAAGTGGCTATCGATCTGGAAGCTGCGTTAGAGCTTAAAGACGGTCAAGCAGCGGATACATGGAACTGGGTTCATATCGTTCGCGTGGAGCAGCTGTATCCGTTCCCGAAATCCGATATCGAGCAAATCATTAACCGTTATCCGAATGTGAAAGAAGTGCTGTGGGTTCAAGAGGAGCCGCAAAACATGGGTGCATGGAACTATGTCGAGCCGCGGATCCGCGCGCGTGTAACACCTAATACAACCGTTCGTTATATCGGTCGTCCGAAACGGTCGAGCCCGGCAAGCGGATTCCAATACGTACACAACATGGAGCAGCAACGTATCGTATCCGTTGCGCTGAATCGCAGTACTCTAACAACGACGACTAAAGGGGAGAACAGCCATGAGTGAAATTAAAGTACCCGAAATGGGCGAATCGATCGTAGAAGGCACGATCTCTAAATGGCATGTTAAAGCAGGTGACAGCGTTAATGTAGGCGATGTGCTTGCTGAGCTGGAAACGGATAAAGTTAACATCGAAATCAGTGCGGAGCAAGCCGGCGTTGTCGAGCAGCTTCTTCGCGGCGAAGGGGAAACCGTAGCGGTAGGCGAGACGATCGGCTCGATCGGAAGCGGCTCCGGTGCAGCGGCTTCTCAGCCAATGTCGCCTAGCAGCGACCCTGCAGCAGCACCAGCTCCTGTAGCGCCTGCAACGACTCCTGCAGCGCCAGTGGCTGCTCCTACACCTGCAGTAGCGCCTTCTCCGGTTGCTTCCGATGCGAATGCAGCTGTGTTCGCCGCTACGCCTGCAGCACGCAAGCTGGCAAGAGAGCGCGGCATTGACCTTACGCAAGTGCAAGCGCAAGATCCGATGGGCCGTATCCGTCAAGAGGATATTCAAGCTCATAACACAGCGGCGAAAGCTCCGGCAGCAGCGCCTAGCGTACAAGCAGCGCCTGCGCCGTCTGCTCCTGCAGCGGAGCCGGGCAAACCGGCTGAACGCCGTAAGATGTCCCGTCGCCGGATTACGATCGCGAAACGCCTTGTAGAAGCGCAGCAAACCGCTGCAATGTTGACAACGTTCAACGAAGTCGACATGACGGCGATTCTTGAGGTTAGGAAACGCCGGAAGGACGCATTCAAAGAGAAGCATGACATCGGTCTTGGCTTCATGTCCTTCTTCACGAAAGCTGTAATCGGCGCGCTGAAAGCATTCCCGCTGCTGAATGCAGAAATCCAAGGGGATGAGATCCTTGTGAAGCAGTACTACGATATCGGTATCGCAGTATCTGCCAAAGAAGGTCTTGTTGTTCCGGTCGTGCGTGAAGCGGATCGTCTGAGCTTCGCTCAAATCGAGAAGCAAATTGCTGATCTTGCCGGTAAAGCACGTGCCAATACATTGGCACTGAATGATCTGCAAGGCGGCACATTCACGATTACAAACGGCGGCGTATTCGGTTCGCTGTTGTCCACGCCAATTCTTAATGCACCGCAAGTCGGTATTCTCGGAATGCACAAAATCCAAATTCGTCCTATGGCGATTGACGATGTGCGCATGGAGAACCGTCCGATGATGTATATTGCGCTTTCGTACGATCACCGTATCGTCGATGGCTCCGAAGCGGTTCGCTTCCTCGTTACCGTGAAGCAATTGCTTGAAGATCCAGAATCATTGCTGCTTGAGGGCTAGTTCTTCCGGCGGACAAACATCAACCTCACTTTCTGACGTTAGGGCATCTATCCCTGAACGTCAGCTTGTGAGGTTTTTTATTTGCTATTGGTACACATTCTACATAGAATGATGGTAAGACAGCGAGAAACGGAGGCGAATGCAGATGAACGTACGCAAAATGCGGTTATTTGATTTCGGGAACATCCACTCCAGCGAGGATCGGGATGAGTATGAGAAAGACTATGCCAGATTGATTCAATCCCCGGCATTTCGTCGCCTGCAAGGCAAATCACAAGTATTCGGAGCAGGCTCCGGTGACTACTATCGAACACGGCTGACACATTCGCTTGAAGTGTCGCAAATCGCCCGAGAAGTGGCTCGTAAGCTCGGGAAGAGTTATTCGTTCCTGGCGAACAAAGAACATCCGGGACTGATGCTCGATCCGGAGGTAGTGGAATGCGCATCGCTTGCGCATGACTTGGGGCATCCTCCTTTCGGCCATAAAGGGGAAGAAGTGCTCAATGAACTGCTCATGGAAGAGTGCGGACTTAAATACGAAGGCAACGCTCAGAATTACAGGATCCTAATGTTTCTGGAGAAGCGTGCAGGAAGTGACAGCGGGCTCGATCTGACAGCTGCGGTACTGCTCGCCATTAATAAATACCCGTTCTGCCTCGATGATCCCGGTCGATTAAAAGGTGTCTATAGCATGGAATGGGAAGGGATCAGCGCGCTGCGAACCGCTTGGGGGATGCCTGACGGCTGTGCGACGCTTGAGGCGCAGCTCATGGATCTGTGTGACGATATTGCTTACTCGACGCATGATATAGAGGATGGAATTCGGGCAGGGAAGATTCAGATGAATCCCAGCTTGTTCGAGGATGATCGTCTCGTTGCGAACGTCATGCAGGAAATCATCAACGATCCCGGCAATGCAGTGATGCACTGGGAGCAAGTCGATATGAAGCTCATGGTGAAGCAGGCGCTGCATCATTATTTGGAGCAGTGGGAAAGCATCTACGTGGAATGCGGCAGGGAGCCGTCGCGCACGCGCAGAGAGATGAAAGCGCGGTGGGTGAGGAAGTTTGTCAGCGGAGTAGGGATCATTGACGATCCGGCAACAGGCTGGAAACGAGTTACCTTCGTTCGCGACGGGGTGCAGGACTTAGAGCTGCTCCGTACGATGGAGATCTTGAAGAAACTGGCATGGGTCATGCTGATCAAGGATTTCCGCGTGCAGCGGCTTCATAAACGCAGTGAGATCATCATTAAACGTTTATGGGACAGCTTCAAAGTGCAGGACTCGGGGCGTCTCATCATACCGCCGGATTGGCTGGAGAGCTACGAGCGCCTCAAGGACGTGTGGTCATGGGAGCGGATGGTGTCCGATTATATCGCGGGAATGACGGATGCCTATGCGGAGAAGGTGTATACCGAGTTTTACGGAAGTGCGTCTACGACCAAAGGCGGCTTACTGTACGATAGGGATTAAATGGGAAGGAGGCTGCCCGGGTGCAGCCTCTTTTTTGATGTGGTAGGTAAAGCCGAAAAAAAGCTGCCCCAGAAGCCGGTACTCGCACTTTTGGGACAGCCCATATTAGTAGAATAGCTTATCGGTTCCAATAATTGTATTGCCATCATCAATACTGCCATCATCTGTGTTGCCGCCGTCTGTATTATCGCCGCCATTATCCGTATTACCGGAATTGTCATTAGCAATGACATGACGAGCTGTTACGAATGTCTTGTCCCAAGAGCTGCCGGAGAATTTAGATACCGTTACCCCGACACCGACACGGTAGGTTTGGAGCAGTTTGTCATCACCAATGTAAAGGCTTACGTGATTAATGACGCCATCTCGATTGGTATCGGAGAACACAAGATCCCCTGGCTGCAGTTGATCCTTCGTTACTTTCGTGCCGACTTTAGCCTGTTGTCTAGACGTACGCGGCAAATCGATGCCATGCTGTTTAAAAATATATTGAACAAAAGAGGAGCAGTCGAATACAGAAGTAGTTGTCGTTTTGGCAGCGTATTTGTAATCGACGCCTAGATATTGTTTGCCTGTTGCAATGATGTCATCCACAGTAGAAGCATTTGCGCTTGCGCTCGTTTTCGTAGTCGTGCTCGTCGCTGCATGCGTAGTAGTTGGTGTGAGAAGCATGCTTCCGCCGCCAATTGCGATAGATAACACTAATGTAAGGTTCAGTAGTTTTTTAATAAAGCGTTTACGAGTTATTGTGTTAGTCATGATGAATTCCTCCTGCACTGAAATGTAGTAGGATACAGGCCGCTGTGATTGCCTAAAAACACTATAACACAGCATTTCGAACCACTACTTTCCAATGAGTCGAAGAAACTATGGCGTATATAGAGTGAACCCGATTATGAGAAAATGATTAGAAAATTCTAATGTGATACACCTTGACTTACAGCATTATTTCTTCCGAAGCTCCAGCATGCCGGTAGCCATTAGTTTCACTTTGACATCAAGCTCAATCCCCGGTACTTCCTCGTTTACGGCAAGTCCCTTGCGATACCAGACTTCGTTTAAGGAGTAGATATCCGTCGATCTTTTCTTGCCTACTTCATAGGTTTTCATGATTTCGTCGTATAAGCTCTTCTCGAGCATTTTATTCATCTCATGTAGTGAGAAAGCCTTCTGCTGCTCCCGAAGACCGGCGTCCATATTAATGGTTACTTTGACGATTCGTTTACCATCCTTATATGCGGCTCGTTTCTTCACCTTAAGGCTCTTGAACGTAGCCGTTCCAATGAAAGCACCTTGATCGTCCTTGATGGGAAGCATACCGCGCTTGGTGTTCTTCCGTAACCATTTCACACCTGTAGCCTCTTCGCGGCTGAATCGAGCTTCGCTCTTTCCGTTCTTGAGCGCGACAAGCCCATCCACGATTGGCAATGTGAATCCTTTTCCTCCTTTCTTCCAATTGTTCGAGAGCTTTACATGGTCAACCAAAGTTATCTCGTACGGTTCTCTTGTAGACCGGATCAACTTCTGATACTGGATGGGTTCAAAAGAAGACTGAAGCTGCTTAAATAACAGATTCGGCTGATAGTACAGCGTGGCAACATAGGAGCTGCCGGTGATGGGCATGGTGCTCAGAATCTCTGCAAGATCCTCATTCGTCGCGAACACCCAAGGTGTATAACGTTGATCGCGAGTTCGCATCAATTCATCATGAATATCGAATATTCCCCTGGCAAGAATTCGATCGCTGAAGATGAACGCTTTATTCTGCGTCCAATCCATTCGCATTTGACTTTCTTTCTGCAGATCGAATATCGCCATCCCGATGCTCTCGCCTTCGCCTTTGCCGATCACGACGGGTTTAGCGCTTTGGCCGCCGCCTTCTTGCTTGGCCATTGTGCTGAGGTCATTGATTTGCGCATAAATCTTATAATTGCCGTCGACGTAATCAACCCCGATTACGGTAACGAAGTTGAAATATTGAATGTTCTTCACATCCCAGCAGCCGCACAGCAATAACAGGATGCAGCTGATCACAATGGCCTTTCCGGTTCGTTTCATGGGCTATCGTCCTTCATCCTTGTATCGTCCTGCAAATGGAGGTTCTGCGGCCGTTTATTCATGAGTTTGGCCGGTTTCTTCAGTATGGCTCCTACAAGATCCGGCCATGATGGCGGTGAAATCGGAGAAAGGTACGGAATCCCGAACGATTTGAGATCGGACAGATAGGCGACGACGAAGAAAATCGACATGAAGAACCCGAACATGCCAAGAATAGAGGAAATAATCATGATGACGATGCGAACAATGGATACGATGCCGCTAAGCGTCGGGTTTACGAGCGTGTAGCCGGCAATCACGGTAGTTGCTGCCACGACGGTTACCGTCGGAGACGTGATTCCGGCGCGAATAGCGGCATCACCCACGATGATGCCGCCTACGACGGTAACGGTTGGCCCTACCGATTTGGGCAGCCGTTGTCCGGCTTCTTTGAACAATTCAAACAATACGAGCACGACGATCGCCTCGAATGGAACGGTAAGCGGAAGGCCGATCCGATTCGAGGCGATTGTCGCTAATAAGGGCAATGGCACCTGCTCGAAATTAAAGCCGATCAGCGCAATGTAGAAAGCGGGCAGAAACAGTGCCAAGTACCAGCCGCAAAACCGGATTAACCGCTGAAAAGAACTGATTACCGCCCGGAAATAGCCATCTTCCGGAGAGTTTATGAGCGATGTAAGCGTAATGGGGGCGATAATGGCCAGCGGCGAATTGTCCAGCAGGATCACGAAACGGCCGCTCATGAGGCATTCCGCGGCAAAATCGGGGCGTCCGGTGTTATCGATTAAGGGGATAACCGAGTACGAACGGTCCGAAATCGCTTCCTCGAGCTGTGAGCTTGTGACAAGCGCGTCGATTTGGATTTTCTGCAATCTGCGTCTTGCTTCATTAACAGCCCCTTTATTCGCGATATCCTGGATGTAGAGAAGATTTATTGCGGTCTGGCTTCGAACACCGATTGCAAAGGCTTCGACTTTGAGTGTCGGCGTAGCCAAACGTTTGCGGATTAATGCCAAATTCGTCTGGATACTCTCGGTAAATCCGTCGCGTGCGCCTTTCGTAGACGTCTCCGTGACGGACTCTTCCGTCGTTCTTTGAGGAGGATCAGCGACGTATTGCACATAACAACGAGCGGTTTTCAAGTCGAACAGGAACAATTCCCCGTTAAATACATAAGAGGAGAGCTCGGTCTTCCATTGTGATGTTAGTGTAACGGGATGCTGCCGCCAAAGTTCTTCGCTATAGGTACTGATTTCGTTGATTTGTTCACGGTTCGACAGCCCTTTGCAGAATACGAATAGAAAGGAGTCGTTCATTTCGAAAGTAATATCGCCGCACCCCTCGAATAAGAGCCGGATATCGCTTTCGCTTAGGTTAGCCATTACGCTGCACCTCCTTCTTGTTCTTTCCGACCCGGATGCAAATTAAGACCACGATGCTCACGACACCGCAAAATAAGATGGAGCTTGAATAATAATGTCTCACTTGAGCGTGGAAATTCACATCCGAGAGTCTAGTTAGATTGACTACAAGGAGAACTGCCGAGATCAAAAGGAGCAGAATCTCGGGATGCTTCCACTTCTTCACCCACAGCGAGTGAATGATGTAAATTCCCAATGAAATGCGGATAAACGCGCCGGCCAGCCATTGATAAATGGACAAAAAGTCCGTCTGGCTCAGCATGCTTCCAATGGCTGCCATCCGCCACTGCTCGTAGGCCGGGTATCGCAGCAGTGTAGCTTCGAATGGCCCGAACATGGCGATTACGCCAGTCAATGGCCCGAATGTCAGTTCAATTAACATGAGAACGACGAGACTGATATTCAGGCGCGACAGCTTTCCTTTTACTTCGTCTTTCAGGAATAGCACGAGGAAGATCTCTGTTACACCGGAAGTCGTATACCAAGCGCCTTTCGTGATTGATTGTGCCGAATTTTTGAGGATGGGAAATAAATAATTGTAGTCCTTATATTGAAAGTTGACCGTCATGACGTAGAAACCGGCGGCAATGATCCATGGGAGCAGGATACCGTTTGTAATGGCGATGGCCGCCAGCCCTTTTCTTGCCGTGAAGTAACTGATACCAATGAGACAAAGGCCGACGACCCATTGCGGCGTATAGGTTAAGTAAGACGAGTTGGACCACATGATCGTATCCCGTATACTGATGCTTGCTTGTGTCAGGAAATATACAGTGAACAGCAGGGTGAACATCAGCCATACAAACGTAGGCGCTTTCTCCAGCATCCAGGTGGATAACGAAGCAGGGATTTTTCTGTAGATATAGACATACAGCAAGCCAAGAAGTAAGGAGGGGATGATGGCCGCCAAGACAGAGATCCATGCATCGCGATTCGCCGTATCCAGCAAGATGGGGATCAAGATGACGTGGTTGGAGATTCCGATAAATGTAACCAGCAAGGTGGACAATTGGAAAGGGGTAATTTTATCGTTCAATTCCATGCTCCTCCTTTCATTGGCATGTAGTTAAAGTTACCAATTTGGCAAATTTTATGTATTTACGGCATTCTCAAGCATTATGGATCAGGTTTGGCCTGAAGAATGTTGCCTTATACTGTGGAAGCGTATAATGAAGATAACGAATGAACGGGCATTTAAATAGGGCGGATTACTTTTGACCCAGGAGGCTATAGGGATGGAAAACGAAGCGAATACTAACGTTAAGTGCGCCATTGAGCGGCTCGGGAAAGTGGTTGCCGTAGATGAGAAGGTTCTTGCCATCGAGGTGAACGGTAAGGTACTGCAGCTGCCCCGCGAGAAGGCAGTCACGGCTGTCGTGGCCGGCGATGTGCTGCGCTGGGACGGAATGAAATGGGTACGAGCGCAGCGGGATGAAGAAGCCGCGGAGACAATAATGAGAGAAGCTTAATCCCCTTTGCACCCTAATCGGAGGGGGCTGCTGCGAATCGTTAAGTAAGGGGTGATTAGATTTATGGAAGTTTTAGAATCGAAACGCTGTTTGTTCTGTGATGAGCTTGTGAAAGTGAAACGAAAAGGCGGCAATGAATGGTACATTGACTGTATGTGCGCGCCGGGCGGATCTTACGGGCTGCGGGAAGACAGCTACGAGCCATATCGACTATTGACCTACTCGGAGAAACGGAATTTGTTCCCGATCCTATCGGCTTATATTCGGGAACAGACGGATTGTGATGAGAAGGTCATTCTCACGTATGAGGCTCGGGAAACCATCCTGCAATCTCCGCAAATTCCGATTACAACCGAAGAGAAGGGGAATCGACTTCTCCGATATTTGCACCGACATACCAAGGGTCCCGGTGAAGCGGTTGTTATTAATCAGTTCTCGCAAAGCTATAATTTGACATATTCCTTGAATCTGCAAGAGCTTGTGTTTATTACGGAGAAACTGAAAGAAGACGGCTATATTGAGCGCATCGGCTCAACGTTCAAGCTGACGGAGAAAGGCTGGGTGGAGGCGGCTAACACCGCGAGCGGCAAAGCCTTGAAGCCTTGTTACGTTCAGCTTAGCCGCAATGATGAGAGCATAAGCAGAGATTGGCTGGAGGCGGTATTCCCGAGGTTGATTCAGCTTGGGTATGCACCGAAGTTTCTGGAAGAGGATCTCTCGCTGAGATTGGATCCTAAACCGATTGAAACGATGCTGCAAGAGGTGAGCAACTGCAATCTTCTGGTGGTGGATGTGACGGAACCGACCGCGGAGCTGTGGCTTCGTGCGGGGTATGCGATAGGCAATGAGATCCAGATTATTTGGACAAGTCAAGTGGCCGATCAAACGCTGCCGCAAGGAGTCAGACCACTCGTTTGGCAAGATGCGGAGGAGTTGGTCAGAGTGCTGCAGAAGGTATTGACGAAGGAATAATGGCTTATTTAGGGGTTGCTCGGAGCGGTGTTCATAGGCTATAATCATTTTATACAATTTAATTAAATGCAATATACTGTGAACTCAATTCAGGAGGGACCTACCAATGAGCATTTATGATTTCACCGTCAATACCATTACAGGCGAAGAGCAGTCGCTGTCCGCATATAGAGGCAAGACGCTTCTCATCGTCAACACGGCAAGCGCCTGTGGACTTACCCCTCATTATAAAGGGCTGCAGCAGATCTATGAAGCTCATAAGGACGAGAATTTGGTCGTACTTGGTTTCCCGTGTAATCAATTTGCAGGTCAAGAGCCAGGGTCGGACGAGGAGATCGCAAGCTTCTGCGAGCTCAATTACGGCGTAACTTTCCCGATGTTTGCGAAAATTAACGTGATTGGCGAAGATGCTCATCCGTTATATAAATATCTTGTGGATGCAGCGCCTGCCCCATACCATACCGGTACAATCGAGTGGAATTTCGTGAAATTCCTGATTGATCAAGAGGGTAACGTTGTGAAGCAATATCCGGCATCGACGGATCCGGCAGCAATTGAGCCTGATCTTCGCAGCTTGATCAATAATGGCAGCCTGGGAGCGGCGCCAAATACGGTTAACGATTAACTGTATCTTATTTTAGAGACGTGTATATGCGCTTCTATTTCGCTGAAAGCACCCCTTAAGGGGTGCTTTTTGATTTCTCGATCGAGAAGGATTTGTTTCTCTGCAGGATTAGCTTGAAGGCGTCTTGTTTGCGATAGGCTTGATACAGTACTCCGATGATAAGCCAGATCAGTCCCATTATCAGCGCATCCTTGCTCAGCAGGAGGAATAGGTAGCCGATGACACATGCGCCTGTAGCCGGCAGAACCAAGTAAGCTAACGTTCCTGAGACAGAACGCTTACGTTCCTTCACGTAGTAGTGGCAGATGACAGCTATGTTGACAAAGAAGAAGGCGGTCAGTGCACCGAAATTCACGAATTTGATCGCCGTATCCAGCCGAATGACTAAAGCTAACATAGAGACCATGCCGACAATTAGAATATTGACCGCAGGCGTCTTAAGCTTGGGGTGTACATAGGCGAATATGCGCTCCGGAAGGATCGATTCACGTCCCATTGCGAGCAGCAGCCGTGACACGCTTGAAACGGAAGAGATTCCTTGCGTAAAGATTGCAAATAAGAGCACAATGATGAATACCGATCCAAGCATGGCTCCGCCGACCATCTTCACAATTTCGAGCCCGGCCGAATCGATGTCAGCGAAAGGGATTGGATTTGGGAACGTCAGCTGAGTCAAATAAGACGGTACAACATATAAAACGATCGCGATCCCAATAATAATGGCGATGGCTCTGGGGATGGTTTTGCTTGCGTTCTTCGTTTCTTCCGACATTGTCGTAATGGAATCGAATCCGAGAAAGGAGAAGCAGATCATCGAAGCGCCTGTCAGTATTGTGGTGAAAGGAATCTCGTGTTGGAGGAGTGGCGCAAGCGGATCGCTTATGGAAGATAAGTTGCGGTAGAGTAAGATGCAAAACAATGCGATGAAGCCCATTTGAATGAGGACGAACCATTTACTCAGATTGGCTGAGAATGATGCGCCGCGCAGGTTCACTAGTGTAATTAACAAATTGATGCCGATCATCCATAAGTAGGATGGAATAGCCGGGAATTGTGCATGCATATAGATTCCGAACGTTAAGCATGCGATAATAGGTGAGAAGAGGTAATCCAGCAGCAATGCCCACCCGACAAGGAAACCGAGATAGGGATGGATAGATTTCTTCACATAGGAGTAGGCAGAACCGGAGCTCGAATGTGCCTTGGACATATGACCGTAGCTATAAGCGGTAAACATGATGGCGACAAAAGCGGTCAAATACGCTTGGGTTAACATCCCGGCAGAGGATTCGTAAGCAATGCCATAAATCGAGAAATAGATCATCGGTGTCATCCAAGCGAGGCCGAGGAACACGATTTGAAATAACGATAATGTTGGCGTTAGTTTGACTTGTACGTTCATGTGCAGCACCCTTCCGTCATCCCTCGTGTAACCATCTCATCTCTCAGGATGGATGGCTGAAAATAAAAAAAAACGCGGAAGGTATCCCTAAATGAGATCCTCCCGGGCTTTTATCCCTCCGTGAACACAGCAACGGCTGTGCGTTCTCTCTCGGTCCAGTCCAGCATGCCGGAATGTCTGCTGCGGAACCCTAGAGAACGTATGGCATATTTAGTTACGTTGTTTTGTTAGATAATATAACATAACCTACCTGGTCGTCAATTGAAAATTTAATGGCGTGCGAACTAGCTTCGTTCAGGCAGCAAGAGAAAGGATGCTTTTAAATTGTCTATGAATGAAGAGGAAAAGCCGAAGTTAATCCCAACGAAGATTTGGAAGTGTAAGAACGCGGATTGTAAAGCGTGGGTTCGCGAGGAGTTTGCCGAGGCCGGTGATCAGGCATGTCCGATCTGCAAAGGACCGATGCATCGCAGTATGAGGCATTTGCCTAAAGTTCAAAATAAAGTCAAATCCCAACCGCGAAAGAAGAAGAACGAATTTGACTTGTAGCCGCCAATTGGCGGCTTTTTTATATGTTCTTGAAGGAGGAGCGGCGGCGTTAGTAAAGGGTCCGCCAGAGGTAGAAGGTAGCATAAGCTTTCCAGTCGCCCCAGGTTGAGGAGAGCTGTTTGATTTCCGCAATGGAAGGTTTGTCCGGCCGCTGCATAAGATGTTTCAGCGCGTTGTGAAGCCCTGCATCCTCGATCGGGAAAGCTCCGGGCATGCGTAAACAGCGCATGAGCACATAGTTAGCCGTCCAGGGTCCGATACCGCGGATGCGGGTTAGTGCTTTCTCGATGGCGGACCAGTCTTCAAGTGCCAGGAGTTGTTCTTTGGACAATCGGCCTTCGACAA
This sequence comes from Paenibacillus sp. J22FR21, assembly GCF_056269135.1. Taxonomy (NCBI): domain Bacteria; kingdom Bacillati; phylum Bacillota; class Bacilli; order Caryophanales; family Paenibacillaceae; genus Paenibacillus; species Paenibacillus sp. J22FR21. The sequence continues at coordinate 732,735 of NZ_JBWDNJ010000002.1, forward strand.
TTTCTGTGGCGGTTCCGATTAGGTACTCGGATTTGCGGCCCGTGAACTGCATGTCCGTCAGATCGGAAACCTGCATAGCGGCGATCGTCTCAGGTGTAGGGAAGGTAAAGTAACATCGGCCATTCCATTCCAGTGATGAACCGAAACGCTCCACGAATCGTCTCTTGAGCGTATAGGCAAAGGTTAAATTAATTTGCTGGCCCATGATCCCCCAGCTGAGCGCTTCGAACAAGTCGTCGATGCCGACAACTCGCAGTCCATGGAACTGATTAACGGTGCCCCGAAGCAGATCGTCCTGCTCAGCCAGTTCATAGAAAGGCAGCAAATCGCGTTCGCAATCGAACCATTCCCATACATAGCGGGCAGCTGATTCTCGCAGCTCCTGGGAAGGCTCTTCGTCCAATGCGGGAAACGCGATGCTTAGTGTATCGTTCATCTCCGGTGTGATTCTTATAAGTACGGGATTGCTCGCAGTTGGAATAAGCCGCAGAACAGCATGATCCTCAACATAGAATAAGCATTCATTACTGGATCGTTTCAAATAATCAATGATATGGGCACTGCTGAACGGGGCAGGGGGATGAATCGTAATGGCATGCATGTCTCGTCTGAGGCCTCCTTTGATTTCAGGTACATTACTAGTTGTATCATACTTGGGTGGTTGTTCGCTTTCGTAATCTTGCGTTCTCATGCGGCAAAGCTTACATCGGCCCCATAAAGAGGTTATACTTCTTCTCATGGAGGTGAAGGTGCATGCCAATGATGACGAGTGAAATGTGGCTGGCGATTGCAAGCTGCGATGCTTCCTACGATGGTCAGTTTTACTACGGTGTGAGTTCGACCGGAATTTTCTGCAGGCCCTCCTGCAAATCGAGAACGCCGAATCCGAAGCATGTGCACATCTTCTTGCATGCCGAAGCTGCGCTTGCGAGTGATTATCGGCCGTGTAAGCGGTGCAAGCCGGAAGGAAGGCGGCTTCCGGAGGAAGAATGGGTGGAGTCGATTGCAGTGGTGATCCATGAGCGTTATGAAGAGCCGCTTACTTTGTCCAAACTAGCGGAGCTGGCGCATGTCAGTCCTTATCATATACAGCGAACGTTTAAGCGAATAAAAGGGATGTCTCCTGCTTCGTATTTGCTGCAGGTTCGAGTGGAAGCGGCGAAGGAGCTGCTGTTGTCCGCGTCCGAGTGTACGATTAGTGAAATTGGAGCGCGAGCGGGCTTTCCGAATGCGGCGCATTTTGCAACTGTCTTTCAGAAGGAAACAGGCAGCTCGCCGTCGGCCTATCGGATGCTGGCTGCTGCTGCGAATGAGAGTGGGAAGGATTAAGGGAGGATGGGGAACATGAAAGCTTTGTATTGGACGGAGACTGACGATGCGTCATGGCAGTTAATTCTGGTTGCGACCGATGAAGGGTTAAGTTATGTCAGCTCGCCTGCTGCTTCATTGGATGAGGTTGCTGAATGGTGCGCGAAACATTATCCCGGCTATACGTTAACGAGAGATGATCGGCGATTAGGGGAATATAGAGGGCAGCTTCTTGATTATTTGAATGGGGAGCTGACAAGTTTTCGACTGCCCTTGCATGTGAAAGGGACAGCTTTTCAGCAGATGGTCTGGCAAGCGTTGGAGCAAATCCCCCATGGGCAGACCTGCTCCTATTCCGATATCGCAGAGCGGATAGGCAAAGCGAGTGCGGTTCGAGCGGTTGGTACTGCAATCGGAGCGAATCCGGTGCTTATTGTTGTGCCCTGTCACCGCGTTATCGGGAAGAACGGTGCGTTAACCGGTTTCCGTGGCGGGATGGATGCGAAGGAGAAGCTGCTCCGTCTGGAAGGTGTTATACTAACACATGAGGCATAACTTGAGGAAATTGAAGGGATGAGGCAATGATTTCGATTACAGAATTTTCGGTGGACAAAATTAAAGACCCGTTCGGCATTCTTACGGGGGATCGGTACGAATTTAGATTGGATGTGGACTTGCCAGAGGATGACGAGCTGTTCGCCCAGAATGGCGTTTATATCCGCGTCATTTATAAAGTGGATGGCGAAACTTCGAGCATTGTGAAGTATGAGCTGTACGAGAGCATTAACGATCGGTATATGGATGCGGAGCTGGAAGAAGAGGAAGAGCAGCTTATTGATAGTTTTTGTAAAGCGCATTTCTCGGAAGCCGAAGAATAGAATAAGGGAAACTGCTTAGAATTCAGCGAGCATGTGTAATAGTTTGTACGGCAAGCACTAGCGGGCCGAAACAAGTGATTAAGGCGGTGTATGACATGACAGTTCATTATCTGCTCAATTGCTACAACAATCAAATTTTGGTGAAGCAAGTAGAAGGTGATGAAGAGCTATTTAATGTCAACATTCAGAGCAACAACAATCCACTCAGTTTCGGTAATACGTTATATTCAGCCCAAACCAAAGAACATGCCATTCGAATTGCCAATCAGCTGTGCGCGTTCTACTCCATGGCGCGAGTCAACGGCTACTATCTGGATGGCAAGTGGTTCCGCAGCGAGAACAAGTCCGACATCTCCGCGGAGCACGTACTCCGGCAGGAGCGGACGAAGGACGAAATGCACGCCATGCTGACGAGTGAGTGATCGTGGATGACTGAAGGCGGCCGATTGGCTGCCTTTTTTGTTGCAGCTGCACGTCCTCTTGAGGGAGAAAGAAGATGGGGACGAGTGACTTGTCTGCATGCCGACAGACAAACAAAAAAGCCGAACGGGATCTTGCTCCGTTCAGCTCTTATTAACGATGCGCGCATAGCGCTCTTCGCGCTGGGGGGCTGTGAGTTTCGGGCAACTGTAGCACATGACGCCGTCTTCGCGGCAGTAGTACATGCAGCAGCCGGAACGAATCATGATTTTGCTGCCGAGCTGGTAGGGGCTGTCGACATACCTAGGCGTATGCGCGAAGGGATTGCGTTTGCTGCCGAACAGACTGGGATCGAGCTGTTCCGTCAGCACCTTGCAATCATGAGCGAAGCGCTTTCGAACTTCTTCAGAGGTTTCTTTTGCCTCGAAAGTGGTTATCATGTTAGCCAGCATGCTGCCGAATTGCGTCCATATAGCCGCAGGCTTAAGGTTGCCGGCAGAAGCGACGGCACTTAGCATCGGTTCCACTGCGGTTCGAAAATCCACCTCAAGTGCATCTCGGACGAACGTTTCGCGGTCAGCGTTATCCGGTATCTCCGTGTAGCTGAGTTCATGCAGCTTATAGCCGAACAAATGATAAGTTCCGAAATCTTCCATTTGAAACGTAAGTTTATCAATCGCTAAGTCAATCAGCACGTTATAGTGAGACAACAAGAGCAGTCTTGCTGCCCATAGATGGAATAAAGAGCCGCCGATATAAGAAGCTGCCAGCTCTGAGCCGGTAGCGCGTACTGTCAAACTTGCGATCTCGATCGCCCGTTGAATCGCATCAGCTCCCCGTAGAAAATCGGTCGCAGGCATCTCGAAGGACGGGTTTGCAGCGCCTGTTGGCGACACGCGCAAGTAGTACTTATCGAATGGGGAGAAATCGATGACGGGTTTGTTCATCATCATTGGCGCGGACTCCTTTGATAATATTTCTCAATGGCATGATTAGCAATTATAAGTTGTGCTTGCCCGATGTGTCAATGACAATACGGCGTTTCCAATGTCCTTAAGTGGACAGCTTTTGCATCGGCGATTTATAATGGAGGGTATGTTCTTGCACCGCAACCTATATTGATCGTATGAACGGGGCCAAATCGGGATGAAAAAGTTCAAGAAATTCTATATCGAAATTACGAGTGTTTGCAATCTGGCCTGCTCGTTCTGTCCGCAGACGAAACGTCAGGCAAATTTCATTAAGGTCGAAGACTTCACGAAAATATTAGATGAAATTAAACCGCATACGGACTATATCTACTTCCATCTAAAGGGCGAACCGCTGCTGCATCCGAAAATCGATCAGCTGCTCGACATCAGTCATGAGCGCGGCTTCAAGGTGAATATTACATCAAACGGAACGCTGCTGCACAAAGCCAAACACAAGATCATGGGCAAACCAGCACTTCGTCAAATGAACTTCTCGCTGCACAGCTTTGACGGACATGAAGGTTCGGTTGATAAAGAAGGTTATATCGGCAGCGTGCTGTCGTTCGTGAAAGAGGCTGTTGCGACATCGGACATGCTGGTTTCGCTTCGATTGTGGAATTTGGCTGAAGACAATGAGGTCAATGTCGAGGTAAACCGTAATCATGAGATTTTAGAGCAGATTGAAGAGGCGTTTGCGTTGGATTTCCGCATTCAAGAGAAATTCACGCGCGGGAACGGGATTAAGATCGCGGACCGTGTTTATTTGAATCACGAGGTGGAGTTCAAGTGGCCGGATCTGAAGGAGCCGGAAGACGATGGCAAAGGCTTCTGCCATGCGCTTCGCAATCAAGCAGGCATTCTGGTTGACGGTACAGTAGTGCCTTGCTGCTTAGACGGCGAGGGTGTTATCAATCTTGGCAACATTCATCAGACAGCATTCTCAGAAATTATTGAAGGCGATCGTGCGAACCGGCTATATGACGGTTTTTCGCGCAGGGAAGCCGTTGAAGAGCTTTGCCGGAAGTGCGGCTTTAGGCAGCGGTTCAGCTAATAAGAAAGAAGGTACAGAAAGTCGATATGAATCATTTTCCAATTCGTCAACGGAGCTCGCTGCATTCTCTGAATCGGGAGAAGAATGCGAGAATTCCGTTATTCTATATGGCTATTGCACTATTCCTTGCCAAAATGCTGCTGCTGCGCTATTTCTTATTTGACAATATTGATTTGTCACATATTATCGCAGACATCGGCGCTATCTTGGTTATTCTTAGCGTCGTGGAATTGGTTACGCCAAGCAAGCTCCGGACTGCCGTTTATGGCGCGGTGAATCTCATTTATTCCTTCGCTCTGTTCTCGTCTGCTGTTTATTTCGAGCATTTCGGGAACGTTCCAACCTACACGGCGCTATACGAGTTGCATCAGGTGACGAAGATCGGATCAAGCGTTGAATCGACGATCCAATTGAACCATTTCTTGTTTTTTGCCGATTTGGTGATTGGTTTGGCGCTTTGGATCATCGCGGCAGTGAGAGGTTCGCGCCTCCGACGCCGTTCGTGGAGCGGTTACGGCAGATATGGCAGACCGGTGGTAACGCCAATTTACCGTGTCGTGATGACGGCTATTCTAATCGTTAGTTTCGCGCTTTCGGCGCGCGTTATTCAAGTCGGCATGCCAATCGATAACGAGCTGGTCGAGGCAGAGCAGGAAGGTTTCTTGAATTATCAAATATCAGCAGCGATTAAAGCGGCTCAAGATAACAGTGTGGCGGCTGTTGGGAATATCGACGAAATTACGAAGGAAGCAAGCGAACTTCAAGCAAGCTATCCTTACAAAGATGTGGCTAGCGGCGTTCCGGCGGCATATTTCGGCTCCGAGAAAGGCAAGAATCTGATCATCATCCAGATGGAGGCCTTTCAGAACTTTCCGATTCATCTCTCCGTAGGCGGTCAAGAGCTGACGCCTGTGCTGAACAAGCTGGCAGATGAAAGCTTCTATTTCCCGCATGTGTTCCAACAGATCGGGCAGGGGAACACCTCAGATGCCGAGTTCATGTCCAACACGTCCATCTATCCGACCGCGAAGATTGCGATGTCAACCGGGTATGGGGATCGGGACATTCCCAGCCTGCCGAAATTGCTGGACAAGAACGGCTATGTCTCAAGTACGTTTCATGTCAATGATGTGACGTTCTGGGACCGCAATAAACTGTATGCGGCGCTTGGATTTGATCATTATTTTGACAAGCCTTATTACAAGAATGATCATTACAACAGCTTCGGAGCCTCGGATGAGGAGCTATACCGCGTTGGAGTAGAGAAGCTGCAAGAAGTGAGCGGCGGCAGCAAGCCGTATTATGGACAGTTTATTACCGTTTCGAATCACTTCCCGTTCGAAGTTCCGCTGGATCGCATGAAAATGCAGCTGCCGGAGAAGCTGAAAGGCACACAGCTGGGCAATTATTTGCTGGGTGTGAACTACACGGATTATGCAATCGGAACGTTGATCGATAAGCTCAAAGCAGCAGGGCAATGGGATAATACCGTTCTGGTGCTGTACGGAGACCACTTTGGGCTCCAGCCGGACGAGAACGATCCTGCGTTTGTGAACCAAGCGCTTGGAATCAAATACGACCCGCAGGTCAGTCGGTTTAATATCCCGCTTATCATCCACGCGCCGGGCCAGCAAGGTAAAGTTGTCGATCATGTAGGCGGTCAGCTGGATATTCTGCCGACAGTCGCCAATTTGCTCGGCGTGTCGCTGAAGAATGAACAGTTTACGGCTTTCGGCCATGATCTGCTCAATGTGGACCGGAATGTGTTTGGAACGCGGTACTACCTCCCGACAGGCTCATTCTACAACAATGACATCTTGTTCGTGCCGGGCAAAGGCTTCGAGGATGGCAAAGCGGTAAACATTCGAACGCTTGAGCCGGTGACGAATCTTGCTCCTTACCGAAGTGACTATGACTATGTGATGCAGCTCATGGATGTATCCGATCGTTATGTTAAATCGCTTCCTCAGCGTCATTAATACGTTGAAAATAAGCCTCTCCTATGTGCGTCTAATGTATGTAGGGGAGGTTTTTTTGTCGTTGTTTGTATTGCCTAACGAACGTTAATGTAATAATACCTTACATAAGGATTGACACTTTGCAGAAATCGCCCCTATAATACGAATCAATAGCAGGTTTTAACAATTGAATATCGGTTCTCATGTTAGCTATTGGGAACAACTAACCATCTAGGGTTCCGTTGCATGATTGATTCGTTCATGTAGGTCTGGTCCGAGAGATGGTGTGCAGCAGCGCTGCATAACACGGAAGGATAAAAGCCTGGGAGAAACCAATCTCTCGGGCTTTTTATATTTAAATCATTTTCGAGGGGGACTATTCAATGACGACAGGCTTATGGACCACAACCTTTGGGGCAGGCGATAAATGGTCAGGGAGAATTAGCAAAGGGAGGTTGCTTCGTTTTACGGCCTTGCAGGATAACGCTAATTTGTCGGTAATGATGTTCCACGCTGATGATTTGACAGAGCGCTACAATATGCCGGATACGCTGAAAGCCCAATATACGGCACACCTGACTCATGGAAATATTCTGATGAGTGATAATGGCCGCGCAATGGCAAGCTTCGTCGATGATGAGCTTGGCTGGCATGATACGATAACCGGCTTTACGACTCGCACATCCACAGACAGCAAGTTTGGACTGACGCAATACCAGCTGCTTCGGAATGAGTGGCTCCGCAGCGGCTATGAGAATTTTGCGGTTGAGCTCGTTCGCAACGGTTTAGGTGTACGGGATATGGGACCGGTCGTTAATTTGTTCTCGAAAGTGAGCTGCGATAGCGTAGGCCAATTAACTTACGATGCCGCACATTGCAAAAAAGGCGCAGCGGTAACGCTGCGCACTGAGATGGATATTCTCCTCGTTATCTCGAATACGCCGAACCCGCTGAATCCGAGTGCCAATTATCCGACAGCCGCAGTTCAGCTTGAGGTATTCGCAGCTCCGGCTGTCGATCTGGAAACGGACTATTGCTGCAACTTTAGATCCGAGAATCGGCGAGCATTCGAGAATACGGCGGAGTACTACTTGCTCGCAGGTCGTTAATGACAAGAAACGCTTGATGGATATACGCAATGACTACATTTGAGGGGGAACTACGATGACTACTACTGCTTTTAACCGATACGAAAGCATGCTGCAACCGGAATCGGCGATTATAGATGAAATTGTATTGGCAGGGGATGGCTGGATGAAAGAGCTACAGCCGGGTCAAGTCCTGCGGATCGTGGATTTGGAAGGGAACCAAGCGGCGGATACGTTGTTCTACGATGCTGATAATCCGGAAGATCATTATAGTGCGGTTGCGACCATTACGGGGCAAGGAAACATTTACTTAACTACAGGCTCGGTGCTTCGTGCCGAATCCGGTAAGGAACTGCTCAAGATCGTCGCAGATACTTGCGGCAGACATGATACGGTCGGCGGCTCCTGTTCCGCTCAGAGTAATACCGTGCGTTATGCGCACGAGAAGCTTCACATGCACAACTGCCGCGATACGTTCATGCTGCAGCTGGCCCAACATGAAGGCGGCTATACGAAACGAGATTTGGCCCCTAATGTGAACTTCTTCATGAATGTACCCGTGTCAGAGGATGGCGGGCTGCGATTTGCGGATGGAGTATCTGCACCCGGTTGTTATGTAGAGCTCGAATCGATCTGCCGCACGATGGTGTTAATCAGCAATTGCCCGCAATTAAACAATCCATGTAATGCTTATAACCCAACTCCGATTCGGGTGTTGATCTGGAATCCATAGAGAGAAATAGAGTCATTCAGGGAGGGAAACACCATGGCCATGTTCACTAAAGTTCTCATCGCGAATCGCGGTGCAATTGCCGTTCGAATCGAGCGCACGCTTCGCAAGCTAGGCATTCAATCCGTTGCCGTCTATACACAAGCAGATCAAGACAGCCTTCATGTCGATGGCGCAGATGAAGCGGTACTGATCGGAACGGGTCCTGCAAAAGAAAGCTACCTGGATGTGGATCGGATTCTCCAAACCGCTATCGATACAGGTGCGCAGGCGATTCATCCGGGATATGGTTTCTTGAGCGAAAATGCTGCATTCGCACGTGCCTGCCGCGAACGCGGCATCGTATTCATCGGACCTACTCCGGAGCAGATGGAGATGTTCGGTCTGAAACATTCCGCTCGTGAAATCGCGGAGCGCGCAGGTGTACCGATGCTGCCCGGAACGTCGCTCATCTCGGAGCTGGACGAAGCGCTGGCGCAGGCGGAAGTGATCGGGTATCCCGTCATTCTGAAGAGCACAGCAGGCGGCGGCGGAATCGGCATGCGGGTTTGCGCGGACGAGAGTGCGCTTGCTGCTGCTTTCGACGGTGTCCGATACTTGGCGGAGACGAACTTTAAGAACGGCGGCATTTTTCTAGAGAAATATATCGCAAGAGCCCGCCACGTTGAAGTTCAAATCTTCGGCAACGGCTTTGGTGAAGTCGTGACCTTGGGCGAACGCGACTGCTCGATTCAGCGTCGTAATCAGAAGGTGATCGAAGAAAGTCCGGCACCGAATTTGCCAGAGCATTTACGTCAAGAAATGTTCGCTTCCTCGAAGCGACTTGCAGCAGAAGTAGGCTACCGCAGTGCGGGAACGATTGAATATTTGTACGATCCGGAATCATGCGCCTTTTATTTCCTGGAAGTGAATACCCGGCTGCAAGTGGAGCATGGTGTAACCGAAGAAGTGCTTGGCCTTGATCTCGTGGAATGGATGGTACGTGAAGCCGCGAATGAACTGACCGGACTGGAGTCTATGATCAAACCGGCTGTCGGCCATAGCATACAGGCGCGCATCTATGCAGAGGATTGCCTGCAGCAATTCCGTCCGAGCGCCGGTAAGCTGGATCAAGTGAAATTCACAGAACATGCACGCATTGAGTCCTGGGTACGTGACGGCATAACGGTAACCACGCTATACGATCCGATGCTGGCCAAGATCATCGTTCACGGCGACAATCGGATGGATGCCATTGCGAAGCTGATTCAAGCCATCGATGAGACGCGTCTCTATGGGGTCACGACGAATTTACAGTATGTCAAAGCGCTGCTTAGTCATGAAGATTGCTTGAGCGGCAACGTGTACACCCAACTACTGAATACGTTTGAGCCTGCTGAGCTGGCTATTGAAGTCCTAGATGGAGGCGTTCAAACGACCGTGCAGGATTGGCCGGGTAGAACAGGGTACTGGGATGTCGGCGTTCCGCCATGCGGTCCGATGGATCCGCTGTCGTTCCGCATGGGAAACAAGCTGCTTGGCAATGCGGATGACGCAGCAGGCCTTGAGCTGACACTTCGCGGCGGTGCTTATAAGTTCCGTGATGAGATGTGGATTTGTTTGACCGGTGCCGATATGGAAGCGGTGCTGGATGAGGTGGCTGTGCCTTTGTATCAGCCGATTCATGCTCGCAAAGGTCAAGTGCTCAGCTACGGCGAAGCCAAAACAGGCATGAGAGGTTATTTGCTGGTTGCCGGCGGGTTCGATATGCCGCGCATCCTCGGCAGCTCCGCTACATTCACGCTTGGCAATTTCGGCGGACATGGCGGGCGGGCACTTCGCGCAGGGGATGTGCTTGGTGTCAATCGGAGCGTTGGGCAGCAGGTTCCGCCGTCTGGAGCAGTCGTGCAGCTGCAAGAGTGGGATCTGCCGACGATGAGTCGCACTTGGACGATCGGCGTTATTCCCGGGCCGCATTGTACACCGGAATATTTACAGCCTACTTACCTTAAAGAGCTTGCGGAAACAAGCTTCGAGGTGCATTTTAACAGCTCGCGGACGGGCGTAAGACTTATTGGGCCTGCGCCGCATTGGGCAAGGGAGGATGGAGGTCAAGCCGGCCTGCATCCATCCAATATCCATGACAACGCGTATGCGGTTGGTACACTGGATTTGACGGGGGATATGCCGATTCTGCTTGGGCCGGACGGTCCCAGCTTGGGCGGATTCGTCTGTCCGGTGACGACAGCGTCCGCGGAATTCTGGAAGCTGGGCCAACTGCATCCCGGTGACCGCGTTCGATTCCAATTGCTGTCGCTGGATGAGGCGGACCGGCTGCGCAAGGAACAAGAAGGAAATCTGGAAGCGATCGGGCAAGGGGACTGGGATCAGCTCGTACCGCTTGGCTTACCGCAAGCTGATTACGAGTTGACTGAGAAGCCGGAATATCCGTTATTGAAGCAAGAATCGGCCAATCGCAGATTCCCGATTACGATTCGCTGCAGCGGGGATGAGAATATTCTGGTGGAGTACGGTGAAATGGAGCTGGACTTGCTGCTTCGTTTCCAAGTCCATGCGCTAATGCAGGCCATTCGGGAAACAGGCGTGATTCCGGTGCAGGATTTGACGCCGGGCATTCGCTCGCTTCAAGTTCATATTGATCCGAAGCAGACGAACGTGAGAGAAGCGGCTGAACGCATTCTTGAATTGGATTCCGGCCTGCCGCCGCTTGAAACGATTGAGGTTCCTTCGCGAATTGTACGTTTGCCGCTCTCGTGGGATGATCCGGCAACGCAGCTGGCCATTGAGCGATACCAACAAAATGTACGTCCGGATGCACCTTGGTGTCCGAGCAACTTGGAATTTATTCGTCGTATTAATGGCCTCGGCGATTTGGATGAAGTGTTTAAAGTCGTACATGAGGCTAATTATCTGGTGCTGGGCCTTGGCGATGTTTATCTTGGTGCGCCGGTTGCGACACCGATCGATCCGCGCCATCGTCTCGTCACTACCAAATACAATCCGGCTCGTACATGGACACCGGAGAATGCGGTCGGTATCGGCGGCGCCTACATGTGTGTATACGGCATGGAAGGTCCGGGCGGCTATCAGTTCGTAGGCCGTACGATTCAAATGTGGAACTTGAACCGCCAAACCGAGAGTTTCCAGGCGGGTAAACCGTGGCTGCTTCGCTTCTTTGACCAAATCCAGTTCTACCCTGTAACGGCGGATGAGCTTCTGCGTCTTCGTGAAGACTTCACGCGAGGAAGGTTCGAGGCGGATATTACGGAAACGACGTTCAAGCTTAGCGATTACCTGGCATTCCTGGGTGAAATCAAGGAGAGCACGGAAGCATTCCAATCGATGCAGCAAGCAGCCTTTCAAGCGGAGCGTGAAAACTGGAAAGCACTTGGACTCGCCGAATTTATTTCGGAGCAGGATGGTGGTAAAGAATCGCCTGAGGATGAGCTGCCTGAGGGTACGATCGCGGTTCGCTGCACGATGCCGGGAAGTGTATGGAAGGTGCTTGTGACCCCCGGTCAAGAGGTGAAGAAAGGCGAAACGCTGATCATCGAGGAGAGCATGAAGATGGAATTTACCCAAACCGCACCCTGCGACGGGTTTGTCTCCTCGATCTTCGTGAAACCGGGTGATGAAGTGCACACGGGTCAACTGATTGTCGGGCTCGTGAAGGAGAGGGAAAGAGAGGCGCTGAGCATATGACCACGATCGAATGGCCAAATGAACTGACCTTGCAATGGCTCAGAGAACAATATACCGCCAAGCTTCTGCAGCCTGTTGATGTGATTGCGGAGATCATCCGCCGAGCTGAAGCGGATGCGGAGATGAACATATGGATTACACCGCCGTCCATGGCGGTCATACAGCCTTATCTGGAGCGGTTGAAGACACTTACTCCGGGGAGCTCGCCTCTCTGGGGGATCCCCTTTGCTGTCAAAGACAATATTGATGTAGCCGGTATACCGACAACAGCCGCTTGTGCGGAATTTAGCTATACACCTACAGCCAGCGCAGTGGTTGTACAGCGACTCATCAATGCCGGGGCCATCCCCATTGGCAAAACCAATCTGGATCAGTTCGCCACCGGCCTTGTCGGGACGCGAAGCCCTTATGGGGAAACGCAAAATGCGCTGCGAAGCGAGCTGATCAGCGGCGGTTCCAGCTCCGGCTCTGCAGTGTCAGTAGCGCGCGGGCAAGCCGTGTTCGCACTTGGTACGGATACAGCCGGCTCCGGGCGCGTTCCGGCTGCGCTGAATGGTTTGGTCGGCTTTAAACCGAGCTTGGGCGCTTGGCCAACGAAAGGTGTTGTTCCGGCCTGTGCGAGCCTGGACTGCGTTACTGTCTTCGCGCATAACCTTGACGATGCGCTGGCAGTTGACTTGTTTGCCCGCGGCTTGGAAGAAACAGACCCGTGGTCGCGCTCGATTGCGCATCCATCGGCGGGCGATTTGCTTCCGGCCGCTGCATGTTTACCTGCTGAGACACCGACCTTTTACGGACCGTTCGCGGATCAATATGAGCGTGCATGGATGAAGTCGGTAGATGTAATTGAAGCGATGGGCTTGCCTGTTGTCTACGTAGAGCTCGACCTGTTCGCGGAAGCTGCGGCTATTCTATACGGCGGACCTTGGGTAGCGGAGCGATGGGCGGATCTGGGTCCATTCATCGAAAGCCGTCCCGGAACAGCGTTTCCTGTAACGGAGCAGGTGCTTCGTACCGGCGCATCGACGGATTATACCGCGGCAGCGGTTTTCCAAGCTGCGCATAAGCTGCAAGCTTTCAAGCTGGAAGCGAAGCAGCTGTTGAAGGACGCGGTTCTGTTCTTGCCGACATGCGGCGGGACATGGACGCGCGATGAGGTGCGAGCGAATCCGATCAGCACGAACAGCGATATGGGACGTTATACGAATCATTGCAATTTACTTGATCTGTGCGCCGTTGCGGTTCAGGCCGGAGAAGCGGATACGGATTTGCCGTTCGGCGTGACCTTGTTCGCCACTGCGGAGAATGAATCGCTGATATGCAGTACAGCAAAACGGTTTATCTCCGCGTTTAGCGGCGAAGAGCCTGCAGTTGATGCTCAACCATCTGCTCCACAAGTAGCGGTTGAAGCTCCGGCAACGACACTGGTCGCGGTATGTGGTCTGCATATGCGAGGATTCCCGCTAGAGAAGCAGATGATTGCTTGCGGCGCCACATTTGTTCGAGAGGCCGAAAGTGCGTCGAAATATCGCCTTGTGAAACTGCCGACTACTCCCGCGAAGCCGGGAATGATTAAGCAGAAGCACGGCGGTTCATCCGTTACGCTCGAAATCTGGGAGATGCCGGTAGCTTCCTTCGGAGGCTTCACAGCGTCTATTCCAGCACCGCTTGGCATCGGCAAGGTTGAGCTGAGCGATGGAACCGAAGTACCCGGGTTTATTTGCGAAGCCTATGCAGAGATTGGCGCAGAAGATATTACTGCGTATGGCTCATGGCGCAACGCCGTGCTGCAATAGCAGTCTGCCCCGATCCCCACGATAACTGCTCCTTATACAAGCCGAGTTTTCCTGATAAGGGGACCGGCTTGTATTTTTTTGTCTTGATGCTCAAAGCGGCAGTAGAAGGGTAGTCAGAAGGGGGAGTATAATAGGAGGAATGAGATCGGAGTGAAGACATGTGTTTAAGAAAATAGGAATTACACTAATCGTACTGCTTGTACTCGTTATTGCTTCCGGAGTCGGTGCGGTTATGTATGTGAAGCCATCAGAGAAATTGGATCTGAAATTCAATGAAGTACCGCTCATGGAACGGGCGTTAACGATGATTAAGAATCTGAGGACGTCGTTCGTGCTTTCGGAGGCGGACATTGATAATATCGGTAAAGCGGCGATTCGGCTGAAACCGGAGTACCAGCCCGGTGTCCTTATTACCGGGGCCAGATTTACTTTGGAGGGGGAGCGTTTGGTTGCGCATTTAAACCTGAAGCTGAAGGATCGATTGCCGGTTGGGATCGTGATCTACTACAAGCTGGAGTGGAACAATCCGAATCTGGTTGCGAAGGTTGATGAAGCGAAGCTGCGCGGGATTACGTTGTCTACGGGGTATTTTGACGATATCGTCATTCCGCTAGGGTCAGAGCTGCCGGAGCTCCTGCACATTAAAGGCATTGTGATCGACAAGGGAAATGTGGTCGTGAGCATAAGAAAGCCGACGCTGCGCGAGCTTCGCGTTCTGATTGAACAGAAGGTGAAGCGGCAGGCCGGCTGATGGAAGAGCTTATTCGTGCGGCATTAGCGGAGTTTCGGAAGAAGCGGACGTAGGATGGCGATCAAGAAAGTTGCAGCAATGGCTTTGACCATGTCGCCGAATAAGAATGGATAGCAGCCGTTTACCATCGCTTTGGCGAACGAGTAATTGGCCTTATAGGCAAGCCAAGGCACGCCGCCGACATAAGCAAGCACTACGCTAAACAGCACTAGGCTGATGAACAGCATCACATATTGGCTGCGATTAAGTTTCTTCGTTCGTGCGAAGATACGGTCGCTTGCCAGACCAATTAATAAGGCCGATAGCGGGAACATCCATATGTATCCGCCTGTTGCACCGAATACTACGCCTAAGCCGCCGTTTCCGTGGAGAAGCGGTAGACCGCACGCGGTAAGGATGACGACGATGGCGATACTCCAAAAACCGAATCGGGCTCCAAGCAGACCGCCGGCTAACATGATGGCGAAGGTTTGCAGTGTGATCGGAACCGTTGTAAAGCCGAGCGGAATGCTTACGTAACCAAAAGCGATGAAGAGTGCGGCGAATAGGGCCGTAAATACGATACCTCGAATCCAATAGGTCGCTCCGGATTGCCCGCTGTCCGAAATAGGAGCGAGTACAGCAGAAGATGAGTTGTTTGCGTTTGAATTGGAACTTGAAGTCGTTTCCATTGAAAATGCTCCTCTCTAATGTTAACCTTGTTATCGAGTAATGGTTAACAATTGAAATCATAACATGGGTTAATCCGTTTGGGAAGAGGGATTTTCATGAGTCATTCTATTAACGATGATCGTTTGATCTTGAAGGATGTTTCTATAGATCGGCTGCTCGATAATGGGGATAGCAGCCCGCGTTTACACCAAATTAATCTGGCGCTCTCTCCCGGAGAATGGTTGAATGTAGCCGGAGTGAATGGGAGCGGGAAATCCTCGCTGGCAAGGTTGCTGGCAGGGTTAACAATTGAAGGCGTGCAAGGGTCATGGAGCCGTGGATTCGCCGGAAATAAGCCTTCGCCTTATGTGATGCAGCAGCCGGATGCACAGCTATTCGCCGAAACTCCGCGTGAGGAAATTCGATTTGCGCTGGAATGGCGCGGCATGCCTCCCCATGAAATTATGCGGCAAACAGAAGAAATACTCACCTTTACCGGACTTTCAGCAGTAGGGGATGCTCCTTGGAGCCGTCTGTCCGGCGGTCAGAGACAGCTGGCTGCCGTTGCCGCCGCTTCAGCCGGCGAGACGTCGCTACTCGTATTCGATGAAGCGACATCTATGCTGGATGAGCAATCCATGGTACTGGTCCATGATTTAGCGAAGAAGCTTCATCAGCGCGGCACTGCTATTGTCTGGGTTACTCAGCGTTTGCAGGAGATTGAATCCGCTGCGCGAATCGTGGCTATGATGGATGGCAGCATTGTTTTTGACGGAAAGGGCGGGGAGTTCTTGTATGGGGCAGCTGACCATGTCGAGTTCGGTCCGACGCCATGCCAAATCTGCGGACTTCGTTTACCCTACTTATCTGCTTTAGCGCTTGAGCTGGGAAGACTCGGGAAGCTTGCGCCTCCCTATCCGGAAACGATGGAAGAATGGAATCAGGCGCTTGCACGAATCGGGGCGGTGCCACGATGACCTTACATATTGTCGGTTTGAAGCAGGTGTCTTCAGGGGTACATAATGAGATGGCCGTCGTTCAAGAGCAGGAATTGCGACTGGAACAAGGATCGATCACGATCCTCATTGGCGCCAATGGCGTCGGCAAAACCAGATTCATGGAAACGATCGCCGGACTTACGAAGTCGGAGGGCGTCACGGTTTCATATGGCATGAATTCGTTGTGGACGGAGCGGCGCTCGCGCTTAGGACGGAAGAGCGCGGTACGCAATCCTCAAGCGATGCTCTGTTATAGTTATTCTTGCCAATCGCCGGAAGAACAATTGTTTGCAAGAACGGTCCGCGAAGAGCTGCACTATGTGATGCGTCCTTATCACCTCGATGACGAAGAGCGCAAACGCAGAGCGAGTGAGGCGCTTACGGCTGTAGGATGGGATGAGACGTGGCTGGATCGTGATCCATACTTTATGAGCGGAGGCGAGCGGAGGCGGACGGCATTAGCCTGTTTATTCGCGCCTCCGTCTTCGTGGCTGCTGCTTGATGAACCGACCGCCGGGCTGGATGCTGCCGGACATGAGCAGCTAGGTGAGCAGCTCAAACAGCAAGCAGCAGAGGGCAAAGGCGTGCTCCTCATCTCACATGAAAGTGACTGGGCGCTGCAGCTCGCTACTGCAGTAATCATTATGCACACGAATGGGAGTGTGCAGCATTGCAGCAGGGATGAGCTGCTCGTCAATCCCCATTGGCTGGAGCATGCCGGCATGGAAATTCCGGCGTGGCTGCGTGTAGCCCATCAATTAGCATGCTTAGGTGTGCCGCATAAGCAAGTTTGGCAGCCTGCCGCATTGGCGCAAGAAGCAGCTCAAATCGTGAAGTCGAACGTCAAGATACTTCGGCCAAGCAAGCCGTTGACTGTGCGTGACAACCGAGCGCCGTTCTTGTTGCGAGATTCGGACCGACAT
Source organism: Paenibacillus sp. J22FR21 (assembly GCF_056269135.1). Taxonomy (NCBI): domain Bacteria; kingdom Bacillati; phylum Bacillota; class Bacilli; order Caryophanales; family Paenibacillaceae; genus Paenibacillus; species Paenibacillus sp. J22FR21. The sequence continues at coordinate 749,960 of NZ_JBWDNJ010000002.1, forward strand.
CCATCGCCATTATCCTTATTCGATCCCAGATCGGTTTGGCTTACTTATATTCTTATTTCTGCCGCGATCCTATTCCAATCTACCTGGTCTGGTCTAGGGGCCATGGCACTTGTCGTTGCTGCCGCCATACATCTCGGTAAAATTCCTCTGCGACGCTGGCGAAGCGCGATTATGGCATTAACTGTCTTCACGTTCTCAGTCGCGCTCATCGCCGGACTCGGACCGCAGGAAGGAGGCGGCTTCTGGAGCACGGACGCAGCGCTCGTATCGCTGCAATCCCTTCTTCGGCCGCTGCTTGCGATGCTGCTTGGTTTCGGGTTGCCGCTAGCGGTTACCCCGCTGCGGCTTCGCAGATCATTGGAACAACTATTCTCAGCAATCGGGAAAGTACCGCTTTGGGGGACGAAGTTGATCTTAACGATTACGCTGCTCCTTCGATTCATACCGGTTCTATTATCAGAATGGGAGCGTTTCGCGCGTATCGCAACGGCAAGAGGGAAACAAACGGAACGCGCTGCGCGGGGATCGCTTAAGCGGCTGAAGGAAACGTCGATCCCTTTCATGCTGGCTTTGTTCCGACTGGGTGAACAGGTTTCCGATGCGCTCGAGAGCAGAGGCGTTGGCAAAGAGCGGCAGCCGACGCTGCTCATAACCGAGCACTGGAAAGGTCGTGACACGGTTCTGGCAGCGGCAGGTGCCGCCATTCTGGTCATTTTCTGGATGTGGCAATAGGCATTTGGCTCCGAATCGGCTATGATAGAACAAGTGTTAACTTTTGAAAGGAGTGTCTGGCAAGCTATGACTGAACCGCTTCATCCTCAGCTCGATCGAGCTTACATTCACCGCCTGCTAGAGCTACTGCTGACAACACCGAGCCCTAGCGGATTTTGCATGACGATCATGCGCATTATTCAAGAAGAAGCAGCCAAATTGGGTTACGCGCTAGAGCTGACCCCTAAAGGCAACGGCATTATTACGATACCAGGTTCCGACCCGCAAGATAACGAGGTTATCGCCATTACAGCCCATGTCGATACATTAGGTGCAATGGTAAGGTCCATTAAACCGTCCGGTACGCTCCGATTTACACCAATCGGCGGCTATTCCATGCATACGGTAGAGAGCGAATACTGTCTCATTCACACGCGGGATGGCCGCACGTACGATGGCACGGTGCTGACGACGAAACCATCTGTTCACGTGTTTTCCGATGTTCGTGATTTGAAACGCGATGAAGCCAACATGGAAATTCGAATCGACGAACTTGTGAAGAATAAGGAAGATGTACAGAAGCTGGGCATCGCCCCCGGTGATTTCATTAGCTGGGATGCGCGCACGCGATTCTTCCCTAACGGTCTGATTAAGTCACGACACTTGGATGACAAAGCGAGCGTAGCCGCCGTATTCGGTCTGCTGGAATGGTTGAAGCGCGAAGGCAAGTCTCCGCTTCGTACAGTCAAGATCATCATTTCGACTTATGAAGAAGTAGGTCACGGCAGCTCGAATATTCCGGCGGACATTACGGAAATGATCGCCGTAGATATGGGTGCGATCGGCGATGATCTCTCGACAACCGAACGCGACGTGTCCATTTGCGCGAAGGATTCTTCGGGACCGTATGATTATCTCATGACTTCGAAGCTCATCGAGCTTGCCGGTCGTGAGAACATCCCCTATGCAATCGATATTTATCCGCATTATGGCTCCGATGCTTCGGCTGCGCTGCGCGGCGGAAGCAATATTAAAGCAGCCTTAATCGGGCCAGGCGTACATGCCTCACATAGTATGGAACGAACGCATAGCGATGCAGTACTGAACACTGCGGCACTGCTGTTAGCTTATTTATTGGAGCCTCGCTCATAATTAGAGGATGCAATAGGAAAAATTACGAGTAGACAATTCGGAAACGAACATTATATGATGAATGATGGGTGAATTGACAATGACAACGAATGATGTATCCAATCAAAATGATACGCAAGAGCAAGCTGCAGGTATTCCTGAAGAAGAGGTTCAACGTTTGATTCAAGCGCTTCACGAGAACGCGCTTAGAGCGCTTCGGTTTAAGTTCGAAGAAGATCAGGTTGACGGACAAGTATTGAACCATGAAGTGTATGGGCCGATCTTCACATACAAAATCGAAGTGAAAGACGGAGACAAGTATGCATGCGGCTTCTTCATGCGCGAGCTGCTGCACACGTTCCAGAACAATGAAGATCCGGCGCTCTGGATGTCGTCGTTCTTCCTGGACCTGATGGATGCGGGCGGCGAGCGATTGCTTCCAATGCCTCCGCAATCCGAGGATGAGGCGAAAGCGCTGATCGACAACATTATCGTGCCTTACTGCGCGAAGGCCATTCGCGAAGAATTCCCGGACGAGCAGGTTCACGTGGATCTGGACTTGAACGAACAGCATGGTGCGGTGCTTGAAGCAGGCTTTACGTCCATCTCCGATGGCAACAACGTTTGTGCATTGCCGCTGCACATGCTGATTGCGCATCACTTGCTGAATCGTGATCCGGCTGAACCGATTATCCAGGGCTTGTACCGTATTCGCGAAGAACACGGCTTGGAGTAGTTGTTGATTGTAATCACAAGGCTGTCTCAATCGTGCATTTATGCGCTGTTGAGGCAGCTTTTTGTTTGGGTTTGAGATAGTTGGTATGCTTTGGATGACATCAATAAATAAGGCCTGCCTTTCCGTCAACATGGATGACGGCAAAGCAGGCCTTATTTAAGCGCTGAGCGCTTCGTTCTTGACTTCGTCGACTGCGTGGGTTTGTTTCTCGGCTCGCATATATAGGATGAGTCCGGCGATGACAAAGGCCCCTCCGATGAGCTGGAAACCGGTGACCATCTCACGGAAGAGCAGCATGCCGAGCAAGCTGGCACCAACCGGCTCTGCGAGCACGGACATGGAAATCGTGGTCGGCTTCACGTATTTCAGCAGCCAGTTAAAGATCATGTGACCAAAGACGGTCGGGACGATCGCAAGCAGCAGGAATACAATCCATTCTCGGTCTGCGTAACCTGACATCGGCGTGCTGGTTGCCACATTATAGATGGCGAAGCACGCCGTTGTGACGCCAAATACGATGAAGCTATAGAGGAACGAAGAGACACGTTTCAAAATTTGTTTGGCGATCAGCATGTTTACGGCAACGGCTAGTGCCCCGAAGAAAGACAAGCTGTCCCCGAAGAACGCGCGTTGAGATAGTGTGATATCGCCTGAACCGATGCTAATCGCCCCAATCAAAGCGACCATCATGCCGATTACCGCGAACTTACGCGGTCTATCCTTGAACAATAGAAAGGCGCCGACCATGACGAACACAGGCTCGAGTGCCAATATAATGGTGGAGCTTGCAATAGAGGTATACGTCAGCGATGCCATCCAGAGCAGGAAGTGGAGGGCGAGGAAGAAGCCCGCTGCCAAGAGCAATAGCCAATCTCTTCGCGAGATCGCCTTCATGCCGGGAAGCTGCTTCATCCCGAACGGCAGCATAAGGATAAACGTGAAGAGCATCCGGTACATGCCTTGAACGGAAACAGGCGCATTGGAGTACCTCACGAAGATAGGTGCAAACGAGATGGCCAGCATTCCGACAATCAGGGGGAACACGGGAGAAATAGACATTTTGGAGGATAGCGAAATTTTCACAGTGCGGTTTCCTTCTTTCCGGCTCCGTAATTATGCGCGAAGCGACCATTCTCATTATGCACACAAAGGCTTGTCCTCGCAAGGGAAAGAGACTATTTGGCATCTGTATATCGGGTGCTGCCTGGACATCGTAAGGAACAACAGCGTATTCGGAATTCGTCAAAATGTGTTCATTTATCCGAGCGTCGCAAGGCATGTGTAGATGATATGATTTGGATAAGAATCGGCAGTATAGGATAGAACATAAAGGGGAGACTGGAAATGGGTGTTCCGACAGGAGTATGGATTTCAGCTGCAATTATCGCGATCATTGTGACGTGGATGACAATATGGGTGACCAATAAAGCCTACTCCAGACGCTGGGAAGATCACAATGTAGAGAATGAACAAGGGAAGAAAAACAACTAGATTTGACATGAGAACAATGACCATTCTATAATTAAAGCGAAACCATTTGGTTTCGCTTTTTTGATGCTAACAGGTGCGAAAGCATGGAAGCAGATGAACTTGTATCGAATCGGTTCCGCCATTCGGATAATGATCTTACTTCAAGAGGAGAATGAGTAGATGGAGACACACGAAGCATTGCCGGATATTGTTCAAACAGGGATTTTCAAAGCGCCAATCGAGAAGGTGTGGGCGGCAATTTCAACAGCTGAAGGTCTTTCGGTTTGGTTCATGCCAAACAATTTGCAAGCGGTCGTCGGGCAAGAATTCACGATCGATGCCGGTCCGTTCGGGATGCAGCCTTGCGTTGTGAAGGAAGTGGACGAGCCGAACCGTATTTCTTTTGCATGGGGCAAGGATTGGGTTCTTACGATCACACTTCAAACTGTAGGCGACAATCAAACCGAGTGTACACTTATTCACTCCGGTTGGAAAGCCGATTATGTCAACGAATTGGGAATGCCTCACGCGGTCGTACGCACGCAGATGCAAGGTGGCTGGGTGGGTATCCATCAAGCTCTCGGCAAGTATGTAGAGGCTTAATATGGCACTTCCATCAGCGAAGCATGATGTGTTTCAGGCCATTGCCGATCCAACAAGGCGTGAGGTATTGAAGCTGCTGGTCGATCGGGAAATGCCGGTGACTGCGATTACGGGACATTTTCCGATGACACGTACTGCGGTATCGAAGCATCTCCGAATTCTTGCAGAGGCCGGCCTTGTTAAGGAGCGTAAAGTCGGACGTGAAACGCGTTACCGACTGGAAACGCAGCCGCTGCAGGAACTCAAGAATTGGCTCAATTATTATGAACGCTTCTGGGAGAATAAAATGTCAGCCCTTCAGCGTTTTGTTGAGTCTGACTGAATTTGTACATCAAGAGTGGCTGAACCGGCGAAAACCGGTGCAGTCACTTTTTTGTTGCATCCATGTCGGCGTACCCGCTTCCGAGAAAGCGCTTTTTCTGATACGCTAAATTGGAAAGGGGGTCTATCCAAATTGATCCATCATCCATCGACCGCAAACGACATAGCACAAGGTAGCGCATCTGCTTCCATCCAGTACATTGGACAAGTCGGTGTCATCATTCGTCGCAACGGGTTTCATGTGGCTATTGATCCGTATTTAACGGACTCTGTCGACCGTTTAACCGACTTTCCGGCAGGCTATTGGACACGCAGCTATGCACCGCCTGTGCATCCTTCTGACCTGAACGATCTCGATCTTGTTCTCCTCACTCATGAGCATCAGGACCATCTTGATCCGGAAACATTGGCGATCATTGCAGATGCTTCGCCTACTTGCAAGTTTGCAGGACCGCTTGCTTGCCAGACCCTATTAGCCGATATCGGAATTGCTCCGGATCGACTTGTCGCTATGAAATACGGTACACCTTTGCAAGCTGAACCAGAGCTTAACATTCATCCAATTGCCGCTTGGCATGAAGAGCGAGAAGTGGATGCGGACGGTTGGGACCGTTATTTAGGATACATTCTGCAATGGGGTGATTTGACCATCTATCACGCCGGAGACACAGTGGTGCAAGAAGAGTTGATCGAGATGCTGCATCCGTATCGGATCGACATTGGCATGCTGCCAATTAACGGTCGGGATATGTTCCGTAATCGGTTAGGCGTTGTCGGCAATATGAATGCGTTTGAGGCAGCGGCTTTCGCAGCAGAATTGCGGATGAACGTCGTTATCCCGCTCCACTACGACCTCTATCCCAATAATAGCGAAGGCATTGCGGGTTTTGTGGATGCGCTGCTCGGTAAGTATCGCGGGCAGAAGTTTCAGCTGTTTCAGCCGGGGGAAACGCGATTCTTTTAACAGCTTCAGTTCGGGATGAATCCGTTTACAAGTCGTGAAGGAAATCGGAAGCCGAATACCGAATGAAGAGGACAGATAGGTTTACAAAAATACCAAAGTAAAGATTGGGTCAAAAAGAGCATCAGCCTGCTAGTTATAACGTATATTGGTGGTACTAGCCAAATTAATTTGGGGTAGTTTGTTCATTCGGTGCAAAGCATCCATTTGCCTTCGAAACGACTTGAGGGGGAGACGTTGATGGAGAAAGGACCGATTCTGATTCTGACCGGCGATTATGGTTCCGGGCATATTCAGGCAGCACATGCGCTCCGCAGAGCACTGGCTGCACTTCATCCTGAAATTAAAGTAGAGATCATGGATTACATGGCGGAGGCTCATCCTAGGGTTCATCCGATCAGCAAATATGTTTATTTGAATGGTGTGCAAACGTTTCCCAAGACCTACGGTTACTTCTATGGCAAAACACGTCATCATAATCGGTTGACGAGCAGCTTGAAGTTCATGCAGGCACTGGGACTTGGGAAATTTCTGACGATGCTGCAAACGGTCAAGCCTTCAGTCGTGGTATCTACCTTTCCGCTTGCTGCCGGCGCGATGTCTTTTATGAAAGATAACGGGCTTTACGCTGTTCCGACGGTCACGGTAATTACGGATTTTACAGATCACAGCTATTGGTTATATCCGGAGACGGACTATTACGTCGTGGGCTCCATTGAGGTTGCGCATAGCTTGTCCAAAGTTGGCGTTGAACCGGAGCGAATTTCAGTGACGGGCATTCCGATTCGTCCTGAGTATAACGGGGCTTATGATAAAACAGCTATTTTGGCGGAAATCGGGCTTGAACCAGCGCGCCCGACGGTCCTTGTTATGGGCGGCGGCAATGGTTTGATGGGGCAGGAGATTGGGGAAGCGTTATGCTTGTCTCTGGCTCGCAATGAACTCAACGCTCAAATGATCTTTGTTTGCGGGCATAATGACAAACTCAGACTTCAGCTGACAAGGCTGAAATTCGCGCATAAGCTGCCGATCGTCGTTACGGGCTTTACGGACCGGGTACCGGAGCTGATGGCAGCCTCTGATCTGCTTCTTACCAAATCCGGGGGACTTACATCTTCTGAGGCGCTCGCAGTCGGCTTGCCCATGCTGATCTTTAAGCCGCTTCCCGGGCAAGAGATCGATAATGCGAACTTCTTGCGCAGCTGCGGCGCGGCGATACACATCGAGGATGAGGCAGATCTACTGGCTACCATGCGTATGCTGCTGAAATCACCGGCTCGTTTAGCTACGATGAGGATGCAGGCGAAGAAAGCGAGCAAGCCATATTCCGCTGAAGCGGCTGCAGGGCTGGTCGCGGAGCTTATTGCACAATCGAATAAACAAACGGTGTAACTTGAATGGGGATGGCGCGATTTGATTCATGCCGCTCCGTATGTTAGAACAGTAATGTTGGAGTAGAAAAGGAAACTGGAGGCGAAACGTAACATGAGCATGCAATATCGCAGACTTGGTAAAACCGATTTGAACGTATCGGTTATCGGAATCGGCACGTGGCAATTTGGCGGTGAATGGGGACAGTCGTTTACACAAGCTGAAGCGGACGCGATTCTGGATCGCGGCGCAGAGCTTGGGATCAACCTCATCGATACAGCGGAATGTTATGGCGATCATTTATCCGAATCCCTTATCGGTGATTATTTATCCCGCCGCAAACGGGAAGATTGGATTGTTGCGACGAAATTCGGTCATCATTTCCATGAACGTTTCACGCGTACAGATGATTTCTCGGCGGCAGACGTCATTAGACAGCTTGATGCATCACTGTCCGCATTGCAGACAGATTACGTAGATTTGTACCAATTCCATTCCGGTCCGGATGTCGTCTTCGATAATGACGAGCTGTGGACCGTGTTGGACAAGCAGGTACAAGCCGGCAAAATCAGACACCTCGGCACGTCGATCGGCAGCAACCGTAACGTGCATCAGGTAGATGCGTCCACTCAGGTCGGCTCTAAGGTAATACAAGTGGTTTATAATCGCCTTGACCAAGCGCCGGAAGAGGAAGTATTCCCATCCTGCTTGAGACAGGACCTCGGCGTTCTGGCACGCGTACCACTTGCGAGCGGATATCTCAGCGGCAAGTACAAGCCGGATGCCGTCTTCGATGTCACGGATGTGCGTCATCGCCACGACCGCGAGAGTACGGTGCAGAAGCTGCAGGAAGTGCAGCGCATTGCGACTGAAGAAGTGCCGGCAGGCGTCGATATGGCGGCATGGGCGCTCGCATGGTGCCTAAAGAACCCGGCAGTGACTGCCGTAATTCCAGGCTGCAAGAGCCCGGCGCAGGTCGATTCCAACGCAAGCGTCGTCGCGCTGTTGGAGTCCGGCCATCCGCAGGATGTACGGGTGTAGAGTTTGTAGCCTTAGGGCTGAACAGGGGCTGAACAAGGGGTTCCTGTTCAGCCTTTTTTTGCGTGGGGCTGGAAAGCCGGCAGCGTGATCGCTGTTTAGCAAGAGGGCGTCTGAGAGTTCGAAGTTCGGACTCTCGGCAAGAAAAACAGTTCATATCGGCGCTGAGCGTTCCGAAAATGAACTCTCAGTGGTGGCCTCGCCTCGCTCTGATCGCAACCATAACCACTGCCAAGCCTCGAGAGTCGGAAAACCCGACTCTCGGTCGTAAAATCACTGAAAAATGATGCTGAGAGTCGGAAAATCCGCCTCTCAGCGGCCTAAAGGATCTTTTGTACATTTAAGCGTGCAATGTCGTAGGAATGAAATGGTTAGTTTTAGTGCGATAAGCGGCATTTTCGCTTACGGCGGTTGGAAGTGGCTGGTTTAGGAGGTTTGAGCGGTATATCCGATTAAAGTCAGAGGAAAGTGCTAGTTTGGCGCGGATTGTACGAATTTTGCGTGATTTAAGCCACATATCCGCTTAAGCGGTCAAGAAGTGGCTAGTTAGGAGTGATAAGCGGATAGCCGAGAATGCCAGCTGATGGTGGTAGGATGCTGCTGCGGAATCAGGATGGTTAGAGTGCTGAAAACTCTGCCACAGTATTGCTTTCCCATGCTAAACTAGTCATAACGATTAGCTCAATCATATGGAGGCTTGGGATGTACAAGTATACGATTTGTTTTATCGAACAAGGAGATAAGCTGCTTCTGTTGAATCGGGATCGACCTCCTGCGATGGGGCTGTGGAACGGCGTAGGCGGGAAGCTTGAAGCGGGGGAGGCGCCGCTTGCAGGTGTGGAACGGGAAGTTATTGAAGAGACGGGACTGCATCTCACGAACTTCCGGTATTGCGGAATCGTGACATGGCACGTGGATCACGTAGATTTCGGTGGAATGTATGTGTTCCGTGTATCGGTACCGGAGCATATCAAACTTAGCACTCCGCTTCGAATTGATGAAGGTTTGTTGGAGTGGAAGGAAAAGTCGTGGGTGCTGAACAAAGGTAATCCCGGCGTAGGCGTCATCATACCTAAATACTTACCAGCAGTCTTGACTGAAGCAACATGCTTCGAGCATCGATGCGTCATCGACAATAATCAATTAACCGCCTATGAAGCTGTACAGATATCTTCAAAAGTCGACGATGCGCTTCAGGCTATGCACTAAGCTCACAACCATCAAAAAAGCTGAGATACGGCTAACCGTGTCTCAGCTTTTTTGATGGTTCTATTGGCTTATCAGCGCCAATCAGGATCGTTAAGCTGACAAGCGTAACGAAGATTGTAGCGCCCATATCGGATAAGATGGCGATCCATAAGGTCAGCCAACCCGGAATGGTTAGCAGCAACGCGATTAACTTCAGGCCAAGCGCGAATGAAATGTTGAAGTAAATGACACGGTTCATTCGTTTGGCAACTCTTATCGCATCAGGCAGTTTTCCAAGGTGATCCTGCATCAGTACAATGTCTGCGGTCTCAACGGCGCTGTCCGTCCCTTTGCCCATCGCGATGCCTAGAGTAGCGAAGGCTAATGCAGGTGCATCATTAATGCCATCTCCAATCATCGCGACACGGCCATCTCCAGCGAGCTCTTTGATTTGGGTTACTTTATCCTCTGGCAGCAGTTCTGCGCGGTACTCCGTTACTCCGATGTGCTGTGCTACTTTCTTAGCGGAGATGGCGTGATCGCCGGTCAGCATCACGGTGCGTTTAATCCCAAGGCGATGCAGCGCATTAATGACTGCGGCGCTCTCTTCGCGTATCTCATCGGCAATCCCGAATATACCGAGCACGCTCGAAGCATCTGCAACGAGCACGACCGTCAGTCCGCGATCTTTGAGCTCTGTTAATTGTTCACGTACTTCCTGTTGGATAAACAGATGTGCGAGCGTATGTTCATTGCCGAGCCAGTAGGTTTGGCCCGCGATAACAGCTTTTACCCCACGACCAGGTAATGTCTCGATCTCTTCAGCGCTTAACAGTTCAGCTTCAAGATCGGTGACAGCTTTCATAATTGCTTTGGCTAACGGATGTGATGAACTGCGTTCAATCGTTCCGGCAATCGTTAAGAAACGTTCCTCGTCATAGACGATTGTTTCCTCAACGACAGGAAATCCTTTGGTGAGTGTACCGGTCTTATCGAACGCTAGGATGGTGATTTTGCCGAGCTGCTCTAGGTATACGCCTCCTTTTACGAGTATCCCGTTACGAGCATTTCTGGTTATACCCGAGATGATCGCAATGGGCGAGGAGAGTATCAGCGCGCACGGACAACCGACGATTAGTACGGCCAAACCTTGATACAGCCATTTGCTCCAGGAGCCATCCAAGAAGAGGGGCGGCAGCAATATGACAATAGCAGCAATGATCATAATGATCGGCGTATAGATGCGAGAGAAGCGGTTGATGAACAGCTCCGTCGGTGTCTTGGTTTCTTGCGCTTCGGCGACCAAATGCAAAATCTTCGCAAGCGACGAGTCATTGTATGCTTTCTCGATTTCGATATGAAGCACACCTTCGTTATTTAGGCTGCCGCCGAAAACCTGATCCCCGATTGTTTTATCTACAGGAAGGGATTCACCGGTAATGGCCGCCTCACTGACAGAGCTTCGGCCGCTGGCAACTTTACCGTCGGATGGGATTTGAGAGCCCGGTTTCACAATGACGAGATCACCCGGACGAAGGGAAGCGATAGGTACAAGCTTCTCGGTGCCATTGACCAGCATCAAAGCTTCCTTAGGAGCCGAATCAAGCAATGCGGACATCGACCGGCGCGCCTTCTCCATGCCGATCCCTTCCAGCCATTCATTGATACCAAATAACAGTGAAACGAAGGCAGCTTCTTTCCATTCTTGGATGCCAATCGCGCCAATCAGCGCTATGGTCATTAACGTGTCAATATTGAACCTAAGTTTGAGTAAGTTACGGAGACCTCGCATGAACGTGGTGTAGCCGCTCAAAACAATCGATATGAGATAAATCGCAACGATGAGTCCGGAAATCCAATGCTCCTGTGCAAAAAATGCTACGCCATACAGCACCGCCGCTGCAAGGAGGCCTTTGTTTTCAAGTAAACTGCCACCATGAGCGTGAGAGTGATCGTGGTCGTGATCGTGATTGTGGTGACTATCAGGTCCGTGACTATGGGCGTGATGATGACCTTTGTGCTCTTGTGATTCGCCGCGATCATGATCTGGATGGTGCTCATGGCCAGCTACTTTTTCATGCCCATGTTCGTGCTCGTGCTCATGCCCATGTTCGTGCCTGTGCTTATGCTCGTGCTCGTGCTCGTGCTCATGCTCATGCTCATGCTCATGCCTATGCTCCGCATGCTTCTCGCCAACCTCTTGCACGATAAAAGCTCGCTCTTCCTTAAGCAGCTTCTCCACAGCTTGAAGAGAAACGAGAGGAGGGAGTTTGAGTTTGCCCGATGTATAGCTCAGAGAGGCTTCATTACCATGCTCAAGCTTACGAATCTGTCGTTCGAGCTCTAATGTACAACTAACACATGAGAGTCCTTTTACACGATATTCATTCATGGAGTCAACCCTCTCTGCACCGTCGATTTATGGGATCTTGCCTTTAGAATAGGTTGAACCTGACGGGCTGTCAAACCGATCATCCGTAGCTTTTGTCAGATCCCACAAAATAATAATTGAAGTAGAGCCTTTCCAGATGGTACGTTAGTAGCAGATGTAGGCTTCGAGCGTAACGGGAGGTCATTTGCTGACATGGCACACAACAGCATTAAGCGCATTAGCGCATTGCTTCTTCTCATACAAGTTTTCTGTTTTGCTGTTCCAGTCTATGCAGAAGAGGCTGTACAGGCTGAGCCCAACTTAGCCTCTGAATCGGCTATTCTTATGGACGCTCAAACCGGAACCGTGTTGTTTAGCAAGAACGCCGAGAAACAGCAGTTTCCGGCAAGTATTACGAAGATCGTAACAGGCATTGTCGCTTTAGAGTATGAAAGCGTTTTATCAAACTTGGTGACCGTGTCGAAGGAAGCTCGGGGCGAAGAGGGAACGCGCATTTATCTGGCTGAAGGCGAGCAGGTATCTCTGGAAAGGCTGCTCTATGGCATGCTCATGAATTCCGGCAATGATGCGGCTACGGCGATTGCTGAATATATAGATGGGTCCAAGGCCAAATTCGCAGAACGCATGAATGCATTTGTCAAAGAAAAAGCCGGCGCGGAGCACACCAATTTCGTCAATCCGAGCGGCCTGCCGGACGAAGCGCAGGTTACAACAGCCCTTGATATGGCTCGAATCAGCAGATATGCGATGCAGAACGAGATGTTCCGCACAATCGTCGCGACAAAACGAATGCCTTGGGCAGGTAAAGAGTGGACCTCATCGCTCATTAACCACAACCAAATGCTCAAAGATTATGAAGGTACGACGGGAATCAAGAACGGGTATACCGAAGCATCCGGCTTCACGCTTGTCACTTCGGCGAAACGTAACGGTATGGAGCTGATCGGCGTTATTCTGAAATCCCCTTCCAAAACAGCCGTCTATAAAGATATGACCAGTTTGCTCGATTATGGCTTTGCGCATTTTGAACTGAGGCAGCTGATTACAGCCAATGAATCCTATCCGTTCACAAGCAGCTCACCCGCCGAATTCGTAGCTGCTGAACCGATGTGGGCAGTTCTCCCCAAAGGAGAAACACCTGCAATTACCGTAACCTCCCAAGGAAATGTTTTGGTACAAAGCTCGATTGGGACGGTAGATGCTGGTACAATGGAACCAGTCAAGCCTGAACTTCCAGTGTCCGTTGCTTCTGTTACGCCTAGCCCGGAAGAAGATGTGAAGATAGCGGCAGACGTACAAAGCGGCGAGCCACCCGGAAGTACGAAGCTGACGATTCTTGTCATATGGCTGTCATTGCTTGTGTACCTGGCGGTGCTTGCCTATCTGCGGCTTAAACGTCAGAAACAGGAGCGAACAAAAGGGTTGTAGGTAGAAATAGGCATGAATTGATTCTTATTGAACAAAGAGGTAAAAGCGGGCCGGACGGCGTATATATAACATGTAACCGTATCCAAAATGAGGAGATGGAAGCGATGAGGATAATGGTAGAACAATCGGCCGCACGCTGGTATATCAGAGAAATGGAATTGTCGGATGGCGATCAATTGCGTATTTTCGTTCGTTTAGGTGGCAGCGGCAGTGTTCAACCAGGCTATTCACTCGGCATTATGAAGGATGAACCAAGAGAACCGGGGCTTCATCAGGTTGTGGAAGGCATTACGTTCTTTATGGAATCGGATAATTTGTGGTATCTGGAGGATCGTGAGTTGCAGATTCGGTTTAACGAGCAAGAGGATGACATCTGGATGGACCTCGTGTAATAGTTGAACAATACCGTAGAGTAGAAGGGCTTGCCTCCGTGCTTGCCCTTCTTTGCGTTCCCCTCTATAATGAGTCATTATGGCTTGACAAAGGCGGATTATCGCATGGATTTTAAGAAATATAAGACCTTCCAAGTAGTTGCGGATACCCTTAATCTTACAAAAGCAGCCCAGCTGCTCGGCTACACACAGCCGACCATTACGTTGCAGCTGCAATCGCTCGAGAGCGAGCTTGGCGTAACTCTGCTGAATCGTGTCGGGAAGAAGACGTATCTTACCCCTTCAGGTAAGCTTGTTAAGCATTACGTCGATCAGACGTTCGCGCTGATGGACGAGATGGAAGCGGAGCTTCGCAAACTGGATAACCCGCACGGCTTACTGACCGTAGCAGCGCCTGAATTTTATTGTACGCAGTATCTATCGCTTATCATCCATTCCTATATTTCGCAAAATCCGAAGGTGAAGCTGCAGCTGTTCTCGTGCGACAGCAATGATGCCATGAAGAAGGTTGCCACGAACGAAGCGGATCTTGCCATTATCGCTGGTCCCTGCGATTCCCAGCAGATGGAGCTTATGCCGCTGGGTAAAGAAGATCTCGTACTCGTCACGACCAAAGAACTGTTCGAGAAACACGATACGCGCACACTGCTCGAAACGTATCCGTTTATTACATACAAATCCGGATCTAATATTCAGCGGCTCGTGAACGAATGCTTGCAGGAGTACGGCTTCACCCCTGATAAATATATCGAATGCGTCACCGACGAAACGATCAAACGCACCGTGCTTTATCATACCGGTACCGCATTACTCGGCTCTGCACTCGTCGAAGACGAACTGCGCAAAGGCACGCTAGCCGAAATCCACCGCTTTCCCGGCAAAATCGAAACCTCCATGGTCATCCTCAAGAAACGGATCACCGAACAAAACATCCAATCCTTCTCCGAAATCGTTCAGCGAATCTGGAAAGAGTGGGACTAATAGATCTTACCCCAAAACCTTCAATCCAAAGTCATAAATGGATTGAAGGTTTTTCGCTTCAAAAAGTTGCACGGACGAGACGAAGTCGCACAGAAGAGGGGATGGGTGTGGGGGAGTGGAGAAGCGCCAGCGTCCGTATTTGTACTCGAATAATATCCGCAGGGTATGGTTCAAATTAATTCGAGTACAAGAAACGGTCGGAACCCCCCACGCCAAGTCCCCTCCAACGCGCCGAAGCAACTCCGTGCATAATAATACATAGGTTTTCTCAATTGTAATCATTAAGGATTTCAATTTTTTCAATAAAAATCGCTATGCTACAATGGACATACTTGAAGATATGGAAGGAGTGCAGCAGATGAACGCGGTGAAAAACAACAACATTTCCATTATCGGTGTGCCGCTGCAATATGGTGCAGATCGCAAAGGTGTCGACTTGGGCCCGGATGCGATTCGAGGCGCGAATCTTCATGAACGGTTGAAAGCGCTGGGCTTTAACATTGAGGATCTCGGCGATCTTAGCGTACAACGCAAGCTTGAAGCACCTAAACAAGGGGAGAAATTGAAGCACTTGAGCGAAATCGTACGCGTCAACACGGAGCTGTGCGAGCAAGTTTCCGCTGAAATGGGTAAAGGCCAATTCCCGCTCGTTCTTGGCGGTGATCATAGCATCGCGATTGGAACCATTAAAGGCGTCCTGCAGCATGTGAAACGGCTAGGCGTCATTTGGTTTGATGCCCATACGGACGTGAATACACAAGAAACGACGAGTTCCGGTAATATCCATGGCATGTCCTTGGCAGCCGTACTCGGTTACGGGCATCCTGATCTTGTAAGCATTGGCGGTATCGAGACGAAGCTCCATCCGGAGAACGTTGTCATTATCGGTGCGCGGTCGATCGATCCGGGTGAGCGTGCTTTTCTGAAGGAGAAAGGAATTCGCGTCTTCACGATGCACGACATTGACCGCAATGGGATGAAGCAGGTCATGGAAGAGGCTATGGAGATCGTGACGAACGGCACAGACGGCGTCCACCTAAGTTTGGACCTTGACGGCATGGATCCGTTTGAAGCGCCTGGCGTTGGTACGCCGGTGTCAGGCGGGATGTCGTATAGAGAGAGCCATTTTGCGATGGAGCTGCTCTTCGAACGGAATATTCTGGTGTCTGCGGAATTCGTTGAAGTGAATCCGATGCTGGATCAGCATAATAAGACGGCAATGGCTGCAGTGGAATTGATCGGATCGGTGTTTGGCGAACGTATTCTATAACCGCATATGCTGTAAGAGACATCGTAAGGGAGAGTGCCAGTATGGGTACCGTGACTAATCGCATTATCGAACAAACGGAGCGCTTCGGCGCCCCGAACTATCATCCGCTGCCGATTGTGATTTCGAAGGCAGAGGGCGTATGGGTGGAAGATCCGGAAGGCAATAAGTTTATGGATATGCTGAGCGCGTATTCGGCACTGAATCATGGACACCGTCATCCCCGCATCATTGCGGCGCTCAAGGAACAAGCAGACAAAGTGACGCTTACTTCGCGCGCGTTCCATAACGACCAGCTTGGCGAGTTCTACGAGAAGCTGACTGCGCTAACCGGCAAGAGCATGATTCTGCCGATGAATACAGGCGCGGAAGCAGTTGAGACAGCGCTTAAAGCGGTTCGTCGCTGGGCGTACAGCGTGAAAAAGGTACCTGCAGATCAAGCGGAAATTATCGTGTGTGAAGGCAATTTCCACGGACGGACCATTACGGTCACGTCATTCTCTTCCTCGGAGGAATATAAGGAAGGGTTCGGACCTTTTACACCGGGCTTTACAATCATTCCTTACGGCGATCTCGATGCACTGCGAGCAGCAATTACGCCGAACACGGCAGCGTTTCTGGTTGAGCCGATTCAAGGTGAGGCCGGTATTATAATACCTTCGGAAGGTTTCCTAAAGGCTGCTGCAGATCTTTGCAAGGAGAACAATGTGCTCCTCGTGGCGGACGAAATCCAGACGGGATTTGGCCGTACCGGCGAGTTGTTTGCATGCGACTGGGAATCCGTTATCCCTGATATGTACATTATGGGTAAAGCGCTTGGCGGCGGAGTGTTCCCGATCTCGGCGGTTGCGGCAAACGAAGAAATTCTCGGAGTATTCAGCCCAGGTTCTCACGGCTCGACCTTCGGCGGAAACCCGCTCGGCTGCGCGGTAGCGATCGCTGCGCTGGACGTGCTTCAGGATGAAGAGCTGGTGAAACGCTCGAATGAGCTGGGTGCTTATTTCCTGGAGCAGCTTCGTCAGATTGCGAATCCGGTTATTAAAGAAGTACGCGGACGCGGTCTGTTTATCGGTCTGGAGCTGCACGGTGAAGCTCGGCCTTATTGCGAGAAGCTGAAGGAGCTGGGTCTATTGTGCAAAGAAACGCATGAAACGACCATTCGCTTCGCGCCTCCGCTTACGATTACGAAAGATCAGCTGGATTGGGCGATCACGCGCATCAAACAGCTTTTCTAAACCGGCGGATGCCGGCAATTAGCACGTAAACGACGAGTAGGATGGTGGCCACGATGGCAGAACTGAACCAAGCAGGGAACAAGAAGAAACTGAGTCTGATTGCGGTGCCTTTCGGACTCGGAGCGGGACGTCCGGGTACTGAAGAAGGACCGGAAAGCATGATGCAGGTCGGATTATTGCGTCAGCTTCGCAAAACAGCCTACGAAATCACGGGCGATTACAAAGTGAAGTGTCCACAGAAGCCGACAGCGGCGTCAGCCAAGGACTCAAGCCTCAAGCATCTGCATGAAGTGAAGGAAATGAGCAGGCAAGTAGCAGATATCGTCGCTCAGGAAGTGAGCAAAGGCAGCATTCCGCTCGTGCTTGGCGGAGACCACAGCGTAACGATTGGAGCATTGGCAGGTCTTGCGAAGGAAATCGCAAGCGTTGGTGTCATCTACTTCGATGCGCATGCAGGACTCAACACGGAAGAGAACACGCCGACAGGCAAGATGGGCGGGATGTCACTTGCCGTCGCGCTTGGCAAAGCTAAGCTTACACTTGCCGACATTACGAGCGGCGTATCCGCGACTGCGATTAAGAAACAAAATGTAGTCCTCATCGGAGTCCGTGAAGTAGAACCGGAAGAGCGCGCACTCATTCTGTCCGAAGGGATCACAGTGTTCACGATGCATGAGATTGATCGGATGGGCATTGAGAAGGTGATTGCTAAGGCAGTTGAAATTGCGGGACAAGGCACGGACGGCATCCATGTAAGCTTCTCCGCAGACTGCCTCGATCCGATGGAAGCACCTGGAGTCGGCATGCAAGTTCCGGGTGGATTGACTTATCGTGAAGCTCATTTTGCCTGTGAGCTGCTTGCAGAATCGAATCGCATTATCTCCATTGACGTCGTTGAAGTGAACGGCATGATGGATGAAAGCCGCCGCACAGCTCGCCTTGCTATTGGACTTATCGCTTCCTTACTCGGTAAACGAATTATTTGATGCAAGCGAAGAAAAGCCGTTACGACAACGATCCCCGGATCGCTCGCAACGGCTTTTCTCATTATTCCAGACCGAATTCCTTCATCTTGTTGTACAGCGTCCCGCGGGATACGCCGAGCAGCTTAGCCGCGGCGCTCTTATTGCCGGCGGTCTTGGCCAGCGCATCGTGAATGAGCAGCTGTTCTTCTTCGTTGGTGCTGCCCGCCTTTAATCGTTTCTCGCCATCGGTAGTAACGGAGTCGGTTTCCTTGCGGGTATGAGCCAAACTTGGCTGTCTTGCTTGGAGTGCTGCGGGCAAGTGCTCTAATGTAAGGGTGTCTTCATCGCTTAGTATGATGCAGCGTTCAATGACATTGCGCAGCTCAAGGATGTTGCCCGGCCAGTCATAGTTAGCAAAAGCGAGCATCACTTCCGGTGACAGCGTAGGCAGCGGCTTCTGATAATGCAGGGAGAACTGCTTCAAGTACATCTGCAGCATCGCCGGAATATCTTCCGGCCGCTCCCGCAGCGGCGGGATGGAGAGAGAGACGACATTCAGCGCATAATACAAATCGGACCGGAAAAGCTGCCCCGCTACTTTAGCCGCCAAATCAGTCGTCGATGCCGCAATAATTCGCGTTCGCAGGGCAATCGGTTTGCTGCCTCCGGTGCGGGTAATCGTTTGCTGCGAAATGTAATGGTACAGCTTTGCTTGCAGCTCTAGGGATAGACGGTCGATTTCATTAATGAATAAGGTTCCGTCCTTAGCTTGCTCCAGTTTGCCGGCTTCCCCGGCTTCCGCACCGCTGAAAGCCCCGCCTTGGAAACCGAAGAGCTCGGTTTCGAGCAGGCCCATCGGGACGATGCCGCAATTCACGGACAGAAACGCGTGATCGGCACGCGGTCCGGAATTATGAATAATTTGAGCAAGCTGTTCCTTACCTACGCCGCTTTCACCGATCAACAGAACAGGGGTGTCAGTAGCTGCGACCTTATTCGCCCACTGCATGACTTTGCCGATGGCAGGCCCTTTGCCTTTCATGAGGGAGTACAGTTCCGTATCAGCCGATTTCTGCAGATGCGAGAAGGTATGCGCGGAGCTCAATTGTTCATTAAGTCTAACGAGCTGCGTAATTTCCTGCTCGGCTGCGATGCCGCCAATAATCACGCCTTGAGAATCGCGAATGGGAGCGGCATTAATTAGAACATGTGTATCTTCGCGCGGCCGATGATAGGTGTTGCGAATCATTCTGCCTTCGTCGAGTATTTTCAATACCATAAGGGTTTCGGTTTCGAAATGTTCGCCGATGCGCCTTCCGAGAATGTCGGCTTTGGGTAAGTTATAGATTTCTTCGGCGACCGGGTTCCAGCAGATGACCTCGCCGCTTCGATCGACGACCGTAACGGCTTCCGTAACCGTCTCTGAGAGCGTATTGAAATAAGCTTCCCAGCGCTGCTGCTCGGAGTGGAGATGACGGATTAGATCGGGCAAATGAATATAGCCCAGAATTGTACCGTTTGCTTCGCGAAGAAGAACCGGACGATTCGTCGACAAGGGGAATAAGTTAAAGTTGTCATTCGCTACGTCGCAGAGGGCAGAACGGAACCACGGGTTCTCGCCGAACAGCTCCGGTGCTGAAGCGTGATTGCTGAGAAGTCCACTCTCCAAGAGAGCCAGGTCTTCGGGAATGACCAAGACAGCTTGTTTGATGTCTTCCTTAATAGCAAGAATGACGGCTTTGTTTTCTCTTAAGGGTTGCAGCAGTTGTTCCACTGTCGCTGCGCCAGGCAGAAACATCACTTGATTGTTCAATGGTAGTTGTTCAATTTTGAACATAACAGCCCTCGCTATGGCGTAAGATGACTCAAATTTACCATACTTTGTCGAACTTATTCAACCGAATTGCCCTCAGAGAAGGTTGTACAGTTGTTCAAAACATTGGATGAACACTTTTATTGAACAAATACTGTTCAAAACATCAATTCGAGTGTATAATTCTCTGTAGTGAAATGAACAACTTTGTGCAACTCAACAGGGGGGACTTGATCGCATGGAAATGATGCTTCGAAATATGTTTCAAGCATTGGGCAAGAGCCGATCTGCCAACCGTTTAGCTAAGAAATATGGTCTTCGCTTTGGCGCAGCCCGTTTCGTTGCAGGCGAGACGATTAAACAGTCGATCGATGCCGTACGTAAACTCAATGATGATGGTCGTATTGCGACGCTGGATCATTTGGGTGAATTTGTGTTTAGCGAAGAAGAGGCACGTGAGTCCGCTGATATGTGTATTCAGACACTTGATGCGATCGCAAGCTCCGGTGTTACTTCCAATCTGTCGCTGAAGATGACCTCGCTAGGTCTGGATATCAGCCGCGAGCTTTGCACGAGCAACATGAGACGGATTTTGACTCGTGCTCGGATGCATAATAATTTTGTCCGCATTGACATGGAAGATTACGCGCATTGCCAAGTTTCGCTCGATATTTATGAGGAGCTTCGCAAGGAATTCGACAATGTCGGCATTGTTATTCAAGCGTATTTGTACCGGACCGAGCAAGATATTCAGAATCTGAATGCGCTTGGCGCGAATTTGCGTCTCGTGAAGGGTGCATACAAGGAATCGCCTGATGTGGCGTTCCCAGAGAAGAAAGATGTGGATGATAACCTGAAACGGATTATCCAGCAGCATATGAAGAACGGCAATTACACCGCAGTTGCCAGCCATGATCCGGCCATTATTGATTTTACGAAAGCATTCGTTCAAGTGGAAGGCATCTCGAAGGAGCGCTTCGAGTTCCAGATGCTGTATGGGATCTGCGAGGATCTTCAGAAGCAGCTCGTGCAAGAAGGCTACCGTGTTCGTGTGTATGTGCCTTATGGCGTCGATTGGTTCGGTTATTTCATGCGCCGCCTGGCTGAGCGTCCGGCCAATGTTTGGTTCGTTCTCAAGAACATGTTTAAGTAAATAATAACCTTACGACTACATTAGACCCGTATCCGGGAGAGGAGCCTGACCATGATGAAGACATTTACAGAAGTGAAACCATATGCGAACGAGCCGTTTACGAACTTTGCACTTGAAGAGAATAAGCAAGCCATGCAAACGGCAATTGCCAAGGTGAAATCTGAATTGGGTCGTCATTATCCGCTTACGATCGGCGGCGAGAAGATCGAGACGGAAGCTAAAATCACGTCGATCAACCCCGGTAATATAGACGAAGTAATCGGTTATGTGAGCAAAGCGGATCAGAAGCTTGCTGAACAAGCGATGCAAGCCGCATTGACTACATTCGAAACATGGAAGAAAGTACCTGCCCGCGAACGCGCCGAGTACTTATTCAAAGCAGCGCATCTGATGCGTGAGCGCAAGCATGAATTCTCTGCAACGATGATTCTTGAGTCCGGCAAAAACTATGTAGAAGCTGATGTGGATACAGCAGAAGCAATCGACTTCCTGGAGTTCTACGGACGCGAGATGATTCGCTTGAGCAACACGAACGAAACGCAGCCGCTTACGAAGATTCCGGGCGAAGATAACCAAATCACATACATTCCGCTTGGCGTTGGTGTTGTTATTCCACCATGGAACTTCCCGCTTGCGATCTGCGCGGGTATGACGACAGCAGCTGTTGTTTCGGGTAACACAGTGCTGCTTAAACCGGCATCCACAACGCCGGTTATCGCGCATAAATTCTTTGCTCTTATGGAAGAAGTAGGATTGCCGGCAGGCGTAATCAACTTCATTCCGGGCAGCGGCGCTGAAGTGGGCGACTACTTGACGACGCATCCGAAAACGCGTTTCATCAGCTTCACAGGCTCCAAAGAAGTCGGTCTTCGGATCAATAAGCTGGCAGCTGATACCGTTCCGGGTCAAATCTGGATCAAACGCGTCATCGCTGAAATGGGCGGCAAAGACGGTATCGTGGTCGACGAAACGGCAGATCTGGAAGCAGCGGCAGCAGCAATCGTTGCGTCTGCATTTGGTTTCCAAGGACAGAAGTGTTCGGCCGGCTCGCGTGCGGTTATCGTGGAATCGGTTTACGATCAAGTGGCTGAACGAGTTGTTGAATTGACGAAGAAGCTGAAGTGGGGTCTGCAAGAGCATGATTTTGCAGCAGGTCCGGTTATTGATCAAACGTCCTACGACCGTATTCTTGATTATATCGAAGTGGGTAAACAAGAAGGCACGCTGCTTGTTGGCGGCGATAAAGCAGAAGGCAACGGCTACTACATCCAACCAACTGTGTTCGGCGATGTAGGCGGCAAAGCGCGAATCATGCAAGAAGAGATCTTCGGGCCGGTACTTGCGCTTGCTAAAGCGAAAGACTGGCAGGAAGCGATCGCGATGTACAACGATACGGAGTTTGGTTTGACAGGATCTTACTTCTCAACAGACGAAGATCGAATTGCTGAAGCTCTGGAAACGGTACATTGCGGTAACCTCTATATCAACCGTAAGTGCACGGGCGCACTTGTAGGTGTTCATCCATTCGGCGGTTTCAATATGTCCGGTACGGATTCCAAAGCAGGCGGCTATGATTATCTGCTGCTCTTCACACAAGCTAAACTGACTTCCCGCAAAATCTAATGAACTTTGCGGCCCTCTATTGCGAATGGCTTGGAGGGCCGTTCTCTATTTATTCGCGCCAACGCCAAGCCATCATTCCATCTATCTTCACATCCACCTGAGGGGGCCCTATACAAATGAATAAGGTCAAAGAAAATGTAGACGTACTTGCAAGAACGCAGCAAGTCATTGAAACGGCTTTAACTAAGCTTGGATATGAGAGCGCTTTCTACGAACTGCTTAAGGAGCCGCTGCGTCAGCTAACCGTTCGCATCCCAGTGAAGATGGATGATGGCAAGGTGAAAGTGTTTACTGGCTACCGGGCGCAGCATAATGATGCGGTTGGTCCGACTAAGGGCGGTGTTCGTTTCCACCCGGATGTTACGCAGGAGGAAGTGAAAGCGCTGTCGATGTGGATGAGCATCAAGTGCGGCATTACGAATTTGCCGTATGGCGGCGGCAAAGGCGGCATTCAATGTGATCCGCGTACGATGTCCTTCGGTGAATTGGAACGACTTAGTCGGGGTTATGTTAGAGCGATCAGTCAGGTTGTTGGACCGACGAAGGATATCCCTGCGCCGGATGTATTTACGAATTCGCAGATTATGGCGTGGATGATGGACGAGTACAGCCGCATCCGTGAGTTTGATTCCCCTGGATTCATTACCGGGAAACCGCTTGTCCTTGGCGGCTCGATCGGCCGTGAGTCGTCGACAGCGCTCGGCGTGAGCATCGTCATGTATGAAGCGGCTAAAGTGCTTGGAATCGAGATTCGGAAGGCTCGCGTCATCATCCAAGGCTTCGGTAATGCCGGAAGCTATTTGGCGAAATTTCTGCATGATGCCGGTGCAACGATCGTCGGTATCTCGGATGCGGCCGGTGCGCTCTACAATCCGGAGGGCCTTGATATCGACCATCTGATGGACCGCCGCGATTCATTCGGCTGTGTCACCAATCTATTCCCGAATCGCATTACGAATCAGGAATTATTGATTCAAGATTGCGATATCCTAATTC
Source organism: Paenibacillus sp. J22FR21 (assembly GCF_056269135.1). Classification (NCBI taxonomy): domain Bacteria; kingdom Bacillati; phylum Bacillota; class Bacilli; order Caryophanales; family Paenibacillaceae; genus Paenibacillus; species Paenibacillus sp. J22FR21. The sequence goes on from NZ_JBWDNJ010000002.1 coordinate 773,735, forward strand.
CGGCGGCAATCGAGAATCAAATTACGGAAGACAATGCACATCTCATTAAAGCGAAACTGCTTGTAGAAGCGGCAAATGGGCCAACGACCCATATGGCTACTCAGATTTTGACCGAACGCGGCATCATGATTGTTCCTGACGTATTGGCAAGCGCAGGCGGCGTGGTTGTATCGTATTTCGAATGGGTACAAAATAATCAGGGATACTATTGGACAGAGGAAGAAGTTAATGATCGTCTGAAGAAGATTCTTGTGGATGCGTTCAATAATGTGTACCGCACTTCCCAAGAGAAGAAGACAGATATGAGGCTGTCCGCCTATATGGTAGGATTAAAGCGAGTAGCAGAAGCCGTAAGATGGAGAGGTTGGGTCTAAGATGGCACAAACTAGCATTATTTTCAGGTTGGAGCTCGATCATAAGAAAGTTACCTTCGGCGATGTAGCCGCAACCATCAGCAAGGCGGGCGGGGATATTACGTCGATTGACGTTATCCGCCCGGGTCATGACACGTCAACACGTGATATAACTGTCGATCTCTCGGATAAAAATGAATCGGTCATGGTGGATGCGCTGCGTGGACTGGACGGCATCACCGTTATCAACGTGTCGGACCGTACGTTCTTAGTTCACTTGGGCGGGAAAATCACCATTCAACCGACGCTGCCCATCAAGAATCGCGATGATCTATCGAAGGTATATACGCCGGGAGTGGCGCGTGTTTGTACGGCAATTGCCGAGAATCCGCAGAAAGCCTATTCGCTTACGATCAAACGAAATACGGTAGCTGTCGTCACGGACGGAACTGCCGTACTAGGTCTCGGTGATATCGGCCCCTATGCCGCGGCACCTGTAATGGAAGGGAAAGCGATGCTGTTCAAGCAGCTCGCAGGCGTTGATGCGTTCCCGATCTGTCTGGATACGAAGGATACGGAGGAGCTCATTCGGACAATTAAAGTGATGAGTCCCATCTTCGGGGGCATCAATCTGGAGGATATCAGTTCTCCGCGCTGCTTCGAAATCGAAAACAGGCTCGCCGATGAGCTGGATATTCCGGTCTTCCATGACGATCAGCACGGTACAGCCGTTGTCGTCATTGCAGGATTGCTGAACGCGCTTAAGGTAGTAGGCAAACGGATCGAGAATATTCGCGTTGTCGTGAACGGCATTGGCGCGGCAGGCGTTTCGATCTGCAAAATGCTGCTGCAAGCCGGTGTGAAGCGGCTCGTCCCGGTTGACCGTGACGGTGCCATTATTCGCGGCGGATCATACGAGCATCACCCGATGTGGCAATGGCTCTCGGAGCAGCCGCAGGTGGAAACCAATAGCGGCCCGTTGAAGGAAGTCATCGCTGGTGCCGACGTATTCATCGGGGTATCACGTGCGCGCGTGCTTGGTGAGGAAGATGTGAAACGAATGGCGCCGGGGAGCATCGTGTTCGCGATGGCTAATCCGGAGCCGGAGATCACGCCGGAAGAGGCGCTTCCGCATGTGGCGGTATTTGCAACGGGCCGAAGTGATTATCCGAATCAAATCAACAATGTGCTCGTATTCCCCGGATTGTTCCGCGGAGCGCTCGATTGCAGGGCAAGAAGAATCAATGAACCGATGAAGCTGGCGGCGGCAAGAGCGATCGCATCGGTCGTTTCGAGCAGCGAGCTCAATGAGCACTACATAATTCCGAGTATTTTCAACGAGCAGGTCGTGATCCAGGTTCGCAAAGCGGTCATCGAAGCGGCCATTCTGACGAATGTCGCAAGACGAACGCCGCCGGAATATCGGTAAACGGGAGAGGGAGAGGGACGTTCTGACTCATAAACAGTTAGCTTCATCATGCTTCAACAAAGTTTGGGATCTGCTTAGTAAGGAAGAACGAACGGAGCGGGAGAGCGAAGAGATGGTGCATCTGTGCCACAGCTCATTCTGGCATTGGACGCAGGTTGAGGAGCATACACCAACGAATCTATCTGTCGGCTACTGGCAGCTGGCTCGCGTTTACGCGGTTATCGGACAGGGTAGTCAGGCGCTGGATTACGCTAACAAATGCCTGAAAGTCAGCGCCGAAGCAGAACTGGATGCCTTCTACATGGCTTATGGTTTTGAAGCGGCTGCGCGGGCTTACTCGGTACTCGGTGATTCGTCGCAAAAGGATGAGGCGTTAGCGCAAGCGAATGATTATGTGGAACATATTACAGATGCGGAAAGCAAGAGCTGGGTAGCTGCTGATCTTGCCACGATTTAGTGCTTGGCTGCACCAGGGCAATTTGTTAGCGTTGTCAGGCTCATGGTGAGATTGTGCGATCGTTTTGTAAAATAAAGAGCTCTTGAATGGAATCATTCAAGAGCTCTTTTGCAATATCTATTCGAATTATAGCTGATTCAGTTAGTTCAAGCCGGCTTTAGTCAAACCAAATGCAGTATCAGCCGAGCCAGGCACATATTTAAATGCGATGTTGATGCGATTCCAGGCATTGATAGCCATAACTGAGTAGGTCAGATCAGAAAGCTCTTTCTCCGAAAATTGCTCGCGAACGCGATTATACACCTCGTCAGAAACACCATGCTCAGGAAGCTTAGTCAGAATTTCAGTCCATGCCAGCGCTGCGCGTTCACGCGGCGAGAACAACGTGGATTCTCTCCAAATGGACAAGTGATACAGACGAAGCTCTCTTTCGCCATTGATCTTTGCTTGCTTGGCATGCATGTCAAGGCAGAAGCCGCAACCATTCATTTGGGATGCACGGATATGAACGAGATCGAGAATGGACTCTTCGATGGCGCTTGTTTTCTCGGCATTGCTTAGATTCATCAATTGCTTGAAAAATTCCGGTGATTGCTGCATGTAATTTATACGTTGACTCATAGTCGTTAATTCCTCGCTTTACTGGTTTTGTAAGTTCGGTTTAGTATGTCTCAACCGCTCTTCGAACATATAACGAGGCTGCATTATTTTCTGTGACAAGGATCGGAATTGAAATTCGACATACATATTAACATGCATGAAGGAAAAGCTAAGTACCAAATGAATGCTATAGAATTTGAAAACCTGCCCAAATAGCTTGTCACAATTTGCATCTGTATCTCGTTATATGTAATGGCCTTTTTCTGTGCTTTAAGAAGGTAAGGATTATGAATGGAAGTGTTAGGATGCAGGAATTGTATGAGCAGTACAAGGGATTGCTGTTTAAACTCGCCTATCAGCTGACCGGCTCCGTTTCCGATGCTGAGGATGCTGTGCAGGATGTATTTATGAAGGTATATGAAATTCCACCGGAGAAGCTGACACAGCCCAAAGCTTATTTATGCAAAATGGTTACGAATCGCTGTAGGGATTTACAGAAATCCGCTCGCAAGAAGCGAGAACAATATTTTGGAGAATGGCTGCCGGAGCCGTTAGTCAGTTCTTATGATGATGGAATGGAATCGGTTGCCCGTGATGAGCTCTTATCCTATGCCATGATTGTTATGCTTGAACGGTTAGCTCCCACGGAACGCATTGTGTTCGTATTACGCGAGGCACTTGGGTTTGAGTTTCCTCAAATTGCGGAGTTGGTGGAGAAGAGCGAAGTGAATTGCCGCAAAGTTCTTAGCCGCGCAAGGGCGAAGATGGGGATTTCCTCCGAAGAGCTCGTTCAACCCGAGGCAGCTAATGATAAATGGGCACATGGCTTCATAGCAGCGCTTAAACAAGGGAACCTCAATGAAATCCTGTCCATGCTCGATCAGAATGTTGTGCTTGTCTCAGACGGAGGAGGCAAGGTTTCTGCGGTCGTCAAACCGGTTGCATCAAGAGATATTGTGGCTAAGTTTCTCAGTAAACCGCTTCATAAGGCGTTTGAAGGATCGATTGTTGAGGTGGCTGGGCTAAACGGGCAGCCAGCGATTATTCTTCGTTCAGATGAAGGAATCCATACCGTGGTGATGCTCCATGTTGAAGGGGATGTCATCCGAAATTTATATGTACTGAGGAATCCCGACAAGCTTCAGCATTTAGCCGTGTAGAAGTAACAATAAAGCAGGGCGTATCGTTTAACATCGGTACGTCCTGTTTTTACGTTCTACGGTTCTGTCTTATGCTGCCGATCATCCAGAATATTAACGGAATGCCTAGGAAAGCGGAGGGGTAGAAGTACCGGATCAGAAATGTATTCCTGGTTGTATTCGCAAATTGAATGTGGTGCGTGCTATAAATAACAATTCCCAGTAGAATGAAGGTCAACACACATGTAATTAGCTTCCAATTCTTGAAACCGGTCCATTCCGATAATCCAAAACTAAGGATGAACATCGCAATCGATAACTTAATAAATGCGCCAAACAACCATAAAGGAATAAAGAAAGCGTCGATATTTTGCACGAAATTGAGGATGTAGACAAACTTTGTAAGGGAATATACAGGAATCACGAGCTGAGCGGCTAAGAAGGGTCCTGTAACCGATAGCACGACAAGTGTTGTTAATAACCCCCAGAACATGGAGACAGTTGTGCCCCAGAGAATGGCCCGTGAGGCGGTTCGTTTGTTCTCCGCGAAGTAGAACAACATCAGGATAATAGAGGGATCGACCATGTAATTGCACGATAGCAGTGCGCCGTTCAGAATGTGATGCCACCCGGAGTCGGCATAGATGGGGAGAATACGGTTTAAATTCATTTCCTGAGGATTCAGAAACAGGATGGCGAAATAAATAAAGACAAAGATCGGACCAATGATCTCTGCGCAACGGCTAATCGCGGTAAGCCCGCCTTTGCAAACGACACAAGCAATGAGAAACAATAGACAAATTAATATGACGATCATCGGTGTGTTATGGAGCATGACTAAGTTTTGAAATTCAACCGTACCTTCTACGACAGAAGACATCTGCATGAACCAAAGGGAAAAGTAAACGGTGACGATTATTTTACCTAACACGGTACCAAACAGATCTTTAACGAAATGAACTACCGATTTGTCTTTATGCTGTTTACATACACGGAGAATCACCCAGGTTTCGGTCATCATGATCATGGTGCCTAATAGAATGGATATCCAACTATCCTGAAGTGATTCCTCTGCAGCTAAACGGATAGGAAGGTAGGAGAACATAATAATGGATGAAATACTGATCAACCAGAACATCTGATAGCTGCTTACTTTCATTCCTTATTGCCCCACCTTTCCTCCGTTAATCGAGCGGTGCACCAGTCACGCCTGTTGACCGAAGCTGAATATTCGCTTGAATGTTAACGTCGATTTTCTTGAAGTTATGATCCCAATCCGCTCTCTGTGTTTTCCACCAGTAGGGGTGTTTGCGATGCAGATACTCTCCAATTCCGATTACATCAGGTCCAAAGTGTTGGATTTTCCCCATCGTTTGCTGCAGTTCCATCTGTATTTGCTCATTCAGATAGCGCTGAAGGGCGACCATATTCTCTGACCTCGACATATCGAGAGACGTTGAATTTTCGAGTAGATACGCTTGCGCCTTGACCGTTAGCACAACGTGCGTGGGATCATTACCGGAGTGAATTCGTCGTTTCTGATGGGTTAATCGAAAGGATAAGACGCCTTTACCATTCTTCGACGGAATTGTAATACCGCCGTTACTGCCTTTCCCAATCATCCAGATTGCCAGAGTGCCTTCACCCGCGTTCAGAAATCCTTTAATCTTCAGCTTCTTGTCCATAACGGCGAAGCCCGCAACGGCAGCTATTGGCGTCTTCTTCTTGCTGTTTAATTCTACTTCTTGGATCTGGAGGTAGGGGATAATCGGACGAGTACCCTCTGCCAGACTCTCGATTACGATCTGTCTCGACGTAAACTCGTCTAACCCGTTGATCTGCATTTCCTTCCCGGCAGCAACGCTCGAATTATATTCCATGGGATGCTTGAGCTTTAGAAATTCCTTCGCGCTGCTCCCTCGTACGATAACAATGGTATCCCTTAAATTGTTTGCCGGATCTCTGCCCAGCTTATCGAATAGCTTGTTTAATTCGTGTTTCGCGAAGAACTCTTCACCTACAGCAATTAAGATTCGGTGACTTGTCATCAATCTGCGAGATATTTTACCTTGGATCTTCTGACTGGCGTCGAATACATTTCTGCCTGTAGCCGATACGACGATATAGTTATCCTCTCCGCCAGATCCGCCGCCTTTATTGGATCCGTTTAGCTGAGAGGGGATTACGATCTGATCACTGATCTCAATATTATCCCCTTCGGCATGATCAACCGCCGTCCCCAAGATAATGGCTAACTGATTAGGTTCGATAAAATCTGTACAGCCGGAAAGCGACAGCAGCAGGATGGCAGCGACACACAAGAGCAGTGTAAACCGAACCATCATGGAGTCCCTTTCTTATTTCGTCCATTTTTCATCCAGAATGGGTATCGAATGATCAGATCTCTTATTCGTTTGCGATCGAAAGGGGCGACCGGACTTAAGTATGGCGTTCCGAAGGATTCTAGCATGACCATATGGATCAACAAGAAAATAATGCCGAAAGCGAAACCTACGAAGCCAAGTGCGCCGGAAATAAACAGCATCATGTAGCGAATGATACGAAAAGGAAGGGTAGCGCTATATCTGGGAATCGTATAAGCGGCGATCCCCGTTAAGGAAATGACAATGATGATCGGCGTAGAGATGATGCCGGCTTCAACGGCAGCTTGTCCGACAACCAGTGCTCCGATGATACTGACTACAGGGCCAAGCTGATTGGGAAGATGTACGCCGGCTTCTTGCAAGCCATCGAAAATAAACATCATAATGAAGACTTCGATTACGGTTGGAAAAGGAGAGGTTTCCCGGGCAGTCGCAATTCCGATCATAAGATTGCTTGGAATCATCTCCGGATGGAAAGTCGAGAGTGAGACATAGATGGCAGGTAAAGCAAATGAGATGAAGGTCATGATATATCTAACCATTCGGGTTAGGATGATAAAGACGAATCGCTCGAAATAGTCATCCGCGGATTGGAGACCTGACCAGAACGTGATGGGAAGGATAAGAGCGAAGGGAGTTCCGTTCGTGAGAAGCGCGACCTTCCCATCTAATAAACTTGCGGTTACGATATCCGGGCGTTCAGTATTCTGAACTTGCGGGAAGAGGGAGAAGGAATTATTCTCGATCCATTCTTCGATATAGGCAGAATCGATGACGCCGTTAATCTCGATCTTCGCAAGCTTTGCTCTCACTTCTGCCAAAACCTTCTCGGACGCTAAGCCTTGCACGTAAGTGAGGACGACTTCGGTTTGGGTGTACTTCCCGATCGTGAACGATTCCATCTTCAACTGCGGGTGAATGATCCTGCGCCGAATTAATGAAGTATTCGTACGGATATTCTCAACAAAACCTTCCTTGGAACCACGCAAGGTGGACTCCTTCTGTGGTTCTTGAATGCTTCGCATCTCATATTCTTGAACCTGAGCAAGGAGTGCTGATGCTTCGCCATCTACCAGAATTGCTAGACTGCCATGCAAAATATGTTGAACGAGATCTTCCATGGATTCATCCGTCTTGATGTTCGCCAAAGGAAGCCATTCTCGTTCGAGCATAGCTGCCAGTGATTGGATTCGTTCTATGCCATGCGGCAAACCGCTGAAGATAAGCGGCTTCAGCACATTATTTTCGATGCTTTGCACATTAGCCATGCCATCCAAATAAGCGAGTAAAAGCAAAGTATCATCTTTCAATGTGAATCGACGAAAAACAATATCCGAACAAAGATCGAATCGATCTCTCAGGTAAGCTTCATTCGCTTCAACGCTGCTGCTAATGGCAACCATAGATGATCCCCCAGTAGATAAAGTATACTCGGTGAATATTATGAGCAAAGCAGGTTGCAGCTATGCAGATTCTGGTAAACCAACGCAGGCAGCGTTGGTTTTTTCTTGGAAAAAAGATCTATAATTATTTGAAGAAATAAATGATATAATCAACGAGCAGTAGAATCGTTTCAATTTAATTTATATAGTTAAGGATGAATGGATATGAAAACCCGGTCACCGGTGCGAAAATCAGATTCGGCTGTTAAGATTTCGATTATTTATGTGTTAATCGGCAGTCTCTGGATTATCCTGTCCGATAAAATAATAGATATGCTGCATTGGTCAGATGCCATCTCGGTCAATTTAACGAAGGGTATCTTCTACGTGTTAAGCACTGCCTTGATTCTTTACTTCTGGGTAAAAGGAGTGAAGAAGGCACTAACCGAGAGCGAAGAACGTTATGGCGCTATCGTCGAACATTCTCCGGAGCCGGTTGCCGTTCACCGAGACGGTAAGATCGTGTTTATTAATCCTGCAGGAGCCAAAGTAGTAGGCGCTGCAAGTCCGGAAGACGTCATTGGTCATCCTATCGTTAATTTTATCCATCCCGACTTCATTGATAGGGTTCATGAACGTGTTCGACAAGTGATGGTCGAGGGAAGATCGACGGAGCCCGTTGAGCAGAAAATTATACGCCTTGATGGACAAGTTATTGATGTAGAAGTAAGATCAGTGCCCATCAAGTACCAAGGCAAATCGGCTGTGCAGCTTCTATGTAAAGATATTACCGAGCGCAAGCTAGCCGAACGTAAGCTGGAAGAGAAAGAGCAAGCCTATAAGTCGCTTGTTGATCATAATCCGGATGCGATCTTTACCGTAAATCTTGAGGGCTGTTTGTCGAATGTAAATCCGGCTACCATCAAGATTACAGGTTATCCGCTTGAAGAGCTTCTCCACCAAGATTTCAAGCAGTTCATTATAGAAGATGACCGGGAGAAGACATGTGTTTTATTTAAGGAAGCTTTACGCGGTGAATCCACTAGCATTGAAATCGCGATTCGCCATAAATCCGGTCATCCAATCGATTTGAATTTGAAAATGGTTCCGATTATCATTCATGATAAAATTGAAGGTGTGTACGGCATTGCTAAAGACATTACCAAAAGGAAACGGACGGAAGAATTATTGATCAAATCCGAAAAGCTGTCCGTAGTCGGTCAGCTTGCCGCAGGAGTAGCGCATGAGATTCGAAATCCATTAACATCGCTTCGCGGATTTGTTCAATTGTTCCAAGCTAAAGAAGATATGAATCAAGAGTATTTACAAATTATGTTATCGGAATTGGATCGCATCAATGATATCGTCAGCGAATTTCTCGTCATCGCCAAACCTCAAGCTCTGAGCTTTGAAGTTAGAGATGTACGGCAAATTTACTACGAGGTGATCTCGCTTCTCGAAACGCAAGCAACACTCAGCAATGTACAAATTCATGCTGAAATCGCCGATGACATTCCGATGATCAGCTGTCAGCAAAATCAATTAAAACAGGTTTTTATCAACATTCTCAAAAATGCGATTGAGTCCATGACAAGCGGAGGCAGCATCCTCATTCAGATGAAAGTCGTGGATCATCAAATTATGGTCCGCTTCATAGATAACGGCTGCGGTATCTCGGAAGAGCGATTGTTGATGTTAGGCGAACCTTTCTACACGACGAAGGAGAAAGGGACAGGACTCGGACTCATGGTATGTCATAAAATCATTGAAGCACATGGAGGAACTCTCCATATTGCAAGCCGGCTTAATGAAGGAACAACGGTTGATTTGATCCTGCCTATTGAAGAGAGTGGAGTCCTGCAAGAAGCATAGAAGATTGTAAGGAATATGGAAGATCCGCGAAGCTCGCGGGTCTTTTTTTGTTGTGAGCAAGAGGGGAATTTAGTCATATGGCGAAAATAGACAACAGGAGGGGATCACCTTGGTAACCGAGAATCAAATTAGAAGTTATGCGCTATCCTTACCTGAAACGGACGAAGTCGACCATTGGGGCAAGCCGTCTTTTCGCGTGAAAAATAAAATATTTGCCGTCATTCAGCCTGATGGAGTGTCATTGCTTGTGAAAATAACGGCAGACGATCGAGCAGCCTACACGACAATGGATCCTGCCGTTTATCAGGTTCCTCCGAAATACGCGACACTGAATTATGTCATCATTCAACTGGAACTCGTGGATCCGAATGAACTGAAGCGTTTGATCTTCAAGGCGTGGAGCCTGGTTGCTCCGAAACGTGTCGTAAAGTCATTTGTTACTTAGGCAGTGATTGGATAGGGAGGGATATGGGATGGCTAAGGTTCATGTCATGCTTTGGTTTGATACGGAAGACTATATTACCAAAGAGTCCGAAGATGCATTATTAGCGGTAGTGCACATGTTAAATAAGCGCAGCACGAAGGGAATATTCAAGATTGTCGGTGAGAAAGCACGTAAATTGGAGCGAAACAACCGGCTTGATATTATTGAGCAGCTCGCACAACATGAAATCGGCTATCATACAGATTGGCATAGCGTTCATCCTACGGTCAGCGAATATTTGGAGAGTTTCGGATTTGCAGATGGTGCAGAGGAATTTGACTTGCGAGAACGGTCGGGGCTAGAGGATGTAACGCGAATTACGGGACAAACAAGCAAGTGTTATGGCCAAGCGGGTTACTCATGGGCACCACAAACGTTCCCCGTACTACGAAAGTGGGGAATACCGGTTTATTTGGACGTACATGATCAAATTACGCTGGATCATAAACCGTTTTGGTACGGCGGATTGCTCAATCTCACCGATATGAAGGGCATTATGCGAATGGACTTAAAGGCGGATGGTCTGGAGGAGGGCAAGGCATTATTCGACCGGCTGTATGATGAGCTCTCTATACAAGATCAAGAAACCTTCATTAGCATTTATTATCATCCATGTGAATTTGCATGTACGGGTTTCTGGGATGGCGTAAATTTCAATAAAGGCCACAACACGCCGCCTGATCAGTGGCAGCCGGCTCCACTCAGACTTGCAGGAGAGATGGAGCGCTATATCGAGATGTTGGGTGAATTTATCGATTATACGCGTACAAAATCCAATGTGAACTATATCACTTCGACAGAAGCGCTCGATATGGAGAAGTCCAATCGGAATCCATTGCATCCTTATGATGTCCGGGCCATTGCGGCGGGACTCTCGAATGAGTTGAACTATACCGTTTATCGGGATTACTCTTTGTCTGCTTCTGAATTACACGCTTTATTTTGTCGGTATCTGCTTGGACAAGAATTAATCCCTGAGCTTATCTACGGCCCGGAAAATGAAGCTCAGAGTGATCTATCCGAAGCTGTTCCCGTTGCGGACATTAAGAAAGTGATCGCCGAGGAATATCCCAAACTATTGGAATACAAGCAGATGCCGGATTATTTCACAGTAGCCGGGTACCGCATTAATCCCGTTGACCTTACCTGTACGTTGGCAAGCGTTATCGCTAATGGTTATCGGGATGAAGATCGCATTGCGATCGTTTCCGGAGTGTTGAAGTCGAAGGAGCATGCCGGAACAGATGAGAATTGGGGGCCGCAGTGGAGTCCGTTTCCTCCTGATCTGAAAGTGCCAAATCTCATTCGCTTAGCTCAGCTTCAGACGTGGACATTGAAACCGGCATTATTCTAATGCAAACGGGCCATTGTATAGGGAGGTAGAGATTGCGGTGATTGACGAATTTACAATACCTTAACAATTTTCAAGGTTACTTCCTGTAACCTTTTTCAATTCATGCTCGTCTACCTTATCTGAAAGCCAATATACTCCATGAGGTGAACGAAAATGAAAAAAACATTCAAAATGATCACATTAACTGCTGCAGCAGCGACTATGGTATTTACTTTTGCAAGCCAAAGCTTCGCAGCAACTTCCGGTTTCACGGATTTAGGCAATAGCACAGCGAAGAATGAGATTATTTCCTTGCAGCAGCGCGGCCTGATCAAAGGGATTTCGGCCGATCAATTTGCACCGCATGGTACAATGACAGCGGCTCAAGGCGTTCAGCTCATCGTGAATGCACTGAATTTGAACCTGGATCTGGTTCGATTCTTTAAAGAACCGAAAGCGACTGATTATTTCGTGAATGCAAACGATAAAGCTTGGTACGCAGACGCGCTGATCATTGCTGCAGTCAACGGCCTTGATCTGCCGAAGGATCTGAATCCGAACAAACAATTAACGCGTGAGGAATTCACTCATGAGCTGATCCACGCGATTGAAGTAACAGGAAAATTGCCAATGATCAAACCGGTTGTCGTAGATATCGCGGACCAAGATCAAATTAACATCGACTTCTCCGGATCAATCACGCGGGCACTTAACTACGGCGTCATTAAACTTGGCGAAGACGGCAAGGTGAATCCGAAGGTTATCATTACGCGTTCGGAAGCAGCCGTCGAAATCTACAATGCACTGGCTTACATGAAGGCTCACGCAGCGCCGATCGATGCAAACAGCAAAGTATCCATCAAGCAAGGTAACGAAATGATCGGTGATGCAATCGGAGTAACACCATCCCTGAGTGAGGATGCCGACTCCAGCGCAGCATTTACGCGAGAAGCATTTATTACGCAGCTCGTCAAAGCGGTAGAAGAAGCAGGCAAGCTGCCCTTGATTAATGTTGTGGTTACTGATATTAAGGATGCGGATCAAATCGACGTTATCAATTCCGGTGCAATTCAGCGCTCACTCAGCTATGGCATTGTGAAACTGAGCAGCGATGGCAGCTTCAATCCGAAGAGCGAAATTACATACGGAGAAGCAACTGAAGCGATCAATAATGCTGTTGCTTACTTGAAAGCTCGTCCGGATACTTCTGCGAAATAAAATTCAATCTACACTGACTGCCGGACGATTGCCCGGTGGTCTTTTTTTTATTGCAACTTTTTCCACTTCAATGCGTTAAATAAACATCCACCGAGATGGGGGACAGAGGAAGATCAAAGGAGGATTCGCTGTAAGCTGCCATGGAGAACATTATCGTACAACAAGCGGAACGATTAGCAGTCGAATATTTGCAAGAACAAGTGATATCTTCTTACCAGATCTTAGGCAAAGGGTTAATAAACCAAGTCTGTGTAGTCGAGACAGCAACTCATAAAGTCGTAGTCCGCATGAATGAGTCGTCCCTTTATCCCATCTACCTCAAAGAACAATGGTGCATGGAGCAAGCTGCTTCGGTTGGCGTTCCCGGTCCGGACGTGTTGGCCATCGGAATTGCCGGAGAATACGCATATATGATTCTATCTTTCGTCGAAGGCGACAATGGGTTAGACAGCTTGGCTCATAAACCGGAAGTTTGGCGGCAGCTAGGAACATATGTCAAACGTATCCATGCAATTGATGTGAAGGGCTTCGGAGATGAGCTTTTTGACCCCATTGCCGGTGAATTCAAATCACCTCCTCACCCAGGGTCTGATGGCAGCTGGCAGGGGTATGTGCAATATAATATTAACAGTTTGACAGAGAATGACCGGTTAATTGATCTTGGCGTCATCTCGCAGGCAGAATCGGTGAGAGTAAGAGAGATATTCGAGTTAGTGAAGAGAACCGCATATCGATTCGGCTTAAACCACGGTGATCTTTCGTTGAAGAATATGATAATCAATTCAAAAGGACAAGTTCGATTGCTGGATTGGGGCGGCGCAGAGGTTCATGTCGTACCTGATGGAGACATTATTCAAGTTATGCAAGGGATAATGATAGGCGACGGTCCGAATGCCGAAGAATTTGATGCTTTTCTTGAAGGGTATGGGCAAAGGGTAGAAGACCTCGCTAATCTGAAGCAGTTGATGCTGCTTAGAGCATTCGATAAGCTCAGGTGGGCAATAGATCGAAGTCCGGAGCATATCGAATCCTTTGCCGCCTATGCGAGGAAAGTGGTGGAATTGAACCTGGAATCATGATTCATGCGCGAATTATTAGGGTCACTTGGTATACTTGAAGACACAGAAAAAGCCTTCCGACACGCAGTCGTTGCGTATCCGAGGGCTTATTGTTTTTCATCGGCGTAATGAAATGTCTTTATTTCTGAACTTCAGACGGTTGATGTGCCATCTCGGAATAGGTTTTATGACAAACCATATTGGATATACGTGGGATGACGATCGTTTCGCCTACTTTCAATTGGTTCGGATTCGTATGCTGAGGGTTCGCTTCCTCTAAGATTGGCATCGGGATGTTATATTTGTGGCCGATAGAGGCGAATGTGTCCCCCGCTTGAACTTGGTGCTGTGCGAAAACCATGTCATCCGATTGACCGTCTCGAAAGAACGGGAAGAAAAATGGCGAGAAGGAGAAAAATGGAAACAAGAAACGTCCTGGGAAGAACGGATGGGGAAACGGGCGGAAGAACGGGCGACGGCCGAATCCACCACCAAATCCGCCTCCAGGGAAAAATCCACGATTCATTAGGTAACCTCCGTGATGTTGGAATAGTCATTTGACTATATAGAATATCCGTTAAGGCTTGGAATCGTTACAGGGAATATGGAAAAATATTGTTTTCATTAGGGCAGGAATCGTTTACGGGCTCTAGAAATGTTGTAATATAACGCAAATAGAGGTGTTTAGATGAAGATAGAAATCGTTCAAACAAATGCAATTGCATCTTATGTTGGAGTAAGGGCAAGCAGTCTCATGACGAATTTAGGGGATGCTGTTAGTCGGGCGCTGCAAGAGGTCGTAGAGAGAAGCAACGAAATTTCGAATATCAGAAATCGTGAAGTGACTTATGGAATCACGCCTCCGAATTATAAAGGGAACGACGGTCTTCTTGATGTCTACTGTTGTTATGAAGTGGAACCTCTGGCTAATGTACCTCACGGCATGGTTCATCTTCACCTCTTACCACGGTTGTATTCGGTTACCTACTATCGAGGGGCTGCCAGCAAGCTCGTTACTGCCTACGATTTCACATCGCAATGGCTTGCCGAGAATGGATATGAGTATGACGATGTATCGTATTATTTGGAGCGATACGATGAGAAGACAATGCGTGAAACAGATGATGAACGAAATGAAATCGCGATTTATTGCCCAATCAAGAAGAAAGCAATGGAATAGGAATAGCTTGTAAATAGGCTTAGAAATCCGCGCGAAATCGCGGATTTTTTGTTGCTTGCACAATCTCCAGTAATTACAAACGAATGAATATCGTTTGAACCACCTGAAATTCGATTCTCTCTGCGAACTACTATCTGAGGCAGGGCAGGATAGGAAGAGGTTGGGAGAAGGATATGAAACCGAGAAGCAAAGAGAGATCGACAGTACAACTGTCGTGGAGAAAGATAGGATTCGCAATAATACTGACAGCTATCGTGGTTGTTGCTTTAGGCTGGGCCACCTTCGGCGTGTTGGTTAACAAACAAGATATTACTTTGCTGGCAAAGCCGCTTCCGGCAGCGACGATTATTTATGATCAGGATGACAAAGAAGCGAGCCGAATATCGCTCAATACCATTGAACCGGTCAAATTCGAGCAATTGCCGAAACATCTCGTTGACGCGGTAGTTGCGGTTGAAGATAAGCGCTTCTTCGAGCATGACGGGACTGACCTGTGGGGGATAGGTCGTGCTCTGATGACCAACCTAACGAGTGGACAGACGGTACAGGGAGCGAGTACGATCACACAGCAGCTGGCTAAGAATGTCTTTCTGACTCATGATCGAACGTGGGGAAGGAAATGGAACGAAGTACTCTTATCCAAGAAAATCGAAGGACAATACGATAAGCAGCACATTATAGAGATGTACCTCAACCAAATCTATTTTGGCGAAGGGGCTTGGGGAATTAAACGCGCGGCAGAGACTTACTTCAGCAAGAAGGTTGAGAACCTGACGCTTTCAGAGTCGGCGCTTCTTGCGGGCATCATCAGAGCGCCTTCGGCGCTTTCGCCGTTCAAGCATCTCGATAAGGCTATAGAACGCCGTAACACTGCACTTCAGCTCATGAAGGATCAAGGGAAGATTAGTCAAACTACGTTTGATAAGACTGTCCGTGAGCCAATTAAACTCGGAAGCTCCAAGCCAAACCGAGGTGAAGGTATCAAGTACCCGTATTATGTGGATCAAATCATTCGAGAAGCGTCCGCCTTGTACGGGTTAACCGAGAATGAAATCCTGCACGGAGGTCTACGGATACATACGGCGTTGGATACGAAAATGCAGCAGGCTGCAGAACAGGTTTATTCCAAGAACTCAGTGTTTCCGAATAGCGTTGCTGACCAGCTTATTCAAAGTGGTACGGTATTGGTCGATCCGCGTGATGGCGGAATTAGGGCACTCGTTGGCGGAAGAGGGCAGCAGCCCTTCCGTGGATTTAACCGTGCCGTGCAGCTGAAGCGACAGCCCGGTTCCACGATGAAGCCGATTTCCGTTTATACGCCGGCTTTCGAACAAGGCTATCGTCCTGAAGATACGCTGCTTGACGAGCCGGTCGCTTTCGGTGGATATGAACCGAAGAATGCCGGAGGAGGCTACCACGGAGAAGTATCAATTTACGAAGCGATCGTAAATTCCTACAATATTCCAGCTGTGCGGTTATTGAATGAGATGGGAATTGACGCCGGGATGGAAGCAGCGGAGCGCTTCGGGATCGAGCTTAAGGAAGAGGACAGAACTCTTGGCCTCGCACTAGGTGGATTACAAGAAGGCGTTTCGCCGCTAACGATGGCTGAAGCTTTCGGAGTATTCGCCAACGACGGAGTTCGCATGCCTGCGCACTCGATTATTAGCATTGAATCCGCAGACGGAGAAGTGCTGGCGGAAGCAGCTGAGGATTCCGGTGTACAGACAACGGATTCTTCCGTTGCACGTACGATGACGGCAATGCTTGAAGGTGTCGTACAGGAAGGAACGGGGGAGGCAGCGGCACTTGCAGGTCGCCCCGTCGCCGGTAAATCAGGCACAACGGAAATGCCGGGAACCGGGGGCGAAGGGATTAAAGACAACTGGTTTGTCGGCTATACCCCGCAGTTGGTCGGTGCCGTATGGCTTGGATACGATCATACGGATGCGCAGCATTATCTAACAACCACTTCAAAGGCCGCCGCGGCTGTATTCCGGGAGCTGATGAGCGAGGCACTGAAAGGCGAACCGGTCCTTGCCTTTCCGAAAGCGCCGGGTGGCGCAGTGAAGAAGCCCGGTAAACCCCCGAAAGCTGACAAGGGAGACAAGGGAAATAAGCCAGGTGATAAGGGAGATAAGGGTCCGGGACATAAAGGTCCAGATAAAGGTCCAAAGAAAGACCACGGTAAGAAAGACGAGGAGCGCCCCCCGAAGGGACACGACAAACATGGTGGTCCGAGAGATAGAGATTGAGTAGGTTCATGTTCATTTCCAAACAAAGAAACCGTCCCAATAGGGAAGAGCACTGCGTTCGTTGAGCTTGAAAGGGAAGTCAGAAGCATAGAGAAAGGGGCTATCCTGCGTCATCATCGATGACGCATGGGATAGCCCCTTCTCGTCGCGCGAGTAGATTGGTTAGTTCAGCCTCTGAGAGTTCGTTTACTGAATTCTCAGCTTCATTTCTGCGCGCTTTCGGCGGTGAGAGTTCGACTATCGTATTCTCCCTCTCTCCCTCACGCGCGGGTCAGTGATTTAATGTTTAAGAGTAGGGTTATTCGACTTTTGCGCAACATTAAGACAGAATCGATCAATTGGAACGGAAAATGTTGCATTCTCTGCAGCAATGTTACTCGGCCAAATTTAGGAGCTAAGTCATAAGCGCACTTTCGTTAAACTCCTATACATGCACATCATGAGCTAATAATTGCTGCGCCACAATATAGCCCGATCCGCCGTTTATGCCATGTCCCGGCCATGTGGCTGCGCCAAGCATGTACAGATTCGGAATCGCTGTTTGATGGCTGGGTTGGGATGGGAGCGGGCGGAACAAGTAGCTTTGTGCGAAATCATGGGAACCGCCGTAAGGGTCGCCGGGTCCGGAATTCGGATTAAAGCGAGCGATCGTATCCGGCGTTACGACGGATTTGCCGATAATGGCGTCCGGAATGTTCGGAATATGCTTGCCGACGACGCCTATTACGCGTTCCGTGAATCGTTCGGTAAGCTCATTCGTCCACGATCCGTCACCAATGTCTATCAGTCCGGCAGCATCGCCGCGGGGTCGACAAGGAACTTCCAGAACTTGAAGCCGCATAATGGCTTTGCCGGCCGGAGCGCGGGAAGGATCAAGGTTCGTTGAGCAATCTACCGTGAAAGTCGGTTTGGCCGGGAGCAGATCAGCCATCCCTTGTGCAATGGCTTGGGTGAAGCCGTCGAGTCCATCAGTTAAGTGAGGCTGGCCTACGCGATCAAATCGCCCATCCGGCCACTTCGGCGCTTCGCTGAGGGCGAGATGGATCTGAACGCAGCCTCTTCCATAGCGGAATCGCTGTGCTTCAGCGCGGATCTCAGGGTTGACTTCAGTATCTGACAACAGCGACATGAACAGCTGGTCCGGTCCGGTAGAGGCGACAACCGCATGCTTCGCGTGAAACTCTTCGCCATTGGCTGTGCGAACGCCGACAGCTTTACCATGCTTAACGATAATCTTCTTGACCATCGTTCCTGTCATGATCTTGCCGCCTTGATCCTGCACTAAACGAGATAATGCCCGTGCAAGCTGCTCGCTTCCTCCTGCAGGTATTGGCATTCCGCCGCCCATTAGCGCCATCGAGGTGAGTGGCACCCAGATCCCGCTGCCGATTTCGTCAGGTGTTCGTCCTAAATGTGTGACCCAAGAAGCCAACATGGAACGCATGACCGGCGACTTGAATTCGCTAACGACATTCCGGGCTGTCGAGAAGAGGGAAGGAGCGAATGTAGTTAAGCTTTTGCCCCCGACTCGTTTGTCATAAAGCAGCTTATGTATAATCTCGGTAGCCTGCTGGCTGGATAAGTCTAAGTTGAATAACTCGAATACATCTCCGGCATAAGGTGTAAACGCTTCGAACATACGGCCAAGCACGGCCCCATCGCCGGGAGCCAGACGATCGGCTTCGAGCGCAAGCTCTTCGGCTGACCGTGCGAAGACTGCCGTTTCCCCGCTCTCCATAGAAACACCGGTGGGCAGATCCGTATTCACGTAATGCAAGCCCCGCGCTTCGAGTTCTTTTCTGAAATCCGCATAAGCAGGGCCGGTCAAGAAAAGTGGGTGAGCAGCGGAATATACATCATGCTTAAACCCCGGCAATGTCAGTTCTTCCGTACGCAAAAATCCGCCCGGGCGATCGTTCTTCTCCATTAATAGGACGCTTCTTCCCGCGCGCGTCAAATAAGCGGCCGCAATCAGTGCGTTATGGCCACTGCCAATCATGATGACATCATACTTGTTCAATGACGATTCCCCTCCAAGACAAGACTAAGTGCCAGTTCCAGTTTAACGCATGAGGCGTAGCGAGAAGTGGCGGTTAGTGTCGATAAATCCAAATTTTACCTAAAATTTATATGTACTTATAATTTAGGCGATCATATCTTTTAGAGCCGGTTATATAAAATCCAAAAGACCTATTTAAAACAGGCCTTTTGGCGATTACTTCATTCATCTAGCCGACGAGAGAGGTTATTATTGACCGCGCCAAACCCACCAGCCGTTACTGTTATTCTGCCAACCGTTATTGCCGCGAGATCCATTGCAGCCACGAGAACCTTGGGTACCTTGCGTACCTTGCGTACCTTGGCTGCCGCGTTTACAGTTGCAGCCACTAGAACCTTGGTTACGACGCGAATCTTGAGCGCCTTGCGTACCTTGGTTACCGCGATTGCAGTTGCAGTTACGCGAACCTTGGTTACCATTACGAGAACCGTTACAACCACATGCCATATCTATCAACTCCTTCATCATGGGATGTTAATAATATATGTATTGAATCTATCAATTGTTATAGTTGTATGCCCATTTACTAGACTAAGGACGACTAAAAAAAATCGAAAACCATGCAGCGAATCGCAAACGAAGACCGTCTAATAGGGTGGAGGTGGTTATTCAGTGAAGCCGGCCGGCAAACAGAACAAAGAACAATTCTCGAAAGAACCTGCAGAAGCGCTTGAGCAGCTAATGGATCGTTACGGTGCAATCGTAATGCGCACCGCGTATTTCTATACAGGTGATCGCCATCTTGCAGAGGATATCAGTCAAGAAGTGTTTCTGCGCAGCTTTCGCAAATGGACATCGTTTCGTGGTGACAGCAGCATGAAGACCTGGTTGACGACAATTACCATTAATGTTTGTAGAGACAAAATGGGGGTTCGAATGTTTACAGAGCAGCCCACCGACCCGAGCCAGATGGAGCGAGGTCATACAATCAGTGCCCAGGATGAGGCTCTTGAACGACTAAAGAAAAGCGAAGTACTCCAATATTTGCTTCGTTTGCCAATCCCTTATCAAGAGGCTCTGTATTTGTACTATTATCTGGACCTCAGTACGAAGGAGATCGCGGATGCGACTTCTTCGCCGGAAGGAACGATACGAAACAGACTTCACCGGGCACGTGAAGCGTTAGCTAGCTTGATCGATAAGGAGGAACTGACAGATGACAGAAACAGATAATCGATTACGCCAACACTTACGGGAAGAAGCAGATGAAATACTCTTCAATGACATGGAATTGAGCAATCGAATGAAACAGAAGATCCGGCAGGAAGCAGCTGCTCAGAAGACGAAGCGTAGGTTCTTGCTCCCGAAAGCATGGACGTTGGGATTCACAGCGGCAATTATGATCATCGCTGTGTTCTTGATCCTTCAACAGCAGAATCCGGGCACGAATACGGCCGAGGATACGCCGCCAACCAACCAAGGAGCCAGTGGCTCGCAGCTGTCTCAATTGATCACAACACCAGTAAGCACAGTAGAAGAAGCTATAGCATCCTTCGGACCAAATCTGCGAGTGCCGAATGACGTACCGGATGGTTATTCACTTACAGAGATCATAACGGTAGGGATGAAGGATGAACCGGTGAGAGATGTGATCTTCACGTATTCGTCAGGCCAGAAGAGCATTACGTACGCTGTGAGCCGCATGAAAGCCGTATTTCCTGTAGATCTGTTCAAAGCGACGCAAGTAAGCGGAAGTGACGGGTTTGTATTTGAACAACCAGAGCTCGTTGAGCTGTATTGGCTTGTCGACGATATTCAGTACTCCATTACCGGTCCGTTGTCAGGCGAAGAAGCGATGAAGATCGCTGAATCGGTAAAATAATAACATGGGCTGCCTCAACACGGAGGCAGCCCTGTTTTACCTTCAGTTCATTTGTCCGAATTGACGAGTAAGGCTGCCGACTTACGGTGGCCTTTTTTGATAAACATTTTCAAATAACTGGGCGGATTTCAAATTATATACTAAAATATAGGAACTGCATGTCGATCTGTCCGTATCAGATATCAGGTATTGTTATCGAAGTTCGCTTTAACTAACAGGAGGAGGCGAGTTCATTGCATTTATATTTCAGGGATAATTTCTTCAATTCCGGTGTAACGGAAATTCTGAATGAACAGGAAGAGAACGTAGGTCATCTGGATTTGAAGAGCGCTTTTGGCTCTGCGATCGAAGTGTACGGGCAGAATGATCAGCTGCTGTGTGCCGGAAGCTTTCCTTTCTTCTCCGGCAAATGGGAGGTTAGTGAAGCAAACGGGGAGCAGTTAGGTGTACTCAGAAGCCGATTTACTTTCTTTTCTAAGAAATTCACCTACGAAACAGAAGGGCGAGGCAGCTACGAGATCATTTCTCCGGCATTCTCCAAGGAATATGATATTAACGATGAATCCGGCGCTTTGATCGCCCGTTTTGAGCAAGTTAACGGATGGTTCTCTTCAGGTGCTTTCCAACTGACCAACCAAAGCGAATATCTGGACTCCTATGAACTTGTAGCCGTAATTATGGGCATGCATGCGATTCAGAAGAAACAACGGGCGGCAAGCAGTGCGAACACGTAAGAAACGAACATAAAATTGCACATGAATTGAAAAATATGGTAAGGTAATTTTTAGGTGGAAAAGCCTGACCCTTTTCAAAGGAGGAACCTCAGCATGATGAAATGTACGATTAGCTCCCTGCAAAGTTTGAACTATAAACAACGGCGGTTGTTTGTATGGAGCCAGCAATAGATTTCCGCCATGATTTCTAGAATAAGAAACGTTTATAGTTTAGACTTTGCTCCCTTAAACTTTCACTACATTTAAGGAGCAGAGCGATCATGAAATATGTAAACGCGGATATTGTTTTTCCTGAAGCATTACTCAAAGAAATACAGAAGTATGTCCATGGAGGCATGGTCTATGTCCCGACCCCAGACGGATTTCGTAAGAAATGGGGCGAGAATTCAGGGATTAGAAGGCAGCTCAGCCATCGGAACGATGAGATCCGTCATAAGTTCACCAATGGTCTGTCGATTGAGCAATTATCCGATCTCTATTGTCTTTCCTTTGATAGCATTAAGAAAATCATTTATTCAAAAAAATAGGTTGCGAACGGGCTGCATTGGATATTTCATCTGATGCGGCTTTTGTGTTGTCCGGATAATCGGCTGCCTGGAAAAACTTATTCTTTACTGATCGTTCTCGAAATGATAAGATCACATGGAGCAAAGGCGAGATGATCAAATTTCATTCTGATGATTCGGGAATGACCGTTCCCAAAAAAACAGCTAATCGGGAGGTTATATAAATGAGTAAATCAATTACAAGCTATGCACCGCTCGAACAGCTGTCGGCAACAACCGAGAAGAAAACACTGACCAACGAGCATTTCGTTACGTTCATGCTTGGTTTTACAGTCGTATTGGTCATCATGAACACGATGATGTTCAACCTGGCACTTCCTAAGGTCGCTGAACAATTTTCACTTGCGACTTCAACTGCGTCATGGATCGTTACGGGCTATTCGATCGTATTTGCCATATCTTCGATTACCTACAGCAGGCTGTCCGACATTTTACCGATCCGCGCTTTGTTTATTGTGGCATTGCTTTCCATTGGGGGTGGTTCCCTATTAGGTCTGTTTAGCGATGGATTCGGTATGTTGCTTGTGGCTAGACTCATTCAAGCATCGGGGGCCGGTGCAATACCTTCGCTCGGCATCGTGCTTTTAACCAGATACATTCCATTGTCCCGCCGCGGCAGAGCGATGTCGATCATGCTGGCTGCTACTTCTCTTGGTCTGGGACTTGGTCCTGTAATCGGCGGGTCTGTCGTGCAATATTTGGGCTGGCATTTCCTCTTCGTCATTACAGGCATTACGCTGCTGCTTATTCCGATTTTTCTGCGTATGCTGCCTACTGAGAAAGCTGCAGGTGGAACATTTGACGTGCTCGGTGCATTACTCATCGGGATTGGCACGACATCACTGTTGTTATTCCTAACATCGAAGAGCTTGTTAGCACTCGGCGTCGGCATACTTGCAATCTTGTTGTTTGTATTGCGAATTCGCACGGCCAAGAATCCATTCGTTCTGCCGGTATTGTTCAGTAATAAATCTTATTTGGCATTAGCGTCTGTTGCTATAGCAGCTTATATGGTCAGCTTCAGCTTCCTGTTCCTTGCGCCGCAAATGCTGTCTCACCTGTACGGTTTGACACCCGGAGCATCCGGATTAGTATTGTTCCCTGGTGCGCTGCTGGCTATGCTTGTTTCGAACCGAGTAGGTCGCATCATTGACCGCTATGGCAATGCGGCGTTAATACGCTACATTCCTTGGATGCTTCTCCTTTCTGTTGTATTACTTGCGTTATTTGCTACCCATTCTTATTACGCCCTAGGTGCGATCTTCTTATTAACAAGCATAAGCTTCACAGCGATTTCCAGTTCTGTTTCTAACGAGATGTCACGATTGCTGCCTAAAGAGCTAGTCGGCTCCGGCATGGGACTATTTCAATTAATGCAATTTATAAGCGGTGGATTCAGTGTCGCACTTTCGGCAAGTGCGCTTGCTTGGCAGCATGATATACCTCAAGTAAGAGCGTTCGATAATCTGATCTGGGGTATGGTTGTTGTTGCGATGCTTTCCATTGCCAGTGCAATGGTATACCGTTGGTACAAGAAGAGAACTACGATAACCGAAATGAACACCGGAAATGAATAAATATGGATTGGATCATGTCCAAAGCAGCTGACCTGTAATTCTCAGGTTCAGTTGCTTTTTTATTACCTGTTTATGGCCGTATCCTCCGCAGAAACAGCATATTTTTGCCGAATAATGGGAAGATAGATATATCTAATTATTCATTGAGGAGGCTTATTCAGTGAAGAGGTTTAGGAAGGGGGTACCAAGTCAGCCCGCGTATCCTACTATTCCGGAGGATTACTCAGTAGCTGAAGAGTGCGCCAGTCTAACTTCGGATTTAGAGCAAAATGAATTGATCTTCAAACGTATCTTCGACAGAGATTCCGATATCGTATTTCGTACTGTCCATTCAGCAGGCCAGAAACAATGGATTGTCATTTTCTTCGCCTGTTCAGTAGAGGAAGAAATGATCGATAAGCATATTCTGCAGCCATTGATCGCCAGAAATAATCAACACGAACAGAGTCATGTCCAAGCAGAAGCTTTGGATGATCTCTTTATAACTGCAGCGAAAACGTATGTAACCTCCAGCGTTACTGAAATTGTAAATCACTTATTGGACAGCCATGCGATCGTACTTACCAGAGCGGATATTCATGCAGTGATGATTAAGGTGAAAGGCGCCAAACAGCGCAGTCTGGAGGAGCCTTCTTCTGAGCCGGTTATTCGAGGGCCGAGAGATGGATTCATCGAGAGTATATCCACGAACATCGGATTACTGCGAAGCAGGTTGAAAACTTCACGGCTCAAAATGGAGTCTCTTTCGATCGGAGAGCTAACGCAAACTACAGTAGTTATGAGTTATATCGATGGTATTGCGGATAAATCTGTTGTAGAGGAAGTTCGAAATCGGATATCGCGAATCAAGATCGACGGGGTCCTCGATTCTGCGTACATTGAAGAGTATATCGAGGATTCACCCTATTCTCTGTTCCCTCTAGTACATAGTACAGAACGTCCGGATGTGGTTGCGGCTGAGTTGCTGGAAGGGAAAATTGCCATCCTTGTGGACACGAGTCCGTTTGTATTAATCGTTCCCATGACATTCTGGACCGGGATGCAAGCGAGCGAGGATTATTATGTTCGTTGGCCGATTGCGACCTTTGTGCGTTGGATACGATTAATTTTTATCTTCATCGCCATATTTGCGCCTCCGCTTTATGTCGCGGTAACAACCTTCCATCAAGAAATGATTCCGACGAATCTCGTCCTGAGCATAGCTGCCTCAAGAGAATCTGTTCCATTCCCGGCTCTGATCGAAGCGTTCTTGATGGAAGTCATATTCGAGGCATTGCGCGAGGCAGGAATTCGTTTGCCGAAACAGATCGGACAAGCCGTAAGCATTGTAGGCGCACTCGTCATCGGTCAATCTGCCGTACAGGCGGGTATTATTTCGGCCCCGGTCGTTATTATCGTATCGATAACCGGCATTGCGGCTTTTACGATTCCACGATACAGCTTTGCAAACGGAATCCGATTGCTCCGATTTCCAATTTTGTTCTTGGCGGGTACTCTTGGGCTTTACGGAATAGTACTGGGATTTCTCGGTATCTTATTGCATGTTACATCACTTCGATCGTTTGGCGTTCCGTATTTTACACCGATTGCACCGCTTACCTTCAGTAATCTGAAGGATGTTCTTATCCGGGCGCCAATCTGGGCGAGGACCCAGCGTCCACTTGCAACAGGAAAGAGCAATCCGGTTCGTCAGCCCGAGGATCAGCAACCAAGCCCGTCCCGAGGGACACAGCCACCCGAAAGTAATGAACCGACTTGAAGTAACGGAGAAAGGGACATGAACTTGACAATGAAACCTATCCTATGCATCGGTCTGTTAATCATCGTATTAACCACAAGCGGCTGTTGGGACCGGACGGAAATCAATGACCTTGCATTCATCTTGGGTACGGCGTTTGACGTAACTGAGGATGGCGAGACGTTACTTTCCTTACAGATCGCAATCCCCTCTTCCGGTATGGGGGGAAGCGGTCAGCAAGAAAAGTTTTTTGTTCTGTCTGCGACAGGGAAGAACGCGAATGAAGCATTCCAGAAGCTTCAAAATCAGAGCTCTCGCAGATTATTCACATCTCATCGCAGCGTTATCTTTATAAGCGAAGCATTCGGCAAACAGGGAATTAACGATGTGCTCGATGTTTTCACGCACGATCCACGCCAACGATTGAAAACTTACATCATGGTAGTACGAGGGGGAGAAGGACAAGAAGTTCTGCGTACGAAATACCCCTTTGAACAAGTGCCGACAGAAGCAGTCAAGGAAATGGAAGCTTTGGGAGGGAATTTATCGGCAACGCTTCGAGATTTCTTCATAGAAGCCACAAGTGAAGGAATCAACCCTGTTACGGGGGTGATAGAGGAAGATGTGCATTCCACCTCTCTCAAAGGAAGCACAAACAAACTATTCAGCCTGATGGGCTCAGCCGTATTTAAGGATTTAAAGGTAGTCGGTTTTCTGGACCAAGAAGAAACCAACGGATTATTGTGGGCTACCGATCGAATGAAGAAAGGAAGAGTCACTGCTTATCTTCCTCAATATGGAGGGTCGGTAGGGGTTATTATTGACCATTCGAAGCGGAAAATCATTTCGCAAGTCAACGGGGATACAATTAAAGTCAAGATTCAGGTCCATGGACAAGCGAGTTTAGTCGAGAATAATACTCACTTGGATGTAAGCAGACCGAACAACCTTATGCTAATTCAGAAAGCCATGGAGAAATCGATTGAATTGGAAATCCGTAAAGTACTGGATAAAGTCCAAACGAAGTATAAGGTCGACAGTATTGGCATCGGACAAGACATCTACCGAAACGATCCAAAGGCATGGAAACAGCTGAAGAATCAATGGGATCGCAAATACCCCGAGGTAGAAGTTTCTATTGGTGCTAGCCTGAGCATTAACGGAGCCGGGATGGCAGGCGCTCCTCTGCAATTGAAAGAAAAGGAGGTCATTAAATGATCGTGCAAATAGCGGGGTATGTTCTTCTAGTGTCAGTATGGGCTATTGTGAAGGTGAAAGTTCTGCGAAGTCAACATAAAGTCAAAGAAGCCGTGATATACGGCAGTATACTCGGCATTTCCGCTATAGTGGGTTCCCTCTTACTGGCACGGATTAATCTGCCGAGCTTCACGGAACCGGCCAGAATGATCTTCGAACCGATCACGAAAATACTGCTACAGCAGTGATTGCCGATTACTTCTTCGGATGGAGTCAATTGTTAGTAATAACAATGGCAAGAAGCTGTGGTTGAAGAAGGCCAACAGCGGGAACGTGAAGGCGAGATAGTTCATCAGCTCTGACCCGTTCTTGAAGATCCACACAGAGCCAACTAGAGCCATCAAGGATACCGGTAAGACGATTTCGCGATAATTTCGAATTCCGAAAAGATGACACACACAAAGGCACAAGATAAATAAACAAATGGCTACTTTAACGAAACATCCCATCACCCAAATGGATACAGCAACTGCCTCCAGACGTTCAAGAGATCCCGTGATGCCGATATATTGAATGACACTCAAGAAGGAATAGGTAAGTTTGCCTGTCAGGGGTCCCAGTACCGTAATTGTAAGTAATACGATGGCTACTATAATAAGAAAAATGGTGCTAAACGCGATTAAAGAAACTTTGCGTGCTTTATGAGGTTGATTCAAATAAGGATAGAGCCAACCTAATATGAATAGCTGATTCATAAACCCGCCAGCCGGACTAACAGCTCCTTGCAGTACAGGGATGATGCCGTCGCCTAATATTGGCTTTAATTGGTTGAAATCGCCTATGCTCGCAGCCAAGATCAATAGAGGCAGCAAAGAAGCCAAGATGATAATACTGATGAGCTCATTGCATCTGGCGATCACTTCAATACCGGTAATGACAGCTATCGCACATAGGATCAAGAAGGTCAGACTTCCGACGATATGCGGGCTTTGCGGTAATAACAGCGTACTTACAAAACCTACGTGCTGCATTGTAATCGTTGTTATCGATATAAACCAATAGTAGATGTAATTGATTCCGAGCAAAGCGCCAAACCATTTGCCAACGATTTTGGAACTATACTGGGTAATCGTTAATCCTGGATAACGTTTTCCAAGCGTGATCATTACCCAAACAGAAAGTAATCCGGTTAAGCTGGCAGGGAAGAAGGACATCCATGAATTTTGTTTGCCGAACATGTCCATGATTCCGGGGACCGTCAAGATGATCGTAGAAATGACAAATGTGATCAGTAAAAAGCCGAGCTGGGTTGCTGTGATTTGTTCTCTTGTTTGCACGGTCATATGCTCATCTTCTCCTTACTGACGATAGTTGTTCCAAGTATTTACAAGGAAAGAATGAGATATACAAGTCATAGTAACAATGCGAATGGAGAACGATAAGTAATAGCACCTGAAATTTCCGACTTGATTTATTATCTACTAGAAGGTAGAATAAGCGCATGAGCAAAAACACAAACACAGCAGAAGCCATTTTGGATGCCGCTGAATCCATGGTGATGGAATCCGGCTTTAACGGATTCAGTTACGCACACATCGCCGAGAAAGTTGGAATACGTACCGCAAGTATTCATTACCATTATCCAAGTAAGGAGGACCTGGGAGAAGCGCTAATTAAGCGATATCGAGAAAACTTCAATGCTTTCATCGCAAAGGTCGATGTAGAATCGCTGAACAGTTATGACAAGCTGGTCAAGTTCATTGAACTGTATCGCAGTGGTCCGGCTGACAATTTTCGTACCTGTCTAGGCGTGATGTTATCAACTGATCTAACCTCGTTATCTGATCGAGCACGAGATGGGGTTGCGGAATTTTTTGCAATCAACTTGGATTGGTTATCGCAGGTATTGGAGAATGGACGCCAAGACGGAAGCCTTCGATTCGAAACCGGCGCTGTAATGGAAGCTCATAAACTTTTCGCCGCATTACAAGGAGCACAATTATTGGCTAGAAGCTTCAAGGATATGCAGAGATACGATACGGTTGCTGAAGGAATAATATCCGCTTTGAAGTAAGAATTAGAGCGGATTTTCTTTAGAGTATGATCTACCTATTAATAGGTCGTAGATAATATAGACCTCGATAGGGCAATATAAATTTCAAGAGGAGGAATCACCAATATGTTGTACGAATTGCGTATTTATCACATCATGCCGGGCAAAATGCAAGCGATCCAAGCTCGTTTCAGAGATCACGTGATTGAGCTATTCAGTAAACATGGCATGAAAATTACGCATTTCTGGGAAGATGCCGATGCAGATAACAACCAGCTGTATTATATTGTGGAGCATGAGAATATGGAGCAGCGGAATATTAATTATGAGCAGTTTCGTAATGACCCCGAATGGCTTGAACTGAGACGTGTTACAGAGGCGGACGGTGCGTTGGTAGAGAAGCAAGAAAGTATATATATGAAGAATGTCGCTTATTTCGAGAATAAATAAAGCAACGAAATGCTTGATATTTCCATTGATTTTCTATCTACTAAAAGGTAGAATGAGCACATGAAGAAAAACAACACGCATTGCTGAAGAGTTAGTACAACGTAATGAAGAAGGTTCAAGCAATCAAAAAAACTACCTTTTAATAGGTCAAAGGAGATTAACAAATGAACATGCAAGGTAAAACAGTCATCATCACAGGTGGAAGCAGCGGGATTGGTAAGGCAGTAGCGATGGAATATGTGAAACGTGGGGCGAATGTAGTCATTAACGGACGCCGAGAGGACACACTAGTTACGGCTGCGCAAGAAATTGATCCTACGGGCACACAGGTTGCGGCAGTAGCCGGCGATATCTCTGATCCTCTAGTCGCTGATCGTTTGGTCGCAGCAGCACTGAATAAATTCGGACGTGTGGATACATTGGTCAACAACGCAGGGATCTTCCTTGCAAAACCATTTACGGAATACACGGATGAGGATTTTGCAAATGTGGTGTCGATCAATATGGGCGGATTCTTCCAAATTACACGGCGTGTAGCAGCTGAAATGTTGAAGACACGTAGTGGCCATATCGTGAGCATTACGACGAGCCTTGTAGATCAACCGATCGCCGGCGTACCTTCGATCTTAGCTTCACTTACCAAAGGCGGCTTAAACTCTGCTACGAAGTCACTCGCAATTGAATATGCCGATAAGGGAATTCGTGTGAATGCAGTAGCACCAGGCATTATCAAAACACCAATGCATCCAGAAGAAACGCATGATTTCTTGAATAAGCTGCATCCAATGGGCCATATGGGGGAATCAAGCGACATCGTGGATGCAATCCTTTACTTGGATTCCGCACAATTCGTAACCGGGGAAATCCTACATGTGGATGGCGGGCAGAATGCAGGCCGTTGATTGAATGGAAGTCAAGTAATCAGGAATTATGATGTGACTTTATTAAACAAAACCAAAACAAAAACCAATACGAATGGAGATTATAAACATGAAAACACTAGTTATTATTACACATCCAACTATGGAACAATCCCGAGTGAACCGTACATGGCGTGAAGAATTGCAAAAGCACAGCGAAATCACAATTCATGAATTGTATAAGGCTTACCCAGACGAGAATATCGATGTTGCGAAGGAACAAGCGCTGATCGAAGCACATGACCGCATTATTTTCCAATATCCGTTGTTCTGGTACAGCACACCTACGCTATTGAAAAGATGGTTTGATACTGTCTTGCAATATGGCTGGGCATTTGGACCGGATGGCACCAAAACAGCAGGGAAAGAAATTGGCGTTGCCATCTCAACCTATGGTTCTGAAGCATCGTATCAACATGACGGCTCCAATCGCTACACACTTGAAGAAATCTTACGCCCAGTCGATGCACTTGCAGGCTTTATCGGCGCGACGTATTTGCCACACTTTGCACTAAGTGATGTGTCCAATCTATCCGATGAACGATTAGCGCAAAGCACGGTCGATTACATTCAACATATCAAAACGGTTCAACCCGTTAAACAAGCGGTGGCAGCAAAGTGAACAATGTAATCATAGATGTATATTTCGATACGATATGCCCATGGTGCCGCATGGGAACAACGAGTCTGCTGACAGCAATAGAGCAATTGCCTGAAGACACGAAAGCAACTGTTCGCTGGCATGCGTTTCAGCTTAACCCGGATATCCGACCTGAAGGTGAAGATTATCGCAAAGTGATGATGGGGCGATTAGGCGGAACTGCACAATTCGAAGCAAGAATGAAGCAGTACAACACAACAGGTGCGCTGTTTGGCCTTAACTATAATATGGATCTTGTGAAATATACACCGAACACTGTTAAATCCCATCAGTTAGTTGCGATTACGCCTGAGCATCTGCAAGTGCAACTGATTGAAGCGCTGTATACGGCTTATTTCGAAGAAGGCATAGACATCGGGAATGTGGATGAGCTTGTTCGCATCGCACTCGCCTCGAAGGTAACAGATGATGCCGACGAGTTAAAGAAACGACTGGTGAGCGGCGAAGGCATCGAGAAGGTTGAAGCCGGACAACGTAATGCTCAGAAACTAGGCGTTAGAGGAGTTCCTTACTTTATCATTAACGAGAAGATTAGTCTCTCCGGACTGAAGTCTCCTGATGAATTTATTGATGTCATTAAACAAACAATCTCTTAAGGGGGTGCATGATCATGCCAATCGTAACGATCCAAGTAACTAAAGAAGGTACAACGCCAGATCGGCAGTCCATTACGGCTGAGGAGAAAGCAGCTCTGATAAAAGGGGCAAGTGAGCTAATGCTGAACGTGCTTCATAAGCCTTTCGAAGCGACCTTCGTTGTCATTGAAGAGGTTGACACCGACAATTGGGGCTGGGGTGGACTACCTGCTCTAGAGTACCGTCAGCAGCTGGCTGACAAGAAAAAGTAATTCATCATAAACGTTCAGAATTGCAAACCCGGTGCCGAGCAAGCACTGGGTTTGCTGCGTTTATATACGGACGATTCCTCATCCAATAAACGGGTTACCAGCAGAAAGCAAGGATGGAGTGTCTTGATCAAGGAGAAACCATAGATGTAGCTTCTTTTCTTGAAGTTCAATAAACTTCTGGAGGTTGTGAATCCGTGAAAAAAGCAATCGCAAGTACAGCCGTGTGTGTCACTTTGTCTGCCATGCTTGCTTTTCCTGCCATGGCCAATACTTCATCAATGAGCACTGTGGATACGAACCGAAGCCATTCAAGTATGTATGGAAACGGTAATTTTAACGGGACACCAGGTGCTACCGGCACTCCGGATGTATATGGTATTCCGGGTA
This sequence comes from Paenibacillus sp. J22FR21, assembly GCF_056269135.1. Classification (NCBI taxonomy): domain Bacteria; kingdom Bacillati; phylum Bacillota; class Bacilli; order Caryophanales; family Paenibacillaceae; genus Paenibacillus; species Paenibacillus sp. J22FR21. The sequence continues at coordinate 805,890 of NZ_JBWDNJ010000002.1, forward strand.
CGCCAAGATCATCTATGGACATGAATATGAACAATACGAACAGATCGAGGAGCTATAGCGGTAACTATGGCAGCAGCTATGGCAACAACAATGGCATTACGACTCCATACCGAACAATGACGAACAAAACCATCTCCGGTGGCGCTGGGCTGACTAACGCTAATAACTTTCGGGCCACCGCAGCAAACACGAATGATAATGATTTCGATTGGGGATGGCTTGGGTTGCTTGGGCTGCTCGGTCTAGCCGGCTTACGCAGTCGTTCAGGAGAGCGTGACCGAACTTAATATGTGATGGCTTGTATAAAAAGGCTACCTAGCGGTAGCCTTTTTTTTGCGATTTTAGATAACCGTAGGACTAAGACCTGAAATAATGTTAAGTTCCGGGAGACTAAAGCTCTGATCTTCAACTAAGTTGCCGAATTCATTAATTCCGGTAACTGTCAGCAAGGCATCGGTCAAGGATAGACTGACCTGAACTTCATAAGCAACATTACCTGCAATAAAAAACTCGCGGACATCAAAAGAATCTGCAGGTACGACATACGAAGTAAGATAACCGGTATAGAATACGCTGGAATCGACGGAAGCGTAAATTTCAATCATCACTGTAACGGGGCTTTGTAGATTTAAATTTCTTGTACTTACGACGATATTAGAAGCGGCTGTACCAAAATCTCTTGTATTCGTTACTATTCCCGTAGAATATGAAGGCATAATAGTTCACTCCTTTTTTAATAAGACATGCTCTATTCTATGAAAATCGACATTATTGGTTACAAATACTGGAAAGTAATGAAATTGAAGCTTTAATTGGCAGCTTATTTTCACATTAAGAATAAGTAAACTATTCAGACAAGAGAACCCCATGTGATGAAGTCTGATCTATAGTTCGATATAACCTTGTCATGAGAAGTAACTTGTTCAAAATTGAAAGACCGGACAACTTGCCAATCAGGTTCTAAGAAATTAGTCCATATGACCCGATCCGAAAGAATCATAATTTAATTCATTATGAATGATTATTGATAATCCTTATTACTAAAAATATTATTCTTATTAGCAAACGTTCCTTATTTTGTCAATATCTATTTTTGAAAAAAGAGCCATTTTACGATTACTACATATCCCGATAACTTTATTTTTACATAACGGGTCTAAGATAAGTCACACATGTTACTAGCGACAGTCTACAGCTCACTGTTCGATAACCTAACATCAAATTGACTAATCATGGAACGGGGAGTGTAATTCAAAGTGGGTAAGAAGAAGCTCGTCAAGCCGATCATCGGCGCACTGACGACGGCAAGTTTATTGTTGGGGCTCATGACACCGTATGGGTCAGGAATTGTTCGTGCTGAAGGGGCCGGAGCCGGATTTGATTTCACGAAGGTGCCGAAACTGTTGATTACGGAGCTTGTGCCAGATAGCTCGAACGTAACTGGAACCGTGTCTGGAGATTCCGTGGATGGCTATGAATTTATTGAGATCTATAACAATTCCAATTTACCTGTCACTTTTTTCGACAACTACACCATTAATTATCATTACTTAAATAGTAAAAACGAGATTGTAGATACGAACTGGGGGCTACTCAACGCAGCGGACAAGCCTGTTATCCCAGCAAAAGGATCAATCGTTTTCTGGGTTACGACTAAAGACAATCAGAATCTAACAGCTGCACAATTCAATGGGATTTATAAAACCGATCTCGTAGAAGGAACAAGTTTGTTTCGTTTGACTACGGATGGCGGGATGATCAACACTGCACCGCGAGATCTAATCATTAGAGATAAGAGTGGGAACTCCATTGTTACGGCTTCCTACCAAAATGATGATCAAACCGTGAGGGACAAAGGGATTTTCTACTCTTATCCTACGGATGGTAGTTCAATCATGTCTATGGTTAAAGACGGATCCTATGCTGCTGGCGTCCATGCGGCTACGCCGGGCACAGTCGAAAGCATGTTCATGCCGACGCAGGCTTCGGATGAACAGCCAACTGCCCCGCAGCCTGCGATTGGGATCGGTCACACACCGGTTACTGATGCCTACGAAGGCACTGATATAGCCCTAAGCGCATCGGTAACCGCGACGAACGGTGCAGAACTAACCAAGGCTACGGCGAAGCTCTTCTATAAATTGGATTCGGAGAGTACGTTTACTTCCGTTCCTATGACGCTGAATGCGGGTAACTCCACATCGGAGCTTTCCGTTTTCGAAGGTTCCATTCCGAAGGAGCAGCTGCTGAAGAGCAAGCTGGAATATTATATTGAGGCAACCGACGGCACGACGACCAAAGACACGGTGCCGTATACGGTGAACGTTCACCTCAACGTGCCGCAGCCTGCCATTGTCATCGAACATACGCCTGTGAAGGACGGCATCGACGACAGCGATATGGAGATGATCGCTTCGGTGTCCGCGGCGAACGGCGCAGACCTGGCCAAGGCTGCGGCAAGCATCTACTACAAGCTGGATTCGGAGACGACCTACACGGCAGTTCCGATGACGCTGAACCCGGGCAGATCTGCAACGGATCATTCTGCATTCGAAGGCGCAATTCCGAAGGCTAGACTGACGCAGAAGAAGCTCCAATACTATATTGAAGCAACGGACGGTACGACGAAGAAAGACACGGACGTCTATACAGTGGATGTTCGTTCGAGTCTGAACTACAACTACGTTCCTTCGATTCTTATCACAGAATTGAACCCTAATTCAACCAATGTAACAGTGAGTGGATCAGCGTTCGATGGATACGAGTTCATCGAAGTGTACAACAACGCAGATCGTACGATTAATTTAAAAAATTATAAGCTCATGTATGTGTACACGAATCAAACCAAGGAAACGCAGTGGCCGACAGGCGATATCTCAATCCCGTCCCAGAAATCCGTGGTTTTGTGGATTGCCAACGGCTCCAACGACAATTTGTCCGCTGCCGAGTTTAACGCGCATTTTGGCTCGAACCTGACGCTGAACAAGGATTTGTTCAAAATCGACAGCGCAGGCATGGAGAACGACGGCGCTCGCAGTCTTGTTTTCCGCAATGCCTTAAACAAGGACATTGTGTCCGCACATTATGAAGGGCAAGTAAGCGCGATCGAGGACAAGCCGCTCTTCTACAAATATCCCGATGATGGCACGCTTGCGATGCTGCTGGATTCCGCAGGTACGCAGGCCGCAACACCCGGCGCAGTCGCTGCGAATCAAGTGCCTAAGATGCCGGCTTCGGTTCCGGAAGAAGGCGAGAACGAGAAACCGGTGATTACCCATACGCCGGTCACTTCCGCCGAGACGAATGTGAACCTGAAAATTATCGCTCAAATCACGAATAAGGAAAGCGATGACGGCAAGGTCGATCCTGTGACGGCAACGGTATATTACAAAACCTCCTCACAAGCTAAATTCACGGCAGCTAAGATGTCCGTAACGACAGGACATACATATTTGGCTGACATTCCGCGCCAAGATCTGATCGAAGCGTCGCTGCAATACTATATTGTAGTGAAAGACACCGTGAACACGGTGACGACGGATACGAACACAGTGAAGGTCAATGTACCGGCATTTGAACCATCCAAGGTACCGCCACTGCTCGTAACGGAGCTGATGCCGAACAGTGTTGGCACCGGCGGCGACCAATACGAATATATCGAGCTATATAACAACACGGATAAAGATATGAACTTAAAAGATTACAAGCTATATTACCGCTACACCGATTCCGGTCCGGATGCCGATCTCGTTTGGCCGACGGATAATGAGAACATGACAATTGGAGCCGGCAAGACGATTGTTTTCTGGATTATTAACAGCGCCGCTAAGAATTTGACAGTATCCGACTTTAATAACACCTATAAGACGAACCTGATTGAGAATGAAACCATATTCAAAATGTATTCTGACGGCATGTCCAACTCGGGTAAACGAGGCGCTGTCATCGGGACCAACACGCATGTTGACTTATCCGCTGCGTATTATGACGGTACAGCAGCACCTACAGGCAATCCGCCAAATGATGAAACTAAAGAGGGCAAGGCCATCGTGTATAAATATCCGGTTAACGGAAGCACAACGATGATTAAGGTAAGTTCCGGAATTGCTGCGCCTACGCCGGGCAGCGTGCCTGCAGATCTTCTGCCGGATGTGCCTGTAATCACTAAAGATGACACGGTCCCTCCAACCATTACAGACATCAATGGCATTACGACAATCGATCAATCCAAGAACTTGGCTATCAAAGGCGATGCTCTGGACGATCAGGGCATCAAGTCGGTTAAGCTCTATTACAAATCAAACACAGATTCGAAATTCGCAAGCCGTTATTTGTATCGAGATTATAACGATTTCATGTATCATTTTACACTCTACTCACCTGATCTAATTGGCAAAACTTCGATTCAATATTACTATGTCGTCTCTGATGGTCAGCATGAAGTGACCTCGGATACGTATACGGTAGCTATCACTGGCGGCGAAGAACATACGCCGTTACGTTTGAACCTGAAGGACGGCGATATCATCGGCGGAACGAAGGTCGTGAAAGGTACGGCGGAGCAGGCAGGGCCGGATACGCTGAAGCTGAGTATCGATGACAAGGAACTGACTGCGGGCACTTACAGTGCACTGGAGAAAGACGCTTACTTTGCGTTCGATGCTAATTCGGTCAACTATTACTTCAAGAATGGCGTTACGATGGGGAACGACATCCTGAGCATCTTCATGGATCCCATCAACTCCTATCAAACCTTGAGTGTTCCGATTCCAACGGAGCGCCTGAAACTAGGCAAGAATGTGATCTCCATTCGTGCAGGAACGAAGTCTTCCCCGTATGACGATCGTCCGACGGAAAACAAGGATGACTTCACGGTGAAGAATGTCAGATTGGTATTTACAGATGGAACACTCGTCAAAGATCCAAACTACACCAATCCATCGACAGAACTTAAAGTGGGCGACAGTGCAGATAAGAAGCCTGTGTACGATTTCACCTTTACGCTTAACGCTTCGGATTTAAGATCAAAAGCGTATGATTTCAATACGTCAGAGCTATCCGATGGCCCCCATCGTGTAGAGGTCAGCAGCGCGGAATTCGGCCAAGTGAAAGCGGACATCAAGGTCGACAACACAGCGCCTGTTATCGTGCCGACGGTCGAGAACGGGAAGACATACCGCGGTGCATTTACGCTTGGTGCCGAAATTACGGATGCCATTGCAGGGGTGAAAACGACTGAGGCTAAACTTGATGGCACAACAATCACGCTGCCATTAGCTACTTCGTCCTCGAAGCTTAGCCCGGGCAAGCATGTATTTTCGATTAAAGCAGAAGACAACGTCGGCAACATTACCGAAGAGAATTTGTCTTTTGAAGTGCCCAACGAGAACCCGGCCAAGCCACAGCTTGTAACGCCTGGCATGGACCAAACAGGCGCACCAAACCTGTCCGTTAAGGTTCAAGATCCGACGGAAGATAAGATGAACGTAAGCTTCTATCAGGGCTATCTGTTCGACAGCCTGCACAAAAGCGGGTTCTCTGCGTACAAGAACGCATCCGAAGTTGAACCGCCTAAGATGCTTAAACCTGAAGGGGAAACGGCGCTTAATCAAGGTGAATATGACTTGATCGGCAAAGCGGACGGACAATATTTAAGCAATGATTCCGACGAGAAATTCCCGTACCATCGATTCGAAGTGAAGCTGGATCCGACTGTGAAAGATACGGATAAAGTGGAAATCGATTGGCAGGGCAAGTCGCTTGAAGGCCGCAAAGTTAGCATGTATGCGTGGAGCCCAGTTGAAGCGAACTGGAAGAAGCTTGACGAGAAGCTTGCAGGTAATGAAGATTTCAGCTTGAAGGCTGAAGTACTGGCAGGAGACTTCTCTGTCAATAAAACCATTCACGTGATCGTGCAGGATGAGCTGCCGGCCAAAGTGGACGATTATGACTTCAGCTTTGTCTGGATGTCGGATACGCAATACTACTCCGAGAGCTATCCGGAAATTTATGAAGGCAACGTGAAGTGGATCGTCGATAACAAGGATAAGATGAAGATTAAGTACGTCATCCACACCGGCGATATCGTCGATGAAGCGGATAAGAAATACCAGTGGGATGAAGCGAGCAAGGATATGAAGGTCCTTGAGGATGGTAACGTACCTTACGGCGTACTTGCAGGGAATCATGACGTGTCGCACCAATATGCCGACTATTCGACGTTCTACAAGTATTTCGGCGAGGAGCGCTTCAAGAAGCAGCCGACTTATGGCGGTTCGCATCAGAACAACCGTGGTCACTATGACTTGATTTCGGCAGGCGGTAACGACTTCATCATTATTTATATGGGCTGGGATATCCGAGACGAAGACATTCAGTGGATGGACGATGTCGTTAAAGCGTACCCGGACCGTAAGGCGATTCTGGATTTCCATGAGTATCTGCTCGTGTCCGACACACGTGCGCCGATTGCGGAGAAAATCCATGAGCGCGTGGTCGTGCCGAACAAGAACGTTATTGCCGTACTTTGCGGGCATTATCATGATGCTCAGCAACTGAATACGGAAATTGACGATGACGGCGATGGCATTACAGATCGCACCGTTTACCAATTGCTAGCCGATTATCAAGGTGCGGAGAAAGGCGGCCTTGGTTACATCCGCCTGCTCCAGTTCGACGTGAAGAGCAACAAGATTCATGTGAAGACGTACTCGCCATATTTGGATGATTACAACTATTACGATCCGGGGACTTATCCAGGCAAAGATGAGTTCGATCTGGATGTCGACTTGCAGCCGATGCACAAACAGGTTGCGACAGACTATTTCGGCGTAAAGGTGTATACGGATAAATTGATCGGAAAGAACAACGACGTTGTCAGCGATACAACAACGGCTGTCAAATGGAGCGGTCTTCAGGTTGGCAACTACTATCAATGGTATGTAGTAGCCGAGGATGCGAATAGCGGATTTACGCGTTCCGATATTTGGGGATTCACGACAACTAGTAGCGGAAACAGCGGTAACGGCGGCGATGGTGGCAACGGCGGTAATGGCGGCAATGGCGGTAATGGCGGTAATGGCGACACAGGAACGCCTCCAGGGAAACCGACAGAGCCAGGCAAGCCAGCTCCTCCTGCTACAATACCGTTCAAGGACGTGGACAAGCATTACGACTGGGCTAAGGATGCAATCGGTACATTGGTTGGCGAAGGGATCATTAACGGTACCTCCGCGACGACATTTGAGCCAGCCAAGAACATGTCGAGAGCCGACTTTATGGTCATGCTGGTCAAACTGCTGGATCTCAAATCAACAGGCAGCAACAGCAACAATTTCACCGATGTTAAAGCGACGGATTACTATTATGAATCGCTCGCCATTATGAAAAAGCTTGGCATTGCCACTGGCGTAGGCGACAATAAGTTTAATCCGAAGGCGAACATCTCGAGACAAGAAATGATGTTGCTTCTGCAGCGTGCGCTGCAAGTGACCGGTAAGCTAAAGTTGAGCGGCTCTGATGCGGATCTTGAAGGTTTCAAGGATACGTCGAAGCTGGCTAAGTACGCGAAGGACGCTGCGGCGGCCATGGTTAATGCAGGCATTGTTAAAGGTAACGATGACGCGCTAAACCCAACGGGCAAAGCGACAAGGGCTGAAACCGCGCAGATGATCTACCGCGTTTACCTGTTGATGCAGGAGCAAGGAAGCCACTAATTTTGTAATCAGCGAGACGCTCTGTTCATGCATCGTCGTTTCGCCTATAAAGATGGAAGGAGCCGTTCGAGGTCACCGCAGGTGTGATCTTGGACGGCTTTTTTTTGTTTATTATTTTCGAATCAAAGGTAATACTAAAGCTGCTAGTACCTGTGATGGAGCGATGCAAATGACCCCAAAATATACATGTCCTTGCTGCGGGTATCAAACTTTGGACGAACCGCCGACAGGTACATTTGAAATTTGTCACATTTGTTTCTGGGAAGATGACAGCGTTCAGTATTACGACCCCGATTATGAAGGCGGCGCAAATGAGGTTTCATTAAAGCAAGCGCAGAAGAATTACTTGGAATTCGGCGCATGCGAAGAACGGTACAAACAATTTGTCAGTAAGCCCACACAAGCCGATATCTGTGATCCTAACTGGAGACCTTATTAGCTATGTCTAATTATTGAAATCGCGCGTTAACAGTTGATGCTAGATTGGCATTGCATAGTTGGATCAGAGACCTGCCCGGACTAGAAACGGCAGGTTATTTGCGTGCAATATCCAGTCAGTGGCATGTTGACAGTTAGATATCCTAATATTATAATAAATTGTGTTAGGATAATTAAGTATAGGACAACTAGTTTAGGCTGCAGAACAAGAACACACTATAAGAAAGGAGCAATTCATGTGAACATCCAAGTATTAGGTCCTCAATTTCAAGGGAAAGAGGAGTTTGACGGCGGTGCAATTCATGCTCAGAAGCCGCTTGGTTTCTCAGGTCAAGGTGCTGTTACCGTCAGATTGGGTCCTCTATTCTACTGGGCTTGGGGACATGCGGAGAAAGCCGGAGGCATCGGGTTCCATCCTCACCAGGGCTTTGAGATCCTCTCTTATGGAATTCGAGGCAAAGGTCTACACAGAGATACACTCGGTACTGAAAGCTACTTGGAAGCCGGAGATATTCAGCTCATGCAAGCCGGTTCAGGTCTTCAGCATGCCGAAAGCGTTGATGCCGGATTCGAGAGCTTTCAAATTTGGCTTGAGCCTTATCTGAATGATGCAGTAAAACGCAAGCCTACGTACGAGCTGTTTAAACACGAACGGTTTCCGCAGTCGAATCAAGATGGCGTAAATATAAAGACGATACTGGGAAATGGTTCGCCGATCCACCAGCTGGTGGCAGATGCGCGGATGTTTGACGTTGAGATTGAGCCTGGAGCGAACTATATTCACCCTATCGTACCGAATAGGACGCTTGGAGCATTGGCGATTCGAGGTGCAGGTGGTTCAATCTTGTCAGCTGGGCAAGATACCGCGACATTTGAGAACAAAGACTTTGTTATTGTCCAAAGTGAACAAGAGGGAGAAGTCAGCATTCGCACGGATGGAGAGAAACTTCGCATATTTCTGATTGAAGTTCCGACCGAAGTCGAATATCCTTTGTATAAGAAAGCAAGATAAGGTGGTTACGCAATGGTTGAACCTAATGCTGATGGAACGACTCTGGATTTAAGGCTGATACGCGTCATGAGAAACATGGTGAACACGCTGTTTGGGAGTTTAGAGCGCGACATCACCAGCTATGGTCTCAATATAGAAACCTTCCAAATTCTCGAGTTTCTATACAATAAGGGTCCACATCCGATTCAGAAGATAAGCGATACCTTCTCCATTCCAAGCGGAAGTATCACTTATGTGGTTGATAAATTGGAGAAGAAGGGATACGTGGAGCGGCTTCCGATTCCCGGTGATCGACGTAAAACGAATGCCGCATTGACGAATGAAGGACGCAGTTATTTTGATACGATTTTCCCTAAGCATGTGCAGACGATTACTGACAATTTGTCCTTTGTAACGGATGAGGAGAAGCAGCAGCTGATCGAACTGTTTAAGAAAATTGGCTTTGGCATTAAAGATAGGCAAGACAACGAAACGAACCCTAAATCATAAACAATACGGAGGTACTTATTATGTTGAAAATCGCGATTATTCTTGGAAGCACACGTCCCGGCCGCAATGGTGAAGCAGTAGCACGATGGGTAACAGACATCGCAAACAAACGCACGGATGCATCATTCGAGCTTGTCGATCTTGCGGATTTCAATTTGCCGCTATTGGATGAACCGATTCCTGCATCCATGGGACAATACAGCAAGCCGCATACAATTGCTTGGTCAGAGAAAATTTCTTCCTTTGACGGCTATGTATTCGTTACACCTGAGTATAATCACGCTACTTCCGGCGCTCTCAAGAATGCCATTGATTTTCTCTTCCACGAGTGGAAAGATAAAGCAGCAGGCTTCGTAGGTTACGGCGGCAGCGGCGGCGCCCGTGCAATCGAGAATCTCCGCTTGATCGTTGGCGAGCTTCACATAGCTGACGTACGTGCTCAGGTTGGACTTTCCCTCATTACTGATTTTGAGAACTATAGTGTATTCAAACCAGGTGCTCATCAAGAGCCTGCGGTTAACACGATGCTTGACCAAGTAATCGCTTGGAGCGGCGCGTTGAAAACATTGCGTTAAGTCGATTTCAAAGTCGATTTCGAAGTCAAATTCGATGAATCAAGCCGCGTCAGATCTATTCTGATGCGGCTTTTTACTGTTTCCGGACATTGCGGCAGGAGTATGCGCGACAATAGAGAAGTAGTACCGGATAATCATACAAATTCACATGTAAAGGATTGTGATATCCGCATGCATCAAGTTGGTACAATCATTCAGCAAGGTCCTCAGCCTTGGGCGATCATTCAACAGGAGAATGGGGTAGGCAGCATTACATTAACCGGGGTGTGGGCTGCTCCCGAAGGTGTACCATTCAAGACTGCGCAAGTGCTTGCTCGGGTAGTTAGCGAGGAGGATGCAAGAGAAGTTATTGCATGGCAGCCGGCTACGATGTTTTCCGCGGAGCAAGGATGGGAAATCACGTTACACTCCATTGCTCAGGGAGGGCTTTATCGTATCGAAACCAGCTTACAGCTTGATGATAATCCTGCTTTAGAATGGGCAACTCGTGGCGATATGATCCATCATATCGGCGTCGGCGATCTCTGGGTTATAGCAGGACAGAGTAACGCAGCCGGTTACGGCAAAGGGCCGTTCCAAGATCCACCGCAGCTTGGCATCCATTTGCTCCGCAATAATGGACATTGGGATTTGGCCTCGCATCCGTTTAATGAATCGACAGCATCGATACATATGGAGAATCGAGAAGGGGCTAATCCCGGTCATTCTCCGTTTCTGGCATTTGGCAAGCTGCTGCAGAAGGAGCTGCGCATTCCTATAGGATTGGTCCAAACCGCTCTGGGCGGCTCTCCGCTCAAAGCCTGGAACCCGGACGAGGATGGCGTTCTTCATCGCAATATGATGAACATCATTCAATCGGTCGGCGGCAAAGTACGCGGTATACTCTGGTATCAAGGGTGCTCCGATTGCTCGCCTGCGGATTCGGTTACCTATCTGGAGCGGTTTGAACATACCGTTCAGCAGTGGCGCCGTGAATTAAATAATGCCAGCCTACCGGTTCTGACGGTTCAGCTTAATCGTTGTACGGATGCTGCAACGGAAGAAGGCGATCGTTCCTGGGGGCGCGTTCGTGAAGCACAGCGTCAAGCTGCACTGGATATCCCTCAAGTGTATGTCATTCCTGCGCTGGATTGTCCGTTATCCGACGGCATTCATAACAGCCCTGCAGGGAATATGATCATTGGGGAACGAATGGGCAAGCAGGCCTTGGCTCATGTTTACGAGACTACATCGTTAAATGCGAAAGCACCGTGTCTTACTTCTGCAACCTTTATCGATAAGCAGGACAAGCCTCGTATTCGGTTGCAATTCGCCAACGTAGCCGGTTACTTGCTTGCGATTGGGCCGGTTTCACAGGTTTTCACGGTGGAGGATGTGAATGGCCAGATTCATGTGAGCAGTTGGGAAATAACGGCTCGTAATGAGATTACACTGAATCTAGACAGAGCAGCAGAGGGTGAAACCGTCGTACATGCCGCTCATGAAATGAATCCGTCGAGCTTCCTGCCTTTGGATTCCGGTACCTATATGCCGCTTCTTGCTTTTTATAGCCGGAAGGTAAATGAATAGGATGAAATGAAGGACGCTGCCAACTTGGCAGCGTTTTTTCATGATCGTTCATAAAATGGAAGAACGAAGCTCATACTACCGGAAAGTTCTAGAATGAGACGCTCTCGAACGAAAGAAATCAGTTTTATCAAAAGGAAGAAGACAATGACAGAAGCTAATTATGAAAAGACACTTGCGGAATTCGGGGATAGTTTTGACCTTGTTCATCGTTCTTTTCATCAGGATCGAATTCGTATTATTTATTTAAATTCATTAGTTGATTCCCAGTCGTTAGAGTGGGAAATCCTGTCTCCCTTAAGAGAAGTGTCGTTCAATATTTATGAACAGTCGACAAAGCAGTCACTGTTTCAACGAGTAGTTGATCAAGAGGCAGTCATACAAGGATTATTAGACGGTAATGTGACTTTGTTCGCCGAGGGGCAAACTTATTTAATCAATGTGCCTGGATACGAGGAGCGTGCTATCTCACAATCTGAAAGAGAAGCCGTAATAAATGGGCCGCATGACTCCTTTAATGAAGTATTAAAAACGAATGTATCCTTAATTAGAAGAAGAATCAGAAGTCCTCGTTTAAAAATGATTACATTATCTGTCGGGGAAATTTCAAAAACGAAAGTTCTTATCATTTATCTTGAGGGTATTGCCAAAATGGACATGGTGGATCATCTGAAAGAAAGGATTCAAGCCATAAAAGTGGACTCCATAACGGATTCCAATTGTTTGATTCAGAAGTTAGATCATCATCAAAACTCGCCATTTCCTCAATTTTATACGACGGAGAGGCCAGATATCGCTGTGACCAAACTATATGGCGGTAAGATTATTGGACTTGTCGATGACAGTCCCAATATTATTTGTATGCCTTCCAGTTTTTTTGATTTTTTTGATTCACCGGATGACAATTATCAGCATTGGACGATAGGGACAGCAGTTAAGCTGCTGCGATACTTAGCTTTATTTATTACAATCATACTTACAGCTTTTTATGTCTCGATATGTACGTATCATTACGAAATGATTCCTCAATCCCTACTACAAAGCCTTATGCAGTCTAGAAGCAGGGTGCCATTTCCGCCTTTTATTGAAGCTCTCTTCTTAGAAGTAGTCATTGAACTGCTAAGGGAGGCGGGTGCGAGACTGCCTACAAAGATTGGTCAAACCATTGGAATCGTCGGTGGTATCGTAATCGGCCAAGCAGCTGTTGAAGCGGGGATTACCAGCAATATCTTAATTATTGTTGTAGCCGTATCGGCAATTGCTTCTTTTATCGTACCAAGTTATGGGATGAGTGCCTCCATTCGACTCGTTCGATTTTTCTTTATCATCATGGCAGGGTTGCTGGGCAATATTGGAATCTTCTTTGCGTTAGGGATAATAACGATCCACTTAATTGGATTATCAAACTTCTCCTCACCTTATATTAAGGCGATTTCTCCTACCTATTTCAAACAATGGATGGAAGATGTCATCATAAGGCCGTTTTATAGAAACAAATGAGGGGTAACAACCTACATTCTTGGATGCAAGCAGGGGAAAATACGAGGAAAATGGTGATAACTGTGAAAGAACGACTCCAGCCATTTCAACTGTCTATCTTAATCTATACGGTACAAAATGGACTTGCCTTGTATACCTTGCCTCAAATAGCGGCCCAATATTTTGGAACAAACGGATGGTTAAGTATCATATTCATATTCTTTCTCGTGAATGTGAATCTGTTAATGATCGCTATCATTTATAAGCTGGGAAAAGGACAATCCATTTTCCAAATCATTGAGGCGACAGTACCCAAATGGGTAATGATGCCCATTTATTTGGTTATGATTTGTGTTTGGGTCGGATTGGCGAGCATGATTATGAGGGAATATATCTTCATTATCAAGATATTTTTTTATCCGGCACTACCAGCCGTTTATTTTGTCATTTTCTTTACGCTGCTGAGTTTTCAATTGTTAACAGGTGGAATTCACCATATTACGAAGGCATTAGTTGTTCTCACTTGCTTCGTCATTCCGATGATTTTTTTACTTCTTTACTTGATCCCGGAATTTGAATTTGCCCGTTTCACCCCTTTTTACTTTAAAGGAGGAACAGACTTTTTCAAGGGGGCACTTCATGTTTATTCCATTTATCTAGGTGTTGAAGTTTCCATGCTCTTCTTCCCTATGGTAGATAAAAAATGGACGAAGTCGCTTTTTATTGGGAATTTCCTTTCGATGTTCGTTTATTTGATTGTCACCTTTATGAGCTTTGGCTTCTTTAGCTTCGATCAAATCTTAAACGATCTCTATCCCATTATGACATTGTTTGAATATACAGAAGTTTCTTTCCTTTCACGGGCCGAGAATCTTTGCTTTTGTGTTTTTGCTTTCAAGGTACTGGCAACATCGGTTATTTATTACTGGGGGGCGCAGCAAACCCTTAGAAATATAGCTAAAAAGGTAAAACCTAATTTGTGGATAATCGGCATATTGACAACGGGATTCATTCTCGCGCTAATTCCGGATTCGATCGGCCATGTAGACAAGTGGTTAAATTGGTTGAGCAATTGCGCGATTATTATTGCGTGGGTAATCCCACTATTCGTGTTAGGCATCCTTTTCATACAAATGCTTAAAAACCAGATGAAAAGAGAGACCGAATATGCCCAATAAAATGATACTATTCTTCGTAATATGTTGTTTCTTAACGGGTTGTGAAGAAAGCAATGTGATTGAAAAGTTAGCAGTGCTCGAAGCCGGTGCTTACGATTTGACGGAAAGCAAGGAGAACCCCATTGCAACAACCGTTCTGTTCCCCACCGTTACGAGAGAAGGAAAGTTTGATACCATGACTCTTACCGCTAATGGTAAATCCATTCATGACACCTTCGTAAAAGTTCAAAATCTAACCAATCTCAAGATCGTTGGAGGGCAAGGGACGATTCTATTTGGGGAGGAACTAGCTAAAAAAGGACTAATACATGTTGTCAAATCATTGAAAAGGGATCCGGAAATCGGAACTCGCGTTAAATTCGCCCTTGTAGAGGGAAAAGCAGGAAAACTTCTTGAAACTGATTTCCCCTCCATCGAGGATAATGCAGAATTTATTTATATGTTCTTGGAGAGAGCAAGCAAACAAGACAAAGTTCTTGTAACGAATCAATATCACTTCTTAAGGGATTATTACGACGATGGGATAGATCCGGTGCTTCCCGTGTTTACCTATGAAGGCGAGACCATTGGATTAAAAGGATTGGGTGCTTTTAAAGAAGATCGATATGTTGCACTCCTTACTTCAACTGAAACACAACTCCTTAATTATTTAATCGGAGACATCCATAATGGCAGATTGATGATCAATTTGACTAATGCATCGCCAGGAGACAATGTTCAGCTTTCAATAAGTAACATTAATGCTGAGAATGATAAAAAAATAAACACAAAAAATATGCAGGCCGAAGTCATGTTGAATTTAAAAGGAAGCGTCCTCGAATACACAGGTACGATGGATATAAGCAAAGAAAAGTACCATAAACAATTGGAAACACAAATTGAACAATACTTAGTAACCAATTCGGAAAAGTTGATCGCCAAATTACAAAAATATCAAACAGACCCCATAGGAATAGGAAAGGTGGTACGTAATCATTTATCCTATGAAAGATGGCACGCGATGAACTGGAAAATGATTTACTCCAAGATGCCGATTAAAGTAAAAGTAAAAGTGGAACTGGTTAATTCCGGAAAATCGAAATAATTAATCCGCGAAAGCGGATTTTTTTGTATCCTCATATGGGTTTATAAGCAGCTAATTGATGTTACAATAGAGGTGGAAAAAAGAGGTGTACCTACTAAATGAAGAGCATGAGGTGGCGCTTGAATATGAATCCCGTCGAACAGAAGTCTTTGTCTGCGGAATTAGAAATAGTGT
The DNA here is from genome assembly GCF_056269135.1 of Paenibacillus sp. J22FR21. NCBI lineage: Bacteria > Bacillati > Bacillota > Bacilli > Caryophanales > Paenibacillaceae > Paenibacillus > Paenibacillus sp. J22FR21. The sequence goes on from NZ_JBWDNJ010000002.1 coordinate 821,600, forward strand.
TGAAAGCGGTTGCGGACCGCATGGTTCCGGAAGATGCATGGCCATCAGCAACCCAAGCAGGTGTACTTACATCCTTAGAGCGACATTATAACGAGGATCCTGATACATGGCTGAAACTGGTGGAGCCGGGCATTCTGGCACTGCAAGCAGAAGCATTAGCCCGCTTTAGTCGTTCGTTTGCTGAGCTGTCGGCAGCAGAAAGTGACCTTCTGTTGACTGCAGTCCAGCTGGGACAAGTTCAGGATTGGCCGGTTTCATCGAAGCGATTATTCGATACGTTATTAACGCTAGTCATTGAGGGGTATTATGGAAGTCCCGAAGCAGGCGGGAATCGCGCCGGCAAGTCATGGGACATGATCGGATTTCGTCCGGGTCCTGTTTCAGGCGCTCAAGTACCAGCCCAGGAAACTGATTTGCCACAACGTTCCATTGACGAGCTGCGAGATCAATATGATGTCATCGTGATAGGAGCCGGAGCCGGCGGATCCGTAGCTGCAGGCGTGCTGGCCGAATCCGGACTTCACGTACTCGTCGTCGAGCGTGGAAGCTGGCTGCGTTATGATCAGGTTGGGCGCGATCACTTGCGAAATCACCGTTTGAGCAAATACGGACATAATACCGGTCCGGCGCTTGTTGGCAACCCGCGGACGATTCTGTTGCCTAACGGACAGGAGCGAATTACGGTTCCACACGAAGGGGAGTACCACAATAACGCGATGACTGTAGGCGGCGGAACTAGGGTCTATGGCGCACAAGCGTGGCGGTTTCATCCGGAAGACTTCCGCATGGCGACACGTTATGGCATTCCGGACGGAAGCTCGTTAAGCGACTGGCCGATCACCTATCAAGACCTCGAACCGTATTATGAACGCGCCGAATGGGAAGTGGGTGTCTCCGGTGATGGCAATGCCTTCCCGGGTCGAGGGAAACGAGAGCGTTCCTACCCGATGTCGGCGATGCCTAGAACGATAGAAGGCGACCGTTTAGCCCAAGCGGCCGTGAAGCTGGGATGGGATGCAGGTCCCGTGCCGCTGCTTATCAATTCGGTTGAACGCGATGGACGACCGGCTTGCGGGCAATGTGGTCAGTGTGTAGGTTTCGCATGTCCAACGAACAGCAAGAACGGCGGACATAATACGATGATGGTGAGAGCCACTTTACCTGGGAATAAGTGCGACCTCATCTGCGATACGATTGTGGAGCGAATTGAAACAGAAGGTGGAAAACGAGCGACTGGCGTTCATCTCATCCACGAGCGTAAGGATGGTTCGATTCAGCGCCGATCTATTCGCGCCGGGCATGTAGTGGTCGCTGCCGGAGCAATCGAGAGCGCTAGACTTCTGCTTCAATCCGCAAATGAGGCCGAACCGAATGGGATTGGCAATCGGTTCGGTCAAGTAGGCAGACACCTGCAGGGGCATGTTTATGCCGGAGCTTACGGTATATTTGATGAGCAAATTCAGGACGGCAATGGTCCGGGCGTGAGCATCGCGACCTTCCGATTCGAACATAGCGATGAAGCAGGTGTCATCGGAGGAGGGCTGCTAGCCAACGAGTTCATACGTCTGCCCCTCATTCACTGGAATCGCGCGCTTGCTCCGGATGCAGCTCGTTGGGGGAGTGCGGGCAAGGAAACGATGCGCGAGACGTTTCTGCGCACCAGTCAAATTCAAGGCCCGATTCAAGAAATTCCGACAGCTGATTCAAGAGTTCGCTTATCGCCTACGGTGAAAGATCGCTTCGGTCTTCCCGTTGTTCAGCTATCCGGAGGTGTTCATCCGGAGTCTCTTCGCGCATCGGTTATGCTGGCCGAGCAAGCAGAGAAGTGGCTTTGGGCTGCGGGAGCGCGACAAGTGTGGCGAACACGTGCCGGAAACGGGCTAAGCGGCGGACAGCATCAGTCCGGAACGCTGCGTATGGGGAATGACCCTGCAACATCCGTCACCGATCCGATGGGCAGAGTACATGGGTATGATAATCTGTGGGTGAGCGACGGTTCCGTGCATGTGACTAACGGCGGCGTCAATCCGGTGCTGACCATACTTGCGCTTGCCTTCCGCACTGCGGATAATCTGGTGAATCAAGCCTGATTAGGTGTGCAATGAATACTTTCTATTCGTTTCTTATCTATGCATATCCATTTCCTATCGATATAGTTATGGCTAGTAATAGGAAATAAGCTGGATAAATAGGAGGTAGCTATGAATACAAATTCAGTTAAAATTAGCAGGCTGCATGAAATGCTGACCGAATATGTTGAACATGAACAGTTCCCGGGTCTATCTGTCGGAATCGTGTATGACCACAACCTAAGCTTTGCCGGTGAATATGGAACGGCTAATAAAGGGACGGGTGCCCCCGTGCTTCATGATACCTTATTTCATCAAGCTTCTGTATCCAAAACCTTCGTAGCTACAGGCATCATGCAGCTTGTTGAACAAGGGAAAATAGATTTGGATTCGCCGATCTTGGCGTATCTACCCTACTTTAAACTGGATGACGAGCGATACAGGACGGTTACAGTCAGGCAGCTGATGAACCACACCTCCGGGATGCCGGATGAGAATGATTACGCGTGGGACCGGCCGGAATACGATGAGCAAAGCCTCGAAAGATATGTAAGAAGTAGTAGTCATCTTAAGCTGCAAAGCGATCCAGGCGATAAGTTCGCTTACAGTAATATTGGCTATGAGATACTGGGCGACCTTATCGCAAAAGTCAGCGGGTTGAGCTTCGAGCACTATATGAATGCAGCCATTCTGGAACCGATCGGAATGCGTTCCAGTTCCTTTCTGAAGCAGGAAGTAGAAACGCAGCTGGCCGCGCCGCATGTGCTCGGATCTTCCCCTGGTTACGGTGGTTATGTCAGCGATGTGTTTCCATACAACAGGGCACATGCACCAAGCTCCACGTTGTATACCAGCGCAGAAGATATGTGCCGCTATCTGCAGATGCACTTAAACCAAGGAGCTGCAGGCAATGGATATTCCGCGTTGCAGTCCGGAAGCCATGCTGAAATGTGGAAGCCTCATGCTGAAACGGGCTATGATCCTAAGAAATCGCATATCGGTCTGGGCTGGTTTATGGGAGATTACAAGGGCTCACGTATTCTCTCCCATTCCGGTTGGGATACGGGGTTCCTAACCCATTTGTTCATTCTTCCGGATGATCATATCGCTATAGCCGTTATGGCCAACAGCGATTATGTTTGGCTGGACAACGTGTCCTTCTCCATACTGGATCAATTGCTGGGGTTAAGAGACATGTCCCATATTAAGCGATCTCTTGCTCATAAAGTTGCCTCTCTGGCTGTATCTGATGGTGTGGAGGCAGCAATGGAAGAGTATCATCGTATCATGATTGCGGACTCGGAAAGCTACTATTTAGCCGATTATGAATTTGTGGGTATTACGGAAGCGTTAGCTCGCAGCAATCAAGAACAAGATGCTATGATTCGTATCTTATCCTGCGGCGCAGCCATAGCTCCTGAAAGCAGCGCCATATCAAGCCGGTTGCAGGAAATTCGAGCAAACACGATATCTCAATAAGAAGAGGCCGCTCTCAAAAGTGTGCAAGACGACTTTTGAGGCGGCCTCTTTTTTGGGTTAACGAAGAGACCTAAGCCCCGCGCGAACCTCTTCGGAGAACAGCAGCGGCACTTCCCAAGCAGCGAAATGTCCGCCGCGGTCAACTCTGTTATAGTAGATAAGTTCAGGGTAAGCCTGCCGGGTCCAGCTCTTGGGCGCTTCATACAGCTCAAACGGAAAGACTGTCACGGCTGCGGGGATTTGGACTCCCTTTACGACGAAGAAGGAGAACGTGTTCTCCCAATAGAGCCGGGCTGCTGAAATGGCTGTTTTCGTCAACCAATAGAGCGTAGCGTTATCGAGAATATTATCTCTGGTAAGACCTTCCGGATGTCCATCGAATGCCTTAATCATCAGCTCCAGGCTGCAAGCATCGTGGTCCATTAAGAAAGCTGCCAAGCCTATGGGCGAATCCACCAGTCCGGTCAGCGTCTGCGGGCGTGTACCCATCATTGAAGCGTAGCCGAGATGTCTGTAAACGAAAGCCAATTGCTCGCAGGCACGCATCTCTTCCGGCGTTAGATTGGGGGGAAGCGGATTGCCTTTCATGAGTGCGGTATCAATGTGAGGTGGAACCGTGCCCGGCATATTGGAATGAATACCGATTAGTCCCGGCGGTTTCATAACGGCCATGAAATCTGTAATGATCGCTCCCCAATCGCCGCCTTGCGCCACATACTTCGAATACCCGAGTCGATTCATGAGTTCGGTCCAGGCACTTGCAATGCGTTCAGGACCCCAACCGGTAGTAGTCGGTTTACCTGAGAAGCCATAGCCGGGCATAGATGGAACGACCAAATGGAAGGCATCCGAAGCTTTCGCTCCATACGCGGTAGGATTGGTTAACGGATCGATTACTTTGAGCAGCTCGATGATGGAGCCCGACCAACCATGCGTGATAATCATCGGCAAAGCATCTTCGTGCTTAGATCGAATATGCATGAAATGGATGTCCAGCCCATCGATCTCTGTCAAGAACTGAGGGATATTGTTGAGCGTAGCCTCGCACTTGCGCCAATCATATTCGGTTGCCCAATATTCCGCGACTTTCTGCATGGTTGCAAGCGGAACACCTTGCGATTGGTTCGATACCGTTTCCTTCTCCGGCCATCTTGTAGCGATAATGCGATTACGCAATTCAGTAAGCTCTGATTCCGGAAAATGAATCTGAAACGGCCCTCGGATGGCTTTCTTATCTGCCATTTGTGCTGCATGTTGTTGGCTTACGTTTCCTTGTGCCATGGTATGTTCTCCTTTAGAAAAGGCTTAAATGAACGCAGGGGGTAAGTCTACGTGGATGAAAATGAATCCTTATACTTTATTCAAGTCTCTGCCCATTCGGACCAACCGAATCAACAACATCTCTTATGGGGTTCCTTTTTGATTATCATTGACTTTATGTCCGGAAGAGGCAATAATGTGACTAAATTGTCAGTGTTGTCAGAGGTGGAATGAATGAGTAAGAAACAGGATATCATGACGGCTACGCTCGAATTAATTCATGAAGAGGGACTGCAATCATTCACCTTCTCCAAGATTTTCAAGCGTGCAAACGTCGGTTCCGGCACGATCTATAACTATTTTGCGAATAAAGAAGAGCTCGTGAACGCCGTGTATAAAGAGGCACGCATGCATATGGGGGAATATTTGCTCCATGGCTATAATCCTGGAGCGAGCCTGTATGAACGGTTTAAATGCCTTCAGTTTAATCGACTCCAATTCGGCGTTGATTTCCCCAAGGAATTTTTGTTTATCGACAGCTTCTCTTACTCACCGTATATCTCACCGGAGCTGCGTAATATGGACGATGCTCATCATTCCCGAGAAGTCGTTCATTCCTTAATTGTGGAAGGGCAGAAGCAGGGGATTATCAGAGAGATGGATTCACACCTGTGCCATCAGCTCATCCACGGGATCATTTCGTCCATCCTGAAAGGGTACTATGTACAGAAATATCCGCTGAATGAACAACAGGTGCAGCAAATTCTTGAGGCGTCATGGAAAGCCATCCTTGTGTAAAAGTCTTTTGGGCCATTATGGTCTCAAGGGGCTTTTTTATTTGTGGTCATGGAATAATCATTCCGATAACAAGAAAATATTGGTTGGAATATACATTCCGAAACGTGTTGACTTGAGTTAGAGATGAGACTATACTGATCGCATTGGAACGAACATTCCAAATCACTCACATCATTGGGGAGGCACAATCATATGTCTAAAGTTTGGCTTATTACAGGAAGCTCAAGAGGTTTCGGCCGCAGTCTCGCAGAAGCGGTTTTGGCTAGTGGAGATCAACTCATTGCAACGGCTCGAAATCCCGAACAGCTCACTGATCTTGCTGAACGTTATGGCAGATAGATTCGTACGGTTCAACTGGATGTCACTCGGTTTGATCAGGCAGAAGCCGCGGTGAAGGCCGCTTTCGATACATTCGGACGGTTAGACGTACTTGTCAATAATGCAGGATACGGCAATGTCTCCTCCATTGAAGAAACTTCGATGGATGACTTCCGCGCTCAAGTAGAAACGAACCTTTGGGGCACAATTAATGTAACGAAAGCTGCGCTGCCACTGCTGCGCGAGCAAGGTCACGGTCACATTGTTCAGTTCTCGTCCATCGGCGGTCGCACAGGTGCACCCGGTCTTGCACCGTACCAATTGGCCAAATGGGCAGTTGAAGGTTTCTCTGAGGTCCTTGCCAAAGAAACGGAATCGCTAGGCTTGAAGGTCACTTTAATCGAACCCGGCGGTTTCCGTACCGACTGGGCCGGTTCATCCATGCAGCACATCGAACCGCGTGTTGAGTACCGGGACACCGTCGGTGGTCTGCTCAAGCACCTGCGCAACACAACCGGCCAAGAGAATGGCGATCCGGATAAAGCTGCGCAAGCCATCATCACAATCGTCAATGAAGAGAATCCGCCTCTTCGTTTGCTGCTTGGCAGCGATGCAGTCGAGATCGCAAATGCAGTGGATGAAGGGAAATTAGCCGAAACAAAACGCTGGGAGATGCTAAGTCGCTCGACAGATTTTGAAGCCAGGGAATTGAGCCGAGAAGTTACTCGCATGTACGAGGAAATTGGTGATTAATACATTAATTCATTCATTACACTCAAGGAGGCAGCAGTATGACTCAAATTACGATGAATAATCCGATTCTTACTTTCATCAATGTATTCACAGTGGACCCCGCGAATCAGGATCGTCTGGTTGAGCTGCTTACAAGCGCAACAGATGTCTCCGTTCGTTACGCGAAAGGGTTCATCTCTTCGAGTCTTCATCGCAGCTTGGATGGGACTAAAGTGACGATGTATGCGCAGTGGAGAAGCGAAGAGGAATATAACGCGATGCGAAGTGATCCTAAACCACTTCCGTATCTGCAAGAAGCATTAACGATAGCTAAGTTTGAGCCCGGGATGTATGAAGTGGTTCGAACATTCGAGCCAGCCTGAGAATAACCGACAAGTTAATCTGAGCCCTTTGCGACCTAGAGTCCGAAGGGCTCTCTTTATTAAGTCAGCGGGATTGGGAGAATATCGGTTTGCAATCATGGAAAATATAACGAAATATATGCTCGGATAGGGGGGAAGCCAGCTTGGAAGTGTTTATCGTCGTACTTGTGTTACTCGTCCTTATTGGTGTGTCGAATGTGATTTACCGGTTCGTGCCATTCGTGCCGGTACCGCTCATCCAGATCGTGCTCGGCGGCTTCATTACTGTGCTCCCGATCGGCATTCATCTACAGCTGGAGCCGGAGCTGTTCTTTATCTTGTTCATCGCCCCGCTGCTGTACAATGATGGCAGACATACACCGCGAGAAGAGCTCTGGCGACTGCGTGCTCCGATACTGCTGCTTTCCGTAGGGCTGGTATTCGCTACCGTATTCGTAGTCGGCTATACGATTCACTGGATGATACCGACAATTCCGCTGGTCGCAGCCTTTGCTCTGGCAGCCATTCTGTCACCGACGGATGCGATTGCGGTGAGCGCACTCGCTGGGCGAATCCACCTGCCGAAGAGTCTTATGCGACTCCTCGAAGGCGAAGCGTTAATGAACGACGCTTCCGGCTTAGTTGCGTTCAAATTTGCGATCGCGGCAGCGGTAACCGGCATTTTCTCGCTGCAGAAAGCCGCTTTCAGCTTTCTTCTTATCTCGATCGGCGGACTTCTAGTGGGGGCCATGCTCGCTGTAATTATTGCAGGTATACGGCAATTACTGCGACGCAATGGGCTGGATGATGAAACGATGCACATGCTGCTGCAGCTGCTGACGCCTTTTGTCCTTTATTTATGTGCCGAGGAAGTCGGTGTTTCGGGCATCTTAGCAGCGGTCGCCGGCGGGATTGTGCATGCCATTGAGAAAGATAAAGTGGAGTGCGACATCGGGAAACTGAAATCCGTTTCCACCAGTACATGGTCCGTTTATTTGTTTATCCTGAACGGCCTCGTATTTGTCATTCTGGGGACGCAAATTCCTGACGTGACCTCAGTCATCTTCAAAGATCCGGGCTTTAATAACATTGTCGTTATCGGTTATGCCGTGGCTATCTTTGTGCTGCTGCTCGCGCTCCGATTTGTGTGGACGCTGCTCTTTACGCAGGGCTGGCGGATATTCGGCTCCTACAGTAAAGAAGCATCGAGCTTCAAAGCACTCATCATGACAACCATCTCTGGCGTGCGCGGTGCCGTCACGCTAGCCGGCGCCTTCTCCATTCCGCTGTTTCTGAGCAGCGGGGAGCTGTTTCCGGAACGAAACCTCATGATTTTTCTCGCCGCCTGTGTCATTCTGTTGTCCCTCCTAACAGCCAGTATCTTGCTGCCACTAATTGCGAAGAAACGTGTCTTGTCGGACGAAACAGCGTTGGCCTTAGAGGAGAACGAATGGCATGTTCACATCCTGCAAGCCGCTGTGCGCCAACTGCAGCAGGAGAGTAATGAAGGGAACGAGGAAGCGGTGGATGCCGTCATTGAGGAGTACAACCAAATGATTGGGCAGCTTGGATCGAAAGACAGCCAATATAAACGGATATCTCGTTTAAATCAAGACGAAATTGCACTGCGGATCGAAGCATTGGAGATCGAACGGGACTATATCCAGGAGCGCCTCGAGAAGGGCACAATAACGAAAAGCCATGCGGAATTCTATAACAAAATGCTTGATCAAGTAGAAATTATTTTGGCGAATCGGCTGCACTTGTGGTTGTTGGTGTTCAAAAGGCTGCTCGGCCGATTGAAAGAGCTGATCACCGGCGCACCGCATTCAGGGCGAAGGGCATTAACGGAGCAAGACCTTGAATCGCTGCGGGGACTCCGTATCGAGTGCGGACAAGTGGTAATCAATCAGATTGGGCCGTTATGCGCACCGGAGAGTGCGAATGATCCGACAGAATGCGTTGTTGCCTATTATAAGCAGCTCGTCAATCGACTTCGATCGTTTCAGCTTCACAGTAAACGCAAGAAAGAAGCCTTCGATGAAACACGAAAGGAGCTTCACTGGATTGCGGTTCAGGCGGAGAGGTACGAGGTGCAGAATCTATATGAGCAGGGGAAAATCGATCGTGGATTGGTATCCGAACTGCGCCGCATCATACGGGACCGCGAAGCCTCCATGTACGAACAGATTGAGCTGGGTTGATCCTCTTCTTACAGAGGTAATCTACGGTATGATTGTGCTAAACTACTAGTAGAAACTTTTGTGATAATGAGGGGTAATATGTATAGCATTATGCTGGTTGAAGACGATGAGAAAATTAGACGGATTGTCGGGGATACGTTGGTAAAGTGGCAATATCAAGTGGTCGAAGTGACCGAATTTGAGCAGGTGTTAGCCGAGTTTAAGCGGTCAGAACCTCATCTTGTGCTGTTAGATATTAATTTGCCCGTCTTGGATGGTTACTATTGGTGTCAGCAGATACGCTCGGTTTCCAAGGTGCCGATTATGTTTCTGTCATCTCGCAATCAGAATATGGATGTTGTCATGGCGATCAATATGGGCGGGGATGATTTTATCCAGAAGCCATTCGAATTGGATATTCTGGTTGCCAAGATCGGCGCGCTTATTCGAAGGAAATATACGTATCAGGAAGATGAAAGTCCTACATTCATCCATCGGGGATTGAAATTAAATGTTACGAATTCAACGATAGAATTTCGAGGAAACATCATGGAGTTAAGCCGGAATGAATTCATCCTTCTACAGTTCATGATGCGACATATCGGCAAAATCGTTTCCCGCGAGGACTTGATGCAAGCACTGTGGAATGAAGAACAGTTCGTCGATGATAACACCTTAACGGTCAACGTGAACAGACTGCGCAAGAAAATCGCGGAGCTGGAATTGGAATCGTTTATCGCAACCCGCAAGGGAATGGGGTACTTGATCGAATGAGCTTCCTGCGTTTTCTATCCTACGAGAAACCTTACATTTATCTGTACATAGCTGGTTCCATGATTACGGCCGCGGTTATCTTGACCGATAACAGTGGCGGGAGCGTGGCATGGGGGACATTCTTCTATGCGTTCACCTTAACTTCGCTTGTATTACTTGGATTCTTAATGGTTCGCTACCAACAAAACTTGCGCGTGATGCGTCAAATGAGCAGCGGCGATGCTGACAGCTTATCTTTGGAGGGCGAGGTCACAAGGCAGTACTTGCATGAGCTGAAGATCCAACATATCCGCGAAATGAATCGGCTGCATGATCGGCAAAATGAGCATTATGATTTCATCGTCTCTTGGTTTCATGAGATAAAAACGCCAATTGCCGTTCTGCGTTTACTTCAGCAAACGGAAATGGATGCCAATAGTCTAAGAGAAGAACTTGCGAAGATTGAGCATTACATTGATCAAGCGCTTTATTACGCCAAGCTGGATAGTTTTAATCAGGATTACGATATTAAGAACTGTGACTTGCTGCAAATTGCGAAGGATATCGTAAAAACGCATTCGAAAACCTTTATTTCTAAGAAAATCCGTATGGACATGCAGGCAGAATCGATAGACGTTCAAAGTGATCCCAAATGGCTGCAGTTCATCGTCAATCAGATCCTGACAAACAGCTTGAAGTACACGGGGCATGGCGGACAGATCACGATTACTTCCGTGGAAACTCCGCTGGAGCGGCAATTGCTCATTCGGGACAGCGGGATTGGCATCAGCCCGCAAGACCTTCCACGCATCTTTAATCGTGGTTTTACCGGAGAAACAGGACGCAGGTACACGAAATCTACAGGCATGGGCTTATATTTGGCGCAGCAATTATCCAATAAACTTGGCCATTATATCACGTGCAGCTCTGAGGTCGGGGTATCCACCCAATTTATCATCCATTTCCCGAAGGATGAAGATCCCTATCTGTTGATCCGGCAACAACAAACGCAATGAACGGTCAGTAATCCAGGCTCCCGAAGTCGTCATGATGGACGACTCTGGGAGCCTGCATTTGATTAGTTCATTGCGTTTGTTGGATTCACTATTTTGTAGTAAACACTCGCAGAGGATAAATAAAACAGGGCATAGATGGCCACATACAGAAACAGAACCGCGGTGATAATCGAAGTGATCTGCGGGTAATCCTTGACTTCCTCCATCGTCGGATAAATCAACAGAAACCAACTGTGCAGCAAACCAAGCAGAATTGGAGGCAGGAATACAAACAGCAGCTGTTTACGAATAACCTTCTTCATTTCATGGTCATCGACGCCGAGCTTACGTAAGATCGAATATTGCCTCAGTTCTTCCGTGGCTTCCCGCAATTGCTTAAAGTAGATGATGCTTCCCAGTGCAAATAACGCGATGACCGCAAGGAATGCGGCAGAGAATAGCAGGAGAGATGAAGTTTCAGTATCAATCGTATAGAGATCGACAAATGCAGCGTAATACGATCCAGGTGTTGCCGTAACCAGATCATGGACTTGATGAGATAACGCAGTGGAATTTCGGGCGTCCTTGATTTGATAGATGTCGAACGAGCTAACGGCTGCTCCCGGTTTTAACCCTTCGAATGTTTCATCGGAAATGACCAGGATGGAAGGAAATGAGCCAACGTCCCCTTTGGAGTCGGTAGCCTTGCTGAGAAACGTATAGTTCTTCTTCTCAGCGAGCCGCAATGTCATCTCTTCCTTAAGTTTTACTGTGAATTCAGGCTGCTTGCCTACGGTAAACGTGATGGGTTGCGCTCCGACAGGCAGAAGGACTACTGCTTCTTGACCTTGCAAATTCACCTGTTGTTTATCCCCGCGCATGCTGACGATGTCATTGAATTGCGATTCCGCGAACAGCAGAATTCCTTCCTCAGCTGCATCTCGATTTCCAAAGGCAATGGTGCTGTCAGAAACCGGCACAGCAGATAGTCCATTAATTCTTTCATGGTGTGTAATGGGATGTTCGTTCTCCATTAATTGTTCAATTTGCTTTTGTTTGTCTGCATCTTGTGACGTAAACGCGATGTGGTTCGGAAACTCTTTCCCAGCTGATAAGATTTGCACGGTATAGTTTATCGAAACGAAACCAACCAAGAAAATGATTAACGCACTAAACAAGGAAATGAACGTTAGCATCAAGGTATTTCCGCGAATGGAGAATCGCAGCGAGGAAATCCATAACATTTTGTTACCATCCAAGTAGTTATTCCGCTTGCTCATCTTATCCAAGATCCAACCGAAAAACTGTCGGAAAAATAAATAGGTCCCGCCGATTATTCCGACCGTTACCGCAAACATACTCACCATGGTGTAGTCTTGCCAAACAACCGAGCTTCCGTCGCGACTGATGAGAAAGAAAGCTATTCCTAACAAGAGTACGGAACTTATTGCAAGCGATGCGGAGAATGGAACGGGCTTGTCCTTCTTGGCTTTGGCATGGAATAACTCCACCAATTGGACTCGGCGAACAGTAAGGTAGCTTTGTACACAAATAATGAGAATGATGACCGCGAAGAGCAGAATCGTTGACCTTATCGCCTCAATCGGGAAGGCAAAGGAGATTACTTCGTCGTAATGCATCAAATTCATCAATAACATGCCAAAGAACTTGGAAAGCAATCCGCCGACCAAAATCCCGCTGACGATAGAGATCGCGCTGAGAATGACAGTCTCGAGAAACACCATCCCTACAATATGCCGCTCACTCATGCCATACAGCAAATACATCCCAAATTCCTTCTTGCGCTGCTTCATAAAGAACGAGTTCGCATAGAGGATGAAGAAAATAATGAAGAAGAATACGACTACCGATGCGATGGAGACGCCAAGTTGAAAATTATCTTTATTTGCGATAGCGGTCAGAATATCATCGTTATACATAAGAGACGAGAATGTGAAATAGATGATGACCCCGATGAGCATGGAAATGAAGTAAATCGAATAGAGTCGAAAGCTTCGTTTCATATTGCGCCAAGATAGATCGAGCAAGCTCATCGTCGTTCGCCTCCTATGGCGCTTTGAACGGTCAGGATGCGATCGAAGAACTGTTTCTCGGATTGTTCGCCTTTAAACATTTCATTGACAATTTTCCCATCTCGGATAAAGATGACGCGCTGGCAATAACTAGCCGCATAAGCGTCGTGGGTAATCAAAAGTACCGTTGTTCTAAAAGAGTGATTAAGCAGTTGAATTTGTTCGAGCAGCTGAGTAGCGGATCGAGAGTCAAGGGAGCCGGTCGGCTCGTCCGCGAATACAATCGCAGGATTCGTAATGATTGCCCGTGCAGCTGCGGTGCGCTGCTTCTGACCGCCGGAGATTTCAGAAGGGTATTGCTGCAAGATCGATTCTAAGTTTAAGGCAGCTATTATTCTCGCTAATCGCTGCTCCATTTCCGCGACCGGTGTTTTCTGCAGAGAGAGCGGAAGCAGAATATTTTCTTTCACCGTTAACGTGTCCAGCAGGTTGTAATCTTGGAAGATAAAACCCATTCGTTTCTGCCGGAAATCGCGTAACGCTTTCTTCTTCATATCGAGCAGCGAGCTTCCCTCGATCCAAACATCCCCGCCATTAAAGCTGTCAATCGTGGAGAGCGTGTTTAATAATGTCGTTTTGCCAGAGCCGGATGGCCCCATAATGGCAGTGAATTCTCCTTGTTCAATCGTCAGATCAATACTTTTTAAGACTTGTACATTTCCATACGACTTCGATAAGTTCTTGGTTTGTATAATGTTCCCCATGGATGTCATCCTCCTTCACCACACCACTATACCGACTAATTTGCCCTTCAACCATCGAATTAACAACATCTAAAGTGACATTTTTGTCATATAGAGCGGTGATTGTGAACATCCTGCTTGGGCGGTCTTCCATACATCCTGGCGTATTCCCGGCTGAATTGGGAAGGACTCTCGTAACCGACGCGGAATGCCGCATCAGCAGCCTGCATGGATTCTGTCAGCATGAGCCGCCGTGCTTCCTGCAAACGAACCGTTTTCTGATATTGCAGGGGACTCATCGCCGTAATCCTTTTAAAATGTTTATGAAACGCCGATGTGCTCATGTTCACAGACTTGGCAAGCTGCTCGACCACAATCATCTGATCGAATTGCCGGTTAATGATTTGGATCGCACGTGCGATGTTGTTCGCATGGCCGCCGGTAACGGCAAATTGGTAGAGGCGTGCACCTTGCTCGCCTTGAAGGACACGATACAAGATTTCGCGGATGACGAGTGGAGCAAGAATCGAAATATCTTCAGGCTCATTAAGCAGCCGCATGAGTCGCACAATGGATTCGAGTAATGCGGGAGAGGTTCGGCCTACAGTGATCCCGCGACTGAGTTCGGCGGGAACTTGCACGGGGCGATGCATTTCTTTTACGATTTCCAGGATCATATCGGTGTCGAAGCTTAACTTTAAGCTTAAATAGGGGGTGTCGGACGAAGCTTCAATAATTCTCCCTACAATCGGCAATTCAACGGAAGTGATCAGGTAATTCGATGAATCGTACCGGTAGGTTTCGTCAGCCAGTGTGCCAGTCTTTGCCCCTTGTGCTACGACGCAAATGGATGGTTTATAGACCGCTTCCAGCGGTTCAGACAAATGAGTCGCATGCATGAGCTGCAAAGAAGGCACTGCCGTCGGATGGGTACCGCTGAGCGGAGCATGTTGGTGTATCAATCGTGCCAATTGCTGCAAAGCTTGCTCTAAGCGGAGGGCTTCATTTAGTGGATCCATGCGTTTGCGTTCCTTCCCGGAGACGAAGTAATGTACTCCTTATCATAGCGAACTTGAAGAGAATTAGGCAAGAATTGTACAGGTATGATCTAACGGCATCTAACTAACCATGACTATAATAAACTTACAAGCCGAACACTGCAGAATAGTTATAGGTTAATTCCAAAGGATAAGGAGAGATCAGATATGAGTTTGAATGGCAAAGTAGCGATCGTCACAGGAGCTTCACGGGGGATTGGACGTCAATTGGCGATCCAACTGGCACAAGCAGGAGCGAAGGTGGTCGTCAATTATTCCTCGAATCAAGGGAAAGCGGACGAGGTTGTAACGACGATCGAACAGTTCGGCGGCGAAGCGACTGCAATTCGCGCCGATGTGAGCAAAGTGAGCGAAGTCGAAGCGTTATTCTCAGCTACGATTGCTCGTTTCGGGCGCGTAGACATTCTGGTCAATAATGCCGGAATCATGGAATGCACAGCTATCGCGGATGTGACAGAAGAGATGTTTGATCGGCAATTCGCCATTAATGTGAAAGGGACTTACTTCGCTTGCCAACAAGCGATGAAGCATATGTCGAAAGGCGGGACAATCATCAATTTCTCTACTTCCGTCATCGGTGCTATGCTCCCCACTTATAGCGTTTATGCCGCAACCAAAGGGGCGGTTGAGCAAATCACTCGCCAATTGGCGAAGGAATTTGCGCCGAAGGATATCGTTATCAATTGCATTGCACCGGGACAGATTGCGACCGAGTTGTTCTTGAACGGCAAATCACCGGAACTGATTGATTCATTCAGCCGTATGATTGCCTTTGGCCGTCTTGGCGAACCTGAGGACATCGCGAATGCGGTTGATCTGCTAGTCAGCGATAAAGCGCGTTGGATTACGGGGCAGACGATTCGCGTGAACGGCGGGTTTAATTGAAAATGAAACGAAGCACGCGGTCATCCGTTATAATATAAATAATAATACGGAGGTGCTTCAGATGGATTTTCTGAAAGGGATCGGGAAACTGGCGGGCGATGTGACAGGCAGAGTAATCGGAGGAACGGTACGGGTCGCCGGAGAACTTGTCCATAGCGACTATATTAAAGAAATCGGCAATGATGTGGAGCGAGTAACTTCCAAAACAGGTGAACTGGCGGGTCAAGCAGCAAGCGGCGTATGGGATGTAGGCGCAGGCTTGGTAACAGCCGATAAGCAACGGGCGCAAACAGGACTTAACGATCTTGGAGATGCGGCAACAACAACGGTGAGAGGTGCGGGACAAGGCATCCAATACGTGGTCGAAAGCGGGATCGAAGTGGTGGCCGGCATCAAAGAAAACGATAAGGAATTAATCAAAGACGGCGTCAAGAAGCTTGGAAAAGCAGCCGCAATTACGGTGCTTGCCGTAGGCGTCATCGATCTGGCGGATGGGCCGGATGGATCAGGTTCGTCGAGTACAGTTTAAGGTAGTTTGAATGCTGAGAGTTCGATTTTCGAACTCTCAGCATTTTTTTTATAGGACAGAAGGAGACGGTTGACATGGAGCTAATGATGAATTATATTAAAGACAACATTAATCGTCGATATATATTATCTACAATTAATGCAGCGAGAAAAGTGGACTCAAAGGGGGATATTCCGCTAATAGTCATGGAAATATTATAGGTCAGGGACTAATTAATGAGCGGCATTTCAGGCAGCCTTTGAACGAATCATGAATACAAACTAACAGAAGAGGTGTATAGATATGGAATTGAGATTAAACTACATGAAGGCTCGCCCCGAGTCGTTACAGGCGTTGTTGAAATTGGAAGGATATGTGAAGAACAGCGGCCTTGATCACCACTTGTGGGAATTGATCAAAATTCGCGCCTCTCAAATTAACGGCTGTGCATACTGTTTGGACATGCATACGAAGGATGCACGTGCTATGGGGGAAACGGAGCAGCGATTGTATCTGCTGAATGCATGGAAGGAAGCACCGTTCTATACGGATGAAGAGCGGGCCGCACTGGCGTTAACTGAAGCGGTGACCCAAATTTCAGAGGGCGGCGTATCACAGGAATTGTATGAGCAAGTCCGCAATTATTTCGATGAGGGCCAATTCGTCGATTTGATTATGGCGATTAATGCCATTAACTGTTGGAATCGAATGGCGATCTCAACGGGGATGATACCCGGCGAATATCAACCGGCCGTACGCAAATAGTATTTTTACGCAGTCTATCACTGTACATCGTGGATGTATGGCGATAGACTGTTGTTTATTATACACTTATAAGAGGTGGGTACATGAGCTACAACATACTGCTATTTGATTTAGACGACACATTGTTAGACTTCGGCGCCAATGAAACCGAATCGTTAACCCAATTGTTTGGGCACCACGGATACACGTTCTCAGATGAGTTATTTGGCGTGTATAATTCCGTCAACAAACAATTATGGGCGGATTATGAGCATGGAACGATCGGTTTAGATGCGGTGCTTAACTCGAGATTCTCCGAAACGATGTTGAAGCTTGGCGAAGTTGTGGATGGCCCTGAATGGGAGAAGATGTATAGAGAGCTGCTTGGTACCGGAAATCAGCTGCATATCGAAGGTGCACTGGAAGTCATTCAAAGTCTATCTGGATCCCATCGACTGTTCGTTGTTACGAATGGCATTACCCAAACGCAGATTAAGCGATTGAAGATTTCGGGATTGTATGATTTCTTTGAAGCTGTTTTCGATTCACAAAGCATCGGCTACTCCAAGCCGTCTATCGCCTTCTTCGAATACGTGATGAATCATATTAAGGATTTCAATAAAAGAGAAGCATTGATTATCGGGGATTCATTAAGTACCGACATTAAAGGCGGCATTCTGTCCGGAATTGATACGTGTTGGATCAACCGTAGATCACAAAGCAGCCCCGCAGATATCCAAAGTACTTATACGATTACGACTTTAGTTGAACTTTTTGCGATTTGCCCGCCTAACCAAACAAAATAAGAAGAAGTTGGTGCTTAATCGATGTCACAAGCAGAGCAAGAGAAAATCTCCTTTTCCAGTTTCATGCTGGATCCCAAATTCGCTGAATTTAACAATATTGCGCATGAGAAGCAGCCGCAGATGAATGCCATTATCGAGGCTTGGGACAACCACACTTTAGTGACCAATATCACGAAGTTAAATCGCGAATTGCTCCGTCGTGATGCGCACGGTGTTCAAGAAACGCCATTTGCAGAGACCAATGAGGAATTGCATTTGATGCTGTATTCGTTAACCATGTACCTTAAGGATCGCTTGGAATAGTCCTGCCGGATTTTGCATTGTCAGCTCTCGCCATTAGTTTGGCGGGGGCTTTTTGGCGTTTATTTGGTATCAGCAATCAGGATTGTACATGATTTCGAATAATGTATAAGCTCTCGTTTCGGGAGGAGGGGTCATTTTCAGTTATTGTACACTAACTACTGATTTGATCCGTGCTGTAGCATGTTAGATGGATAGATTGGAATTCGCTTCCACAATTTCGGGCAAGAAGGAGGTCAGGTGTTCATCCAATAAATGACTTGAGAATCTGTAGCTGTAGCTGAAATCACCGTAACTAACCCAATGAAGGAGAGAAGTGAAGAATGAAAGTGAAGCCGTCTAAGAAAGCTGTCATTCGCTTGTTCTTGTCTGCCATTATGGTAACGTCTGCTATTCCTTTGAGCAATGTCGCTGCAGGTCCTGTCGCATCAACGACTCTGTCCGCCATCGATTTCGGGGCAAACGGGGCAGATAATCTCGATGATAAAGCTGCGATTCAATCGGCTATTGATGCAGCAGCACCGGGGGATACGGTACTGCTTCCGAAAGGCACGTATTATTTGGCGGGTACAGTTAAAGGGAAATCAGGCGTCGCGATCCGTGGAGAGGATCGCAACAGCACGATCGTGAAATATACGGACAACCCCGAAACGTATATGTTTTATATGCTGAACGTATCCGGAGCATCGATCAAGAATATGACGCTTGATGGAAACAACAGCACAGTAGCGATGTCAGCGGCCGTATCCGAGGGCGGCGGCGGAAACGAGATGAGCGGACTAATAGTCAAGGATTTCGCCGCTGTAGATGGCTTCGGTCCTCATGCGCTTTACGTCGTCGGATCTCAGAACGTTCGCATCACGAACAACAATGTCACGAACATCGGCGTAGGCTCGATCTGGGGGGCTGCCGTTCGCGCAGGCTGGGATTCCAAGAACGTGATCGTTGAAAATAACGTCATCGCGAATACCGGACGAGGAGGTATCCTCATTAATGACGGAAGCTCCGGCGCGATTGTTAGATCCAATACAATCACCGGATCAGGCTTGAAGGAACATGGCCTATCCATTGAGCTTCATACGAATTCGGACAATGCCATCATTGAGGATAATCATGTGGATTTCTGGATCAGTGCCGTACGCTCGAAGAATATCGCCGTGCGCCGGAATGTGGTGCAGCCAACCGACGGCAGAGTCGGTTCAATCGGACTGGAAATCATGGCGGAGAACGCCGTAACGACGGACAATCTGGTAGACGGCGGCCAGCAAGTAGGGATTCAGCAATCTCCGGGAACAGGACATCAATTGTGGAGCTACAATGTGGTGAAAAACATGGTCATGTGGGGCATGCAGCTGCAAGGTGCAGGCTCAGGAGAGACCGAGCAATATCAATATTTCTATAAGAACAGCTTTATCAATACGCAGCTCGGCAATCCGAAAGCTGCTTATCCCGGCTATGAGGGAAATGGCGTTCGGATTCACGGCAATTCTCAGAACCTATCGTTCGACAGCAACCTTATCGCAAACAACGGTCGCAAGGCGATTGAGATTACGGAAGCAGCAGGCGTGGATCGGCTAAGCTTTACGAATAACATTATTTCTGGCAATAAAGGCGTGACGATGGATCCCTATCCGACAGCTGCGCAGCACTTGGAATGGTCGGGCAATCTTGTCTTCCTTAACGGCAGCAATGCACAGCCGAAGTCGCGCGGGTTAACGAATGCGAAGCCGGTGGCAAACTTTACGAATCCTGTACTGGTACGTGCAGGTGCGCCGGTTACGTTCGTCAGCACCTCGACAGATAATGGGGCGATCGCTACCTATCTATGGGATTTCGGGGCAGGGCTGCCAAGCGCATCAGCTAAGCCGACGTATGTCTATGACAAACCCGGTATTTACCGCGTGACTCTTGTCGTATGGGATAATGAAGGGCGTTCGAACGTGAAGGAGAAGATCATTCTGGTTAGTCCGGGGCTGCCTGACACGAAGAAACCAAACATGCCTACGAATTTGGTTTCACCCTCGCAGACCGATGAGACAATTGATTTGATTTGGAACCCTGCATCTGACAATGTAGGCGTCGTCGGATACGAAGTCTATCGCGATGGGGCACTTGTGGGCACTACTGCACCGGGTGAATTAGCCTTCACGCTTACGGGGCTGTCGCCAATCACGACGTATAGTATAACGCTGCGAGCACGTGATGCTGCAGGCAATGTTTCAGATGTCAGCGCTGCGCTCAGCGTGACGACTGAACTTCCGGATTCGCAGCCGCCAACCGCGCCGGCTGCGCTAACAGCTGCATCCGTAACCGGCACCAGCGCAAGCTTAACTTGGACGGCGTCAACGGATAACAAGGCGGTTACAGGTTACGAGGTTTACAGGAACGGCAACCTAGTCGGTACGACTACAGGGGCAACGGCAACTTCGTTTACGGCATCAGGCCTTATTCCGGGTACCGCAAGCACTTTCACTGTAAAAGCAAAAGACGCAGCGGGAAATAGCTCGGGTGCAAGTAACGAAATCAATGCCGTATTGGCACCGCCTACTACGCCGACTGTATTCCTCAGCGACTATTCATGGGATTACGGCGTCGCAGGTTGGGGCAATATCCAGCGTGATAAATCATCGGATGGCAAACCAATTACCCTAAACGATGTCGTCTATGCGAAAGGTTTGGGTACGCATGCCGAATCGACGATCGTGTACACGCTCGGAGGCGAATATGCCAAATTCCAAGCGAGTGTTGGCGTCGACGACGAGACTTATGGTAATGGCGGTGTAAGCTTCCAAGTTTGGCTGGATGGCATACTGGCATTCGACAGTGGATTCATGAACGCAACAGCAGCGACGCAAAATATTGATCTGGCTATCGAAGGCATAAATGAGCTGAAGCTAGTCGTCACCAATGGCGGCAACGGCAGCGATTGGGATCATGCGGATTGGGGAGATGCAC
The DNA here is from genome assembly GCF_056269135.1 of Paenibacillus sp. J22FR21. Classification (NCBI taxonomy): domain Bacteria; kingdom Bacillati; phylum Bacillota; class Bacilli; order Caryophanales; family Paenibacillaceae; genus Paenibacillus; species Paenibacillus sp. J22FR21. Next base: position 842,581 of record NZ_JBWDNJ010000002.1, read on the forward strand.
GCATCCTCTATCCAACCGGTGAATAAGGCATATGAATACGGAGACCGATCCTTGTGATCGGTCTCTTTCTTCGGAGCTGCAGGCAGACTATGAATAAGTCCAAAAAACGTAGGATTGTCCATTGGTGTGCGTGCGTCAGATAACTATACTTTTATTCAATTCCTACAATATGGAAGACTATGATTTCTATTCATAACGATGGGGGAGTAGTTGCGATGTCCGATATTAAAATAACGCATGTCGAAACGATATTGTTATCCAGAATGCATGAACCTGATAGGCAATGGATGACTTCGACTTTCCGGACCATCAAAGCAGAAGCAGCTATCGTGGTCATTCGAACCGATGCTGGTATTACGGGGATTGGTGAAGCCTGCGCATATGGAGTACCCGGAAAGATCAGCGATATGGTTAGAAGAGTCGCCCCTCTGCTAGTAGGCAGCGACCCAAGGGATCCATCCATCGTGCTGCACCCGAATGGGCAATCCTGGGCTTATGATTGCGCGATTTCAGGCATGGATTGTGCGCTATGGGACATTCGCGGGAAACTAGCCGGCAAAGCGGTTTCGCAGCTGTTGTCGCCAAATCCGCTTAGCAAAGTGCAGTTGTATGCTTCCGGCGGTTGCAGCTACGATTGGAGAGAGGGACCGGAGCAGCTCATAGAGGAAGCATTATCTTATATCGCCGAGGGCTACGAGGTCTTCAAATTCAGAGTGGGCACACACTGGGCTTGGGATGGCGTAACCGTAGATCGGATGCTCGGTCTTATTCAGGAGTTGTCCCAGGAAGTGAACGGCCGGATGGAGCTTGCGATTGACGGTAATCAGCGTCTAACGGAAGAGCTTGCGCTCGCTCTTGGCAAAGGACTTGATCGGATAGGCGGATTCCGATGGTTCGAGGAACCAATTCCGCAGAAGGACGTTGAAGGGTATGCGAGGCTGAACGCAGCCTTGAGTGTACCGGTAACCGGAGGAGAACAGTACACGACGATAGAGCAGTTCATTCCCTATATGGAGCGTCAAGCGTATTCGATTATTCAGCAGGATGCAGGGATATGCGGGATTACCGCAGCTATGTCGATTGCTCAGTTCGGCATGCAGTACGGTGTTCCGACAATTCCACATAACTGGCATAACGGCGTCATGACGATGGCGAATGCGCATCTGGTTGCTGCACTTCCGAATCCGATTCTAGTGGAATTGTGCCGCATTCAGGGACCGTTGCAATGGGGACTTGTGCAGGAAAGCCCAGTCATTAAGGACGGATGGCTTGAGCTGCCGGACAAGCCGGGACTCGGCGTTGAACTGGCTGAAGATGCGTTGGAACGGTTCCCATTTGTTGAAGGAAACTATTACGTGTCCGTGGATAGATAGATGCTCCAGTTCAATCTGGAACATTGATAATTAACTGCATTAATTATATATTCATCCACGTCGGAAATCATCTGACGTGGTTTTTTTTACATGAATCGCTCTATTTCATCGATTTTCTTTGATTGTCGACATAAAAGCACGCAGACTTTGGTCTCATTGTTAAATGGAATTATTATCCTTATAATGTCATTACCGATTTGTGAAAGCGCAACCATTAAAACCCAATTTATTAATCAAACAGCTGTGTTACTACCCTTTAGGAGGGATGCCGATGATGAAATGGATTAAAGTTCGCTCACTCAAATACAAAGTCATACTTGTGTTTATCATCATCTCGTTCCTATTGGTCATCCTACAGGCAGGTTTCTTCCAGCATTGGATTAGCGGGATTATTCTGCGGCAGTCAGAAGCCAATTTACAAGAAACGGTCCGGCAAATTGGAAAGCAGGTTGATCTGCAATATAAGCAAATCGATGCCAATGCCCGTGTTATTCGCAACAACCAAGTGTTAAAGAACTATCTGAAGGATTTGAACCGGCACACGATCAACTATCAAATCGCGAAATACCAAATTGCAAGGCAAATTGTTAGACTGCCTAATTTGGAGATGATCGAGAACATCTACATCTTCCCGGTTGGCTACGCGCCAATGAACTTATTTTATTCCGATGCGATATTCGAAGCGGACAAGCTTACCGAACAATTAATGACAACAGATCGCCCGAGCAGCTCGGAGGATGTCATCTGGACGGTGCAGCCGCAGACGCATCTCATTACAATGATGATGCTCATATATGACGGGGAAGAGCTGCTCGGTCTGCTCCGAGTGGATTTAAATGAGAAATTTCACGATCAATTGGACGATGTGCGATTGGGAGAAGAGGGAAGTGTGTTCCTGATTAAGGATAAGACCATCATGTTCGCCACAGACAGGAGGCTCGTTCATCAATCGGAATCCAGTTTAGCGCAGCAGCTCGATTCAGGTACCCAAGTCACCTCGACATTGAATTACCAGGGGTGGAAACTGATTGGGGTCGTGCCAAACAAAGAAATCCTTAACCAAGTCAACCAGGTGAATAAAGTGTTACTGCTTATGGAATTGATCGTTTTTGCATTCATCTTCTTATTTGCGCTGGTCATTCTTCGTATGATTCTAAGACCGCTGAAACAGATCATGAGAGGGATGGAGAGCATTGAGCAAGGGAAGCTGGATGTCATAGTCAGCAGGGAAGGAAATGACGAATTCAGCGTCATTATCAGGCATTTCAACCATATGGCCGAACGGGTAAACCGGTTAATCAAGACCGTGTACTACCAGCAGCTAACCTATCGTAAAGCCGAAGTGATCAATCTGCAGTCGAAGTTGAATCCCCATTTTCTATATAACACGCTGGACATGATTTATTGGATGACGGTGGTCAAGGATGAGGAAGAAATCGGCGAAGCGATTATTTCGTTGTCCACTATTCTGCGATACTCGATCTCACATCAGAATGAATTTGTCACTGTCTCGGAAGATATGGAGCAGCTGGAAAATTACTTGAAAATTCAACGGATGCGCTTCGAAGACAAGCTGTCTTATGTGTTTCATATAGATCCTGCGATAGCGGATATTAAGATTCCGAAGCTGCTCGTTCAACCGTTAGTGGAGAACGCGATTAAATATGCTTTCCAGCAAATGATGCTTGGCGGCATTATTATCATTCGAGGTTATGTCCAGGGCGATGACTTGTATCTTGTCGTGGAGGACAACGGGATCGGCATGCCTGCAGAGAAAGTCGAAGCTTTGCTTACGTCATTCGAGAAGAAGAGCTTAAGCGGCGGTCTCGGCATTCAATTAGTCAGGCAGCGTATTACTTATATCTACGGGGAAGAGTTTGGATTGTCCATTCGGAGCGAAACCGGCCGCGGAACAGCGATCACACTAAAGCTGTGTATAGATGCTGGAATTCCTCAAGAGGAGCTATGGAAGGATGAAGCCATGCATGCCTAACTCATATGCAGGAAGGGGAGGTCTGCTTTGAAAATCGTACTCGTCGATGATGAAAAGTCGGTTCTCAAAGGATTGCAGCATATTTTCGCCAAACACTGTACAGGGCATGAAATCGTCGGTACGGCGCAAAGTGCGGAGGAAGCGCTGCATGTACTACAGGTTACGGAGGCCGATATTGTCATTACGGATGTTATGATGCCGGGGAAGAACGGGATTGAGCTTACACGTGAGCTCAGCAAGCTGTATCCCTATCTATACATCGTTATATTGAGCGGTCACGCGGAATTCGAATATGTTCGGGAAGCGATGCGATGTGGTGCAATCGATTACCTATTGAAGCCCTGCCATTATCAGACGGTCATTGACCTCTTGGATAAGATTAAAGACAAAGCGGCAGAGAAAGAAATGCAGAATGCGATATCCTCGCACAAGCAGCTGCTCGAGAACGTAATCAGAGGAATCGTTGAGCTTCCTGGAAACTGGGCCGTACAACATGAATTGCTGCTGGCCGTCTTCTCCGGACATGAACCGATCGACGCTAGAATGGAGGAGCATATCACCTATCAATTGCTGCATGGGAACCTCGAGCGAGATGCATTGGAAACGGTAATCTATGAGGGGAAATGCGTTGTTCTTTACAGAGGCGCCGTAGATCGAGCAATCTTCAAGCAGCTGCTCAATGAGTGCCGGCTGGCTATGCGCAAACAGAACCGAACTGCTGTTGCCGCCGTTCAACGCGTTAATGGTGATTCGGAATCGATTGAGCAGGCCTATGAAACTTGCTTGAGATATTGCGAGTTTCTGGCGTTTAATGAGTACTCTGCCGTTATGGATGAAGAGATGTACAATCAACAGTTGAAGGAGCTGGTGCCATTTGCTGTCAGTGATTACTTCTCCGGTAGTAAGTTTGGCAAATATTATGCCTTGGCGGATGCCAAGAAACTGCGTCACTATATCGAAACGATCCTGCAGCAGCTGCATCATGTTCACAGTAGATTTGAGCCGGTTCGGTTGAAGCGAGAATTGCTGAGTGAGCTGATTTATTTGGAGCATGTGCTTAAAGAGCATGGGGTGGAACCATTCTTCGGTCACCAAATCGATTATGTACAGGATATGAAGGGCATCCGCAATCTCAAAGAGCTGCTTGGTTGGTTAAAGAGCTATTTGATGTCTGCGATCATGTGCATGAATGACGAGAATCACAATCCGCACTACATTCAGACCGCCATCCGTTATATCGAGATGAATTATATGAAAGATTTAACGTTGAAAGAGGTGGCTGATGCCGTCTATCTGAATGCCTGGTATTTCAGCTCCCAATTTAAGAAGTATACCCGTGTCACGTTCAGCGAATATATCAATCTCATCCGCATTCGAATCGCCAAGGAGTTTCTCAGGCAGAAGGACTTGAAGGTCTATCAGGTGGCGGAGATGGTCGGCTTTCAAGATGCAGCTTACTTCAGTACCGTGTTTAAGGGAATCGAACATATGAGTCCGAAAGAATTCCAACAATCTTTCCTAATGTCCAATGATTCTTAACGAAATCCAAGGTTTTTCAAATTAATGATTCCTTCTACTCGCTATACTCTGATTATCCCAATAGAAGGAGGAGTGTTCATTGCGAATCATGAAAAGGCTTACAGTGCTGTTCGTTCTCACGGCACTGATCATCACGGCTTGTAATAACGACAATGACAAGAGCAACTCTACTTCAGGCACGAACAAGAATAATACGGCTGTAGGAACGGACGGCAACAAAGATTCGGGGGATTCCAAATCAGACGGCAAGATGACGGATGTCGGTACGCCGAGAAGCGAAACGTTAATCGTCGATATCTTAGGCGGTCGCAGCCCCGATCCGGATCGGTATAATCCATATGTACCGGGAGCCGTTGCCATGGATGCCGGCGTGCATCAGCTCATGTTCTCGAACTTATGGGAAATCGATACGCAGAAGGGGACGCAGATCCCGGATTTGGCTGCCACGTTCCCAGAGCCGCTGGACGGAACCAATACGAAGTTTTCGTTTAAAATCCAGGAAGGCTTGACCTGGTCAGACGGCAAACCATTCACTGCGCATGATGTGGAATTTACAGCAACGATGATTACCGGCGCGAAGGAGCTCGGTTACAACGGCTACTTCACGAATCTAATCAAGAGCATGAAGGCGACAGACGATTACACGATTGAGGTCGAAACCGTTAATCCGGAAACCAGATTGGCACAGAAGCTCGGCGTCGTTATTTGGGGCAACAGCTTCAGAGTCATGCCAAAGCATATTTGGGAGAAAGAGGACCCGGAAACGTTCAAGTTCTCGAATCCGATCGGCGTTGGTCCGTACAAGCTGAAGGATCGCGATCCTCAAGGAAACTGGTTCCTCTGGGAGAAGCGCGAGGACTGGCAGAAGAGCGATATCGGCAAGCTCGTCGGCGAGCCCGGCCCGAAATTCATCTTGTTCAAGTTCTTCGGACCGGAGGAGAAACGGATTATCGCGATGATCCAGCATGATATGGATATCCTGCAGGATATTACGCCAGAAAGCTGGGATGTGCTAAGGCAGAAGAACGAATATGCGAAAGCTTGGTATGAAGACTTCCCGTATGCAACGATGGATGATCCGTGCGAGCGGGGGATGTCCTTTAACACGGCAAAGGAGCCATACAACAATCCGGATGTTCGATGGGCACTTACTCTGATGACGGATATCAAGAACGTCTCGATGGCAACCTTCGGAGGCATGCTGCGGGTTTCTCCGATTCAACTGCCACCGATCAAGGTGCTTCAGGATACTTATCATAAGCCGATGCTCGGATGGCTGAAGGATTTTGCGTTAGAAGACGGCTACAAACCATTCGACGACAGCTATGCGTCAGGCATTGTCGATATGTTGAAGCAGCAAGGCGTTGAAGGTTTGCCTACGGATAATAGCGCGATCAATGATACTTTCGGCGTTGGCTGGTGGAAGTTCGATCCGGCTGAAGCGGCGAAGCTGCTGGAGAAGAGTGGATTTAAGAAAGACGGCGACAAATGGCTCATGCCAAACGGTAAACCTTGGACAATGACCATCAATGCACCGGCGAACTTTGAAGTCCAGTCGATGCGATTGGCCTTTGCGGTGGCGGATTCTTGGCGTAAACAGGGCATTGACGTGAATGTGCAGCAAATGGAAGGCGCTTCCTTCTGGGACAGTGAATCGACAGGTGCGTTCCAAATCGGCTCATACTGGCCGGCATGCGGATTGCTGCCGGATACGACGGCTAATATGACCGGCTGGCATAAGCAGTACATTGTGCCGATCGGTGAGCAAGCACCAGGTAACCGCAACCGGTGGGCAAATGACCGTGTGAGCACCTTGTTGGATGAGCTCGACAGCTTGCCTAGCGATGATCCGAAGGTAATCCAGAACATTACGGAAATCAACAAAGAATTCGTTAAAGGCATGCCGTTCATTCCGATGTTCGGTACCTCCAAATTCGTTCCGGTGGATACGTATTATTGGGATGGATTCCAAACTTCGGAGAATGCGTTCGAGGGTCCATGGTGGTGGTGGTCGCAGTTTAAGTTCTACACCCCTCACTTGAAGCCGACAGGCAGATAACGCTGAATCCTAATTCGAATACATACCGGGCTGCAGAGGTCCGGTATGTATTTTTCAAACTAGTCATGCAGGCGGGGAGATGCTGCTTTATGGGATTTTACAAGTTTCTGCTGTCCAAAGTGATTTCCTTTGTGCTCGTCGTATTCATCGGCATCACGACCGTATTCTTCGTGCCCCGGTTCATGCCATCGGATCCGGTGGAAGCGATGATCGGCAAGATGACGGCGAACCAGGCGTTCATGGAACCGGATGCGATCATTACCTTGCGCGAAACCTTGAACGAATCCTTCGGACTCGAAGGCTCGATGTGGGATCAATATTTGGGGTTTGTGAAGCGGGTTATCATTACGCAGGATTTCGGCCCGTCACTGGCCAGTTACCCGAATCCGGTCAATGAATTAATCGCGAAAGCTCTGCCTTGGACGATGGGATTGCTGTTAATCTCGACGATCATTGCATGGCTGATCGGCAATATTGTCGGCTTACTTGCCGGCTTCCTCAAAGATAAATCGTACTCCAAAGCGATGGAGGCCATTTCCATCATGATCTATCCGATACCCTACTATATATTGGCGCTGATTCTGATCATGCTGCTGTCGTATATTTATCCGATTTTTCCGCTATCGGCCACCTTTCAAGGAGATGGGTTCTCATGGGCGCATATCAAGAGCATCGTTTATAATTCCATCTTGCCCGCGTTCTCCATGATTCTTGTAGGAACAGGCTGGTGGGTGATTAGTATGAAGACCTTGTCTGCCGGGATCGCCGAAGAAGATTATGTTCAATTTGCCAGACTTAAGGGCTTAAGCGAACGCAAGATTATGACCAAATACGTGCTGCCGAATGCAGCGCTTCCGCAGGTTACGATGCTGGCATTGCAGATCGGAACGATCTTCAATGGGGCGTTAATTACGGAAATCCTGTTCGGTTATCCGGGGATCGGGACCCTCATTTATACCGGTATTCTACAGGCTGACTATAACCTGATCATGGGGACGATTACGCTTTCGATCATCGCGGTGGCAGCGGCTACCTTTATCGTGGATTTCTTATATCCGTTCCTGGATCCCCGGGTTCGTTATAAATAAGTGTGCTTCGGAGGTGAGTGACAGGTGAAGCATTGGAATTTTCGTTTAAAGCTGGGTGTTTCGATGCTGGGTATCTTCATTATTCTCGGCTTCATCGTTCCTTTCTTCTACCAGGGTAATCCGATCGAATGGGGAACGTATCTGAAGAATCTCAAGCCGAGTAAGGACCATCTCTTCGGCACGACGAACCTGGGTCAAGACACGTTCTGGCTGCTGGCCAAATCCATCCAAAACTCGTTCATTATCGGTATCATCGTTGCCTTCTTCGCTACGCTGATCGGCGTTCTGCTCGGGCTTTGGGCCGGATTTAAAGGTGGATTTATCGATCGGCTGATTACCATCATGACTGACTCCTTCATCGTCATTCCTTCGCTCCCCATTCTGATCCTGCTCGGAAGTCTCATGCAGGGCAAGGCATCGCTCTTCATGATTTCGTTCGTGCTCATCATCTTTAACTGGCCCTGGCCGGCGCGGCAGCTCCGCTCCATGGCGTTATCGCTCAGTGAACGCGACTTTATCAGTACGGCCATCTTCTCCGGACAGAACACGCTTAAGATCATCGTCAAAGAAATCTTTCCTTTTGTTGCAGGATGGTCCGTTGCTAATTTTGTCAATACGATCCTCGTGGCCATCGGCTCCGAATCTGGATTGGCGGTGATCGGAATGTCCAGCAATGAGAAGGCTACGCTCGGCACGATGATTTATTGGGCGAACCAGCATCAGGCCATGCTGGCTGAGCGCTGGTGGTGGATCGGTTCTCCGGTTGTTGCCATCGCCTTAATCTTCATTGCGCTATTCTTGGTTATGACGGGCTATCAGCAATATTCTGCGCTAAGGAGAGGGAAGTAAGATGCTGAAGCTAAATCAGGTTAGTGCGCAATATAACATGTTGAACGGTTATGTGAAGGCTGTCGATAAAGTCGATTTCGAGGTTCGCAGAAATGAGATATTCGGCATAGCGGGCGAATCCGGCTGCGGAAAATCGACGCTTCTTAAGGTGATGTACGATTTAATCCAATATCCGCTTGAAATCGCATCAGGTTCAGTAGAAGTGCACACTTCGGACAGGAAAGGTGTGCCTGTTATCTATCGCAACGGCGAGATCCATAAGAGCTGGTGGAAAGACATCTCTTACGTGCCGCAAGGCGCGATGCATGTCATGAATCCGGTCACCAGAGTGAAAAATCAATTCTTCGACACCATCAGCAAGTTCCATGGCGTGAAGAATAAGAGAACGCTGGAGCATGAAATAACGGCGTATTTGAAGGAACTGGAGCTGCCGCCGGAAGTGCTCAAAGCGTATCCCCATCAACTAAGCGGCGGTATGAGGCAGCGGGTGTTGATTGCACTTGCGACATTCCTGCATCCAAGTATTGTCCTAGCAGATGAGCCAACGACGGCGCTGGATGTTGTCGTGCAAAGAGGAATACTCACCATGCTTTCACAGGTACAGAAGAAGCTGATGAACTCCATGGTCATTGTGTCTCATGACATGGGTGTGCATTATCAGATTACCAATCGAATGGGCATTATGTATGCCGGCCAGATGATTGAAATCGGTCCGACGGACCGGATATTTAATGAACCTAAACATCCCTACACCAAAATGTTAATAAATGCACTTCCGCGAATCGGAGATAACAGCCAGAAGGAAGGCATACCGGGAACGCCGCCAAGCTTGAAGAATCCGCCTGCCGGCTGCCGCTTTGCCGCGAGGTGTCCGCATGTGATGGAGGCCTGCCGAGTAGTAGAACCAGAGCGGGTGAATGTAGGCGAGGGTCATTATGCGAGCTGCCATTTGCTCAACTAGGCGGAGTCATATCGAAGTTTGTTCATGCTCATGTGAAGCAACTGCTAAGAAGGAGGTGTTGGATTGGCTGCAAACATTCTGGAAATCCATGGTCTCTCTATGCATTACAAAATCGGCGGTATGCTGCTTGGGACCAAAATTACAGCGGTAGATCACATCGATTTAACCCTGCCGGGGGATAAACCGCAAATCATGAGTATCGTCGGTGAATCCGGTTGTGGGAAGACGACACTCGCGAAGATGATCTTGCGCCTGCTAGAGCCGTCTTTCGGCGAGGTTGTCATTGATGGCACGCCGCTGTCTTTCTATGCCAAACGAAAGAACAAGAAGGCTTTTCTGAAGACGGTACAACCTATCTTTCAAAACCCGTTCTCTACGTTCAGCAGCCGGAAGACGGTGGATACCTATCTCTACGAAACGGCGCTTAACCTGGATGTGGCCGCAACTAAACAGGAAGCCAAGGGCATTATTACGGAGGTTCTGAAATCCGTTGGACTTGATTTGGCCAATGTGGCCGGCAAATATCCGAATCAGTTCTCCGGCGGAGAGCTGCAGCGGATATCGATCGCGCGGGCGCTTATTCCGAAGCCCAGACTTATCGTTGCGGACGAACCGGTTGCTATGATAGATGCATCCCTGCGGATGAACGTGGTGAACCTCTTCATGAAGCTGAAGGATGAATATAACGTCAACTTTATCTACATTACGCATGATCTATCCACGGCTTATTATGTCAGCGATTATATTGCGACGATGTACCGAGGGAATTTAATCGAATATGGCAAAGCCAAAGAAATACTAAACCATCCTGCACATCCCTATACGGAGCTGCTGCTGGAGTCCATCCCGCGGGTCGGGAAGAAATGGAATGAAGACATGAAGCTTCCTGATCTGGAAAGCAAAGAATATGGCCTTCATGGTTGCAAGTTCGCCGCACGATGCGTGTATGCCCAAGAAATTTGCCGTTCAACCAAACCGGGCATGCTTCAATTGACTGCGAATCATCAAGTGCTTTGTTTCAAGCACAGCGGTTATCAGATCGCGGCAGCGGAAGCAAGAATAGGCGTTCACGCAGCTGCAAGCCATAATTCGGATCTTAGTTTGTAAATTTGATAGGGAGGTCGTTCACATGCTGCAAAATCAAGGATTAGGATTCGGTTTATCCACGGCACCGCTTATGAGCAATGCGAAGACGCGTTCAATCAGCGCTGAGAATCCGAGGGGGGAAGTCGGTGCAGGCGGGAAGGAAGCCAGTAATTTAGGCGTTGGACGGAAGGGCAGACCGTGTATTACGCTCCAGCAGGGGGAAACGGTCACGTTGATGGAAGTGGACGGGCCGGGCGTGATCCAGCATTTCTGGATCACGGTTACGGACCGGACGGATAAAGGCTACTTCGTGCTGCGAGACTTGGTTATCCGGATGTACTGGGATGACGAGGCGGAGCCTTCGGTCGAAGTGCCGCTAGGGGACTTCTTCTGCAACGGTTTCGGTGCGCGGAGTATCGTGAATTCGCTGCCGATTGTCGTAAATCCGACAGGAGGCATGAACTGTTATTTTCCGATGCCATTCCGCAGCAAAGCCAAGATTACGATAGAGAACCAGCATGCGCGCGAAATCGGCGGGTTTTTCTATCAATTTAGCTATACGCTAGTCGATGAGATTCCGGAGGAAGCCGGGTATTTCCATGCACAGTGGAGACGGGAGAATATTACGACCGCGGCGCAGGATTTCACGATCTTGGATAACGTGAAAGGGAAGGGACATTACGTCGGTACATACTTGGCTTGGGCAGCTCTGGAGCGGTACTGGTGGGGAGAAGGCGAGATCAAGTTTTATATGGACGGCGATGAAGAGTGGCCGACTATATGCGGCACGGGGACAGAAGATTATTTCGGAGGCGCTTGGTGCTTCTACGAGAAACGAGAGGGGACAATTGTTGAAGTTCCCTATAATACGCCTTATCTCGGTTATCCCTATTATTCGAAGACGGATACGACGCGCAGCGACATCTTCGGGGAAGACAGCGTGCCGATGCATGGCTTATACCGTTGGCATCTGATGGACCCGATCCGCTTCGAGAACGAGCTGAAGGTGACGATTCAACAAATGGGACATAACAGTCGCGCTTTGTTCGAGAGAACGGATGATGTGTCATCGGTAGCTTACTGGTATCAAGCGGAGCCGCATGCTGCGTTCCCGGCACTTCAGCCTGTCGAAATGCGCTGGCCAAGGTAAGATGATGCTATTAAATAGTCCGGAATGAAAGGCTGCCTTGGCAGTCTTTCTATTTATTCTGATGTAGAAGGGCGGAACCGACCATGGATGCGTTGGTTGATAACAAGAGAATTCCGGGAGGAACTAAGCGATTAAGGGCCATGGAGAAAAAGAAGCAGAAGGAACGCAAACGTTGGATCTTCTTCTGCATCTGTTTCGCAGCTATTGCAGCAATCGTTATAGCGGTTATATTCGCGCCTAAGCCAAAACCGGTTGCATTCGATTATCAGCAGCTTCCCAGGCTTGGTTCGGCCGATGCGCCGATCAAAATCGTCGAGTTCGGTGACTTTAAGTGCCCGGCCTGCCGCTTTTTCAGTCAAGAAATGAAGCCAAGGCTGGTACAGGACTACATTGATAAAGGAACAGTCGCGCTATATTTCATGAATCATACGATTATCGGACCGGATTCATTTGCAGCCGCTATGGCGGGTCAATCCATTTATCATCAAAATGCTAATGAATTTTGGAAATACTACGATGCGATCTATAAGAACCAAGGGGATGAACAGGTTGCTTGGGCAACTCCGGATGTTCTCGTTGAACTGGCGAAGAACGCACAGCTTCAAGTCGATTACGAGAAGTTAAGGCAAGATATTGACACCGAGGCATATGCCGACGAGGTGATTGCCCATAATGCGAAGGCTGAGGAGCTGATTTCGGCTACGCCGACGCTATTTATTAATGGGATTAAATATGTAAACTTCGCGGATTATGACAAACTTAAGAGAGCGATTGCCAAGGCCGGGTAGGTCTTAACTTATGGCGGATTTTTAATTATAATAAAGGATAAAGATGTTTAGGCAGCCTGTACGACTACTATACCAATATAAGGACGTGCTATGGAATGAATGTGGACTCCGTCATGCAGGAGCTTGAAGCAATCGGCAAGGAACGCAGCAAGAAAATGTACATGTCCAATGGAGCGCAAGAACCGTTGTTCGGAGCGACTACAGGCGAAATGAAGCCTATTGCCAAGAAGATCAAAATTAATCAACCTCTGGCGGAGCAGCTGTACGCAACGGGGAATTATGATGCTATGTACTTTGCCGGCGTAATTGCGGATCCTAAAGGGATGACTGCAGCCGATTATGACCGATGGATGGATTCGGCTTATTTCTTTATGTTGTCCGATTACGTGGTAGCCGTAACTTTGGCGGAATCGGATATAGCGCAGGAAGTAGCCGATAACTGGATTGCCAGCGGGGAAGAGCTGCGTATGTCTGGCGGCTGGAGCTGTTACTGCTGGCTGCTCGGCAATCGAAAAGACAGTGAGTTTTCCGAAAGAAAGCTTGCCAATATGCTTGATCTAGTAGCCGATACGATCCACGATGCTCCCGAACGCACGAAATTCGCGATGAATAATTTCATAACCACCGTAGCGGTGTCTTATAGCTCTCTCCACGATAAGGCTGTCGAGATTGCAAAAGCCGTTGGTCCGGTAGAAGTCAACAAACACAAGGCGAAGAGCAAGTTAATATCCGCATTGGATAATATTCAGAAGGCCATTGATCGAGGGCAGATTGGTTTCAAACGTAAGTATGTCCGGTGTTAATAAACAAAACGGCAGCAATCATTGCGATTGGCTGCCGTTTATAGTTGTTGCCATAAGGAGGAAACTCGATTGAAAAGGGATTTCTATCACTATTTGATCGTACAGTATTTAATTGTGTTTGTTCCCCCTGCGGTAGCCGCGATTCTGTTTGATTTTAACGACAATTTCAATACTTATTTAGAAAAGTACATTGGCTATACGGTAGGATTAACGGGGTTAATTACTATGGGTCTTTTATCCATGTTTCTGAAAAATTATGTTATTATGTCGATCATCTTCTTGATGATAAAATGGATTGTATTCTATCCGCTGTTTATGATGATGTATTTCGCTCTCAGACGAGTTAAATGGTTACCAATTTTGATAAGTTCGCTGCTTGGTGTATGGGGCGTGATCTTCGGTGCATTCATTATGATTGCAGCGATGCAGTGAAAATTCTTTAACGATCTGATGTTTAGAGCGCCTCGCCAAAGTAAATCGTGTGTCCCTGATCGTCCTCGATGATGAACTCCTTAGTACTCCAATCCGTTACATGCACATCCTTAGTCAATAGGATCCCTCGAGCCTTCAGTTCCTCGGCCAAGGCAGCGGCATCTTCCGTTTGCAGGTAGAGCGTGAAATGGTCACCATCGCGTGTATAAGGGATAGAAGGGTCCTGTTCACAGACAAACTTGAGGTGAAAGATTTGGTTACCTGCACGAATGCCGGCGTAGAAGTCTTCGTAGCGAAATGCGAGTTCCAAGCCTAATTGCGTCGTGTAAAACTGTATGGAGCTTTCAAGATTCATCGTTCGCAGCTGCGGGATAACGCCTGAGATTTTCATGAATTCTCCTCCTACCAGAGTGTGAGTTCCTAATTATACCATTTTTATTAGCGAGAATCGAAGGTTAACGTCATTAAATTTAAGGAAATGTAATTGTATATTAACGTTGGGAGCGATTTGTTTGGAAGTCAACTATCACATCGAAGATCGTGTGCTCGCAGCGACGCTTGATAGAGAATACGGGATACAAGTCGAAAGCATTCACTTCATTCCTATGGGGGATTCCGCTTACTCTTACCGGGTGAATTGCAGCAATGATGATCGTTATTATCTGAAATTATTTGATCTTAACAATGACAGACAAAGAATGAGTATGGAACGTTTTCACAGTTACTTACCATTAACGTGGAACTTGTTTCATCAAGGGCTTTTTCAAAATATCACCTATCCCATTAAGAATCGGAGCGGCGAATTTTCAACAATAAGTAATGAGATCACGCTCGTATTATTTAATTATATTCAAGGGGAATCCTTGGCAGAGGCATACCCTTTCTCCGGAGAGATTCTTGAACGCATTGCCGCATCCGTAGCTGCCATTCATTCGATTACTCCATCTATAGACAAGACTACGGTTGCGGCAGAGACCTATGATATTTCTTTTGACCGTGATCTTGAAAAGTGTATTTCGTTGTTCGAAAGCACACTGACTTTTGACAATCCCAGTAAACAAGCGCTGCGTGAGCATGTTTTACCGAAGAAAGAGCAAATTCTTGTCCTATTGAATCTCGTTCGTAAACTTCGTTTGGCGGCAATGTCGGAAACCCATGAGTTCAAGTTATGTCACGGCGATGTTTGGGGTGGCAATCTCATTCGTCATGGCCAAGCGTTGTATGTGATAGATTGGGAATCCGCAATTATGGCGCCGATAGAATTCGATTTGATTGGTTATATCGGGGAGGAGTTCGATGTTTTCTTCCCCGCTTATGAGAAGCATATAGGCAAATCTGTGGCCATAAATCCGGATTTATTGCGATTTTACTCCTACCGTCACCATCTTCGGAATTTAACCAATTGGTTCATGAATATTCTATATCGAAACACCGAAGACGCTCAGAACGAGAATGATCTGGAGATGATTCTCTATCACTGCATGAATCGTTGGGATCGCATTGAGCCTATGGTTAAGGAAGTGGAAGCTAATCTTCGGAGGAGGAGCAGCGGAATACAATGAACATGTCAGAGCTTAAGCGACTTATCATTTCAATCGAGATTAAGGCTTTAGAGAAAACCATAGTGGATGGATTGTAGAAGTGAAAATAACCTAATAGAGGTGAACGGATGGTAATCGTTTTAATTTTTATTTTGCCCGTGATTCTAATTCTCTTCTTAATCAATATTGATGCGAATGTGAAGAAACAATTACTGAATGATGAACGCATAATAGAAAGACTCGACATCTTAATTAATACTCAAAAGGAGAAGGACAAGAATAATTCGGAATAATCCAAAATTTGGGCTTTATATGTGTTTCGCGTCCATACCGAGTGTTTGGAACCTATTTGTTGGGGTACTAATCCTTTACCTGATAGCAGCGATAAGGATGAATAGAAGCGGCTACCGCCACACGATCGGATAGTGCGGATCATTCTGGATAGGATTGACAATAGAGAAAACGGCACATACAATATGAATGAACGATTCATTCTTAGAGGTGAGCCATGGCAGACGAACGACTGCGCAGCATTTATTTTCATGCGGGACGACTATTTAATACCAAGCGTTATGCGAATACGAAGGTATCGGAGATTGCAGAAGCGGCCGGTGTCGCAACGGGTACGATCTACAACCTGTTTACAAGCAAGAAGGCCATTCTTACTTTTGTCATACGCGCGTCATTGGAGAAAGATTATCTCGATAGCGAAATCGCATTGCCCGTCGAAGAGGCTGACATGAAACATCTGTATAGCCTTTGCGAGAAATTAAATGACAGGGTATTCGGCGAAGTTTTGCGAATTACCAACGTTGATGGGACAATCATCAAGAGCTTCACGCAGATGGTAGCCGACATCTTCGATATGAGTGCGGATATTCTTCTAGCAACCGGTAATATCGAGACGAACGCGAGTATTCTTCGCGAGCTGGCGAACTCTTTTTTTCCTGCAAGGGATCAGTTCTTCCGCGTATTCGAAACTAACCTCATGACCTTTATGGAAGCAGGAGAGATTCGGAAGTTGGATTACCCGCGCGTCCACGTGCAAAGCATCAACGATATTTTGACATGGTGGGCTATGAACGCGAATATTGCCATGCCTGAAATTTCGGTACCGCGCGCTGCAGCCCGGGAAATCGCGGTTGACCTCGTGGCACGAGCCTACTCCACTCCAAACAAATGAACGGGCAGCATTTCAATCGGCACGCTTCGGCGTGCTTTATTAAATGAATAAAAATGAATGAACCATTCATTCACGGAGAAATGGAGATGGAGAAATGAATGTAAGGTATGTAAAGTCAAAGCAAGAAACCCATCAACAGGAGACACCTCCGGGCTCATTGCAAGTCATGCTCCGCTACTTCACAGTCAACAAGAAATACACGCCTATTCTCGTATCCACGATCCTTTTCTCTCTTCTCACATCGGCAGTGCTAAGTCTGATGACGCAAAGCTTCCACGCCATTATTGATCAATTCGGTACAACGGGTACGATCGTAAACATGCAAACTGCTGTCCTGCTGCTCGCACTTGTTGTGTTTATACCCTCGCAATATCTGCAGCAATATCTAGGTATGAAATACAGCGAGCAGTGCGACCGCAATCTTCGCAATACCAATTTTGCCATCGTATCCGGAATCGACAAGCAGCTGCTGGATGGTCTTAATAGCGGGGATATTCTATCACGTGCCAACAGCGATCTCATCCAAATCAACGAATCGCTGCAGAACTATTTCTCGGTGAAACTGCCGCAGCAGATCATCGGTATTGTAGCGCTTGCGGCCTCACTGTACATCAGCTGGCAACTAACATTATTCTCGCTTGCTGTCGTACCGGTCATCGCGTTCTTACAAGTCCGAATCTCGGCACCGCTAATTCGTTTCGTCCAGCAGCGGCAGCAAGCAGCCGGTGAAGCACTCTCCGTTGCGAATCACTTGATGGGCGGCTACGAAATAGCGAAGATGTATAAACTTGGTGACTTACTGCGTCAACGTTATGAAGAAGCGGTAGACCGAGCCGCCGACAGCGGAATTCAAGCCAATCGCGCGACAATCTTGCTCTCTCCGTTAAGTCAGGTCTTATTATTTCTCCCCCAAATCATCATCTGCGGCTTCGGTGTATACCTGGCAAGCGCCCATCAAATTACTTCCGGCAGTGTCATGTCTGTCATTATCTTAAGTGTCTTCATAGGAAATCCAATCGGTGATTTGTCATCCGTTTTGTCCGCCTTCAAAACCGCGAGGGGCTGCGCAACTCGCGTTTTCGAATTATGGGATCTGACAAGAGAGCCAGCAGGGGGGACGGCAAAGGTTCCGGTTAACCAAGTGATTCGATTCTCCGATGTTTGGTTCTCGTATGAGGGTCAGTCGTCGCCCGTTCTAAGAGGTGTTTCATTCAACGTAAAACGGGGTGAGCATATCGCGCTCGTCGGCACAAGCGGCTCGGGAAAATCAACCGCGCTCAAACTGCTCATGGCGTTGTACCGCAAGGATGAGGGAGAGATCGATATATTCGGTCATGCTGTGGAAGAATGGGCAACGGATGCACTCCGCGAGCACATCTCCTATGTAGGTCAGGATACGTATTTGTTTGCCGGGACGCTATGGGATAACGTTGCATTGGGCAATCCGAGCGCAAGCGATGCACAGATACAAGCGGCGATTGACGCCGCGCTGCTTCAAGATATCGATTTGAAGCGAGAAATCGGCGAACGCGGGATGCGTCTATCCGGAGGACAACGGCAGCGGGTATCGATCGCTCGTGCGATGTTGAAAGATGCTCCGCT
Source organism: Paenibacillus sp. J22FR21 (assembly GCF_056269135.1). Classification (NCBI taxonomy): domain Bacteria; kingdom Bacillati; phylum Bacillota; class Bacilli; order Caryophanales; family Paenibacillaceae; genus Paenibacillus; species Paenibacillus sp. J22FR21. The sequence continues at coordinate 861,028 of NZ_JBWDNJ010000002.1, forward strand.
GCTCTTGCTTGACGAACCCACCTCAGCGCTGGATACGCATAGTGAAGCTTTGGTGTCGGAAGGACTTCGTCGGCTTATGCATGGACGTACCACGATCATCATTGCGCACAGATTGTCTGCCCTTCGCCATATTGACCGAGTTCTATGCCTACATGACGGTCAGATCATGGAAAGTGGTACACATGAACAACTGATGGCGTTGCAAGGCGTTTATCATCGATTCTACAAGTCCCAGGAGGCGGATAATCATGAATACTGCGATTGACAGTATCCGGCATACCGTTCGAATGATGATCTGGTCGTGGCAATTCATAAAAACGTGGCAAAGGAGCTATATCGGATGTTCTTTGATCAGTGTGTTGCAGAACGCATGGATGTCGATTACCTCTGCCTATTTAATCGGTCAAACGACGGCACACGCCGCAACAGGCAATTTTGCTGCTATGGTACAAACGATTGGAGTAGTCGCAGCAAGCGTAATGCTGGGCATTATCGTCATGACGGCAGTAAATTATAAAGCCGCTGCCATTAAAGTCCTTGGCCTTGCGCAGATTCGTAAGGCATTATTCGCGAAGTTGACCGCTATACCGGCAGCAAAAGCGGATTCGCAGTTATCCGGCGACATGTCTACTCGCTTAAGCATGGATGCGGAGCGTACAGCCGATTTCTTCGGTTCGATGATGACGGGAGATCGCAGTTTAGCCGCCATTCCGGTCAGTATCCTCATTTCAACCGTCATCTGTATCGTTTCGCAACCCATTATAGGTATCCTTAACCTCGTATTTGGACTGATTAGCATCTACGCGAACCTTGCTTGCATCCGCAGAGAGTATAAGTGGCTTACCCAAAAAATGGGGATCTTGTCTACGCTCTCGCAGCGAATGCTGGATCTGATTTCGGGATTAGTTGTTGTACGTATGTTTGGTCTTACAGCGCTTTTGCAGGCGAAGTATGAGGAAGATTCCTCAACCGTCTATTCCCATGCCTTGCGCGGAGCTCGATATAATGCCTTGCGATCATCATCAAGTTCTGCCATACAGTGGGGCGCGATTATCGTCACTCTCGTCGCGGGTAGTCTATTTGTTTACAAAGGAGTGACAGACTTAGGTACTATTGTGTTCATCGTGTTATTACAGTCACAAATCAACAATGATGTGCTGTTAATGACCAACTCTTACCGTCAGCTTCAATATGCAACGATCTCCGCGGCACGCGTTAAGGAGGTTATTGATCTTCCGGATGAGCGAATGCGTGAACAATCCGTAGACCCGGATCTATTGGCGGCGAATGCAATCGAAATGCAAGGCGTGTCCGTAACCTACGAAAGCGAGCTGCCCGTTATTAAGCAATTGACTTTGCAAGTACGAAACGGAGAGAAGCTTGCCATTGTTGGCGGCAGCGGCGGAGGGAAGACGACATTGATTAAGTACATCATGGAGCTTGTGGAAGCCGATGTCGGTTCCATTCGAATATATGGTCATCCGCGAGAGCGGTATTCACAAGAAACCGTAAGAGCGCTGGTTGCCTATGTCCCGCAGAACAGTTATCTATTCGCCGGCACAATTCGAGACAATATTGCTTGGGGTATTCCCACTGCTTCAGACGAAGAAGTATGGAAAGCAGTAAGTCAAGCGGGATTACGGGAACTCATTGATCGGTTGCCCGAAGGGCTGAATACGGGTGTAGGTGAACACGGCTCGCAATTATCCGGCGGACAGCGCCAGCGAATCGCAATTGCGCGTGCAATGCTCAAGAATGCCCCGTTATTGGTACTGGACGAAGCTACATCCGCGTTGGATGGCGAGTCAGAAGAGCTCATTCAACAAGCGTTGGATCGACTCATGAAAGGGCGAACGGCAATTGTGATCGCACATCGGCTATCAACCATTCGAGATGCTGATCGAATCATTGTCATGGAGAACGGGGAAGTGGTCGAAGAAGGGAAACATGCACATTTACTGGTCCATTCGCGGCGGTATGCACAGCTCTACCGACTGCAATATGCCTAAATCCAGCATCTAGAATCGTCAACTTGTGATGGGATAGGAGGAAAATGGAAATGAAAATGGAATATGTTCCAGTAAGAACGTATTATCGCAAACTAAGGAGGATTATGTATGAAAATCAGTATTTGTTCGTTCAGTTTTCACAGATTGCTCGCGGCGGGGAAACAGGATATTTTCCAATATATTAAAGATTGCAAAGAACTCGGGTGTACGCAGCTTGATCCTTGGAATGCTCATCTGGCTGAGTTGAATCAAGGTGAGGATGCGCTGCATGCCGGTGCCAACCCAGACCAATCTCAGCATCTGACGGCTGTGGACGATGAATTTCTGGAACGCGTAAAGCATGCAGCCGAAGAAGCCGGGTTGCCGTTTGGGTGTATCGCCGTTGACGGAGCTCATATTTATGAAGAGTCCGAGGAAGCTCGGGCCAGCAATCGTCATCGGGCTTATCGGTGGATCGAAATTGCCGAGAAGCTTGGTGCTTCCCACATTCGTATCGACTCCGGCGGACCGCAGCAATGGACGGACGAAGTATTTGACATTGTTGTTGAAGGTTATCAGGATATCATTGAACGTGCCCAGAAAGCCGGTATCCAGGTCATTGTGGAGAATCACTGGGGGCCAACCGTAGATCCGGATAATACGGTCAAACTATTGGAAGCGGTTCCCGGATTGGGATTGCTGCTGGATTCATGGAATTGGGCACATGGGAAGCAGGCTGAAGGCTGGTTGAAGTGCGCGAAATACGCAACGGTTACGCATATCAAATCCTTCCATTTCACAGAAGACGGGCAGGAGCTGACTCAGAACGTACCTTCTTTCTGTAAATTACTGCAAGACAATGGGTTTAAGGGTACTTGGGGGGTTGAGAGCGTACCTGCAGACGGTAATGAAATCGAAGGCGCTCGTAAGACCATTCAGTTGATCCAACGCTCTGTTCGATAAACATTTCTCTAAGGTTAATTTATTCAAACATGATTGGAGTTTGAGAGGAGAGGTAGTTTTTGCAGAATACGATAGCTGTTGAATTGGTTGAAGTAGCTCCTTTTAAGGCTTTGGCAGTCCGGACGGGGATGACGGAAGACAAGAGCGGAACTCGGACAGCATGGAGCGCGTTAACAGAGCAGGTTTCTCTACATGATGCGAGGCTCTCTATTGGGCCTAAAGCGTACGTATTCATTCCACAGGAGCAATGGAACCAGCAAGTCGACACGCTCTGGGTTGGTTTGTCGGTGGATGAATTCGGTGATGTTCCTGATAGCATAGAGGCTTTAGAAGTTTCCGGAGGCCTCTGCGTCAGTGCTCGCGTGAGCGGGAATGAGACACATATGTGGAGCGTATATGATGCGGTTTTTGCTTGGCTGGAACAGTCTCCTGACTATGAACTCGATTCAAGCGAAGGCGTACTCGGCATGGAGACTGTTCCTTTTGAACCGTTTAATGCTCTCACAGTACCTTACTCGGAAATTGAAACGTTCAACTTCACGATGCTGTATCCGGTACGGAGAAAGTTTAATATTTAATCACATTAATTACTAAAATCTATTACAAATCAGTCATGTATATGTTTATAGGCGGACTCCATCTAGCTCAGGGAGTCCGTCTTAGGTTAGCAGGTATAAAGATATTGATAAGCTTGGTTAACAGCCGGAAATGGTCCCATTCTATTAGCACAACTAAAAGCTCATTACCTATATCCGAGAAGAAGAATCTTTTCCCGCAGCCATACGTTGCGAGCAAATCCGAAAAGATCTTAAAAATCTCGATACTCATCCAGTCGTCTTGCAAGGTAAGCGAATAACGATGTTTTGTTCCATTAACGTTAAAGGCGATCCAGCACTCTCCGGTTTCAAAATCCACGTAATCCTGAAGATCAGTAACCCTTATGTACGGTGCAACCATTTCAGCAATACGCATCATTTTCAGTACATAATCCCCATGATCCTCAATACATTCACGATCGAAGCACCATACGTCATTACTCAGGTAGGAGTCAGTCATGCCGTCTTCTTCCTCTCCCATAAACACTAAGAGGTGGATATAGGGGTGTTCTTCATATTTTGTGATTTCGTTGAAATCCAATCGTTTCTTATAGTCAACATTTGGTTTCAGCGAAATGCCTAATTCCCTTAGACGTAATAGTTGCTCTTCGACTGTAAGGCGAACTACAGGAGGCTTTTTGGCAGCCAATCTCTTAATGCGATTAAATAATCCATACATATTCTGGTATCCCTCCTAGCCTAACTATAGTTTAAGAAGCATTAGTATGTAAAAGGAAGATTGAATTTACTCACGAATAGTTTCTATTGAAGCAAAGGATGGAGAAGGAGCGGGTAGACGATGAATGAACGAAGACCCAACATCATTATTTTCAATCCGGACCAATGGCGGGGCAAGGACGTAGGCTGCCTTGGCAATCCGGTTGTTCGAACGCCGCATACCGATGCGCTTGCCGAGGAGGGAGTTGCATTCTCCCAATGTTTTGTCCAGAACACGGTATGCACGCCGAGCCGTTGTTCATTCATGACCGGCTGGTATCCCCATGTAAGGGGGCATCGTACCATGCATCATATGCTGTCGCCGGAGGAGCCTTTTCTGCTTCAAGAGCTCAAGGATGCCGGGTACACGGTGTGGTGGGGCGGCAAAAATGACGTCGTTCGAGTGGAGCATCAATCGGAAGTTTGCGATGTTCGTGTGAAGCCGGAAGATGTTAGTTATGACCGCGTCGCTCCTTCCCCTATGGAACAGGACGATCCGCTGTATTACACGCATTATCGGGGTAAAGTGGCGGAACATGAGATTGTTAGCAACGATGATGCGCTCGTTCAGGCTGCCATCGATTTTCTGCAAAGCGGCCCTCAGGAACCGTTCTGCATTTGTCTTACTTTGCATGATCCTCACGTGCCTTTTCAAGTAGAGGAGCCTTATTATTCGATGTATGATCGCGAGCAGCTACCGCCGCTGATTCCATTGCCGCCAGAGGGGACCAAGACGAGACATCTGGATGAAATTCGAACTCGCATGAATTTGGACGGTCTATGCGAAGCAGACTTCAAGGAAATCCTCGCCGTTTATTACGGCATGATTACCAAAACGGACGCAGCACTTGGCAGGCTGACGGATGCACTTAAGCAAACCGAGAACTGGGATGACACGGCAGTTTTTGTGTTTAGCGACCACGGAGAATACGCAGGGGATTACCGGATGGTTGAAAAAACGCAAGTGACGTTCGAGGATGACCTGACTCGCGTACCGCTTGTCATCAAGTATCCTGCTTCGATACCGGTTCCGAGCAGAACGGTGCCGGTGGATGCACTCGTGGAACTGATCGACTTCTATGCAACGGTGGCGGAGCTCGCTAAGCTTCCGAAGCGGCACACTCATTTCGGAAAATCACTGATTCCTATTAGCACAGGTACAACAGCCGAGCACCGGGAGCATGTCTTCTGTGAGGGGGGCGCATTGATAGAGGAGCCGCATACGCATGAACCCAAACCTGCTCCGTCACATGTGTATTGGCCGCGAGTAAGTGTGCAGTCCGACTATATCGAACAGCATGGCAAAGCAGTCATGATTCGCTCCAAGTCGTGGAAGCTTGTCCGCCGGTTGTATGAGAGAGATGAGCTATATCATCTAGCAGCAGATCCTGATGAGCTGCACAATGTCATTGACGACAAGGACTTCACGAACATTAGGTTGCAAATGACAGAACGAATCGCAGATTGGTACTTGGCGACAGGGGATGTCGTGCCTTATAAGCTAAATCCACGTTCTGCGAGGGAGATCGTGCCGGAATATGTATGACATTCCTCCATGTCCCAATCTCTTAATAAAATGGGACAAGCAACCATTTCCGCCTTTCACTCGTCTAACTATGTAATCCCGGATCGGATTACATGCCGATCCATTACGATGGTAAGGAGTGGTAAGGTATGAAACAACAACTTGCAGCTGCGTTAGTAGCGACTACGGTTATGGCCGGCACATTATTCGCGCTGCCGGGCACAGAGCAGGCTCATGCGAATGCAGCCGCTGCAGCCATTCAAATTGAAGTATTGGGGAAGGCCGCCTCGTCGGATGCAGCACCAATTGTCGACAAAGGTCGAGTGCTCGTACCGCTGCGCGCGGTTAGTGAAGCATTTGGCGCAATTGTAGAATGGAATGCCAAGACGAATACAGCTGTCGTTCGTAAATGGGGCGTAACGGTCCGTTTCACGACGTTTAGCAATGTTGCAGTGGTCGAACGAAATCAGCCCGGCGGTGTGAACAAAGTGACGGAACGGATTGATGCACCTATGAAGCTGCATGGCAATCGTGCCTATGTACCGCTTCGTTACTTGGCTGCCCAATTCGGATATTCCTCCGATTGGCATGACCGGACCGTGTTCATTTCATCGTATATCGGCAAGAAGAAACACGATACGCTGAATCATGGCACCTTGGCCGAAGCTCGTCAGGTTGCGGTAGGGCTCAGCTACAGTCCGCAGTATGCGTCCAAACCTTTGATTGCCGAGAACGTCGGCGAGGCGGACGGTTCAACGATGCTGTTTCGGGAAGGGGAAGCATTGCGATTCATCCGCATCGATGGGAATCTTGCACAACAGATGGAAATCAAAGACGACCAAGCTGTTGTCACTTGGGCCGGTAGATTAGCCGGGCCGATCGAGGATCAGCTTCGTCTCTTTATGAAGGGAAAATGGACGAACAGCGTCGGCACAGCACCGAAACCGAGCGGCGATTTCATCTATTATAACAGCGGCATATTCGGTGAAACAGGATGGACCGAATACGGGGTGGTGAATGCCGAAGGAGCGTTCACGCAGACGGGCTACAAGCATTATGGGTTTGGTGAGGTGGATACCGAGACTGGAACGCTGGAAATCGCCAAGCCGGGCGAGAAGCGCACAGACACGGTTGGCCAAACAACTAACTAAAGATTTCAACGTCAGTAAGGAGCAGATCAAATCGATCTGCTCCTTACTGACGTTGAAATCATACCACCTTGCTTAATGAGTGATGGACGTACATAGTAGTCGCAGGGCACTCTGTTGACTTGATACCAAATGATATCCTATAATAAACACGTCACCAAATGGTGTCCAATACCACAGTCAACAAATTAGGAGAGGGTGTTGTGAGCGAGAACAACCAGTTGCGGGATACGTTTGACGCGATTGCTGATCCAACCCGACGCCAATTGATTCGACTGTTGGCAGAGGCAGAGGAATTGCCGCTCTACGAATTGACGGCGCAGTTCCAAATGGGCCGAACTGCGGTATCCAAGCATTTGACCATTCTTAAAGAAGCCGGACTCGTACTTGACCGGAAAGTCGGCAGAGAAACGCGCTTTCGATTAAACGCCGAGCCACTCCGGGAAATTCAGAACTGGGTTTCTTTCTACAGTAAATTTTGGAACACGAATCTAATTCGTTTGCAGCATCTATTAGAGGAGGAAGAAGAATGAGTTTCACATTAAATCTAGACTATCAATATACAGCAACTATCGAGAAGGTATGGAGCGCTCTAACCGATCCAACTAAACTTGCAAAGTGGGTCATGGAGAATGATTTCCAGCCCGTTGTGGGTCATCGTTTCCAATTTCGTCAGAAACCGACTGAATATTGGGATGGAATCGTGGAAGGTGAAGTGCTTATCGTAGATGAGCCAAGCACGTTGTCCTATACTTGGGGAACCGGGTCGGAGAAACACACGGTTACTTGGACGCTGCAGGACCTGGGGGAGGGCAAGGTTAACCTTCATCTTGAACAAACGGGAATCTCCAATGAACAAGCCTACAATGGCGCTAAGTACGGCTGGGGTGCAATGCTCGGTCAGCTAGTTAAGCTGTTTGAACAGTAAATCGTAAAGAGAACCCTTCGTAAACCCGAAACGACATAAACCGGCTGCATATTGCATGAAGCCGGTTTATGTCTGCTTCGGTCAATGAACATGACCGGGAGGAGTATGAACATGAACGAATCAAATCAAGAGTATATCGTCATCTCAGGCGCCAGGGAGAACAATCTCAAGAACGTCTCCTTGCGAATTCCGAAGCGTAAAATCACGATCTTCACAGGGGTATCCGGATCTGGTAAATCATCGATCGTCTTCGATACGATCGCTGCAGAATCGACGCGTCTGCTGAATGAGAATTTCAGCATGTTCGTGCGGACCTTCCTGCCTAAGGTTCCGCAGCCTGAAGCTGACGCCATCGAGAACCTGAGCATGGCTGTAATTGTAGACCAGAAGCGGCTGGGCGGCGGCTCTCATTCCACTATGGGCACGATAACCGACATTTCGCCCATTCTCCGGCTTCTCTTCTCGCGGGCGGGACAGCCTTATGTTGGGCCTGCGAATATGTTCTCGTTTAATGATCCGCAAGGCATGTGTCCCGAGTGTAACGGGATCGGCCGCAGCATGATCGTGAATATGAGCAAAGCGTTGGATATGTCGAAATCGCTAAACGAAGGAGCGATTATGCTTCCGGATTACAAAGTGGATGGCTGGGAAATAAACATGATTCAACAGTCGGGGTCATTTGATGTCGACAAGAAGCTGAGCGAGTATTCGGATGAGGAATTGGAACTGCTCCTTTACGCGAAGGCGCGTAAAGTCGAAATGGATTTCGCCGGGAAAGCGATGAATATTACGGTGGAAGGCGTCATCGAGAAATTTACGAATAAGTACATTAAGCAAGATGTGAAGACAAAGTCCGAGCGTACGCAGAAAACCGTTGCGCCGTACATCATCGAAGGCACCTGCTCCGGCTGCCACGGTGCGAGACTTAGTCAAGCCGCGCTTAGCTGCAGAATTAACTCCTATAATATTGCAGAGTTGTCCGCCATGGAAGTCGGGCAGCTTATCCGAGTCGTTCGGGAAATTGAGGATCCTGTAGCCGCTCCGGTAATCAAATCACTGACCGAACGGCTTCAACATCTCGTCGATATCGGACTTGATTACTTGACGCTGGACCGCGAGACGGATACATTGTCCGGAGGCGAATCGCAGCGCGTCAAAATGGTCAAGCATCTGAGCGGCAGCCTTGTCGATGTCACCTATATCTTCGATGAGCCAAGTGTTGGTCTGCACCCCCGCGACGTTCATCGGTTAAATGAATTGCTTCAGAAGCTGCGCGACAAAGGAAATACCGTCATTGTCGTCGAACATGATCCCGATGTCATCAAGGTGGCAGATCACATCGTCGACGTTGGGCCTAATGCAGGCAGTCGCGGCGGGAACATCGTGTTCGAGGGCAGCTATGTGGGCTTGCTGGAGTCTGGTACGCTGACAGGTAACCATATGAAGCGGCCGCTCCAATTGAAGCAGAGTTGCAGACAACCTTCCGGCAAGCTGTCCGTTCAGAACGCGACGCTGCATAACTTGAATAACGTAAGCGTAGATATTCCAACCGGTATTCTGACTGTTGTTACAGGTGTCGCCGGCTCGGGCAAGAGTACACTGATTAACGACGTTTTCCTAAGTCAGCATTCCGATGCGATCGTTATCGATCAGTCGGCGATCGGTGTTTCGTCACGATCGAATCCAGCGACCTACACAGGCATAATGGATGATGTGCGTAAGGCATTTGCTTCCGCGAATAAAGTCAATCAGGGCTTGTTTAGCTTTAATTCCAAAGGTGCTTGCGAGAACTGCCAAGGGCAGGGCGTTGTGTCAATCGACCTTTCTTTCCTGGACAGCGTGGATCTGCCTTGCGAGGTTTGCGGAGGCAGACGGTTCAAGGAAGAGGTGCTTGAATATAAGTATAACGGCAAATCGATTGCAGATGTGCTGGAGATGACCGTGGAGCAGGCGCTGGAATTTTTCGAACTCAAAGAAGTCGTCCGCAAACTGCAGGCAATGAGTGATGTAGGGCTTACCTACATTACTCTGGGACAACCGATGAGTACGCTATCCGGCGGGGAATGCCAGCGAATCAAGCTGGCAAGCGAACTGCATAAGAAGGGCAGTATCTACGTGATGGACGAGCCGACGACCGGACTGCATATGTCCGATATCGCTCATCTTCTGGCGATCATGAATCGCCTCGTGGATGCCGGTAATACGGTGATCGTGATCGAGCATAACCTTGAAGTGATCAGCCAAGCCGATTGGATCATCGATATGGGGCCGGACGGAGGCAGCAGAGGCGGTCAGCTGGTGTTCGAGGGAACACCTACTCAGATTACGCATGCGGAGCCGTCCATTACGGGCAAATACTTGCAGTAATCGAGCGATTCTCGATTGAGATTGACCCCATTCACGCGAAAAAACAACTATACCCGTTCTTTCACTTGTCTGCACGCTTCCGGATATGCGTTAATATAGATGTCGGGCCCGACAAAATCTTCATGAAAGGAGCTGATTCAGTTGAACAAGCACACGGAGGTGGCTTTCGCCTAAAGCGAAGGTCACCATAAAGAGGGAGGCCTTCCGGCCTCCCTTTTCTTACAAGAAGAAGAAGACGGATTGAGACGTCTTCACTTATAATGAGTATGAAAGCACGATTATCATGAACGATCGTGTTTTTTCCATATTAATGAGAGGGGGAAGGAAACGTGAACAAATCGCATTCAGATGGCGTTGCAATGGCCGAACCGATTAAGGAGGTTTACGTTGAATTACAAGAACGGAAGAGATGTGCTTCCCCCTAGACTGTTGGAGGAGCTCCAGAGCTATATTCAAGGCGAGCTGATCTACATTCCGAAGCAGCAGAACGAGCGCGCCGCTTGGGGTGAGAAGAGTGGATCACGCGTCATCATCGGACAGCGTAACGAGGAGATCTACCAGCGCTACTCGAACGGTAGTACCGTACAAGAACTTGAACGACAGTATCACCTGTCCGGAGATAGCATTCGCAAAATCATCATCAAACTGCGCAGCGCTTCCGCTTTCCCTCTGGATGAGGGAGACGTTATTGAAGCGGCTACCGCGTATGAAGCGATACAAGCAGGTAAACATTGAAGGAAACAAACAAGCTGACATCGGTTGATCCCGATGTCAGCTTGTTTTCTTTACCTATACGATTAGTAAACTTCCAGTTCGAACAAGGAGTACCCATACTGCGTATTGCGCTCAGTACCGTGAACTTTGACAAAACGAGCCTCGGCAGGAGCGATGAAGATGTTGTCGATACCGCCGTCACCTTTAGCCGTAGTATAAACAGTGGTCCAGCTCTCACCGTCTTGCGATACTTCGATGGTGTAAGCTTTCGCGGAGGCATTCTCCCAATTCAAGAGTACGCGGCTGATCGTATTCGTTGCGCCAAGGTCGACGCTGATCCATTGTGGATCGCTGAATGCCGATTCCCAGCGAGTGCCTTTGTTTCCATCAACAGCACGCTTGCCGCCTTGAAGTGCACCTTCTGAAGTAGCGGTGTTCTTGTTAAGCGCAAGGTTCAACCCCGCTGTAAGGGGCTGTACCACGGAAACTGACGCGTATCCCAGTGATTGAACCGTTACTACATAAGGATTTGCTTCCGTGAACAATTCCGCATGAAGTGTGATTTGGCCGGCAGTTACCGTGTACTGATCCTCACGAAGAGCAGCGCCGTTCAGCTCAACTGTGTTCATTGCGGTTCTCCAAGCTGCGTCATCCGTAAACGTGATGTCGATCGGTTTACCGAGTGTGTTATCTGTCGTGTCTGCCGTCAAAGCAGGACCCGCAAGCGGAGCCTTGTCACCGGCATAAACCTCGAATTCCCATAATGAGAAGCCATATGGAGAGCCACGTTTGATTCCGTTCATCTTCACGAATTTGGCTTGGACAGGAGCAAATGAGATATCATCGATACCGCCATTGCCATTGTCCGTGTTGTATACAGTCGTCCATGTTTCTCCATCTAAGGAGACATCAATGGTGTATGCTTTACCGAAAGCATTCTCCCAGTTCAGTACGACACGATTAATCGTTTTCGCTGATCCGAGGTTGATGCTCATCCATTGATTGTCGGCAAATGCCGATTCCCAGCGGCGATCCAAGCGACCGTCAACGGCATCAGCGCTTGAGCGGTGATACTCCGGTGAAGAAGCTGTTTCTTTACCGAACGCGAGGTTCAGCGGGTTTGGATTCGAACCTGGGTCCGGATTGGGGTTCGTATCTGGATTTCCAGGCTGATCTTTGGCAGTGACATTTTGTTGAACAGATGCTTCTGTGTAATCTTTCGCTTGAACCGAGATCAAATATGACTTGGCTGACTTAAACAAGGAAGCGTCAAAAGAAAGTTGACCCGCATTCACTTGATAAGAAGAAGCATTAATCGTTGTGCCGTCGATCTTGACGGTTTCGATCGCGTTTCTCCATGCTGCATCGTCGCCAAAAGTAACTTCGATTGGCTGTCCAACTACAGTGTTGGTTGTATCGGCCGACAGCTCCGGTGCACTCGGCAGACCGTTACCGCTACCGTACACTTCAAGCTCCCACAACGAGTAACCATAATTAGTTGTCCGTTCTGTGCCGTTTACTTTAACGTAACGCGCAGAGATAGGGGAGAAGCCGATATCGTTGACGCCGGGCTTTCCGGTAGTTGTGGTATAAATCGTTTGCCAAACCTTGTTATCCGTGGAGACTTCCACCGTGTAGCTCTTACCGGCTGCATTCTCCCAGTTCAGAAGAACGCGGCTGATGATGTCTTCCTCTCCGAGATCGACCGTGATGGATTGCGGGTCGCTTGAGTCGGACTCCCATCTCGTTGCTTTGTTTCCATCCACCGCATAGCTGCTCGCTTGATTCGGCGTGGACGAGGTAAACGTCGGTTTGCGCAGGGCAAGGTTAACGTTCGAGCTGGTTACAATCGGCTGCTGAATGCTGGTCATGACGAAACCATTCGATTCGACCGCAATGTTGTAGTTGCCGGCAGCAGGGAATAGGGAGCCGTCCAGCGTAAGCTTGCCAGGCGCAACTTCGTATTGTGCGGCGGAAACAGGCTTTCCGTTAACCTTCACGGTCTGAATCGCTGTTCTCCAATCTGCAACATCTTCGAAACCAATCTCAATCGGCTGACCCGCACGGTTCAGCGTCGAATCGGCAATCAGATCCGGAGCATCCAAGCTGCCGGCAGGGGTTCCGAATACTTCCAGTTCCCATAGGGAGTAACCGTAGTTCGTCGTACGCTCTGTACCTTCAACTTTGACGAACCGCGCATTTACGGCAGGGAACGTGATATCATCGATACCTTCATGACCGCGGGTAGTCGTGTAGACAGGCGTCCACTGTTTACCGTCTGTTGATACGAGCACCTTGTAGCTCTTACCAGCCGCATTTTCCCAGTTCAAGCGAACATGGCTGATGCGATATTCGGACTTCAGGTTCACGGCAACAAACTGCGGATCGCTGAATGCGGATTCCCAGCGCGTATCCAATTTGCCGTCAACCGCGTAAGAGCCCGGGTTATTCGGTTTGTCCGACGTGAACGTAGGCTTGTTCAGAGCCAGGTTAACAGTCGAATTCGTGATGACAACTTGCTGTACGCCAGTGTCTGGATAATCGGTTGCCTTCACCACGATCGAATAGCTGCCTTCAATCGGGAACAAAGTGCTGTCCAGGGTGATTTTGCCGGCTTGTACGATGTAGTCCGATGGGTCTAGCGCTGCACCATTCACTTGAACGGAGTTAATGGATTCGCGCCACTTGAGACGATCGGCAAAAGTCAGCTCAATCGGCTGCTTGATCATATTGCTCGTCTTGTCGGATGCAAGCACAGGAGCTGCGTTCGCGTCCAAATCCGTCACTTTCGTCGGATCGACTTTAACAAGGGATTTCGGACCGACTTTCGCCGAACCCGTTATACCTGCAGTATTATGGAAGGTTACCGTAATGGCTTTGTTGGTTGGGTTCCATACCTCAGCCGTGTAAGTGATCCCTTTCTTATAAACGGAGGCGCCCGTCCAGCCGCTCGCCCAAATGTCTTCCGTGCGAGTACCAAGCGTTGCCATGTTGTGAACGAACCAATAGGTGTTGAAGATTTCGTTCTTCTGCGTGTTCTCTACCGTAAACTTATCGAGCACCGCTTGCGGATTGCTCAATGCTTCGATCGGCCATACGATATGCTGCCACGCATCTTCAGGACCTTTGTTATCCTTCACCATACCGTTGTACAAATCTGCAGCTTTGGTTGGATCAAAACCATAGCTCGTTAAATATTCGCCGGTTGGCAGCCAGTGGATACCGTAAACATTGACCGGATTTCCGCTGAAGAAGGTACCGAAGTTATAGGCACTTCCGTATACTTGACCTACTGATTTGTGAGCGAACTCCGGCAGCCAGTTGTCGTTATCATAGTTGAACCAGTATTGCTCGACAGCCTTCAGCTCCGTTGTGAAGCCATAGATGGAGATATCGCGAGTAGCTTTGTCTCCGGACAGTAAGCTCCACATATATTCGCCTACCCAGCCGAACAGGGACTCGCCGGCAGCCTCCTGATTGTTCCCGTTGTTGTTGTCTCCATAACCGCCGGCCCATGAATGGCCTTCGTAAGGATCAAAGTTGCGGAGGAACGGATAGAGTGGATCTTCCTTGGACGGATTGGCATAATCCCGAATAAGGTGCTCAACCATGCCGCCATAATTGTCCTTGAAGTCTTGATCGTAAGTCGCGAGCACGGCAGAAGCGAAGACGTAGTAACCATAGGTAAAATGATGGTCCGTCAGGCCTGTATTGGCGCCGAATTCACTGTTCTTGTAATACATCGTGCCCCAAGTCGGATCGTAATACATGAAGTAATCCGGCTCGCCTTTGGTATACGTGTACCAATCCGTTAAGATCGTTCTCAGTCGGGAGAGGAATACTTCTTTGTACGCTTGGTCTCCGATTTGATCGGCGATAAGTACGCCCATTGCCAGCGGATGAAGTACTTTGCCTTGCCAGTAAGCATCACCGGACATGATGTTCTTGGAAGTCGATTCATCTAGGTAGCTTAACTGCTCCAGCAGCGCCTCCCGGGAATACGAAGCATCTCCCGGCTCCGTGAATTGCGGAACAATTCCGTTAAACTGATCCTTTGTCGTGAACGAATTGCCTTCATGAAGCTTCAGCGTTCCGCGAATGGATGGATAAGAGAGAGGAGTCAGGGCCGAAGTGGTTTGCTTCCATTGGTGCGGGAGCAAGGCCATCAAGGTCGTTGGTTCCATATCCGAACGTTTCTGATCGATCTCCGCATTGAAGGTTGTAACTACTTCTGAGGTATTCTCCTCGAAGCTTGGCGTTACGATCGTATTCGTAACGAACGCGTAACCATGCTTATAGAAGTAGTTCAAGTCGCTTGCGGCAGGCATCGATGCTACGGACAAGTAGTTTTGTCCGCTTCCCAGACGAATCTTCACTTTGTTGCCGACTTTCATGAAGACAGAGCCTTCCGGCGCGAATACACCATAGTTACGGGTTACTTTATTCGCTTGCGGAGAGCCGTCGACATTCGTCACAGCGAAACCGATATGATCCGCTGTCAACGCAGCACCTTCAGCTGCGAGAACCGCATTGCCATTGTCATCATAGAAGCGGGTGGACACTGGGAAATACAACTCCGATGTCGTCGGGTCGCTGAATTCCGAATACAAATACGGCGAGCCTTTGACGAATGTCGTTGTCATTTTCGGTGTATCATTGTCGCTCAATGCTACAGTCGCGGACCAATCCCCATAACCTGTAATCTTGTTCTTGACGTTGGTGGTGCTGATGTTGCCGGCATGCAGGTAAAAGTCCGGTCCGCCATCAGCCGCTTGCGAGTTGCCTGTATCATTCACCCAACCCGCGCCTGGATTCAAGATTCCGAGACCGAGCGTGGAGTACTTGGATTTCAGAGGAAGCGTAATCAAACTGTCACTGAAATTCTTGATTAAAACCGATTGCCACCAATCATTCGATGGAATTGGGGCATTCAGTTCATCCGACTTGTTCATCGGCGGACGGGGCTGCGGCATATCGATATCGCTTGTTAGATAACTGCCTTTACCGACATTAACCGTCGAAGAAGTAGGAAGAGCGGGAATCGTATATGCCGGCTTCGGATCTCCGTTCACGTAGTCGTAAACGCTGAAATTGAATAAGGAGTAGCCATAGCTGGTCGTGCGGCTAATCCCTTTCATTCTTACATAACGGCCGCTTGCATAGACCGGCGTATCCATCCAGCCATCTTGCCCGTTCATTTCACGGTATATGGTTGTCCAATTGGCAGCATCATCGGACACCTGGAGATCGTAGATGCGTCCCGCTGCATTTTCCCAGTTAAGGCGGATGCGGCCAATATCATGTACACGGCCAAGGTCGACATAAATCCACTCATTGCTCGTATGAGCGGAGGACCATCTGGTCGTCACATCACCATCGTTGGCATTCTCCGGCGGCATAGCCGGTTTATCTTTGTCTGCTTTCTCATAAGAGGAAGCCGTGACTGGTTTATTCTTCGCCACATCCTCACCGAGTACGACAGGAATCGGATTCGTTCCACCTGTGCCATAAACCTCAAATTCAAAAAGCGATACGCCATAACCGCCGCTGCGCTCGAGCGATAGCATACGGACATATCGTCCCTGACCGGATAGGCTGATGGTATCGGTTCCGCCGTCGCCTTTGGCATCCGCATAGATGTCTTTCCACTCTGTTTCGTCGTCGGACACTTGAATCTTGTACGACTTGGAGTAGGCATTCTCCCAACGGATGACGGCCTTGTCGATCTCGGCATGGGCGCCAAGGTCTACATAGATCCACTGTGGATCCGCGCTGAACGCACTGCCCCAACGAGAATCCAAGCTGCCGTCAACTGCTTTCTCAGGCGTTAAGCCGCCTTCAGTTGAAGAAGCATATGCCGCTCCTCCATAGGTAAGAAGGTGCGAAGCCTCAGCTCCCTTAGCACTGGCTGCTGCAACGATGGATCCGTTCCAGGAACCGAGAAGCAAGGAGAGGGTGAGCACTGACTTGGTTGTCAGGGGCATCTTCCTACGAACCTTTCTTGCAAAAGAACTCATTCCACCAATTCCTCCTCTTATTGCGCCTCATGGGCTCGTTGAATGACATTTCTCGACAGATGAGAAATATCCAAATCCCGGAAATAGAATGGGATTTTTTTCAGCGCAATTATATCCCGTGTCGAATTTGGTTCACAATGAGCGTCACAGCCTACTCCGGAGATGCAAATAGGGCTATGTGCTTATGGGTACAGGAGTGGATCACGTTTAATAGACCTAATTTAATTGTCAAATTATAGAAAACCGTTCGTTGATCATGTTAACTTTTAAGGCGATTAGGAATAGCATTTAAAGTCAATACGTATTGTTATCACTCTCCGAGACGCTGTGGGTCTACGGACCTTAATGCCGTATTGCCTATGCAATAGGTCATAATAAACAATTTTAAGAAATCTTAATATAGTTTCCTGACAATAATTAGTCAAAACATCCTGTATTGGTGAATTCAAGAGACATTTGTAATAGGGTGAATTTCATAGTTCCAGACCATGCTCGAATCGAAATTTACGCTTCTTTCTCATAAAATCGTTCCACCTCCATAAGCTATTATTTGGGTAATGGAAGCGTTGTCAAAATGGATAGGAGAGGTGAATTAACGAGGATGAAAAAGGGTGAGCGTGTCAGAGTGATTTGGCTTATTATTGTGGCAATGGTGGTTACGTTAACCGTGACTATCGTTCCGACAGAAAGGAGTTACGCCGCGACGCAGGCTACATATTACGTCAATCCGTCAGGTGGCAGCGACAGCAATAATGGGTTGACGACAGGAACGGCGTTCGCAACGATTACGAAGGCAAGGGATGTCATTCGGTCGATTAACGGCAGCATGACGGGGGATATTTATGTTTATTTGATGAACGGCACATATCCGCTCAGCAGTACATTAACGTTCGGTACTTCCGATTCCGGGACTAACGGTTACCAAATCATCTACAAGAACTATACAGGTGCAACCCCTATTGTAAGCGGCGGCGTTGATCTGACAACCGGATGGACACTTCATGATGCAGGCCAGAACATTTACAAGAAAACAGGGGTCAATTGGAACTTCAGGCAGCTTTATGTGAATGACTCGCGAGGTGTCAAGGCGCGAAAACCAAATTTGACGGACGAAGCAACGGGTGGGCCTTACTTAAACGCTACGAACAGCTCTTATCCGTATACAGTAAATGCGGCAGATATCGGTTCATGGGCAAACGGCGGTACGGCCGAAATGGTCGTTGTAGGCCATTGGAGCCAGCATCGCGGAAGAATCGCAAGTTATGCCGGGAACACCGTCTCGTTCAAATCTCCGGAGAGCGGCTTTGCTTATAATCACCATAAACAAGGCTCGTCGCCTTATTTCTTCGAGAATGCTTATGAGCTGCTGGACGCGGCAGGCGAGTGGTTCTTGGATACGGCTGCCTCGACGCTCTACTATAAGCCTCGCAGCGGCGAGACTATGAATACGACAACGGTCTTTGCACCGAAAGTAGAGACGTTGGTTCAATTTCAAGGCAGCAGCGGAACAAGTAAAGTGCACGATATTCAATTTGTGGGCATTACATTCAAATATAGCAACTGGTTGGCGCCCAGCTCCTATGGCTACGTAGATTCGCAAGCCGGGTTCCGGTATCAATCGATTGGCGGCGGTTCCAATTCAGAAATTCGGAATACGGCTAGATATTCCTCGGCTTTGGGCATGGTGCAGCTGAAATATGCGAGCACGATCACGCTGGAATCTAACGCTTTTCAATTCGCCGGCGGATGGGGCATCATGGGGAACGAGGGAACCGATCATACGCTGATTAAGAGCAATTCGTTCTATAAGAATGCCGGTGGAGGCATAGCACTTGGTGTCGCCGGCGATCAGTGGGATGAACAGACGGCTATGGACGGTCAGAGCGCCTACGATTCGATCCTGGATAATACCATTGATTCTGTCGGACTTGATTATGCGGATATGGTCGGGATCGGTGCGATGGTCCCGAATAACATGACCATTGGTCGTAATGAAGTCAAGAATCTGCCTTATACGGGGATTACGATCGGGTGGAACTGGCAGGATTATGAGCATGGCATGACGGATAATATCGTTTTCGGCAATAACATCCATCATGTGGTTCAACTTCTCGATGACGGCGGCGGGATCTATACACTGGGCAAAATGGTCGGGTTCACCCGATTTGATGCCAACTACATCCATGATCTATCCGGTTCGGCCTATAACGGTGGATATCCGATTTCGGCAATCTATTTCGACAACGGAAGTGCGTACAAAACAGCGGAGAGAAACGTCATCAACAACGCACCGCAAACGATATTTGCCAGCAACCCGCCTAATCATGATAATTTGATACAGAACAATTACAGCAACTCGCCGTGGGGAAATTGGAGCGGCAGCAACGTGTTCCAGAGCAATACGACTGTCAGTAATCAAAGCTGGCCGCAAGGTGCAATAGACATCATGAACGCGGTTGGCCCGGGAGGATCAGCCCAGAAACCGACACCTCCTACAGCACCGCCTCCAGGTCCAGTCGTATTCAGTGATAACTTTAACGATAATACAATTGGGGCTTCATGGACGACATATGGCGGAGCATGGAGCGAAACATCGCAGACGCTGAAGCAAACCTCAACGGCAAACGGCGATCCGCGCAAAGCGATCGTGAGCAATGGTGGTCTCGCCACTTCTACTGATTATACGATTACCGCTAAGGTTCGGGTCGACAACTGGACGGACGGCGATTATGCACGCGCTGGAGTGGGACTTTTCACAGGATCTTCTGACGGCAAAGGGTATAATCTCGTATTCCATCAGAATCATAGCACGATCCAGTGGCTGAATGACGAAATCGCATGGGGCACAAGCTACCCCTTCACTTGGAGCAACAATACCTGGTATTGGTTTAAAATGAGCGCCTCCAATGGGACGTTGTACGGAAAAGTATGGCAGGACGGTACAAGCGAGCCGGCGAGCTGGATGTATACGCAGTCTTGGAGCGGCAGAACGGGGTATCCTTCCCTGAACGGAGGCAGTACGAATACCGGAGGTTCCACGGCTTCCTTCGACGATGTTACGGTAGAAGGACCTGCGAGCACGAACAAGGCATTGAACAAAACAGTTAACGCCTACTATATTGATGGCAGCACCGCAGCGCTTCAACCGGGCGACTCTGTGGTTTATGCGACGGACGGCAATACGTCTACGAAGACACAAGCTACGAATCAATGGCGGTGGATGCTGCGCTTGGATCTTGGCGCGTCTACCAGCATCAATCGCATCAAGGTCATAATGCCGGTTACAGCATATGCGACTGCATTCGATATTCAGACTTCGACGGATGGAACCTCCTATACAACCGTCAAATCCGTAACGGGATTCGGTGGAGGGGCAAGTGACAACACCATAACGGCCACAACCGCAAGGTATGTTCGCGTTGTCGCGATCACACCGAATGGTCCGGGTCAGACGGGGGGGCAGATGGCGATATCTGAGGTTGAAGTGTATTAGCTGCTGAGTCAGCCGCGAGAGTCTAAGGTGAGACTCTCGCGGCTTCTTTGTGCGAGTACAAAGCCAGCGTAGCTACATTGACAGAATATGTTGTCTGACTTATAGTTGTCTAAACAACTATAATGGAGAAGAGGACTTCAGTATGTCGACCGAATCACGCAAGATGCCTTTTGGATTCATGATGGGCTTAACGTATCGGAAGTTAGCCGCATTATTTCAACAACGACTAAGCGCTTATGGGATTACGCCTGAGCAATGGTCTGCACTGAATCAAATTGATTGCGCGCAAGGACTTATCCAACGAGAAATTGCCCAGCGTATAGGCAAGGACAAACCTTCGATGACGCGGATTTTGGATCACTTGGAGAAGAAGGGACTCATTTATAAGAAGGCCGGCGATCGGGACCGTCGCTCGTTTCTCGTATACAGCACGGAGCTCGGACGTGAGATTATTCGCGTGACTACACCAATTGAAGAAAGTATTACGGCAGAGGTCAAAGCGTGCCTTTCGGAAGAAGAGCATGACAACATGATTGAGCTCCTGCAGCGGGTACAGCTGCACATCGAAGGGAAGCTTAGACATACAGACTGATAAATGTAGAGTGTAGATACGAATGATATCGTTATGTATAAGATCGGAGATGAAACAAAATTGCAGCATGAGCAAGAACAACCATCGAAAACGCCATTATGGACACGACCATTTATCGCTTTGACCCTATGTTTCTTTCTGTTATTTCTAAGTTTGCAGATGCTCCTGTCCTCCTTTCCGGCCTATGTAAAAGCTGAATTTCACGCCGGCAACGTCCAGACCAGCCTTGTGACATCCGTATTCGCGCTGGCAGCTATCGTATCCCGTTTCGCTACAGCTTCACTTATGCAGCGCATTTCGCGGATGAAGCTGCTGCTCGTGGGACTTAGTATCGCCGCGGTAACGACAGCACTCTATTCGGCAGCCGGAACTTTCGCTGCTTTATTGACGCTGCGCATCGGTTACGGGATCGGCTTCGGGATGGCAAGCACAATCCTGCCGACGCTTGTTTCCCGTATTATCCCACTTCGCCGAATGGGTGAGGGCATCGGTTATTTCGGCCTGTCAACGAGTCTGGCTTTGTCAATCGGACCGGCAATCGGGCTGAATGTGATGAAACAAGCCGGATTCACGTCATTGACGTTGATCGGATTGGTTACATCTGTAGTGATTTTCCCGGTCTTGTGGCTGTCGCGTTCGAATCGGGAACAACAAGTTCCTGTGGAGCAATCGGTACCGGCTCAGAAAACAGCTCTGCCGAAAGTGGCCGGCAAGGTTAAATTCAATCGAAAACTGTTATTCCCTGCGATGTTGAATGTTTTTCTCGCCATAACGTACAGCGGTCTGCTTAGTTTTCTCGCCTTGTTCGGTGATTATGTTCATATCGAACAAGTTGGATTATTCTTCATGTTTAATGTCATTACCATCATTCTCGTTCGACCATTCTCGGGGCGAATCTTCGACCGATTCGGACATACATCCGTGCTCATTCCTGCGGGGCTGTTCGTTACGGCAAGTATGGCTGTGCTGGCGAATACACATACTATGCCGATGCTAATCGTGTCCGCGCTGCTTTACGGTGTCGGATTCGGCGCCATTCAGCCAACAATTCAAGCTTGGATGCTGCGCACCTCGAAGCCGGAGCAGTACGGCATGGCGAACAGCATGTTCTACAATTCAACGGATTTCGGCGTCGCGTTCGGTTCGATCCTGCTTGGCGCGATCTCGTCGGTAAGCAACTACTCGGTGATGTACGGATACTCCGCAGTTGTTATGGCTATATTCGTTGTTCTCGGAGCACTGCAGCATGTCGTGGCAACTAGACGCGGAAGTAAAAGCAAGCGTGTCGCGACCGGCTCCTAACCGATTGCAGATAAATTAACTATAAAGAAGACTGCCGCGAGGCAGTCTTTTTGTGTCCAGCCCAGTAGAATGTGCTGTTTGGCTTATATCCGCCACATTCGATTAGCTCTAACGGTTGTCAGAGTGGCTATTTCAAGAAATAGATGCCATTTAATAATCTAACGGTTGTGAGCATAGTTATTTGGTGCAAATTGGTCGATTTCTTTCGGAAATTATCCAAATAAGCTCTGTGGCAACCGTTAGAAAATAAAAACGGGCTTTTTAGGCCATATAACCACTATCACAACCGTTAGAGGTCGGAAGATGGATCTTCTAACGGCACGAACGGATTTATTGATCGGGCTGTACGGAACTCAGTGGTTTGCGCTGCGAGAAGAGGCTGCGAATCAAATACAGAATAAAGAGCAGCGGCACATACGCATAGATGAAATAAAATCCGAGCTCAACCACATGTCTGCCTAGCCATTCGATCCTAACACGATCGTTGAATGGAAGAGAGGCCGAGAAAATCGCGATTAGGATCACGTATATGGTCCAACTCGGTTTAAGATTCATTACCCGTTTGATAATGCGCGTACAGCTCCAAACGCAGAGACTTAGCATCGGGATAATCAACATCAGCCAGATACAGATAAATATAAATTCAACCCTGGCGAGAAGCGAGAACTCAATTACTTTAACCATCACTAAGGTTGGCCAGTACGTATGCTTTAATAATCCTTGACTGAAATACATAAGGGTTACAAACATCAGAATGGAGTACTTGATAGTGCAATATAACAAACCAAGATGCGCCCATTTGACGTTTTTCTCGGGAGCTTTAATAAATGGAAAGTATAACAGTATCGTTTCAAAGCCCATAAACATGATGCCTGAGAATTTGGAAGAGGAGATCAGTTCTTTAATGGAGTGATTAAAGATAGGCATTACATTGTACAAATGACCGTATTTGATATTGAAGTACAATAACAAAGGCAGCAGCGTCGAGAAGAATACCCCAAAGAGGCAGTAGCCGGCAATGACGCGAAACCCGCCGGAAACGGCATAATAAATAGCCACGATGAGGATGAGAGCCAGAATCCACGTTTTAACATCAGGAAACATCCAAATGTGAATGATTTCGATATAACCTCGAAAGACAATTAACGCCAATAGAAAATAGTAGCCCACCATGACTAAGGAAACCGCATTCCCTAGGAGCTTGCCAAAAAGGATACGATGCAAGTCGATGAGATCCTTGGCCGGACTGCCAAGCATCTTAAAGATCATCCAAATGATGACATGTAGAGTTAATCCCATGATGAGCACCGAGATCCAAGCATCGTTACCGGCTACATCTACAATTAAATGTTGAAACCCTAAGACACCAGCCCCGAGCAAGGAAGCATGGAAAAGGAAAAATAAAAAAAAGCCGGAAACCATATCGTTTTCCTTTACCAAGTGCCGCACTAATGTCCAACTCCCAAAGATAATATTTTAACTTCAGTCTGTACATCGAATTTGAGGTTAGGGTAAACTTGGGCCGCGAATGTAGGCTCATTCCAATTCCGCTCGCGAGATCGTTGAAGAGTGCCTATCCCGATGGGATCAACATGATTCTTCTGGAAATATTCTAGCAAAGCCCTGATTTCGGCAGATAGGTGATGTTCGATTTGTTGCGTTAAAGCCTTCATGTCATTGCTGTTTTCAAAAACGTTTAAGGGAACGGGATAATCTCCGAGGTCTAGATCGAGTTTAAGCGATATAACAGCTCTTTCATTCTTTACGTTTATTTTGTGTTTGGAACTAATGATCTTAAAGGTAATTTGTTTGTTTTGATCGTTTTTGAAGTCATAGGTACTAGATTGGAGGCCGACATCATCGTCTTTGAGAAGTTTAATGAACAAGCCTGCTTTAATTGGCTGTATAAGCTTTAATTTATCCCCCTGGAAAACACCTACACCCGTCAATTGGAGAATGCCTCTGGGACCTTTAACCACAATAGGCAAGAAAACATCTTGTCCCTCCCCAAAGTATTGATCCAGAAAGATATGACCATTGGTGAAAGGCAAGCTTCCGGTATCCATGTTCTGTTTGAGCAGATTGGATAGGTAGACAGGTGGAAATCGTAACGTTTCATCTAAGATCTCGCTGGCTTGATTCGTTGTTATAACAAGTGTAGATCGGTTACTGATATGGGGATCTCGCACAAGGGTGTTGGCAATCTCTGTAATGCCTCTTCTTGCGATTTGATCACTAATTACGATTGTTCGCAATTGACCGATTGCAATGGGGTGATCCGATTGTGAAGTGAAGGATGTGAGCACCTCATTAAAGGAATGAACCTCCCCTTCGAGTAGAAACAATTTCACTTTCTTATCATACGCACAATACGTACCGCTAATTTTGTATACCTCTCCTTGTAAATCGTAACCGATACTTTCAATGAGCTTAATCCGATCAATAATCTGCTCTTTTGCGCATCCGGTAAGTAAGAAGCACAAGACAAGGAGAAGGACATATTTTCTCATAGCTGCTATTTCCCTTACTTCGTTATTTATTCGTTATTGTAGTCATTGCGTTTAGGTTTAGGCGTTGGCACCGTAAATCTTTGGCGCTGGAGAGGCCGCAAATAACTTGGTCGATACTTGACCACGCTTAACGATGACCGAATAAAACTGTCGGCAAAATCTCGGTATCGAAACGGGAATGCAGGAGCTAAGTAAGGCATACCCAAAGATTTTAATCGCAGCAAGTGACCTAAGAGTAAGACGATTCCAATTGCAATGCCGAAACCACCCCAAGCCGCAGCCAAGAACATCAATGGAAATCGCAGAAATCGGATCGTGTTTGCCATTTTGAATATGGGTGTTGCAAATGAAGGAAGGGCAGAGAGAGCAACGATGATGATCAAGATGTTGCTGGTGAGCGCGGCTTGAACGGCTGCCGTACCAAGTACAATACCGCCGACAATGCCAAGCGTTTGTCCGACTTTGGTAGGCAATCTAACCCCGGCTTCACGCAGCATATCCACAGTGAATTCCAAAAGCAGCACTTCAATAATCGGTGCAAACGGGACGTTCGTTCTAGATTCAATAATCGGGCCTAATAAAGATTGCGGGATAACAGAATAATGATAGGTAAGCAAGGCAACATAGAGGGGCGAGGCAAGAATGGAGAAAGCAACTCCCAAATACCTTAAACACCGGAAGAAAGAAGCTAATATCCATGGCAGGTAATAATCTTCAGGCGAAGCGAAAAAATCAAACACCGTGCTTGGTCCAGATATGACATAGGGAGATCCACTGCTTAATATGGCCACTTGGCCGTTAAGGACATTAAATTTGGCACGATCAACACGTTCCGAAGACATAAACAATGGGAAAGGTGAATTGGGGTTATCTGCAATGATTTGATCCAGAATCGAGCTGTCAAATAAGACATCAACATCAAGTTCCTTAATTCTTTGTCTAACCGTATCAACAAGCTGAGGATTGCAGATTCCTTCTAAATAAACAATCGTTACTCTTGATTGTGAAATCGAACCTAAGATTTGTTCCTCAAACCGCAGTTTATCTGTAATAAGCTCTTTGCGAAGCAAATTGAGGTTTGTGTCGATATCTTCAACAAAGCCGACTTTCGGTCCGATTACGCTGTATTCGTTATCCGCCTCATTGTTTCCCCGATATCCGCGTTTCTGATCCAGGATGTTAATTAAGAGGCCTTGATTAAGATCAGGTTCCAGTTGAACGAAAATAAAGCCTTTAATCAAATGTTGGGTAATCTCGTCTAAATTAGACGATAACTTGATATTTTCCAGCGGAATCATTTGTTGCAGCGTATCAAGACCGGTAATGCAAGTTTCCGAGATTTGAATCCGGTGTAAGATCTCATGGTTAATAAGTTCTAGGTCTACAATGGCCTGCAAGTAGGTAAAATGAATCCGTTTATCATGGACGCTATGTACAGATTGCACAAAATCATTCGATTTGATGGTGGCTTTGAGCACCTCGTTTACGCTCTCTGGGATATAGGATCACGCCTTTCCGATAACATTCCTCCTTATTATGAGCCTCGGTCAGGTTTGCTATTCCCATTGAATGACAGGACAACGAGTAAGAATAAAAGCCCAAAGGCTTAGGGGCCAAGGGATTTTATTCGGCGTATACTTGATTCTTCTCAAATAAGTGTTTGACCTGATCTGCCATAAATTGCGAGGAATGCGGCATTCGCTGACGTATCCACCACTCTACAATGCCTATGAAAGCAGAGGCCAAGAACTGCGCTTTCAATTCCTTGTCGATCACGGGTAAATTGTCCGGCTGCTCCATCTTATCCATCAGACTGACAGCGATAAAACGAAGCAACCGGTCGCGGAAGAGGAAAACTCGTTCATTGGAAAACGTAGTAAAGAAAAACGAGAAATGGTCTTGTAAATAATCAAAAACCGGTTTGGGCTCTTGAACCATTCCGCGGCTAGACGTACTGACTTCCCGATTCTTGCAGCGCGAGATCAATTCGTTGATATGATCCTCCATGCATGTATCCAGAAGATCGTACTTGTCCGTGTAGTGCAGATATACAGTACCGCGGTTCACATTAGCCCGCTCCGCGATCTCATTGATGGTGATTTGTTCAAATTCTTTCTCCGCATAAAGCTCCAGAAACGACTTCATTATGGATTGCTTGGTTCGGAGAATGCGGCGGTCGGTTTTTACTTCATTATCCACTACTTCCGTTACCTCCTTGAGATAATCAACAATGCTGAGCGCACTGTTGAATATGAAACAATTGCGAATCAATCAACCATTGAGTAAACAGGGTTACTGTCTATAATAGTAATCAACGGCCGTTAAATATTCAACACGCGTTCAATAACGCGTCATAAGAAGGAGCATATACAAATGGAAAACATACACAATAAAGTGATCATCATAACGGGAGCTTCAAGCGGAATAGGCGAAGCAACAGCAAAATTGTTGGCGCAAAATGGCGCAAAGGTCGTTCTTGCTGCCAGACGAGAGGAACGTCTTCAAGCTATTGTTAATGACATTAAACAAAGTGGCGGCGAAGCGGTTTCCGTACGAGCTGATGTCGTTTCTTCTGAAGATATGCAGAAGTTGGCTGCATTTACTATAAGTGAATATGGCCGTATTGACGTGTTGGTGAATAATGCAGGTGTCATGCCGAGTTCCAGGCTGCATGAACTGAGAGTCGACGAATGGGATCAAATGATCGATGTGAATATTAAAGGTGTATTGTACGGAATTGCAGCGGTTCTTCCTACTATGCGGGAGCAGCAGGCCGGTCATATCATTAACTTATCCTCTACATCCGGGTATCAGGTGTCCCCGACATCTGCCGTCTATGCGGCTACTAAGTTCGCAGTCAGAGCTATTTCCGAAGGATTGCGGCTTGAAGAGTCAGCGACTTCGCGTATTCGATCAACAGTGATTGCTCCGGGTCTGACCAACACCGAGCTTTTTGACACGATTACGAGTCCGGAAGTGCAGATGCTTGCCAATCAAATCAGCGACAAAGGGATTTCTCCTGACCGTATTGCCAGAGCGATCGCATTTGCCATTAACGAACCGGATGACACATTAATCAGCGAAATTATGGTGAGGCCGACTGCCATGTAAGGAGAAGCGTGTTTGGACGAAACCTTGGGATCAAGCTCTGTCACTTAGAGGTGACAAGTGCTTGGTCCTATTTTGCTTGATCATATTGCCAGGACACCTGAACTTCTGCTAAGATGACTAAACATATTAAATTGATTTAATAAGTTGTTCCAACTATAGAGATGAGAGGCTTGATCATGGATGACGAATATGTTTAAGACGCCAAGCGAAATCAAAGAACCATTAATTTCTCGCATCCGAGCTGGACTTATCATGATGGGAAGCGCGACGAAAGCGGAGCTCAGTCAGCGATTAGGAATCAGCTTTCCGACAATCAGCAAGTTTCTGGTCCAGATGGAGAACGATGGAGAAGTCCTGTTTACAGGCAATGATGATTCCAGTGGTGGCAGACCGGCGAAGCGGTACACTTACGATCCGGAATACATGCTCGGGCTAGCTATCTTTATCGAGAAGAACGAGACGAATTATTCCATATTCAATTGTGTCGGGGAGATCAAGGAGCAGGGGATTAAGCCAAGCGTTTTACAACAAGATGCGCTGCAGCTTGGTGATCTTATTGAGGGACTGATTGAGAAATATCCGAAGCTGCGTTCCATCGCAATCGGAGTCCCCGGGGCCGTTGACAACCTGGGGAAAATCATCTTTATCCCGCCTTATGAGCATTTCCTTGATTATGATCTGAAAGAGGAATTCGAATCCCGCTTCCAAATCCCGGTCGTCGTGGAGAACGATATGAATGCATCGGTGCTTGGGTATGCGTCGAACTTCGAGATCGAGAACGAATCGCTTGTTTATCTGTATTTCGGTCAGTACGGGCCGGGCTCGGGCATCATGATCAATGGTGATGTCGTACGAGGCAGCACGTTCTTCTCGGGCGAGATTTCTTTCGTTCCTCTCTATGATCGTCAATCCTTCGGTCAGTCGCTGAGGCTCGAAGAGAGCAATGAAGAGGTTGTTTTGGCTGCAGACAAACAGATCGATGCCTTAGCTCGTTTAATTGCGACATTCACGGCCATTCTGAACCCTCGGGCAGTCGTATTTTGCAATGATGAGGTAGACGAAGCATTCCTGGCAAAGCTCGGTAAGCTCAGCTCGACCTATATTCCGCAGAAACATTTGCCAACGCTTGTGATAAGCGATAGAAATCAGGATTATTTAGCAGGCTTGCAGCAATTGGCGTTAAATGTGATGATTACGGATTGCTGCTAGAGAGGATGACGATATGGCTTCTATTTTTATAATCATTATCTATCTGGCATTTATTAGTCTGGGCATACCGGATTCCCTGCTTGGATCTGCGTGGCCTGTAATCGGACCGGATATGGGGGCATCCTTCGGATTCGCGGGGATCTTGTCCATGGTTATAGCCGGGGGAACCATCCTATCCAGTCTTGTAAGCGGGAGCTTGGTTCAGCGAGTAGGGACGGGGAGAATCACACTAATCAGCTGCTGCCTGACTGCAGGAGCACTGCTTGGTTTCGCTTCGGCACCTTCGTTGATCTGGCTTGTCTTGCTAGCCATTCCGCTTGGATTAGGCGGAGGTGCCATTGATGCGGCCCTTAATCATTATGTAGCAGAGAATTATAAGGCTCATCATATGAACTGGCTGCACTGTTTCTGGGGGCTAGGGGCAACTATCGGACCTATTATGATGTCTTATTATATTGCCGAACACGATTCCTGGCGAGATGGTTACACTGCGGTATCGATCATACAGTTCACCCTCGCAATCGTATTGTTCGTTACGCTCCCCCTATGGAATCGTGTCGCTGCAAGTATAGATAACGAACCTCAATCGGGTACGATTCAAGAAGAGCGGGTCGGAACGGAGCTTTTCGACAATACCGCCAATTCCAAGACGAAAATTCTGCAGATCAGAGGCGTTAAACAGACGCTGATCGCTTTCTTGTTCTACTGTGGGGTTGAAGCTACGATAGGCTTATGGGGAGCCAGCTATCTGGTAGGGGCAAGGGATATGACAGCCGAGACCGCGGCCGGTTGGGTTTCTTTGTACTATGGCGGCATAACCTTGGGAAGGCTGATAACCGGGTTTATTACGATGAAGGTGAGCAATAAGGTGTTAATCCGGAGCGGTCAGATCATGGCCGTTGCTGGCGGGCTCATGCTGCTGCTTCCGTCACCATTCTTCTTGGTTGGACTTATTCTAATTGGGCTCGGCCTCGCTCCTATTTATCCCGGCTTGCTTCATGAAACGCCTGCGCGGTTTGGACGGGTACATTCCGCGAAGCTGATCGGATATCAGATGGCAGTCGCGTATACGGGAACAACGCTACTCCCACCTCTGTTTGGCATCATTGCTACGCAGACGAGCATCGTTTTATTTCCTGTTATTGTGCTGGCTTTTCTTGTTATCATGATGATAAGCGCTGAGAGAGTAAACAAGCTGTTGAGAGGAGCCGCTTCATATGTTCGATGACTCGAATAAAGGCACACTAGCAATTCCTTATACGGTCAGAGCATCATACCCCGTCCGTGCCGGAAATGTGCTTCGCCCGCTAATCGATGGGGAACCTGCATTCCGCCGGGTTTGCGAAGCAATGGAGCAGGCCAAACACAGCGTTTGGGTAACGGTAACGTTCATGTGGGCGACATGTAACATGCCGGATGGAAGAGGCACGCCTCTCGACGTCCTTAATCGTGCGGCTGAGCGAGGGATCGACGTACGCATCATCTTCTGGCGTCCCGATTCCCGAACGGAACATTTGAAAACGAATGCTTTCTGGGGAGCGTCCGAACATGTGGATCGGTTAAGGGAGCGGAATTCGTCTGTTAGCATCCGCTGGGATCAAGCAGAACCGGGATTTTGTCAGCATCAGAAGAGTTGGCTTATCGATGCGGGCACGGAAACGGAGACCGCGTTTCTCGGAGGGATCAATCTTAATCCCAACTCTGTGGTCGCACCGGGCCATCGTGGTGTCACAGGTCAGAACCATGATGTGTATATCGAGCTTACGGGTCCTTCCGTGGTCGATGTCCATCATAATTTCGTGCAGCGGTGGAACGAAGCAAGTGATCGGGACTTGCCGGATGGGCGATGGGGTGCAGGCAGCGAATATGATCTCCCGTTTCCCAATAAAGTACCTCAGCATAGAGGAAATACCCTTGTCCAAATCCAACGAACGATACATAACGGCCGATATGTGGATGGGCATGCGACTCCTCTTGGTTCCGACTATCCGATTGAAGCAGGCGAACGATCGAATTTCGAGCAGTATTGTGCGGCAATCAATGCGGCACGCAGCTCGATCTATATAGAGAATCAGTCTGTGTCCGTACAGGAGATTATCGATTGCCTGCATCAGGCTCTGCTGCGCGGCGTGGAGATTGTTGTCGTTGTGCCGGCGGAAGATGACAAGATTCCGGAATGTTTGGCCAATCTAGCTGCATTCGATCATTTCACATTGGCAGGCATCGCCGGATTAGGTGACAACGGTAAGCGCAACCCCGTTTGGGTTCATTCGAAGCTAATGCTTGTCGACGGAGAGTGGGGCACTGTTGGCTCATGCAACTTGCATCAATATTCACTGTTTGGCAATTGTGAAATGAACGCCGCTTTCTGGGACAGCAAGGCGACGCGCAATCTGCTGGATCGATTAATTCATGAACATCTTGATCAAGACGTGTCCGGGCTAGATGATCGCGCTGCATTGCAGCTCTTCGGTGTAATTGCCAGAAGTAATCGTAGACTCTTTGATAGTGGCGATAGCAGCTGGCAAGGTCTCGCATTTCATCTAGTTCCCTAAACTACAGCAAGATTCGATACCTATGATGCTTGGTCCTTATCGAACTGATCCCCTCAGGATCAGTTTTTTGTTTTCCCTGATTAAAGGAAATGGGGAGGATTGTGGGATCAACGTGATGAATACCTACAGGATGATAGCCAAGTTGGGAGTTATTGGAACTGAGCTTGCTTATCAAATCGTAACGAGAAGCCGCCGAGTCGGCACTGGAGGATTCTATGAATATTTCGGGTATTCAATCGGATTGGAAAGTGGAACGAATCGAATTCACCAAGTTAACGGGAGAACGAGCGAGAAGTGCGGGGGCCAATGGCAGAATCGGCATTCATGGCAAAACGTGCTCGGTGGACATCGCCAGAATTACCATTGATGGACAAACAGGCTATGGTAGTTCGATTCATATCACACCGGAATGGGCAGAAACCATAATAGGACGCCGATTGGTTGACTTATTCGACGATCGGGGAAGACTGAGGGAAGAATATCGGCTTCAATTGGAATATCCCCTTCTGGATTGGTTGGGGCATAGACTCGGAAAGCCGGTATATGACTTGGTAGCTGGCACACATTTCGAGAGGGGAGTTCCCCTGATCGTTCCTTGCTACGATACTTCGCTTTATTTCGATGACTTGCATTTGCCCGATGAGAGCTCCGCAGTTGCGTTGATGCAAGAACAAGCGAAACAAGGGTATGACAAAGGTCACCGTCACTTCAAAATAAAAGTCGGCCGAGGCGGGCGTCATATGCCACTCTGGGAAGGGACGAAACGAGATATCGCGATTGTGCAAGGGATCTCGGAAGTGGCAGGTCCTACGGGTAAGATCATGATCGATGCGAATAATGCCTATAACTTGAACTTAACCAAAGAGGTATTGGCAGCGCTCTCCGACGTGAATCTATATTGGCTGGAAGAAGCGTTTCATGAAGATGATGCGTTGTATGAAGATCTGAAGGACTGGCTCCGTAAACGTGGACAGCAAGTACTGATCGCAGACGGAGAAGGGCTCGCTTCACCTCATCTTGTTGATTGGGCGATTCGTGGCCGTCTCGATGTGCTGCAATACGATATTATCTGGCCCGGCTTCACGCATTGGCTGGAATTAGGCCAGAAGTTAGATGCACACGGTTTGCGGTCTGCGCCACATTGTTACGGCAATGCCTATGGCATCTACGTGTCCGGACATTTATCAGCCGGGGTGCGCAACTTTGAATTTGTCGAGTACGACGACATTACAATTGAAGGAATGGATGTATCCGGGTATCGTGTTGACAATGGAGAGATGCATATTCCGGCTTCATCAGGTTTTGGAATCGTCTTCGACGATGAACTTGTGTCTAGCCTTGTTAAACGTTCCGGGTGGTCCAAGTAAACCGCTAACTACAGAAGGAGTAACCAGCTTTGAAACGTAAAATTATTTTGGACCTAGCAGTTACTTTAGATGGATTTATAGAAGGGGCAAATGGGGAAGTTGATTGGTGCATAATGGACCCTGAGATGGGCTTTACGGATTTCTTAAATCAAATCGATACGATTTTTTATGGTAGAAAAAGTTACGATTTATGGGGCCAGTATGCGCCGGAGAATGAACAAAGTGAAGCTGATAAAGCGATGTGGGAGCTTGTCCATAGCAAAGAGAAATATGTGTTTTCTAAGACACAGTCTCGTACTGACAACAAAGCAACTTACATTAACAGCAATATTCTTGAAGAGGTTAACAAATTAAAGAATCAGCCCGGCAAAGACATCTGGCTGTATGGAGGAGCTAGTCTAATTACGACTTTTATCCATTCTGGTCTTGTCGATGAGTTTAGATTATCCGTTCACCCTGTTGTATTGGGAGCAGGTACTCCGATGTTTAATGAGATTAAGCAAAGGTTGAACCTAAAATTAGTGCGTACAAGGACGTTCTCATCCGGGGTTGTGCAATTAGTCTATATTCTCGAAGTGTAGGCGTCTGTACCCGAACCATTTGATCCCCTCCAAACACCCAATCCAATGCACGAGCCGGGACATAACATACAAGGTACGTTAAACCCAGGAGGTGCATTTCATTGTCCGGTCATGTAGGTGGAGCTTTTACTAGCGCGGGAGTTATTCTGGTGCTATTTATCCTTTTAGTCATTGTAATCTGTGGTTGCATGGGAAGTGGCTTAGGAGGATATGGTGGCGGTCCTTCATACCCAGTTGTTGGCGGAGTAAACAAAGGGTATTAATAAATATTCACATATCGTTACGAGAAGGTGTCCCAGTCATTCATAATGACTGTTGGACGCCTTTTTGGCGTCTGGTAGTAAATTAACCGATCTACACATTTGGGACATATGTCCTTTTCAGAATCATCCGCTCGGCGTTAAATAAGGAGAGCATGATGGTTGAGGAGGAAGGTAAGGGATGAAAGGAATACTACTCGCTGTATTAGGCGGCATATTTATAACCCTGCAAAGTACAGCAAATGCAGTGATCGGGGATCAGATTGGAACATGGCAGGCTGCAGCTCTTACGCAAGGAACAGGGTTTGCGGCGGCTATGCTCATTGTATGGCTAACAGGAGATCGATCGTGGAGGAATCTAAAACGAGTGAAGCTGCATTATCGTTTCGGCGGAGCGCTTGCAGCCTTCATTATATATAGCAATATTACAGCATTCCACCACAATGGAGCTGCGGTCACGGTGTCGGCGATGTTAATAGCTCAGATTCTCGCGACGCTCGGGATGGAGAAGGCCGGATGGTTCGGAAATCTGGAGCTTCGCCTGCGAACACCGCAATGGATCGGCATTATGCTCATGATAACAGGCATCTTATGTTTATCCTTCTAAGCGGCCAGACTAGCTAATAGGAAGAGGTGCGGGAATGAAGGAATTGGATGCTGATCATATCGAAAACTACCTTACTCACTATGCGCTCGACAGGGTTTTCCCGAATGCGTTGAGACAGCATTTGGTGTTGTACCGGTTTGATCCAGAGGAAGCCCTTTGTAAACAGGGCGAGGTACCGGAACATATATTTATGCTCGTTCACGGAAAAGTAAAGGTGTATACGACGTCAACGGAAGGGAATACATTGCTGCTTGGCTTTACTACACCGCTTGATGTCCTTGGAGAAATTGAATGTCTGAGCGGGAAGAACATTCTCAATACGGTAACGGCTGTAACGACGGTGGAGGCGATCGGCTTTCATATACGCTGGCTTCCACTCTACCGGGAAGAAGTAGCGTTCCTGCAGTTCATGTTGAAAATGATTTCGGAGAAATTTTATACCAAATCGGAAGCGCTGAGTTTTAATCTGCTCTATCCGGTCGAAATTCGGCTTGCCAGTTACTTGCTCTCGGTGTCGACACCGTTAAATCCTAAGGTCAGTACGGCGAATTTAAGAGATATGGCGAACCTGATCGGAACCAGCTATCGTCATCTGAATCGGGTCATTCTGAACTTCTGTCGCCTGCAGCTGCTGGAGCGAAGTCGCGGGAAGCTGGTGATTAGAGATCGATTAGGACTCGAAGCCGCGGCCGGACGAAATATATACGAGAATGGTGATCGGAGGGAATGATTTTGTTTGTAGGCATTTTATTAGCATTAATAGCGGGGATGCTTGTCAGCGTGCAAACCTTGTTCAATAACAAAGTGAGTGCTGCTGTTTACTCTCATACGACTACTGCGCTTGTGCTGGGGATGGGATTTATGGCATCGGTTGGCATGGGTTTGGCGGTTGAAGGCGCGGAATTTCTGCACTGGCACGCGATGCCGAGCTGGTTCTGGTTCAGCGGGTTAATCGGAATCGGCGTTGTCACTTGCGTCGTCAAGGGCGTTAACCTTATTGGCCCAAGCGCTGCGACTGCGATCGTAATGGCTTCACAAATGGTTTGCGCGGTATGGTGGGACTCTGCGGGATGGTTCGGACTAGAGGAAGTACCTTTCACTTGGCAACAAGCAATCGGCATTACTGCACTGATTGCCGGACTTATTTTATTCAAATTCAACCCTAATTTTTCCATGCATCGTTTCTCTTCCTTTAAGAGATAGTGTTAATTAGGAGGAAGAAGACATGCTGAAAGGTAAGGGAATTCATCGATTGTTCCTGATTGGTATCGCCTTATTGATGTTGTTTAGCGATACCGAGCAGGCTTGTGCACGAACAGGAGAGCTATCTTCTGTTCAGCTAGTCGTCAAATCATCGCCGGATGCAGCCTTGGTATCCACGATGTTAATTGATTCTGAGAAGTGGGTCGACGCGATTACAGAAGGCATAACCCTACAAGCTGCATATGTCCCGATTTCAGATACATACTTAATGGTTGATGATAAAAGCTACAGTATTGACCAGTCCTACCACTTGTACGACGTAGAGAACTCGAGGACAATTCAACTTCGAGGAGATATGCAACGATTGCTTAAAGCCCAAATCATGGAACTGAAATTAAAGCATTATGGTCAATTGTTATCGTGGCCCGAAGCCAAGCAAATCATCACGATGAAAGCGATATTCACCGTCGTTGATCTGGAAACCGGGCTGCGGTTTGAGGTTCAGCGAAGAGCGGGAAGTACGCATGCTGACGTTCAGCCGTTAACGAAGCATGACACAGCCATGATGAAGCAGATTTATCAAGGAAAATGGAGCTGGAGAAGAAGGGCCATTCTTGTATTGAAAGACGACCAAGCGATTGCCGCTTCCATGCACGGCATGCCGCATGGGGGAGATGGTATCCCGGATAACGACTTTAACGGGCATTTCTGCATTCATTTCCTGGGGAGCAGCACGCACAAAACCGGGAGCGTCGATCCCGATCACCAGACGATGGTTCATAAAGCAGCCGGCAAGCTCCAACAATATGTGCAGCAAACTTCGCCAAAGGACGTTGTGGAGCTGTACTTTATCGCGATCAATCAGCGGGATCCCGAAGTCATGACGATGCTTTTCCCGTACCGCAACCATGAGCAATTGGAGCGCTTGAAGCAGGTGGCAGCCGGCATTATTGCCATCCGTAGAGAGTCTGATTACGCGAATATCGAAACTTCTGATCTGCTCGCGATCGATTTACCGGTCAGAGCGGTGATTTACCGGGATGGATTTCGTAAAACGGAGAAATCGTTTGTATTTCAAATGCGCAGAACAACGGTCTGGCAAGCTTGGAAAATCGATTATGTGGAGAACGCCTTATGAAGTGGCTCTTAATGACAAGTATAGTGTGCATGCTCCAGCCGAGCGGAAGCACAAGCACGGAGCATTTATCCGTGTCACTTCGGGGGCAGTCTTCCGTCGTCATCTACCGCGATGATTATGCATCACCAGGTTTCACGATGGTGGATTTGGACAAGTTGGACCAACTAATTAAGAAGCTGGATCGGCAAAGCTATGAGTCATCTCGAAACGCAGTGATTAATGATCGAGGGGGAATTACGCCTGAACAGTATGGACATCGCCTCGATAAGAAGCTGTTTACCGAGAAATTTTATGCGTTCTTCTATGGTACCGGTACATTCGCATTCGATGCACCGCTTGCCACCGTCTATCCGCGAGTTGACCGCGAGCTGCTCGCGGATATTAAGCAAAAGCCAATCGGCCAGTATGCTACTTATTACAACAGCCGTAACAAGAACCGTTCGCATAACATCGTACTGGCGGCAAAAGCGATAAACAATACAGTCATTTTCCCAGGGGAGACGTTTTCTTTCAACAAAGTCGTTGGCAGGCGAACGAGAGAAAAGGGATATCTGGAAGCACCGGTCATCGTCAGAGGCGAATTATCGGAAGGCATCGGCGGCGGGATTTGCCAGGTCTCATCCACGCTGTTTAATGCAACTGACCGCGCCGGACTGCATATCGTCCAGCGCTACTCGCACAGCCGAAACGTACCGTATGTAAGGCCGGGGCGCGATGCGACGGTCAGCTGGGACGGCCCTGATTTTGCTTTCCAGAATCGCTATAACCAGCCGATCCTTATTCGTGCTCAGGCGGTTCCGGGCAAATTATTCGTGGCCGTCTATTCCTCCGAAGTCATCGAGTTCAAACCGCGCAG
Source organism: Paenibacillus sp. J22FR21 (assembly GCF_056269135.1). NCBI lineage: Bacteria > Bacillati > Bacillota > Bacilli > Caryophanales > Paenibacillaceae > Paenibacillus > Paenibacillus sp. J22FR21. The sequence goes on from NZ_JBWDNJ010000002.1 coordinate 898,775, forward strand.
CGTGCCCGGCATGTCTTTCGGACATCTGCCGGAGGAAATCTCAGCATCCGCAGAAGAGAAGGAATGGCTTGATCCGTATATGGACTGGATTCGATGATGCTGATGCTGTAATTCATAATAACCGGAGGACTCTCAAGGTATGAGAGTTCTCCGGTTATTTGTGTAGGTGTTTAACCTACGCTCATCCGCAACTTTCTATGGGAATTTCCGTCAAATATATGTAAGAAAATAGAAAATTAGTCGGGATGTGGCTGTACTCAAGGAATGGATCTTACTTTCGCTAGGCTTAGTATTACTGGGTAGTCCGCTGCTAACGAATACGCATGCGAATGCTTCACCTGCGTTGTCTGATTAATTGATAGAGAGGGGCAATTTATCCATGACTGATTATACAGAAAGTAACCGCGCACATTGGAACGCACGTACTGCAGTCAATGCCATAAGAAACGATGTAGAGGGATTCAAAGAAGGCAAAACCTCCTTAGGTCCAATTGAACTCGAGGAGCTAGGCGACGTGTCGGGGAAGTCGTTGCTGCATCTCCAATGTCACTTTGGTTTGGATACGCTGTCCTGGGCACGTCTTGGTGCGCAGGTTACCGGGGTGGACTTCTCCGAGGATGCGATATCACTCGCAGAGCGTTTAACTGAGGAAACAGGGCTTGATGCACGGTTTCTCTGCACGGACATCTACGAGTTGCCTCAAATACTCAACGAACAATTTGATATCGTATATACAACTGGAGGCGTATTGTTTTGGCTATCTGATCTGGATAGGTGGGCGAAGATCGTAGCTCAGTTTCTTAAACCTGGCGGCGTCTTTTACCTGCAGGAGGAGCATCCGTTTCTCAATGTCTATGATGACTCTCCCGGTGTGACGGATTTACGCACCGTTTACCCTTACTTTCATACGGAGCAACCTATTCAGATCGAGGGTCTCATGCCATACTCTGACCCAGCGGTAAACCAGAGGAGCGTCGAATTTGTCTGGAGCTTCAGTTTCAGTGATATTCTAAACGCATTAATCGCCGCTGGACTGCGTTTGGATTATCTGCATGAGTTCTCTCACAGTTCGAACAAACGATTCCCGTTCATGTCGCAGGGCGGAGACGGGGGGTGGCGATGGAACGACTCCGACAACCATATTCCTCTCACGTTCTCAGTGCAGGCCACCAAGGGATAATGGAGATCCAATGAATAATCGAGGAAGTTCATAACAATATTATAGATTGCAGGAAAGAACGACTACAGGAGGGGAATGAAATTAATTACCAAGCATCAAAGGGTATTCTTGACAAGAAGGTTGTGCTTATCACAGGTACCGGGGGAGGCATGGGGCGCGTCGCTTCAATGGTTTTTGCGCGAGAAGGTGCAAAGGTGGTCGGATGCGATATCCAGACCGAAGCCAATAACGAGACGGTCGAGATGGTACGTCAAGCCGGCGGAGAGATGACGGGCATCGCACCGATCAATCTTACTGAACCTGAACAAGTGCAACGCCTCGTCGAGGATGCCGTGGCCGCATATGGCGGGCTCGACGTGGTATACAACAACGCGGCCATGCAGCGTTTCGGGCCAATGCCTGAGTTCTCAATCGAAGATTGGCGAACGACCATAACCGGCGAGCTTGACATCCCTTTCTTCGTATCCAAGTTTGCATGGCCACACTTGGTCCGGCGAGGTGGCGGCGTCATCATTAATGTGGGGTCCGTTGCCGGTATGATCGCCGGTGAGACTCCTCCGATGGTCGCGCATTGTGCAGCGAAAGCAGGCGTCATCGGTTTGACACGACAGTTAGCTCTCGAAGGCGCAAAGCATGGAATCCGCGCAGTAACCATTAGCTCCGGGCCTGTCTTGACCCCAGCGAGTGATCGCGACCTTGGAGACAATCAAGCAGCTCGCGACGCAATTACTAGCAAAACGCTCCTGAAGCGCTTCGGTCAACCTGAGGAGATCGTCGAGCTCGCTGCCTTTCTCGCGTCTGACCGAGCGGCTTACATAACAGGTGCCAATTACGCGGTCGACGGCGGCGCGTCCGCTTGGTAAGCTAGCTGACAGCGTCCCAAAGTTCAAACCATGATGGCTGCCAGTTGGAGCTCCCTTAGAAGTAAACAGGTGAAAGATGAACAACCTGTTGCTGTCTGGGGAGCTTTTTTATATTCACCCAGGATGATCTATCATAGATATAAACTATCATAGTCATAGTTAAGACTACATTGATCTATGAGGAAGCATTCCGTTATAGTGGGTTCAAAGTGATTCATAACCAATGAGAATATGCGGAATAGTAAGCATGAAAATGTAGAAAGAAGGCCGTAAATATGGAGTTAAGACAGTTGGAGTACTTCATTGCAACCTGTGAGGAATTACACTTTACCAAAGCTTCCGTCAAGCTGGGGATCACCCAGCCTTCTTTAAGTCATCAAATCAAAGCACTCGAAGACGAGATTGGCGTCCCGTTATTCGACCGAATCGGCAAGAAAATTGCGATCACCGATGCCGGGATGATTCTGTATAAGCAGAGCAAGCTAGCATTCGGCAATCTAGCCAATGCCAAAGAACAAATTCAAGAGCTGCAGCAAATTGAGCGAGGCACTTTATCAATCGGTGCACTTCCAGGCGAGCTAAACCAATTAGTCTCGAACTTATTGCTTGATTTCCATCGCGAATATCCCAAGGTTCGACTCAAAATCTTCGGTGTCGAGGATGTGGTACACCGCATCTTGCAGAACGAATTGGATTTGTCAATTACGATTCTGCCGGTCGAGGACGAACGCGTGCAAGCCATCCCCCTGTACAGCGAGAAATTTTATTTTGTTGCAACAGCGCAGCATCCTTATGCGGGCCGTACAGCAATTGATTTTGACGAAATTCTGAATGTGCCGATTGTGATGTTTCCGGAAACCCATCGATGCCGCCAGCTCGTTGATATGACATGCACCATCGCTGGATTAAAGCTGAATCCCTTGATCGAAACGACAACCATTGAATCGTTATTCGGACTCGTTCGTTCGGGTGCAGGCGGCACGGTATTATCGAAGACGTTGCTTGAAATGTACAATTACGATGATTTACTCGCTATTCCGGTTCAGAAACCTACCTTGTGCAGAGAGGTAGGAGTCGTGTATCTCCGCGATAAATATATGGGGAAAGCTGCGCGTGGATTTATTGAACTGTTGACTTCACATATAAAGAGTCTGAAGCAAGACAAGCTAATGGAGGGCTGTGACAGTGAGGAATCATCATAGTTACAATCTATCATTATCATAGAAACAACGATATTGATCTATCATTTCGAATTTCATACAATGAGGCAACAGGATAGTTAGTCACATGAAACGAAGGAAGTGATGATCACTCATGCAAACCATGACTGACGTACCGCAGCAAAAAGGCATCGGTTCAGTTCAATTTTTACCTGTTAGTTTATTCGCGTCAGTTATGGGCATTTCAGGTCTGTCATTGGCTTGGAGACAAGCAAGTAAGCTCTTTGGCAGCTCTCTGGTTATTGCGGATAGCATTGGCATTGTTGCTATTCTACTATTTGTCGCATTAAGTACAGGATATCTCTCGAAATGGATCTTGTATCCGCATAAGGTTAAAGCTGAATTCATGCATCCGGTATCCGGGAATTTCTTCGGAACGATCACAATATCCTTGTTGTTGCTGTCCACTGTTATTGGCAATTTTAGTCAAGCAGGCGGGCAGGTCATTTGGATTATCGGCACGATATTGACGTTAGCACTTTGCGTTGTCATCGTTGCGCGTTTATTGAACGGGAATCACGAGCATGGTCATGTTGTTCCGCCTTGGTTGATTCCGGGGGTAGGAACGATTGATATTGCAGTTGCCGGCGGGACGATGCCTTTCCCATGGGCATATGAAATTAATCTGTTGTCACTTGCAATTGGCGGATTTGTCGCTTTGATATTCCTGACTTTGATCTTATCCAGATTAATTCATCATGCTCCACTGCCAGCAGGGTTAGTGCCTTCCATGATTATCATGATTGCGCCGTTTGAGGTCGGATTTCTGGGCTATACAAACATCCAACAGAAGATTGATCCGTTTGCCTCTATATTGTTTTACTTTGGTCTATTCTTATTCATTGTCTTATTCTTCAAAGTGTTTCGAAAGTCGAACCCTTTTAGCGCTTCTTGGTGGGCAATTAGTTTTCCGATAGCTGCTCTGAGCAATGCGGCTTTGAAATATGCCTTATTTGTAGATTCCTGGCTGTTAATTGGCATCTCTGCAGTTGTATTGGCGTTTCTAAGCATAGTATTGATTGTTCTGTTTATCCGAACGATCAACCTGTTATTTAATGGGAATCTGCTTAAGGGATAGTTTCACTACAACAAGAAAGGATGGATAACGATGCTGTGGACTACACTTCAATTTGATGTCGAATTTGATAATGCGATGCTCTTCGGTCAATATGTGATGGTCGTAAGCGATAAGAAAACCTCAGGTGGGGGATTATTAGAAGGGTATGATGAGAATAACGTCCGGATAAATGGCAAGTCGTATTCTCGAACGCAAGCTACGTTCATTCAGATGCCTCCTCCTGAGATGCAAATTGATTTTGCACAGGAATCTTAATAAATAAGCGATAGGCCGGCTTCGGAGAGGAGAAGAACCATGTCTTGGAATATAATGAAATCCAGAGGATTTGTATCGGCTTATTTATTAATCATTGTTATGCTGGTAGGATCTGTATGTCTTCAGCAAAGGGATATTCTGTTCCCGGAAATTGCCGGGATGGCCATGGGTGTCATGGTATTACCGGTGCCGCATTGGATCAAGAAGCCTGTCCATTTGTGGTTGTCCCCGACACTGGGTGCCTTTATTGGAACTTCGATGAATCATTTATCAATGTCCCCTCTTATGAAAATTTGGTTAGGACTTGTCCTAATTGTCATACTCATGCATGTATTTCGCATCAATTTCGGACCCACTATACCTGCTGCATTGCTACCGATTTATCTGGGTCTTACTGATTATACATTTGCGATTTCAACTGCTGTCTTCACGTTTGTCATCATGCTAGCTGCTTGGAGAATGAGCAAACCGGACAAGCAGTCCAGCGTGCCGATCAAGTTTCGTAAGAAGACAGATACGATACTAATAACCTTGATATTAGCCATTTGGATTGGCATGGCATTTGCTACAAATCTTGAAGTTTTAGTGGTTCCGCCAGTTTTTGCTCTTATTTTCGAGCAGTTCCATGCGAAGGATTTTTCTTGGAAATTGATTCCACAGCGTTTAGCGGTACTAACGATTACGGCTGCGCTTGCTGTTGTCCTCTATCACTTGTTGGATGGCTCGATCATCTGGGTTGGGGTCATTAATGTGTTGATTACTTTCATTCTTTGTAAACTTTTCAAAGCTCCTGTACCTGTAGCGTTTGGAGTCTCGTTGATGCCGCTTATCGTACCGGCTTGGGGTTCATGGTGGTTCCCGGTTGGTGTCTTTGTCACAACGGGTACATTGATGTGTATTTCTGCAGCCTATCGGCAACTCAGAAGAAGATCGGACTAGAGGTATCAAGCGATGAACGACTCCATTGTTCGTAAAATAACGAAAAGTTCCAAACGAAAATCGTTATATCATTTCACGAGAGTCCGAAATTTGCCATCAATTGCGCATTTGAATGCTTTGTATTCGCCGAATGAAGTTGATCCCACCCTATCAGACGGACGACGGATCGCGAGAAGAGAAATTCAATATCACGGGCATACGTTGGTAGCCAATGCTCATCTTCGAATTTCGGAGCAAATGATGGATCCCGGAACAACGCTGCATCAATTTTACCACCATCTGGATCGGCATGTTTTCCTATGGCCGACGCATAGGGATTGCCTGAAAATGCTGGAGATGTATGCCAGAAGAGAACCGGAAGAAGCTTTTGCCGTCTTACAATTGGATGCTTATCTGCTCCTTCATGACTTCTACTATGCCGTTAAGCTGTCGAAGTACGATTCAGGGAGCTCGCCTCGGTATCCTAACCGCTGCTCCTATAAGAAAAGTTTGCGAATGTTTCTGCCGGCAGACCAATTCGAGGGATTTCGTGCACACGATGTTCCGATCAAGCCTTCCGAGATCCGGGAGGTCCTTGTGGAAGGGGCAGTAACGAATTTGACCCGATATTTACAGGCGATCTATTGTAAGGACGTTTCGGATATTAAAGGGGACTGGGGGAAGTATGCCCAGCCCCTCAACAATTTTATGAACTGATTGCAATTCATTAGCTCATTCTATAGATCGACGAAATCATACATGCTATTGTCTTCATAGTAGGATTTGTTTACTAGTGTGAAGGTGGTGGCTGATCATGTTAACCATATTGCCGGCGAATGAAGCGTCATGGGAAGACTTAGAGCTTGTACTTGGCCCAGTCAAATGTCACTCTGTGCGCTGCTATTGCCAACGATTCAAGATTCCTTCATCCCAGTGGAACCTGATAGACGATGATGAACGCGCTTATCTGCTGCGAATCCAGTCGGAGTGTGAGAACCCGAAATCCGGTACAACCAGTGGGCTTGTTGCTTACTTCGACAAGGAGCCTGTAGGAAGGTGTGCGATCGAGCCGCGAATGGCATTTCCGAACCTGTTAAACAGCCGAATGCCTTGGACGGGACGAAACGAGGATAAGAACAATGAAGGGGTTTGGGCTATTACTTGCTTCATTGTTCGCACAGGCTATCGCAAGCGGGGGATCACTTATGAGCTGACACGAGCAGCCGTACAATTCGCAAAGCAGAGAGGCGCTCATGCTGTAGAGGGTTACGCAATGATTACCACACCGGATAAAGAAATTACTTGGGGTGAACTCCATGTCGGCAGTCGGAATGTCTTCGAGGCTGCAGGTTTCAAAGAGCTGACTAGACCAAGCAAGCGCCGTGTTGTCATGCGAATTGACTTATAGTTAAACGACTTTCAAGAAGCGATATTCGGCATTGCCCATATGATCTTACAGGGACACCCTCCAATTGGACGGGTGTTCTTCTTGTCTTGCAATGGCAATCGAACATTTCAAGCTTTACTAGTGAAATGACTCAATCGTTCTTCCTCTTAACTGTATACCCTAGTAAGGATGGAAATTAGAAGTTTCCATGGTATAGGAGGATGGAGGAGCGATGAAAATTATCGTAAACGTTAGAGAGATAAAGGAATTTTTCGATGGACTTGCTCGTCTGCTGATACCAAACGCAGCACGGCCGCCTGCAGTGGAATCTGGCGTATTCGATGCTTCAAATACGTTCATAGCTGAAATCCGTCAGGCCGTTCGAGAGGAATTGGCTTCTGCCCTGCTTGAAGAGCGCGGTAATGTCGGCTCTACCGGCTTTAACAAGCTTGGACGAGTGATTGAGCCATTCATTGGCAAATCGGCTGAACTGTTAACGCCAGCCGGTACAGTCGAAGGGACAATCATGAAGGTTGGCGACGAATTTCTAGTCGTACGAGAACATGGAGGGACAAGTGTAATCGTTCCGCTGGAACAGCTGGTCACCTTTCAACTAGTTGGAAAGCAGGTGGAACGATGATGATGGAAGAGCTGCAATCGCTCGTGAACAAAGAGGTACAGGTCGCCAGTGTGTTGGAGACGATCAGCGGGACGCTTGTGTCCGTTGATGCCGTATCAGTGACGCTCCGCACATCGGAGCTTTTCGGTTATGAGAGCGGCAGCTATGCGATCATACAGCTGCGCTTCATTTCTTATATTCGGCTGTTATAACCATTGTGGAGAATGAGGGAGGAGAGGCAAGTGTCTTTTCAACGTGTGCCGGGACTCGTAAGTATTGTCACTACCGTTTATAACAAAGTTCCGTATTTGACGGATTGCTTGACGAGCCTGCTGAATCAGACCTATTCGAATTGGGAGCTCATTCTTATTGATGATGCATCCGCTGACGGGTCTTATGAATTTGTGATGAATTGGCTTAACAACAATGAGCCATCATTACGGGATGGCAAGGGGATTTGTACGCTGCGGCTCCCGCGTAATATTGGCTATGCAGGCGCCGTAACGGTTGGTATGTATTTGGCCAAAGGTGAGTTTATCGCCATCCAGGATGCAGATGATCTATCCCATCCGGACCGTCTTGCAAAGCAAGTCCGTTATATGAAAAACAATCCGCAAATCGATCTGCTCGGAACGAACTACGAGGTATTCCAGGATGGTCAGCCAGAGCGCCGTATGCCGGTGTATTGGCTGAAATATGGCGAGCAAATCGGGAAGGTCTATGCGAAAGGCGGCCATTGCATCTGCCATGGAACAGCGATGTTACGTGGATCCGTGTTCGATGAATTAGGCGGACATACAAGGCGTATTGAAGGCGCCGAGGACTATGAGTTTATAGCGAAAATAATCAAGCCGGGAGCAAGGAACGTGGACAATATGCGGGAGGTGCTGTATTACTACCGCAAGCATTCCTTGCAGCGTTCACGCAAGTATTTCGGCAAATCGCAGTCGGAGCATGGCGACTATGAGGCATAATCGTCGTCGGATTCGATTGTTAATGGTGATGGACAGTCTAGCAGTTGGCGGCACGGAAACCTATGTGCTTAGCCTGGTGAAGGCTTTTCCATCGCTCGGCGTCATACCTGTATATGCCGGCGGAACCGGCGTGATGTATGAAACCTTTGCACGTGCAGGGTGCCCAATCCATCGCGTAGAGCTTAAGGCGGAGCAACTGTTGGATCCGGAGCGGCAGGAGCAGGCAAAGCATGCACTCACGCAAATTATGCGGAGCCGAAAGATTGAAGTGGTGCATATTCACCAAACGCCGTCAGGCTTGTTTGCAGCGGAAGCGGCAAGAAAACTGGGTATCCCGGTCGTGTTCACGGTACACGGCGCTTATTATCCACCGGATCAGCTTCAGCTGATGAAGGCTGCGGGATGCACCTTCGTTTGTGTGAGTCTTCCGGTACAAGCTTATCTGGAGCGTCAGGGTATTTCGTCACAGCTGATCGCGAACGGAATTGATTTTGACCAGTATCGCTCTGAATCTTCAGCCGCACTGCGAGCCAGTCTTCGCATTCCGGAAGGCGAGAAAATTGTGGTTTACGCATCTCGTCTGGCGTGGGACAAGGCAACGGTATGCGGCATGCTTGTACGTGCTGCACGGACACTGCGCTTAGCCGAGGCTATGCCCCTGCATGTCGTTATAGCGGGTTCAGGTAATCAAGCGGCTGCCATAGCTGAACTGGCCGAAATGGTGAACCTCGAATGCAACGCGCCTTTCGTCCAGCTGGTAGGTAGCCAAATGCAAATGCGTGATTACTACAATTTAGGCGATCTTGTCGTCGGAACCGGACGCGTTGCTCTTGAGGCTATGGCTTGTGGCAAGCCTGTGCTGGCTATTGGCAATCATGGATATTTTGGCTTCGTGGAAGAGCCTGTGTTTGCCGAAGCGTGGCACTATTACTTCGGCGATCATGACTCCAAGGAGCGTCCCTCCGAACAGCGAATCGGAGATGCGATCAGCGAGATATTCGCCTCCGCTGACAAGATGGAGGAAATGGGGCGACAAGGGCAGGCATGGGCGAGGTCGAACTTTCAAATCCGCGACAAGGCGCATCAGATGACGCAGCTGTACAATTCCTTGCTTCGGTGATTTATGGGGATGGAGTGAACATGACGAATGAGGAAAGTGTTGTATTTAGGGTGGATTGGCTTCAACAACCTTGGAGATGAGTGGATGTGGGAAATGTTCCGAGATATGGCGGCGTCTCATCTTAGGGCGGAAGAGCACGTTGTTATACCTTCTCTCCCACATGTGGAATGGAAGAAAGTAAGCCAGTACGATACGATCGTTCTCGGCGGGGGATCGCTGGTCATCCCAGGGTACATCGATCTGGTGTATGAGGGCCTCGAGCTCGGGAAGACTACCGTAATCTGGGGCAGCGGCCATGACCGGCTTCATAAATGGGTACCCTCGCAGGATACAGAGCTGAAGCCGGAGCCAATCGATGAAACGAAACAGTATCGCCAGAGGCTGAAGGCCGTTATGGAGCAAAGTGTCTATTGCGGGATTCGAGGACCATGGACTAGAGAATATATCGAATCGCTAGGTGCGTTATCGCATAATATTACGATCAGCGGGGACTCCGCAATGCTGATGAATGCGCTGAATCCGGTGACGGTGCCGGAACCAGTCGGAAGCGTACAACAACAGCATCGCACGATCGGCATCAATTGGGGCACCTCCTATAACCGGATTTACGGCGGCGACGAGGTACAAGTGGAGGACGCGCTTGCACAAGCATGCCGCTCCTTGCTGGCACTCGGATACAACCTTCATCTGTATTCGGTTTGGGGGCCAGACCAAGAAGCATTGGCAAGGCTGTACAGCAAGCTTGGTCAAAATGAGCGCGTTACGTATGATCCCAAGTTATATGCTGCAGGGGATTACGTGCAGTTGCTTAGCGGATTCGAAGCGACGATTAACCTCAAGCTGCATGCCAATCTGTTATCGGCGGCAGCGAACGTCCCGTTCGTGTGTATCGGTTACCGATTCAAGAGCTTCGATCTGATGCATGGCCTAGACTTAGCCGATTGGATTATTCCTACGGATGATGTGCAACTAGCGGATAAACTGACGGAAAAAGTCCAGGCTGCAGCAGCTTGGCGAGACGGCTATATCAGCAAGCTTGAGCGGGGACGCAAGACTGCTTATCAATCGCTCGTTACACCTTTCAGAGAAGGATTATTCTAACGGGAAGAGATTGTCCGAGTGAAAGGGGACAGTCTCTTTTTTCGTGGGGAAGGGCTTATTTGCTTGAACGCACAGTCATTATTATAAATGGATAAGCTTCGCACAAAATGTATAAAATAACCCAGTCAAAAGGAGGTGTTAATATGGTTACATTGGAAAAGAAATTGTACACGGCTACAGTAAATGTTGAAGGTGGAAGAGAAGGCAAAGCGGTTTCCAGCGATGGCAATCTTAATTTGGACTTGAGATATCCAAAGGAATTAGGAGGCCCCGGTGACGGAGTCAATCCAGAGCAGCTGTTCGCTGCAGGATTCGCCGCTTGCTTCGAAGGCGCGATGGGGACGATCATTCGCAAAAAAGGCGTTAAAACGGAAGGGATCTCCATCGTTTCAAATGTTACGCTCGGTAAGGATGCAAACGACGGCTATGTACTTGCCGTTCATTTCGACATTACGGTAAAAGGCATAGATATTAGTGTGGCTCAGGAAATCGTCGATGAGGCTCATAAGGTTTGCCCTTATGCCAGAGCTACGCAAGGCAATATCGAAGTTATCTCGCATGTGATTGGCTGACTTTAGCTTATAAGAACAGAAAGCGGCGGGCCTCTATGGTCCGCCGCTTTGTGCTTTACGTCTTACATCCTAGAATTGCTGTTGATTGCTGCCGTATCCCATCGTGGATTGCGGACTCGACGAAAATCCGTGACGATTAATAACCGGTCCTTGGTTTGAGAAACCGGCATTATCCAGCACAGGCGTATTACTTGCATGGCTTACATACTGTGTTGCGCCATAACCATTGTTAGCGTTCGCGCCGTAGCCGCCTTGGTTTTGCATGTTTTGTGCTTGATAGCCGCCAAAGTGAGCAATCACGGGTTGCGATTGATTCATGTAGTTCGTCGATGCTTGGTATGGCTGCGGTTGTGGAGTGTTATGGGCTTGGTAGCCGCCAAAATGCGAGATGACCGGTTGTTGTGATTCCGAGTAGTTAGAGCTGCCGCCAACATGAGAAAGCACCGGCTGCGATTGGTTCATGTAGTTATAGTTTGTCGAAGCTTGGTAAGGCTGCGATTGGTGTGTATGTTGCGCTTGATAGCCGCCGAAATGCGAAATGACCGGTTGTTGTGATTCCGAGTAGTTAGAGCTGCCGCCAAAATGCGAAAGCACCGGCTGCGAGTAGTTGTTAGCAGAGAACGAATTCATCGAGGAAGACTGGCCATATCCGTTGTTTTGTGCCGAGTATCCGAGCTGGGAAATCACCGGACCAACGTTGGATTGCGCGGAAATCGAGCCTGGTTGTCTTGCATTGTCTTGGTAGTGAGATTGCACATAACCCGAGGGTTGGTACGAGTTCGATTGTTGACTAATCCCAGACATGTTTCCGTTATAGCCCTGCAGTCCGAATTGGTTCATTAAAGTGTTGTCCTCCTAGAATTCGTGGATTTGGCTCAAGAAAGTTAAATTACGTGCTTCAGCCCTCTAAAGCCTCCTATAGTGTTTCAGAATCGGTTTGTTTTTATGATTGTTAGGAAATGGAAAGTTGTTCTTACGTTTATTACGGTCATTGTACCGTTCCACAGGTTAAAAGGTGCACTTTGAAGGGTTGACCGAACAAGGCATCTGGAAGAAAAATGAAATAGAGCAGTTGGAAGCACAACCTGCGAAAATTAGGAAGGAGGGAATATTGATACCTTTTCTAAGAACGTTTTCATGTTTGCAGCCCAGTCATTCGAATTTAGGAGGAGATTGAATGAGGACAGGTAAAGCAACGAGAACAACGAGAACCGGTTTATCGGTATTATTAAGTTTGATTCTGGCATTTGGCGGTTTGTTAGCACTGCCGGTCAGCGTGTCTGCGGCGACAACGATTTCCAATATTACGCTGAATACGACGACTCCAGCCATGTATGACAAATTTGAGATCAAATTTGATCTTAGCGCGACATATTCGAATCCATTTAACCCTGATGAGGTTGATGCCAGAGCTTATGTGACTACACCTTCGGGTCAGACGGAGATGGTACCTGCATTCTATCTATCTAATTCTTCTCCCAAATGGGCAATTCGTTATGCACCACGTCAAACAGGGACGCACTCTGTCTACTTGAAGGTGGCGGATGGCAACGGCACAGGGCAGTCATCAAACTATACGTTTACAGCCGGAGGTCCGGGGAATAACAGAGGTTTCATGGGGATTAGCGGGAATCGTTTCATCGACAGTGCGGGCAAACAGCTGACATTGATTGGTACGAATTACGCATGGGGAGCTCCGAGTGAGATTTTGGCCGCTATGCCTCAGTATAGTGCTGCTAAGATGAATCTGATGCGTGTATGGTACAGCGTCTGGTGGGGGAACTATGCGCCAGAATGGGGACCGACCGTAACAACGCAAAATGGAATTACAATGAGCTATGACGGCGTTGGCAAATATCAATTGGAGAATCAAGCGCGGCTGGATACATTGATGGATACGGCATCAGCCAATGGCATTTATGTGATGCTTACGATGAACAGCTTCGGTGATTTCTACTACGATTGGCCGCAGAACGCTTATAATACGGCCAACGGCGGACCGTCCTCTTGGTCGGAAAACAACACGGATTTCTGGACGAATGCAACTACCATTGCCTATCAGAAGAAATTGCTGCGCTATGTTTTTGCCAGATGGGGCTACAGTCGCGGGCTTGGCATGATGGAGTACTGGAATGAATCGGACAATCGCGTCGATACGAATGCAACAACACGAGCATCGTGGCATGCTTCCGTGGATAATTACTGGAAAAGCCTCGATTTCTACGATCGTCCGACGACGACAAGCTTTGCTTGGAAGGATCATCAAGAATTCAATCAATCGACCTGGGAAACGTTGACGACCATGGATACAACGAACTTCCACTTATACGAAAGCACCCCGGCTGTAATAGATAAATGGGAAACCGAATTGAAGCATTTCCTTGCTGACTTCGGGAATCGCCCTGCATTTGTTGGGGAGTATGGCATCAGCGGCGGCGGTGAAGATCCGAATGACGCTTCGGTTCAGCGTTATGTGCATGATGGCCTGTGGGCACCGATCTTCCGAGCCGGAGCTGCGGGCGGAAATTTATTCTGGGAATTCGCAGGGGCGGCAGGCTTTAATGTTCCGGCCAATATCAAAGCATTACACACGGCACTTGCGAACTTCGTGCAGCCCGAGGAAGCATATCTCGTCACGATGCCTTTCACGGATTACGGCGCACAATCCAACCAAACTAAAGTTGGCGGGTACAAAAATGCCGATCGTGCACTGCTCTGGATCAATGATACGACGGCCAACTATACTGTGGGCAGTCCGAGAACGGTGAGCAGTATGTCGTTTTCACTGTCGGGTATGAACAATGGGACGTATGATGTCACTTACTTTAACACCGTCACAGGTACGAATGTGTCGACAACGACAGCGACGGCTACCGGCGGCAGCCTGACATTCTCGTCTATCCCGTCCTTTACTCGTGATATCGCAGTGAAAGCAATACGTCAAGGCAGCGGAACTGCGGATACGCAGGCACCGACTTCACCGACGGGTGTGACTTCGCCTTCGAAGACGAGTACGACCGTTTCCTTGTCTTGGAGTGCTTCAACCGATAACGTTGGCGTTACAGGTTATGATGTCTATCGCGGTAGTACGCTCATCGGATCAACAGTCGGTGCAGGTGCTACATCCTTCACGGCGACGGGTCTGACAGCCAATACGGCATACAGTTTCACGGTAAAAGCGAAGGATGCTGCCGGCAATATCTCCTCGGCCAGCAATGCTCTGAATGTCACCACGAACGCACCGGATACACAAGCGCCAACCACTCCTACAGGTTTGTCTTCGCCATCAAAGTCGGATGTTACTGTCAGCTTGCAGTGGACGGCTTCGACCGACAACGTAGGCGTCACCGCCTATGATGTCTATCGCGGCAACACGCTTGCAGGTTCAACAAGCGGTACGGCAACCAGTTTTACCGATACAGGTTTAACTGCTTCGACAGCTTACACCTACACAGTGAAGGCTCGGGATGCGGCAGGGAATATTTCGGCCGCAAGCAGCTTGGTCAATGTGACGACGCTTGCTCCGATCCCGACTAATATGCTGCTTAATCCGGGTTTTGAACAGGACGATGGTAACGGAAAGCCGAACTTGTGGACCATGGAGCAAAACTACTACGTTTTCCGAGATACGAGCGTGAAACGAAGCGGCTCTGCATCGATGAAAGTAACCGGTACGTCCGGCCCATGGTTCGGCATCTATCAAGATGTGAACGCGCTGGCAGGTACAGCCTATACGTTCGACGGATACGTCAATATGGCATCCAATACGACAACAAGCCTAGACGTTAAGCTGCAATTCTTGAACAGCTCCAATGCCCTGATCTCCGAGTCAACCGTGGCATCGTATGCAAGCGGGGCGACTACCTCCGGTTTCGTTAATATACATGGTTCGTATACTGCACCTTCAGGCACAGTTAAAGTTCGCGTGTACACGTATATGAAAGACATGCGAGGAACGATTTATTTTGACGACTTCAACTTGACCGGTGGCAGCGGTGGCGGAGGAACGGACACACAAGCGCCAACGGCACCTGCGGGCTTAACGTCGCCGTCGAAGACCAGCTCGAGTGTCTCGTTATCATGGACGGCATCAACGGACAATGTCGGTGTCGCGGGTTATGATGTTTATCGCGGCAGCGCCTTGGCAGGCTCGACAACCGGGGCGACAACGTTCACGGACAGCGCTCTGTCAGCGAACTCGTCGTACAGCTACACGGTGAAAGCGAAGGATGCAGCAGGCAATGTATCCGCCGCAAGCAGTGCGCTGAATGTAACGACAAATGCCGCGCCGGATACGCAAGCGCCAACGGCACCGGCGGGCTTAACGTCGCCGTCGAAGACCAGCTCGAGTGTCTCGCTATCATGGACGGCATCAACGGACAATGTCGGTGTCACGGGTTATGATGTTTATCGAGGCAGCACCTTGGCAGGTTCGACAACCGGAGCGACAACGTTCACGGATAGCGGTCTGACAGCGAACACGTCGTACAGCTACACGGTGAAAGCGAAGGATGCAGCAGGCAATGTATCCTCCGCAAGCAGCTCATTGAATGTAACGACGAATGCCACAAGTGGAACGAATCTGCTTGTGAACGCCGGCTTCGAAACCGACAACGGCTCAGGCAAACCGGCAACATGGACGATCGAGCAGGATTACTACGCTTCGCTGAATACATCGGTCAAGAGATCCGGCTCATCGTCTCTGAGGATTGACGGTACTACGGGGCCGTGGTTTGGTTGGTATCAGGATGTGAATGCGATAGCCGGAACAGCCTATACGTTCGACGGCTACGTCAATGTGGCTTCCAATAACAACAGTACGCTTCAAATTAAGGTGCAATTCATTGATGCAAGCGGAACGGTACTAGCAGATAACGTTGCTGCTGCGTATACGGGAACGGCGACGACCTCCGGTTTTGTTCATGTGCATGGGACATATACTGCGCCTGCAGGCACATGGAAAGTTCGAGTATACACGTATTTCAAAGACATGCGGGGCACGTTTTATTTTGACGATTACTCACTCACTTAATAGGGTATGAAAAGCAACTGCCCGAAGCCTGACTTCGGGCAGTTGTTCTTCTGGCAGAATAATAAGGCGCAAACCTTACTCCTCCTGGTTAAGCTTTCACTTTTACGTTAATAAGTGGTATGATCTCTGATAAACAATTATCCGAGGTGGGATAACATGGATATTACGATCCGAGAGTCAAAGAGAGTAGCTGCAGAACGAGCGGCGGCGTACATACAAGCCGGTATGATTGTTGGATTAGGCACGGGGTCCACTGCCTATTGGGCGATTCAGAAGATCGGCAAGGAAGTCAAAGATGGACTAAGCATTCAAGCGGTTGCGACTTCCATTGAATCGGAGAATTTAGCAAAGGAATTAGGAATTCCGATTCTTTCTATTGCCGAAGTCGATTCCATTGATCTGACAATTGATGGAGCTGACGAGGTCGACGATGGCTGGAATCTTATTAAAGGTGGTGGCGGTGCGCTGCTGCGCGAGAAGATTATAGCTTCAGCCAGTAAGGAACTAATCATTATTGTTGATGAAAGTAAACAAGTAAGCCAGCTGGGTAAATTTCCTTTGCCGGTTGAGATCGTTCAATTCGGATATGAGCTAACCCGGAAACGATTGGGTAAGCTTGGTTGCGTTCCACAGCTGCGGATGAGCGAAGATAAACCTTTTATTACCGATAACGGGAATTATATTGTGGATTGTCAATTTGAGACTATCGTCCAACCCCACGAGCTGCATACCACGATTAATATGATACCCGGTGTTGTAGATAATGGCCTGTTTATAAAGCTTGCAACGAAAGTGATCGTTGGATACAACGATGGATCGGTGAATGAACTATGATTTATAGCTTTATTGTTTAAATAAAAAAGTTCTTGTCAGAAACCAATGACAAGAACTTTTATTGTTTAACCAAACGCTAGTCGATTTCAGCAAAACGTATGCATACAGGCTTGGATACGTGAAGCTCGCTGCCGGTTGGTAGCAGCTTGCCCGATTCGGCATCGCGGCTGAACGTCACGATATGGTTGCCATCGCGATTCGCCACAAGTGCGTACCGTCCGTCCGGCGACAGCGCGAAATTTCGCGGGTGTCCGCCAAGCGTAGGTGCATATTCAATCGGTTCAATCCGGCCGTCGGCCGGGTTGACGCGGAAGACGGCCAGGCTGTCATGCCCGCGATTGGAGCCGTATAAGAACTTTCCATCCGGCGACAGGTGAATGTCCGCACAAGCATTGTCGCCTGTGAACGATTCCGGCAGCGTGGAAATGGTCTGAACGACGCTGAGTCGTCCTATAGCGGCATCGTACGAATAGACCGTGATCGTGCTGTTTAATTCATTGATCCCGTAGCCAAATGGCAGCTCCGGATGAAAGACGAAATGACGCGGTCCCGATCCGGGCGTGATGGATTGCTGACTGCGAAGGAGCATGCGCGTATTTGGTAAATCCAATTCATAGACAAACAAGGTATCAAGGCCGAGATCGGATACGACAGCATAACGGCCAGCGTTATCTACGATAACCGAATGGGCTCTGGCCTGTGTTTGTGCCGGATGAACGCTGGAACCTTCATGCTGGTGCATGTCGATTGTCTGACCGATCCGTCCATCCTCGAGAATGGGCGAGAGGCTGATCATGCCGCCATGATAGCTCGCTGTCATAGCAAATCGACGCGTCGCATCAAGTGAAATATGGCATGTTGTAGCTGGAAGCGTAATTTCTTCGTTGACGCGAAGCATGCTCCCATCGGTAGGGTCGAACCGGTATGCGGCAGCTGATCCGCATTTTCGGCCATCCGAATCCTTGCCTTCCATGATCGTATAGAGCATACGATTCGTACCGTTAGGTACGAGGAATGTCGGATTTTGCAGGCCATCCGCTTGACCAATCAACGTTAGAGCGCCAGTTTCTTTGTCATATGTGCAAGCGTAAATGCCGGGTTCGTTCGCGTTTGCATAAGAGCCGATAAAAGCAAATGTCGATGCCATAGTCAAGCAAACCTCCATGTCTTGGAAAATAATCGTTCTAAGCTGACATTTTACCATTATTCGCGGGAAAAGGCACTCGCGGAACGTTTTAAGCTACACCCGATGTGTTTTCCGGTAAAAGGAGGGGGTCATGCCGCGCTTTTGCCGGAATACACGACTTAAATAAAAGCCGTTTTCGTACCCGCACCGGGAAGCGATTTTGTCGATGCTGAGTTCAGTTTCCTCAAGCAGCCGACAAGCTCGGGAGAGCCGTAGTTCCGTTACGAACTCAGATGGCGTAACTCCATAAGCGGTGCGGAAGCGACGGGTCAGCTGAACCGGTGAAAGCTTCAGTGAATGCGCCAGGTTCCGCATGTTTAGTGGTGCGTAAGCATGGGCAGTCATGAGCTGATGCGCCTGCTGAAGCTCCGGGGGAATGTCAGTATGGTCAGGATTCAGATCATTTCCACGCTCCAACGCCACCAGTCGCAGCAGGTCGTTCAATAAATGCTGCTTATTCGCTTGTGCGATCTGGTTCCGTTCCGGAGCTAGTTTTTTTAAATAAAGCAAATCGGACAGCAAACGTACTTCATCTGCTATGCTGATTTTCCCTCTTAACTGGAGCTCCTCCCCGAACTCAGATTCTGGAATCCTTACTGTATCCGTATTAGAAGCGGTATCTATATCCATATCCATATCCATATCCGTATTGGCCACGGGTTCCTCTTCCCAATTGAAATGGAGAAAGTGAAAGTTAAGTGTGCTGATCGTCCGTCGATGAAACCAAGTATTCGGCGGACAGATCACCAAGTCACCGAAACCAGCTTCCCCCTCATGATCATTGATCGAGAATACAAATTTGCCTTCTTGCGCGGCGAACATCGTCCAGTATGGATAAATATCACGGTCGAGCGCAAAACGTTCTTTGCGTTCCCAATAGACATGTGAAACTAACTTTGCATAATAATCGAATTTCATCCGCGCTTCCACCTTTGATGTACTATTGAAATAAAGTATATCAATTCTCGTAATACAATGCATGTTATTTAAAATGAGGATCTTATAAGATGAAATTAAAGATATTCATTTTCGAATAAGGAGTGCATGGGATATGAGAAATGAGGTCGTGGCGACGGAGATAACGGTTATCGGCGGCGGACTGGCGGGGGTATGTGCGGCTATCGCCGCAGCTCGGCAGGGAAGAACGGTTTCGCTGGTTCAAAACAGGCCCGTGCTTGGCGGTAATTCCAGCAGCGAGGTGAGGGTATGGGTTTGTGGCGCAACTGCGCACGGAAACCATCGCTATGCAAGGGAGACCGGTATTATGGGCGAGCTGTTCATTGAGAACCAGTACCGTAACATGGATGGAAACCCGTATTTTTGGGATTTGGTCGTCATGGAGAAGGTACGGGCCGAGCCCAATATCCGCTTATTTCTCAACACGGATGTGCATGAAGTAGAGGCCAGCGGTGACGAGGACGACAGGAAGATTCATTCCGTAACGGGCTGGATGATGGGATCAGAACGAAAGATTCGCTTTGAAAGCGATGTGTTTCTGGATTGCTCGGGTGACGGACTGGTTGGCTTTCTGGCTGGAGCTAAGTATCGCGTCGGCCGTGAGTCGAAGGAAGAATACAACGAGGATTGGGCGCCTGAAGTGGCAGACGACATTACACTCGGCAGCACGCTTCTGTTCTATACCAAGGATGCGGGCCATCCTGTGAAGTACATCCCGCCTACTTTTGCCAAAGACATTACGCAAACGACGATTCCGATGAAACGCGTCATTCGCAGCGGCGATTACGGTTGTGCCTATTGGTGGATTGAATGGGGCGGAGAGTCCGACACCGTTCATGATAACGAACTGATTCGTGACGAGCTGTGGGCAGCTATTTATGGCATTTGGGACTATATCAAGAACTCAGGCCAGTTTGATGCCGATAACATGACGCTGGAATGGGTCGGCTCTATCCCAGGAAAACGGGAGTATCGCCGATTTGTCGGCGATCATGTACTCAATCAGAACGATATCGTGGCGCAGCGTGAATTCGAAGACCGCATTGCTTTTGGAGGCTGGTCCATCGATCTGCATCCGCCGCAAGGGATGTATTCGACGGAAAGCGGATCTAAGCACCTTCATACGGACGGCATCTATCATATTCCGTTTCGCTCGCTGTATTCCGTGAACGTCAATAACCTCCTCATGGCCGGCCGCGATATCAGTGCCTCGCATGTCGCGTTCGGGACGACGCGCGTAATGGCAACTTGTGCTGTCATCGGTGAAGCCGCGGGTACCGGGGCCGCATTATGCGTAGAGAAGGGAATTTCACCACGCGAACTGCATAATAGCCATCTGCGCGAATTGCAGCAAACGATGCTCAAGCAGGATGCCTCGATCATCGGCTTGCGCAACGAAGATCCGAACGATCTGGCGCTTCGAGCGACCGTCAAAGCATCGAGTACGTTGACGAGACTTGCGGTGGAAACGCCGGTAGAAGCTTATCCCCTTAAGTCAGATATCGGCTTACTGCTGCCAGCAGATCCGGACATTGACGGCATTGAGGTGTTGGTAGATGCTGCAGAAGCAGCGACGCTTACAGTCGAGCTTTGGAATACGGGTCGTGGCGAGAATTACGTCCCGCATACGCTGCAGACTTCTACATCTGCGCAAGTTAGCAAAGGTGATAGGCAATGGGTAAAGCTGCATTTGCAATGGAAACCGGCTGCACCACAAAATGCCTTTCTCATCATTAAAGCCGTCGAGCCTATTTCGGTGCACTTGTCCAATCAGCTACAAACGGGAGTGCTTACATTTATCAATGGAGCGAAGCCAGCTGTCTCCACAGATCTCGAGAACCATCAGCGATCGCAGCCAGTCATGCAATGGAGCATGAATCCGTTTGTGCGCAAACCACTCTGTTTCCGTCTGTTATCCGGGACAAATGCATTCTCCCCTGAGAGAGCTGTCGATGGTTTCGCTCGTCCGTTTGCAGGTCCTCATCTGTGGTCGTCCGTCGCCATGGGGGAAAACTCGTCAGAGTGGTTGGAGCTGAGTTGGGAGAAGCACGTGAATGTTCGTTCGGTCCACGTTACGTTCAATGACGACGTTAACGAGGACTTGATCAACCTCCACCATCACCGTACCCCGTTTGCAATCATGCCGGAGCTGATTCAAAATTATGCCGTTGAGGTCTACGCGAACGGCAAATGGACGGCTGTGGCTGAAGGACAAAACAATCATCAACGCAAGCGTATTCATTCACTGGATGAGGCTGTAACCGCAGATAGGATCCGTATCGTGGCTTATTCAACTAACGGAAGCCGGCGTGCCGAAATTGTCGAAGTCAGGGTGTACGAATAGGTTATAGGCGATACAAGAAGAGTAAAGGGAGCAATTAGCCGAGTTCGGCATTGCTCCCTTTGTCATCCTTTAACGCAATTGAGCCGGTTCCCAGTTCATAATATAATCGGCAACTTCTTTATAGCCCTTCTCGGCAATAATCCAATGAGACCGTTTGGGGAACTCTACAAAATGTGTAGTGGCTCCGGATTGTTGATTATAGAGCTGAAAGTTCTTCTGTACCATGGCAGCAGGCACGATATGATCTTCCTCACCTGCAATGATCAGGAGCGGCCCTCGCTTGCCGTTCTTGAAGTTTACCGTTAGCGGGCTCCCGGAATTGAAGGAAGCAAATGCGCTTTGGAAAAAGATCCTGCTTGTTTCGGGGACGGCATAGTTGAATGCTTCTTTTTGCTCTTTTAAAGACAATGTATTTACGAAAGCAAATTGGAATTGCTCGAACGATAACTTCACGGTTTTTCGCCAAGGCTTGAGAAGGATGGACGCTACTGACTTGGATGCCGTCTTATAAGCGCCAGGGTTGATTCCTTTAGTAGCAGCAGGGTCAATTGCGATGCCGGCAGCTCCTAAGTTGCGGTCCATAAGAATCTGAGTGATTAAACCACCGAAGGAATGTCCAATAAGGATAGGTTTCTCCGGCAATGCCTGAATAATTCGCACATAATGGTCAACGACTTCCTTCAGGCCAAGCTTGTTAAGCGCTTTGGAAGGATTATTCCGAAGTTCATCGATACTCCGTTCATGGTGCGGCCATGCGGGAGCGATCGTCTCATATCCTTGCTCGATAAAGTAGTTACGCATTGGTGACCAGCTATCCGGTGTCATAAAAGCACCGTGAATAAATAGAATAACCGGTTTCTTCGTTTGTTTTGAATTGGCCTGCATAGCAACGTTGTTCATGTATGATTGCCCCTTTCGTCTAATGAAGTTGTTGGTTGATAGGTATGATAATAACAGGGCTGCATGAAACGATCCGTAACTTTGTCACATAACGATAAACAACTCAAAAAACCACCTCAAAGAGGTGGTTAATTAGTTATCGGATATGCTGAAAACCGCACGGGATCCGAGGCTTATGGTCGGTATCCAGGGCACATTTATGCCAAATAACGACTGTGGCAACCGTTAGAGTTGAAGTCGCTACAATTCGATATAGCTTTCGAGGGCGCTTCGATCAGTAATGATGATTTTCCCTCTCGAGAGTTTAATGATTTCTTCCTTCTCAAGTAACTTTAACGACCTGCTGATTACTTCGCGGGCCGATCCCAGCTCAACAGATATGATGTCATGCGTAATATGCAGAGTATCGGAATTACCGGCTTTCTCCGCCATTTGAATAAGAAATTCGGCAATTCTACCACGGATGGATTTGAAATGGATGCTGTCCAGAAGATTGGACATGATGACTATTCGATTGGCGAAGGATTTAAAGATAAAACGACGGAATGACTTATATCGATCTGTCCAGTCTCGAAAGATCTCAGCAGGAATCGCCAGCACTAAACCTGTTGTTTCTACGCAAGCGGAAGCTTCATATTCACCTTCGCCTAGAATACTTGTGGTCATTAAAGGACAGCATTCTCCGCTATGAATTCTATATAAAGTGATTTCCCGACCCCCGGCGCTTATTTTATACATTCTGACTGTACCCTCTAGAATCATCATTGCATACTCTAGGATTTGTCCTTCTTCAATAATATAATTAGGCTCCATTTGCAGCACTGTGATGCCATCCTGATTCCAATCCTGTTCAGTGATCTCTGCTAAGCTTGGGAATAATGAAATTATTAGAGATAAATGTTCGGATACAATCAAGCGTGTCACCCCCGTAAGAACTTCGAATGTACTAAGGAATAAAGATCCTGACTGTTGTACCTTCGCCAGGGCGGGAGTGCAGTGTGATCCCGTATTGTTGGCCGTAATAAAGCTTCAAACGCTCGTCCACGTTATTGATGCCGACACCGCCTAATTTGGGCAAGGACAGAGTGGACTCCTCCTTGATGGCCTTCGCGCGGATGTCGGGATCGAAACCAACGCCATCATCTTTTACGACGAATTGCACGTTCCCATCGTCGCTCGGCAGGCATGTAACAAGCAAAAGTCCTGGACCTTCTTTTTCCCGGATGCCATGATAGATGGCGTTCTCTACAAGAGGCTGCAAAATAATCTTCGGAATGACTTTGGCAGACAAATCCGGATCGAAATGAAGTTGATAATTCAGTTTATCTCCATAACGTTCCTTCTGAATGAATAAATATTGGGCGACGTGGTTCATTTCATTCTCCACCGTCGTGAATTCGCTGCCACCGCTTAAGGAAAGCTGAAAGAATCTGGCCAGCGCCTTTGTCGTTGAGATGACGCGCTCACTCTCATTAAATTCTGCCATCCATACGATTGTATCCAATGTATTGTATAGAAAATGTGGATTAATCTGACTATGCAGCACGCTCAATTCGTACCTGTGCAGTGTCTTTTCCTTCGTTTCGATGTCTTGCATCAGCCGGCGCATCTCCGTTACCATCGAATTGAAATGCTGCGCAAGCCCCTGTACCTCCGTTGCACCTGTTTCTGACACACTGACTTCCAGCGTTCCCGACTTTACCTTTTGCATCGCCTGCTCGAGACGACGAATCGGTCTGGTGATGCTTTTGGCTAAGAAAGGGGATACAAGTATGATGAGCAGCAGCAAGCCCAGTCCCACTAAGAAGAACGAGCGGAGCAGTTGATTCCGCACTTGCTGAAGACCGTCTAGAGAGCTGACGCCAACGAGTGTCCAATCGGAATTTCGCAGCTTCGTTTGATTGACCCAGCGGTTGTCCGACGGTTGATAGCCCTGCTTGGACATGCTGATCATCCGTAATTGATCCTGCTTGGCAGTGTCCGTGAAGTAAGAGGGATCATTGTGATACACGATGCCGCCATTGCTGTTAATGATAAAAGCAAACCCTGTACGGCCCAGATCCAAGTCGTTCATATAATTTTCGATGCCTTTGTACTCAATATCAAGCAGCACGACACCGAGATTACGATGATTTGCATCCCTGATTTCTTGACTCATGGAGATGACCCAGTTATTCTTGTCCATCGAAAACTTCTGCATGCGCGCGGAAGTAAGTACCGGGTTCGTGCTGTTGATCGCGGCAACATACCAGGGTTCATTCATCATATTGGAAGAACGAATCATGTTTAATTTGGTCTCATTGGACAGCACATAACCATCCTTGCCGATGACAACGACGGATTTGATGTTAGGATCGGATAAGAGGGCAAGATGGATGAGCTGGAGCTCGACCTGTTCACCTTCCTTGGTCGGGGAAGAGAGCGTTTGAATCGTTTGAGGATTCTGAGCCAGCATGGTTGTCAACACTTTCAACCGGTCGATATACATCTCCACTAAACTGCCGCTCTTAGAAATCGCCGAATTGGCAGATTGGATCGACTCGTTCATGACCGCGCGGGATATTCCGACATATAGCACAGTGCCGATTATTCCGATCGTGAACACGCTGATCAGCATATAAATCCACGAAATTCGGAATTGCAGAGAACGGGGAATCAGTTTCACGAGTGTTTGATCCTTTCCCGATATTGAATGGGGGAGAGCCCGAATTTCTTCTTGAATGCGGCGCTATAATAGTTCGGGTTATCGAAGCCTAATGAGGTGGAGATCTCATAAATCTTCATGTCCGAAGTGAGAAGCTGCAGCTTGGAGCGCTCTAAGCGAATACCCAATAAGTAATCCTGGAAGGATACATTAAACAGTCGCTTAAATAAAACACTCATATAACCAGCGCTAAACCCGACCTGATTCGCCAAAGCAGCAAGCGAGAAATCCGGGTTTGCCACATTATCTTCAATGATTTGAGTAATTGATGCCTTATGCCCCGAATCGTCCGGCAATTGAAGTGTCGATTTGTACTCGCTGACAACCTGCTGAAGTTCGGACAACTGCTGTTCTTGTTGAAGCTTCTCGACTAATTTGCGCAGCACTTCATACACGTCGGTTCTGGAGACCGGCTTGAGCACGTAATCGTCTACGCCGATTTTGAGCGCGGTAACCGCATATTCGTAATAATCATAGCCTGTAATGACGGCGATCTTCGCTGCAGGCTTGATTTCCTTCGCTTTGCGTGCGAACTCTAAGCCATTCATCTTCGGAATATTAATATCCAGCAGTACAAGATCGGGACGATGGGCGAGGAAGAGCTTAAGCCCTTCTTCGCCATTATCCGCTTCTATGATTTCCGTAATATTGAACTCCTCAAAAGGCAGCAGTCGTTTGATTCCGTTCCTTACTAATTCTTCGTCTTCGACGATTAGCAGCTTATACATCGATTCAATCCCCTTGAACTTGTTATTCGACTGTGGAACGGAGGTAGCCGTAGCCATCCTTCTCCATATCGTCTAGCGGAACAAATCGGATGGAAGCACTGTCGATGCAATATCGTTTCCCGGTAGATGCCTTAGGACCGTCGTCGAATACATGCCCCAGATGGATATTGCCGACCCGGCTCCTCACTTCTGTACGTACCATATTATAACTCTTGTCTTCGTGGTAGGTCACTACATCCGGATCGAGCGGCTTCGTGAAGCTAGGCCATCCGCAGCCTGCATCATATTTGTCGCGGCTCGAGAATAAGGGTTCTCCCGTAGTCACATCAACATAGATGCCCGCGTCAAAGGTATTCCAATATTCATTGGAGTAAGCTGCCTCCGTTTCGTCTAGAACGGCTACTTTGTACTGAATATCCGTTAATGTCTGTTTGAGTTGCTCGTTGCTGGGCCGGGAGTATAAGGATGGATCGACTTTGACCGGCTCATCTAGAATCGTAAGATCGACATGGCAGTAACCATCCGGATTTTTCTCCAAATAATCTTGATGATAGTCTTCCGCCAAATAGTAATTAGTTAAAGGCTTTACCTCGGTTACGATCTTCTTCGTGTATTTCTTCTGTTCCTTCGCTACAACCGCGTTAATGACGGACAGATCGCTATCGTGGCTATAATAAATCCCCGTTCTGTAATTGATGCCCACATCGTTCCCTTGTTTATTCACGCTGGTCGGATTAATGACCTTAAAGAAATCGGTCAGCAGATCGGATAGCGGAAGGCGATCCGGATCATACTTCACCTCGGCTGTTTCCGCGTAACCACGGTCACCTTGAACAACATCTTCATAAGTCGGATTGTTCCCTGTCCCATTGGCATACCCGACGGTTACATCTTGAACACCGTAAATACGCGATATATAAGCTTCAATTCCCCAGAAACAGCCGCCGGCCAAATAAATCGTTTGCAGCTTGCTTTGCGAATAGTCAACCTTATCGTTCGGGTTCGGCGAACGCGTCGTAGTTGGTTCTGTAGAGGCGTCTGTGATGGCGCCTAGAGATTCGCCTGTTGTATTGGTGGGTATTTGGCTTCCGCAAGCCGTTACAACTAACAATAAGAGCAAGGATACTGCGCTTATTAATCTTTTCAAAACAATCCCTCCCGGCTAAGAATACAGTTTGCGACTAAGAAATTAATTTGAACGTGCTGGTGATCACATCATTCGAGTTTTGTCCCGGTGCCTTCTTGACCAGAATTCCGTCTGATCCAATGTAAAGGGAGGTCGGGTAGCCGCGTACTCCGAATTCCTTGGCCCATTTGCCGCCTTCATCCAACAGGACGGTTACATGGTTAGCCGTGTTTTCCGCTTGCAAGCCCTTGAACCACTCTGTAAAATCACTCGCGGATTGCTCGCCGTTGTAATCCGGACTAACGATCGTAATCACCTTGAAGTCATTCGTTTGACCCGCTAATGTGTTCAATTCGTCCATGCCTGCGAGACAGATCGGGCACCAAGAAGCCCAATATTTCACATAGACCTTCTGGCCGGCTAGACCGGCTAGCGTGACTTGATTCCCATCGAGATCTTTCAGATCAAATTTCGGTGCGGCTGAGCCTTTGTTTATCGCGGTCGATGCTGATTGGTCAGCATTCGTATTGCCGCAAGCTGCCAGCAGAAACAGCAGGATGAACAGGGGAATGACATGCAGCGACCTGGTTGTTGGTTTCATTATGATAAACCTCCTTGTATGGCAACTCTTGAGCGACGATTAACTAAACCACGCCGTAATCATATTCAGCTTGTTCGTCATAAGCAGAATTCCCATGACGATAAGCAGCAGGCCGGATACGACTTTCAGCTTCGGCAGATGCTTATTGAAGGCACGTAATCGTCCGATTAACAGATCCGAGAACAGGGAAAGGATAATAAACGGAATCGATAAACCAAGTGCGTACACGAGCATGTAACCTCCGCCTTGAAGGGCGGACCCTTCGCTGGCCGATAAACTGAGCACCGCCGCGAGAATAGGGCCAATACATGGCGTCCAGCCAAAGCTGAATGTGAAGCCAAGCAGGAAAGCGGAAGCGAAGCCCATTTGTCCTCTCCATGCTACAGCGAGCTTCTTCTCACGCTGCAAGAAGAGTAACGTAATGATCCCCGTCTGGAATACTCCGAATACAATCACGATGATCCCGCATACATGTGTGAACCAACTGGTATTAATGACATGCCCAAGACTTCCCGCTCCGAAACCAAGCAGCACGAACACGAAGGATATCCCGAGCGTGAAAAATAAGGTATTCCCAATTAGGGATGGATGGAAACGCAGCCTTCCGATCCGGACAACTTTCGTTGCACTTCCCGGTGCAGTGCCGCCGAGATTGGCTAAATACACGGGCAGCATAGGCAGTATGCAGGGAGAGAAGAAGGATAATATTCCGGCGACAAACACGCTGCCAATGAACACTTGCAAATTCAACACCGGGACCACCTCCTTGTTGGTACCATTGTACGAGTTTCAAATCTGAAAAGGTATACACTCTGATGATGAGAATCTGTGAAATGATCATGTATATAATCGAAGGCGATTCTTGCTAAACAAGCGAACAGAAAATTATAGGCACTCGTGTTATATCGACAGACTTTTCAGTTGTAAAGTGAAATATTGGAAAAGCATTAATGATGCTGCACCTGTTCAGTAGTTGCCTATTAATGACTGCTAATCCGCGGTGTGACAGCGGAATAAGGAGGGAAACGAGATGAGATTCGGACTTACCGCGTATGGCACGGTATTTCATATGGGGCTGCATGCCGGGTCTAATCGGGTCCGTATTACGGCTCGAGACCAAATCGACATGGCTGAAGCGTATGGCCTTCAAGGCGTTGAAATTCCGTTAGACGTGCTTTCACAGAGCGACCCAGGAGAAGTTGCAACTTATGCCGGTAAGAAAGGTATGTTCGTGAATGTCGCCACTGGGGGCTTCGAACCCACGTCACTCATGAAAGCGCTTCACCTATCGAAGATGGCGGGCGCGCTTACGCTTCGTACCGTTGTAGGCGGGGCTAAGATCGGCGGTGATCGCCGTCATATGGCAGGAAGCTGGCAGCCTTTTCTGAAGCAGGTCTTGAGTGCGTTTCAAGAAGCCGTGGAAGTCGCCGAAACGATCGGCGTCAACCTGACGGTGGAGAACCATCAGGATTTGGCATCCGAGGAATTACTATGGCTCTGTGACACGATTGACTCCGAGCGTTTCGGCATTACGCTGGACACCGGCAATCCGCTTGCGACAGCCGAGCATCCCGCAGACTTCTTCCGAAGCGTGGCGCCGTATGTCAAGAACGCACACTTGAAGGATTATAAGATTTACGGGTCGGATGAGGGATACAGGCTCGTGCGCTGTCCGATCGGACAAGGCGTCATTGATTTTCCGGACCTCTTTGCGCTGTTGAGCGAACGGAACCCGGACGTAACGATGTCCGTGGAACACGGTGCGCTGGAAGCCCGGCTTGTGCGAGTGCTTCGGGAGGATTATTGGACCGAGTACCCGCCCCGCACGGCGAGGCAGCTATCCAGGCTGCTGCGTTTCGTTGAAGATCGGGCCAGACAGAAGGGCGATTGGAGAACGCCATTCGAGCAGGCTCAGTCGCCGGATGATATTGCCAAGTACGAGTTGGAAGAGATGGACGTCGCGATGGCATACCTCTCCAAACATATCCGCGAGCATGAGAAACGCTCTGAATCTGCAATCAAATAGGAGGGATCCCTATGCATGCGACAGGATTTCAAGGGAGAAATGCGTTGGTTACCGGTTCCAGCCGAGGACTTGGCAAGCAATACGCGCTCGACTTAGCCCGTGCCGGCGCTAATGTGATCATCCATGACATTCGGGACAGCTCAGCGGCTGAATTCAATGAAGCGGCGTCAGGCCATGCGGTTGCCGAAGAAATCAGACAGCTGGGTGTCAAGTCGGCATTCTTTGCGGCTGATCTGGCGGACCCGCAGCAAGCGGAACGACTGATTGCAAGCACAATTAACGAGCTGGGCTCTTTGGATATTCTCGTGAATAACGCAGGTGGCGATATCGGCTTAAACAATCCTCGCCCGGATCCGAATGATGCGCTGGATATATCCATCGACGATATTCGTTCGGTTGTTGAACGCAATCTGTTATCCACGATGTATACCTGTAAGTTTGCAGGTACTTATATGCGGAACAGAAGATCCGGCAAAATCGTGAATGTGGGCTCCATTGCAGGGCATGTTCCGGTAACGAACGGAATTATTTATGCGGCAGCCAAAACGGGTATATCTTCTTATACGAGAAGCTTGGCGGAGCAATTGCGTCCGTACGATGTGAATGTGAACTGCATTTCTCCCGCTCCAACCTATACCGGCAGATTCCTTGCAACGCGGACTGTGCATAGCGAAGAAGGGAGATCGCGCTTACAGCGCATCGCTCAGCCCGAGGATATGTCTAATATTGTCCTGTTTCTATGTGGTTCTGCATCGGATGCCTTGTCCGGCGAAACGATCGTATGCTGGAAATAATGAAGCTGAGGGTGAAATTGAACGATGACCGAAGCAATCCGTTTTATCATGGGGTCAGAGAAGCCGAGCAACTACAACATCTTTACGCACGCAGCCGGTCCGGAGGGCAAGCTGCCGCTCACTTCCGAGATGCTGATGAATCTTCCGAGCGGGGATCTATTCGGCATGAGCCAAAATGTCGGCATGGGTTGGAAACCGGAGCGGCTTCTCGGCAAGCAAGTTCTTATTCTTAGCACGCAGGGTGGCGTCCGGGGCGAAGACGGCACACCTATCGCTCTTGGCTATCATACCGGTCATTGGGAAGTCGGTCTTCTCGTCAAAGAAGCGGCACTTGAAGTGTCCGCACTCGGCGGAGTTCCTTTTGCCGCGTATGTCAGCGATCCCTGCGACGGACGTTCGCAAGGGACTACCGGAATGTTCGACTCGCTGCCTTACCGTAACGATGCGGCTATGGTGTACCGGCGGTTGATCCGGTCGCTTCCGACTAGGAGCGGCGTAATTGGGATAGGAACCTGTGACAAAGGACTGCCCGCCATGATGATTGCCTTAGCCGCAATGCACGATCTACCCGCGATCATAGTTCCGGGCGGCGTCACGCTGCCTCCGACAGCCGGTGAAGATGCGGCTAAAATCCAAACCATGGGGACACGTTTCGCGCATGGACAAATTTCGCTCGACGAAGCGGCCGATCTCGGCTGCCGGGTATGCGCTACGCCGGGAGGCGGCTGCCAGTTTCTCGGCACCGCCGCCTCAGCTCAAGTTGTCGCCGAAGCGCTTGGCATGTCACTCATGCATTCGGCACTCGCGCCTTCCGGCCAGCCGATATGGAGCGATATGGCCCGTCAATCCGCGAGGGCCGTTCAATGGATGCATGCGAACGGAATGACCATGCGTGATATATTGACGGATGCTGCCTTTGAGAATGCTATGGCTGTTCATGCGGCCTTCGGCGGATCCACGAATTTGCTGCTGCATATTCCGGCTATCGCCTATGCGGCTTCATGCCGTATGCCCGATGTTGCGGATTGGACACGCGTGAACAAGGCAGTTCCGCGTCTTGTGAGCGTGCTGCCGAACGGACCTGAATATCATCCTACTATTCGTGTGTTTATGGCCGGAGGTGTCCCGGAGGTCATGCTGCATCTTCGTAAACTCGGTCTGCTCCAATTGAAAGTAAAGACCGTCTCAGGCGAGTCCCTTGATGCTCTCTTGGATTGGTGGGAGGATTCCGAGCGGCGCCATAACGTACGCAAACGGCTGCAAGAAATCGACGGCATTGACCCGGATCAGGTGATTATGAACCCGCAACGAGCTTCAAGCAGGGGACTGACATCGACGGTAACTTTTCCAATCGGCAATCTTGCTCCTGAAGGATCCGTCATTAAGTCCACTTCTATCGATCCAGACGTTGTCGGCGAAGACGGCGTGTACCGCCATGTCGGTCAGGCAAAGGTGTTTACATCCGAGAAAGAAGCCGTAAAGGCGATCAAGCTCGGTCAGATTCATGCAGGCGATGTAATCGTGCTAATGGGCGGTGGTCCATCCGGAACGGGGATGGAGGAGACCTACCAATTAACATCCGCATTAAAGCATCTTCCGTTCGGCAAACGTGTGACATTACTCACGGATGCTCGTTTCTCCGGTGTTTCAACCGGGGCTTGCATCGGACACATTAGTCCCGAAGCATTGGCCGGAGGGCCGCTGGGCAAAGTGCGAAACGGCGATTGGATTGATGTTTGCATTGATCGCAATAAGTTGGAAGGCAGCATTCATTTCATAGGTCAGGGCGAAGAGCGTTTCAGCCCGGAGGCCGGTGCTGTCGTATTGGCTGCTCGCCCTCTTCATCCAAACCTTGCTCCAAACCCATCATTGCCGGACGATACCCGGCTATGGGCGGCGCTTCAGGCTGCAAGCGGAGGTACCTGGAGGGGAAGCATTTATGATGTGGATCGAATTGTCGAAACATTGCAAGCGGGAATGGAAGCATTGCGATTAACCAGAGCTAAGCAAGAGACCGGAGGCTGAATATTCATGGGTAAACCTCGTCTGGAAGGCAAAGTGATCGTAGTAACAGGCGGAACGAGAGGAATCGGCAAAGGAATCGCTCGCATGTGCGCGGCTGAAGGTGCTTCAGTGGTGATTACCGGGAGGAACGAGCAGGATGGAAGTCAGGTTGTCTCCCAGATGGTTGAGGAATTCGGCACGAAAGCGCTGTTTATCCGGAAGGATATTAGCAGCGAGGCGGCTTGCCGCGAATTGATCGAGGAAACCGTCGCATATTTCGGACGCATCGATGGCCTGGTCAATAATGCGGGAATTTTCCCGAGAAGTACGATACTGGAAACGACGGAGGAGCTATTCGATTCGATCTTCGCTGTCAACGTGAAAGGAGCTTTCTTCTGCTCGAAATATGCCATATCGGAGATGCAGAAGACAGGCGGCGGTTCAATCGTTCAAATCGGTTCCACGAACGGATTTCGTGGCTCGCAGGATCTTGTCGCGTATGCATGCTCAAAAGGCGCACTGCGGACGCTTAACCGCAATATCGGGGTCCATTATGCCAGGGATGGCATTCGCTCGAACTGGGTGACCGTTGGCTGGGTCGCATCCGAAGGGGAAGTGGAGCTGCATGCGAAAATGGGCTATTCGGTCGATCAGCTCAACGAATGGGCGGCAACCCGCGTACCCAGCGGGCGCATGCAGACGACGGAGGATATGGCCTATGGCGTGGTTTATCTGCTATCGGACGAATCCAATCAGGTAACCGGAACGGAGCTCTCCATTGCCGGCGGCCTCGGTATTTAACTAAATGCTGTAGAACAATAGGTAGGCAGCCGACGAAGTGTTCGGCTGCCTACTGGCGTTAATTGTATAGAGGCTCAATAATTTCAATGACCGTTCGACACCAAGGCCATGCCGATAGGAGCGTTTTCGAATGTCATCGAGAACAGCTCTTGCTCTGAGATTTGTAATGGTTTAGACACGGGAGGTGCTAAATCCTTTCAGTGTCGACGACAATCGGGGAGAAGCCTCTTTTTTTATGAATATTTAAGTATTTCACTTACTTAATCTTTAAATGTTTTCTTTAACCTAGTGAAAGAGAGATTAGGAGGAGGAAACAAGAAATGAGAAACTGGCTTTTTATGCTTGCAGTGTTAGTGTTGCTGGGGACAATCTACGTGCGATTCCAATCCGATGGAGAGACCAAACTACCGGTTGAACAAACTGCGCAAGGGGGGGACTCGAATGAAACACCAATCTCGCATACCTCGGATAATAGCCCGCCGATCAACGAATTGACGTTCCAAGTCGAGCTTGACCAGGTACATAAGGGAAACCTGCTTCTCGTGAATGAGGAAATTGCTGTACCCCCTAACCGTGCAGACGCCAAAGCGGTTAACTTATTTAAGCATAAGGAGTTGTTGGATGGATTTGGTTTACTGGACAACACGATTAGGTTATCACCTGAGCTGACTAAAAAGTTCACTACGATGATCAAGCACGCCGCCTCTGACAAA
Organism: Paenibacillus sp. J22FR21; assembly: GCF_056269135.1. Classification (NCBI taxonomy): domain Bacteria; kingdom Bacillati; phylum Bacillota; class Bacilli; order Caryophanales; family Paenibacillaceae; genus Paenibacillus; species Paenibacillus sp. J22FR21. The sequence continues at coordinate 932,812 of NZ_JBWDNJ010000002.1, forward strand.
GTCAAAAACTTTCTGATTAGCAGCGGTTACCGCAGTGACGAGGAGCAGCAAGCGCTTTACGATCAGCTGGGTCCGGAAATTGCAGCGGTTCCGGGACATAGCGAGCATAGCTTGGGACTTGCGTTAGACATCGGTTCGACTACAGCGCAGATGAAAGACGCTCCTGAAGGGATATGGCTGAAGCAGAATGCGTGGAAATACGGGTTCATCGTTCGGTATCCGGAAGATAAAACGGAAATTACAGGCGTCATTCATGAGCCTTGGCATTTTCGGTACGTCGGGCTTCCGCACAGCGCAATCATGCAAGAAAATCATTGGGCGTTCGAAGAATATCTGGAACACTTGAAAGAACGCAAATCGATAACAACCGTCGTAGAGGGAAAAACATATATCGTTTATTATTTTCCGGTAGCTTCGAACACGACGCTTCACGTGCCCGTGATCGGCAACTACGAAATATCAGGCAACAATACAGACGGCGTTATCGTGACCGTATTCGATATCGTGAACTAGAGCAAAAGCTCGAGAAATCAAGCTTTTTTTATTTGGCAGGGAAATGTCTAGAAATTATTGTTAAATAGTTACGGTAGTTATGCTGAAACCTTTTGAATAATCATTGCGTCTAGAACGTACATCCCGGTAGAAAGGAAGAATATAATTGATGAATAGAAAATCTATCATGTTGTCTAGTCTTGTTTTCGCAACTGTCATTTCGACAGGCATTGCGCCATTCGCACAAGGAGCAGAAAGTAAGCCGACTAATGCTGCTGCTTCTTCTGCTGTAACCTTCAAAATTAATGATGTTAATTATAGCAATAACACAGGTAAGCATAGTCTTCCGGCAGCACCTTTCATTGCAAATGGAAGTACGATGGTTCCGGTTAGAGCAGCTGCTGATTCTCTTGGTGCATCAATCGGCTGGAATGACAAGAATCAGATGATCACATTGTCAGGAGAAGGCTTTGGCGCGATTACATTCACAATGAATTCTACCTATGCGGTGAATGCGAAGGGAGAGAAAATCAAGCTTCCTGAGCAAGTCCGCCAGACAAAAGGCACTGTGTTCGTTCCTGCGCGTTCGCTCGCTGCACTTATGGGCGTCCGTCTACAATGGGAACCCGCAGCACACAAGATTACGCTAACCAACCAGAAGCAAACCCCAATCCGTATAGACTTCAATTATCAATTTACTAAGGATATGGAAGGATGGAAGGGGGGCTTTGCCGATATGCCGGTTGATTATGATAAAGAGATTTATGAACTGGATTATGCCCATAAATTGCTTCCCATCGACAAGAATACGGCTAATTATGGCTTGAAGCTCTCGGGACATAATCGCAGCGATGATTTGTTTATGTATCTATCCAAAGGAATCAGCGGCTTCAAAGCCAATACTTCGTATCAAGTTAATTTGAAGTTTGCCATGTACACGGAGGCGGGCGGAGGAATGAGCGGTATTGGCGGCTCTCCTGCTGAATCTGTATTTCTGAAGGCCGGTATTCTGGCGAACGAACCTTTATCGGTTCAAACCTCTTCTCCGGGATCGGAATATTACCGAATGAACGTGGACATCGGCAGCCAAGGAGCCGGTGGCAAAGATGTTAAAGTAATTGGCAATGCTGCTAAGCCTGATGCTAGGAAGGATGGCTATCAACGCGTTGAGTTTGATTACAGCGCCAAGGTGACGGCTAACGCCAAGGGCGAAATTTATATTCTTATCGGAGCGGATTCAGGATTCGAAGGATTGACTACCCTTTACTTTGATGATGTTAAAGTAACCGCTCAAGCTTCTTAGTCTGATACCTTTATACAAACTTTACGGCAGCCGGCTAACATATCCGGCTGCCGTTTGCTCATTATGGGAGAATCAAGATTCATTCTATAGCCCGAAAGAGTCATCTCAAGAGAACGCTGACATGGTACAATTGTTAGGACCTCATTCTCAAGAAGGAGATACATAGATGAATAAATATTTGGCATTATGCTTCATACTGTTCGCGGTTCTCATACTCCCGCAAACCGTATCAGCCCATACGGATTTGAAAGATTCAACCCCGGCAAGCGGAGAGACAGTAGCCGCTCTACTTAGTGAGATCACATTATCTTTTGCAACTGAGATTGAACCTGTAGTCGTCCTTCAGGTTACGGATGCTTCGAATAATGAAATTCCTCTCAAGGCTGAAGCCGGGAAGAATAATGTAACAGGTGTATTCGATGCCCCTCTGACGGACGGAACCTACAAGGTCAATTGGCGAATTATTGGGGAAGACGGACACAATATTAAAGGCGAATATTCGTTCACGGTCGCATTGCCGGCAGAATCTGCTCCGGTTCAAGGCAATACGGCGACACCTGAGATTGCGCCTGATTCAGGTACCGCAGGAACCACGAACTCGCAAGTGAATACGCAAACGGAACCAAATGAATCATCTGAAATTACAAACACGTCAGAGAGTGTCAATTCGTCGAATGCTGCCACGCAAACCGCAGAGAATGCTTTACCTGAAGAAGGTATACAAGCAGCTGCCAATGATCAGAGCAACAAGAACAAAACCGTGACGGTTGTAGTTGCGGTAGGATGCCTTGTCTTGTTATTTTTCTTGTTTAGAGCTGTTATGAAAAAATAAACGCGTAGCCTGCCGGTAGAATAATTGACGAAGGTGTAATCGGCTAGTTACGAATAAGAACAGACAGGAGTCAGATACGATGATTAAAGGTGTCGGAGGCATATTTTGGAGAACCAACAATCTTGAGGCTGTGAAAAAATGGTACGGCGATGTGCTGAAGCTTGACATATCGGAATGGAATGGGACGATGATAAAGCCTGAATCAGCCAATGAAACGATCTTGTCTTTCTTTACCGCAGAAGACCATTATTTTCCGACCGAACAACAAGTGATGTTGAATTTCCAAGTACATAGTCTAGACGAGACTCTTGCGCATCTTGCACATCTTGGTGTACCTCTTGCCAAGAAACCAGAGAGCAGCGAATATGGAAAGTTCGTATGGATTGCAGATCCTGAGGGCCGACTGATTGAGCTTTGGGAGAACTAATTAGGCTTGACCACTTGGTTCAAGTCCGAAAGGCGATGGTTAAGGTAAAGGAAACGGGGGGATTCAACCCCCAGAACGAAGAGGTGAATGACGATGAATGTTATCATGATTATCGTTGGTGTCACGGTATTCTTGCTTGTAGCCGTCCTAATCATTCGCATGAACCGCTGGAAAACCGTTCTGACCGCACCGGGCAATCAAGCGGAGGAAATACAAGATAAGCATGCCTATTTACACGGACGCGGTATCCGCTCCCGCATCCGCGAGCTGGAAGGTTCGTCGGCTTCTACCGGCATAGTCGCCGGCACGATGCACACAAGAGGGCATGTTCCAGCCATGAAATTGCAGGTCCATAAGGATGATGTCCAGCGGGCCAAGGAAGCGTTAATGGATTATACGCATGTGCTTCATACCTCACATTCTCCATTAGTATAGAACAGCAGGCAGATTTGAAATGAACTTCCTTACAAAATGGTTGAGCCACGTTGGCTCAGCCATTTTGCGTTGTACCATCTTTCCATAAAATTCATGCTAATCTCAAATGCGGTTGACACTGCGCAAACAGTTCTGTTCTACCATTGAAGGATGGTTTCTACCCTGGCCGGGAGGTGGTTGAGAGATGGCGGTGCTTCGAAGGCTTGCGCCGACGGCACTCAAGCTCGCGCTTGCGGGAATCATCGTCTTCTTCGTCTTGCGGAACGTGCCGCTGAAGCTCGCTGACATCGAGTCGTTCTTGGCGCATGCAAGCTTGCGATTTTATTCGTCCATGGCCGTATTTGCATTCTTCCTCATGCTGCAAGCAGGTATCTGGGTGTTGATCGTGAACGCGGCAGGCGAGGAATCCGGCAAGCAAAGGAACGGCGTCAAATTGCCGCTGCTGGACGGATTGCGGATCTTCATCGACTCGCAGTTCGGTAAATACCTCCCCGGCGGTTTCTGGAATTATGCGGGACGTGTCGTACTTGCTTCGCGTGCAGGTGTACCGATGAACGCGCAGCTCGCTGCCATTATCTATGAGAACGTGCTTCTCGTATCCGCGGCGCTATGCTACGCACTGATTCTGCTGGTTAGCTTAGACATTGCTCCGGCTGTATGCATATTCGGCGTGCTATTGCTGTTTGCGTTGGCATACGTCTATTACGACAAAGGATCGGCGGCGATTCGTACGCTGTTCGTTCAAGTATCACGGTGGAAGCTTCTGAGGCGAATCTTTGCTCGGCTGTCGCGACTACGTGGAACGGAATCAATCGCGGGAACTGAAGAAGCGGGGTTGTCGAGGAACCGTTTTTTTGGCTGCTTAGCGTGTTTCCTCGGTAGTCATTTCATTATGGGTATAGCATTTTGGATGCTGACAAACAGCTTCGAGCGAGGGCATATCGGCTTGTGGTACGCCGCTGGTACCTTTGCGACATCTTGGCTGCTCGGCTTGTTTAGTCCTCTGCCTGGCGGGCTTGGGGTACGCGAAGGTTTCCTGGTGTATTTCTTATCGCTCAAGCTTGGCGCCGAAACGGCGTTATATATATCCGTGATCGCCCGCTTATGGAACATCATGGCGGAGGTGCTGTTCTGGGCGGTAGTGAGAGCGATCGGCTATTTGACGAGAAAGGTGAGGACCTATGACGAAGCGTAGAAAAATCGTTCTCGTAACGGGCGTGTTTCCGCCGGGCATTGGCGGCATGCAGAACTATTACTATAACTTGTCCATGCATAGCAAGCACAAGATGACCGTTGTCGCACCTGAATATCCGGGGAGCGACACGTTCGATCAAGAGCTTCCTTTCCGAATTCATCGCGGTTCGTTCTTGCAAGAGGAGCGAGTCAACCTAACCAGCTGGGGGCGTTTGTTCCGCCAGGTACGCAGGACGCTGCGCAGCGAAGAACCGGACGTGACGTTGTACGGGTACGTGCTAATCGGATTTATCGGTCTGCTGTTCCGGGTATTCGGCGGACGTCGCTACGTTATTTCCACACATGGGATGGATATGCTCATGTTTCGGCGATTTGTGGGATTGAACGCGATCGTGAAGCTGATCTTGCGCAACGCTGACGGCGTATTGACGAACAGTCAGTTTACGAAGAAGCTGGTGGAAGACTATGGCGTCGACCCGCGGCGAATTGGCATCGTTAACCCCGGAGTCGAGCGCGTGTTCGAGAAACAGCCCATCGATCATGATCTCGTGAGCGAGCATGGACTTGAAGGGAAATACGTGCTGTTATCGGTCGGACGTTTGGTTACTCGCAAAGGCCATGATCGAGTGATTCAAGCCATGCCGTCCATACTGGAACGTATGCCAAACGCGGTGTACCTGATCGTCGGCGACGGTCCGGATCGTCAACGGCTGGAACAGCTTGCTCAGTCGTATGGGGTTGCGGACGAAGTACTGTTCGCGGGCAGCGTGAGCGGAAGCGAGCGTCTAAATGCGTATTACAATCTGTCGCACCAATTCATTATGGTTAGCCGAGAGCTGGAGAAGGGTGATGCGGAAGGCTTCGGAATCGTATATTTGGAGGCGGCTTCGGCGGGCCTGCCGGTCATCGCCGGTCGTTCCGGCGGCGCGTCGGAGGCGGTGCTGGACGGTGTGACCGGGCTGCTCGTCGATCCGCAATCAACGGATGAAATCGCCGAGCGCGTCGTTCGTCTGGCGAAGGATACCAAGCTTCGTGAACGATTGGTGCGTGACGGCTACAACAGAGCCAAGTCGGAGTTCCAACACGAGGTGCTGGGCGAGAAGTTTGATCGCTACATCGTAAGGATTTGTGCGCTCCCCGCACCATCAATGGCGCGTATACGGTTGATGAGAGAGTCCGCTCGGGAGAATGCAAGGTAGGAAAGTTTCTGCGGAGTCACAAGTAAAGGAGTTGTTTGTTTAATGGCAAACAACTCCTTTTGTGCGATCATGACAATATTGCGTTACCTTCGTCACCTTTTACCAATTTGCGGTATTTCATTGGCGTAACGCCATAGAAGGAATGGAACTTTCGATAGAAAAAGGTTAAATTGTTATATCCGATTGCTTTGGAAATCTTCTCAACGGTTAGATCCGTTAATTTTAACTGCAACGCCGCATGTTTGAATTTGTGCTCTTGTACGAAGGAAGAGAAGGTTTTCCCGGTCACACTCTTGATGATCCGGCCTAAATGCTCTGCTGAATATCCAAAGTGCTCGGCTGCTTGGTCTAATGTTAGGTTTAGATAGTTTTGATTGAGGTAGGCCAGTAAGTCAGTAATGGATATATTCGATCGTCTGACTTCTTTGTTCAAGAATAATTCGTAACGATCACTCTCTATTAGTCTGGTAAACAGAATCGTCAGATAGGCTTTGACAATCTCGGGGTTTGCTTGTTTGCTTTCGAATGATTCGCATAATAGGTTCTGAATCGTTTGTTTGATCTGCCAATTGTCTGATGTATGGAATAACAGAAAGTTCTTCTCTCTGGAAGTATCGGTAATGATCGAAGCAATGGTCTTGCCGAGGATGTTGTCGCCAAGAATGTTGTAAATGAACGAATCGTCAAAAAACTCATTCTTCGCCAAGAAGTTGATTAGGATATCATTCTCGCCTACTTTGTCGATGGAATGCTCCACATTTTTATTGAGGATAATCAAGTCCCCTTCATTGAATTCAAACCGTTCTCCTTGAATCTCTTGGTAGAAGGTGCCGCTGTAAACGTAATTCATTTCAAAGAGGTTATGGGTGTGCTTGACCATTTGGACAAACCTGGTGTGCCTGGAGATGGAGAAGATTTCCCCTGTGACATGTAATCGGAGCACATCACCCTCTAAGGTGTAGTGATACGCGGATGGGTGGGTCATGGACATGGACGGAGTGGTCGTACCGCGTGAAAGAATCCGATTTCTAATCGTTTCATCGGAGAGATCCTGGTCCCTTAGATGCATCTCCAAATCCGTTAATTCAACTAACATGCGATCCAATTCTTCAACATTCATAAAACCGCCTCCCACGTCCCTAGTATATCAGTTTTGGTTAGTCAATACGTCGACTATCGATATTGGTGTATGGGTTAATATGGGTTAGAATATCCGCAAAGGTTAGTCAATTGGTCAACTACATCTTCATAGGGGGAATTATTGTGAGCTGCAGCGTTATGGAAGATGAGATTCTGATGTTTTCTAACCAGATCGTCAGGAGCATTGTCGATGAGGTGCTGACGGAGGGGAGAAAGGTGATCCGCATTCATACAGCCTGGCAGCTGCAGCATGGTGAAATCCTGCTTTACGAATATTCGTCCATAAACATTCCGACCAGCAATTTCACACTTCTGGACAGCTTGGAAGATTATAATCGGATCTGTGAACAAATTCACTGGGTAAAGTGAAAGTTCTAAAAGATTAATTAGGCTAAATAATGTTATACTGACCATAGAAAATACTTCATCCAAAGCGTGGTGCTTATCGTGGCAGTAGAGCAAATTCGAATCGGTACGATCGTCGGCGGCAGAGACGCTGTACGGGTGATTCCCCAAATCGCGCAGCATGGTTTCGAATCTTACAGCCTTTCGTTTGGGCAATCTACAAGCGGCATAGAGCTTAAAGAAACAGCAAAGCAAATCGAAGATCTCGCGGCACAGCACAACTTCGTTATCTCATCAGTTGGTGTATACGGAAATCCACTGACAGGTGAAGGTGACAATGCAGACACGCTAGCCAGCTGGGAACGATTGATTGATCACGCACATCTATTCGGAACGGACATCGTTGCCGGCTTTACAGGGAGGCTGACCGGATTATCCATCGAGGCTTCGATTCCCAAATATGCGGAGGTATTCGGTGAGCTTTCTCGCAGAGCGGACGGGAAAGGTGTTCGGATTGCGTTTGAGAATTGCGTAATGGGCGGTACATGGAATTCAGGCGATTGGAACATCGCACTGAATCCGAGTGCATGGGAGTTGATGTTTAATGCGATTCCATCGGATAACATCGGCCTGCAATGGGAGCCCGCACATCAAATGGATTCTTTAGTCGACCCGATTCCGCAGCTTCGCAAATGGGTGGACAAGGTGTTTCATGTTCACGGCAAAGACGCTACAATAGCTTGGGATATCGTTAGAGAGTATGGCCTTCGCGGGCCAAAGCGATTTGTTTGGGATCGAACGCCGGGTTTCGGCGATACGAATTGGTCGGATATTATTACCATTCTTATGCAGGCGAGCTACAAAGGAACGATCGATATCGAGGGCTGGCATGACCCCGTTTATAAGGATGAACTGGAGATGACCGGACAAGTCCATGCCTTGCATTACTTAAAACGATGCCGAGGCGGAGCTTTCGTTCCGAACCCGTCAGCTGACGGCTATAAGTAGATAAGTAGACGTATACGATCAAATTTCAGAGGATAACGATATAATCCGTATGAAGCCCGCGATAATGCGGGCTTATTTCTCGTGATAATAGATCGTCGAGGAGCACGATATTCTAGCATTTGAATATGATGCTACTAGGATCCATTTTGAGATTAATAGCATGAACTAAAGAATAAGAAGGGAGACGATCGCATGAATGAAGAACCACGCAAACCACAATCTTGGTGGCAGACGCTGCCGGGGATCATGACAGCAGTGGCGGGAATTATTACGGCTGTAACTGGATTGGTCATCGCGCTAACCCAGGCTGGTGTCTTCTCAAGCGATGTGAAGCCTGTCTCTCCCTCAACCGAGATGAGGTCTGTAAATTCATCTGCTCAGACCTATGAGACTTCAACGGATGACGAGAAAGAAGTAGTCGGTCAGCTGGAGCAGAAATTGAAGGATGTCAACATCGAGTTAGGCCCAACCGCTGCAGACGTATTGAAAGTACGTGGCTACTTTGCAAGCACAAACCCGGCATACCGCCTGCTAGCCGACGGCTGCCTTCAGCTTATGGGGGATTTACGTTTGAAAGAAACAGGCTATCTAGATGTGATTGATGATCAATATACAAGGCTGGTAGGCCAAGCAAATTACGTTTCTGCTGACGGTAAATTGGATTTGGACAAATTGAAGCAAGCAATCCTTAACGCACACAATGAGATCCGCGGAACGAAGGCGACATCTTTCGAACATATTGTGGAGTCTCGTTAGCAACAAAGAAACGGCAGCCTATGTAGGTGCTGCCGTTTTTGTTGCGTGGACATTTGTCGACGATCAATCTTCCGATACTGCTGTAAAATTAACGCTTTCCGGACCGACCCTTGTAACACCTACAAGAGTTGCTTGGATAAATACAGTGTACGCGACATTTGCAGTATTCGGGGCATTGAAGTCCGATCCTGAGAAGGATATGATTTGCGGCCCCAGTACATTCGTATTTAAATTTTGTAAAGCCGAAAAAACTGATATTCCCGAGGTTGTTAAACCTCTAATCACCGTTACCAGAATGTTGGTACTAGAAGGTGATGGACCGATCTTGTCACAACGCTCTCACCTACCGCGATTACTTTATTAATACATATGCAGCATGGATTACATAGGATTGGACAAACAACTTGAATAGGTTAGACAAAAGTTGATTAACCGCATCAATTCGATTAACATATCCCCTATACATCACTCAAACGGAGGTAATGACAATATGGAAATCAGAAGAATTGGCTCACAACCTTCAGGCAAAGGCTCGTCCGATTATTTTACCGGTACGGTTCGCATCGATCCCTTGATTGAGGCAGCTGATCCGGCGCGTGTAGTTGCAGCCAGCGTTACGTTTGAGCCGGGAGCTCGGACAGCATGGCATACGCATCCGCTGGGACAAACGTTGATTATTACAGCAGGCAAAGGAAGGGTACAACGATGGGGAGGCCAAATCGAGGAGATTTGTCCCGGTGACGTGGTTTGGTTTCCGCCTGGGGAGAAACATTGGCACGGCGCTTCACCAATGACGGCGATGACTCATATCGCGATTCAAGAACGATTGGACGGTAAAGCGGTCGATTGGTTAGAGGAAGTCAGTGATGATCAGTATTCGACTGTCTGGTAACAGAAGACGAGAAATGGCGCCACAGTTATGAAACCTGTGACGCCTTTTTTTGTTTTTAGGTGCCCCTCCTTAGGTAGTCATTTCTTATTTAAACGCTATGGCTAAGGAATGACGATGTCGGAGTATCCGGCAAATATGGTTTGAGATCCAGGCGCCGTGCTCATCCAAGTTGCAATATAGCCGCCGGGAGGGACGCTCGTGATCGTGATATAATCGCCGATTGTGGAAACCGGGGTAGGGCCGATCTGCCCCGCATTCGGGTTGAAGGAGACGTTCGTGATTCTTGTATTCGTAAACGTTTGCGCTCCATTAATGGAGCGCGCCACAAACACGTCGAGATTGAAGCCATCTACCTGATTGCTGTAATACACGATATTGACTACGCCGGTTAATGGGTCCACGTCGATGAAAGGGAAGAAGTTCTGCGAACCAGCCGGAGCTCCGGTAATGCTGACCGGTGCCGACCACGTCATCCCTTCATTGGTTGATTTCGCGAGGAAGATGTCCGCGTAGCCTTCACGGTTATCCTGCCACACCGCATACACCGCACCGGTATTAGGACCGAGGGATCGATCACAGGAAATGCTTGGATATGTCAGTACCCTAAAACCATAGCCGGGTACCGGAAGCACCAACGGAACCGGGTCGACGACAGAGACGATGATAGGCGGACCGAAGGTCGTACCTCCGTCTAGCGAACGCCGAACGTAATAGCGATCATTTGGCGCATTTACCGTAATCCAAGACGCATAAACAATCCCCGTTACATCTACCGTTACAGCAGGTCTCCGCACTTTATCTGTGACGCTGGAGAGCAGAATAGGAGTATCCCAGGTCAAGCCGCCATCTCTCGAACGGTCTAAGAAAGCCGTAATATTGCCTCCGTTAGCTACATTGAACTGATTCGCCCTGACTACATAAACATTGCCCAAGTAGGGGCTCGATTGTCCGTTATCGGCGATTAGAAAGGTTTCGTCATTATTTATGTACGTTCCGTAGCCAGGAGCGACTAGGATCGGATTGCTGAAGGTTGTGCCATTATCGTTAGAAATATAGACATATGTCGATCCGAATTGATGGCCGGGGAAGACATGAGCACTGACGATAAAGGTGCTTGGAAATTTGTAAGCCACCGACGCGCATTCCGCTCCGGTAAATATTCCAGGCGGAAGCGGAAGCAAGGAGGTGGTCCAGGTATCACCTCCGTTCAACGAACGATAGAGGCCTACTTTAGGAGACTCCCCGTCCGTATGATCAGTTGCAGTAGCCAGCACGATGCCGGGAATGAGAAGATTAACCGCGATGCTTGGCTCAAATTTCGGCAGAATTCCGGTTGTCACTTGGAAATTAAAATTTGTCATTTGACCTCCGCCTTTTACATACGTTTGACACATTTTATTTTGTTCAAACTCGTCCTATTCCATTAGAACTGCTCAGAACCTGGTATACAACGAAAGACTAAGACTTACGCCATACTAATATATATCCAGTATATGAGTTGGATCATGATGCAATAATGAAGGGGGTGAAGCGCATGGAAATCATACATACGATGCCTTTTTTCATCCGAACGGATGATAAGGATTATGACTTGAAGTTGATGGAAACTTGTTTTGAAAGCCTGAGTTATTCGAAGAACGTTCGTGTTGTCATCTATAATCAAGGCTGCTTAGTGGAGCAAGAGATTGAGAAGCTGCTGGCATCCTATTCCTTGAAAGTTATCATTCTGGGAGAAGGCAAGAATGTAGGAATCCCCAAAGCCAGACAAAGTTGTTTTGAATATATTTGGGCGAACTTCCCTGAAGTTCCATTCATCTCGGAAATTCATCCCGACATGATTTTCCCGCCGAACTGGCATGAACCATTGTTGAGCTATTTGGAAAACTCAAACGATCCGATGATTTCTCCATGCATATTAACGGAAAGTGGACATTTACATCCTTATCACAACCAGAAACATCCGGTGCTGCTGGCTGAGGGATTTAATCTGGAGAACGTGCTCATGATTTTGAAGGAGATCAGCGATCAATTACATTCGACGGAACCGCAAGAAGGATTCGTACACCCCGTCATACATAAATCAAGTGCACTGCGTCATATTGGCGGATACGATCATCGGTTTCTACCAGGCAAGCAGGGCTATGAGGACGATAGCTTGCTTATTGGATACGCCTACTATATGGGTACTTTATCTAACTGGCGGCCAAAGTGCTTGCCATCATCATGGGTCTACCATGCGGCCTTGGCACAGCGGATGTCTCTTGGGGATCGAGAAGAAGATTTCCAGAAAAATTTGAATGGCTTGTTTCAACAATATGGGGCATACGGATTGAAAGAATTAGCTAGGATACATGGGGAAACGTCGACAGGATATTTTCAAACTCTGTACAATAATCAGGTACGGTAGATGGATAATGAAAGAACGGCAGCCGGGAATGGCTGCCGTTTCTATGAGTTCGAGGACTTGAGCACCGAGAGCCAATCATTGACCGCTCAAACGAATTTGATTGATGGCTTGTGCCAGGATATCCATCGTTCTATTCGATTCCGCCAATGTATTAGCCGTGCCGCCGACTTCGATTAATGCGCTGGTAGGAGAGTAGTTCTGATTATACCACCCGTTGCCGACGCTATTATCTTTATAGTAGATTCCTCTGGATAGACCAGGGTAATTAGCCGTGATCAACGCTTGTATTTTCTTGGCGAAGGCATCATTCTGCTTCCAATTCGGATTCTCCAGCCCAATAACGAAATATAATTTGGCGTAATTCGATCCGCGAATATGGACTGTCGTCTCGCTTCTGGGACTCGTATCACGATGAATATCAAATAAATATTTGATTTGCGGATGCAGAGATAATTGATTCATGATCGATTTCTCCGAGTAAACATAGGATTTTCCGTAATTAAATTGGCTTCCATAGATCGATGCGTAGTCATATGAAGTATGATAAACCTCAGCGCCAAGCGCTTGCAGCACGCCGGTCAGTCGTGCCCCTAACATAGCGACATTGGTTGTCGCATTGTATGCGAAATCGGGGTTCGTTACGCCGGGCAATTCAGGGATCCACGATTCCCGATTATGCGATTGATAAATATAAATGGCCGACTTCAACCCCGGGTTTGTCGTTGTCTTCGCTTCATAACGAATGACCAGCTTAGACGGGTCGCCTGAGTTTTCAATTTGAACGTTCACATGTTGTTTTAAATCCGCTACGACTTGAATGGTCGATGTATCCGCTTCCTTCATTCGATAATGAATAGCTGAAACATAAGGGTCGCTCGGAGAAATGTTCGACACTTCACCCCACGCATTCTCGGCTGGCTCGCTTATTGTCCCATTAAACGTTACACCCGGCAGATCGATGACCATACGATCCGGGTCAGTTGACGTGGAGACGATAGGAGAGAAGTTCCCGCTAGTTCCGATTGTTAAACGATGATTGGCAAATTGAATGGATTCAAGTGAAGGATATTGATCCGGAGGGATTGCAGGTACGTTCGGATCGGTGGCAGGATCGCTGCCGGATACATCGCTATTCGTTCTCCATAAACGAACAGCGTAAGCAGACGCGTCCCACTTCACGAGAAGACCCAGGTTCTCGGCGACGAAACGAATCGGAAGCAGCGTTACGCCATTAATGACAATTGGCGGCTGCTCCAGACGCAGCATTTTTCCATCCTGAATCGCATAGGTACCGTTAATCGGTAGTACGATTGTCGTCTTATCGCCTTCAAGAGTTGCAATCTGGCTCTTCTTATTCCATGTAACGTTTACACCTAAACCATCCGCAATGACGCGAATCGGTACCATCGTGGTCTGATTGACCATGCGTGGAGCAACGGCCGAACTTAGCTGGTGTCCTTCAAGAAACAATTTAATCGTTGCAGGTGCCGCATAAGAAGCCGTAGGAGTAAAAGAGAGCAGTAACAAAAGCGAAAACGATGCAATAATCGATCTTTTCATCTTACACCTCTAATCTAGTTGTCAATTCTAGCAGCCTTAAAAAAACGATAGCCTCTTAAAAATAAGAAACTTTCGCCATTTTCTCAATGCTATAATTTTGGTAATAAGTGTACAGACGGCTTGCAAGTGCTTGAATAGATTGTAATACCTATAGAAAAGAGGTGATGATTGATGGCTGTAAAATCAAAGATGACCAAGAACAGCGCTAAGCAATGGATAGGTCAACCGGTGTATATCGAATTAGTGGACGGCAGCTCTTATTGGGGTATGGTCACAGATGCAAAGAGTGGACAACTGATTTTGTCCGGCCAGAGAAGTCCTCGGAAAACAAAGCTGATCACGACCAAACGTGGAAGTAAAGCAACGGTTTCCAGTTTTATTCCCGGACTGATGGGATCCTTAGTTGGGGGCGGTTCGATGTTTGGCGGGGGTATCTTTTCCGGTGCAGGGGGCTTCGGCGGAGGAAGCATTGCAAGCGGATTAGGCGGAGGCTTTGGTAACTTTGGAAGCTTTGAAAGTATGATGGGCTTGATGGGGAATATGGGCAAAACATTCCCAATGATGAAGATGGGCTACGGGATGATCAAATCCATTATGCCGATTATGAAAATGTTTAAGGTTTAAGGTTAGCGAACTTGTGAAACATTGAGAATGGCACCCACAAAGGTGCCATTCTCTGCATGTTATAGTTGTCCGTTATAATCATTTCTGCGCAGGGGTAACTTATCAGGGAGGAGCTGCATTTCCGGCTCGACCACGCTACGCAGGAGGTTACTTAATCATGAATCGAATATTACGAAATACGCAAGCCGTATTGCTAGCCAGCCTATTACTGATGACCGGACTTACCGAAGCTGCTCAGGCCAACGCCAATGAAGCTGCAAAGCCGATGCGCCAAATGAGCGCGTCAGACGCGGCAATGGCGAAGAAGGTACTGAACAGCTTCTATAAGCCTGCGCTGAATGGCAGGTTTCCCGGCTCGGTGAACGGGGTGAAAGTCGGGGTAAGTACCAGAAAGAACGTGCTTGGCATCATCGGCCAGCCAGACAAAACGCGAACGGATGCGGACGGGTTCGACATGTATTCTGCCGAGATGGGGCACCCCGGATATGCCGTCGCTTATAAACTGAATAAAGTTCGAGAAATCCGGTACTTCGGGACCAATGTCGAACGAGAGACAAATATCGGCGGGATAACGAAACGTATGCTCTTCGCAGCTTGGGGTGCACCTTCCGCATCGGTCAAGATTCGCAATGGCTCCTTGGTGCAACAGAAGATCACTTACAACCGCGGACCCTATAAACTGGCGTTTATATTCAATTCCGGCACGAATCTCGATCACATTAACCTGCTTAAACGTTAATGAGGTCCGTACAACGATCGATGAACCGCCTCCATACGAGGCGGTTTTTTGTGCTTAAGATTCTTCTTGAACCTGTGGTAAAATGAAACCAGCCCATCATCGTGACTGTAGCATAGACTTGTACTGCTGTCTCACAGAACATCGGAGGATACTATGTCTTGGAGTAAATTGAAACAACAACTGGAGAGTTTTCTTTGTCCTGCATTAATAGGCAGGGTCGAATACCGTGCAACAAGCTACCGTTATACACCTGATAAAGCAGGTCATTGTTATATTGCGGTAGATAAGAAGAATGTGCTCAACATGAATGATTTAACTACATTAATTAAGTGGTATCAGACAGAGCAGGAAATTAAGAATGATTCCGCTATTCAAATTCCGATTCATAAAGAAGAAATTGAAGCGGTCAGGAACGATACCAAGGGTCTGGTTCCGGAAGAGCGTCTGCAAGTAATTGCAAGAGGCAGAAGAATATCCGAGCTTGCCAAAGAGCTTCTGTCAGCTCAGTCAACTTTAAGCAAATCAAACTTTACCGTAGAAGCTACTAAGTTCCTAGCCCGATCTATAGAGGAAAGCATGGAGAGCAATGATATCTTATTAAATATTCTTGCTCTGGTGGATAGACGAGTCGGAAAGAAGCGGATACTAAACATGAGCGAGACAATAAAGTTAAAGCATCCAAGCGTGCAATATTTTTATGAACTCCGCCTTAGTACGCTATAAAGGTGTTTTAAGAATAATTTTATGATTACCCTCGCTCCTATTTAATAACTTTTCCTTATCATTAGTGAATGATAAGGAGGATGGGAAATGGATAAAAAAATCGGGACTAATTTGATCATTCACGGGCTGTTTGTTTTATATATGTATGCTTTAATCAAAATCATTTTGTTTAAGTTCGGCTCAATCGACGTGACATGGCTTGGGACGCAGCTGAAAGAGAGTTTAACAAACCCTGCCCATTTAAGCGATCGTTTGAAGAGCGGGAATTTGATTCCCTTTAAGGAAATCGCCACAGCAATTCATGTACAATCGAGTCATAGTCTTATGAACTTGTATGGGAATATCGTGATCTTCATTCCATTCGGGTTTTTTATCGGTTTGATGTCCCTAAGCAAAGGCTCAACAATCTCCGGCGCTATCTTGAAATCATTCGGTTTAAGCTTATGCTTGGAGAGCGCACAGATCTTGTTCGCAATCGGACGGTTTGATGTCGATGATCTCATTCTAAATGCAAGCGGCGGCTTGCTTGGCTACGTAGCCTTGCAATTATTCGTATGGTTCATGGGAGCAATTCCGATACGACGCGAAATAGAATTAAAGGAGTAATTGCAGATGTCGAATTATATCGCAGACATTAAGATACCCGATAGTAAGCTGGCCGTTGAAGCAGCAGAATTATTGCGTGAGCATGGCGATGATCTCCTGTGGAATCATTCGAACCGAGTATTTCTGTTTGCAGCGATGAATGGGAACCAGAAACAGATTAAATACGATCCTGAATTGTTATATATCAGTTCACTATTCCATGATATTGGTCTCACCCCCGCATTTCGAAGCGATAACAAGCGGTTTGAGGTTGATGGGGCAAATGCAGCCCGTGATTTCCTTAGAAGTCGCGGTTTGCCGGAAGATTACATTCGACTGGTGTGGGATGCGGTTGCTCTTCATACTACCATTGGAATCGTGGAATATAAGGAAGCGGAAGCGGCCCTTATGAATTTTGGCGTCGGATATGATGTGGTGGGGAAGAACTTCGATCTAATTTCAACCGAAATGCGGCAGCAAGTCGTTGATGCTTTTCCACGGAACAATTTCAAGCACCAGATATTGCATGCCTTTATAGAGGGCTTCAAACACAAGCCGGAAACGACGTATGGCACCATTAATGCCGACGTTTGCGAAATGCTTCTTCCGGGATATAAGCGACCTAATTTCTGCCATAGTGTCCTACATTCCAGATGGGAAGAGTAGAACTTCCATTCATCGATTAAAGCTTGAGAAATCAAGCTTTTTTGGCATGGAGGGGAATTGATCATGGATGGATAGTCATCAACTCTCGCGCATGCTCGTACACTGTAATAATAAGCTTGTACGATGACTAATCGCTGCGGAGGGATAACGATGAGAATAACGTCCGGCGGATTCGAAGCCGTGTATTATGGCCGAGTACTCGCTTACGATATGAATCCGATCGAAATTGTGTTGTCGGAAGAGAATGATCCGCTGACCTTCGTGTTCTGCATTGAAACGGAATCGGAACGAGATGACTTCATGACGGATATCAGGCTGGTCCGTTACAATGAAGTTCGCATTGCCTGCGTGAATTTTCCGAGGGGGAAGCCGATCGGCAATCAAGATATGATCCAGCTCGGCGTGTTGAACAACCGGAAGCTATCGTTGCGTTACGAAGTGACCATTAATTACGATACGACGTCCTGGGCACTGGCCTTCACGTTCTTCTCGGGCGAGGGGGTTGGGCCGGCATGAACAAACTCGAAATTCAAGATCCGCGGGTAGCCAGTAAGATCATCGCGGCGAACGCGGAGAATGATAAGCGCAAGGCGGAGCTTGGATTCCTTGGGAAATTCTTCGGTTCAGGCGAAAATGTGCGCCTGTATATCGTCGGTACGATCACGCTCGGTGTACTTCTCATCGCCCTGGTTTATACGCTAATCCCTGACCAATATCGTTCACCCGACTTCGGCTTGAAGGAAATGTGGACGCTAGTGGTACTTCCGGTCGAATCGACGATTATCGGTTATTTGATCGGATCGAGGACGAAGGAAACCGGAGGTTAGGTTCGTTCATCATACCTGTTAATTAAACTCCGTACGGCAGCACGTATGGATAGAAAGGGCCATCCCGTTCAGGATGGTCCTTTCTTGTAGACTGTAACACATCCGCTTCACCTACAATATGATGAGTCTAGAAATCTAAAGAGGTGAGCCGATGGGAGTCGTAAAAGCCAGGAAGCAGGACATTGATATGCTGGCAAGGTTGCTTCGAGCTGAAGCTGAGACCGAAGGCGAGATGGGCATGCTCCTTGTTGGAAATGTTGGCATTAACCGTATACGAGCGAATTGCTCCGATTTTAAAGATCTCCGAACAATTCCCCAAATGATCAACCAAGCGCATGCCTTCGAGGCGCTGCAGCATGGTTTGTACTATCAAGGCGCAAGAGAGAGGGAACGTCGTCTGGCACAACGGGCTGTGAATGGGGAACGAAATTGGCCGGGCAAATTCTCACTGTGGTATTTCCGTCCAGGTTCGTTCGACAATCCAGGACCCTGTCCGCCAACTTGGTATAATCAGCCGTTCGCAGGACGATGGAAGAAGCACTGTTTTTATGAACCGACCGGGCAAGAGTGTGAGAATATATACAATACTTTTTAACGGCAGTATAAAGTTAATGCAGCCCAAAATGGCAGCCGGTATATAGCGGCTGCCATTTTGGGTTGTATTTTTGAAATACCTGAAACAACATTCGTATAGGTAATAGGTTAAGAGGGCATCATTTGATCAAAACCTAGAGTGGAGAAGATACCATGAATGCCATAGAAGTATCAGCAGAAACAGTGGAAACATCGTTTATTGATGCGAAAGGAATTCGATTCGCATACCGGACATTCGGCAAACCATCCGAAGTGCCGCTCGTGTTCTGCCAACGTTTTAGAGGTACGATGGATGACTGGGACCCGGCCCTCGTAAATGCTTTGGCGGAAGAACGTACGGTCATCCTCTTTGATAGTGCGGGGATCGGATTGACATCGGGAGAAGTTGCAGAATCATTCTTTGAAACAGGGGAATATGCAATCACTTTTATTGAAGCGCTGGGTCTTAAACAAGTGGATCTCATCGGTTTCTCTATGGGGGGTTACATTGCGCAGGTAGTGACAGTGGCTCGCCCTGATTTGATCCGTCGTTTAATCTTGGCAGGTACAGGCGGCGGGACCGGGGAAGGTACGCAATCTGGCAAGCCTGAAGTATTCAAAGTTGCTTTTAAGCCGGTGAACGAGCCGGAAGATTTCCTTTACTTGTTCTTCGAACCTACGGAAACAAGCAGAGCGTCAGGATTACAGTACCTAGATCGGCTCGCTAATCGAAGACAAGACGACCGTGCGCCACTAGTTAAGGCTGAGTCGGTTCAAGCGCAGATAAAATCATCTGTGGCATGGGGGAAGGATTCGACTTTTGACAGACTCGGGGAGATTAAGCAGCCCGTGCTTGTAGCTAATGGAAGTCATGACATCATGATTCCGACTATCAATTCTTATCTTGTTTCCCAACGCATCCCGAATGCACAATTGATTATTTATCCGGATTCAGGTCATGGGTTTTTGTTCCAATACGCAGATTTATTTGCCGAACATATTCATTTGTTTTTGAACAGAGCTTAATGAAGAATTTGTCGGTGATAATTTAGCAACCATGTGAACTCGCCAAAACGAGTTCTTTTTTTTGAAATCCTACAAACTTTTTTTGCAACAAGCGAACAGAATATGACCTATGACGAAGCTTCCAGCACGAAGGCGGCTTCGTTACTTTTACGGACCGTTGTGCATCAATCTGCACGGCTTATGCGATGTTAATCGCCCGCGCTGCCAATACAGCGACAATTACTAATGAAATGCAGGATTGGACCATCATTAGGAGTTTGGCTCTACTCGACAAAACCATCGTATCCGTCGGACTGAATGCGGTGTTCGTGTTAAAAGCGAGATATAAGTAGTCCAGAAACATGGGGATCCATGCCGTCCATCCTGTGATTTCAAAGGTCATCTGCGGGAATAAAAAATCAGGACGTTCGCTATTTCCACTGTGCCTCTTCACCGGACCGCCACGGTCGATTTCCCAATACCAGACGGCGAATACGCCAATGTTGCATATCCATAGCAAAGCGGCGCTGCCGATCAGATCAGCCGCGGTAGTACTATGATTAAACAAAGCATATAGCAGAAACACCAAACTGGTAACCAGTCCCAATGTAATCATGCCAGCTAAACCTAGCCCAAGTATCCGTGTCCACGCATGATGACCTCTCAGGACACTGACGGTCATCGGTACAAGCAGCATAGAGAGGATAAGAATCACGATCCAACTCGGGATTACGTTTAATTTCTCGGAGATGAGACTAAGCAGTAGCCCGATGATAACCACCGCCACGGAAGAAGCGGAACGGGGTATGCGAATATGGTGGTGCTGTTCCGATGAGCGGGTTTGCTTCTTCGGCAAGGGATTCACCTCGTTTCGAATTCGTCTAAATCTGATTATTTATATAATAGCATATAGCTGAGTTCAACTATCGGGACACAACTGTTCAAGGATATCAACAATGAATATGTGCGTTAACTTGACCGAAACGCTTTGCAATCGTCATCGAATCGGTTAAGGTGGAGTTATCTGAGAGGAAAAGGGGACTTTACTCATGGCAGAACAACGGATTGTGAAATGGGGCATTATGGGTCCGGGAGGCATCTCGGACAACTTCGCTACGGAGTTACCGCACGCACCAGGCGCAGAGCTCGTCGCCGTCGCGGGACGCTCGCTCGACAAGGCGCAAGCATTCGCCGAGAAATTCGGCATCCAGCGCGCTTATGGCAGCTGCGAGGAGCTCGCGGCTGATCCAGACGTCGAGATCGTCTACGTTGGCACGCTTCATCCGATCCACAAAGAGAATGCACTGACACTGCTGCGCGGAGGCAAGTCCGTGCTCTGCGAGAAGCCGTTCACGATCAACGCTGCCGAGGCTAGGGAGATTGCGAACCTGGCGCAGCAGAAGGGTCTATTCCTAATGGAAGCGATGTGGACGCGGTATCTACCTACGATCGTCAAGGTGCGGGAGTGGCTGGACAGCGGCGCAATCGGCGAAGTGCGCATCGTGAAGGCCGAGTTCGGCTTTGACGCAGGCTGGAATCCCGAAGGGCGGCTGCTGAACAAGGAAAAGGGCGGCGGCACACTGCTCGACGCCGGAATTTATCCGGTTTCGTTCGCGTCGATGGTGTACGGCGGAGAGCAACCTTCCAAGATCTCGAGCTCCGTCCTGATTGGCGAGACAGGCGTGGATGAGCAGTTCTCGCTGCTGTTCGAATACGGCGGCGGCCGCACCGCCAGCCTGCACAGTTCGGTACGACTCTCCATGACCAACGAGGCTGTCATCTATGGCACGAAGGGGCGGATAGAAATTCCGAGATTCCTATTCGCCAAGGCCGCGACGCTGCATGTGAACGGCGAGGAGCCGGTCGTCTTCAAGCAAGAGCTCGAACCGTCCGGCCACTTCTATCAAGCGATCGAGGCGATGGAGTGCCTGCGCGAGGGCCGCAAGGAGAGCGAAGCCTTGACTGTCGACGAGACTGTGCGCATTATGGAGACGCTTGACCGGATCCGTGAGCCATGGGGACTTAAGTATCCGAGCGAAGCGTGATTCAAGGGCAAAGATCAGATAGGAATTTCAGAACTGTAATGGCATTATCATGGAGAAGTCGGCAAACGCCGGCTTCTTTTTTTTATGACTATGTTAAATTCTAATGTTGATAATGAACCAAAAGAAAACCACCTTAGTAAAAGTGGCGACTGAAGAACTTAGGTTTTCAAGCGATCTTAGCGATTCGATTTTTTTGTTTTTGAGACATTGCTCTCTATCTGCCCAAATAATGACGTGTAAGGAGTACAACACATTCGCTACTTTCTAGTCTCAAATGGCATATGACGTGTACTTCGTACAATTCATACGTTTCTTTAGAGTGAATATAGCAGGTTATCCGTATTTCAAATGCATTTTATACACGTAAATCTATCTTTTTCTCGTAAGGCTTCGGTTTGTCGTGTAGTTTGTACAACTCAAGGAGGAAGTTGATTAAAACTTATATACACCACTGGATCTGGATAACCGAATTTGCTTGGAATATTCAATGATCAACATTAGGAAATAATATAGCCTTTATATAAAATCAGACCGCAGATGTGTATCTCTAATTCTCGTAAAGCTATTAAAAGTAAACGAAAGGCAGTGAAATACAATATATACCACCAATAGATTGTGTTACCTTATACGCACCGGGCTCGTCAGCGAAAGTGAGCGTGGCCAGCATTAATTATCGCAGTAAGCCCCATTACAAACAGGAAGGAGGGATATTCGAAGATTTCCGGCCGGGATCTACAGTACATGAACTTGGAACAAGTACGTTGTTTTCAAGATCGCTGAGTATGTAACCACTTATCCCAGAATAGTTAGCCCGGTCTATTTACGCAGAGTCAACGAAAGAAGGGCGCTTTGCCCGACAACACTTGGGACCACCATTTGTATAAGGGGGAAAATTGATGAAACGAAGGCTAGTGGCAATTATGATTATTGCAATCATGATGTTGACGAGCATCCCAATCTCGGCTAATGCGGGCACTGCGGCAGGGATCGACGTGTCCGTGACTGCGGATAAATCAACCGTGGAACCGGGCGATACGGTAACCTATACGGTCACCGCCTCCAATAACGGCAGCAAAGGTACCTACAACAATATAAGCATTGTCGCGGGAGAGCATACCTGGGACATCAAACAGATCAAGAAAGACAAGTATCAAACCTTTACTTTTATTGCCACCTATAACGAGCCGGGAGAATACACGCTTATAGGCAAAGCGAAGGACAAAAAAGGCGGCCTGATCTCCCAGTCCGGACCACTGACCATTATAGTGGCGAATGCAGTCACTGACGACGGATGGATCACCATAGGCGACACGGAGGTCGTCGGCGTGGAAAAATCCTGGCTGGGCACAAAAGGTGAGGATACAACACCCGGCAACCCGTATCTGCTGTTCCGCGGTTACGACTCTTATAAGGACTTCACGACGTTTGAGCAGATCAGCGCAGCGAGTCCGTCCGGTTTCTGGCCCATACTTAGCCAAGCGGACAAGCTGATCCCGAACGGCAATACCGACAAGGTCTGGAGATCGGGAGCAGGAGGAGCATGGGACACGAACAGAGTCCTTGAGATTGAGCTTAAACAGCGACATGATCTCGAGGAGATATGGTTCTTTGACGGCGGAGAGTACCGCCCCTCGGCTTATTGGAACTTTACGGATCCGGACAACCCTGTTCCCGACGTCCCGAACGATCCTCAAGGCGTGGGCAGCAAGTGGGAGGTCATCGGCGGGTCTATCAATGTGTACGGTTATCTGGAAGACGCGGAGAGGTACGAGCTCCTGTTCTCCTATGATATGAACAACGATGACAGCTGGGTGCAGGTAGACCTCAGCGATCTCAGCAATTTCGCCAACCATACCAACCTAACCTACGAGGAAATTAAGAGAGTCTCGAAAATCAAAATCGAAAAGGTGAGCGAGGATAAATACCACTGGTGGGAAGGCGCTGACGTATACAGAAACTTCGACACCGACGTGAATCTTTCGAGCTTTGTCATGGTCGGCAAGCCAATCACCCGCAGCAAGGTGGCGGCGGTGCAGAGGTCTTGGCTGGGCAACGACGGCAAGGCTGAGGGCGACGGATCACCTTACCTGCTGTTCGACGGATACGAGAAATACAAGGACTTCACGACATTTGAGCAGATCAGCGCAGAGAGTCCAGCTGGCTACAAGCCCGTGCTCAGCGACGAAGAGAAAGCGCTTCCAACTAACGACAGCGTATGGAGAACGGGCGAGGGCGGCAGCAACAAGCTAGAGATCGCACTCAATCAGAAGCATACGCTTCAGGAGATGTGGTTCTTTGACGGCGCGGAGTACGGCGCCACATCAGACGCCATAGCGGACCAGCCGAGCGAGTGGCAGGTCGCCGGGGGTTCTGTCAAGGTGTCCGCCTATGTGGATGACCATTATGTGGAGCTGTTCACCTATGCGATGAACAACGACGACAGCTGGGTCCGAATGGACCTCGCCAACCCCGCCAGCTTCGGCGGCGGCTACAACTACAATGATATAAAGAACGCCACGAAACTCAAAATCGAAAAGCTGAGCGGCGGTACGTACAAATACGTTAACTTCGCGGACGATATCATTACGGTCGACCGCGACGTCAACCTTTCCGAGTTCGTTATTCTCGGCCTGCCGCTTGAGCCGCTGATCGCGGATACCGGGAAGAGGGAAATAGTCCCAGTAGACTGGGAAAAAGAACCTCAGACAGTGCCCGATTTTAATATTGACTTCGGTACGTCTGTCGGCACCAACAGCTTCTTTAATGACCCCGACCTTGGTGGCAACGTCGTCCCGGTCAGCGGAACGACAAGAGAATACCACACTTGGGCTTGGACGGAATACATGGTCGGAAACGACTTAGGCGCCGGCGACAACGATCCGCGTTTGATCGACGATCCGGAGAAGCCGCTGGTGGCGTTTGTCAACACCTGGGGAGCTTTTGACGCTTTCTACAGAAACATGAAGGCCGCCGGCGCTTTGGTATATCTGTGCCTGCAGAATCTGCATGTGGGAGACGCCGATAGAACGGATCCCGCGTACAACATGCCCAATTATCAGGGCGATGGGGACGTAGAAAATCCCAATTCCTATCTGGGCCACGCCATGAGCTTATGGCAGCATGTGGCTAGATATGGAAGTGCTAAGAGCACGGAGGAAGGTGGCACCATCGATCCGGATCTGGTGCACGTCGCCCCCGGCACCTCCAAGGAAATCGGGTTAAACCTGATCGAGACTTATGAGAACGGCAATGAATTAAACCTTAAGGGCGTGAGCGGCTATGAGTTCGCGGCCATGACCAGCGCGGACTACGACGGCCACATGAACTCTATGAAGGCGTGGATACACGATACGGATATTGATGTTAAATCCCGGAGCGGGAATTACATCTACACTGAGGAAGCCACCGGCAAGCCTTACTCCGGCGTGGGCATCAAGAATGCCGACCCGAACGCCAAGCTGTCCATAGCAGGCGTAGGCGGCCTCGACCTCAAGTTCTTGGAAGAGATGACAGAGTGGTTCCTGACCTACAGAACCGCGGACGATTACCTGGATATCAACTATTTCTCCGAGGGGAGTTCGTACTTCAGGAAACACGATACCGAGAAGAATAAAGCCTACACCAGAGAGCAAGCCCTGTTGGGAGAGGAAAATCCCGAGGAACCGGCAAACTTCCTATACAGGTTCGAGCAGTTCCCGGTAGACGTACTGAACGTCCACCACTACACCCCTGACTCCAAAGACGTCGCGAACGGCAGGGCGATCGGCGGTGTGGCGCCGGAGGAAGACCAGTGGACCAACCAGACGTGGAACCAAGACGTTCCTCTTGAGTACGGCATGAAATGGGTCATGAATCTTCGTGCTTTGTATTATCCTAACGCCGAGGTGTGGCTTTCCGAGCTGGGCTGGGACAGCGCTCAAGGAACGGCGACCACCGCCAAAGCGAATCAATCTTATTATCCCGGCGTCAATGCCGAACTCGAATTGAATCCGGATCTTTATCCGAGCTT
Source organism: Paenibacillus sp. J22FR21 (assembly GCF_056269135.1). Lineage (NCBI taxonomy): Bacteria > Bacillati > Bacillota > Bacilli > Caryophanales > Paenibacillaceae > Paenibacillus > Paenibacillus sp. J22FR21. Next base: position 958,598 of record NZ_JBWDNJ010000002.1, read on the forward strand.
CCCAGGCAGGAACAATCCGGAAACCTTGCAAAACGTAGTCGGCGGTTTTGAGATTCAAGGCCGCTGGATGGTTAGGGAATTCCTGCTCCTGTCGTCTTGGGGCGTGGATCGTGCCCAGCAGTTCATGCTGCGCGGTTCAGGAACGGGTACCGCCGGTAAATTCAATACCAGCGGGTATCTGGATACTCAAGACGTGCTGGGCGAGGGTCCGAACGCCAAGAAACCCGCATGGTACTATGTAACGGCCATGCGTAACTGGTTAGGTGATATGCGCTTCGAGAAGGAAGTGGAGACCCCCGCCTATACAAAGAAAGTAGAAGAGTGGGATACAGCGGGCAATGCCTTCACCAATAACAATACGACGCCCGAAAACGCGCTGAACGTCCTTCAGTTCGGCTTCGAGGACGAGAACGCCGGGAAAGACGAGGAAGACATGAATAACAGCAAGGGCTACGCGCTCTGGCTGGGCACTTCCAAGGGGGATGTTGACGGCAACTATGTCGATTATGAGCTTGATCTGTCCGAAATACCTCTAGCGGATATCGAGGACGTTACGCTGGTCGAGCTGGTGCGCAATAGTGAGACTGGTTCCACTACTTCCATCAAGTCTCAGCTATCTGACGGAAAGTTGACCGTAAGAGTCACCGAAAAGCCGGTGTTCGTCATGGTGAACACGGGTGATAATCCGGAGCCTTCGGCGCACAACGTTTCGATCGGTCAGATGGCAAACGGAAACATCACATCTAACAAAGCTCAGGCGATAGAGGGCGAGCTGGTCACCCTCACTGTTGCTCCGAACCCCGAATACCAGCTGCAGCTTGGCTCGCTCAAGGTCAACGGCAGTGCAGCTGGCCTGACCAGTCTCGGCAATAATAATTACCTGTTCGCCATGCCAGGCGAGGACGTCACCGTGACGGTTTCGTTCGTCGAGATAGAGGCCAACGATGAATACGCTGTCTTGTATGACGAGAACTTCGACGCCAGAGTCAATGTCGGCGGAGGAGCATGGGCCGGCGACAGAGCAGCGATTGTCGTCCGTCCACTAGGTGACGAAGGCGACAAGGCGGTTGAAATTACGCAGGGCGCCGGCAATAACCTGTATCAACTCCCCGGGATCTCTTTTGAATCTGGCGTCAACTATACCCTTGAGTATGACTTTAGGGGTGACGGCGGAATCGACGGAACCAGTTTTTATTTGAACGACAGCCAAAGGCTATTCGACGGCGATGCCCCGGTGGACGGCATGATGAATGTACGTTCGGCTAGCACCTGGAGCGCGAAGACTTATACCCAGAACGAGTGGCACCATTTCAAATTGCAGTTCAGACATGACGGCGTGAAATGGTCGTTCACGCTCTACATCGACAATATCCTTATGGCTAACGGACCCGTCGCTAGTGCTACCGCTACCGGGAGCCAAACGGTGAAATTGAAGAACGGCTACCTTAGCGATGAAGGCGGTAAAGCGTACTATGACAACTTCTTCCTCTACCGGGGTCAAGAAGAGGTCGTGAAGACGCCGCACAGCATCACGGTACCAGGTGAGATCGCCGGAGGTTCGGTCACCGCGGGCAAGGCAACGGCTACCGAAGGCGAAACGTTCACCATGACCATCGCCCCGGACGACGGCTATACGCTGTCTTGGCTCAAGATTAACGGCGTGGAGCAGACGATAGCCAGCGGCAGCCACGTACTCCTCATGCCCGATGAGGACGTCGTCGTAACGGCCGCGTTCGAGGAGCTTGAAGTTCAATACGCAATCCTGTATGAAGAAAACTATGATTCGCGTAACGCCCCTGGTGAGGTTGTCGGATGGGCCGGCACAGGCAGCGCGATTGTCGCCGCTCCGGGCGGGGCGGGGGGCAAGGCGCTAGAGATCACTCAAACCGACGGCAACAGCTTGTATCAATTTCCCGCGATCACGTTTGAGCCCGGGATCGATTACACCTTGGAATATGACTTTATGGGCAGCGGCACGAGCACCGGGAACGCTCTCTATCTCGGATGGAGCGAGAGATTCTATGACAGCGACGGCGGCAGCGATTTAAGCAAGTTGCAACTGCGCATGTGGCAGAGCTGGATCGCAAAGTCGTATACGAAAGACGTGTGGCACCATTTCAAAGCGGAGTTCAAGCACAACGGCGCGAAGTGGAGAGTAAAACTCTTCCTGGATGGCGTGCTCGTAGACGATAACGAGGTAAACGGCGCGGTTTCTCTCAATCAGCAGCTGATGTTGAAAGTCGGCGGGGCCGGCGGTAAAAACTACTTTGACAACGTCGAGCTCTACCAAGGCCATAAGTCGGGTGTCGAGTACACGGTCACGGTACCCGGTGTGATTACCGGAGGCTCGGTCACTGCGGACAAGGAAACCTCGGCCGAGGGCGATACCGTCACGCTGACCATAGCGCCGGAGGCTGGCTTCAGACTTAAAACACTTACAGCCACGCAAGGCGGATATGGCATGGAAGTCGCGTTACCGCCTGCAGGCAGCAACAAATTCACATTATTAATGCCAGCCGGAAATGTAACCGTAACAGCTGCTTTTGAGAGTGCTAACACTGCTCTGCTTGTGGAAAATTTTGACGCGTACAGCGCTCCTGGCGAGGTTGCCGGATGGGCCGGCACCGGCAGCGCGATTGTCCCTGCTCCGGGCGGAGTGGGCGGCAAAGCGCTTGAGATTACTCAAACTGACGCCAATAGTATGTATCAATTCCCCGCGATTACGCTGGAACCGAATGTTAGCTACACCCTGGAATATGACTTTATGGGCAGCGGCGTAACCACCGGAAACGCTCTCTATCTCGGTTGGAGCGCGAGGTTCTATGACAGCGACGGCCCGGCGCAGGGCAGTGATTTGAATCTGCGTTCGTGGAACACTTGGGGCAATAAGTACTATACCAAAGATGCGTGGCATCATTTCAAAGTGGAGTTTACCCACAACGGCACGAAATGGAACTTTACGCTCTATCTGGACAACGTCTCTGTAGCTGCCGGTCTCTGCGATGCGTATGTTACCGGAAGTGTACAGCTGATGTTAAAGGTCGGCGCGACTGCCGCCGGCGGCAAAGGGTACTTTGACAACATCGTGTTCTACTAAGGCGAAACTTCAAGTCAGACAAGACCGTAAAGGTTAACATTCACCTGAATAAATAATGCGGGCTTGCGTTCATCGGGAGGTTTCGTCCCGCGAATACGCAAGCCCGTGTTACGTTTCATTCGGTTGCATCGCGTTCATTCTCGATGTCGAACCATCTAGTACCCGTAAAGAGGTTATGAAAAGACAGCGATTCTATAAATATTACTATAAGGTTCGGTTGTTCAGTGGTTTTATAATAGTTACATACGGCAAAGCCAGTGTAACTTGCAGTTAGGGAAGGAAGGCTGGAATGCCATGTTATTGAAACAATAGGTTAGCCGGGAGGTAGAAGCAAGATGGAGCATCAGTTGCACCACGGCTTGGAGCGAGATTTAAGTTGGGCGGATGAGGCTTGGAGCCAGGCGGAAGCAAAAATCGGCCGGAGTGCCCGAACGATTGGAGCCGCCTTTCCGAACGGGACGACACACGGACGTTACGTCAGGGGGCCGGTGCACGACTGGGTCGCCGGCTTCTGGCCGGGGTTGCTGTGGCTTATGTACCGCGAGAACGGAGATGAGGAGCTGCGACGCGTCGCCGAACTGTGCGAGCGGCAGCTCGCGGAGACGCTGCAGACCTACGACTTGCTGCATCATGACGTCGGCTTCATGTTCAGCTTGAGCAGCGTTGCCCAGCATAAAATAGCCGAAGCGTCAGGACGCGGGGGAGATGAGGACGCCAAGCGGCATGCGCTCATCGCGGCTAACCTTCTTGCCGGACGGTACAATCCGCAGGGCGAGTTCATCCGCGCCTGGCCGAATTGGGACGAAGAGGATCATACCGGCTGGGCGATCATTGATTGTCTGATGAATTTGCCGCTGCTGCACTGGGCCGGAGGCGAGATCAAGGATCCGCGGTACAAGCACATCGCGATCCGGCATGCCGATTCCGTTCTGCGCGACTTTATTCGTTCAGACGATTCGGTCTGCCATATTGTCCGCTACGATCCGGAGACCGGGGCGCCGATCGAGTCGCTGGCCGGGCAAGGCTACGCGGCGGATTCCGCTTGGGCGCGCGGAGCTTCCTGGGCGCTATACGGCTTCGCGCTCAGCTATCGGTACACGGGCGAAGCCCGGTATCGTGAGGCCGCGCTGCGGGTTGCTCGGTTCTTTGTCTCACGGTTGCCGGAAGACGCCGTCCCGTACTGGGACTTCTTCCTGCCGGAAGCAGGTCAGGAGTCGATGCCGAGAGATTCATCCGCGGCGGCGATCGCGGCGTCCGGTCTGTTGGAACTGGCCGAGCTGCTGAAAGCGGACGGAGGAATGGGAATCGAAGACGCCGATTGGTGCCAGACATCAGCCGAGCGGATCGTCCAGTCGCTGTGCAACCGCTATGCGGAATGGGGCGACGAGCATGAAGGCCTACTGAGGCATGCAACCGGTTACTACTCGCGAGGTGTTTATGTCGATGAATCTCTAATATATGGCGATTATTTCTTCGTAGAAGCGCTTGCGAAGCTGCGGGGACATAAGGAGTTATTCTGGTAAGCGACGATATGGGAGAGTGCGCAAGGAAGAAACCGAGAGGATGAGAGAGATGGGGCTGAGAGATCCAATGCTGCGTAATTGCACGATCGAAGTGAGTGCGGGAGGTTCACTAAGCGACTATCCTGGCTTTACGTCGATGGCCATTCAGTTGGCTGTAGATGAAGCGACCAGCCAGGGCGGAGGCATCGTGCGGTTGGATCAAGGCGTTTATGACGTGTACGGACCTATTCGCCTGACGGATCGGGTCACGCTGGCCGGGGCCGGTCCAGAGACGATTCTGCGTAAGACGGACGGTTTCAAGAGCCCTTTCGTCGTCGACGCCGACTATGGGGAGTTGCGCGTGGAAGTGTCGGATGCCAGCGGCTTCCGCGCCGGAATGGGACTACAAATTTTCGACGAGTCGCAGAAATGGGGCTGGGACGAGAGCACGGCAATCATTACAGCAGCGGAAGGTAATGTGCTGCGCTTCGATCGGCATCTTGAGCGCGATTACCGTGCGGACGACGGTGGCATGGCGACAAACGCCTGCTCGATCATCGAAGCGGTGGACGTCGAGCAGGTCCGCGTGCGTGACCTTGCGATCGATGGCAACAAGACGGCCAACGAGCCGATCGGAGGCTGCCGAGCAGGCGGGATCTATCTGAAGAAGGCGCGCGACTGCATGATCGAGCGCGTCTTCGTGAGCGACTTCAATGGCGATGGAATTAGTTGGCAGATTACCGAGAATATCTCGGTGCTGCACTGCGACGTACGCGGCTGCACAGGATCGGGGCTGCATCCCGGCGCCGGCTCGCATTCCTCGCGCGTCAAGGATAATACTTGCATGGACAACGGCACGGCGGGGCTGTTCATCTGCTGGCGCGTCCAGTTCGGCGAGTTCGAGCGCAACGTGCTGGAACATAACGCCGTGTCGGGCATCTCTATCGGACATAAGGACTCCGATAACCGGTTCGCCGACAACGTCATTCGCGGCAACGGGAATGGCGGCGTCTATTTTCGCCCGGAGAACGCGTCCAACGGGGCGAACCGCAACAAGTGGCTCCGCAACGTGATCGAGGACAACGACGGATTCGGATTTCTCGTGAATGCCGGTTCCGTCGACAATGAACTGAAGGATAATCTTATCCGCGATACGGGAACAGGCCGGCAGGCGGGGGACGTTTGGCTGGCGGATGGCGCAGATCGCTTCCTGGCGTATCGAGAATAGGCTTGAGAGACCGTGCGAAGGAGTCATTGGAACATGGCAAATAGAAGAATCGAATCTACCATCTCGTATGTGGAGCGGATGCTTGAAGGCACCGATTACCGCAGCATTGCATCTTTGGATGAAAATTGGCGCTTCCACGCGGGAGACGTTCCGGGCGCGCAAGCAGCCGGCTATGACGACTCGGCTTGGCGAATGGTGCAGCTTCCGCACGATGATTCGGCGGAATCGAATTTCGACGCCGCTTATCCGGCGAACGGGTACGTTCGCTCGGGCGTCTTGTGGTACCGATTGCCGTTTGCTTCTCCGCAACAGCATGCCGGCGGAAAACGTTACCTGATGTTCGACGGAGCTGCGATGAACGCCGAGGTGTGGGTGAACGGTCACTGCCTCGGAACCCATCCCTATGCATTTACGCCATTCTGGCATGATCTTACGCCTTATCTTCGTCCCGCGGGGGAGCAGAATGTCCTTGCGGTCAAACTGGATGCTTCTCTGCAGCCGTTCGGCAGATCCTATCTAGGAAACGGGCTGTTCCGCCGCGTGCAGTTGATCGTCACTGCGCCTTTGCACATTGACGTATGGGGCGTGGTCGCTAGAACGGAATCCATCGACTCAGAAGGCGCCTCAATCTCAGTCGCAACGAACATCTCCGTAGGGCGTTATCCCGAGACGAAGTGGAACGCGTTCGTCTGGCAAGGGAAGGGAATGAAGGACAATAACGAAATCAGCAAAAACGGCCGACTGCGAACGGCGATCCTTGATCCGGAAGGTCGCGAGGTGGCCGTAGCCGAGGCGGAGACGAACGTGCCGCAGTTCGGCAAACATCGGTTCGAGCAGCGGCTGCGCGTGCCCAAACCCGAACTTTGGAGTCCGGACCAGCCGAACCTGTACCGGGTCCGCTCCGTGCTGTTCGTCGAGGACGAGCCGGCGGACGACGTGATAACCCCGCTCGGCATTCGTACGTTATCGTTTTCCGCCGAGGGCTTCGAACTGAACGGAATGGAGACGATAATCAAAGGCGTCTGCTTGCACCAGGATGCAGCGATTTTCGGCGGCGCGGTTCAGACGCGTACTTGGGCGAGCAGGCTGTCCATGCTGAAGGAAGCCGGATGTAACGCAGTTCGCACGTCGCATCACCCGTTCCCGGCGGAATTTTATCATACATGCGATTTTCTCGGAATGATGGTCATGGATGAAGCGTTCGACGAATGGCGGTTAGGCTGGGACCGCGGCTATTCGGACTCGCCGTACGGCAAGAACACGTACGGGTATTCACTCTACTTCGACCAATGGTACGAGACCGACCTTCGTGCGATGGTTAAGCGAGACCGCAACCATCCGAGCGTAATCATGTGGAGCGTGGGCAACGAGATTCCGGATCTCTATTTCGACGAAGGAATCCCCATCTTGCGCAGATTGGTCGAGATTTGCAAGGAGGAGGACGACACCCGGCCCGTTACCGTATGCGCGGAAGGCAATCATCTGCTGAGCTTGCGAGAAGGGATCATGGATTTGGTGGACGTACCGGGATATAACTATGTCGCCAGCCGTGAAGGAGATGCTTACTACGAACGCCTTCACGCCGAGCGTCCGGACCTGGCGCTGCTCGGTTCAGAGACTGAATTCGAGCCGGAGCACTGGAAGCGCATTATGCAGCATCGCTACGTCATCGGTCAGTTCTTGTGGGTCGGCATCGATTATTTGGGAGAAGGCGCCGACGTGCTCGGCGAAGACTCCGCTTTGGGCAATACGTTCGATATCTCGGCACTCGCAGGAGGTCGCCGCGGCTGGGCGTTCGGGCTTATCGATTCGGTTGGCTCGGCGCGAGGAGAGTACCATTACCGCCGAAGCATTTGGAGCGATGAGCCGTTCGTTCGGCTTGCCGTCAAGCAACCCGTTCCCGCAACCGGTGAAGCGTTAGCCTACATGAATGCGCAGTGTCATTGGAACTGGAACGAAGGCGAGCGCAAGACGGTATATGTCTTCACCAACTGCGACGAGGCGGAACTGTTCCTGAACGGACGCTCGCTCGGGGTATTGGCGAAGGATAAGGAAGGTTACCGCGCGATTGAGCTGGAAGTCGATTATGTTCCCGGAACACTCGTTGCAGTCGGTCTGAGCGAAGGGCAGCGCATATGCGAGGACCGACTGGTCACAGCAGGAGGCGCGGTATCACTGGAACTGAGCTGCGACGCCGAACGATTGACCCCGGACGGAAAGGACTTCGCGGAGCTGCGTATCCTTGTCGTCGACAAGGAAGGGCACCTAGTGCCTGACGCCGCACATTCGATTTCCGTCACGGTACAAGGCAGCGGCAACCTGCTCGGCATTTACTCGGCGGACGCGACGAGCAGCGAGAGCTACCGTTCCGCGAGCTGCCGTGCCTACCGCGGAATCGCCGCCGCCGTCGTGCAGGCGGGGCGGGAGCCGGGAGCGATTGTCATTGAGGCATCGGCACCGGGGCTCTCTGCCGCGAGCTGGACGTTGCCTTGCGTCAAGCCGGATTAGACTGCGTGCATGCCGTGAACCGCATAGCAAGGAGAGAGGCACCCGCTCGGGTGCCTTTCTCCAATACGCGATATGAAATGGGAGGATAAGGTGAAACAATTACCGGATGTTCAAATCGCTGCAGAGCAGATGTTGTTTGGTTGGAAAACCGATATAGACCAGGCCGTACTTGAACGGGACGGTCGCATTGTGTGGCAAGGAAGTCTTCTCCCTTCTTTTGAGTTGGCGGATGAAAACGGATTGACTATTTATACGGATGCAATTGCCTCGAATGTGTCTGCGCTTTCGGATTCTCGTTATGAGATCGCACTTGAATTCGGAGAGTTCGGAAGAGGCTCCCTTCAGGTCATTACCGAAGCATGGGGAATCCGTTTTGCCGGCCTGGAAGCGGCATGGCATCAGCCGACTTCTATCGTAGCACTCTATTTTGGAACTAAACGAATGACGGACATGCAACGCAGGGCCGCGCCATCGTTGACTAAGCCATTCTGGCCGAACTGGAAGGCGGAAGGGTACTGTCTGCCGTGCGCAGGTACGAATCCGACGCGGAGCTTTTGGCGTTTTTTTGATATGGGCGATGCCCTGCTGCCTCTGGGCAGCTTTGGCGATGCGATGGGTACGTCTTATGCGGCTGCTTACCCGAGGCCGCTATATGCTGCGGCAATGGGAGGCGGTGACGGATGGATGTCGTTCGGACCCGGAGAGATCCCTGATGCGGCACTATCGTTACAGTTAAAGTCCGCCACCGCTTGTATGCAGTATTTATACAGAGAGGATTTGTGGGAAACACCTGACCTGCACAATCGAAGATGGAGCGAACCGCTCAGACTTACCTGGGGTGTGAATGGATTCGATGCCTACGACCGGCTATATCAAACCTTTCCGGTCAACGGCCCTAAATCGCCCGTTCATGCCAAATCGTTTGTATGCACATGGGGCGATTTTAAGGAAGGGCAGTTTAATCTGAGGGCCATTACAGAACGAATTTCTGGGTCGGCTCCTGCCGATATGATCGTACTCGACGAATATTGGGAGACTTGCGACAGCAGCGGAATTCCGGACTATAACCGGTTTCCGGAGTTTGATCGAGATATTGCACACATGCAGGCAGAAGGCTTCGAAATTGCAGTATGGCAGTCTATCGGCTGGATTGACCAGCCTGAGGCGTTCGGTCTGACCGATAGGGATTTGCTCTGCGGAGCGGACGGGAAGCCGAGGCTCTGGCGCTGGTCAGGCGATCCGATATACGGCCAGTCTTATCATTATTGCTTGGATCCCAGCTCGGAGCGGACCAGGTCGTTTCTATCGGAACGGACCAGGTCGATCGTGAGCCGGTTGAATCCCGTAGCGTTGAAGTTGGACTTCGGCTATGGCTTGCCGGGACCGGACGTAAGCGTGCCGCGTCGACCGGAATTCCGGGGAGAACGACTTTGCACGGAACTGCTCAAGATCATCACGGACGCGGCTAAGGAAGCAAAGCCGGATATCACGATTATTTATTATGGGCTGCATCCGCTGCTTCACGATTATTTCGACGTGATCAATATCGATGATCTGGGAGATGCCGGAGACAGCGCTGAATACGAGGCTCTCGGGCACAATCAGCGCTGCATGTGGTCGGCACTCGCGGCGCGCCGCGGCATGTTGATCAATACGTCGACAGGCTATTATTGGGACACGTTGGAGCGGATTTTGCTCAACACAGCCGTTGTCGGCACCAACGGTTTGACGCTCGGAGCTACCGATCGTACCGGCAAGGCGATGACCGTCTCGCAGCGGCTTCGCTGGCGTGCGCTCGACAAGTGGCGCAGGCGCGGAAGCGGATGGACGCCATTATGGCTAGACGCCGATTTCGGAGATGTGAGCCGCGAGCCGGTCATCAGGTCATGGGGACGGATGGAGTCGCATACGGGGCGAGATAGGATAACTGCTCTCGCATTACAACATCAGTCAGGAGACGACAAGACTTTTCCGCAAGTGTCTGGAATCCGATTCACGGGAGACTGGGCGCTTATCGCTCAAGACGATGAGGATATCTTACATTGCTCTAAGCTGGCCTGTATCCCATTTGCGCCTGGTACGCTTACCATAGAGGGACCTTTCGAAGCCGTTATTGAATTTCGTCATACCGATAAGGGCGATGAGGGAGAAACGACAAAGGTTTTGACTTCCGATCCTATCGGAAAAGTGACACTATGCATATGCGATGATGACCTGAATGAGATCGTCGGCGTTCTGTTAATAAGAAAACAAATGTCATAATCGGTAGGGGCTGACCAATGGGCAGCCCCTTTGTCATGTAAGAAAATGGAGATTTATAGGTCGTATTCCTGTCGAAAGCGCTTTATAATTAGGAGGCAGGATTACGATTGTTCGACTTCGGAGAGGAGAAACCGGTGATGGATGAGAATCGCAAGTGGCAAGCCAAATGGAGACGATCGGATAAGGACTCTTCGTGCGGCGAGGACAAGCTGACATTCGCAAGGGTCGGCTCGAAATGAAGATTATCAGGAAACAACAATTGAGAATGACGATATTTCCCAAGTTGATCATTGCTTTCCTGCTAGTGGTCGCTCCGATCTACGGCATCGGTCTTGGAATGAACCAGCTGGGCGAGAAGAGCGTCCGCGAGGAACTGTCGAAATCGCTCAAGTCGAAGGTCGATTTCTACCTGAGCTCTCTCGAGGTCGAAAATGAGCGGATGATAGGGCTGCTGCAGCAATACGCGCTTGACAAAGATATCCAGCACGCTACATTTATCAGCAGTACGATGACGATCGGCGTATGGACGGAAACGGTGCAGCGCATCCAGGAAAAGCTGCAGCTGATCAAGAACTCGAGCCTCTACATCAAGACCGTAAACGCTCATATTCTGACGCTGAAGCGAACGATATCGAGCGACGAAACGATCAGTGACACGATTAATCCCGATTATGAGGCTGTCGCTACCGTATCCAAACTCCGAGGCGTCGGCAACTACTTCTGGAAGGACAGGCTGTTCATGGCGATCGCCTATCCCGGCTCCGATCTGCCGAATATGAAGGAAACATTCGCGCTCTCGATCGAGATCAACCAGGAGATGATGAAGCAGTCGCTGCATAACTTCTCCGACTACAAGAATGCGGGCGCGATGCTGGTTAATCCGGAGAACGGCTGGATCTTGGGCAACCAATCGGACGAAGAAATCACGAAAGAACTTTCGGATTACTTGAAAAACCTTCCCGAGGGCAGCCCCGACGAAGACTATAAGCAAATCTCGGCGGGAAACAGTTCTTATTTTGTCGCCTATAAGCGCTCGACTACGTTCGGCTACTACTTAGTCGCCTACGTACCGGCGGCCGAAATGCTCGGACCGATCGACAAATACCGAATGCTGCTATTGCTGCTGTCGTTCGTCTCGTTAGTCTTTATCGTCGCTTACTCTTACTGGTTATATCAGCTCATTCGCAAGCCTCTGCATCGGATGATCACCGGATTCCGTAAGGTGGAGGCGGGGATGTTGGAGCCGATCCCGCTGCCGAAGACACGCGATGAGTTCCTCTACTTGTTCCAAAGGTTCAATATGATGACGGACAATTTGAAGGTGCTGATTCATGAAGTGTACGAGCAGAAGCTGCGCGCCCAGACATCGGAGCTGAAGCAATTGCAGTCGCAGATCAATCCGCACTTCTTGTACAACACTTATTTTATTCTATACCGCTTGGCGAAGATGAACGATAATGACAGCGTCATCCAGTTCAGCCAGCACCTCGGCGAATACTTTCAGTATATTACTCGCAACGGCTCCGATGATGTGCCGCTCGAAGCGGAAATTAAACACTCTCGCACCTATGTGGAAATTCAGAATATTCGCTTCGCCAAGAGCCGCATTGCCGTTGAATTCGGTGAACTGCCCGCAGGTTGCGGCGAGATGCGCGTACCGCGGCTCATCCTGCAGCCATTCATCGAGAATGCGTACCAATACGGGCTCGAAACCAAACGCAGGGACGGCAGAATCGCCGTGACGATGATCGAACAGGATGGTAAATTACTCATGTCGGTCGAGGATAACGGAGAGAAGCTGACGAACGCCGACCTACAGTCGATCGAAGCGAATCTAGTAAATCAGGGAGCGGATATGGAGTACACCGGCATGCTGAACGTTCACCGACGCTTGATCATACGGTTCGGCAGCGAGTACGGCGTTTCCGTCGCCCGCGGCGAAATGGGCGGCATGAAAGCGACGCTGAGGCTGCCGATGCCCCAGTCCTTGGGCAAAGCCACAGAACCCTTAGAAACGAATGACGAGAGAGGAGAGTGACAGCATGTACCGTCTGTTGATCGTAGACGATGAACCGATCATCGTCGAAGGTTTAAGTGAGTTAATCTTGCAGTCGGAGTATCCTTTGGAGGTCTATCAGGCTTTCGATGGCATGGAAGCGATTGCAATCGCGAGGAAGCTGCGCATCGACATTCTTCTGACGGATATCGAAATGCCGGAGATGAACGGCATCGAGCTGCAGAAGGAGGTGCTGCGTCTCTGGCCGCGCTGCAAGTCGATTTTTCTGACCGGCTATAACGAGTTCGACTACATCCAGTCATCGATTCGCGGGGGAGCGATCGATTACGTCCTGAAGACGGAAGGAGACGATCCCATCATCTCCTCGGTCGAGAAGGCCATTCGCGTCATTGCCGAGGAAGTAACCTACGAAGGGCTGATCGAGAGCGCTCGTTCGTCGCTTAAGCTGGCCCTGCCGGCGCTGCGCAAGGAGTATTTGACCGGTTTGCTTGAAGGGGAAGCCTCGTCGTTCGGCGTACGGAAAGAGCGTTTCGCGCAGTTCGAAGTGCCGCTCGACCCGGAATTACCGGTCGTCATGGCCGTTGGCCGGATCGACCGATGGCGCGAGGATGCGACGGGGGGCGATAAAGTGCTGTTCGCCTATTCGATCAATAACATCTTCGATGAATTTTTCGCGCATGAATTCGAATTGACGTACTTTAGAGGCGATCACGAACGACTGATCTGGCTGTTGCAGCCGAAGGCGGAGTCGGGGTATCGTCAGGCGATTGTCGGTGAACCCCAGCTGCACGCAGGCTCCGTCGCGGATTCCAATCCGGAAGCTGCCCTACACGCTTACTTGCTTGGGATGCTCGAATCCGTGCAAACGGCTTGCAGTAATTACTTGAAGCTCGCTTGCTCGTTCGTTGTCTCCAGCGAACCGTTCGAATGGGACGCGCTCGCCTCCAAATACGAGCGGCTGTCGCAATTGTTCGGCCGCGGGCTAGGACTCGGCAGCCAGATGTTGCTGTCGGACGACCGGGCGAAGTCAAGCGGAGATGAGGAAGCGCGAAGCAAGGTCAAGCGAATCCGGCTGCTCGACCAATACTTGATGCAGAAGGAACGGGCGAAATTCGAGCAGCTGTTCGACGGGATTTCGGAAGCCGTAAGCGAGTCGGAGACGCTGGAGTCAGGTTTGCCGCTCGAGGTTTTCTACGAGCTCGCGGCGATCTTCATCCCGCATTTGAATCGGTTCGAGGCGCTTGGCGCAGTCGACGGACAGGCTATCTCGGGCAAATTGTTCTCAATCCGAGAGCATCGATCATGGGGAGAAGCTTCCGACTTTTTCCGCGAGCTGGCAGATATGTTGTTTGAACGTATGGATGGCGGAAACGAGCAAGAGACGAGCGAAGTCGTTGATCAGATTCATCGGTACGTGGAGAAGAATATCGATGGTGATCTGACGCTGAACCGTCTGGCCGAGCACGTCTTCTTGACGCCCTTTTACCTCTCCAGATTGTATAAACAGAAGACTGGACATAACATCAGCGACTACACCGCGAGGATTAGAATCGATAAAGCGAAGCGGCTGCTCGGCGAGAGCACGCTTAAGATTCATGAGGTCGGCATGCGGATCGGGTACGATTCGGCATCCTATTTCACCCGTTTTTTCAAAAAAGCAACGTTGCTGACCCCTCAGGAATACCGCGATTCGCTGAAGTAGATATAAAAGGATAAGGAATGTAATCGCTTTATTATATTCTTGGCGTCTTGCTGACTGCATAATAAAAGCGTACCACATATTGATGCAGGATATAGGGGAGGAAAGCAGCTGATGTCGACAAATACGAAAGCGAAAGTAAAAGGCTCGGCAATAATTTCATTACTGCTTATCATGACTGCCGTAACAGCATGCAGCGACAACAACAAAGACAACACAGCTTCTAATGCCAACAGTTCGACTAACACAAGTACAAGTACTAATGCAAGTAAAAATGAAAGCGAAAATGCAAGTGGAAATGCAGACGCAAGCCAAGCAGCAACCACACCGGACGGCCCGACCGGCAAATACAATCCGCCGATCGAAGTCACGACGGTCCGCGCAGTCAATTCGGCCGCAGAATTGCCGCCAGGCGATTCGCTCGACTCCAACATTTGGATCAAGACGTTCCAAGAAGATCTTGGCATTAATCTGAAGAACGTCTGGAAAGTAAATGATGCGCAGTATCAGAACAAGATTGCCGTAACGATGGCATCCGGCGATATGCCGGACTTTATGGAAGTCGACGCACAGCAGTTCCAGATTCTCGTAGAAGCCGGCACTATTGCAGATTTGACCGATGCCTTTAACACATACGCTTCCGATCTGACGAAGGGCTCGATGGAAGCAAACAACAGCGTGAGGCTCAAGGCGGCAACAACGAAGGACGGCAAACTCATGGGTATTCCGTCAGACGGCGGAGATATCACGGATACCCAACTCATCTATATTCGCAAAGACTGGCTGGCCAATGTGGGGCTTGAAGCGCCGAAGACGATGGAAGATGTCATCAATATCGCCTTGGCGTTCACGAAGAACGATCCGGACAAGAACGGCAAGAACGATACGTACGGATTAAGCCTCGACTTAAACTTATTCAATGGTTGGTCCGGTCTTGACGGCTTCTTCAACGGTTACCATGCGTATCCGTTTAATCCGACCAAGGGATCGGCTACGAATCTGAACTTTATGGTAGGCGCGGACGGCAAGGCACAGTGGGCCGACACGCAACCGGAAGTGAAGACCGCTCTCGGTAAGCTGGCCGACCTCTTCAAGCAAGGAGCGATCTATCCGGAATTTAGCGTCATCGACGGCATGAAGTCCGCAGAACTCGTCACATCCGGCAAAGTCGGCATGTCGTTCGGCGCGTTCTGGGTGCCGACATGGCCGATCAATAATATGTACAAAGATCTTGGCGCGGATTGGGGCATCTATCCGCTCGTATCGTCCGACGATAAGCCTGCGCTCTCGCAGAGCATGACCGGATTACCTTCGCACTTCTATGTCGTAAGCAAGAAGGCCGAGCATCCGGAAGCTCCGATCTTGATGTTGAATACGTATATTGAAAAGCTCTACGGACATTTCGACAAAAATTACCACACGGTTACGGTAGGCGACAAAAACTATGGCGTCTTCGGTCTTTCACCGGTCCGCGGAGGCTCACCGGGCAACAATCCGAAGGCAGCTATCGCGGTTCAAGCTGCTAAGCAATCCGGCGACACGTCGGCATTGAACGACGAACAGAAGCAATATTACGATCAGGTGGCCAAATTCGAAGCCGGCGACAAGGACATGTGGGCTGCGAATAAACTTTGGACAACTGACGGGGTTTTCAGCCTCCTGGGCAAGTATAGCGACAATAACCTGGTCTTCCAATCGGCGTATGTAGGCAATCCGACAACGACGATGATCGCCAAAGGTCCTTCGCTTCGCGACGAAGAAGTTAAGATGATCACCTCAATCATCATGGGCTCCAAGCCGCTTGATTACTTCGACGAGTGGGCGGCCAACTGGCTGAAATCAGGCGGTCAGGAGATTCTCGACGAAGTCAACGCAAGCGGTCAGGTTCGATAAGACTTAAGAGGGGGGTAGGGGCTAACCGCTAGCCGCTATCCCTTCTTTGTATCATGGCAGGAGGGGAATCGATTGAGCCGCAGAAATTGGGGATTGGAATGGCCGCTGCATCTGATGCTGGTTCCGGGTCTGATTATTGCGCTGATATTCAGCTATGGCCCGATGGTCGGCCTCGTCATCGCATTCGAGAATTTTATACCGGTTAAAGGGATCTTTCACTCTGAGTGGGTCGGATTCGAACATTTCAAGTATATCTATCACTTGTCCGAAACAAGGGATGTTCTAAGGAATACGGTATTCATCGCATTCATGAAAATCGTCGGAGGCTTGTTCGCGCCGCTTATCACCGCGCTTCTACTGAACGAAATCAGGATCAAGTACTTCAAGCGCACCGTCCAAACGATCGTCTACATGCCGCACTTCCTATCTTGGGTCATTATGGCGGGCATCTTGCTGGATGTGCTCTCTCCGACATCCGGGATCGTGAATCAATTCATTTCGTGGCTGGGTTTCGATAAAGTGTTCTTCCTCGGTAACGATAAATGGTTCCCTTACGTGCTGGCGGGAACCGACGTATTGAAGGAATTCGGTTTCGGAACGATTGTCTACTTGGCTGCCATTACCGCAGTAAATCCGTCGCTGTACGAAGCCGCCGTCCTGGATGGGGCTAACCGTTGGAAACAAACGCTTAACGTAACGATTCCCGCGATCATTCCGATCACGATATTGCTTACAACACTCGCGCTCGGCAACGTTCTGAACGCCGGCTTTGACCAAGTCTTCAACCTGTACAGCCCATCCGTCTATTCAACCGGCGACATTCTCGACACTTACGTTTACCGGATCGGACTGGCCAGTGCCCAATATGGAGTGGCGACCGCCATCGGACTGTTCAAGTCGGTAATCTCGCTCATCCTCATTTCGTTGTCTTATTTCGCGGCCTACCGTTTCGCAAATTATCGTATCTTCTGATAAGTCGCAAGGAGGATTGTTATGATTCAACCCTACTCATGGAGTCGCAAGGTGTTCGTAGGTTTCAACTATACGATGCTTGCGGTCTTGTCTCTAATATGTCTTCTGCCTTTGATTAACGTCTTCTCCGTTTCCTTAAGCTCGGCCGCCGCGATCGAAGCGGGCAAAGTTACCTTATGGCCGGTCGATTTCACTACGAAGGCGTACGAGTTTGTTGCGAAGAAGCATGAGTTTCTGATCTCGATGGGGATATCGACAAAGCGCGTGGCACTTGGCGTCTCCATTAACATGCTGTTAACGTTGCTTACGGCCTATCCGCTGTCCAAGGAAGCGGCGAACTTGAAGTTCCGGACGGGATACGCCTGGTTCTTCGTCTTCACGATGTTATTCTCCGGCGGATTAATTCCATCTTATATGGTTGTCCGTAATCTGCATCTGCTGGACAGTGTCTGGGCACTTGTGCTCCCTGGGGCGCTTCCGGTATTCAATGTCATTCTAATGCTCAACTTCTTCAGAGGTTTACCGAAGGAGCTGTCGGAGTCTGCGTACATCGACGGCGCCGGACATTGGCAGACGCTCTGGCGCATTATCGTGCCGCTCTCGATGCCGTCTATTGCTACGGTAACATTGTTCGCGATCGTCATGCACTGGAACGAATGGTTCAATGGGCTCATCTATATGAACGATCCGATCCACTATCCACTTGCCAGCTACTTACAGACCATTGTCGTCCGGATGGATATGTCCTCCATATCTGACCCCTCGATGATTCTATTATTATCGCAGTTGAACGATCGCTCGGTGCGCGCGGCCCAAATTTTCCTCGGCATGGTGCCGGTACTGTGCGTCTATCCGTTCCTGCAGCGGTACTTCATGAGCGGCATCACGCTTGGAAGTGTCAAGGAGTAAGGCATTGCCCGCTAAGCCGTCCTTTTCTTCGGAGTAGGGCGGTTTTCTTTGATTCTTATTAGAACTGGGAGGAGATCAAACGATGTTATATGAACGATATGGTTCGGCGCGGCTTGAGGAGCTTGGCTTCGGAGAAGGGCCTTACGCGCCGTTCCCGAAGGCGGAGGACCGCGAATCCTGGGGATCGATCTCTGCTGAGAAAAGAGAGAGTTGGCTGCGGCATGCGGACCGTTATGCGGATTATGGGTGGCCGGCACTTAAGGTATCGGACTATCGCGCCTATTGGACGAGCGGCGACTTGTCGCGCCTAAGTCTCGCCTATTTTGAACGGAGAAGCGTGCTCGGCATTCTCGTCATCGCTGAATGCATGGAAGGTGAAGGCAAATACGTTGATCAAATTTTAAACGGGATCTTCGCCATCTGCGAGGAGACGACTTGGGTGCCCCCGGGCCATCGCAGCCACTGGAAGGAATTCGATAAGCAAGAGAGCATCCCTGGCAGTAAAGAATACGGAGTCGAGCTGTCATCTGCGGAAACGGCACGGCTGCTCCTATGGACCCGCTATTTGCTTGGAAGCAAGTTCGACGCAATCAGCCCGCGAATTAACGAGCGCATCGTCCGGGAGACGAAGGAGCGTGTGCTGATTCCTTACCTTGAGCACGACGATTACTGGTGGCAGGGGTTCACTCCCGGCGAGCGGATCAACAACTGGAATCCGTGGTGCAACGGCCCGGTGCTGGCTGGATTCCTGCTCATCGAGGAAGACCCGAAGGTCAGAAGCGCGGGAATTGCCAAAGTGATGAGAAGCCTCGACGCGTTCATTGCGACTTATCCGGCAGACGGCTGCTGTGACGAAGGACCGTCTTATTGGAGTGCGTCGGGGGGCGGTTTATATGAATGTTTGGAAATGCTGTCTCTGGCATCACAAGGACGTTTCGATATATTCGGGGAACAGATCGTGAAGGATATTGGCGCTTATATGCCCAAAGTACACATTCATGGCGAATATTACGTCGCTTTCGCCGATTGCGATGCAAAGGCGAATCCGGCAGGCGGTGGTGTATATCGCTACGGCGTTAGCGCGGGGGATGAGTCGCTCGTCCGTCTGGGCGCCAGCTTGCCGCCGAGCGGCGATGCAAGCACGCGAATTTGGTTCAACTTATACGGCTATGCACGGGATTTGTTCATCGAGAAAGAGAGGCTCGCGCAAGAATCGAAGGCGCCTTATTTGCGGGACGCCTGGTTCAGCGTTACCCAAGTAATGACCGCAAGGGAGCATGAAGGCACCGAGCAAGGCTTGTACGTCGCGGCCAAAGGCGGCAACAATGTGGAAGCGCATAACCATAATGACGTCGGCGGTTTCCTCGTGTTCGCCGATGGCTATCCGCTGCTCGTAGATCTAGGCACTGAGGAATACAAGGCGCAGACGTTCAGCGATCGGCGCTATGAACTATGGTATCTGCAATCGCAGTACCATAACCTGCCAACGGTGCGCGGGGTTCTGCAGCAAGACGGCGGGCGGTACAAGGCCCACTATGCGGAATATTCGCAGCAAGGCGGCCGCTCCGAGCTTCGAATGGACATCGCAGGCGCGTATCCGGAGGAAGCAGGCATTGCGGCTTGGGAGCGTACGGTTCGACTGGATCGAGACGGCGTCCCCGCTGTGACAGTCGGTGATGTATTTACCATGAAGGACGGCGCTCCGTCGGAAATGTTCCATTCGTTGATTACTCCGAGCGAGCCTATAATCGGGGGCGAGGGCAACGACAGGATTCTGCTGACTTACGCGCCCGGCAAGCAGGCGGTCATCCGTTACGACGCCGAGCATCTTCGTGTGCGAATCGAGAAAATCGATTACATGGATAGCCGACTGAGAAGAAACTGGGGCGACCACATGTATCGCATCTTGCTGGAGGAACGGCAGCCGGTCGCTGCCGGCGAGAGAACGATCACCGTTACGCTGGGTCGCGGCTGAGGAAGAATTATTGACGATAAACGACAGCAAGGCTGCCAGGATTAATGACTGGCAGCCTTGCTGTGTTAATGGGAGTATAATTTGCAGCGTAATTTAACCAGCAAATTGATTAATAAGAGACTGCCCAAGTGAGCAGTCTCTAAATCGTTACTTTTTGATTGTTTTTATTATTTCCAGTGCTTTGTTATAAACGAATCTTTCCCATCTGGCTAGTAAGCCGGTACCATTCTCGCCGCTTGCAATTTGAGCAGCGTGTCGTTTATGAAACTCTGCAACTCGTTGATTATGCTTGTTATTAGCCGTATTGAAACGTTCGTGGCGAAGGTGTGTTTTGGCGTTCATAGATAATCCCTTCTTCCATTTTTATTTGATCATACCATACAGGACAAGACAGCTACAACAAGATGGTTGTAACGGAGAACACTAGTACAACGACGTTAGTTGTTGTTGTATATTAGGTGCATACAGTCATTTTAGACTTCGTTTATAAGGCTGCACTGTTTATTCATTTCCTGAGCAGTCACGACGGGGAATGATAGTTAAAAGATGACGAGGTGATTATTAAATGCTGCACGTATTGGAGAAAAAGGACTACTCCCGCTTACGGCCTATGCTCGCAGCTGGATTTCAATTTCCGGAAGTTGAAGCGGTTGTTGATACCATCAATAGTGGATGGATCGTGACTGACGATCCGAATCATCCGGCTTCAGCTTTGCTATGGGCGGAAGGGCTTGGAGGGTTTTTTCTGCTTGGCGAGGAAACCAATGTGCCATTTCTACATGCGTTGGACCACTATATTGATTTCCAGCTTGTGGACAGCAGATTTGAAGTGGCAGGCATGCATGACGGATGGAATGGCGTAATTGAGCGGCAATTTGCCCGCAGGAACTTAAAGAAATCAACCCAACTGATCTATAAATGGCATGAGCAGAGCGAGAATCGAAAAACCCTCATTGAATTTCCGCAGCCGTTCGTTCAAGTGGAACGTTTGACTAGCGATTGGCTAGGTTCTAGCCGGATGAATAACCTTGATTTCGTGAAGTCGGAACTGCTCGGTTTCTGGGGGAGTCTTGATCAGTTCATAGAGCATGGCGTTGCCTATTGTGCACTGCAGGAGAACAGGATTGCAAGCTTTTGCTACTCTGGATTTGTGGCCGGACAAACGCATACACTCGGCGTTAAAACATTGGAGCCTTTCCGGCAGCAGGGGCTGGCTTACTGGACTGCACAAGCATGCATTCGGGAACTAAGAAACAGGAAGCTGTCTCCGTATTGGGACTGTTCGTCTGGAAACGAAGCTTCCGGGAGACTTGCTGAGAAACTGGGTTTTCATAAGACGGAGGAATACAATCTTTATTCCATTGAGAGATGTTCACAGATCGGAGCGTCTTGATCAGTCAATCTTACTTGCTATTGATCCCAACTATTATGGATTTGAGGAGTGTTTTCTTTTGATAAGAGTGAATGTAGCTTCCGCATTAATTTACGATGATTCAAATAAACAAATATTATTGGTTTTGAATAAAAAAGAGGACTCTTCGTACTGGAGTTTTCCAGGGGGTGCCGTTGAAGCAGATGAAACATTGGAACAAGCTGTAAAACGCGAAACTAAAGAAGAGTCGGGTTATGAAATAGAAATTACCGGACTTTACTCAGTCAGGGAAGCGTTATTTACAGAAAGGGGGCACCATGCATTACTATTTACGTTTTTGGCAAAAATCGTGGGTGGCGAAATGAAAATCTCAGACCCGGATGACGAAGTAATAGAAGTTAAGTGGTTGGATCTTGAATCTGCAAATAAATTCATGACTTACTTACCCGAACAATTAAAAGTAAGAAATGGAGAAAATAAAGTATCAGTCCCCTATCATTTCCATGGGAGAGTATGAGATTGATATATGAATTGCCGAAAAAGCTTCTTGTGATAATAGATTAGATAATGTCGATAGACATGAACTCTCTCACCTGCTCGTACACTGTACTATTGAGCTTGTTCGATGATAAATCGCCGCGGAGGGATAACGATGAATATGCGGATTGCCTTAGGCCAAATGCAAGAGCTGACGCAAGAAACCATGACGTTTGCCAAGCAATTAGGTGTAACGAGCGTTCAGCTCAACACACCGAATCTTCCTGGTGAACGCAGCTGGGATTTGGAGGATTTGGTTGCATTAAAGAAAACTTGCGATGATAATGGATTGTTTCTGGAATCCATCGAGAATGTCCCCATCCGCTTCTACGATAAAATCATGCTTGGTTTGCCTGGCAGGGATGAGCAAATTGAGAATTATTGCAGCATTATCCGTCATATGGGGCATGCCGGCATCCCGATACTGGGCCACCACTTTATGCCGAACTTTGTTTGGCGGACATCCTCGGAGCCGGGCAGGGGCGGAGCCATGTGTACGGCTTTCGATCTCGCGGTTGCAGCAAACGGCGTCAACCAGGTGAAATATGCTTCCAACCGTGAAGTGAGAATCCCGGACGAATCGGTCATGTGGGAGCATTATGCTTATTTCTTGAAGGCTGTGCTTCCTGTAGCCGAACAATCAGGTGTGCGGCTTGCGTTACACCCTGACGATCCGCCGGTTGCCATGCTTGACGGAACGGCTAGAATTTTCTATAAAGTGGAGAATTTCAAGAAAGCCGAGTCAATCGCTAATAGCGACGCATGGGGGCTTAATTTATGCCTTGGCTGCTGTTCGGAGATGGTCTACGGAGCCGCTAATGTCATGGAGATGATACGGTATTTCGGCCCGAGAAATAGAATCTTTTACGTGCATTTTCGCGACGTACAGGGCACTATGCCGAAGTTTCAGGAGTGCTTCCTGGGAGAAGGAAATTATCATCCGGCTGAAGTTTTGCGGGAACTGAAACAATCGGGATTCACTGGATTCATAATGGATGATCACGTGCCACATGTCATTAATGATTCAGCATGGGGACATCGCGCGCGTGCGCATGCCGTCGGCTATATGCAAGGGCTGCTGAATGCTTTGGAGCTTCTTGAACGGTAATTCACGACCCTATTCGCCAATCTAGCGGATAGGGTTATTTTTTTACCGTATTTTAACCGTTTGTTTGGTATACTAACCTATTATCTCGGATGTAGCGGCGGGGAGCGTAAATGTGAATATTCTATTGGCGGAAGATGATAAGAAGCTCGGCAAGCTTGTCAAATATATGTTAGAGAAGAAAGGCGGCTATCACGTTGATTGGGTGGAGAACGGGGAGGATGCGCTCGATTATGCCCGTGGATCGGCTTATGATGTGCTCATCCTGGACTGGATGATGCCGCTCATGGATGGTGTGGACGTATGCAAACGACTGCGAGGCGACAATTACGGACAAGCCATCGTCCTCCTGACGGCTAAGGATTCACTGCAAGATAAAATCTTCGGCCTCGATGCAGGAGCCGATGACTATCTGACGAAGCCTTTCGAGATGGATGAGCTGCTCGCTCGTCTCCGTGTGCTGGCAAGGCGGAATTTTGCCCCGAGGAAGCTGGATATTGTGACGTTCAGGCATTTTACGCTTAATCGTACCTCACATCAGCTATCGCGAGACGGCGAGGAGATTCTGCTTAGCCCGAGGGAGTATCAGCTGCTTGATTTCTTCTTGCAGAACACCGGCAATGTGCTGACGAGAGAGGCGATTCTCAATCGCATCTGGGGGCTTGGCAGTGATGTTTCCTACAAAAATGTCGATGTTACCGTGAAGATGCTCCGGGACAAACTGGACGATTCCGGTAAGGAGCCGGTCATTCACAGCATCAGGGGGGTAGGCTACCGGTTTGAAATGGACGCTTAAGAAGGGAAAGAAGCGAGACTTATTCCAATACACACAAAGGAAGCTCACGGTTACTTATACGTGGCTCATTATTCTGTTTCTGGTGTTATTCTCGATCATCGTATCGCTCTTCTTCATGATCATGGCTTACCAAGAGCAGAGCAATTCGCTTCGCAAGACCATGTTTGCGACCGAGGACGGCCGCGTTGTCGTTCCGGATTTGGAGAACAGCCGCGGCGATGATTTGTTTTTCTTCTATGTGCTGGATAATCGTGGTCAAGTGCTTGCTCAGAGCGATGCTATTCCGGAGCTTAAGGACCGCAATTTGGCGGAAATTGAAGAGTGGCAGCCCGAAGGGGATACGTTCCGGTTACGCTGGCTGCCCGAACTGCAGCGACGCTACGGGGATCTTCTGATTCGAACGGATGATCGGCTGCTCTTCGTTGGCGCGCATCCGATTATGACGACGAATGGACCGGCGACGATCTTTGCAGCGAAGGATGTCACCTTTTATTGGGATATCCTCCGGAATCTGCTCATCGTGTTCATCGTTATTCTAATTATTTTCATCATTGCAGCCGTCAAACTCAGTTCATCCATGTCCAGTAAAGCGATGATTCCGATTCAGCAAACGTTCAAGCAGCAGCAGCAGTTTCTGGCGGATGCTTCTCATGAACTCCGGACTCCGCTTAGCATTATGAACACGTCACTCGATGTGATTGAACTGGAGAACGAAGATACCATTACGCCGTATTCGAAGGAAGTCGTTTCGGATATGAAGGAAGAGATTGGCCGAATGAGCCGTATGGTGCAGCATTTGCTGATGCTCGCAAGGTCCGATGTCGGCTCAGTAGAGTTCGAAATGAGCGCTTTCGACATTGTGCCTAAGCTCCGCCAATGGGTGCTTGCTTTCGAAGGTGTTGCTCAGAAGAAAAGGATTAAACTGCGGACGATGCTGCCGGAAACGCTGACCGTGAAGGGCGATCCGGAGCGATTGAAGCAGCTGGTCTATATCTTGCTGGATAATGCGATCAAATACACGCCTGAAGATGGGAAGGTCGACGTTGGTCTTGACCCCAACCCAAGGCAGTGGCGGATCATTGTCCGGGACAGCGGTATCGGCATTGCCGCAGCGGATCAGCCTCGCATCTTCGACCGGTTTTACCGGGTCGAGAAGCATCGCTCTCGTGAAGAAGGCAGCGCGGGGCTTGGCCTCGCGATTGCGAAGCAAATCGTTATTGCCCACCGTGGTTCGGTTGTTCTCGAGAGTTCGCCGGGAAAAGGAAGCACATTCTCGGTAGAGTTTCCTGTCTAGCATACGATGAAGGCGAGCATCCCTTTCTCTTAGGACGATGAAGAGGAAGGGAATTATTTTTTTACCGTACTTTTACCATTGCCCTATATAGTTGGTACTGTAGAGACAAGATCACTGTAGGGAAAGGATGATTAAGCGTGAGACGCGTGAGACCTTGGGTGAAGAAAGCGCTGTTGGTATCCGTCATCATCGTAGCTGTCGGAGCCGGTTTAAGTGTAGTGGCCGGTGAACACGGGCGTGATGCATTGAAAGTTGTAAGGGTGAGTCAGGAGTTTCATGGCAGACCTGGAGACGACATGAAGGTTGAGATAAGAGGTGGCGAGGTCGGGGCTATGCCGGCATTACGCGGTGAAGCTATGACTGTGCCAGCGCCGCCGGTGCCGGTGTTCCGAGAGGGCGGCATACACATCGATCGGGATCATGAGAATGGTATTAGCCCCGGCGTAGCGGTAGGCGGAATCATTCTGATCGTCGGACTTTTATTGTTCTGGATGAGCAGGAGAGGCAAGAAGCCCAGAGTCGCAGATGGGGCGAATGTGCTTGCAAACATACCGACGGCATCGGACTTCCTGGACCAATGGGAAATGCAGCAAAACCAAACAAAGGAGTCGAAATAAGATGGGGATCTTCAAACGTATCAAAGATGTGTTTCTAGCCGAAACGAACGGTCTGATCGATAAGTGCGAGAAGCCGCTCCATATGGTGAATCAATATATGCGGGAATTTAGTGTCGAGCTTGAGAAGGGGCAGCGAGCACTGGCGCACCAGCTGTTTATTGAGAAGCGGCAAGCGGTGCTGATTGCGAATGCCGAGACGGCAGTTGAGAAACGGAGCCGCCAAGCGAGACTTGCGGTGGACCAAGGCGAGGATCAGATCGCGAAGCTGGCGCTGCAGGAGAAGCTGCTGCAGGAGAAGAAGCTGGCCGTCTACCGCGAGCAGTACGCAACGATCCAGGATCAGACCAAAGTGCTGGAAGAGCGTATTGCCCAGTTGCTGGTGCAATCGGAGGAGTACAATCATCGCCGCCTGCTGCTCGAATCCCGGGTTAATGTGGCAAGCTCCCTGAAGGAGCTGAACCAAAGTGTTGTATCGTTTCAGACGGACGGCATTGGCAGAGGATTCGCCCGGGCGGAGGAGAAGGTGCTGATGATCGAGGCGGAGCTTGCGGCCATGAATCATTTCAACACGCCGGCTAAACGGTCCGCGCCTCAGTATCTCGATCCGACGTTAACGGCGGAGATCGAATCATCACTAGCCGAGTTGAAGCAACAACCGGCAGCAGAACAATAGCGTTTAAGGAAGCAGTGAGCCGATTGCCGGTTCATTGCTTTTTCTTTGTATCTCGATTTAAGCTTAGAAGGTTTTTCGAATAAATGTGCGCTCTGACTATCTCGGACATGGTGATTCTTTCATAGATTACTATAAAGGGAAGAGGTGCATGAGCATGCCGAAAGTCGGCGTTGTGATGCCGGTTTATTATCAGAACGAAGCTCACATCCGAAAGGCGATTCAAACCATACGTAATCAACAATACCGAAGCTTTACCTTCCTGATTGTTATCGATGGGGCGCCAGAGCTGCTGCCGCTTATTCAAGAATGCACCGTGGGGGATCCCCGGGTAACAATCGTTTCCTATCCGTTCAATCAAGGCGTCGCATTTGCACTGAATTACGGCTTTGAAATCTTAATGGACCAAGGTTACGATTACTTGACTTGGGTATCGACGGATAACATCTATTACCGGCAATTCTTAGGTACATTAGTAAACGAATTAGATCGGGCGGATCCCAATGTGGGCATCGTGTACAGCAGCTTCAATCAAATTTTCGAAAACGGCGACCCGGCTCATACCCCGGATTTTCTCCGTACGCTGCGCAGCTGGCAGAATCGTCCCAAGGAGGCACTGCTCGATGGCTGTATTATCGGGCCTTCGTTTATTCACCGTGCGGCGCATTGCCGTCTCGTAGACGGATATCGGTTTAAATATATTCAAGACTACGATTATTGGCTGCGAATGACCGATTACTGCGATATTAAGTACGTACCTGTAGAGCTGATGGATTATCGAATTAATTCTCCGTTCAGCTTGTCTACTCACATCGCAAACGATATTTCGAAGCACCGCTTATGCTGGAACGAGGTTCACAGGGCCCATTATGAAACGCGCCAGAGACGAAGTATACCGCTCTTGTTTAGCGCATTGTTCATAGTGAAACCTGGCGAAGTAGCTCATGCGCATTCGGCGCTTGGAAACATCATCGACCAGTACGAAACTAACTTCGAGCTGATCATCGTCAGTCTAACGACACAAAGAGAAATTGAAGAAATCATAGAGTTGTTTGATGATTCTCGCATTCGAATCTTTTATTATGTCAATCATTCGATTAACTACGCCTTGCACAAGGCACTTGGGAAAGCAAAGGCGGAGTGGTGCATTATTTTCGACAGCGAGCATGCACCGGCAGATGTTACATTTATTCGTACTCTGAAAGAATCTAAGCTTATGGATGCGCAATTGACGTCATCCGTCATCAACTATAACGGGGATATCACTTCATCGAGAACGATTACGTATTTGTATCAGACGATGACCGTTCGTTCGAGGATGCAGGCGTTTATACAAGCATCGTTATAAGAGAACTACAGACTTGGTATAACAGTACGCAACGATCCAGGAACAAACCAAGGTATTGGAACAAGAACCGGCAGATAATGCCGGTTCTTCAGGTTTAGCGTCTACAGAGGCGGAGTTCGCAAGTTTTTTGAAAACAAGGAGAAGCAAAACAGTAGAGGGATGTAGAAGTAAATCATATATTCTCCGATACTAAAGTAGAGATGAGTTACTAGGTGAACTTGCTCGTCATTCCTTGTGAAATACAACAGGATTAGAATGAGCCCTATAAAACTTTTTATGCTCGTTCGTTGTTTTGTTTTGGTTGACTGTTTCAAGGTATGACAGGCGGCCCATAATCCGAGTGAGATAATGGCCAGTATTTTAACGATCCATACTGTAATTAAGAGGGATTCCATGCGCTGCATGAGAGGATAATCAAGGGTTGAAATCAAACTTAAGGTTGGCCAAATAATTTGCTCCAGCTGATTTTGACTAAAATACATGATGCTTAAGATGGACAAAATCAAATAAAAGGAGCCACTTACCAATACAGCCCAAAATGCCCACGGTTTTGCCTTCTTCTGCTCCCGAATGAAA
This sequence comes from Paenibacillus sp. J22FR21, assembly GCF_056269135.1. Lineage (NCBI taxonomy): Bacteria > Bacillati > Bacillota > Bacilli > Caryophanales > Paenibacillaceae > Paenibacillus > Paenibacillus sp. J22FR21. The sequence continues at coordinate 986,975 of NZ_JBWDNJ010000002.1, forward strand.
GGGTAGATGACAAAAAGAATTTCGCATCTTATATATTCATGAGACATTTGTTTCGCGGATTTCGCGATGTCTGTTAGTGGTTGATTAAAAAGCGGTTGTATATTGTCCGGATGCAGGCGGGTTAAGACTGCTAATAGCTGTGGCATGATAAAAATAAATATACTTATCGTTCCCCACATACATAATCCAGTAACGGACTGAAAACCACCCGAAACTGCGTAATATACGACAAGCAAAATAAATACACCGATTGGCCAGATGTTGGCGTAAGGGAAGACCCAAACATGGATGATTTGAAGATAATTCCGAAAAGTTACGAAAGCACCCAATACGAAATAGAAGACCAGGATCAGATTCATAGCAGTCCCCAATGGTTTACCGAAATGCCTGATGTTAATCGCCACAAGATTCGCTTGTTCCGGTTTTTGCCGCTTAAGGATAAAAAACATCATCCAAACCAACAGTGTGAGGAAGAGTGTGGTAATAATGACCGAAATCCAGGCATCATGGCCCGCATGAAATGCGATATGATGCTGGAAGCTCATTGTCCCAAAGCTAGCTAAACTCACATACATCACAAAAAATAAATGGATTGGGGAAACAGAAAATTTATCGCTGACTACTCCATTCACGAGCATAGTCCCCATTCTTATTTAGCCTTATTTTTGTATACCAGACTTGATGATTTTAACTTTCGTACTGACAGTTGACTTCATCGAAGGATAAGCCGCATAAAACTCGGAAGCATCCCAGCCTCGCATTTTGCTTCGGAAGAAGCTGCCAAACCCAACCGGATCTAAACCTTCTTTGCAGCAGGATTGTATGAAATGTTCCAATTCATCTGATAGATATTTTTCAAGTTTCTTCTGTAAATGAGTCATATCAGAATCAGAGTAATGTTCGGGAATACCTTTTAGAACAACTTTTGCCGTTATATTCACCTTAACCGCATAGGAAAGCTGTGAGACTATCGCGTTGGATTTATTAATAAATGAAGCTTTAGACGTGATAATCTTCAAGAAAGCAATCGGTTCCTCTTCATTAGTTGAATGTTCAAGAGGGAGTTCCAAGCTGCCGTTTTTACCGTTTTCAATGAGCATCTTTAGCCATAATGCTTCTTTGTTTCCCAGTTGTTGCATGAATTTTCCGTCTTCTCGATCTTTAAACAGAACGGTGCCCTCGGTCTGGGCATTCTTATTGTTGTCTAAAGAAATAAGGGGTAAAAAAGCATCTCTTCCTTCATCGTAATAATTGAAAAGAATGGATTGTAAATCGCTATGAGGCAGATTAGCCATTTGGGCATTCTGAATAATCATATTCATGATAAATAAGGGGTCATGTGCCGGAATCGACGCAGCTAACAGATCGGTAGCCTTCTCTTTGGCAACAGCTAATTGAAGGTTACCTGAGATCGATACATCTTTAGATAGAAATTTCAGAATCGGACCAATGTTTTGCTTGGCATATTCCTTTCCAAAGACCAACATTCTCATTTGACCGTATTTGATCGGTTTATTGGTTTTGAAGTTAAGCAGCGGCATCATGTCATAACTGTTATTGGAAGTAGTTGTAAGCAGCTTCACCTTCGTTTTTTCTTTCTCCTGATAATCTCCGATAAGTACACTGGTCAGTATCTTGTGGTCATCCATGTCATAGCCGGCGGTCTGAACAATCTCGATTTGATCAATAAACTGTTCATTTCCACAAGAGGCAAGAGATATACTTAGAGCTATTACAAGCAGAGGAAAACGACCTTGTATCCTGCGTCCCAAACTAAAAGTCACTCCTCATCAAAATCACGTTTAACTTTAGCCTTGTTGGGCTTATAACGAACGCTTGTAGGGGGTTTGAGAAAGCTTGGTCTTGTATTGATCTGTGAATAAGAGGACCGGACTAAGCTGTCCTTGAGATCATTCGTACGAAGTGGAAAGAAGGGAACGGTATATGGATATCCCAATGAACGGAGCTGGGATAAATGGATAATCAAAATGGTCACGCCAAGCGCAATCCCCAAACTTCCCCAAACAGCAGCTAGAAAAATAATCGGGAATCTAAGAAATCGAATGGCATTGGACATCTTATAGATTGGAGTAACAAAGGAAGCGAGAGCAGAAAGCGAGACAATAATAATGAGAACATTGCTCGTTAAGGAGGCCTCAACTGCTGCTTGCCCCAGAATAATGCCTCCGACAATGCCAAGGGTTTGACCAATCCGACTAGGAAGGCGGGCTCCCGCTTCCCTTAAAAATTCGACCGTAATTTCTAAGAAGAGCGCTTCGATGAGCGGAGGGAAAGGAACGCTTTGTCTGGAATAGATCAGACGTCCAAGAAGTTCTTTCGGAATAATATCATAATGGTACGTAATGACAGCTACATACATTGCTGAGGCGAGCATTGAGAATACAACTCCGAAGATCCGAATGATTCGAAAAAATGAACCGAGCAGCCAAGGCGTATAGTAGTCCTCTGGTGATAGAAAAAAGTCAAATAAATTAGAAGGGCCCGTAATAAAGTAGGGGGATCCATCACAAACAACAGCTACTTGCCCCAATACAAGCGAATAAACAACCCGATCCCTGCGCTCTGTTGTTGTAAATAAAGGGAATGGGGTGAAGGAATTATCTGCAATAAGTTGATCTAATTGTGTCGTATCAAAAATGACATCAAAATTTATAGCTTTTATGCGTTTTTCCATTTTGGCAACATTTTCTTGATTTGCAGCTTCTTTAAGATACAGTAAGGAAACCCTGGTCTTGGATAATGTCCCGACTATCATTTCTTTAATGATCAAGTCGGGGCTGTTTAATTGCAGTCGAATTAGCTTCAGATTATGATCTACGTCTTCTACAAATCCGACCTTTGGTCCAACTACGCTAAATTCTTCTTCAGTTTTATTGCTTGTACGTAGGCCTTTCTTGCTTGTAATCGGAACAAGCGCATACGATTCAAGCCTTTTATCGCTGTACACAAGTAAAAGACCTTTCAACACACATGATTGGATGGTCTCCGTGTCATCCGTTATCTGAGTTTCGTCTATTGGAATATGAGCAACAATTTCCTCGATTTTACATAATGAAGTGGATGGATCTACTTGTTGAAGCGACTTTATGATGATATTAAGCATATCTATATCTACTAATGTTTTATAATAAGAAAGTTTCATTATTGTTGGCGCGGTAAGCATATAGGAGAGATCGACCGTAATAAAGTCGCTCGACTGATGGCAGGCCACAAGGAATTGCTTTATCGCTGTCTGATTCAATTGGCTTGTCGGCATGGCTGTTCAATCCCATCGTCTCGTTTATGTTTTATTTTGGATGAATACTTCGTTTATTATTCAATTTATGAAGAAGGGGCAGGCAGATGAGGGAGGAGACTCCTGCGTCCAGTCGCGAAGGGGAATTTACATTTTACACAAAACCACCGAAATCAGGATAGATTTCGGTGGTTTTTACATTTTCTTAGACATTTATAGCCGTAGGTTTACAAATCCTTAGGCTTGATTTAACGCAGTAGAAACATCTGCTCATTAATCTATACACATGGGAACGTTCCCATGTGGGAACGGTCTCACAGCTGTGAAGGGGAGTGCATCGTGGATAATCCGACCATCAAAGAAATCGCCCGGCGAGCCGGGGTGTCCAAATCTACCGTTTCGAGGATTATTTCCGGGAAGGGATATTCCAGTCCGGAAGCGCGAGATAAGGTGCTTGGGCTGATCGAGGAATTGCAATATAAACCGAATGCAGTCGCACGGGCTATGGTGTCGCAAAGGACGCATAACATTGGGTTACTCTTGTATAGACGAGATCATCCGATTGCTTCGCATCCCTTCTATGGCAAAATCGTCGATGCCGTCTTATTGGAATCAGCACGGTTGAACTATTCGATCTTCGTTACAACGGACCACGATATGTCGTATCGTTCGGCCGACTTCATGATCGAGAAACGGGTGGATGGGCTCATTCTGATAAGCCGGCTGCAGCAGAATGTCATTGATCATATCACGAACTTCGGCATCCCATTTGTCATGGTGAACGGCTCGACAGATGTTGATGGTGTCATCCATATCGTGAATCAAGACGAAGAAGGCGGCAGGATGGTCGCCGAGCACTTGACGCAAACCGGTCATGAACGAATATTCGTCATTGCCGGTCCTCAGAGTCATCGAAGTCATCATTTACGCTTGAAGGGGTTCATGACTTCTATTAGGCAGTCCGGTATTCAAGAAACATATGCGGCGATTCAATCCGCGGCAACTTCGACATTCGGAGAAGGATACGAGATCATGAGCCGACAATGGGGTCAATTTCGGGAAGACGGATATACGGCGCTCTTCGCCACTAATGACATGCTCGCTATGGGCGCGATGAAATTTCTGCTGGAGCAGTCAGTGCGTATTCCCGAGCAAGTGTCTGTGATTGGGTTCGATGACGTGGATTTCGCGACAATGTTCACGCCATCCTTGACGACAGTCAAGGTAGATACGGGGGAGATGGGCACCCAGGCTGTCCGGCTCTTAGACCAACTGATTCGGCAAGAACTACACATTGAACAACCCAAGCAGCTGACCCCGCGGCTGCTTATCAGACAGTCAACCAAATAACCAGCTATCCATTCTGAAAGGAGCGATAACCCTTCATGCGTTGGTATTTCAAGGCACTTGGAACACGAAAAATCATTGAATTCATTGTACTTGTCATCTTCGTTATCTTCTTTCTGGGACCGCTGCTGAACTTGGCAATTCTCGCCTTCACCGGAAAATGGAACTATCCGGACGTTATTCCGCATCAATGGTCCATGAAATGGTGGGCTTTCGTTTTCAAACAAGAGGACATCCCGCAATCCATCGGCTTATCCTTCCTGATCGCCTCAATTGTAACCGGACTGTCCATCGTGCTATGTATCCCGGCAGCTTATGCATTCGCACGCATTCGGTTCCCGTTCAGTCGTTTCTTCTTATTCTCGTTTCTGCTGACCCATGCATTTCCGAAGATGGGGCTGTATGTCTCGATCGCGGTGCTTTTCTACAAGCTCGGCTTGATGAATACGCTGCTTGGCGTTGTCCTGATCCATATGATTAACGTGCTCATGTTCATGACTTGGATTCCGACCGCCGCCTTCCGGAATGTACATCAAGCGCAGGAAGAATCAGCGAGAGACGTGGGAGCCGGACCGATTCGGGTATTTGTCAAAATCACCTTGCCAATGGCATTGCCCGGCATCATCGTCGCCTCGATCTTCACATTCCTAAACTCGCTCGATGAAGCACAGGGAACGTTCCTGGTTGGTATTCCGAATTACAAGACGATGCCGATTGTCATGTATTCCATTATCAGCGATTATCCGGCATACGCCGGCGCGGTGTTTTCTATCATACTGACCGCACCGACGATTATTCTGCTGCTCGCCGCCAAACGATTCGTAAGCGCGGACGTCATGTCCAGCGGATTTACGTTGAAATAACAAATCAAGTAAAGCGTGACTTAGGAGGCCGTTATGAGTATGGTTCAGAGCATTCAAGACGTTAAGCAAGCTGCGGAAAACCGAGAAATCCAGCTCTCCGTTCAACAGTTGTCGAAACGTTACCGCACCGGAGAAGGTGTAACTTCAATCTCGCTTGATGTGCGTAAGGGGGAGCTCGTAACGCTGCTTGGTCCTTCCGGCTGCGGTAAAACAACGGTGCTGCGCAGCATCGGAGGGTTTCTCGAACCGGACTCCGGCGATATTCTCATCGAAGGCGTGAGCGTGCTCAAGTCCCCGCCGGAGAAACGTCCGACTTCGATGGTGTTTCAGAGCTACAATCTATGGCCGCATATGACGGTGTTCGATAACCTGGCATTCGGTCTTAAAATACGCAAGATGAAGAAGGCCGACATCCGTAAGGCGGTCCAAGACGTTCTGAACCTTGTTCGCTTGCCGGACGCCGAGAACAAATATCCCGGTCAGCTATCGGGGGGACAGCAGCAGCGAATCGCGCTTGCCAGGTCCTTGCTCTTGAAGCCAGCCGTTCTTCTACTAGATGAGCCGTTCTCTGCGCTGGATGCTAAGCTTCGGCATGAGATGCGGGAGGAACTGCGTGAGATTCAGGCAGAGACCGGCCTCACGATGGTATTCGTCACGCATGACCAGGAAGAGGCGTTGTCGATATCCGACCGCATCGTCGTCATGAATCACGGCAAGATCGAACAAATCGCTTCCCCGCAAGAGATATACGATCAGCCTAGCTCTTTGTATGTCGCCCAATTTATCGGCAAGATGAACTTTTTGAAAGGGGTGATTTCGGAAGGCCAAGTCATGGTAGGGAAGTTGAGATTTCCAAATTCGAAATCGTTGTCCGGCGGGGGATGGCTGGCAATCCGGCCTGAAGATGTCATCATGTCGAGTCAAGAACAAGAGGGTTTACCCGGCATCGTTAAACAGATTATGGTTCTAGGCCACTATGCCGAAGTATCGATTCAATTACAGGAATATGGTGTTATTCGGGCCTTTCAACCGCGGGATGCCGTGAAGGAGCTACATTCCGGTGACCGGATTTCCGTCGGCTTCAAGAAAGTCATTACGTATCCGGAAGTCTAATCGAATCGAGTTTCAAGCGAGTCTCAAGCTAGACCCCAAAAACCCAATGCCAAGGAGGCAAATAATCATGTTAAACAAGAAATCCGCCCTTGCTTTACTGACTTTAACAACCGTTACCGCAGGTCTTCTCGCCGGATGTGGAAATACGAATAACTCGGAGAATGCCAACGCAGGTGCAGCAAATACGAAGCCGACGAATGCGAACAGTACTTCTGCTTCGACGGATACTTCGGCTGAACCCGTTGAATTCAGCTTCTATTTCACGGGCTCCGAGAACGTTAAGAATCTTTGGGACACGCTTGTGCCTATGTTTGAGAAAGACCATCCGGATATTAAGGTTAAAGAGGTCTATATTCCGTCCGGTACCGGCGCACAGCCTACTTACGACCGCATTCTCGCAGCGAAGCAAGCAGGCAAAGGCTCCGGCGACATCGATCTGTATGAGGATGGGCTGAGCAACGTAACGCAAGGGCAGAAGGACGATCTGTGGGAAACGCTTGATTCGGCCAAAATTGGCAACCTCGCTTCCGTTGACGCCAGTACGATGACGGACGTATCCAACCTGGCAGTGCCGTATCGTTCGTCCGCCGTCGTACTTGCTTACAACAGCGAGAAGGTGCAGACGCCTCCGAAATCACTGGATGAGCTGTTCACATGGATTAAAGCGAATCCGGAACGTTTTGCTTACAATGACCCGTCTACGGGTGGTGCAGGCAGCTCGTTTGTCACAACGACGTTGTACGACAAGCTCCCTGAAGATGCCATTCATAACTCCGATCCGGCCATTCAGACGCAGTGGAACACTGGTTTCGATACGCTGAAGGATCTCGGCAAATTTGTGTACGGTAAAGGCATTTATCCGAAGAAAAACCAAGGCACGCTGGATCTGCTCATCAGCGGCGAGGTGGACATGATCCCGGCTTGGTCGGACATGGCGCTCGAGCAAATCGGTAACGGTCAACTGCCGGCTACAACCAAAATTTCGCAAATCAATCCGGGCTTCAACGGCGGTCCGACGTACCTAATGGTGCCGAAGCTGTCCGAGAAGAAGGATGCGGTTAATGAATTCCTGAACTTCGTGCTGTCGCCGGAAGCGCAAGCGGTTGTCGTGACCACCATGCACGGTTTCCCGGGTATCCAGCTGTCGAACATGCCCCAGGATATCCAAGATTCCTTCAAAGGCGTGGCTGAAGGCTTCCGTACATTCAACATCGGCGATCTGGGCAGTGAAATCAACAAACGCTGGCAAAGCGATGTAGCGGCGCAATGATGAAGAAACAAGTGAAAATGGGGATACTGGGATTGCTTCTGGTCATCCCCTCTTTTCTGTTGCTGTTCGTCACGGTCGTCATCCCAATCGCGGTTTCGTTTAAGGAGAGCCTGACCAATAAGGAGGGCGGCATCGACCTGTCGAATTACAAGTTTTTGTTCACCGACAAGCTGATGCGCTCCAATATTATTTTTTCGCTGGAAGTGACGGTTATATCGGTTGTGATCGTACTGATCGTCAGTTATGCGCTGGCTGCTTACATGCGATTCAACAAAGGCAAATTAGTCGGGTGGATTCGGAATATGTATATGATCCCGATGTTTATTCCTACGGTCATCGCGACGTACGGTTTGATTCAGCTGTTAGGTAACCATGGCTGGGTATCGCGCTTTGTGCTTCTGCTTGGCGGCAGCGGTTTTCCACGTATTATTTTCGATATGAAAGGCATTATTATCGCGAATCTATGGTTCAACATTCCATTTACTACCATGCTGCTTGGTTCAGCCTTGGCAGGTATCCCGGATTCGGTGATGGAAAGCGCAAAGGATGTAGGAGCGGGGAGACTACGTCTGTTCACTCGCTTTATCGTACCACTCACCTACAAAACGCTGCTTGTGGCGGTCACCTTCGTCTTCATGGGCGTTATCGGCTCGTTCACCGCGCCGTTCCTGCTTGGTCCGAATGCACCGCAAATGCTTGGCGTCTCGATGGAGCAAATATTCGGTGTCTTTCAAGAGAAGGAGAAGGCTTCTGCGCTCGCATTCTTCACCTTCTTGTTATGCTCGTTCATGGGCTACTTCTACATTCGCAGCATGGTAAAAGAAGAGGCAGCGCGTTCGTGATGAATGTTAGGATGATTTCAAGACGGTAGTGAGGAGTGTGACAAGAATGAAACGTAACTTTCCGCTGATTACGGCTCACGCAGGCAGTATGAATACAGAGGCACATACACTTCATTCGGTTCAAATCGGACTCGAGCTTGGTGCCGATGTGGTGGAAGAGGATATTCGGGTGACCAAGGACGGAATTCCTGTGCTGGCACATGACGATGAATGGCTTACCGGCCAACGGTTGAATGTGAATATAGCGGGAATGACTTATGTGGAATTAAACGAAATGCAATTAGAGTCTGAGCATGGAAGTGCACCAAGGCTCCTTAAGCTGGAAGAGATTTTGCCGCTCGTGAAAGCTTCCGGCAAAATCGTGAATTTGGACTTAAAGGTTGATGCGGCAATTGAGCCTGCAGCGGCGCTGGTCCGCAAATTCGACCTGTCGCAGCATGCTTTCTTCTCGGGCTGCGAGTTCCAACGGGCACTGATGGCGAAGATTCTACAGCCGGAAATGCATAAACTCCTTAACACCAACGTCGAGCTGTTCAAGACCTTGCCTTATCGGGAGGCAATGATTCAAACATGTGCGGATGCCCGTGAAGCCGCATGCTTTGGCGTGAATATTTATCATGGACTCCTGAGGCAAGAATTCGTGGAATATGCCTCAGGTCTTGGATTGCCCGTATATGCGTGGACTGTGGAGGATGAAATGCAAATGCGACAATACGCGGAGTGGGGCGTACATTCCATCACGACACGCAATGTTGCGGCGTTAGTACGTGTGAAGCAGGTATTCCAGCTTGAACAGCCGTCTGTCTAACCACTCAAGTTCAACGACCCTTCCTACCTAGTAGTCATACATTCGACTATGGAAACATATCTATGAAACAATTGGTAGTTTCGTAGTATTAGGAGGCGGTTGAAGTGACCCATGAGCCTGTGTTTACGGTGGAAGAAGTCGCTATTATGCTAAATAAAGATAATCGCATCATTTACCAGTGGTTGGCAACGGGCACTTTGCAAGGAAAGCGCAGGACCAAGGGAAGAAGAAGCAGGTGGGGGATTCCCGCTTCCTCGGTAAAACCTTTTATCCCTAGCAGGTTAAGCGAACACGATAAGGCTGTTTTGGATATATCGGCTAAAATCCTAGAATTGAAGGATCGACCCTTAAGCGAGAGCAGCATGGATCTCCTGGATGAGTTATTCATGCATTTTCTCAGTCACCAAGACGTCCATGCGACAAACGCTCCCGAAGAAGAGGAAATGAAGAAGATTCGGTGCAACCGGATTGGTATCGTGACAAGGGATTGTATCGGATGGGATAAGTTAGCTTTGCACCAATTAATAAACATGAATCGGAATGGGTTCATAAGCGACGTGTCGTTAAGTGAAATCTTAATCTCGAACGAGTGGGTAGCACCTTATGAATACCTGACGAACGAAATCGTGTTTGTAAGAGATGCGAAATAAATTCTCGTATGTGAGAAAAAACGCCGGTGACCTTAAGCAGGTGACCGGCGTTTCCATATGAGTTTGGAGGTATCAGAAGTCCTGGGAGGTAGGACGCAGAACGATCTCGTTGATATCGACTTCCTTCGGCTGTTCGATGGCAAAGGCGATGGCCCGCGCCACGGCGCTTGCCGGAATCGCGGTTTTGTAGAAATCCAATACAGTGGATTGTGCCGTGCCTGTGGTGTTAAACTTCAGGTCGCTGTCTACCGCCCCCGGTTCGATGGACGTCACTCGGACCTTATCTCCGACTTCGTGACGCAGTCCTTCGGATATCGCACGTACCGCGAATTTCGTACCCGAGTAGACGGTGCCGCCCGGCGAGAAGACCTTAATCCCAGCAACTGAGCTGATATTAATGATGTGACCGTCATTCTGGGCAAGGAATCCCGGGAGAGTAGAGGCGATGCCGTACAAAACCCCCTTGAGGTTGATGTCAATCATCGCATCCCACTCATCGGTGTTCACTTCGGCCATAGGACGAATCGGCATAAGGCCGGCGTTGTTGACAAGCACGTCCAATTTGCCGTAATCAGCGATGACCGCATCGACAACAGCCTTGAACTGCACCTTGTCGGTCACATCGAGCGGATAGGCGCCGGCTTTCCCGCCAGCCTCCGTAATCTGTGCAACGACCTCGTCGAGCTTGTCTTTCCGGCGCGCTGCCACGGCCACGATCGCTCCTTTGGATGCAAGAAGTCGTGCAGTTTCCGCTCCCAGACCCGTGCCTCCACCTGTGATTAGTACTACCTTGTTCTCAATACCTTCGCTCATCATAATTCTCCTCTATGAATGTATTAGGGCCATGCCCTGGGAATTTGCTTAGACTTGTTATTACTTCACGCTGAGGTCAACATAGAACGGCACATTGGTCACGCCGAGCTCGCGGGCATAGATGAATAGTTGGCCTTTATGATGAGCCTCGTGTGCGACCAGGCGATGGAACATTTCTTCGACCGGCTCCGTAATATCTACTCCGTTAATGTTGATCGTGGCGATTTGTTGAAGATCCTCTTCGGTATAGGAGGCTAGTTTGTGCGCTGTCACCTCAGTCAATTGTTTAACGAGCTCGCGCGCTTCCACAATTGTCGCAGGAACAGGTGGAATATTCATGTCGCGTTTATCGATTTGAGCGAAGAAGAACTCCGGCGTCCAAGCAAGATGATGGATAAGCTCAAGCGTTGTCCATCCGCCTTGCCAAGGAGTCCAGCTGCCGCTGGAATCGGGAAGTTGTGCGACTAGTTCAACCAGGCTGTTATGATGCATTTTCCAGCCTTTCATGATTTTTTGGGATGCAGAAGTTGTAGTTGTTGTTGTCATTATAAATTCCTCCTAAAGTTTAGATAGCTAATGGATGAAGGCGATACAATACTCGTTGCTCTAACAATGCTTCAGCCGACAAACGGTAATTCATATAATGAGAAGATGCCAGATGGTCTTGAATGGCCGCTTCATCTTTCCATATCTCATAAAATGCATACTGACTGGGATTATCGGGACTTTCATGCAATACATAGCTTAAGCAGCCATCTTCAGCACGAGAAGGGGGGACAACCGCGAGCAGAACCTCACGAAGTTGTTGTTCATAGCCTTGTCGAGCTTTCAGAATTGCAACAATGGCAATGGTGCTCATGGTGACACTCCTTCCTTACTAACGCTCAAATACCTCAATGAGTGCCTTAGCCGCGCTTTCGGCCGATTGTGGATTTTGCCCTGTAATAAGATTGCCATCGATCTGGACGTTATCGGTCCAATTAGGTGTTGCTATCACATTAGCTCCTAATTCGCGAAACTTAGATTCTAAGAGGAAAGGCATGTATTTGTCTAACTGCGTTTCTCTTTCTTCTGCATCTGTGAATACAGCTACCGTTTTTCCGGCTATCAGGGAAGTGCCATCCGGCAGCTTCACCTTAACGAGTCCTGCAGGACCGTGGCAGACGGCAACAACCGGTTTGCCTGCTTCATATAAAGCAATAATCATCGACTGAAGCAATTGGTTGTCAGGCAGGTCGAACATCGTTCCGTGGCCGCCGGGAAGAAAGATCGCATCATAGGACGCAATATCCTTTACTTGATCAAGAGGGAGCGTGTTGTCAACGAGCGGGATCATGTCCAGCATTTCTTGAGGAGCGTCGACCAAGCTTCGATGATCGATTGGTGCTTTACCTCCGAGCGGGCTTGCAATTGTGATCTTATAGTTACGTTTAGAGAAAGCAGCATAAGGCTCACCGAACTCTGACAGCCACATACCGGTTCGTTCATCTTCACTTAATTTTTCCGCATTGGTAAGAACCATTAAAATTTGTTTTGTCATTAAAATAACCTTACCTCCTCATGAACTCATGTATTCATATCGGCCGTGGGTTAAACTTTAACATTCCTCCGCTGAGGATTGTACTTCCACTTCGTTAGAAGGCAATAACCAAACATTATGAGGAGAGTAAGTAGCAAGTACTGCATGCCTAAAACATATTGTTAACTTTGATTTCACTTATCACTCATAATAAAATCATGAATTCATTATAAAAAAATTTATTAATAATCCTTTGCAGCGTTTTCGCGTGAAGTCTTATAATAGTTCTGACGAATGGTAAAAATACGGATTGACCTGGTGGGAGGATAAGTGGGATGAGAACAAAGGCGTGGTACGCAAAAGCACCATTTCAATTTGAGCTGCGCGAGGGCGAGTTGGGGGAGATCGGCGAGAACGAGGTCCTGATTCGAGTCAAAGCGTGCGGCATATGCGGGACGGACATGACTAGCGTGAAATCGGCCGCGGCCGATTGGGAGGCTATCGGTCATGAAATCGCGGGTGTCATCGTTAGCAAAGGCGCGCATGTCAGCCATCTTGAGGAAGGGGCTTCGGTGACGCTCGAGACAAGTACGTTTTGCCGGATGTGTGAATGGTGTCGGAATGGCCGCTATGATCTGTGCAATAAGGGGCCAAGTTTCTGGGGACGGAATTTCTCAATGGGGTTCGCTGATTATATCGTCGCTCCCAAGGAGGTTGTCGTACCGTTCGAGGGAATATCCTTCGCTGTCGCGTCGCTCGTGGAACCGTTAGGTGTAGCAATGGATCTCATTGAGACGATCGATATCCGCATGGGTGATGACGTACTGGTATTAGGTCTCGGTCCAATCGGCCTGATGGCGCTTCGTCTTGCGAAACTTCGAGGTGCGCGAAAAATCTATGCTGCGGCACGATCTCATTCTGTTAAACGTATCGAGACGGCGCTCGCATTCGGAGCCGACGAAATCATTTATACGGACAAGACACCGCTAGAGACATTCGCCTTCGAACGCGGCGGGGTGGACAAGGTGCTCGTTTCGGCGCCGCCGTCGACGATTCCATCGGCAATCAAAGTGGCAAGGACCGGCGGCGTGATCGGTTACATAGGCATCGAATACGGCGAAGGCGCAAACATCAGTTTTGATGCGAATGAGTTTCATTTCAAGAAACTGCAGTTGAGGGCGTCTCATGCGACGCCGGCGCTATTCTTCCCGCAATGCATCGAGCTGCTGAAGTCAGGCGTCATCGATGGCGATGCTTTGATTACACATACGTTCTCGTTGGACGAATTTCCGGACGCGATGAAGTTGCTGCATGATGATCGCGGGTCCGCGATCAAGATGGTCTTAGTCAACGAATAGCGGGACACCTAGCAGGAGCTTGATCATGATAAAATGAAATTACTAGAATAATGTTTCATTAAATCCGCGAAATTTTGCGGATTTTTTTATTTAATAGCATTAATTCTTTTGGTCTATCTAATCGCTTTTTCTTTAATAGAACTTTAACAGATCCGACATCATTCAGGTTACTTCATTTGTTTGATTGTGGTAAATTAACCAAATACAGAAAACCAACATACTAGCATAATCATTATTGCCGCTGAGAGTGGTAGAACAATCGGACTGATATTAAAGTAAAGAGAGGGAAATCAAATCAAATGAAAAAGAGTGTAACAGGACAAAGTAACAGCGGCTTCTCCGAAACGGGGCTGCGCAGAATGCGCGACGTGCTGGAGCGGCATGTGGAGTCCGGGAAGATTCCTGGACTCGTTGCACTGGTCAGCCGGTATGGTGAGACACATGTCGAAGCGATTGGGACGATGCGCCATGACGGTGGCGCGCCGATGCGCAGGGACACGATCTTCCGAATGGCCTCGACGTCTAAGCCGGTTACGATTGCGGCAACGATGGTCCTGATCGATGAGTGCAGGCTGCGGCTGGATGACTTGGTAGAGCAGTGGCTGCCGGAACTCGCCGATCGGCAAGTGCTAAAGCGGATCGACAGTCCGCTCGACGAAACTGTGCCGGCGCGGCGGCCGATCACCGTAAGAGACCTCCTAACCTCCACGTTCGGGCTTGGCATGGATCTGACGACGATGGGGACACCGATCATGAACGCGATTTTCGAGCTGGGGCTTACGCCTAATCTACCAGTGCCAATGCCCGAGCCGGATGAGTGGATGCGCCGTCTTGGCACGCTTCCGCTGATGCACCAGCCCGGAGAGCGCTGGCAGTACCACATCAGCAACGATCTACTCGGCGTGCTTGTCTCCAGAGTCACGGGCCAGTCGTTTGAGACTTTTCTGCGCGAACGTATCTTAGATCCCCTGGGCATGAAAGACACTGGTTTTCACGTACCCGCGGGCAAGATCGACCGACTGCCAACCCTCTATGCACCAAACCCGCAGACCGGTGAATTCCTCGTGTGGGACGAGGCCAAGGAAGGACGCTACAGCCAGCCACCGGTGTTCCAGGGCGGCGGCGGCGGACTTACCTCGACCGCCGATGACTACCACGTTTACTTCCAGATGCTGCTGCATCAAGGGATGCACGGAACTGAACGGATCCTGTCTCGGCCCGCCGTCCAGCTGATGACGACCAACCGCCTGACTTCAGATCAACAAGCCGCCAGAGATGCCATGGCTAGAAACAATGTCCATATATCATTCGGCCAAGGGCAGCATGGCAGCTGGGGCTTCGGGATGGCGGTGCGCACCTACCAAGGAGACTATGCGCCAATTGGCCAGTTCGGCTGGGATGGCGGAAGCGGCACTGCGACGTACGCCGACCCGGACAATCAGCTCATCGGAATCCTGCTCACTCAGGTCGGGGCGTCCACTCCGGATTCATCGCGCCTTATTCACGACTTCTGGACCACAGTCTATCAGGCAATCGAAGACTGAGACGTGTCCTATGGATTGGCGAAGTATTGAAAGCCGCATAAATCGCGGCTAGAAGCCGAAAGGGAGTTTATTCATTTGCGAACACGAATAATGCTATTATCTCTAGTATTCCTTCTATCATTTTCTTGTATGCCAACGGTTATGGCCGAGTCTAATTCCACAAATATTCAATATTATGATACTAATTCATTCATTAAGAGTGACGGTTCATACTGGATTTGGGGCAGGGACCAATTAGTTCCAACTCATGTGCAAGGCATTACTGACGTTAAATATAGCTATGGCAATTTTTTTGTGAAGAATGATAATACCGTTTGGTATTGGAAACAACCAACAATGAATTATAATAGTGCTGATTTAGTTCAAGTTAAAGAATTGGACGGCGGTTATGCACAATTAGAGGGTTCTGGTGGAATGGCCATTCGTGATTTACAAGGTAGTGTCTTCTTTATTCCATGGGTTGATAACGACATTTTTGGCTACGATTTTCGGATTGTAAAGAAGATAGACGTCGATCATATTACGGATCTTACGAGTTTTGATAAGAGCGCACCCTATATGCCTGGAAGGGATTGGGTATTTCTGAAGGATAATGGAACTGTGTGGGCGTATAGTGGTTTTATGCCACGCCCAGTTTCTGCTGTTAAAGGATTGGATGACATTATAGATATTTACCGTAATCATGCGTTAAAGAGTGACGGAACTGTTTGGTATTGGACTGGTGAACCTAATGAATCTGCTACACAAGTACAAGGTTTAGTCAAAATCAAGTCAATTTTACCGGATTTCTTCTCCAGCATGTTTCTCGACGATCAATCAAGACTTTGGTACGGTGGATCTTATATAAATAGCTCCAATGAGGAACTTACAAAACAGCAAACACCAGTAATGATTACATCCATTGGTGAAGTGAAGGACGCTGTAACCATTAGTGACTCTTTAATTGTTTTGACACACAGCGGAGATTTATACGAAACTCCTATTACCCAAAGCAAAATGTCGAAAGCTCCTACATTTAAACGACTATCAACTAACGTACTGAATATGAAAGCAGCTGGAAGTCATATCATCATGCAAAAGAATGACGGTAGCTTATGGGGATGGGGAACAAATACCAATGCTGAACTTGGAGCAGGTGATAATCGTTCTGTTGCAATAACGCCGGTACCTGTTGGTGTTCCAATATCGTTAGAGGTTAACGGTGAGGACGTATTATTGACCAGTGGGGTTATCATGCGGAACAACCAATCCTTTATCCCGCTTCGAACTCTACTCGTAATGCTTAATGCAAACATCAGTTATGAAAGTAAAAGCAAGATCGTTATTGAAAGTAAAGAAGGAACTTCCCCTCCAATACGCTTATCAATTTATTGGAAATCCGGAGCGATCCTCTTAAATGAAAAGTCGATTGGTTCACAAACAAAAGCCTTCCTGCTGAATGGAACGTCCTACATACCTCTGAGATTTATCAGCGAGCAACTAGGTGCAGATGTTTCGTGGAGTAAGAAAGATCTTAAATTATCAATAACGTTAAAGGAGATCAATTCGTGAAGATGATATTGACGGTTATAAATGCTACGTAAATGCTGAATGTCAATCGAGTTGAAGCAAGACCATTGCAAACATTTTGCGATGGTTTTTTTGCGTTGCCAGCTGGGAATTAGTCAGGTGTCTTGCCTCTTTTTTCACTTCTTCACTTATTTACTACTTCTCAAAAAAATCGGTACTTTTAAAAAAAATCGATATATCAAAGACGGAAGACATCCCTCATACTCTTCATCAACTGGAATAATTTGAGAAGAATCGGATCGTGGAGCACAGAACGATCGATGAGGAGGAGGAGTTAAAAGAGACTTTTTCATGGTGTATTAGCTCGCTTTCCCATCCGAGACAACAGCGTGCTGCTACTCGAAGATCCAACTAACTCCTATTGAAAGGTGTGGATTTATGCGAAGGTTTTCTACTAAATTAGTTTCCATCATGTGTTTGATCGCTCTACTTACTGGTTTATTTCCTGCCGTCTCGTTCGGCGCGACCCAATCGTTCTTTGCTCCATCTGAAACATCCGGCAGCATCTCCGTCAAACTGTATCCGATGGAAAATGTCACCTCAGGTCAAACGAAGCTTGTTACGTTCGGCGTGCCATTCCCAAGAGGCTCCATAACGCCTGCGAATGTATCGAAAATTCGCGTGTTGAAGGGCGGTACTGAAATTCCCGCCTTCGTTGAAATGCAAACGCCATGGCGCAGCATAACAAATTCTTCTCTAGATGGGGCTTCCGTTCGAATTGCGCGCATCCAGATTCAGAACACGTTTACTTCCGTTTATCCGAATTCGGAGACAATTACGGTGGAATGGGGCCTTAACAACCGGGTCCAGAACATTTCGACACTTACGAATCCGAGGTCGGCATGGCATCAAGTAACGACGGGCACGTTCGCAGCGTCAGACAACGTATACGAACCTGACGTTTATGCGGTGCTGCCGAAAGACTTTCTTGCCAAAGGTGTGCTGAAAGGAACGCGGATGAACACGTTCGACAGCAGCATAACCGAGACAAGAGATAATCCGACCACGATGGATGCAACCGAGCATTGGCCGGGATACACGGAGATGGAGCATGCGTTCAAGAACAACTTCTACATGCTCGTGAACGAGGATGATCCTGCCGTTATAACCGGCGATTCCGGCTCCGGATACAGGAGCGACTACAAAACCAATTACGATCCATGGCTCTATGACCGCGCGGCAACGATGTACACGCTATACATGCGGAGCGGCTCGCTGAAATCGCTGCGAGAGGCAGTGCGGCATACCGACTATTACAAAACGAAAATTTACCCGGCGACAACGACGCCTTCCAGAGCCGTCGGACTTTTCACAATCAAAAATCCTGATCCGAACGGTTGGCCAGGCGGAAACGGCGCGATGTACAGCTACGACGAGTCGATGGCCTATACGTACTGGCTGACCGGTGACAACGATATGCTGACCTACATTCCGCTGATCGTTCAGGCGCATGAAACGAATGACGAGCCGACACGGTGGGATCCGAGCCTCGGGACTTGGACCGAACGGCATACGGCTTTCCGGTTGCTAGCCAACCTGATTGCTTACGAAGTAACGGGCAACACGACTTATAAGACGAATGTGCTCAATCAAACGGCTGATTTCATCTGGCATCAGAACGGTGCAGGCGGGCTAATTCCGGCAACCCGAGTCGACGGCGGACTCTATCATTATGGCAGCCAGCATGGCGACGGCGTGCCCGGCGATTTGATCGGTTCGACCTGGATGAGCGTGCTGACACAAGATGCCATGGTCCGCGCTTATGCGTTTACGGAAGATACGAATATCGCTAATTTTGTGAAGCGTATGGGTACTTTTCTGAATAACGCTTCGCGTTCGGATGCTTACCATAGCTTCGATACTTATGTCGGCGCACTTCGTTATCCAGATTATATGGTGAAATACGACGGGACTACGGATGCGCTGGACGGCGGACGCGGAAGCTCAAGCGATCCGACCGGAGGTACAACGATCGAACATGATCTCGAGGTGGGGAACGCGATAATGTGGGCCGACTACTTCGGTCAGTTGCTTGGCGGTTCGCCGAATACGACTTGGGAATCGGCTGTATCCGATCTATACAACGGCTACGATATCGGCGTTAACTTCTGGATTCGTCCGACCGGTCCTTCAGCGGGGAAAACCGCTTACCGGATTACGCCAAACCGCAAATGGGGCTGGGAGTTCCGCACAACCGGCAGCTTCACGTGGCTGGCGTCTCAACTGCTGTCCGGTTCCGCACCCGGCGATACGACGGCGCCAACAGTGTCGATCACAGCGCCGACAAGCGGTCAAACGGTATCCGGCACGATTACGTTGTCGGCAAACGCCTCGGATAATGTTGGCGTGGCAGGCGTGCAATTCAAGGTCGATGGCACTAATGTCGGCACGGAAGACACGTCTTCGCCATATTCGATCTCGTACAGCACGTCGGGCTTAGCGGCTGGATCGCATTCCATTACGGCGGCAGCACGTGATGCTGCGGGCAATACGACGACATCGTCCGCAGTGTCTGTGACGATAAGCGCGCCTGCCGATACGACGGCGCCTACGGTGTCGATTACAGCGCCAACAAGCGGCCAAACGGTATCCGGCACGATTACGGTTTCGGCAAATGCCTCGGATAATGTTGGCGTCGCAGGCGTCCAGTTTAAAGTCGATGGCACCAATGTGGGCACGGAAGACACGACTTCGCCGTATTCGATTTCGTACAACACGACATCGCTTACAAACGGTTCCCATTCGATTACGGCGGTAGCGCGCGATGCTGCAGGTAATACGACGATATCGTCCGCGGTGCCTGTTACCATATCGAATAGCGCCACGGGAACGGTCACTTTCCAGCAAGGAGTGAACAGTTACACCGGCGCGAAGGATGTGTCGCTCACATCGCAATACAGCGGCAACGGCGGCAATATTATCAGCGGCACGTTGAAAGTATTCGATCAAACCAGCCAGACAATGCCGTATGAAATCGATTCGCTGCTGCGCTTCGATAATATCTCGATTCCGGCCGGTAAAACGGTCGCATCGGCAAAGCTGACACTCAAGATGAACACATGGGCGACCGGCTTTACGATGGAAGGTCGTTACATGCAGACGGATTACGATCCGACTTATTCGCTCATCGGATGGCAGAACCGCAAGTCTGGAGCGCAATGGGCGACGGCAGGAGCAAAAGGCAGCGGGACCGATTATGTATCCGGCAAATCATTTACGATATCCAGCTTCACCGCAACCGGCGATCAGGTGATCGATATTACCCTCGATCCGACAATCGTACAGGGCTGGCTGACCACACCGTCCACCAATCAGGGCGTTCTGCTGTATATAGATAATCCAACTAACATTGCGCTGGATATATACTCCGCAGAAGACGCAACAACGGCAAACCGGCCGAAGCTGTCGATTACGTACCAGTAAATAATAAACGGGCCAAGGAGTTAATCTCCTTGGCCCGTTCTATACCTTAGCGTTTCGGCATTTTGCTTTCGTCCATGTAGAGCAGGTTCCAGCGATGATCGTCCAGGTCTGCGAATCCTGCGCCGTACATCCAGCCGTCAGTTTCACTCGGCTTGCCAAAGATGCTGCCTCCGGCAAACTCTACTTTTTGAATACAGGCATCGACTTCTTCCCTGCTGGCAGCGCCGAGAGAGAATATGACTTCTGCGCTATGGGATGTATCCGCGATTGTGGAACCGGTAAATTTCTCAAACGTCGCATCGGGGAACAGCAGTATCGTTGTTTGTCCAATGGCAAGCTTGGCTCTCTCATTACCATAATTCGTCGCCTGATATCCAATCTCATTGTAAAAGGCAGTTGACTTCTCGACATCTTTGACCGGCAGGTTAATCCAAATCTCCTGTGACATGGCTGTGGCCTCCTAGAATATAGTTCCAACTCCTCCTACTATACGCTACTTCCCGCAGCAGAAGCGAATTATATCTATCCTTTATTCCCTCTAACTAGTTATAATAGTTGGGGGCGATATCATCACAAGAGGAGATAGCATGAGCTTACGAGAAGGATTTAAAAAAGTCTTATTATATGGAGTTTTCATCGGTTACATAGTTTTGTTAATTCAAATATTGTTCTTATCGAGAGTTTCGATCTCAGAGCTGTTTAGTGGCCAAAGAAGTGTAGTTAGGTCCATCAATCTCATTCCTTTTCATAGTATAGGTGAGTTCATTTCCGGCAGGACGGCTAATATACAACAATTCGCTTTGGGCAATGTGGTTGGCAATATCCTTATGTTTATTCCCCTTGGTGTCTACTTGGCATTATTTAAGACCAACAAAAGAATAATAAACAATCTAATGTTTATATTGATTGTGAGTGTAATGGTTGAAATCATTCAAGGACTTCTGGGGATTGGATCAGCAGATATCGATGATATCTTTCTCAATGGTTTAGGTGGATGGATGGGTATTTTAGCGTATAAGTCTTGTCTATTCCTACTGCGAGACGAGAAGAAAGCGATTTCTGTAATCACGGTGCTATCTGCTATCGTCGGAATACCGGTTATCTATTATTTATTATTCATGATCAAAATGAAATTCTGAATATATGGATCGCCTTATGTAAGATCGGTAGGTTAATTCTACCGATCTTTTTTGCGTGCTGCGTATTATTGTCAATACTTTGTCCTCTCCCGAATAGGATTAAACATGTACCTATTCTGAGGGGTGAAAATCATGTATTCAGCAGAAATCAGCCGTACGAATCCGTCGTGTTTCTTGTTTATTATCGACCAATCCGGATCGATGTCCGATCCGTTCGGGGCAAGCACCAAGGCCGAGAGCGTCTCGGACGCCATCAACCGGTTATTGCAGAATCTTGTTATCAAGTGCGCAAAGTCGGAAGGAATACGCGATTACTATCACGTTGGCGTCATTGGCTATGGTGCCGGTGTCGGTCCGGCGTTTGGCGGCGTGTTGGCGGGAAAAGAAGTGGTGCCGATTAGCGAAATTGCCGATAACCCGTCCAAGCTGGATAAGCGTCTCAAAAAAGTACCGGATGGGGCAGGCGGATTGGTGGATCAACTCGTCAAATTTCCGGTCTGGTTCGAGCCTGTAGCAAACGGCGGCACGCCGATGTGCGAAGCGATGAGAACGGCTCATACCGTTCTTAGTCAATGGATCAGCGAGTACACGCATTGTTTTCCGCCGGTTGTCATTCATATCACGGACGGGGAATCGACGGACGGCGATCCGACGCTTGAAATGGAACAATTAAGAGCGTTATCGACGGACGATGGCCATGTACTGCTATTCAACCTGCATATTTCCGATAATCCGAGCGCAGTGGAGCTTCGCTTTCCGGAAACCGCGGATGAGCTGCCTGACGCTTATTCAAGGGTGCTCTACGAAGGTTCAAGTCCGCTGACGCCTTTTATGATCCGAGTCGCTGATCAGGAGTACGATTTGCATCTTTCGGATGGCGCGAGAGGTTTCGTGCTCAATGCGGATTTAACGCTCGTGATTCAGGCGCTTGATATCGGAACTCGCCCGGCCAATTTGCGATAAGGGCTGCTAAATATGCGAATTGATAGCGACTGTTATTCATTGCCGAAGGCGGGAAATCACAGCCATGAATATGAGGATGCCTCCCATATCAGTACACATGTTCAGAAGGAGACGACTATCAGCAGATTCGCTATAGCAGATGGAGCCAGCGAGTCCTCATTTGCCGACCTATGGGCGAATTTGCTCACAAGCGGTTATTGCTATGGCAGGATCGATGGGTTGCACATCCATAAATCGGTATCGCCATTATCGAAAGCCTGGCTGAAAAAAACCAACGGCAAAAACCTCCCCTGGTACGCGCACGAGAAGCTCAGCAGCGGGGCGTTTGCTGCTTTAGCTGGGATCACGCTCCGGTTTGCGAAGGATGCCGAGTCCGCGGCATTTGATGCGTTCGCGGTCGGCGACAGCTGTATTTTTCATATTCGCGGGGATGCGTTGATCGCGTCATTTCCTCTGAGCAACGTCGATGATTTTGAGCGTCGACCTGTACTCATTTCCAGTAACGCAGCCAATAACGTCCAGCTTAAATCGTCCGTTCACGAATGGAGCGGTACCGCCGAAGTGGGAGACGCGTTCTGGCTGATGACCGATGCCCTAGCCTGCTGGCTGTTAACCAATTACAGGGAAGATCGCAACGTAATCAGGCGATTACTTGAGCTGGAAGGAGAACGTGATTTCAACCGCCTCGTGCATGAAGAGCGACGGCGGCTTCATCGTGAAGGCCAATTCTATCTAAGGAACGATGACGTTACGTTCATTCGACTAAATCTGGTTAAAGGGAAGTGAGGCGATGTTCTGGCCCACTCCGCAAGATTATAGGGAAGCGATCCAGAATCCGCGTGTCTGCTTCAAGGATTCGGAGCTGCAGTCGGGACTCCCTGAAATGGATAAGTTCGGCCTGCCCCGTCCGATTTCGGGGAGCTTCGCCAGCGTATACAAATTGAAGTGCGGTGAGCGAGAGTGGGCGATCAGGTGCTTTACCAACAATGTAAAGGATCAGAAGATTCGTTACGATGCCATCAGCTTGCATTTACGCTCCAATCCTCTTCCTTATCTCGTTCCTTTCGAATATCTTTCCGAAGGCATCAACATTAATGGCCAGTGGTTCCCGGTCGTGAAAATGCAGTGGGTGGAAGGAGAGTCGCTGCACGATTACATAGAGCGCAATTTGCATCGTGCCGACGTGCTGCAAGAACTCTCCGACAAATGGATCGTAATGACCCGCGAGCTGCGCTCCGCCAATATTGGGCATGGTGACTTACAACATGGAAATATATTGATTAACCAAGACGAAATTATACTGATCGACTACGACGGGATGTATGTCCCCGCTTTAACCGGCATGCCGAGCAACGAGCTCGGTCATCGCAACTATCAACATCCGGGAAGGAATGAAGGACATTTCGGGCCCTATATCGATCACTTCTCAGCTTGGGTGGTATGGTTATCGATCGCAGCCGTTTGTGCCGATCCGTCAATATGGATTTCGCTTGAAGTGGGAGAGGAGGAGGAATGCCTCCTCTTAAGACGGAATGACTTTTTGAATCCGGACGTATCACGGGCGTTCGAGCTGCTGGCGCTTATTGAAGACAATGCAGTACGATCGTCTGCAAACTCCCTTCGCGCATTCGCGAAAGTGGAAGTGGCATTGGTGCCAAGACTCCCTGATCCCGAATGGGAGGGAATAGCCCTATTAAAGTCCGTAGAGGCCCGGTCTCTGCCGGAACCTTCGTATTCCGGTGGAGCGTCGTGGGTCTTGGATCATATCACCATTGAACCACGTAAGTTGCTGTCAACAACAGATCGTTTCTTGCCAGAGAGATTAGTCTCCTGCTTGATCCTATTCGCAGCAGCGTCAACAGCCGCTGTGCTATACAGTAGAGCGCCTGCCGCAGCGCTGTTCTATAGTTCGCTAATCGGTTTTGGAACGGAGACTGCTTATTTGTTCTGGCGTTTCCGGAAGTATCCTGCCGTCCGCGAAAAGTCAGCTATGAATAATAAAATAACCAAATTGGAACTTGACCTATCCGAGCTGAGAAGCGAACTGAACGAATGGATGGAGATCAAGCACAATTTTATTATGATCGAAGAAGATTTAATTCAGGATTGCGTACAAAGGCTCAAGGAAGCAGCGAATCGGGAGTTGCATGAAGCGGAAGCGGTGGAAAAGGAACTTCATATTCAGCTAAGCGGGTTGTTTGGCGAAAGACAAATCATCGACCAGCAGGAGAAAACGGAGTTGTCCGGCACGCTGGCCTCATTCCAAAAAGCATGGCTGGAAGAGCAATTAAGCAAGCACAAGATCAGCCAGGATAAAATACCGGATATAGACGATGAGATGAAACGCCGTTTAAGATCGAACAACATTCGTACGCCGGCTGATTTCAAAGACATAACGATCAATCAGTCCTATGGCCGCAAACATGTCGACAAGGTGTATTTGATTCTCGCAAACGGCGGTTCAGTTCATGTAGGCATGAGCCGAGTCCAAGCGAAAGCGCTGATCGATTGGAAAAGAAAAATCGAGCGCAGGTATCGAACGAAAATCCCTGCAGCACTTCCGCGCAGTGAAATCTCTGCCATAGCGTTAAGGTATAAGGTTCCGAAATCCAACTTGAATGTTGCAGAACAAACGTTTAGAACCGGAGCACAGGACAAGGTTGATGCGATTAAACAGGCATACCGTCCGGAGCTGGAGTCCTTAAAGAAAGAAGTGGATACTACCGGAATTCGGCTAGCGAATGAGCTTCATCGACTTGATAGACAGATCGATGAACGAAATAAGTGCCATTCGTCCAAACTGGCGGAGTACCGCGATCTAAATAAGCGCATCGCATCCTATGCGAATGTTTACTTTATAAGCTTCGTCAAACAAGTATTCCGGTTTCGCGACTGTAACAAAGTGCATGGTCGTTCGTAAGATCAGAAGCCGCTACTGCGGCTTTTTTAAATTTAATGAGATCGCTAGATTGTCGAAGTCAGGCTGTACGAATCTATCTTTCGGGAGGGCTGCCGAATGAATGGCGATTTATTAACGGTATTAATTGTTGATGACGAACTGCCGATTCGTCAGGAGCTTCGTTTATTTTCCTGGGAGAAGCATCATACCGAATGGATTGGAGAAGCGGAGAACGGCGAGGAGGCGCTGCGGTTCTGCCGCTGCCTCACGCCGGATATCGTTATAACGGACATCACGATGCCGGTCATGAACGGCATTGAGCTGTTTCGAAGCCTCAAGGCGGAGTTTCCGCAAATCCAAGTGATTCTACTTACCTGTCACTCCGATTTCGCCTATGCGCAGGAAGCGGTCAAGCTCGGTGCCGTAGAGTACCTAGTAAAAGTCACGATGGATGACTGCGATCTCGCGCTAGCGATTGACCGGGCGAAGGAGAACGTTTATCGTGAGAAGTCGCTTCGGCACAGCGAGGCGGAGCGTCAACGTCGGGAGTCGTCCGAACAGCTGATGGACATGACCCTGCAGGCTGCCGGTGAGGACATGCTGACAGCTTGGCTTCATTCTACATTCCGGGCTGCGCTTCCGATACAGCTTGCTGCGATTCATGTGGAGACGAGAAAGGCAGGGCGTCTATTCGTTCATCAAACATGCGAAGAGTCGCTGACCACACTAGAGCGCCAGAAGCCGTTCACCTGGGTTCCTGCCGACAGTGGCAGCGGTATTTATGTGCTCGTATTCCGTACGGAGGAGGGCAATCCGCCGGAAATTCACCGCGAACTGGAGGAGATAACAAAGACGCTGTATCAATCTCTCGAGAATAGGCTTCCTTACCTTAGCGATACATTCAAACTGTATGGTGTCATAAGCGAACCAATCGGGAGAAGCTTGGATTTCGCGGCTATATACCGCAGCGTTTGCGAGAGGCCTGTTGCGGTTTTCTATGATAACTCCAGTCGAGTATTTTCCACTATATCTACCACGACTGCTTCACTTGACGATCAATCGGCGAATGAAATGTCGGTCAAGCTATACAAAGCACAAAGAAACCGGGATCAGCTGGCGGCATTCATTCGGGGGGAGTTTCATCATTGGGCGATGAACACAACCATCGTACCGGAGGAGCTAAAGTCATTCGTTGCCGATTGGCTGCGCGGCTGGCATCGGGAACAAGCAGGGCAAGACCGCAACGGTAGGAAAGCGCTTGGCGAGATCATTGTTGCTGCTACCCTAGATGAATTGGTGGATGCTTTCATCCATGAAATCGAGTCGACCGACAGAATCAAGAAGTGTCGCAGAGAAATCACGGAAGCAAAGTCGTTTATCGAAGCCAACCTCGACAAGCCGATTACGCTCAACACGGTATCCCGGGAGGTCGGTCTGAGCCCGCATTACTTAAGCCGGCTGTTTCGAGAAGAAACGGGAGTTCCGTTCAACGATTTCGTAATCGGCAGAAGAATTGACAAGGCGACCGATCTACTGCTGCATACATCGCTTCGAGTCTATGAGATTGCGCAGCAGGTTGGCATTCCTAGCTACCGTTATTTCTCCGCTATATTTCGCGAACGGACCGGAGTGGCTCCAACCGAGTTAAGAATGACAGACCATAATGGCAAAGGATGATAGGAATGAAACGGATCTATCGCTGGTATAGGGGTTGGAGCCTCGCGACCAGACAATTTCTGTTTTTATTTATCATAACGTTCGCTTTCTTTATACTTCTGGCCTGGAACAACTACTACAAGGCAGCTGATTTGTTTAAGAATCAAATGGTATCGGATTCCGTGACGTTGATTGCACGCACGAACCAGTTTCTGGATACGTATCTGGACAATAGCCGGAATGTTCTATTGTTGTTATCGACGGATGCCAAACTGCTGAGGGAAGGAGACAGCCACCATATATCCGAATCGCTCCGATTCATTGTCGAGAACAATAGCGCGCTAGTGAAAACGCTGTATTTCGTTCGCAAGGATGGTAATGTGTTCGCCAGCTCCCAGCTCAATTACGATATTATCGGCAATCCGCAGCTAGACTCGATTTATGACATGTCTCTGAAGAGCTACGGCGCGGTGGTTGTCAGCCAGCCTTATGTATCTCCGCTCTCCGGTCAGACGGTGTCCATCTCCAGGCCGGTAAACGGCGATAACGGAGAAAGTATTGGTGTCGCAGTCATCGAGCTCAATCTGGATAATCTGAATCGGAAAATAAGTGAATATACCTCCGGTTCCTACCAGACGTTCGTCATCATGTCCGATACAGACAGAGTTGTAACGTTCGATCGCGATAACGGCATACTGCCGCAAAAGCCAGGCACTTATCACGAGGACCTCCCCAATGCGTTCGTCGGCAAACTTGCGGAGCTCCCGATAACGGCAAGTGAAATGAGCGGGCCAACCGGCAAGCTCGTTGTCGTCAAATCCGGACAGAATCGGCTTGGCTGGACGCTGCTCGTGCTGATCAAGGACCGATACTTCTATCAAAACGTAATCCGTTTGTTCGATAATTACAAGGCGGCCGCCAGCATATGGTTCGTGGTTCTTCTGTTCATGGCGTTTGCGATGTCTCGCTATATGACCAAATCGATTCGAATGCTCGCAATCAAGATGGACCGGGTACATGATATGGGCGTCATCCCAAGTCTTGTCGTGAAGAGAGATGACGAGATCGGACGGCTTTCCCAAAGTTTCAACGCCATGATGGAGAGGATCCGCAATCTGCTGCAGGAAACGAAGCAAATGGAAGAGCGGAAGAAATTGCTGGAGCTAAAGGTGCTGCAGAGTCAGATTGCTCCACATTTTCTGTACAACACGCTGGCATGCATCGGAAGTTTGGCCAAGCAGCACCGGACGCAAGAGGTGAAGGAAACGATCAGAGCACTAGTCGGCGTATTATCGCTCAGCTTCGATAAAACATCAGAATTTATTACCGTCAAGGAAGAGCTGCAAGGACTAAACATGTATATGCAGATCCAGAAAATAAGATATGGAGATAAATTCAGCTTAGTTCAGGAGATCGATCCGGAAGTGTTGTCCTGCACCATACTGAAGCTCACGCTGCAGCCCATATTGGAGAATGCTGTTTTTCACGGGGTCGTCCCAAGCCATTTCGGGAAAGGTCTCATTAGCGTCCGGGGATCCGTGCGGAAAGGCAAACTGCGGTTTTTTATCCGCGATAATGGGGCTGGAATGGAGAAGTCGAAGCTCCGAAAGGCACTTGACGAGCAGGTGGAAGAACATGGAAGAGAGCGTTCCTCGGGCATTGGGATGGCGAATGTCCACCATCGTCTGAGGCTTCACTATGGTGCTGCATACGGGCTAAGGATCGGCAGCGTGCCGAATGCGGGGACGGTCGTCTGCATTACGCTCCCCGCACTGCAACAATGATTAATTAGGAACGGCTTGAACCGAGATTGTCGGTTTTGTACTTCATTTCGCAAGATCACTGTATAGTTGAAAGCTTCGAAGCCTTGTTATACTTGGTTTGCGTAATTGAATGCGCTTACACATAGAAGCGAGGTGAACCCTATGAACCAGCGAGTTGCCGCCTTTGGAAGTAACATTTGGCGTTTCAGAGCTTATTACTTGATGCTCTCACCCGGACTTATTTATTATATCGTCTTCAAATACATCCCGATGTATGGCATCATTATCGCTTTCAAAGACTTCAACATCATGGACGGGATCTGGTCCAGCTCGTGGGCTAGCCCATGGAACAAGCATTTCATTACCTTTTTTCATTCACCGTATTTCTCGCAGCTGCTAACGAATACCTTTCTGATCAGCTTCTATAAATTACTCTTCGGGATGATACCTCCCATAGTCATGGCGCTGCTGCTTAACGAATGTCGGATACGCTGGTTTCGATCGCTCATCCAAACCTTAACGTATATGCCGCATTTTCTGTCTTGGGTGATCATATATGGCATTCTGCTTGCGCTTCTGTCCCAAAGCTCCGGTTTGCTGAATCAATGGTTGAAAGATGCGGGAGGAACGGCAATTCCCTTCCTAACCTCAACGTCTTCCTTCCGTACCATCCTGGTCGGATCGGAGATTTGGCAAAATCTCGGCTGGGGAGCCATCATCTATTTGGCGGCAATTGCCGGCATCGATCCAACGCTATACGAGGCGGCTCGGGTGGACGGCGCGGGAAGATTGCGAATGATCTGGCACATTACGCTTCCCGGTATTCGGACCGTTATCATCATGCTGTTGATATTGAAGCTGGGCCATATCCTTGATGCGGGCTTCGAACAAATTTATATCATGTACAACATCCAAGTCTATGCCGTCGCTGACATTCTCGATACTTGGGTGTTCCGTACCGGCCTGCAGCAGCTTAACTTCAGCTTGGCCTCGGCGGTTGGATTATTCAAGGCTGCGATTGGATTGGTTCTTGTGCTGGGGTCGAACAAACTCGCAAAGCGGTGGGGAGAGGGCATATGGTAAAAAGCACGAATGACCGCATCGCCGATACCGTAGTTTTCGCCATTCTGCTCGTGTGCGGGCTTGTCGCGGTATTCCCTCTTCTGTACGTTCTATCCGTTTCGCTCACACCGTTCAGTGAAGTACTTAAGAATGGAGGCTTCATTCTTGTGCCGAGATCAATCACATTTGGCGCCTACCACAAGCTGCTCACGGAATCGAATATTCCTCGCGCCTTCGGGGTTACAGTACTGATTACCGTCATCGGTACGATACTCAATATGGTGATTACGGCTTTAATGGCGTTTCCGCTAAGCCGCAAACAGCTTCCGGGACGCAACTTCTTTCTGATGATGGTAGTCTTTACACTGCTGTTCAGCGGCGGGATCATACCGACTTATCTGGTCGTCAAGTCGATCGGGCTTTTGGATTCCATTTGGGCCATGATTTTGCCAAACCTGGTATGGAGCTTTAACGTGCTCATTATGAAAAGCTTCTACGAGTCGCTTCCTGAGGAGCTGTTCGAATCCGCAAGAATCGACGGGGCCAAGGAATTCCGTATCTTATTGCAGATCGTCATCCCGCTATCCGTACCGGTAACGCTGACTATCGGATTGTTCTATATGGTGGGTCACTGGAACGAATTTTTTCAAGCGATTATGTACGTAACCGATCGGACGCTGTTCCCCCTTCAGGTGGTTGTGCGCGAGATATTGATCCAAACCCAGCAGCCGCTGGAAAATGCCGATAACATGACACCGAGCGAGACGCTGCAAATGGCTGCCGTTATTCTGGCCAGTTTGCCCATTATTCTGGTATATCCGTTTATGCAGAAGCATTTCACTAAAGGCATGCTGCTAGGCTCTGTCAAAGGTTGAAGCTCGGCGACCCGTTACTGCAGGAACGGGAATGACCGGTTTAACAATATAAGCGTATAAACGAAAGGGGATCTAACCAATGAATCGAATGAAAGCTGTTGCCGTCACGCTAAGCAGCCTTGTGCTTGTATGCAGCTTACTTGCAGGCTGTTCATCGGGCAATTCCTCGAATGCTTCGAACAAGAACAATTCCGAAGCATCTGGCGCAAGCACCGCGAATTCCGGTGAAACGAAAGGCGAGATCAAGCTCGATATCATGGAGACCGGTAACAATTTACCGACTCCGGACAAGGATTTCATTAAACACGCTATTGATAAAGCGATTCAAGCAGATGTGAATTTAACCGTATATGCGTCGGGCGATGATTATCAAAACCAGCTGAATGTACGGTTGGCATCCGGTAATTTCCCCGATTTATTCCAAGTATCGGATCGTGCCGCACTGAAGCAATTCGTGGATCAAGGGCTTGTGCTCGATTTAACCCCTTACACGGATAAACTGCAGCCGGTGAAGGATTTCATCGGCGGTGAGAGCTTGAAGAAGACAACGATTAACGGCAAGGTGTACGCCGTTCCGAAAGCGCCAAGTATACCGTATAACACCTATTGGATACGCAAAGATTGGCTCGACAAGCTCGGCCTTCAGCCGCCTTCTACAATTGACGAGTTTCTGAATGTAGTGAAGTCGTTCGCAGAGCAGGATCCGGATGGAAACGGCAAGAACGATACGCTCGGACTTACCGGCAGCAAGCTTTCCACGTTCTCCCCGATCTTCGGCGCATTCGGCGTAGGGGACCCGAACACGTTCTACGTCAAGGATGGGAAACTGAACAATTCGATGTATGATCCGGCAATGATAGAGGCACTCGGTTTTATTAAGAAGCTGATTGACACCGGCGCTGTAGACCCGGAGATTATGGCCAATACCGGTCTTCAGCATCAGGAGAAGGCGATTAAAGGGCAAGCAGGCATCATCTGGATCGATTGGCCGAACCTGAGCAAGGATCAGTTCACCGAGCAAATTAAGAAAGTAAATCCAAACGCGAATTGGATACAGCTCGCACCTCCTAAAGGGCCGGGCGGACAGTTCGACGGACCGTACGATCTAGGCGGCACCACCGGCATCTATGCGATCCCCAAAGCGCTGGAAAACGACAAGGAAAAACTGCAGAAAGTATTCGATCTGTTGAACTTCGTTTCCGGTAAGGAAGGTTCAATGCTGGTACAGTTCGGCATAAACGGAACGCACTACAATTTGGAAGGCGATAAGGTCACGCCGACTGCGCTGATGGGCAAGGAAGCCGGATTTACTTGGCTATATCAGTTTACCGGACGTCCCGAATTAACCTACTTAGAGACGAAATTTGCGCCGCAGTCCACCTATATCCAATTCGCCAACAGCCAGCCCAGATTACAAATTCTGAACGGGTTCCTGACGAATCCGGAAGGGTACAATCCGGCGGATACCAGTCGTTTCATAGATGAAGAATTCGTTAAATTCATCTATGGCAACAATCCGTTTACGAAATACGACAGCTTTCTTCAAACGCTTGAATCAAGCATGAACTTCAAAACGTACTTGGATGCATCGACCAAACAGCTGGAGGAGCTCGGTTACGGCAAATAAGGTAAGAGGCTAGAGCGCATCCATTGCGTGTAAACGCTTTACAGGATTAATTTACCAACTCAACCCTGGCAATGACTACGAAGTCGGAGGTAAATTATGAGCAAATGGTATAGAGGGTATCTTGGTGATGCTTATAAACTATTTCTCTTATTCCTGCTACTAGTGCCGTACATCCCTGCCGGAAGAAGTACGCTCGCGGAAGGGTTGAAGCTTACAACCGGAAACTATTATTACAGCCCTGCTCCTGATGCGGGCAATTCTCCCGACTACGGGGCAGCCGGCTTGGTATCCTCAGAGGGGGGCAAACTTCTTGACGACCTGATGACGACCTATGCCGGTTGGATGGGAAGCGCCACAGCCAAAGGAACGGTACAAGTGGTGTTTGACCTGCTGAAGGACTACCCGCTGGACAGCATTAATATTGTATTGAATTCGCCAAATGGCTATTGGGGCTATAAACAATTTACGGTGAAATACCGACCCGAGGCTACGACGGACTATTATTATATTGCAGGCAAGCATGTCAGATCAGGAACCGCCTTGAACGATTCGGTTAGCATCCCGATGAACAACAAGACGGCCAGATTTATAGTCATCGATATTAAGCGCTCTAACGCTTATCAGCATATCCCGCTTACGGAAGTGCAAATCGTCAGAGGTACAGGCGATGAAGGACAGATTGCTGCACCTGCTTTTACCGTAGAGCAGATGCAGGCTGAACTGAAGAAAGACGCTTTGATGGTAGATAAATACGGACAATGGATCTATGATACATGGGCCGGAAAGGTTGAAACGGACGCTCAATTACAGGCGGATTATGCGAATGAGGCGAAAGCGCTGGCGAAGGTGTCGCTTGACCGCCGACAATATGATCCGTTCGGCGGGATCAAAAGCGGAGGGCAGAAAGCAGCCACCGGATTTTTCCGACTTGAACAACTAGATCATAAATGGTGGTTTATTACGCCTGCCGGCTACAAGTTCATTCTAAAAGGCGTGGATGCGACAAGCATATGGGAATGGGGTTACGGAACACCGTATCAGCATATCGACGGCACGCCTCGCCAAGTCTTCGAGGAGCTTCCGGATCCGAACATTTACGCGCCAGCTTACGCAATTGACTTAAACGGAGAAAGAGTCAGCTTTGTCATCGCCAACATCATGAGAAAATACGGCAGCGACTATGAGTCGAAGTGGGAAGAAATCACTAAGAAGCGAATGATCGATTGGGGCTTCAATGCCTTTAGCAAGTGGACCCGACCTAACCATGTTACATTCCCTTATATACAGGTGTTGCAAGATCCTATGAATTTAGAAAGAATTCAATGGACCTACGATGTGTTCGATCCGCAAGCGAAGTCCATGATCGACAACGCTCTGAGACCGCAGCTTAGAGAGGCGAAGAACGACCGGTGGTTGATTGGCTACACTTACGATAATGAGGCGGGATGGTCGACCGATATCGTCAGAGAGATTTTGAATTATGACTCGACTTCTGCGGCTAAGAGAGCTTTTGTGGATTTTCTTGCACCTCGATACAACAATGATATTGCTGTCCTTAATCAGCTTCTGGGTACGGACGCTGAATCATTGGACACCTTGATGAATACATCGATCGCAATCGCGAAAGTTCCGGCTGTCGATGTATCGGACTATATCAAGCTGGCATCCAAAACGTATTTCTCGACAATCCGTTCGATAATCGAGAAATATGATACGAACCATTTGTTCCTAGGCTCATCAATCGTTTCTACCTGGCGAACCAGTCTGGATTGGGATTCGGCAGCCATGGAATTCGTAGATGCTTTCTCTGTTGATATGTATTCGAAGGATACAAGTTGGCTTGCCAGATACGAGGCATTCGGTAAACCTCTGTTGAATCTGGAGTTTACATTCAGTACGAGTGAGCGCGGGTTAACGCCCGTCAATGCGGCTACAGCAACGGTCGGTATAGCGGAAAGAGGTGCGGCTTTCAAAGCTTTCATCGAGAAGCAAGCAGCGCATCCGCTGTTTGTCGGCTCGGGGTGGTTTGGGTATTTCGATCAGGCAGTCACCGGACGCAAAGACGGCGAGAATTTCAATACCGGTTTGGTAAACCAGCAGGACCAGCCTTATACGGATATGGTCAATATGATGAAGAGTGTCAACGCAGAGCTGGAAGCGATCCATGAGAATGGGGGATAGGATTTTGCTGTAATAACAAGCTCGAGACGAATAGGTCTCGAGCTTGTTTGGTTTCCATAGCCTAACAAGAAGGCTTTTTTTGGAGTTGACAATCCAAAATCAAATTGTTAGTATGAGCACAGAAGTTTGGAGTGAACACTCCATAAATCGAAAGGGGATAGGACAACATGAATTCAACTCAAACTACAGCACTTATTACAGGAGGAACAAGCGGTATCGGGCGAGCAATTGCGAATCAGCTTGCTGCACAAGGCATCCACGTCGTGGTTGCGGGGCGCAATGTGGACCGTGGGGAACAGACAGTTGCGGCAATTCTAGCAGCGGGAGGAAAAGCAGATTTCGTGCAAACGGATCTTCGCGATGCGTCAAGCGCAAGAAGCCTGGCGAAGCGCGCAATTGAACTGGGTAACGGACGAGTCGACATTCTTGTCAACAATGCAGGCGTCTTTCCGTTCGGACCGACGCATGAGACAATGGAGGATGATTTTGATCTCGTGTACGCACTGAATGTCAAAGTACCTTATTTTCTAGTCGCAGAATTGGCGCCGCTGATGGCGGAAAGCGGCAAGGGGGCCATCGTCAACATATCGACGATGCTGGCCGATTATGGAATGTCCGGTATGAGTCTTTACGGTTCGAGCAAGGCAGCAATCAACCTGCTTACCAAAGCATGGGCAGCCGAATACGGCCCAAGCGGTATCCGTGTCAATACCGTCAGCCCCGGTCCTACGCGTACGGAAGGCACTGAAGCAATGGGGGAAGGACTTGATCAGCTTGCTGCCCAAGCACCGGCAGGGCGTCCTGCATCAGCCGATGAAATCGCTGAGGCCGTCGTCTTCCTCGCGACGGATCGTGCCAGCTTCATTCATGGCGCAAACCTAGCCGTCGATGGTGGACAAACTGCAGTTTAATTATTAACAATCTCACCGTTTTTATTAGAGTAAAACCGATCCAGGCAAGATTCGAAACTCATCACATCCTAACGTTTATTAATGGATTGCATCATCCAATTTTGGTATACTACATGCATGGAAAATATAATGGATGTCCAAACGCCAAAGCAGCGGCTGACAAAAAAGGGAAAAGAGACACGCGCGCGTATCGTCGCCGCCGCAGCCAAATTAATGTTTGATCGCGGCGTTGCCGGCACAAGCGTGGAAGATGTGCAGCGGGAGGCCAAGGTCAGCTCCTCCCAGTTGTACCACTATTTCAAGGAGAAACGCGATCTCGTATTAGCTGTCATTGTGTATCAAACCGAACAAGTGCTTGATGCCCAGGAGCCTCTGCTAAGTCATTTGGATAGCATGGAGTCGCTTCGCATGTGGCGCGATGCCATCGTGAAGCTTCAGATTGAACGGCAATTCCAAGGCGGCTGTTCAATTGGCTCGCTTGCCAGTGCGCTTGCGGATACAGATCCGGCAGCGCGCAGCGAACTCGTTGCCGGCTTTATGCAGTGGGAACTGGCTATTCGCAAAGGACTACGCGCTATGTATGACCGTGGGGAGCTGAGAGCCGACGCGGACCCGAACCATCTCGCGCTGTCGCTGCTAACTGCGCTTCAGGGAGGCCTTCTTCTTACTCAGGTTCGGAAGGAGACGAGCCCGCTCGAAGCTGTATTGGACGCCATGCTTGCGCATATCCGCACGTTCGTCGTCTGATTTACCGTCCGATTAAATCATGTTTCTTCTGTAGTTGATATTGTTACTTTGAAGCCGCTAATGATAGCGGCTTTTTTTGTTGTGCTCCAAACTTGAGCACTTATTATTTAATTCGCTTGACTACAAATAAAGGGCATGATAATATAACTCATGTAACCAGCAAATATAAATATAGATGGTTACAAATTAAGTCGTCAAAGGAGGATGGATGAGAACGTAGACGACAGAAAATGGATCGAATGGATAGCACGGATAACGAGTTCAAACGCGATGAATACTAATGAACACAAGGATATTATTATCGTTTATAAACACAAATACACAAATACACAATTAGATCATGAATAGGAGCGAATACAATCATGAACATTATCGAAAAGAAACTATATACAGCTACTGTTAACGTACAAGGTGGAAGAGATGGGAAAGCAGTTTCCAGCGATGAGAATCTAAATGTAGATTTGCGATATCCGAA
This sequence comes from Paenibacillus sp. J22FR21, assembly GCF_056269135.1. Classification (NCBI taxonomy): domain Bacteria; kingdom Bacillati; phylum Bacillota; class Bacilli; order Caryophanales; family Paenibacillaceae; genus Paenibacillus; species Paenibacillus sp. J22FR21. Next base: position 1,023,648 of record NZ_JBWDNJ010000002.1, read on the forward strand.
AGAGTTAGGCGGTAACGGAGAGGGAACGAATCCGGAGCAATTGTTCGCCGCAGGATTCGCGGCTTGCTTTGAAGGCGCGATGGGCACTGTCCTTCGTTTGAAAAAAATCAAATCGGATGGCATTTCCATTGCTTCTAGCGTCACACTCGGCAAGGATGCGAATGACGGCTATGCGCTTGCTGTAACGCTGGACATTACGCTTAAAGGCGTAGAGCGCAGCATTGCGCAAGAAGTCGTAGATGAGGCACATAAAGTTTGTCCTTACGCCAAAGCGACTAAAGGAAATATTGAAGTCATCTCGAACGTAATCGGTTAAGACTTATGAACGCACTTCAATGTAAATAAGGAGGTTATAAGATGGAGGTCCATGCATTATTTAAAGAAACGTTTCAGGGACAAATAAGTCATGGAATCACACTTGTAGACTTCTATAAGCCAGGAAACAACGCTTGTCTAGAGCAGCTTAACATTGATCTTAGCCTGGCTCAGGAAGTTAGATATCAAGCTGCCGTAGTCAAAGTTAATATAGATCAGGAGCAAGAACTTGCAGCAGAATACGATGTGTCGAGTGTGCCAACCTTATTGTTGTTCAAAGATGGTTATAAAGTGGAAACTTTAGTCGGACAACACAGTAAAGAGGCATTGCAGAAGTACATCATCAGCTATGCAACAATGAGCGACTCTTGCGTTTGACGGTTCTTAACGGCAGCCATACAGGCTGCCGTTTCTTCTATATCATTGGCTTTGAATACGTTTGCGCAATCGCAATAATCAGGGATTATTGCATAATTTAGGTATTGCGGAGAGACAATAGTGTAACTTTGAGATATTGAAATGTAGGAAAAGAGTGATTAGAAATGACTGCGGTCCCTCGACAATGGAAGGAGCTTCGTGAGTCATCGGATTTCGTATGCTATGAACATCCAACGAACGATGAGTCTTTTTTCATCGGCTATTTTCATTCCCTCTTGGAACCGAACGTTTTGCACGATCATATCCTCGGTCCACTGAGCAACGAATCGAATCAGACTTTCAATGAATTGTACCGTTCGATTCCGGTTGGGGAGAAAGAAATAAGTAACGATTGGGATACGATTCAAGGCAAGCTTCTGCGGGGATATGTCGTCATTCAATATGGTCTGCAATCGGATCAATGCATGGTGGTCAATGCCGCGACAGCCAAAGGACGAAGCATTTCAGCGCCTGAGATCGAATTTACGGTGGAAGGGCCCAAAGAGGCTTTTGTAGAAGCATTGAACATGAATCTCAATTTGATTCGTAAGCGAGTGCCCTATCCCGAGCTGCGCGTTAAGGAGTTTGAAGTAGGGGAAATATCAAAGGCCAGAGTAGCGGTATGTTACATAAAGGGATTAACGAACGAACAATATTTGAATACGTGTATCCAGCGCATTACGGATGTTCAATTCGATCAAATAACGAATATCACAGTCCTTCAACAAATGATTGAAGATAATTCCAACTCCATCTTCCCGCTGACGATCGGAACCGAAAGGCCGGATTATGCGGCTTGGGCACTTTCATCGGGGCAAATTTGCGTGTTGATGGACGGTTCCCCGATTGCGGTTTTTGCACCGGTCAATCTGGGGTATTTTTTTATCACCTTCGAAGACTATTATTTGCCATGGATCGTTGGCTCGATTTTACGTGTCATTCGCATGTCTTCCGTGCTGTTTTCCGTGTTTTCCTCCTCCTTGTATATTGCCGTGATGACTTATCACGGTCAGGGCATTTCGAACGTTTTTTTACCCACGATCGTTTCTTCTAGGATGAATGTACCTTTTCCGCCTTTCGTGGAAGTGCTCATTCTGGAGCTTGTCATTGAACTGCTTCGGGAGGCAGGCGCCAGATTGCCTACCAAAATCGGTCAAACCATCGGCATTGTCGGAGGTATCGTGCTCGGCACAGCGGCTGTCGAGGCTGCGCTGACAAGTAACTTTTTATTGATTATTGTAGCGTTATCAGCATTGGCCTCCTTTACTACCCCAATCTTTCGAATGAGCGCCACCATACGACTTCTACGGTTTCCATTTATCATATCCGCTCAATTAGGAGGGCTGCTTGGCATTTTCATTTGCACCATTGCTATTTTTGCGCATTTGCTTCGATTAACGTCACTTGGAATGCCTTATCTCGTTCCGTTTTATCCCTTCCGCGCTACGGATGCATATGACACCGTGATACGTCCTTCCTATTCTAAGTTTAATCATCGCTTGAGCTACTTTAGATCGCAAAGACCGGTAAGATTCAATAAAGAACAACCAAAGAGGAAAAAAGACATCGACGAATGAGCGGCTGGAGGAATGCGAAGATGAAGGCAGTGGAACCTGCGCGCTTGACAGTATCGCCTTATCTGGTATTTCCGTTGGTGCATGCCATGCAATTCGGCTCCGAATATCTCGACATGTCCATTAAACCGATCCAGTTCGCCGGCAATGACACATGGATTTCAGTTCTTATTTGCGGGCTGTGTTTTCACGTCATCATCTGGATGATTTATGGCATACTTAACAGCAACAAGACGGATCTGCTCCAAATTCACCAACGATTCTTCGGCAAATGGGCGGGCAGCGGGCTAAACATGATATTCATCGTTTACTTCTTGCTCCATGCAAGTTTGTTAATGAGACTGTTTATCGAAATCGTACAAGTGTGGCTGTTTCCTGAACTCGCGACATGGCTGCTCGCGTTGGTGCTGCTTCTTCTTGTTTATTATATCGTTACGGGCGGTTTTCGGGTGATCGTAGGCATCTGCTTTTTCAGCTTATTTAGGCATCTATTAATCATGTCCATGCTATTCTCGGCCGGGTATTTTCATTTCAATAATTTGTCGCCTATCATGGATCATTCGTTGAGCGAGCTGCTCATGGCGACTAAGGAGCTGACATTCCCCTACGTAGGCGTAGAGATGATATTCTTTGTATATACGTTCATCAAGACGCCTGAAAAGTCGCACAAATGGGCACAATTAGCGAATTTTATTACGACATTATCCTATCTTGTCGTTGTTCTGTTTTCATTGTTGTTGTTCAAGATCGAACAATTATCCAATCAATTATGGCCGCAATTGACCAAATATAAATTCGTAAAGTTCCCGTTTATCGAGCGATTCGAATTCGTTGGCGCTTCTGCGCAGATATTTTGGATTATTCCGATCATTTGCCTTTGTATATGGGCTTCCAGCCGGGCGGTTAAAGTCATGTTTTCCGTTAAACAAAGGACGGTCTTACCGATTTTTTTGGTTGTTGTGTTTGCCGCCGTAAGTATGATTGCAGGCCGCAATCAAGTCGAAGCACTTCAATCCCTGTTAGCCCAAATCGGCTTCTATATGATATTTGCGTACATCCCGTTTATGTATCTAGTCGATAGGGTCAGAGTGAAAGTGAAGAGCACGGTATGAGCCGTTTATTCCTGTCGCTAGCGGCCATCTGCTTCCTGTTAACGGGGTGCGCTACACAACAAATTCTAGACAGAGTTACCCTATTTATCGTCTGCGCCTTCGATGAAGCTCAGAACGATCAAATCGAAATTACGATAGCGACGACCAGGTTTCAGAGCGGGAAGCCCGGCTCGATCTCCAATCAATTACTCTCGAAGGTCGGCTATACGAGCGTAGGGATTAGGGAATTATTGGACACGCGATTGGACAGACCTCTCAATTCGGGTAAACTTTCCGTGGTTTTAATCGGAGCAGAGCTGGCAGCAAAGGGACTTAGGAACGAATTGGATATGGTTTTACGTGACGCGCAAGCTTCTCGAAGGATGTATTTGGCTGTTGTTGACGGAAGTGCAAAAGAAGTACTGCGGAAGAATTTCAGCTCGGATCAGGAAAAAGGGTTGTACTTGTTTAACTTGCTCGATATGAACGAACGTGCGAATCTTGTGCCCAAACAAAATCTGCATGAGTTCGGCTATGCCTTTCTGGGTAAAGGAATGGATCCTCTATTACCTATACTTAAAGCACAGGAAGATCAAATTTACATTGCCGGCCTGGCTTTGTTCAAGGATGACAAATATGTAATGAAGCTGAATGATAAGCAGATGAGGGTCATGAAGCTGCTTAAAGAAAATGTGAAGCGCGGTGCAATTGAAACGAAGCTGAACAACGGATCTCACGTTGCGGCCGAAGTTATCGGAACAAAGGTGCGTTATCGGATCGACAAAGATAAAGAACGTTCGAACTTGTCGTTAAACCTTCATTTACCTGCCCGAATCGTCGATTCAAGGGCAGTGACCTTGAATCGACCCATGATTGAGCAAATCGAAGCCAGTTTCGAAAAAGATCTAACCGATTCCGGAACGGAACTTATCAAAAGATTTCAGAAAGAAGGAATCGACCCGCTCGGTTTGGGGGATTTCGTTAGGAGCAAAACGAGAAATTGGAACGAAGAGAAGTGGAATAGAGAATATGGCTCGTTAAACGTACTGGTGAATGTAAAGATGGATATTGAAGAGACCGGAATCACGAAGTGAAGCTGCCGCTTAGGCGGCTTTTTCTAGGCTTGATTTTAAATGCTATAGCATATAAAATAGGCGATAAGGCGCTTGATGTCAAAGGAGACGATTATGGAACTGTATGATTTCACGGGATTTCAGATTCATCGCACAGATGTGAAGATGAACAATTATTTCACGAAGCAATTAAAGCCATTCGCAATTACGCCGGATCAATGGGGCATTCTTGGTGTACTGGACGGCGATAAGGCAACGACTCAGAAAGAGCTTGCGGAAGCCATTGACCGGGATCAAACCACGGTTGTTCGAATGATTCATTCTTTGGAGAAGAAAGAGTTTGTTCAACGCTTCGTTCATGATACGGATAAACGTTCCCACAATCTATACCTCACCGACAAAGGAATGGAGCTTAAATCCAAGGTGCTTCCCGTTGTCATCGCAGCGCATCATTATGCGACAAGATATTTGAGTAAGGTGGAAATCAATGAATTGAAAGCAATCCTCGAGAAGCTGTATGCAGCCGTTAATGATGAGTAAAGGGGAGGTGAGCAGCATAATCATTAACGCCTTATGCATGCTATAGCATGTAGTTTTAAAATTAAAACATGAGTTAAAGGAGCTACTTCAAATGATAACGATGATTTTGCAAGTAATTGTCGGTGTGTTTTTCATGTTCACGGGGATTAGAATTATAAGCGGCAAAATGGCGCATGAATTCAAACGCTTCGGACTGCCGCCGATGTTCAATCTCATGACGGGGTTTATTGAGATCGTTAGCTCGATTGGGATGATTGTTGGTATTTGGTACTCAGTTACAGCCGTGATAGCCGGACTTCTATTAGCCGTAACGATGCTTGTAGCGGCCTTCGTTCTTCTTGTCGTTGCCAAAGATCCAATTGCGAAAGCAATTCCGTCGATCATGTTATGCCTGCTGTCTGTAGGAATCACCATTAACCTATTGGTATAACCGGACTTATGCCATATTGAGATAAAATTAAAGAATTCTCATCATCTCTTACTCTCAACAAAATGATACAAAATGTCTCTCTCAATGATTGAGGTCATAGATTTAAAGCCCTTGTATAAAAGGGGTTGATGTTGGTTTTCCTAGTATTTATGCGTATAAATGCGAGTTTTGACAGATTTCAAATTGAATTTGTCAGCGCAACATTTCGTAACCTCCATGCGTTATAATAAACAGCTTTTCGACGCAGCGGGTCTTCATGACTCGCGGAAAAGGAGGTTAGGGTATGAATGTAGTACGTAAAGTGCTGATCGCATGGCTGCTGTTGGCTCTTGCGATTCCGGCTTTTATTGCAGATGCGGATTCGCTTTCCACGCAAGCGAAGTTCGAGGTACTAAAGGGAGAAGGAATCTTCACCGGAATGGGGGACGGAAGCGCAGGACTTAACCAATCGATGACGCGCGAACAATTCGCCGCCGTGCTGTTCCGACTCTGGGGGTTATCAGACAACATCAACACGGTAAAGTCGAGCTTTAACGACGTGTTGAAGTCGAGATGGTCTTATCACGAAGTGGAGGCTGTGAATCAGGCTGGGCTCATGACGGGAACAGGCGTGCGCAAGTTCTCTCCCGCCGCTAATGTAACGGTGGAGCAACTGGCTGCTGTACTGGTTCGAGCATATGGCTATGGAAATGGCAGTTCTACGGTTGCAGGCCTCGTATCTGCATGGGCAAGGAGTTCGGTCAGTGCCGCGCTCGATCACGGCTTTATCTCTTACCAGAGCAATTACAAAGCAGCCGCTACCCGCGGGCAGCTCGTCGACGCCGCTTATGCCGTTTATCAACAGCAGAACCAACATAAGATTCAGGTGAGCAGCATTCAACCGCTCGCGAACAGTATCATTCTAGTGACCCTGAAGCAAAAAGTCGCCTCGATTGATCTGTCTGACTTCTCGTTAAAGGACGATCAAGGTACGGTTATCGCGATCAGAACAGCGACTCTGTCATCGGATGGCATGACCGTTACGATCTTGACGGGGCCTCAACAATGGAATGTCATCTACACACTCACGGTGGACGGAACGGGCTGGCGTTATTCCGCCGTTAGGGATAACAACGACGGCACGACTGACACTCGTCCTACCGTAACCAAGGTCGAGAACCTGGGAGATCGGACGATTCGGCTGACGTTCTCTGAGCAGCTAAGCCGCTCCACGGCAGAGGATCCGGACCATTACGACATCGTTTCAGGTAACCTTAGTCTCTATAGTTTTGCGTTATCCGACGATCGACGCATGGTCACGATCACGACGAGCACGCAAGAAGACGGTTATCTGTATCGGCTGTCCGTATCCGGCGTGAAGGATCTAACAGGCAACACGATGACTTCCCGGAGCGACTTGTTCTTCTACGGCATTTACGACCTCGATGGATCGAAGCCGACTGTCGTTAGTGTCGCCGGTCAGAACAATTCGACAATCCAGGTTGTCTTCAGCGAGAAGGTCGACGCAAGCGACGCTCGCAATGTGAACAACTACAGCATCAATAACGATTTGTACGTCACCCGCGTGACCATCGCGAGCGATGGCAAAACGGTAACGCTGTACACCAACGAACAAGTGAACGGCAGGGAATACAAGCTGACGATTCGCAATATTGCCGATCTAGCCGGTAACGTCATGGACGCGCGGCGCGATATTGTTCTCAAAGGCACGAACGATCACGATAAGCCTGAAGTCCAATCGGTGTCAGTACTTAGCAATTCGACCGTCGAAGTGCAATTCAGCGAGAAGGTTAACGAGGGTCAGGCGAAGAACGTTTCGAATTACACGATTAACAATAATCTCAGAGTAACGAATGTCATTCTGGGTAGTGGCGGAGACACAGTTATTCTTACGACGACGAAACAGACGGATGCCGTGCTGTATACGATGACGATTCAAGGGATCTCCGATCTGGCAGGAAACGCGATGGATAAAGCGACGAACCTGTATTTCGGAGGCCTTGTCGATTACAGCTCTCCGACCATTGTCGGCATTCAAGCGGCAGCACGCCAAGTGGTCTTAACGTTTAGTGAGCGTTTGGAAGCGAGTACGGCGAACCGCGTGAGCAACTATAAGCTGGGCAGCGATCTAGGAGCAGTCAAGAGTGCGGTGTACGACGATGCGAAGAAGTCTGTCACTCTCACGACCAATACGCAGACGCCGGGCGACGTTTATTCCGTCACCATCAATCATGTGAATGACCTAAGCGGCAACGAAATCGCGGCGGATACACGCATCCAATTCGTCGGCAGCGATCGCGAAACGTCCGGATCGATCGAGTTTCAAAAGCTCGAAATTGTCAATCAAAATACGGTTCAAGCAACGTTCAGCCGTGCGTTGTCCGACTCCGAAGTCGGCTCTCTCGACTTGACGATTCTGAAGGATAACAACCGTAATGTCGACGTGAGCGGGTGGAGCGAATACGTTGTCCGCAAGTCCGGCACGAATAACGTGGTTGTCATCCAGCTAAAGACGAAGCAAACGGGCAATCCTTCCCTGTTCGTCGCGGGGCATGTCTACACCGGCCGCATCTCTGATTTGCCTGGTTTGGTCAACACGGACGGGGCGAATCAGAAGGTATTCCCAGGCACGGAGAAGAAGAACGACGAACCTTACGTTACCCAAGTGTCGGCGCTGAACAACAGGGCGATCAAGGTCACCTTCAGTGAGCCCGTTCGTAACGTTAGCGCGTCTGGATTCAATCTTCTGCGCGATGACGATTCGGCGATCGACATTGCCCGAGATAGCCTGAACGAAACGAACAGAATCGTGACCGAAGTGACTCTATATCTAGACGAAGATGTGCGGTCCGGCAAGACTTACTTCCTGCGTTTCAAGGACAGTATCAAGGACGCGGCGGGATGGAACGCCATCCGCACGCAGGACGGCACGAAGCCTTATCAAGTTGTGTTCGCGGGAACGTCGACTACCAATCAGGCACCTACGGTCACGAAGATCGTTTCGACGGACCGCTACACATTCGAGCTTCAATTCAGCGAGCCTATATGGCTTGATGACGATGGGGGCTTCTCGCTGTACGCCGTATCCGGAGGAAACGACATCGACATTCAATCAAGCGGAAACGCGAGCTACGTCCTGTCCCCGGACCGCAAGTCCATCACGGTTTACCTGAACGCCGACCAGCTGGATCCGCTGAAATCGAATCAGCGCTATCGTTTGGAATACGATTCGAATCACGGACTGATCGTGGACGATCAAAGGGATAAGCTGGAGGACTCTGACAACAGCAGCGTCTATGTCTTTACCGCATCAAGTGCGAATAATGCCATTCCTTATATTGCGAAAGTAAACGCGCAAGGAACGGAAATCAAGATTACGTTCAGCGAACCTATCAAAGGCTACTCGGATGAAACTAATTTCTTCAACATCGTAGTAGATGGCAAACAAATCACGCCCACGGAAGGTCGTCTGGACGGGCAAACAATCGTATTGAAAGTGCCGTCGCTAGCTTCGGGCAAGATCGGAACGATCTCGAGTACCAGCAAAGGGGTCGACTCGATCCGGGATTACAACCGTTTATCTCCGGACCCGGATGCGATATTTACGTTCGGCGTACAGTAAGTAATCCCTATCGAATGACGTTTAAAGGAGGACCCTCGTGGTCCTCTTCTTTTTGATAATAAATGATTTACAGGGGAACGTACGTGCGCTATGCTTGAATGGCACCAAATAATGGAATTCCTACTGGGCGATGTAGAGGCGTTCTGCAATTTATTTAACATGGATTGGGGAGGACGACATGGTCAATAATTCTGCAATTCGAACAAACATAATAGGTGGTAGTGAAGTTGGTGCCATCTCGGTTGACATGGATAAACGCAGCATTCATGAAACGAATAGCTTATTTTGGAATACCAAAGGTAATGACGTGTTAGGAGGAACCGCACTTCCGTTCTATGGAGCATATGTCTCGGAAGATAGTTGCCGGCTGTTTGGCGATGTCTCGGGGAAGAAGATGCTGGAAATAGGTTGTGGAAGCGGGCAATCCTTGCAATACCTAGGGGAACGCCAAGCATCTGAGCTATGGGGGATGGATCTGTCTGCAAACCAACTGGAGAAGACAAAGCAGCATTTGACGGCATGCGGTCTTTCGGCCACATTAATCTGTTCGCCCATGGAAGAAGAATGCGGTCTGCCTAACAATTATTTTGATTTTGTTTATTCGGTTTATGCGATCGGCTGGACAACCGACCTTGAGGGAACTTTTCGCCGCATAGCGTCTTACTTGGTAAAAGGCGGGGTATTTATTTTCAGCTGGTCTCACCCGATACATAAATGTGTTACCGCAGAAAACGATAGTCTTGTATTTAAGAAATGTTATTTCGATGAATCTTGGTACTCGGTAACTCTTGGTGAAAGTACGCTAACCTTATCGGACCGTAAACTATCGACTTTTGTGAATGCGTTGGCAAGAGAGGGATTTGTAATTGAGCAAATGATTGAAGAATCGGATGAAGAATTAATGATGCAGTCGAGTGACCGCGATTTTGCAAATAAAGCAAAGATGCTTCCCGTAACCTTTGTAATCAAGGCGCGAAAATTATAGAGTTTTGATGTTGAAATGGAGGAGGTTTGAAATGGGATTCCCGACACATATCGTATCTGCCGGCGGAATTGTAGAGGATGGCAACGGAAATATACTATTGGTCAAAGCTCATGATGATGGCTGGGTTTTCCCAGGTGGCATTATTGAAGTCGGTGAAAATCTGATTAACGGTGTGATTCGTGAAATCAAAGAGGAAAGTGGAATCGATGCGACCGTAAGCCATTTGATTAACATTGTTTCTAATACAGGTTTACATAAGTGGTATGACGGCGTGACGGATGTCCCTACGAAGGTCATGTTTGATTTTGCGTGTAAAGCGGAGGGAGGCGTGTTAACTACCTCGGATGAAACAAGCGACTCTCGTTGGGTTCCAAAGGATCATGTCTTGGCGTTTCTGACTCTGCCATTCATTCGTATTCGCTACGAAAGCTATTTGAATTTTAACGGCTCGGTGAATTATTTGGAGTACACTACTCCGACAACGTCAGAATGTGAAGTCAAGGTACATAGGCATGTTTAATAGAACTGCTGAACAATCTTGATCAACACGACAAGGCGAAATTGAATAAAATGCCGTTCATGCCATAAATGCCGGAACCCTATGAAACATAAGGGTTTCGGCATTTGGCGTTCTGGTGCTTACTTTTTTATGAGATCAATCAAGGTATCTCCAGAATTGTTTACCCCTGCGGGATCGCACTTTCATCCAAAAAGCCGATTTCCCATTGATGACCGTCTAGGTCTAGGAAACTTCTCTGATACATGAAGCCGAGATCTTGTGTGTCATTTGCAATATGGCCACCTGCTGCAATCGCTCTGTTAACTAACTTGTCCACTTTGTCGCGGCTCTCGACCATTAATGCAATCAAGACTTCGGTTGTTTTGGATGAGTCCGAAATCTCTTTCTTGGTGAAGGTCTTGAAATACGATTCCACCAACAACATGGCGTAAATGTTTTCTCCGATGACCATGCAAGTTGCATTGTCGTCAGTGAAGTTTGGGTTGAACTCAAAACCTACTTCGGAGAAAAATGCCATTGCTTTCTTCAGGTCTTTTACTGGAAGATTAACAAACATACTTTTGGCTGTTTCTGCCATCCCGATCACCTCAAATATACAGTAGCACTATGCTAAATTGAATGTCAAACCAAGAACTGTGTTCATAACCGGCTAAACTATTATTCTATTAGTCCAAGCACTTTCACTTTCTATGAACAACTTTGCTACTCTCATCTTAAGCAGTTTGCCATTGGCAGCTGCTTTTTTCATTAACGTATCGCAACAAAATACTGAATACCTATGTACAAAATGTGGGATAATTATCTAAAAATGCTCCTCTCGATTCAATTTTAGTAGGTATGGTTAAATTTTGTTCATTACGATCGAATTCGTTGAGAATTGATAAGTGTCTGAGGAGGGGTCTTATGTTGAAGAACTATCGGCTGACCAAAGCAGTCAAGCACGGTCTGGGCCACTTCGATCCGAATGATACAGGCGGCTTCGGAAGCAAAGAAGAGATACAAGATGAGTTCCAACAGATGGAACGGAAGCTCCGCAATCTGCAGGACAAGTTGTTTGCTTCGAAGACGAATGGTGTGCTCGTCTTGTTCCAGGGGATGGATTGCAGCGGGAAGGACGGCGTCATCAAGAAGGTACTGTCCAACTTGAATCCGCAGGGCTTTCGAGCGGAGAGTTTTAAGAAACCGACTATTGAAGAGTCTGCACATGACTTCTTATGGAGAACGCATAAGGTCGTCCCTGCCAAGGGTTATATTACCTCATTTAATCGTTCTTATTACGAGGATGTGCTCATTACCCGGGTGCATGGCTTGATAGAGGACAAGGAAGCAGCAACTCGGATGAAGCATATTCGGCATTTTGAGAAGCTTCTAACGAACAATGGCGTGTTGCTGATCAAAATTTTCCTACATATTTCACCTGAATTTCAGCTTGAGAAAATCCGCGAACGGCTCAGCAACCCGGAGAAGCTATGGAAATTCGATCCAAGCGATCTCAAAGAGCGGCATTACTGGGATAAATACATTGACGCATACGAAGATGCTTTCCGATACACGGCAACCAATCACGCTCCGTGGCATATCGTCCCAGCCAATGAACGATGGTTCCGCGACTACTTAGTGCTCCGGACGATTATAAGTTCCTTGGAGAAGCTGGACCTCTCTTATCCGGAACCGGACATCGAGACACAAAAGCTTCTGGAGCAACTTCAATCGAGCGCTTCCCTGTCCCAATAGTTGGAGCAACCCCTATGTAACTGTTGCTTACAGTGTATTTAATATCCGAAGCATCAGCTTGTAGGACAAGCTCGGCGGGGATATTTGGTTGCCTGTACCGCACAGGTATAGATCATGCTTAGGCGAATAATAGGCAAAGGCTCCGGATAATCCGGAATGTCCCATCAGGCCCGAAGGAAGCCATAGCAAGCGGAATATGAAGGGGAGAGTCCTTATAGTAAAGAGGGATAGCCGCTCCGCCCCAAGTCAGTCGCCTGTCTCCTGATTCCACTTGCACAACAGCTCCGAAAATATGTTTATTATCTACCGCTGAGTGAATGAGACGATCAAGATTTTGTATGCGTTGTTGCATGAACATAAAGAAAGGGATTGAAAGATGACAATTAGATTGTATTATCATTCTTCCTATTTAACCGAATGGGAGACAAAGATTACGAATTCGCTCAAGAGAGATGACGGATGGTACGTTCAGTTGGAGGAAAGCGCCTTTTATCCTCATGGAGGGGGACAGCCTTGCGATACGGGAACGATTAACGGCATCCCTGTATTGGATGTTATCAGTGAGGAAGATGAAGTGCTTCATAAAGTAGAGCAATTGCCGGAGGGAATGGCGGCGTCTTGCAAGATCGATTGGCAGCGAAGATTCGATCATATGCAGCAGCATAGCGGTCAGCATCTACTGTCGGCGGTTTGTCTTCAGTTATTTGGTGCAATGACGTTAAGCTTTCACCTGGGCATCGAATCCGCGACGATTGACGTGGATAAACCCGAGCTAACTTTAGAGCAGCTATCCCATCTGGAGCGGGAAGTGAACAAGACCATCTACGATAATCGCCGAATTATTAGTTATTTGGTTTCCGGGGAGGAAGCAAGCCGATTGCCGCTGGCAAAGCCGCCGAAAGTATCGGGGAACGTGCGGATCGTGGAGATTGAGAGCGTGGAATACAATGCGTGCGGTGGGACACATGTATCGTCTACGGGTGGAATCGGGATGATCAAGCTGTTAAGAACGGAGAAGATGAAAGGAAATACCCGAATTTCATTCAAATGCGGGAGCCGCGCCTTAACGGAGTTTAACGACTGCATGGGGATATTAGGGACGCTATCATCCAAATTCAATACCGGAAAAGAGGATATTGTCGCTCGCGTTGAGAAGTGGGAACAGGAGCAAAAACAGCTTCAAACCGATTTAGCTGCTCTTAAGGAGCAGAACGATTCTTTTATCGCTCGCGATCTCTTGGATCGGGCGGAATACGGCTTGATCGCGCATCAGTTTGAGAATAAGCCGTTGAAAGATTTGCAAAGCCTGGCATTAAAGCTCACGTCATTGACCAACGATCCCGTGCTGCTTGCCGATCTTGCGGATTTCAAAGTGGTACTGGCGCATAGCGGGGGAATCGAACATTCTTGCGGAGCGTTATTCAAGCAACATCTAGGGGCGTACGGCGGCAAAGGCGGAGGCAGCAGAACCATGGCTCAGGCAGCTTTCGGGACGCTGAACGAAGCATTAGCGTTCTACGAATTCGTAATTGCAAGTTTCCGAGGTAGTGTCGATTGACATGAAGTTTGTCCAAAGTGTTGACCCTTACGTAACGGAATGATTTATAGTGAATATGAGAGCGAAGGAAATTGGAGGAGAAGCAAACATGAGAAAACTCGTATTGTTCATGCACGTGTCGCTGGATGGGTATGCGACGGATTCAAACGGAGGATTAGGTTGGATTCCTTACAATGAGGACTTAGAGAAATACGCTGAGGAAGTCGTAGCCGAAGTCGGCTCTCCCGTATACGGAAGCACGACGTATCGGCTGATGGAGAGCTACTGGCCTTCTTTGCTGGATGATCCGGATGCGTCGAAGCACGATTTGGAGCATGCCAAATGGCTGCAGGATGTTAAGAAAATCGTCATTTCCGGTTCGATGGACCATGTCGAATGGAACAATACGATGCTGATCAAGGACAATATCGCGGAGGAAATCAAGGCGCTCAAGGAGCAATCCGGCAAAGATCTCGTTATCTTCGGTAGTCCGGGGGCGGCGAAGACATTGCTTGAGCTCGGCCTGATCGACGAATTCCTGTTGACAATTTGTCCGGTCATCTTGGGTGGCGGAAAATCGGTATTCCACGGCGAAGGCGAGAAAATCAAGCTCAGGCTGCTGTCCAGCCGAACGTTCAATTCGGGCATTATCGCAACCCGCTATGAGGTAGAGAAATAGGCTTGCCGTACAAGGTGTTCCACGAGTGTGCACGATACTAACACAAATAGGCAGACCCTACAAGGATGTACGCGGGGGCTGCCTATTTTCTTATGTTACGAGTTATAGGAAATGTTGCCAATGATAGGCGGACACACATTGCATTTATGCACATAGAATATTGATAATCTAATAAGCGAATTCGCTTAAAGAAATGGCGTCATTTGAAATGGAGTGGCATCATCATGTACGACTCGTTAAGAAGCGTCAAAATCATTTCGATCATTCTTATCGCTCTTGGTATCGTCTTTTTTCTGTTAGAATTTGCGGCTGCTGGAAGCATATCTATATTGGGTCTAGTTTTGTTCATGATCGGATTCGGGCTGAATTCTTTGATGCGCGCGGTAAGATACGAGCTCGAGAAACTTCGGTTGGAGAACGCCGAATTGAGGCGACAAATGCAGGAAAAATGGAGATGAAAGAACATAAACAATAGATTTCAATACATTTTTAGCCCCTAAGAATGCGGAGCAATACGGATGAATCTTGCTTGGAGGAGAGCTGATATCGATGGCGGTGCTTTACAAAAAAATGAACATAGAAGGGATTGAAGTCTTCTTTCGTCAAGCAGGGAATCCTAGAAATCCAGCAATTATTCTTCTTCATGGATTCCCTAGTTCTTCCCACATGTTTCGGGATTTGATACCGCTATTGGCTGATTGCTATTATGTCATTGCTCCGGATTATCCTGGATTCGGGAACAGCAGTATGCCTCCAATGAATGAGTTCTCTTATACCTTCGAACATCTATCCTTGGTTATTGAACAATTGCTTGAACGGCTCAACATCCCACGATATATTTTGTATTGTCAGGACTATGGGGGCCCAATCGGATTCCGAATTGCAATGCGGCATCCTGAGCGAGTTCTGGGTTTCGTCATCCAGAATGCTGTAGCTCATGAGGTAGGACTCGGTCAACCTTTTGATATATTCAAGGCTCTTTGGGCGGATCCGAGCCCGAGAACAAAGCAGCGTTCTCCAAGCTTGTCGAATTTGAATTCACTAAGAAACAATATACTTCAGGAGCTTGTCATCCTTTTTTGATCAGTCCTGATGGGTATACAATGGATCAGTTCTTCCTCGATCGGCCGGGTAATGCCGCCATTCAGTTGGCACTTGGCTACGATTATCGGCATAATGTGGAACAATATCCGGTTTGGCAGTTGCCGAGTTTATGGATTCTAGCTGTGAGAACGGATGGCGTGCAATTCATGCGCTTCATCCTTTTTTGTGTGTTCACTTTTACTCTCATCTATTATTAGCTTAATAGTTTTGCCTGGTTGTATGCCTTGACAACGATCGGTTTATAATTATTTGACCGATTAGTCCAGAAATGTTACTTTACTTTTGAAGGAGGGAGACACGCAATGGCTAGACCTAAAGAATTTGATCAAGATATTGTTTTGCATAAAGCAATGAACCTGTTTTGGGAGCAAGGCTACGAGAAAACATCTATGCACCAGCTGGTTACGCATATGGGAATTCACAAGGGAAGCTTATATGATACCTTCGGGGAAAAGAAGCAGCTATATAATCAGGCATTAAAGCGTTATATCGAAAAATTTGAAACTTCTCTAAAACAACGAGTAGAAGCTTCCCCTTCGTCCAAAGAGACCATACAACAATTTTTTGATATGGCTATCCGCGAACGAGAAGATATACCTCAAGGCTGTTTCATTGTAAATACAGCGGTAGAGCTATCCAGTCATGATGCCGAGGCAAGGGATTGTGTACGTGTGAATTGGGAGCATGTAGAAGGGATCATTCGTAATTTGATCTTGCAGGGTCAGCAATCCGGAGAGTTCCCTGAAACGCTTGACTCGGATCAACTGGCATCTTGTTTGAATAATGCCTTAATTGGACTTCGCGTAATGGTGAAAACCAATCCGGACAGGGAAAAACTCAGAAATATCATAAAAGTGAATATGTCATTGTTGAAATAACGGAGTAGAAGCTGTTGGAATGGAATGCCGACGGCTTTTTTTTATCTTAAACAGAAAAGTTGATTCTAGAACGATCGTTCAAAATAATTATTGACCGATCGTTCCAGAAATGATATTTTTACTTCTGAGCTCAATAAATAATGAAATTGGAGTGAGGAAATGGAAGCCAAAGTGAAATCAACTTCCTGGCATTACAGCTGGATAGTTGTCCTAATAGCGTTTATTACGCTTCTCGTCTCTGCTGGTATTCGTTCGATGCCGAGCATATTGATGGTCCCGTTTGAACAAGAGTACGGGTGGGACCGCAGTTCCATATCGGGTGTTATCTCTGTCGGTATCTTCCTTTATGGCCTTGTAGGGCCATTCTCTGCTGCTATCCTGTCTAAGTTCGGTATTCGTCGTACGATGGTGATTTCACTTGCTGTCTTGGCCACGAGCATGGCACTGACTCCTTTTATGAAGCAGCTATGGCAATATGAATTGCTCTGGGGTATTGTGTCTGGGCTAGCAACTGGGATGATGGCTAACGTCCTCGGAGTGACTGTAGCTAATCGTTGGTTCGTTAAACGCAAAGGCCTCATTGTTGGCATTCTAACCGCCAGCGCAGCGACAGGACAACTGCTATTCCTGCCTTTGTTAGCACATATCACTGTTGAGAATGGCTGGCGCTATGCTGTCTTTACCGCAGTCGGGTTTATTGTCCTGGTATTGGTGATTGTGGCGATCTGGATGAGAAATCATCCATTTGAGAAGGGGCTCGCCGCATATGGCTCTGATGAACTTGTGAAGCCAGAACCGTTTCAAGGCAATATATTTCTTACACCGCTGTCGACATTACGTCAGGCGATAAAGAACAAAACGTTTTGGTTGCTCGCAGGCACGTTCTTCTTTTGTGGATTTTCGACCAACGGTTTGATCGGCACGCATCTGATCCCGGCTTGCGGCGATCATGGTATTCCTGAAGTGATGGCTGCCGGATTGCTAGCCTTGATGGGAATGTTCGATTTGATCGGTACGACATTATCAGGTTGGTTAACGGATCGTTTTGACGCTCGCAAGCTGCTTTTCTGGTATTACGGCCTTCGCGGACTCTCCTTAATGTTCTTGCCTTATGCCCTAGATGGGGGACAATCCACGTTGTTCATATTCTCAGTGTTTTACGGACTTGATTGGATCGCGACTGTACCGCCAACGGTTAAACTAGCGGCGCAAGAGTTCGGTAAAGAGAAGATAGGTATGGTATTCGGCTGGGTGGTCGTTGCTCACCAAGTCGGTGCATCTGCCGCAGCTTTCCTGGCTGGAGCAATAAGAGATTGGACAGGAACCTACTCACCGACGTTTTTCAGTGCAGGTCTTATTTGTTTGTTCGCTGCCATGATGGCTATACGTATTACGAAGCGCAATAAGGAACCACAAGCAGCTTAATCATAAGGTTAATAGAACATTCGAAAAGAGACTTAGGAGTTGGATCCCCTTGTCTCTTTTCGAATGTTCAACTACTAATTAATGCAGCTCTCCTCGTGCGGCGCGCGCTATGCTTTCCGCAAAGAGAGGTGCTTCCCGTCTATTATGATCTTCAGATATTTGTTGACGGGTCGCGGATGCTTGTTCAAACGTGAGTCCTTGATCTTCGAAGATTTTCAATAAATGTTCTGACGGGTGGGTTACTACGGCGTTCGTAAATTCGGTTTGATCAGCGTTGACGCTCTTTACGCTAAGCTCCCAAATAACTTGCATCTGAGTCCGTTGTTCGGTTGTAATAAAAATATCGGTCGTGGAGACCATCCGGCATTTGTGCTTCTCAACAATCTCTCCGATATAATGCTGGATCGAGAGACTGCTGCCGATTTTCTCCACGTTAATCGACATTGGACGTCCGTCTTCCGTCTTGGTCGTGCCCACCGCAATATGATCCGGGGGACAACAACGTTGATACTCGGCTTCTGAGAGAGAGAATAACCAATGGCCAATGTCAACTTGTTCTATAGGAACGTCGATGATGTGACTAAAGCTCGACGTTGCAAGAGTTAAGTCCTCGCGAATCTTTGACATAAGCAAGCCTCCTGTCGAAAAGTAAATTCATTAAAGCTTTCGACAATTGTGCATACTTTATGCTCAAATTATTGAATTAGATGATCAGTTTAGTACAACAATAAAGGAATATGCAGACTGGAAGCACGTTTGTCCGCAGCTGGTTCGCGGCGGAATCGGCCACAATAATGTTGTTCGTTCCTTATCTTACTGACGAATGTTATGATGTGTTTAGTGAAAGTGCATTCATACATAATCTACTCTGAAAATAGCGAGGGGACATGCCATGAAATCTATGAGATTTGATATCTTAACGATCCAAGCGATCTTCGAGAAGCATAGCCTCGGACGCATTGATCGCATAGAATATTCGGATCGTGGAATTGTGAATCCTTGTATTTTTATTAACGATCATTATGTAGTTAGGGTAAATGCCCGAGACGTGGAGCTGCCGAAATTTGACAATGAGCAGCAAGCGCTTCGAATGATGAAATCAGAGGGCATACCTGTTCCGGATGTCTATGTATTTGATAACAGCCATGAACATTTGCCCTATGAAATATTGATTACAAGCAAGATGCCGGGCATTGATGTATGGCAAGCATTGGAGACGGCTACCGATGAATCAAAAATCAAGATGGCATACAACTCAGGCATGTTACTTGCGAAAATACATGGTATTGGGCGGGATAAGTTTGGAGAGCTTGCTCTCTCGTCGAATAATCAATATAACAGCTGGCAACAGTATCTTGTTGAGGGCATGAAGCAGAGAACCAATCGTTGCCTGAAGCTTGGAATTATCAATCCTGAGGAAGCCGAGCGTTATGTCTTCGTATATAAGAGAGCGGAGCATTTGTTCAGTGGAATTGCAAAAGCATCGTTGATTCACAACGATTATCACTTTGCTAACTTGCTGTGTGCTGATGGAGAGATCACAGCTATTCTAGATATGGAGTGGTCGATTGCCGGAGATCCGGAGTTCGACTTCAAAGCGCTGCATGCCAAGGATGTATTCACGGATGCAAAGGAGATGCAGCAGGCATTCATGGCAGGTTATTCAACCCTGCGCAAGCTGTCACCTTTATTTGATATCAAGCTGCTCTATTATCAGCTCTTTGAAACAGTCGAGCTCATTTCGGTGTCCTATCTGCATTGGGGAGAAGAATCCTACCAAGGGTATAAAGCTAGTGCCAAATCATGGTTGGAGCAGATTGAAGCTTCATGGTCAACAGGATGACTTCTTGACATCCGTAACTGTAACAAATATAATTACAGTAACAAGTAAGAAGAGGGCGGCTAGCCGAGCAAACTGCTTATGCACCGTCCTTTTTTCACAACCTAACTGTAATCAATTAAGATACAGTTTGGTTATCCATTCTAATGACAGGTGGTGCTGACGATGAGCTTTGCGATCAGTGATTGGGTACAAGGCAGAACGAAGGACGGGGAACTTATTCAAGGATTTATTACGGCGATGAACGAAATACACAACATTGCAAACGTTTATGTTGTTCAATCCGATCATGATGCTGCTGTCGGCACTACGATCTCCGTGCTCAGAAGCTGGCTCAAAGAGCAGCCTACGGTGGATGTGCTGGAGTACGAGGAGCCGATCCTAGACTTTATCGAGCTGGCGCTGGCCACGCGTGACGAAGAATGGTACGCGGAGCTGATGGGGCGGATGCAAGAGGTCCACAAGCAAGCGAGCGGCAGAAGCAATGCTCCGATTCTGTATAACCGAAATCGTATCGGACGCATCATAAGATAACGGTAGAACAACAAAATGGCAGCTGATCAGATGATCAGCTGCCATTTTTGAAGTAGAATAGATAATAATCCGTCTAAGCTGACAAAGGAGCACGAAACGATGAAGAAGTACATACTTTTCGATCATGATGGCGTTCTGGTGGATACTGAATTCTGGTATTACAAAGCGGGAGAACGCGCTCTGGCCGACATTGGATTTACCTTGGATAAAGACCAATACCTCCGCGACATGACCCAGTCATTGGGCACATGGTCCCAAGCTAGGAAGGCAGGTATTGATGAACAGACCCTCAGCAAGCAGCGTGAGGTCCGAAACGTCTATTACCAGAACTATCTAAGAACAGAAGACATAGAGATCGAAGGCGTAGTTGAAACGCTAGCCGAACTGTCCAAGTACGTCCGCATGGCCATCGTGACGACTGCAAAACGTGCGGATTTTCAACTTATTCATGAAAATCGCCGGATTAAACAATTCATGGAATTTGTCCTTGTTCGCGAAGACTACGATCGCACCAAGCCGCACCCGGAGCCATACTTGACCGGACTAAAGCGTTTCGGAGCTACCAAAGAAGAGACGCTGGTTGTAGAGGATTCAAACAGAGGGTTAAACTCAGCCGTAGCGGCTGGTATCGACTGTGCTATTGTCCATAACGACTTCACAAAAACACATGATTTCTCACAGGCCAGCTATCGAATCAAGACTCTGTTTGAGCTAAAAGACATAATCCTGAAAGTAAGATAAGAGAGCATTCTCCAGCGTGTTGCCCCCAAATAAGGTTAGGTTCACCATTAATTTTAATGCCGAATACAATAGTGAAAAATCACATTGTATGAGGGATATAATGGAACTACTTCGAAAGTATATAATCGCGAATCTGTTGATATTTATGCTGTGTGACCTTTTATGGATGGCGGATGGTACTATTCGCCCTTCGGTAGCCGCAGTACCGTTCTTCTTTGCCATTGTCTATTTACTGAATAGGAAGAAGTTTGAGAAGGCGTTATTTGGGTGGAATGAGTCATAGCGTAGCTTTAATTTCATAAGTGTTTCGAAAAGCCGCCGGTGTGCGGCTTTTTTTTGAGGGGATTTGGACCTTTAATCCAACTGGATGGTCAGAGCGGCTTCTAATTGGACGGTTACAAACGCGATGAACAGGTTTAAGATACCTTCATATCAAGTTTCCACGTGGAGGGGATCTAATTATGCAGGTACCAGTTGGTGTATGGATTGCTGCCGCAGCAATTGCAATCGTTGTGACTTGGATTACGATATGGGTTACGAATAAAGCCTACTCGAGAAGATGGGAAGACAGCAGCAACGAGAATGACGGACGGATATAAAAGGAGGGCTCATAGACATGTATGATATTATTTCAATGACGATATTGTCTTTCGCTTTTGTTGCGGGATCGATTTTACTTGGTGGTGGAGCCGTATACCTGATTAAGCATGATATAAAGTAAAAGATGAGATTACCCACAGGAGGCCCTGTGGGTAATTTTGATAAGGAAACTAGTCCTGTAATTGCCGATACGCCTCGCAAAATAGAGATATTCCCCGTTCGATATCTTCCGATCTCGGTCTCGCAAATGTAAACCTGACAAATCCGGCGTCCGATCCGTACACGCTGCCCGGAACAAAAACAGCTCCCCTTCTAATGGTTTCCTCCAAGAGCCTGCCGTCTTGAATCGTATTGTTCAACTTACACCATAAATGCAGTCCTCCATCCGGAATCGAGTGCAGAAGTGCATCCGGAAGCTCCTTGTTGAGCGCTTCGATTGTCAAATCCCGCCTAAATCTCAATTCCATCCGTAATCGATCCAAATGCGGTACGAACAGTGAAGATTGTAGAAACTGTGCAGCTACCTGCTGCGGGATTACGCTTAAACCGAAGTCCATCTGCTGCCTGGCATCGGCGAGACGTTTCACAATGGAATGGGGAGCTACCATCCAGCCGATTCGCAGGCCTGACGCTGCTATTTTGGAGAAAGAGCCGATATAAATGATGGACCCGACAGTATCCGATGCTTTCAAAGGAGAAGGCGGCTTGCCATCATAAGCGGTCAGACTGAAAGGATCATCCTCTACAATCGGAAGCCCAAGCTCGCTTGCGATATCAAGCAGCTGCCGACGACGTTCATCACTGAGCACCGTACCGGTAGGGTTCTGAAAATTAGGGTTGAGAAACACCATCTTAATTCGATGTTTTTTGAACAACGAACGAATCTCCTCCGGCTGAGCCCCTTGCGAATCGACCGGAAGCCGGAATAATCGAATCCCTGCAGACTGGAACATGGGAAGGGAGTAACAATAGGATGGATCTTCGATAGCCACTGCATCCCCAGGGGACAGAAGACATTGCGTAATTAGATATAACGATTGCTGAGAGCCGGATGTAATCAGAATAGATGATTCGGTCGTCCGAATTTCCCGGTATTTCTCCAGATAATCAACCAGAGCTTGTCTAAGCGGAATCGAACCTTGCGGATTGTCATAGCCCAAGTAAGAGGGATATTGGAATTCACTCATGATCTTGGCTATTTCTTCCGTCGGGGCCAAATCGGCTGCCAGCTCACCGCTTGCAAAATCGATCAAGGAAGGCTGCTGTATGAGTGCTTCCCGAATCCTTCTCATAAAAGGCAAGTTGGGCAGGAAGTTTCCGCCTTCCGCATAGCGGCTCCAATTGGGGGTGTGTTTCGGTGTCGCCTCCCATTTGGTGGTACTCACTGATGTTCCGCTGCCGGTACGGCTGTCGATAATACCCATGGATCGAAGCTCAGCAAAGGCCATGATAACGGTGCTGCGATTGACGCCAAGCTGATCTGCGAGCTTCCTCTCCGAAGGGAGCAGACTGCCGGGAGGAAATTCCCCATATGAAATTCGTTGTTCGAGATGATCGGCAATTTGTTGATATAGAGCTTTCTTACTGCCGCGATCTGGTTTCCACATCTTACGATTCCCCTTACTACTTAGGTCAATTCTGATCAGTAACTTCTATGACCTAATAGTAACACAGCCTTTCAACATGGAGAAAACGGATGGTTCATTTCGCGAAGGGCTTCGATAAAGGCTTCATTTTCAACAAAGGTGCCGATAGAAACTCGGATATGTCCGGGCAGGCCCCATATTCCTCCATAACGAACAATGATCCCTCTGGCAAGCAACTCGTTGGCTACCGTCTTTGCATCAATGCCGATTTCAATCAACAGAAAGTTACTCATGGATTCCACATAGGTGATCCCTAAGTCCTTGAGCAGGCTATACATTTGCATTAAGCCCTGAACATTTACTGCCTTGGAGGCTATTAGATGTTCGGTATCGGACAATGCTGCACGCGCTCCTGCTTGTGCCAATGCGTTAACGTTAAATGGTTCTCGTACCTTCATGAGAGTAGAGATCACGTACTCGGGG
The DNA here is from genome assembly GCF_056269135.1 of Paenibacillus sp. J22FR21. Lineage (NCBI taxonomy): Bacteria > Bacillati > Bacillota > Bacilli > Caryophanales > Paenibacillaceae > Paenibacillus > Paenibacillus sp. J22FR21. The sequence goes on from NZ_JBWDNJ010000002.1 coordinate 1,047,356, forward strand.
GCTAGTCCGTAGCCGATCCGGATTCCAGCAAGCCCGTAAATCTTGGAGAAGGTATGCAAAATGAGAATAGGGTAACCCTCACGCACAAACTCAAGCCCGTCCGTGTAATCCGATGCAGAAGCATATTCGCTATACGCCGCATCCAACACGATCAAAACATGTTTCGGGAGCGAGTCGAGCAGTGCGCGTAAATCCGGTTTGGCCAGATAAGTTCCGGTCGGGTTATTCGGCGAACATAGGTAGACAAGCTTCGTTCGATTCGTCACGGCACCAAGAATGGCATTACGATCATAGCCATAATCAGCATTGAGCGGGACGGAAACAACGGCTGCAGCCATTAGATGGGCACCGAATTCATATTCACTGAAAGAGGGCGATGGGATAATGACCTCATCCCCCGGTTCAAGATACGCTTCTGACACGAGTTTGATTAATTCATCCCCGCCGTTGGTGACGATAATTTGATCGGGCTGAAGCTGATTCTGCTCGGCGATCTCCGTTCTCAGTAGTGACGTATTAGCATCCGGGTATCGGTGCAGCTCCGGGAGCATTCTTTGCATGGCTTCAACTGCCTTTGGAGAAGGACCTAATGGATTTTCATTAGATGCCAGTTTGATTACGCGGGAAAGCCCGAATTTCTCTTGGACTTCCCAGATCGGTTGACCCGGCGAATAAGGACTGATGTTGCTCAGAGCCTGCCTGGCCAGTGGTTTATTCAAGTTATTCATCGTAACACCTCTCTCGGATAGAGTTCACTCATTTCTGATTGTAGTAAGAATTATTCTGCAAGTAACCATCCATTTCTGAACGAATGAGAGCGCGAATGGCTGGTTCACGGAAAATTAGTTGAATCGCTCTCTTGAAACTCGGATAAATTCAGACACAGCTGCCGTTCTATAGGTATCTTTCCTGCGTATGAACAGGGTCGGGGTTAGGTAGAACTTATCCTCGATGTTTTGGGAGCGCAATTGATATTGAACCTTGGCTCGCTCAACCACTGAACGAGGCAAAACAGAGACTCCGAGACCGGCGTGAATACATCCCAGTATTCCCTCCAATGTACCGAATTCCATGATTTTTGCAGGAATAATCCCTTTCGCATGTAACCCATCCTCGAGCTTTCGCCGGTAAGAACAACCCGCACGAAACACCAGTAAAGTCAGATTGCGTAATTGTTCAGGATGATCAAATGATGCGAATTGTCCCGATGAGACAAGTACAAGCTCCTCAACTCCAACCTCAATAATATCGAGCTCTGCATGCTCAACAGGCGCAGCTACAAAAGCTCCATCCAATTCATATTTCAATACGAAATGGATAAGTTCTTCCGTTGTTCCCGTTTTCAAGGTCAGATCGACTTCAGGATAAGCTTTCAGGTAATCGGTGAGAATATATGGCAACCGAACCGCTGCAGTGGTTTCAAGCGAGCCGATGCGAAGCGGCCCTCGTGGAATCGTGTTATCTGCTACGACGCGTTCAGCCTCATGAGTAAGAAATATAATTTTCTCCGCATAGGACCTGAGTGCCTCTCCGGATGTTGTGAGTTTCACGCCTTGCCGCCCACGACGGAATAGCGTCGTATTCAATTCCTTCTCGAGCTGTTGGATACGAATGCTGATACTCGACTGCACGTATTCTAATTTCTCAGCTGCCTTGGTAATGCTTCCTTCGTCCGCAACGGCCAGAAAAATCTGCAGGTCTCGGATTTCCATCGCCATACCTCCATATGAGATATTGATTATTTTAATGTTAACCATCGTTAAAGTTCATTTTACTCGATATAAGTGATGGGTTACAATGCACTCAGAAAGGAGGCAGGTCTTATGAGGCTTGTTGAAAATAATCGAACGAACTTATCTGATTCTACCAAGACCATTATTGGTGGATTTGTTATGCTCATCATAGCAATGGGCATTGGACGATTCTCTTACACTTCCATACTCCCACTAATGCAAGCTCAAGCTCATCTTTCCGGTTCGGAATCCGGGTACCTGGCGGGAAGCAACAATTTGGGTTACCTTGTCGCTGCCTTTGGTGCAGGATTCATAACGTGGGGGAATAGGAAGGCTTACCATCTTCGGATTCAATTGATCCTATGCCTCCTTACAACGGGACTTATGGGAATAGCATCTTCATTTTATGTATGGATGATTTTGCGCTTCTTAAGTGGAATGAGCAGCGGACTTATTTTCGTTTTATCATCGAGTTTAGTACTGAATGCGCTGCTTTCAGCGAAGCGTGAGAAATGGGTAGGCGTGTTCTACGGCGGGGTTGGTACGGGTATTGCTTTAACCGGATTATTGACGCCCATCCTCAGCCATTTCACTTGGAGGGGAACATGGATTGGGCTTCCGATCATCGGCTTCGTGCTGTTAGTTCTGGTTTGGCCTTATTTGCGAGAGGATAAGACGGTATCAACAAATCAACATGCTGGTTCCTCGGCTTCACCGGGCGAGAACGCATCTATCTTTGGCTGGCTTCTATTTATGTATGGCCTTGAGGGACTTGGTTATATTGTTAGTGCGACTTTTCTGGTAGCCATGGTCAAACACATGCCACAGATATCAAGTTTCGCTGACTATAGTTGGATTATCGTTGGGATTGCCGCTGTACCATCGACCGTTCTCTGGTCTTGGTGGACGAGTAAAGCCGGTTATATCAAACCTCTGATAACCGCACTGATCCTGCAAGCTGCCGGAGTCATTCTGCCGGTATGGCTGCCTAATCTAATAGGTGTAACATTAGGGTCGATCCTTTTTGGCGGAACGTTTATGGGGATTGCCATGCTCGCAATTTCTGCTGCTCGAATAGCTAGACCTTCCAGCGGCAATAAAGCTATCGCTCTAATGACTGGCTTTTTTGGTATCGGGCAAATCCTTGGTCCGATTGGGGCCGGTATTGTTTTGGAAGTGACGCACAGTTACAGCTTATCCCTCATTCTTGCCACTTTGGTGCTAGTTCTTGCTGTTACCATATTGATGGTTGGCGCAGTCCTCACCAATAATAAAAGATCCATAAGAAACGCTTAGCGTAGCGTCCAAATACAGGAGGTGTTCCATCATGTTAGAAACGGAATTAACACGTATGCTCAATATTCAATATCCACTATTCCTAGCGCCGATGGCAGGCGGCCCTGCGACACCTGAGTTAGTTGCGGCAGTTTCAAATGCCGGAGGCCTGGGAAATCTGGGAGGCGCATACTTAACACCTGAACAGCTTCGAAGTACGATCCGAAGGACCAGAGAATTAACAGATAAGCCTTTCGGGGTCAACTTGTTCGTACCAGAGCAACCAGAAGAACGGGAAGGCGAAGTCGGTGAAATGACAACCCATCTCAATAAATATCGCGTCATGCTTGGCATTGAACAGAATCCATTCATTCCGAAGTCTTCAGAGTCCTTTCAGGAGCAAGTTCAAGTCTTGCTGGAAGAGCAAGTATCCATATTCAGCTTTACATTTGGCATTCCACCGCATGATATGCTCCAAGCTATGAAGCAGCGTGGAATTGCGATTATCGGTACGGCAACGACTGTTGAAGAAGCGATACGTTTGGAAGCGGCTGGCGTAGACGCCATTGCGGCCCAGGGAAGCGAAGCAGGAGGACATCGGGGCACATTCTTGAAGAGCGATTCGGATGCTTTGGTCGGTACGATGGCGCTTATTCCGCAGATAGTAGATCACGTGTCGATACCGGTCATCGCATCAGGTGGCATTATGGATGGACGGGGACTCGTAGCAAGCCTCGTATTAGGGGCAGCTGCTGTACAGATGGGAACCGCATTTCTGGCATGCCCTGAGAGTGGTGCCCATGAGATATACAAACAAAAAATTCTAACTTCCAATGAGAATTCCACTGCCATTACTCGTGCCTACTCGGGCAAACCGGCAAGAGGCATTCGGACAAAATTAATGAACGATATGCATCAGTATCCGGGAACAATCCCCGACTTCCCCATCCAAAACGTATTGACTCGAGACATTCGGCAGGCAGCGGCTAGAGCAAATAACCCCGAGTATATGTCACTCTGGGCGGGTCAAGGACTTCGATTAGCCAACAATCACTCCGCGGCAGCAATTGTTGAACAAACCATGGATCAAGCAAAGGCACTTCTCAAGAAATGGTAAGGAAAAGGAATGAATGTCCAGCATTCTGGACAACCTGACTGGAGTAATTGCAGGAGGGGAACGTTTCCATGACGGAGCACAATCAGGATCTCGCGGATCGGATAACAGAACGGCTGGGAGCTTCCCCGGATGTTGTGCGCCGCCATCTTCAGACAAAGGCAGGGTTCGAGGTATCCTGCCTTTTTCTCACATCTCTAGCTGATCAAGATCAGGTGGACGAAGCGATTATCCGTCCGATTCTTCATGCAATTCAAGAGCCGGAAAGCGAACATGCCGATGAGATTGAACCTTTGTCCTGGTTAAAGATGAGGATTTCCCATGGTCAAATGAAGGAAACGGACGGACTGGAAGATTCTATTGAAGCGCTTCTTGGCGGCCATTGCCTCATTCTTCTCCCAGGGAAGGATCAAGCGCTTGCAATGGATGTTTGCAAGCGGGAACAACGCAGCGTAGAGGAACCGAGCACGGAATCCACGATCCGTGGGCCGCGAGAAGGGTTCGTGGAGGATCTAATCCGAAACCTGTCCCTTATCCGCAAGAGATTGAAGAGCGATAAGCTCGTATTCGAATCCATGGTTATTGGCTCGGAAACGAGGACGATGGTGTGCCTAGCCTATATGCGAGGGATAGCCTCGGATAAATTAGTGGATGAGTTCCGCAAGCGGCTGCAAGCCATTCATACCGATAGTATTTTGGAGAGCGCCTATATCGAGGAATGGATTCAAGACAAGGCACTAACACCTTTCCCGCAATTAATTGCAACGGAAAGGCCGGACGCTATCTCCGCGAAATTGCTGGAGGGACAAGTTGCCGTCTTGACCGACGGTACGCCGATCGTCCTAGCAGGACCCTTGACGTTCTTTCAGCTGTTTTCCGCACCGGAAGACTATTATCAACGTGCCGATATTGCCACGCTGCTGCGCTGGCTTCGGATGGCTGCCTTTTTTCTCGCCATCTTCGTACCCGCGCTTTATATTTCGGTCGTCAGCTATCATCAGGAATTGCTTCCGGACCCGCTCTTGGTCAACTTGGCCGCTCAGCGGGAAGGGGTGCCTTTTCCGGCTTTCATTGAAGCGATCATGATGATGGTTACGTTCGAAGTATTACGGGAGGCGGGGCTTCGGATGCCACGGATCGCCGGGCAGGCAATCTCCATCGTCGGAGCGCTTGTGCTTGGGCAGGCAGCAGTAGAAGCAGGGATCGTCTCCGCAGCCATGGTCATCGTCGTCTCGATCACCGCGATATCCAATTTCGTATCCCCCATGTACAGCTTTGGTATTACCCAGCGGATCATTCAGTTTTTTTTCATGGCTCTTGCCGGTGTGATGGGATTGTTCGGGCTCATGTGCGGCGTATTCTTCCTGCTGATTCATCTTGCTTCACTCCGTTCGTTCGGAGTCCGGTATTTCGCGCCATTCGCTCCCATGTACCTGCCCGATTGGAAGGATACGTTCATACGGGTTCCAAGGCCGTTTCTGAAGAACCGACCGAAAATGTTTCAACAGGGAAAGTCCAGAAGGTGATCTCATGAAATGGTTACAGATTGTCGCTCTGCTGTTATTGTGCACGGGTTGCTGGGATATGCGAGAGATCAATCATCTGGCTTTGGTGGAAATGACCGCAGCGGATATGGATCCTAAAACCAAGCGTATAACGGCTTACTATCAAGTCCTCAACCCGACCGGCACCTCATCCCGGCAATCCGGGCCTGCGAAAGCGTCCGTATATACTTATGTAGTCTCGGAACAAAACCTCGGCCTGTTAACCGAAAAATCAGGCACGACTATGTCTCGGATGCTGTTCACCGCCCACTTACAATGTTATGTGTTCACCGAAAGGTTCGCGAGAGATGGGCTGCTTGAATTAGTTAATTATTTGGAACTTAATACAGAAAGACGAACCAATGTATATGCCGTCGTAACGGATGCGCCAATTCAGAACGTCATGGAAAGCTTCACGCCTCTGGACCGGGTACCTGGGCGTAATCTTCGGTTGTTGATGGACTGGCAAGCAAAGACATTCGGAATGACCAGAAAACTGACTCAATTGGAAGATATCGTGAAGGGGATTCCTTTGAGCCGGCCGACGATCATTCCGCTCCTTCATTACAATAGCAGTAGTGCAGCCTCCCGAACGGATCGAATGGAGCACATAAACGCGACAGAGCCGGGGTTTGAAATCTCCGAAGGCGCAGTATTCATTCGAGCGAAAATGGTGGGAAAGATCGATCAACACACCAAAAAGATGTATTACGTGTTGAACGGTGATGCCCGCAGGTGCTTGGAGAACATCAGAGTAAACGGCGCCAAAGTCGATTTAGAGACGAGAAATATCCAAGTTAAACGAAAATGGGGTCCGAAACGACTCCATATCACAATCCACGTCAACCTTCGGGTGCTGTACAATCAACAAATGAGACCCCTTACGCTTCAGAATACTCACGAAATCGAACAGGCTTTTAATAAGACCCTAGAGGAGCAGTCGGACCAATTTGTCCGGTTTGCGAAAGACAACAACTGGGATCTGCTTGGAATCGGAGATACGAAACAAGGGCGCGGAAAGTGGAGAGATTTCGACGTATCGTTCGAGGTGAGCTCCAAAGCAGCTTTGTTCGGAAACACGAGAACGCCGTATCAATAAGGAGAGAGATGGCATTGGAAAAACCACTACAACTAGGTGGGTGGCAACTATTCGCAATGACTGCTGCGTTCGTCGCAGGGACGTCGTTCATCTTGCTGCCAGTCGGCATTATCTCCGCAGCTCGGCAGTTCGGGTGGCTCGTCCAACTGTGGAGCACGCTGTTTGGCGTTGTCGCCGGAGCGTTCTGGCTGTACGTAGCAAGCCGATTTCCCGGTCTGTCTCTTGTCCAAATCGCCCAACAGGCGCTGGGTAAGTACGTCGGAGGCTTCGTGTCCCTCTGTTATGTCGTGTTCTTCGTTCAAATGGCGGCTTGGGTGACTCGAAACATGAGCGACTACATGCAGATTAACTTGATGCCAAGAACCCCGATTAGCGTGTTCAACATCTTGGCTCTGCTTGTATGTGCCTACGCGGTGATCAAAGGAATCGACACGATCTCTATGGTGAGCGTAGTCATTCTCCCCATACTGATGATCGCGTACTGGACGCCATTTACCGTCATGCTGAGAGAGTGGGACTGGAGAAATTTCAACTATCCGGGTACTTTTGAATGGTTGCCAACCCTTGCGGAGACGAAGTACGCGCTCGGCTTTCCGTTCATGGAGACCGTCGTATTCATGATGGCATTCCCGTTGGTACGCAGGAGGCTCAATACCGCCTTTTTGGGAGGTATCGCATTCATGGGCTTCCAGCTTGCACTGGGGATTTTCTTTACCATCGGTTTACTCGGCGTTTACCGGGGGTCACATTTGACGTACCCCATTTATATCATCTTCCGCGAAATGCAATTTTCTAATTTCATCGAGCATCTCGAAGCGATCATATCCGTAAACGCTCTTCTGCTCGTGTTCCTGAAGTTAAGCATTCTGTTCTATTTCGCCGTTTCAGCGATTTGCCAGCTGTTCGCAATCGAGAGCAGGGCTGTCGTCGCTTACCCGCTCGTATGGGTTATCTCAGCCTATGCTTTGTTTTTCTCTAATATCGTGGAGAATGCGGAATGGGTCCAGGATTATTTGTTCATCTACTACGTTCCGTTCGGATTCGGTTTTCCCTTATTGTTCCTAGTGGCCAGTTGGGTGCGCAAACGCGACAGAAGTACGAGTAAGGAGGCGGCGATATGACCTGGCTGATTCTATTGTACATTGCGTTTCTAGTCTCCGGTTTTATCATAATGAAAGCTCAGAATATTGGCCGCAAAGAAAAGATATTATTCGTCACGATTACGACAATCGGTTGCATCTTGTGGGGGAGCTTGGTTTTGCATCGACCTCTTGATCTGAACAAAGTGATCGGAATAGCCATCGATTTCATGTTTTGAGAAGTCCTTGGAAGAAAGCAACGCCTGACAACTTATAGTAATCGTAAAAGCTCATTCATAAATTGAATGAGCTTTCTTTGTTTGAAGGACGTGAATTTTCGAAGTTGCTAAACAAGAATTTAAGCAAGACAAATAACCCTCCGAAATAAATCAAACGCAAGAAATCCGCTCTACCAAGCGGATTTCTATTTACGGCATAGCCTTACTCCACCGCAATTACCAATGATATTGGAATTGACAGATCCGCATCAAAAGCATATATTATGGACAAAACAAATCGACGATTAAATTTGTCGTCAATAAAGAAACCGACATAAGGGAGAGATACGTCATGAACAAAATGCTTATCATTAATGCCCATCCGAAAGTAGAATCCACATCTTCTTTCAGTTCGATTGTTCTTCATCATTTTATGAAAACTTATAAGGAATTGAATCCAACTGAGAGCATTGAACAAATTAATCTATATAGCGAAGAAGTACCCGCAGTAGATCAAACGGTACTGAGCGCATGGGACAAGTTGGCGAAAGGTGAGCCGATCACCGCCGAAGAACAGAAAGCGACTTCGCGCATGTCTGAGGTACTGCAACAATTTAAAAGCGCCAATAAGTATGTCATTGCATTGCCGCTGCATAACTTCAATATTCCATCCAAACTCAAAGATTATATGGATAACATCCTGATTCCTCGCGAAACGTTCAAATATACGGAGAATGGTTCGGTAGGGCTGCTGAAAGACGGTCGAAGCCTTCTGGTAATCCAAGGAAGCGGCGCCGTGTATACAAATAATGACTGGTATACGGAAGTTGAATTTTCTCATAAATATCTCAAATCCATGTTCCAATTTCTCGGGGTTGAAGATTATCAGATCATCAGGGCTCAAGGGACAGCTGTTTTAAATCGGGATGAAATATTGGAGAAAGCCTATAAAGAGGCTGAGGGAGCCGCGACGTATTTATCCAAAGTGCCGGTTCAGAAATGAAAATGAAAAAGAATGTCGGAGAATTCTTACTTCGTGTTATGGTCTTTACGCTTATTATTTCAGTAATGAGTGCAAACATGTTTAACGTTGCGCTTCCAACTATTGGCAATGAGTTTCATCTTACTCCATCCCAAGTGAGCTGGGTTATTACAGGCTATATGATTGTATATGCAATCGGCTCGGTAACTTACGGGAAATTGTCACAAAGCTACAGCTTGAAGAGTTTATTAACATTTGGCTTACTTTTATTTGCAATTGGATCTGTTGTAGGCTTAGTGGCTATTGAATATTGGATGGTCATTGTGGGACGCATTGTACAGGCAGCTGGTGCATCGGTCATTCCCGCGATTGCCATGATCATTCCGGTTCGTTACTTTTCACCGGAAAGGCGAGGGCGTGCACTGGGTACCGTTGCAATCGGGTTCGCACTCGGTTCGGCGCTCGGTCCGATCATTGCGGGGGTAGTGAGCAGTGCGTGGAACTGGCGAATTTTATTTATTATTTCACTTTTATCTCTCTTTACGTTGCCGCTGTATCGGAAGTATTTAGATGATGAAAAGGGAGTCGCCGGCAAAATGGACTTTATTGGCGGATCACTTTTAGCAGGCACAGTAGCTCTTTTGTTACTTGCTTTAACCGGCGGAAATATATGGTTTGCTTTGGCGGGTACTGTTTTTCTCGTTTTATTCATAATGCGTATTCGCTATGCTTCTGCGCCATTTATAAACCCGGCTTTATTCCGAAACAAACCGTTTACTTTCGGTCTAATTATTACGTTCGTCACGCTCGGGATTAACTTTGCCATTCAATTCATTACACCTCAGTTGCTTTCTTCCGTAAACCACTTGTCACCGCTATTCATCGGAATGGTTACGTTACCGTCAGCTTTAGTTGCCGCGATTTTGGGTCGAGGAGGAGGTAAATTAGCGGATGAGAAGGGAAATCCGTTTCTTGTGTATACAGCAGCGTCACTTCTTACAATCGGTTTTATCTGTTTGTCATCCATAGTTGGCATGTCCCCAGTCTTTATTGCGATTTTTCTTGTATTCAGTGTTCTGGGTCAATCGTTTATGCAAATTGCGATGTCGAACACCATTTCACGAACATTACCAAATGAGCATATGGGAATAGGACTGGGATTGTACAATATGGTCACTTTTATTTCATTGGCTGCATCGACGGCTACAATCGCCAAGGTGCTGGATTTCGGCACATCAGCCGTTCGCTTTAATCCGATACCTCAAAATAGCGCAACATTCGTATACAGCAATATTTTCTTGGTACTGGCAGTTCTGATCGTTGTGATGGCTGCACTTTATTATGTGCAATTTGGGCGTGCAGCTGGCAAGAGCAAGGACAATAAGTTGGATAGCACAACACTTGCTTAGTATTTAGTTAGTGTGTGGTGCGCGACCAGTCTATCGCATACGGACAAACCTTCCAAACCATCATCTTTTGTCATTCCTACAGGTAAAATCGTTCTTTACCTACTTGTAACTGTTTCGTTACCGTTCTGTCATTCCTTTCGAGGCTGATCTGGGTAATATGAGGTTGTAAGCCAACCGTCGCTTATCTCCAATAAAATAAGAGGTGAAAATCTATGTGTTGATCAAATCGAAACACTCGTATAAATTAGCCGCAAAGCTGGTCGCAGGCAAAACGCCGACCTCCGCGATTCGTTACAAATGGGGCAAACCGGATGTAGGCGATGACACTTTGAGTACAAGTATCCAAAAATATATTATTACGTACCCATGTTTAAACCTATGACGACACCGAGACCTTATAAGATTTACAAAGTCGTGAGCGTTTTCGTCTTACATACTGCTCACGGTAGTGAATTTAGTTCACAATAAACGAAAGATTTTGAGGAGGAAATGAACATGAAAAAGAAAAACAAGGTAGCCGCAGCGCTGCTGGTGGCTGTTGTCGCCGTATCCGTACCGGCTATAGTGTCCGCAAACAGAGCGAATCATGCAGAGCAGGCAGCACCGGTCGTATCACAGGTAAAACCTGTCGTTGCACAAACGAATCAAGTTGAACAAACCGTCTATGAGAATACCCAATACGGATTCCGTTTCACGCTGCCGGACAGTTGGAAAGGATACACGATCGTAACGGACAATTGGAAAGGTCATGATGCATCAGACGGTAAGGTCGTAGCAACCGGCGCATCCATAGCCATCCGCCATCCTGAATGGACAGCTGACAAGCCTAGACAGGACATCCCTATTTATGTCTTTACTATCGATCAATGGAACGAGCTTCAGCAGGAGAAATTGTTCATCGGCGCAGCGCCTATGGGACCAAGCGAACTAACTCGCAATGACAAATACGTGTTCGCACTCCCAGCGCGATATAACTTTGCCTACCTTGATGGCTACCAAGAAGTGGAAGACATCTTGAAGGGCAATCCCATTCAACCGATGTAATCACTTTATTGGAGCAGTTGTCGGAAGACAAGAACATTGTCCGAATGAAGTCCACGTTAAACGTGGGCTTTTTTTGTTAGCTCATTTATTGTGTGGAATTTTGAACAGATCGTCTGGAACGATGTGGATGCGAAGGAAGATATGATCGTTGACAGTTTATATCATATAATTATATTATCTATTTATAGGATAAATAAAATTAGAGTACTATAGATGTAAAAGGAGGCAATATTAATGAAAATTGAAATCGGCATGGATACGTTTGTAGAAACAACACCGGATGTTCGTACAGGGAAGACTATAACGCACGCGGAACGGTTGCGTGAGGTCGTGGAAGAAATCGTCTTGGCCGATAAGGTCGGGCTGGACATATTCGGAGTTGGCGAACATCATCGAAAGGAATTCGGAGATTCGGCTTCCGCCATCATACTGGCGGCAGGCGCTTCCAAGACGGAGAACATCCGCCTGACCAGTTCGGTTACGGTGCTCTCCGCCGCTGATCCCGTGCGTGTATTTCAGGAGTTTGCTACGATAGACGGCATATCCAATGGCCGTGCGGAAATTATCGTAGGAAGAGGGTCCATGGTCGATGCTTTTCCTTTATTCGGCTTTGATTTGAACGATTATGAGACCCTATTCGAAGAGAAGCTCGAGCTCTTATTGAAAATTAGAGAATCGGAGAAGGTGACTTGGAGAGGAGGGCATCGGCCAGCGTTCAAAGATCTCGGTATTTATCCACGACCTGTACAGGACCAACTGCCCATCTGGATCGGCAGCGGGGGCAATCCGGAATCGGCCATACGCGCGGGTACGCTAGGATTGCCGCTCGTGCTTGCGATTATTGGCGGCAGTCCACTGCGATTCGCACCGATTGTGCAGCTCTATAAGAAGGCAGCAGCTCAAGCCGGACATGACGCATCCAAGCTTCCCGTAGCGGTACATTCCCTCGGCTTCGTAGCTGAGAACACACAGCTCGCGGTAGACCGATATTTCCCGCCGACTCAAGCATCGTTCAATCTATTTGGCAAAGAGCGCCGTTGGGGCGATTACACCCGCTCGCAATTCGACGCTGAACGAACGTTGGAAGGCGGTCTCTACGTAGGCGATCCCGAAACCGTAGCCAACAAAATCATCTACATGCATAAGAAATTAGGCTTCTCGCGTTTTATGCTGCACATGCCTGTAGGCACGATGCCGCACGATGAAGTGATGCGGGCAATTGAACTGCTTGGAACTGAAGTAGCGCCGCGAGTCCGTGAAGAAATCGCAAGATGGGAAGCTGAACAGACAGGATAGTTCAAGTACTTCGCGAATTGATAGTTAGAGATATCAATGAGAGGAGGCTAGCGGCAATGTCACTCATCGCAGGAAAATTCGTCACCGAGACGTTCGAGTACGACGGTGGTCGGCAAGTTACGGTGTATGTCCCTCCGGACCCTCCTCAGGCATTCGTTTTTGCCGGTGACGGTCAGTTGATCTCGCAGTGGGGCGGAATTCTCGAGGAGTCCGTCGCTCCGTCCACGATGATTATCGGCGTGCACCGACTGACCGATGAGACGCTGCGGCTCCATGAATATTCTCCGGGCTTTAGCCCGGAACGATTCTCAGCTCACGAGAAGTTCTTCGTCGAGGATGTCTACCGATGGGTCAAGTCACGTTTCGGAGTCACGCTAACCGCCGAAAGCACCGCGGTGTTCGGTGTATCTGCAGGCGGTGAGCTATCGCTCGCCATCGGTCTTCGGCATCCCGAGATTTTCGGTGCGATATTCTGCGCCTCGCCGGGCGGGGGTTACCAACCACCTGACGTAATGCCGGGTTCGATTCCTCGTGTGTACCTTGTCGCCGGCACGCTAGAGCCGTTTTTCCTTAATAATGCGACAAGGTGGGCGGCTGCTCTGCGCGTGGCCGGTGCAGACGTGGAAATGAGAGAGCGGATCGCGTCACATGACGATGTGATGTGGCGAGAAGAGTTCCCATTGATGGTGGCATGGGCGTTTGGACGATAAACGATGAACAGGCCACCGATGATTAATCGGTGGCCTGTCGGTTTCAGCGACATTCCGGACTATTAGAGTGGTTCGCCATTCAAATAATTGTAGAACGGAATGTCGGTCCAGAAATTGTAACTTTGAACGTCCACAGATGGATCTACGTGCTTGAATCCGTCGACAATGGCCTTGGACTGCTCCTTCAGTGAGAAGGACTGCGCGTAATACCGGCCAAGCTGAATTTTATTATTCGTGATTTCCTTATAGTCGGCCAATGGCGTCAGCGAGTAGTACAGCGGCTGCCACCATGAGCTTACAAGAAGTCCAAGTTGATTTTCTTCGTTTTTCTTAGCATAGGCGCTGATGATTGCGTTAAAGCGCTTCTTGTCGGCGACATTCTCGAATTCAAAGGCGATATCGTATTCCTTTGCGTATTCGATGTAATTGCCGTTCGAAATTTTACGAACTTCGTATTGGTCAGAAACGCCGGGCTCGCCCCATTCTTTCAGATAGACGAAGGCTGAGGTTTTCGGTTCGAATTGTACCTTGGCTTCGATGCCCTCGCTTCGCAGCAACCCGATCAACTGGAGAGCGTGTTGGAGATCAGAGTGGCCATAGATCAACGTCAAAGATTCGATGAAATTGGACTCGTAATGGCTGTCTTTCAGGTTGTAGCCCGTAACCAATCCCTGCTCCAGCGCAACATCGACGATTTTCTGCAGCTGGTCGTCTTTAATGATGACCGATCCATTATACGCATCCGAAAGCTTGGTATAGATGTCAGCGTCGCCTACATAGCCAAGGTAATGCTTATATTGTCCCTTGAAGACGAGCGTCTTGCCAATCAGCAGGTTCGCCAAGTCCGAAGTGACAGGTGCGTTAGGAGCGAGCTGGTTGAAATAGGAGGCAGGCAACAGGCCCGTATCGATTGCCGCGGCTAGTTCCTGCTTCGTTTGCTTGTTGAGTGAGGACAACTTGATCGGAAGCTTAGCAATCACTTTCTCCGCTTTCGCTTCGGAATACGTGTAAGCTAGTTCCTTAAACCCGGCCAAGCGAAGCGCGAGCTGCACGGCGTTGACGGCTTTAAGTGGCGCAGATGCATTCGTAATATCCGACGACAGCAGCCCGTTCTGATACAGCGCCGCGGCAGCATTGTAGTAAGGACTCGATGTGTTCAAGTCATTAAAGGTCACTGGCTTGTCCGCAGGGGATAGCTGCAGCAAACGGACCACATCGGCGAAGAACTCGCCGCGACTCACGTTCTCGGAGAGCGTTAGATTGAATTTGTCCTTCAGGAATGCAGCGTATTCCGCGGAAGAAATCTCTTTCGCCGAGACCGAATCGATTGTGATGGCTGTAGTGGAATTCACAGTCGTTACAGGGGATGCGAATGCGGGAGACTGGGCGTATGCCAGCAAAGTGGCTGATAGAGCAGCTGTTAGGAGAACCCTGTTGCGTACGGAAGTTCGAATTGACATGAGAAAAGACCTCCTAGTGAATTAATTCATATTAAATAGGTATGATTAGTAGAAAATACTATCATTCCGGTTTTTTCCTGTCAATACTGTTCAGCTTAGTATCCGCCCTTTTTCGCTCCGCTGGAATCCCTTGACGCTGTATAATCCCTTGTGATACCGTTAATGATAATTATTGGATATTCATACGAGCGATGAAAAGGATGAGTAGGCAAGCACTCGAATCGCAGAGAGCCCGGAGCGGTGGAAACGGGCATTCGAACTTGGCGAAAGAAGCCTTGGAGCATCGGGCCGAAAGAGGGAGTAGGTCCGGCGGGTCTTCCCGTTACAGAAGAGAAGCCGCTAAAGCGCGGTTTCGTTGAGAGGGGCGATTGCCCCAATTAAGGTGGTACCACGGAAGCTGAGCCTTTCGTCCTTTAACCGAGGACGGAAGGCTTTTTTGATTGCTTACAAGCCCATAGGGAAGGAATGAATCTACGATGAATCAAGCTGAGTTGGCAGATCGTTTGTTTCCGGGAGTGACGCGGCTCCCCCAAGAAGTTCTGGACAGCTATCCCAAAAGAGATTTGCCGGAGGGCGCTCAAGTGACTCGGTTCGCTCCTAGCCCGACGGGCTTTATGACGATCGGGGGACTCTACGCAACGCAAATCTCCGAACGGATGGCGCATCAAAGCGGCGGCGTCTTCTACTTGCGGATCGAAGATACCGACAAGAAGCGAGAAGTCGAAGGCAGCATGGAAGACATCATTCGGTCTCTCGGCTACTGCGGCATTTACACGGATGAAGGGCCGACTGTTTCCGGTGAAGAAGTCGGCATCTACGGACCTTACAGGCAAAGTGAGCGAGTAAGCCTCTATCATGTTTTTATCAAGGATTTGATTCGCAGAGGACTTGCTTACCCCTGCTTCTGCGATGCGGATGAAGTTCAGGCGATTCGTGACAAGCAGCAAGCAGCTCATTTGACTCCGGGCTACTACGGAGAATGGGCTGTTCACCGAAATTGGACGCCTGAGCAAGCTCTGTTGGAGCTCGAGAAGGGCAGGCCGTTCGTCATTCGGTTGAAGTCGCCCGGTTTGCCAGGGAGTAGAATCAAGTATGACGACTTGATCAAAGGTGAAATTGAAATGCCGGAAAACGATCAGGACATCGTCATCATGAAATCAGACGGCATCCCAACTTATCATTTTGCGCATGCGGTGGACGATACTCTGATGGGCACGACTCACGTCATTCGTGGCGACGATTGGCTGGCTTCCGTACCCGTGCATATTCAGCTGTTCGGGATTTTGGGCTTCCGCAGGCCGGAATACGGCCATCTGGCTCCGATCATGAAAATGGACGGCGCCTCGAAGCGTAAGTTCAGCAAGCGGAAGGACCGGGACGCGACCGCGATCTTTTACCAGACGGAAGGGTATCCGAGCAAAGCCATCGCCGAGTATTTCATGACGCTTATCAATTCGAACTACGAGGAGTGGCGGATGAGCCATCCGGAAGCTCCGTATACGGATTTTGCGATCGACGTGAACAAAATGAACGTCAGTGGTGCGCTGTTCGATATGAACAAGCTTAACGATATAAGCAAGGACGTCATTTCACGGTACAGCGCGGACGAAGTCTATGCGCAAGCATCGGAATGGGCTGCTTCGTTCGATGAGGAGCTGGCTGCGACACTGAGTGCCAATCGCGACTATGCATTCGCTATCTTCAATATCGGACGAGTGGCGGAGAAGCCGCGCAAGGACATTTCAAAGTGGTCCGAAGTGAACGACCTGTACGCTTACTTCTACGACGAGTTCTACAACCGTTCGGTCGAAGCTGGCTTCGAGGCACTGCCGGCGGATGTATCGCTAGAGCTGGCGCAGCAGATCATTCGCGAATACGAGCAATCGCTTGATCTGGGAGACGACCGGGATGCTTGGTTCGGCAAAGTGAAGGCGATCGGCGAGCAGCTTGGCTTCGCCAAGGATGCCAAGACATATAAGAAAAATCCGGAGGCATATCCGGGACATGTCGGCGACGTCGCGATGGTCGTACGTGTTGCCTTGTCGGGCCGGACGATGACGCCGGATCTGTACGACATGATGCACGTCATGGGGGAAAGCCGGGTACGGGATCGCCTGAAGCAGTTCTCCGGAGCTACCGGGTGAGCGTCGAGGATAATAACGGCTTTCTCTTGAGCTACGATGACAAAGGCAATATCGTCATGGTTATACAGGCGTTCGCAAACGGCGAGCGGATCAAGCAGGAAGGGGAAGAAGATTTTCCGCCGTCGGCGCTCGTAAGCGCGGCTTACCCCGATTACCATGTCAAACGAGGCATGCCAGGGTTTCTGTTTCTTCTCGGCCTGTTGATCTTTGGCTGGTGCAGCTTCCGGTACCAAGCCTTCCAGGATTTAATGTTCCGTCTATCTCCGCAGCGGCTCATGTACGAGAACCCCGAGCCGAGCGACTTCTATTATTTCACGAGCAAGGTCGGCGGCATTGTCGTGATGATCGGTTCGATTATCGTAGCTATCAAAGCGTACTAGGCGCATGCGGATTGCGTCTATAACAGGCAAGACGAGTAGCGTCAGTACAGAATGACTACAATCATTTATTACCTGACATCAACTATTGGAAGAATCAGGAAATCGTGTTATTGTAAAATCATTCCTATGAGAGCGGGTGATCGATGTGACTACATCAACCCTATACTGGCAGTTCTGTTGTGGCTAATGATTTCACCTACTATCAGGGAGGTCATCAAAATATGCAACGACCCCAAATATGGCACTATGGCCTTGTCGCACAATCGTGGGCGAATGCCACGGAAGCAGGTCCGGAAGGGGAGTACTACAAGAAGCTGATCGAGACGTCCGGACTACCGGCGCTTGATCTGGGCTGCGGCAGTGGACGCTTATTGCTCCTCTTTTTGCAGGATGGTCTGGATGTGGATGGCTGCGACTACTCTGAGGATATGCTCGCAGTCTGTCAGGAGCGAGCAGCAAAGCAAGGCCTTTCACCCCGGCTCTATGCGCAGGCCATGCACGAATTGGATTTGCCGCAGCGTTATAGGACGATATTTGCTTGCGGGGTGATTGGTCTTGGTGGACAGCATCGTCTGACTATGCAGGCCATGCAGCGCTGCCATGAGCATCTACGTTCAGGCGGCACATTCGCTTTCAACTATACGGTGCGATGGAACGATCCGCCCGCTTGGCTGGCGAGGTTGCCTGAGTACAGGCATGCTGAACCCAAGGGATGGCCCGCATCCAGTGAACGCCAGCTTCTGGCCGACGGAACGGAGCTGGAAATGGTTGCCCGGTCACTCGATACAGATCCTTTGGAGAACGTCGCCACCCGACAGATGCGACTCCGGCTGTGGCGCGATGGTGTCCTTATTAAGGAGGAAGTTCAAACGCAAAGGTTGGATGACTATACGAAGAACGAGTTGGTGTTGATGCTTGAGCGTGCTGGCTTCAGCGACATCCAAATCTATGGAGATTTCAGCGATGAACCAGCTACAGCAGACCACCGTGAACTGATCTTCATCTGCCGAAAGTAAATTGCGTTCCAAACCGAAACAAAAAATATATGCATGAGAAGCCGCGTTCATCTACGCGGTTTTTTATTTTATGGATACCACTTCTTGCGCAGCGACGTTAGCTGAATCACCACGAGGAAATAGGCAGCCTGAGTAAGGAAGAGAGCAAAAATGATCAGGCGCAATCGACCGCTCCCTGAAGGAGGATGGATGATCGGTTCCGCCGAATACGGCTGGGGTTACCTTGACGGATTAAACCATCATGGTCTTGCTGCGGCTATCACCTTCGGCAACTGTTCACGAAAACCAAGCATTCCTTACATCAGAGTAACTAGATGAACTTTTTTTCAGTACTATTAGTGAAAATGCTGAACTGGTATACTTAAAAATGGAATTTTTCGT
Source organism: Paenibacillus sp. J22FR21 (assembly GCF_056269135.1). Taxonomy (NCBI): domain Bacteria; kingdom Bacillati; phylum Bacillota; class Bacilli; order Caryophanales; family Paenibacillaceae; genus Paenibacillus; species Paenibacillus sp. J22FR21. The sequence continues at coordinate 1,066,240 of NZ_JBWDNJ010000002.1, forward strand.
CACTACTCTTGGAAGCTTCATAACTATCACTAAGGAGGTTGTACCATGACAATGCCACAACGTAAACTTGGTTCGACGGGGATAATCGTGGGGGAAATCGGGATGGGCGGAATGCCGCTCTCCGTTAACGGACGCCCTTCTGAGGAAGACGGCATCAGAGCAGTGCATGCCGCATTGGAGCAAGGCATTACACTGTTCGATACAGCCGATTCGTACTGCTTGAATTCGACCGAAAACGGTCATAACGAACGTCTGCTCGCCAAAGCTTTACATAACCGTCCCGAAGTGCTCATCGCGACAAAAGGCGGACACATTCGTCCGGATGGACGCTGGGAAACCGATGGCCGTCCTGAACACTTGCGTCAAGCGTGCGAGGACAGTTTGCGTGCGCTCGGCGTGGAAGCAATCACGCTCTATCAATTCCACCGTCCGGATCCTAAGGTTCCGTTTGCGGAATCCGTGGGAACAGTCGCTGAATTGCAGCGGGAAGGGAAGGTCGTTCACGTGGGACTGTCGAACGTTTCCGTTGCACAGTTGGAAGAAGCCCGCAACATTGTAACGGTCGCGTCTGTTCAAAACCGTATGAATTTGTTTGACCATTCATCCATGGACGTGCTGAAGCGCTGCGAAGAGCTAGGTATTGCTTTCCTACCATACAGCCCTCTAAACGGCATGGGCAACGCGCAAGGTATCGGCAGCAACGAGACGCTTTCCCGTATCGCCAGAAGTCATGATGCATCGCCGCAGCAGATCGCGATTGCATGGCTGCTTCAATTGTCGCCCGTTATTCTGCCGATTCCCGGCGCAAGCAAAGCGGTGAACATCGTTAACTGCGCGGGTGCATCCAACGTGGAGCTTTCCGCGAAAGACGTAGCTGAATTGAATGGCATCGCTGCTCAAATCACAGCCTAATTGCCCCTACGGCAATCGACCGGCGACATGATAGAACTTTCGGGATCTATTTTGCAAAGCCATAAACAAAGAGCAAGGAGCAGTTTGCCTACGGCAGCTGCTCCTTGTTTTTTTGAAATAGCGGGCAGATTCGTCCAATCAGTTAAACCCCTTAATAAATAAGATATTTAAGCGACTTGATTCTTTTACAATATCTTGTTATGAAAGGGCGGAGTATGTATGGTTCGTAAATATACGACTGGACCTTTGAATAATTTAACGGAGAAAGATAGGACTGTATCCAATGATATTGTTGTAAACTCGTTAAACCAGAATCGAAATGAGAATGCTAGAGTAAGAATCAAAGTGTATGCATTAAACGGAAGAAAGAAATTGATTCATAACGTTGCGTTTACTGTGAAACCGAGCGCATCCACATACAATAGTTTCTTTGTGGGAAATGCGAAGCAGTATGAAGTCCAATTTATTACCAATCAATCGAAGGTGCAATTTGCATCGTTTGGGATTAGTCCGAAAGATCGTTTTGTTGCCTCACATCGAGTAATCAACAGTGAATTAACAAGACTTGTATGAGTGACTTCGCTTAACATATATGCTTAAGAAGCCGCTAACTGCGGCTTTTTTCGGCTGTAAATCGTATAACGAAGGCAACCGGTCAGATATGACCTTGAGCTTATTCATTGAACTTATGATCAGTATAAATCAATCGGCAGCATGGTAAACTACTCCAAAAGATATTGGAGGTTTCTTTTTGGATGCGCAGTTTCTAGATTTATTGGCCATGGAATATGATACGGAAGAAAAAGTTGTAACAGAAATCATCAACCTAGAAGCGATCTCCAATCTTCCCAAGGGAACGGAGCATTTTGTCAGTGATTTGCATGGGGAGTTCCAGGCTTTTCAGCATGTGCTTAGAAACGGTTCGGGTACCGTGAAAGATAAAATCAAAGCTTTGTTCCGAGAGGTTTGGACGGATCACGAAATGAACGAATTTATTGCGTTAGTTTATTATCCGGAAGAAAAAATACAGTTGGTTAAAGCAGAATTGTGGAATAAACAAGCCTTGAACCGATGGTACAGACAAACGATTGAACACATGCTTAAGCTCGTTTCTTATGCCTCTTCCAAATATACGCGCTCCAAATTGCGCAAAGCTCTGCCGGAGCAGTTTGTATACATTGTAGAAGAGCTTCTATATAAGACGGATTCGACCAACAACAAGGACCCTTATTATGAGGAAATATATAGGCAAATTATTACATTGGGCCAGGCGGACAAGCTCATTATCGGCCTTGCTTATACGACCCAGCGCTTGGTGGTCGACCATCTTCATGTAGTCGGAGATATCTATGACCGGGGACCGGACCCCGATAAAATTATGGACACGCTAATCAACTACCATTCAGTAGACATTCAGTGGGGGAACCATGATGTCCTGTGGATAGGCGCCTACGCGGGTTCCCAGGTTTGCCTTGCGAATATTATCCGGATCTGCGCCAGATACGACAATCTGGACATCATCGAAGACGTATATGGAATCAATTTGCGCCCACTGCTGAATTTGGCGGAGAAATACTATGATGACAATCCAACCTTTAGACCGAAGCTGCAGTCCGACCATAACGGTTCGGAGCAGGAAATTCTGCAGATTACCAAAATTCATCAAGCCATTGCCATGATCCAGTTCAAGCTTGAAATCCCGATAATCAAGAGACGCCCATACTTTAATATGACTAATAGGCTTTTGCTTGAGCAGATCGATTACGACAAAACCGAAATCAAGATCGGAGGTAAAACTTACCCGCTCGAAAACGCCTGTTTCGCAACCGTAAATCCGCAGCAGCCTGAACAAATGCTGGAGGAAGAAGAGCAGGTGATGGACAAGCTGCTGTTCTCCGTTCAGCATTCCGAAAAGCTGGCCAGACATATGAATTTTCTTATGAAAAAGGGTAGCCTTTATTTAAAATACAATGGGAATCTGTTATTTCACGGCTGTATTCCATTGGATGAAGAAGGCAACATGGAAGAAATGCAGATTGAAGACAAGACATATTCGGGCCGTCAGCTGCTCGATGTTTTTGAATATTATTTACGTTACGCCTTTGCGCATCCGGAAGAGACGGAAGATCTGGCTACGGATATGGTGTGGTACATCTGGACAGGGGAGTGTTCCTCGCTTTTTGGAAAGAGAGAAATGACCTCCTTTGAACGGTACTTTATCCAAGATAAAGAAATCTATAAGGAGAGAAAGAACCCTTATTACCATCTGCGTGAAAATGAGGAGATCTGCCGGAAAATTCTGCTGGAGTTTGATATGAATCCGGATCATGGACATATCATTAACGGTCACACGCCGGTTAAAGAAATTCGTGGAGAGAACCCCGTTAAAGCAAACGGGAAACTGATTGTCATTGACGGCGGTTTTTCCAAAGCCTATCAATCCACAACGGGCATCGCCGGATATACCTTATTGTATAATTCCTTTGGCATGCAGCTGGTTGCCCATCAGAAATTTATATCAAAAGAAGATGTGTTATGTAACGGAACGGACGTATTGTCTGTAAAAAGACTGGTGGACAAGGAACTGGAGCGTAAGCTGGTAAGAGAAACCAATGTCGGGGAGAAGCTGCTGCAGAAAATCTCGAATTTGAAAAATCTCTTAGAAGATCGCTACATGAGATGAAACTATTGTCGGGTTAGATAGCTCAATAATCATTAGCAAGGCTGCCGGCATCGGCAGCCTTTTTGAGTAAATTGGACCTAAACGCGAATATAAATGAAAGATATTTAATTTTTTGTCGAAATCAAGCAGGCAAACCTTGGGATTTAGTCGAATTATAGAAAGTGGGCGTAGTAAAATTTACCTAAGAATTGAGGTGTCGGCAGGAATGAGACTAAACATATTCATCCGAATTTTTTTGATCATAGCGAGTATCTTGCCGATCGTACCGAATCTCGCGGGAGCATCACCGGCTTCGGCCGATTCTGCGATTTCATCGTGGCAGATCAAATGGGAGACGGAAGCAGATCGGCTTGCGGCGCCCGATCAGGCGCTGAAAGCCGATGGGTGGCAGGACATACGGGCTTCGGAGCCGGCAGTATCCAAACCGGAATCTGCGGTGTCCGCGTGGATCCGGATCAAGCTTCCCGTAATCGAAATGAACCAAGGGGTGTTCTTTCGTTCGATTTATGCGCAGAACATCACCGCCTTTCTGGGCGGGGAAGAGGTCTTTCATTCGGAACGCAAGTATTGGTTCGATCTGAACCGCGTTTTGATTCCGCTCGAGAATCACGACTCCGGTCAAGAGCTGGTTCTGCATCTGGAAAGCCAAACGGACAGATTGGGTCTCGGACCCGGAATTAACATCTCGGATTACCAGGATCTCATGCGTTTGTACGCGAAATTCGATTTGCTCGACATCATCTTGGGCAGCGCCTTTGTCTTCGTCGCCTTCGTCATGCTCGTATGCTCGGTTTTTCTCGACCGGAATCAATTGAAGAGCTGGCTCGCGCTATGCTTTATCATTCTCCCGATAGGCGGGATATTGATCGGATACTCGCCGTTCTTGTATACCTTCTACGGAGAGTACGGTTTCCTTTATCAAGGCATGTTCGATCTTTCCTTGTACCTGTTCTTGCCGTCTTTAATGATGTTCTTCGAGCAGTTGTTCGGAAGCGGCTATCGCGGCATCGTCAAGCATTTCCGCCGGTTCCAGATCGGCTATTCCATCTTTGGAATCATTATGCTGACTGTCAACTGGGCATCTGGCTACGCATTACAGCAATATTACTTTTTCGTATCTGTTACGTGTATCGGCATTATCATGCTGGCCCAATTTATCCTGATCCTCATCATTCTGGTCAGGCAGCTGTGGAATCGCAATATCGATTCGATTATCCTCTCTATCGGATTGGCTGTCTTTGCAGTGATCAGCGTGGCGGAATTGTTGAAATTCTACGCATCTTCCAAGACGTACGACCTGTCGTGGTGGAAATGGGGGCTGGTCGCCTTCGTGCTATCGCTCATCGTGCTGCTCGGGCGCCGAATCTCCTACCAGCATAAATTAATCATTACCTACTCGCGGGACTTGGAAATTTACAACTCCGAGATGCAGCGATCGGAGAAAATGGAGATTATCAGCCAACTGGCGGCTTCCGTAGCGCACGAGGTCCGCAACCCGCTTCAGGTCACGCGCGGCCTGCTGCAATTACTCGAGAGACGCCACGATATCGCGTCGAATACCGAGAGCTATTACAAGCTTGCCATTGACGAGCTTGACCGGGCTTCTACGATCATTACCGATTTCCTTACCTTCGCGAAGCCGGAGCTGGAACAAGTGGACGAATTGGATTTGGCAGACGAATTCAAGCACGTGGAAGGCATTATCGTCCCGCTGGCCAACCTTCAGGGCGGCCACTTGGAGATGAGCGTGCCCCGATCGCTGCGGATCATGGGCAATTCCTCGAAGCTGAAGCAGGCATTGATTAATATCATTAAGAATAGCATCGAAGCTCTGGAAGGCTCCGGCGTCGTGAAGATTTGGGCATACGAGGAGAGCAAACAGGTCGTCATTCATATTGCGGACAGCGGCGCCGGGATGGATGAGCGCATACTCGAAAGGCTGGGGGAACCATATTTCACCAACAAAACTAAAGGGACTGGTCTTGGGCTCATGGTGACGTTCAGGATCATCGAGGTCATGCAGGGGACAATCAAATTCAAAAGTCAGAAAGGCGTTGGCACCGAAGCGATGATTCGTTTCCCGGCCGCGCGCTATGTAGAAGCAAACGCGAAGGTCTCTATATGACCTTCGCGTTTTTTTGTAGGAAATATTGAACTGTAGCAAACGTTGAGTTTTACCAAGTACTGAGTTGGCTGTCCGTTTTTGCGACGTCAGCCGGGTTTTGAGGGAGGACGAACGCGAGCTTGGAAGGCGTTTCTTCGATGACGACCAGTTCCACGTCTTCAGGCAAATTCAGATTGAAGGCTTCTTTCAACGCTGCTTTGGGGTCCGCCAGCAATTTGGCTTTGAAAGACTCGTCGGACCAGGCTTTCTCGATGATCTGTTGCTGCAATTCTTGTTCGGACATCTGGCTGCACCTCTTTAAATAGGAATATACTACCATGTAAATACTATCACTATTAGTGGGACAATTCTACTATGAATCGCTAGAATGCGACAATTATTGCACAAAAAAAGGAAACCCCTCCGCAGGAGATCCCCTTGTCGTTTCTGACTTATGTCTTTCTTAATACCCAAGTTTATTTTGTGAAAGCCAGTACGTAAATCCGCCGCCAAGCAGCTGTTTCTTCGTTTGGCTCAAATGCTCGCCCGCCACCGCCAGCATGTCAGCCAAATGAGATTGGAACGAGGCCAAATGAGGGAGCGAAAGCGCTAGCCTTGCAAAAGCCTCGCTATTCGCTTGCGTAAGCTGCGAGTAACGGCTTAAGGCGCCGTCGATGTAGATGGCGTTCTTGATATCAGTTCTCGTAATCTGGGAATGGGACACCGATTTCTCGGAGGCAATCATGCTGATCAGGCTGTTGGCGTTATGCAAGTCGAAGTCTTCTTCCCAATCGGCCCAATCGTCAGACATCTGCAGCGTAGCCAATACAAGATCGACCGCCTCGGAAACGGCGGGCTCAAGCTCGCGGCGACCGGCGAGAAGCAGGGCTCCGATGCTCGCCAATTTGACGGGCGCTGCTTTTTGCGCGAGCTTGGCCGGAGATAGGCTGACGGAAGGACTTTCATAGGCAACCGCCATGGACCAGTCCGTCACGTAAGCGCGATAATAGTTCCAAAAAGGGGAGCTGCTTTCGAACAACATGCGGTACAGGTCCAGCATGCTTAGATGGAACATATTGCCGAGGGCCAGCTGTTCTTTCCAATCGGACGGGGCGGTATCCATGAGATCGTCCTGAATGAAAAAATATAGCATGACGAAAACGTTAGCGAGCGACAAATCGCGATAGCGCTGTGAATCCAACTCCGTAATGGGCTGCATCCAAAACGGAAGCAAGTAGCAGATATGGTTCTTCGTGCCCGAAGGATTCAGTGGGTTGAAGGCTTGCAAATAATCGCGCCCTTTGTCGTTTAGCGGTGCCGGATAGGCATCGATCAGTCGTTCCGCTTCCCGGAACACATGGGCAAGTTCATGTTCGTAATCGGATCTCCATGTCATCGTTTCTTGGTCCTCCCGGATAGGTAATCAAATGCGTTGAAACGATAAGGCGAACATACCAGCCTGATAGGAAAAGGACTCCTCGCTAAGCCAATGGTCCAATTCCTGCTTCCGCTCATCGGACAGATGAGCGCTTTGCATGATCCGGGTCACAGTTTCCATGTAGCGGTGCATCAGCCGCTTCGTTTCGCCGTCTTCAGCCAGGATGCTATAAGACTGCAGCTGCGTTCGGAAGCCGCCGAGAGCTGACGTTAATTCGGCCAGCCGATCGCCGACCGGCTTCGGGAAGCGATCCAGCAGCGGCTTGCGCGAAGCCCGGAATAACGTTTCGAATCGAGGCAGGCAGTCGGCGGGCAAGGGACCGGTTGCGTCGTCGTCCAAATCGATGACGATGATCAAGGAATCGGCATGGGTGACGGTTCGCAGCCAAGTCAGAAAATGCCCGAAGTCCGGGAGATGCAGGGCGACCAGCCTAACGATGATGACATCGAACGGCTCGGCCCATAGCGTCCGCTCCCGATAATCGGCGTGAATAAATTCCAGGCCCGGCGCGTTTCTTGCCTCCGCAAAGCGGTAAATACGTTCGTCCTTCTCAAGACCGGTGCATCTCAAATGCGGGTAGTCCTGTTTGACGGCCTCCAAATAGGCACCGTTTCCACAGCCGATATCGAGAACGGACGTTGCGGTTTGAAACGGCTCATGCAGGACCAGTGAACGCTCGCGCTCATAGAAGAGCTGCACGGTCAGCGAAAGCATATCGTTGAACAAATTGGTTGAATCGTCGACGCCCAGCGTTAACAGCTCCTTATCGGCAATATAATTGACTAGATTAATTATACCGAATAATTGGAAACAAAACGACATTAGCGACTGTATCTGTCAACTATATGAGCTACACTACAAGTAGGAGGCGATTCAAGTGATCAATAAGTCCAATGAATTACCGGTTATGTTTTTTGGCGAACAGCAATCTCTCGAGAATTGGCTTGAGAACAATCATGATACTTCACAGGGAATCCGGTTGCAAATCTCGAAAAAAAATTCCGGTGTGGTTACCGTATCCTACGATGAAGCACTTGAGAGTGCATTGTGTTACGGATGGGTTGACAGCCAAAAGGAAAAGTTTGATGAAAAAATGTGGCTTCAACGATTTACTCCGCGTAGAGCAAAGAGCGTCTGGTCGAAAGTAAATAAAGACAAAGCAGAGCTCCTCATTACAAAAGGTAGAATAAAGCCCTCAGGGTTTAAAGCGATTGAAGATGCCAAAAAGAATGGCCAATGGGAAAAGGCCTACGAATCGCAAAGTATCGCTTCTATTCCTGAAGATCTCGCACTTGAACTTGAGCGTAATGTCAAAGCGAAGGCATTTTATGATACGTTGAATAGCCAAAATAAATATGCAATCCTGTTCAGAATCCATAATGCCAAGAAGCAAGAGACTCGGGCGAAACGAATTCAACAGTTTGTAGCGATGCTTGAAAAAGGCGAAAAAATATATCCCTAATCAGCACAAGCAAAAAAAGCAAGTGGCATTTAGTTGCCGCTTGCTTACTTTTTGCCCCTCACTCTCGCTAGTCCTTACATTTGCTTCGTCTTAAATAGCGTATTTATCGATCCGCCGTTATTAATAATTTTGAGCGCAGTCGCGAGAAGCTCCGCCATTGGAAGAACAACGAACTTATCCGAACGATTCGGATCAATTGCGATGGTATCCGTAATAACGACCTCTTTAATGTAGGGATGCGACAGCTTCTCAAGCGCATTTTCCGAAAACAACCCATGTGTTGCGCAAATATAGGCGTCATTCGCGCCCCTTTTATGCAACGCCTCAACAACATTCACGATCGTACCGCCTGTATCGATTAAATCCTCAATAATAATCGGAGTCATGCCCTCGACTTCACCGATAATATGAGTGATTTTCGTCTTATTGTGAGCAGGGCGGTTCTTAATCATAATGGCAAACGGACAGTCCAGATAGTTGGCGAGCTTCTCAGCGGTTGTTGCCCGACCAGCGTCAGGTGAGACAACTACCGGATTCTTAATGTTCTTTGCCTTCAAATAATCCGTGATGAGGTCCAAAGCGGTAATATGATCAACAGGGATATCAAAGAAGCCTTGAATCGGATCGGCATGAAGATCTACCGTAATAATGCGGTCAGCGCCTACAGTCGTCAGCACATCGGCTACGAGCTTCGCGGAAATTGGTTCGCGCGGGGCTGCCTTCCGTTCCTGACGAGCATAGCCGTAATACGGCATAACGATATTAATCGTTTTGGCTGAAGCCCGTTTTGCTGCATCAATCATAATCATGAGTTCGACTAAATGCTCATTGACGGGGTGAGACAAAGATTGAACGATATAGACATGAGCAGAACGAATCGATTCGATATAACGTAAGCTGATTTCTCCGCTTGGCTGCCTGGAAATCTCAATTTCTCCAAGCGTAACATCAAGCTGCCGGCATAGCTCTTCCGCGAGCGGGCGGTTCGATGAACCGGAAAATATTTTTACATTTTGCATCCGCTTGACTCCTCCTAAAAGAATTGCTACTTAAGTCCTGCATAGTAAGCACTAACTAAAGAATTGCTATGCAATTTTCGCATCGTAAGCTTAGTCTTTTATGTTCTTGTAACATTACATTTAATCCCATTATATCTTTTCCCGTTGTTAAATTCAAAATTAATGGCCTACTCGGGAGTCAGGCAAGCTGATGCCGATAACGATCATATTACGATTCTCTAGGAAGGCGGCCCGAACAGGCAGATTACTAGAAGGAAATACTTTACAATAGAACAAACGTTCCCTATACTAAGTCTATTAGAGTGAACTATAAAACAGAGTATAAAAAGGAGCTGTCATTTTGACTTCAGACGAATCGATCCGAAGAGGCGAATTTGGATTAACATTCCCTGTACGTCTAGTATCCGATGTTAGAAAGTCTCAGGAATGGTATCGCAATGTGCTGCAATGTCACGACATCAGCGGCTATGGACATGCAACTCGGGGAGACGGGGGAGGCATGGGGCTTATTGTCATCACTGCCGCATCGCCGGACCATATTCGCCCGAACGCAGTCGCACAGAAGCACATGGATGAACCGGCAGAAGCTGCAAGCTCGGAGTATGGCTGTGATTCCTTGGTTGAGGTCGCATGGGATAACTTGGCTTACATAGTCGAGGAAGTACGCAGCAGAGGTGGCAAAGTTAACGTAGAACCTTATGAATACGCGCACGAAAGCCGGCTTCATAAGAAAGCGCATATTACCGATTATGACGGATATAACATCGTTTTGAGCGCCAACCGGTCGAAGACGGACGAACCGACTTCGCACCAGCCAGAAGATAAGTTTATTAAGACGATACAAGTACGCCTTGTTTCCGATTTGAAGAGGTCTCTGGACTGGTACAAGAACGTGTTGGGATGCGACGAGGTGAATGACTCCGGGTACGCCAGACGGGGAGATCCAGACGTGCCGTATCCTGTAATGGAAGTGATCTTACAGCAGGCTGTATCCCCACAAGATGTGCATCCGAATGCGATGTCCGTGAAAGTTAGAGGCGTTGAAGGTTTTTGTGGGAAGGCCCTGATCAACCGTGGGATACTTTTGTACATGTACCTTGGAATGATGTGAGGCTTATCGTTGAAGAAGTGAGAGCCAATGGCGGTACAATCGGAACGGAACCGATTGAATTTCACGGAGATGAATGGGACTCTATCAACGCGCGAATTGTGGACCCGGATGGGTACAGCATTATTCTTGGGGGCATGAGAGGGAAAGACGAAGCCTAAAAAAACGATATGGGGGAGTGTTCACTATGACGGAGATTATCATTAATGGTTCCTCTTTCGTCTTGTTAGTCAAAAATTTGGAGCGAACAGTTCAGTTTTATTCCGATTTAGGCTTCAACTATGAAGTGATCGGTGATCAGGTACATCACCACCATGTTTCGAGAGGAAAACTGACTCTCATTCTTATTGAAGCTAAACATGAAGACGAAGTGAACCCAATCAGTTCCAGATACGAGGAACAATATTTTGATGTCTATTGTTATACGAATGCCGTTGATTTGATAGCTCAAGAAGTTATGGATAGAAATATAACCATCATAAGTGATCCGAATTACACTAATCATTGGAGCGAGTTTACATTCCGTGATCTCAACGGCTATCAAATTACCGTTGGTGGAGGCGTTGTAAATAAAGAACTTATTTCGTGATAAACTCTGGCGTTTAAACTAACGAGCACTATGGTTCAATCACGAAATGCGGCAGCTGGTCAAACCTGTTCCGCTAGTTCGAGTGCCGAAATGCTTAATCAGTTCCAAAGCGATAACGAAAGTGCTGATTTGAAATTCAAGTTGAAACAAATCATTAGTACACCAAAGACTAGTGAATATTTCACCTTGCTAACTGCTGACTTAGGTCGGCTAAATATGTGTACACTATTCTCGTTGACAATACCATGCAATGGAGGTTGAGTGATGGGCAAAATTGCAATTTTCGGATTTGGACGCATCGGCAGAATAATGTTACGCGTGGCGCTTCAGGATAAGCTATTCGTTCCACTTTCTATATCAGATATCAAGGACGAAGGCACGCTTGCTGCGCTGTTCGAAGTGGATTCAAACTATAAGCGTTGGCATGAGGACGTATCCGCCAAAGAGGGTGCGATGATCATCGGCGGGCGAGAGATTATGTATATTAATGCAATGCAGGAAGTACCAGATTGGAAGGCGCTCGGTGTGGATTTGGTCGTCGATTGCACTGGCCGTGCCGTTGTTCGTTCCGTCGCACAGGTACATCTTGACCGTGGAGCGAAGCGTGTTCTGATCAGCGGGCCAAGCAAAACACTCGACGATTGCGACGCCGTATTGCTGAAAGGCATTAATCTCGACAGTTTCGATCCTGACAAACACCGAATCATCAGCGTAGCTAGTTGTACGACTAACGCTTTGGCCGCCGTCATTAAGCTGGTCAAAGAAAACTATGGGATTAAATTCGGTCTGTTCTCTACGGTTCATTCCTATACGAACACTCAATCATTGACGGATCAGCCGATGCGTGACCGTCGGGACTCCTGGGCAGCTGCCGAGAACATCATCCCGTCTTCGTCCGGTGCGGCCAAAGCGCTGAAGTTCATCTGGCCAGAGCTGCAGATTACCGGCAAAGCATACCGAATACCTACTCGCACAGGTAGCATCGCCGAACTAAACCTGATTACGGAGAAGCCGTGCACGGTGCAGGAAGTGAATGATATGTTCCGTCGCGCCTCAAGTGAAGGCGACCTGAAAGGCGTTATGGATGTACTTGAAGGAGAATGGGCATCGTCGCGAATTGTTGGTGATTCGCATACGTCGATCATTGATCTACCGCTCACGCACGTGGAAGGGGAGCTCTTGTCCGTTGCGACATGGTACGACAATGAATGGGGATTCGCAACGCGTCTTGCGGAGGTTGCGGCCTTCTTGGCGAATAAATAACGTAACCTGCTTTGGTATTCGTATCCGGTGTCGCGGGAAACCATGGCACCTTAGTGGCTGTCGGGGTTTTTGGTGTCGGTTTGAGGGAGGTCGAGGGGAAGACCATGAAAATGGAGCAGTCTGCCAGCGGCAGCTGCTCCATTATTGTTACAACTTCTGGCCAGAAAAGTTGCAATTCTAACAAACAGGATTGTTGAATAATGCAGTCGAATTCTATGCTAAACATAGATAAATACGATGCTTAACAGATGAAATACGAACTAGGAGAGAATTACATGCACAGGAAATGCAAGTTGATCTTAGTTGAAGGATTATGTGGTACAGGAAAATCAACGTTAGCAGCACGATTGCAAGGTTACCTTGAAAAGAATGAAATATCATCCCGCTTTTACGATGAAGGAGCTATGTCACATCCGACGAGCTTGAATTGGCACGCTTTCTTCCGAAAAGCGGAATATCAGGAATTTGTGGAGCGATACCCCAACGCAGCTAACGAAATCAATTCGCGGGTCATAAATGAAGGAAGTAACTATCTGGTCCCGTATCGTGATATGGCGTCATTTACCGATCTGGAAGCACTAAATAGTGAGCTAAAGTCTCGCGAGCTATGCAGGACGACTTCTCCGGTAGCTACGATGTCAGAGTTTACAAATTTAGTGCAGGGGCAATGGTCACGATTCACTAAACTAGCCAGCACTTCAGACGAGGTTTATGTGCTTGAAGCTGTGTACTTTCAGCATCAGATTCATGATTTGCTACACCACTATCAAGTTGATGATTATCAAATCGAGCAGCATATCAAGGGTATTGCAGATCAGATTAATGAGTTAAATCCGGTGTTAATTTATTTAGCTCAACCGAGTGTAAGAGAGCAACAGGTTTGGATTTCCTCCATACGTTCAAAGCATCACTACGCCACCGAACAGAATATTAGTTTTATGGAGAACCGCAAGCGGATTGAATTACGGCTTCTTGATTTGTTGCCATTTGCAACCTATTTAATTGAAAATGAAGACAGAGACTGGGAAGCTGTTTTTAGTAAAATGGTAGGGGCAATAGGTACAAACTTCTAGCGCCCCAGACTTTTGTCTAGAGGAGTACGAGGCCGATGACGGGTTTAATTCTCTTTGGAGCTTGCTATGATGAACCTAACAAGTATCTATACAGAAGGTCAGGGAAATACCACCTTGGTATTTCTGGCAGGAGGTGGAACAGCCTCGCCAATATTAGATTTAAAAAAGTTTATATTCTCGTTTAAGTGATAAATATAAAATCGCAGTTCCAGAAAGAATAGGGTATGGTTACAGTGATGTTGCAAAGGTTCCAAGAGATCTTGATACCGTATTGGAAGAGGATAGACGAGCGTTATTATCAGCCGGATTGAAACCTTCCTATGTCTTAGTTCCTCATTCTATTTCGGGATTGGAGTCCGTTTATTGGGCACAAAAATATCCAAAAGAAGTTTCTGCTATTGTAGGAATAGATGTGGGTACTGTAAATGCTTACTTCGACCCCAATTTGCCGAAAGCATCGCAGGGGTTCCAAATCTCTTACCTTTCAAAAATTGCTAATAGCAAGTATGTATTAATGAACGATTACGGACATTATCTTCAAGATTTTGCGCCTGAAGTACTTGCACAGAAAATCAAAGAATTTATACCAGCTAACTAACAATGTCGGGTGACAAGAACTTTATCTCATTAAGGGCCGCGAAAATCGCGGCTTTTTTTCTATGGCATCAAGTTCTTGTTAGAACCAAATGACAACGTTACGAAAGCTGAAAAGGAGGTGAAATGCACCTCCTTTTCTACGGTATTATTAACTTTTAAAGAATTTCAATCTGTCCTCTTCACTTAATGTGAAAAATCTACTTGAGCCACGGACGATGGTTGTTCCATCGACAATACGTACGGAGTGCTCATTGAAAGATTTAATTGTCGAAATAGGTCTCATCCGCATTCGATCCTGGTAGGCTTCAATTGGTTCTTTATGCATTATTGCTAATTCGAAATCTTGGTCTGTCTTTAATTCTTGCTTAGCAGTGAATAACGATTTCTCTTTTTCCATGATTAGCTTTATCCTCTTTTCCAAAGGTAATGGCGTATCCTACCTGTCGAGTCTTGGATCGAGGTAGGGTCTTGCTTAATCCCATCTTAACGCATCTCTTTCATAGTCTCGACAATAAGCGGTAGAATTATGCAGTTAATTCGGTCACGCTTCATACGCAAAACCGCATCCCCAAGGCCCCCTTTAACGAGTACGCGAGTTATTATTATGAAGCTATACGAATGGGCAGTTTAGTTGAATAGACAGAAATGATAAAATAAAGAAAACTAAGGGACGTTTTAATATTCTCTAATTTAAAGGAGCGCACTTTTGATGCTTAAAAAAGATAATACTGTAATTGGTTTTATTGGTACTGGCGTAATGGGTAAAAGCATGGCCAGTCATTTGTTGAAGGCAGGATATCCTGTAATCGTTTATAATCGGACAAAAGGTCGGTCAGATGAACTGGTCACTCAAGGCGCAGTTTGGAAGGATACTGTAGCGGAGGTAGCTTCCCAAGCAAATGTTGTTATTACTATGGTGGGATATCCTAAAGATGTGGAAGAAATCTATTTTGGACAAGACGGAATCATATCTAATGCTAAAGCAGGCACATATGTTATAGATATGACAACATCTACACCATCATTGGCGAGAAGAATTTATATGGAATCGAAAAATAATGGAATTTACGCAGTTGACGCACCGGTTTCCGGCGGTGATATTGGTGCAAGAGAAGCTAGATTAGCGATCATGGTTGGTGGAGACGCTTCTGCTTTCGAAGCACTGCTTCCGATTTTTCAAATAATCGGCAAGAATATCCAATTACAAGGCGATTCAGGCGCCGGACAACATACAAAGATGTGCAACCAAATTGCAATAGCATCCAATATGATTGGTGTCTGTGAAGCGATTGTATATGCTGAAAGAGCAGGACTTGATCCTGGTACCGTATTGAAAAGCATAGAAACCGGAGCAGCCGGGAGCTGGTCATTAAGTAATCTGGGACCGCGAATGATCAACGGAAACTTTGAGCCCGGTTTTTATGTCAAACACTTCATCAAAGATATGGGGATTGCTCTTGATGCTGCCAAAGAAATGGGATTATTAACACCAGGGCTTGAATTAGCCAAATCATTATATGAAGAGCTTGCAAGCAAAGGAGAAGAGAACAGCGGCACTCAAGCATTGTACAAGCTTTTGGCAGGAGAGGTTTAACATTGCAAAGCTGTTGTTCCTTTTGCTGGCGTACAGGCTACGGTGTAGCATGAAGTGATGTCATTTTTTGTTGGATATTGGATATACTTAGAATAGGCCTCAATGGAGGCGCGATGATAAAACTTTGGAGGTTATTTTAATTGGAAACAGGTACTGTCAAATGGTTTAATGCTGAAAAAGGGTTTGGCTTCATTCAAAGAGAAAACGGCGAAGATGTATTCGTTCATTTCTCTGCGATTCAGAGTGAAGGATTCAAGTCTTTGGATGAAGGACAACGTGTAGAATTCAATGTTGTTCCAGGTCAACGAGGACCTCAAGCGGAGAATGTTGTAAAAGCGTAATAATACAGAAAACCATGCCTGTTCCTGACGCTTTGTCAGGAGCAGGCTTATTTAAGTTTGTATGAGCAGCCCAAGCAGCGATTAATCTACAGGCGTAATCGCCGTGATGATGGATTGTTCCGCTTGCACCAACCGCTGGGCTGCGTTCAAGTTACCGGCTGCATCGGTCGCGAATAGGTTGATGACAATGTTCGAACCTGTCACTCTCACTTGCGTTTCATATGCGAGAACGCCTCTAATATCAACGGTTCTCGTCGAAACGTCAAGCGGAAATAACGAGAATAGCTGATGAACGACCGGGAATTTCGGCGTCGGAAGCGCACTCAAGCTGACAAGGAAAACCTCAAGTTCTATCGTCGCCACTACAGACGGATCATCGTTGCTAATCATAATTTGCAGATCACTGGACGGGTTTCCCCCTGTATTGAGGATTGGCCCGCTGCTAAACGTAGGCATTACCTATAACCTCCTTCTCAAGAATTATCAGTCCGCCTGAGTGAGCATGAAGATCGGCTTCGCTTCTGCATGTAACACCCGCAAGGCAGATTGAAGATTGCCGTGCTCATCCACCGGGAAGACATTAATGACCATATCGCCGTTCCCCGGACCTGTTAGTTCATACTGGATTTCGAAGCTTTGAAACGTCCCGACGTCGTACCCTCGGGTTAAGGTGCTTAAAGGCGGAACGGGTACCCATTCGGATGCGAAGGCAACTCGTCTAGTTCCGTTTAAGAAGAAGGCAGTAATCTGAATCGCTGCCCAGTTAATCAGACTATCGTTACTGATTATTAGCATGGCAGCGGATGCCGCACGAGAAACGGAAGTGATATTGTTCAGGACACCGGTTGTAAATGCGGCAGCGAATTGAATTTTCGCAATGAATAGATCGGTGCCGCCGCCAGAAACAGGCTGAAACACTTGACGTGTAACGGGAAAGTCAGACCCAAACGTTCCGCCTGACAGATAGAGATTGCCAGCGGAATCCATCGCAATCCCTGCGCCGCCGTCGTTTTCGGAATTGCCGAGATAGGTAGAGAAAATGAGAGAAGCCCCATCAGAGCTCAATATGGTGATGAATGCATCACTATTTCCACCGAATTCGGGTTGAATCGCATCCGTGGTAACGGGAAAGTCCGGGGAAGTTGTCGTACCGATAACAACTGCTTGGCCAGAGACATCTAATAGGATGTCGACGGCACTCGATCCTCCATTCGTGAGTCCGCCAAGGAAAGTGGAATAGACGAGCGAGCTGCCGTTTGGATTCATTTTCGTGATAAACGCCATGGGTGATGGGACATAATGGGTGTTATAAGCTCCAGGCGTAACGGGGAAATCAGGCGAGTAGGTTAACCCGGTCAGATAGGCATTCCCCGCATCGTCAATAGCGATGCCTTCCGGGAGATCTGTTACTGTTCCGGTCAAATAAGTTGAATAGATGAGCTCCGAACCGTCCGCATTCAATTTGGCGACAAATCCGTTTATATATCCAAGATGCATGGACTGGAAAGCGTCGGAAGTAACAGGAAAATTTAAGGAGGTTGTGTTTCCGGTCAAGTAGGTGTTCCCGGCTGAATCAATCGTGATTGCAGTACCGATGTCATCATATTGCCCTCCAAGAAAAGTTGAATACACGAGAGCCGTGCCAGCAGGATTGAGCTTGGATACAAATACATTCGCGAAACCTGCAAGAATAGGCTGATACACCCCTGGAGTAATCGGAAAGTCAGCCGCTTTTGTCGTTCCAGTCACATAGGCATTGCCGGCTTCATCAATAACGATACTGTTTGCGAATGTATAGGGGTTGCTCCCTCCCAGGTATGTGGAGTATACGAGCGCTGTCCCCGTCGGATTGAGCTTTGTCACGAATGCACAGTAAGTCGATAATGCTACCGTCTGGAAAGCACCGGGCGTGGTGGGGAAGTCCAATGTATCGTCCCTGAGTGTTGCCGTGTAGCCCGTCACATAGGCATGACCGGACGAGTCGACATCAATGCTCGTGCCAATGTTATCGGATCGTCTTCCTCCGATATAGGTCGAGTAGAGGATCTCCGTTCCTTCTGAGTTGATCTTAGTTACAAACACATCTCGACCACCGGTTAAGGAGGTGCTGAACGCTCCGGGAGTTACCGGGAAATTGACCGAGTACGTGTAACCCGTAACATACACGCATCGTGAGGAATCTAGAGCCATATCGGTCGACGCAATGTCTATGCCGCTGCCTCCGAGAAAAGATGAGAAAGTAAGAATGGGGTCGATAACAAGCGGAAGCGAGGCGTCGTAATCTTCCTCCATCCGGAAGCCTATTGTATAGCTTCCATCCATTTCGGTGTGAAGGAGGAAGCGGCATGCCATGCTCCGAGTGTTGCCGTTCAGCACTTGGTAAGCGATTGGCTTCAGATCAATAAGCGTGGCATAAGGGGTTACAATTATTAAATTGCCTTCGTTGTCGAGACGTAGTTCATCTGCACCTTCGCAGTGTAGTCGAACATCCTCGATGCGTGAGCCAGGGCGAAGATGAACGTCATACTTTAATTGCTGACCTTGTCCATAATAGATAACGTCGATGCCCTTCCATACTTCTCGGTAAACAACACGCTTGTACAGCGGGAGAGTTAAGTGATTGCTTGCCCTGTCATTTCCGCTGAGTCGATTCAATGTTCCCGGCCCTGGCTGCTGTCCCTCAGGCATGATAGCTGACTGCGCACCTCGGAAATTCCAAGCGAGGGTGACGCCTTCCGCATTGCTCTGCTCACCGGCGCCATTGTCTTGCTGTCTCCACAACGTCATCCAGACCGCACCGGCACCGAACGCAAGGCGGCAGCCATGCATATGCGACTGATAAGCTATCCGGCTATCGGCGAACTGTCCCCTGTTTGGAACGAACGATAGGGGAATCTTCCCGTAAACTTGCATTGGCAGATTGCTTTGCTGCTTCGTTAAGGGCATTACTATCACCTCTATTCTTACCATTCATAGAATACTAGCATTGTATGTTTCAGAAAAACGTTTCGCTACAATGAAAGGTTTGCTTATCGCAGTGTATTTAAAGGGGAAGTTGGCTGGAATACCATCACTCTAATAATAATTTGTGTTTTGAGAATATTTGGGATGATCATCGCGCATCTTATTTTAGAATTGACTAGTAAATGGAGGAGCTTTTTTATGATTAAAATTGGAATTATTATTGGAAGCACGCGCCCCGGTCGAAACGGAGAGGCGGTAGCTCGTTGGACTTACGATATTGCTAAAAAAAGAAATGACGCTGAGTATGAACTGGTGGATATCGCCGAGTTCAACTTACCTATGTACGATGAGCCGATTCCACCGGCTATGGGGCAACCGTATTCAAAACAACATACAAAAGCCTGGTCTGAAAAAATAGCCTCTTTTGATGGCTACGTATTTGTAACTCCTGAATACAACCATGCGACATCGGGAGCCCTTAAAAATGCAATCGATTTTCTATTTCAAGAATGGAACAATAAAGCTGCTGGTTTCGTCGGGTACGGCAGTCTTGGGGGATCACGAGCAGTGGAAAATTTACGGCTTATTATGGGAGAGCTGCAAATAGCAGATGTTCGTGCGCAAGTGGCTCTTTCACTTCGTGATGATTTTGAGAATTACAGCGTTTTTAAACCGTCACCGCATCACGTAGCGACAGTGGACAACATGTTGGATCAGGTGGTTGCTTGGTCTGGAGCATTACAACCACTTAGAAAATAAGTGAAACTAACATTGTAGATTATTGTCGGGTGGTCATATTATTTCTATGACAGCCAGTTCATATCAAAATTCAAAGACAAGAACTTGATATCACTCCCGTCGGATGACAAGAACATGATCTCATTAAATGCCGCGTAATCGCGGCATTTTTTTGTTAAGCAAGGATTCACGGCCCTAATCTATTATCTTTATTGTCGAAATTGAATCCATGACATTTTAAACTGCAACTAATTTGCAATCTGCCATGCGTGGCCGGACCGCTTTCACATGTCCGGCCAGTGACGGACGTTAGCTCTCGTGACTGTTTGGCAGAGCTTTCATTTCGACATGGCGCAATCTGCGTAAGCCTGTGGCGGAAAGCCCTAGTGCGCTGCGAGCTTGGCCAGCATCAAGCCTCGAGTTCTGCTCGAAGCTCATCCGCGGTCTGCTTTGGTGCCTGCAGATGCGGATAATGGCCGAGACCAGGGAGAATCATAAGCTCTAAATTATTTCGCTCAGCGAACTCGACGCCCATTTCCTTCTTGACGTAGCTATCCTTTTCGCCCCACACGACTTTCACGGGCACTTTGAGCTTCGACATATTGGCTTCAAAATAGTCCTGGTCGCGGGTGAAGTGAGAGTAGTAGTGATAGAACGCGTCGGCCGCAGTGATATCGCCGTCCCACCCTTTCGCTATATCGTCCCTAAACTCCTGGGGCAACATGTAGCGCTCTTCTGTCGGATTGTCTCGGAAAAACGTGTTTGCAAGGATTTCATCTCGGTTCTGGTTCATCGCAGCGCGCACGACATCGGACGAGGGCTTAGATTTCAGGGCAGCCAAGTTTTCCCACATGTACTGTGGCCGGTTGAACGGCGCAAAATCTCCAACGATGATCTTCCTCGCGATATGTGGCTTTTCCAGAGCGGCCAACAACGCCGGCAAAGCCCCAATATCTGTCGCGTAAATCACCAGCTTCGAGCTGTCTATACCGGAAGCGCGGATATATTGTTCCAGCACCTGGGCATAGTCTTTGGGTGCGTAGGAAAAGCGATCGGAGCTCGGACGTGAGGATTGTCCGTAACCGGGCCAGTCAAACGCATGAACCTCATAATCGTTGGATAGAGATTCAGCAATCGGCTTCCATGAATACATCGACTCTGGGAATCCATGTAGAAATAACACTGTAGCCTTCGGATGGACAGAACGATAGACCATATGACGGAGCTTGATATCCGAATTTATCTGAAACTCGTCAATCTCTATCTTTGGTGACGGTGCTAGATCCGGTTTTGCGGACCCTGCCGCCTTTGTGGTGTTTGGGTTCATAAGATTTTTCCGCCTTTGCCTGCATAATCTCGTGCATAGATACTGCCTTGTCTACTATCGATTGCAATGCTCTGTAAATTTAGTGTTTGTTGTTCCCATCCTTCTAGCTAATGTACTTAAATATGATGTTCTGTCTTTTATCAAGATATACGGATATCGTAATATGACTTTTGTCACACCTAATTGCTTGGATATGCAAAATTCAGGTTGTCATCAACAATGCACGGGATGGATCGTTATGTTGAACGCGCACGTGCAAATTACAAGGAGCAAAAACGTCATAGTTGTCGCAATTAAGCGATTCGGATTCCTTTTGTTTGTAGGCTGATTTGAAGCCGTATACAGATCGAGTGCCTGAGATGAGGTATTTTTTGATTTCCCTTCTTAATATCGAATCATAATTTTTCAATCTCATTCTGGATAATATAAAAAATACAAAACTTCAGTAAAGAGAGGTACAACAGGTAATGACGCAACGTGTAAATTTCGCTTTACAATCACCCAACCTGTTCAAAAAGTTCTTAACTTTCACCAACGCCTTGGGTGAAAGCACAATCGATGTGAAAATAATTGATCTCGTTTCGATAAGGATATCGCAAATAAACAATTGTGAATTTTGCATAGAAAGGCACATCGATCATGCGAAAATCCGTGGTGTAAGTGAACTTCACCTCGAACAAATTACAAATTGGCGTAAATCGACTTTGTATACACCGCGGGAACGGGCCGCTCTGACATGGACTGAGATACTGACAACTCTACCAGTACAAGGCGTGCCTGATGAAGTATATGACAGTGTTAGAGAACAATTTTCTGAGAAAGAAATCTCGGACTTGAGTTTCTTGATCGTATCCGTAAATGGATGGGACCGCATAAACATTGGCTTTAAAACTGAAACGGGACGCTTGACGCGGATTTCAAAATAATAGGTTCAAGGCGAAATGTCAGTACGGGTGTTGGAGTTGGATTTTACCCTTCGCAGAAATCTTTGCGGATACGGTAGCCAGCATAATGACTCAGCCTGCTCGGGATTTATTCAGGTATAAAGTGGGAATCAACTGGAACAATAAAGACTGTTGCGTCAAGAGTTGGACGGAGGTATCGATGGGCTTGTATGTCTAAAATCAGTTTTTTTCAACTTTGCATGATTTTCATGTTGATGAATGGGTTGATGAATCACGTGATCATCAACCCGATGCTCCTTGACGCATCGGGAAGAGACGCATGGATATCGGTTCTATTGACAGCATTGATATTTCTCCCTTTTTGCGTTTTACTGGTCGTCTTTATGAGAAGATCGGGGCAGCAGAAGCTGCAGCCGTGGCTTTCTCAAAAGACCAATAATGTCGTCGCCTGGATCGTCGTTATGCCGATCGTGGTGCAACTGTACTTTACCGGCGCGACAACCATCATGCACACGGGGACTTGGACGTTTACGAATTACTTGCCGAACACGCCTAAATTGGCGTTGAACTTTGTTTTGTGTCTGGCCTGCCACTATTTCGCCGTATCAGGTCTTCGGACCATCGCAATTTGCGCGGGGATATCGTTGCCAATCGTAATCGTCCTGGGTTATTTCGTATCCCTATCGAACACGCCCCAGAAAGATTTGACGCTGCTGAAGCCGATGCTTGAACACGGCTGGATACCGGTCATGCAAGGGATGATTTATGCAGGCGGAGGATTTATCGAATTTCTATTGATCGTCACGATTCAACACCGGTTAAAGTCTCGCGTTCGGACGTGGAAACTCGTACTTTTCGCAATCATTATGGTCTATATTACACTCGGCCCCATAGTCGGAGCCATTACTGAGTTCGGAGCGCCCGAAGCCGCTAAACAATTCGCTTCTCCGTATGAACAATGGCGATTGGTCAGATTGGGTAGCAATATCGAACACGTCGATTTTTTATCTGTATTTCAGTGGATGACCGGCGCAATCATTCGAGTAGGATTTGCGCAATATTTGCTCGCGGAGATGTTGCCTTTCTCTAAAGTGAAACAGCGCAAACTTTTTTTACTGTGCATCACAACCAGCTATATCGCATTATCTATGCTTCCTATCGAGAAATACACGTTTTATTTATGGTGTTATCGATATTATTTTCCATACGCTTTGATCATGTCTTCTATCGTATTCGTCGTTTGCTTGTTGGTCTCGGTGTTATCCAGGAAACGGCTCAAGGAGGACTATGCATGAACGATTCTGCTCCCGCTTCGATAAGTGGATGGGATAAACAACGAATTAGAAAGCTTTTTTCTAATTGCGAAGACGTAAGCGTCCACGAATACCGATATGAAGAAGATGCGATGTCCGAAGCTGTCCTCGTTTACTGCGGAGGTTTGTGTGATAGTTCGCTCTTATCCAAGGTCGTTCTACCGGAGATCGAAGGACTGTTCCAGAAACAAAAGCAAAGCGACGCGCCGGTGAATGCATTAACCCTGCCGTTGCCCTTAATCGCGGTTGATACGAATGCCTCCAAGGAGCAACTATCCGAATGGATTTTTCACGGAGATTTGCTCCTTTTCTTTTCGCGCGATAAATCCTTGTTCAAAATGAACGCGTCGCACCGTCCGGAACGAACCCCCGAGGAATCGAGTACGGAAATATCCATCAATGGGCCTCGAGACGGTTTCGTGGAAGATATCGACGTCAACGCGGCGCTCGTACGGAAACGCATACGGAGCGACTCGCTTTGTTACGAAACGTTTACGATAGGCAGAAGAACGAGAACAAAGGTTGGTTTGTTGTATTTCAGGGATATCCTTTCTCCCAGCATCTTAATCGAATTAAGAAGGAGACTGAACGCCGTCGACGTAGACGGACTTCAAAGCATCCATCAACTCGAGAAGCGCATTTCGGACTACAAATACTCTTTAATGCCGTTATTCGATCAAACCGGTCGTCCGGACAAAGCAGTCACCGGGCTGCTTAACGGAAGATTCATTCTGATCGTGGACGGCAATCCGATGGTCCTAATCGGTCCCGGAACTTTTTTTCTATTGCTTAAATCTCCAGAGGATATCCACTTTAGTTTCCAATATATTTCGTTCGCACGTTTGATCCGCGCCTTCAGTTTTTTGTTATCCGTCTTATTACCAGGTGCCTGGGTAGCGCTAACTACGTTTCATCCCGACCAGATTCCCTTTCGTCTGATGGCGACGATCGCGACGGCTCGCATCGGTCTTCCTTTCTCCGGGCAAATCGAGATGTTCATCCTGCTTATGCTCCTAGAAATATTGAGGGAAGCCGGCCTGCGCCTTCCAAGTCAGATCGGACAGACGTTGACAGTCGTTGGCGGGCTCATTATCGGTGATGCGGCTATCCGGGCAGGCCTCGTATCCCCGAGCGTAGTGGTCGTAGGGGCCATCGTAGCCGTAACCGGCGCGACGCTAGTCAATCAAAATTTAAGCGGTGCCGTCAGCGTCATTCGATTCGCGTTTTTTATCGTTTCGGCTGTGTTCGGGATGTACGGATTGATCGTTTGTTTCGTGTTGCTTCTCGGTTACATGAGCAGGTTGAGCTCCTTCGGCGTCCCCTATCTTTCCCCTATGTCACCACCGATCTTCAGTGAAATGGCGAGAGCGATCTTGCGTCCTCCGTGGTTTCGATACAAACAAAGACCTGTCGAGCTAAATCCAGTCGATTCAGATAGACAAGGGGACGAACAACGTGAAGACAATCCTTAAGCTGCTAGTCGTATTGCTTGTTATTCTTACGGCGACTGGATGTTGGGATTCTAAAACAATTCAATCCATGGCTTATATTACGGCTATCGGGCTCGATTATAAGGATGGCCGATATATCGCGTATATGCAGGTTCTTAATTTTTCGAATGTGGCTAGAAGCGACAAGTTAGAAGTAGGCAAGAACGTACCGATTTGGATCGGAAAGGGAGAAGGTCCTACGATCATCGACGCTTTGGCCGCAATTTACGAGACCTCCCAGTTAAGGGTTTATTGGGGACATATTAAGGCGATTTTATGTACGGAATCCATTCTGAAAGATAAAAAAGCGCTTAGGTTGGCATACGACACGATTGATCGTTACCACGAGGTCCGCTACAATATACTGCTTTATGGGACGAAAGAGAAATTCTCGGATCTTCTAACACAAAAATCGTTGTTAAACCTGTCGCCGCTAGATACGATTATGGATTCGCCGGAGGAAAACTTTGAGCAGCATTCTTCCCTTCAACCTCAGTACGGTTATCGGAATATCGCTGAATTGAATGAGAAAGGGAGGACGATTATCCTCCCGACACTTTCCATTACGGATGAGCAATGGCTGGTAGACAAGAGCAAGAAGCCGATGATGAGAATCGACGGTGCGTTTGCCATGGAGGAACACCGACTGAAAAGCTGGTTTTCCGAAGAGGACCTAAAAGGTGTTCGATGGTTCAACAAGAGAGCGAAACATATACATATCAACATTCCGGACAGCGTTCATCCGGTAGGATCATTGCTGACGATGAGTCCTCGTCATAAAATTCGGATTGTGATGGGGAACAAAGGAGAAGTGCGCTTCGATGTTCACTTAAAGGTTCGCGCAGCCGTTCAGGGAATGACGGAGAACGTCTCCATCCCGACGATGGAAAGGCAAGCCGAAGAAGTTATTCGTCAGGAGGTCCGAGCAACTTTTTTAAAGGGACTCCCTACACAAACGGATCTTCTAAACTTACTTGGAGAAGTTTATCGAAACGATAACCGTTTATGGAACCGTTTATCGACAGAAGGCCGATTACTATTGAAGGAAGATATGTTGAATCAGATTCATGTAAAAGTTAAGATACTGCACACTGGAAAATATAAAGGTAAAGTTCTGCCGGATTAACGAAATGAAAGAACAAAAACATAAATCGACTGCCAGCATATCCATCATGACGTTATTCAGTTTATAATAAAGTCGTGTACGTTATGGAATGGCTGTTGTTGACCTGTGATGGAGGTTGAACACCGTTCCACTGACAGTAAGTATTTTACTATTCTAAGGACAACGATTGTTCTGGTAGGTATTGAGGGGTTTTAATGATGCAAGAAAACTTTTGGCGCGATTTACCACGACCTTTTTTTGTACTAGCACCCATGGAAGATGTGACAGATGTTGTGTTTCGCCATGTGGTAAGTGAGGCAGGCAGACCGGATGTGTATTTTACGGAGTTTGCGAATACGGAGAGTTATTGTCACCCGGAGGGGAACAAAAGCGTACGTGGACGCTTGACTTTTACCCCAGATGAACAACCCATTGTGGCACATATCTGGGGAGATAAACCGGAATTTTTTCGTGAAATGAGCATCGGCATGGCGAAAGAAGGATTCAAAGGCATCGATATTAATATGGGTTGTCCAGTGGCGAATGTAGCAGAGAATGGGAAGGGCAGCGGCCTGATCTGCCGTCCTGAAATCGCAGCGGATATCATCCAAGCCGCCAAAGCCGGGGGACTGCCTGTCAGTGTAAAAACAAGGCTCGGTTTTAGTGAACTAGACGAATGGCGTGACTGGTTAACCCATATTTTGAAACAAGACATTGTTAATCTGTCCATTCATCTTCGGACAAGAGAGGAAATGAGCAAAGTAAAAGCTCATTGGGAACTGATTCCGGAGATTAAGAAGCTTCGTGATGAGGTGGCGCCAAATACACTTCTGACCATTAACGGCGATATCCCTGATCGTCAGACCGGCCAGCAGCTTGCTGAGCAATACGGTGTCGACGGTATTATGATTGGACGCGGTATTTTTCAAAATCCATTTGCATTTGAGAAAGAGCCGAAGGAGCACAACAGTGCGGAATTGCTTGAGCTGCTGCGGCTCCATCTGGATCTGCATGATCAATACTCAGCAGAGGAACCACGTTCGTTTAGTGCGCTTACCCGTTTCTTCAAAGTCTATGTCCGTGGGTTTCGAGGGGCAAGTGAACTCCGAACCAGCTTGATGAACGCCAAATCCAAAAGCGAAGTGCGTGTATTGCTGAATGAATTTGGAAACAAGGAGCATGATGGGGCTGAGGAACATGGGGAAGCCAATTACGCGCAATGAAGCAGTGTCGAGTGACATAAACATGATCTCATTAAAGGCCGCGATAATCGCGGCTTTTTTATTTATGGGATCAAGTTCTTGTCAAAATCAAATGACAAGAACTTGATCATATTCCCGACAGAATAAAACAACTTGACCAAAAATCCTTTTACTAAGTGAGGAGATGAAGAAGGCTTAATAAGAAAGAAGTCACATGAATTGCTAATGAATTCAACTAACGAGCAGGTTAACACGCCAGCCATTTTAGTTTGCAGCCGACTTGTAAATCGATGTACTCCCCTGGTATGTGACACAAAGTTAGTCATTCGCATACAGTGAAAAGGCACAAGCACATTTAGATGAAAATGTGTTGGGGAGGAAAGTGTAGTGGCGACTGCAAAAACTATTGCTTTACTAGACACCGAAGTTGGTACTCGTGAGGTTTCTATTAATTCTGACCTAGAGGGCACGTTCGCCTTGCAAGGTATCAAATTGACTGAAGGTGAATCTATAACAGTGAAAAGAGGTAGCATATCCAAGGAATTAATCCTCAGAAAGATTACATTACCAGATGAGGTCGGAAATTTCTTGAGGCTTAACACTATTAATATAGCGTTATTCGGTTTTACAAGAGGTCAAAGAATATCAGTTGCGTTTGACACCAAAACAAATACATTGACTCTAAGAAGTATTGGAGCTAAGTAATTGTTGAACGAGTGGAGTTGTTATCGAGGGCTAGATTCCAATGTGACGAATATAGTTGGATTGGACGTACTTGGCACTTTTAGCTGTGTTGGGGGAGGCAAATGTATTGGCGATTGAAAAAACTACGGCCATGCTCATCTCAATCGGAACTGAAACGCGTGAGGTTTCTGTTAATTTTGGTATCAACTTCCCTTTCGGTAAATCCATAACAGTGAAGAGAGGTGGCATTTCCAAGAAATTAATCCTCACAAGGGATTCGTTTGAAGATGATCCGCCTGGAAATTTGTTGAGACTTAACAATAACGATATAGCCTTATTCGGTTTTACTTTAGATCAAAGAATAACAGTTGAATTTAACACCAACACAAATACAATGACGCTTGGTAGTATTGGAGCTAAATAATAAAGGTTTAACACCGCCTATCCAATCGGGGAGGATGAAATGTCGAAGGAAATTGTAATTGCGGCGGTCGGCGATCTGCTGATGAAGCCTCGGCTCATCCAATTGCTTCAGACTAGCAACCAAACGGGCGAAAATGATGTTCAAAGAAGGACAACTTACGCTTTCGAGCAGATGTTTGAACCGGTTGCCGGTTATTTGCGGGATGCACATTTAACAATCGGCAATCTGGAAAGCACCTTCGCCGGCGGTACGGATGCTAGCTTCAACAAGACGAGACGCAATCCAAAAAACCGCAATCCGATATTCAAAAGCCCTGACGCTTTTGCGCCGGCGCTGTCGGCAGCGGGCTTCGATATGGTGGCGACAGCCAACAACCATTGCGCGGATTACGGCGTTCGCGGACTCAAACGGACGCTGGATGTGCTCGACAAGAACCGCCTCGACCACGTCGGAACGTACCGGACTGCGCAAGAATCGATGGCGCTCTGTGTGCGGAATGTCAAAGGCATGCGCATCGGCATCTTGTCTTATACGCGGGATACGAACGGCATGCACGTACCGAAGAGCCAGCCAGCAGGCGTCAAAAAGCTCGTACGCGCGAGGATAAAAAATGACTTGAAACGGCTGCGAGCAGCCACGGATTTTATTATCGTGTACATGCATTGCGGATTCGAGTACGAGAACAACGCAGCTACCCACCAAAAGCAGTGGGTCCACTTCCTGTTCCGGAACGGCGCGGACGTGGTGCTGGGATCGCATCCGCATGTCCTTCAGCCGGCAGTGACACGAACGGTCAAGGACGTCTCAGGGCAGACGAGAAAACGGTTCGCCATTTACTCGCTCGGTAACTTTATCTCCACTCGGTTGCACGGCAAGGACGAGGCTCTGACCGGTATCATTATTAGACTTACGCTACGCAAAAATTCCAGCGGCCAAGTTCGGCTCGCAGGCGTCGAAGGCGTCCCAACCTGGGTAAGCATCAATAAGAACGGGAGGCCTGCAATGTGCCTCATCGTGCCTTTACATGAAGCGATCAGTAAATCGAACGAATTTCCAAAGGAACAGTTGGTGCGAATGAAACGTGCCTTTCAAAGCACGCTCCGCATGTACAGAGGGGTACTGACAATTCCGAGCTGAAGAATAATAGGCATTGATTTTTTACTGCAAGAAGAAACCAACTCTATATGGAGTTGGTTTCTTTTTATACTCACTCTGAAAATTCGCCAAGATCGTGTTCGAGTTAGACTGCGTTATTTTTGGGCACACATTCCTTCTAATCAATAAGAATATAACACGAAATGCGTTGGAATAAATAAAAGAGATCCAGTATGATGTCATTAATCATTTCCGCTTAATAAAAGCACATTCATATAGAAGGAGAAGATAATATGATCCTAATAACTGGAGCAAACGGGAAAACTGGTCGTGCAGTCATTAAAGCTTTACTTTCTAAAGGAGAGCGAATTAGGGCTCTTGTTCGTAGAAGCGAACAAATTGAGGAAATAAGCTCATTAGGAGAAATGGAAGTAGTTACAGGAGATATGATGGATCAAAAGGCTGTAAATGAAGCTTTCGTCGGAGTTAGGGCTGTATATCACATTTGTTCAGCTATGAATCCCTATGAAGTTCAAATCGGTCAAGTGATAGTAGAAGCGGCGCGCTTGGCCGAAGTAGAACATTTCGTATTCCATTCCGTTATACATCCCGTAATTCAAAAAATGCCGCATCATCAGAAAAAACTCATGGTTGAGGAACTTCTAGTGAATTCAGGTATCCCATATACAATTATGCAGCCAGGGGTATTTATGCAGAATATTCTCGAGTCTTGGAACTTACTTAGTGAAAAAGGAATCTTTCAGCAAAAGTATTTTACGACTCAAGAAACTCGTATAGGCATGGTGGACTTAGAAGACTTAGCCGAGGCAGCTTCAATCATCCTTACTAAACCAGGACATAAATGGGCTACATATGAAATTTGTGGACCTGAAAATTTATCGTTGTCTGATATGATAACGGCAATGGATCAGCATTTTGGCCATGAGATCAAAGTAGTAACGCCTCAAGACGAAATGTTCGAAGAAGAATTGAAAAAGCGTGGAACAGGAGAGTATCAAGTAGATACAATAGTAAAGATGTTCAAACATTACAATGAGCATGGATCTATCGGTAATTCTAATGTTTTAACATGGATATTAGGTCGAAAGCCAAATGATTTTTCATCCTTCATTCATCGAACAATAAAAAGCAAGAACTGATCTTAGTTAGAAAACACCACCGGCTCTTAGCTGTTCTCGAACACTTCCGGTATTGGTTTTCTGTGATAAGCTTTAATATCTTGAAGCGGAGGGAGCCCGAATAGACGGCGGTATTCCCGGTTGAATTGAGCTGGACTTTCGTATCCGACCTCCAGCGCCGCGGCGGTCGCGTTCGCAGAACCGTTCAGCATAAGGCGTCTCGCCTCTTGGAGGCGAAGCTGTTTCTGATATTGTTGGGGAGCCATCGTTGTGACAGCTTTGAATTTATGATGAAGTCCGGAGACGCTCATTTTGGACGATCTTGCCACCTCTTCGATCGTGAAGGTTCTGTTGTAGTTCTCCTTGATCCATTCAATGGCTCTATTGATCCCCTCGTTCTGTTGATCCATGAATACGCGTTGGACAAACAAGTGACCGTGATCTCCGGTAAGCAAGCGGAAGATCATCTCGCGCTTAATCAGCGAAGAGAGAAAACGGATTTCCACTTCCGGCTTCCCATGCAACTCCAACAGCCGGATGAAAAGAAGCTGTAAATGGTCATCGGATTTACCCACGTAGGCACCAGGGCCAAGATTTCGGTCGAGCGGCTTCACGCCAATACCGGAATCCGTCATGACAGAAGCAATTTCGTCTGCCGTTATATCGACTCGCAAGCCGAAATACGGCGATTGCGGAGTAGCTCCGACAACCTGGCCGGAAGCGGGTATATCAATTAGCGAAACCAAATAGTCGCCGGGGCCATAATAAATCGTGTCCTGACCGAGATGGAGCTTCTTAGCGCCTTGTAGAATCAGGCAAAATGAGGGGGTGAGGACGCCGGGGATTATCGCAGTCGGCTGGCTGCGCCGGACTAGAGAGAAGAAGGGGACTGATGTCTCCGTACGACCTTCTGCGAGATTGAAATCAGCTGTCATCTTCAATAATTGGCCCAATTTCGTATGCATGGGAAAGCCCCCTTATCTAGTGCTCCTCTCCAATTATACGCTGATTTCATAAAGATCGCCATCATGAATATCTAAGCGTTAGTGATATGATTTGCAGGATTGAGCAAATTATAAGCAGAAATGATCTACTTCCCGATGTCGTTTCGCGTCATAATGAGCGTAGCACATGAAAGGGAGGTTATCCTCTTGAATGAACATTCAAAACGGATTATTTTGACGATGATCGTCGCCTGTCAGCTGATGATGGTGCTCGACAGTTCCGTATTGGTTACAGCATTACCCGAAATTGGTCGCACGTTGCATCTGTCTACAGCTGCTTTGACTTGGGTGCAGAACAGTTATATTTTAGCTTTCGGTGGTTTCTTGTTGTTAGGTGCTCGGGCTGGAGACATCCTAGGAAGGAGAAGAATATTCAGCGCGGGGATCGCTTTGTTTTCGCTGGCATCGATACTAGCTGGCTTGGCACCGTCCTCTTCGCTTCTGCTTGCGGCTCGCGCTCTCCAAGGATTGGCCGCTGCAATGGCGACGCCGTCGGCGCTAGCCTTATTGACTGTCAACTTCTCGGAAGCCCGGGAACGGACGAAGGCTATTGCCGTTTACAGTGGCGCAACGGGAGCCGGAGGCAGCGTCGGCCTGATTATCGGGGGATTGCTGACTGATGTGATCTCTTGGCGTGCCGGGATGTTCCTCAATGTTCCGATTGGCATCGCGTTGCTCCTTTTGGCGCCCCGATATTTGCGGGAGACAGAGACGAAAACTGGCCGTCTGGATATACTAGGAGCCATGACATCGGTAATCGGAATGACGGCGCTGGCATTCGGTTTTGTACAAGCCGCGTCAGTCGGATGGATCGCGTTAGAGGTTTGGGGCTTGCTTGCTCTAGGCGGAATCTCACTGGCGGCATTCGTATGGATAGAAGCGCGAGCGAAAGAACCGATTACGCCGCTTCGCCTCTTCGCGAGCAGAATGCGTTCCGGAGCTTATTTGGGTAGGTTATTGCTCATTTGCGGAAATTATCCGATCTTTTTCTTCGTACCGCAGTTTCTACAGCATGTCCTTCACTTCAATGCATTGGAAGCTGGGCTTGCAATCATGCCTTTCACGGTCGTTCAGTTCGCAATGATGTATGCTATGCCATCGCTCGTAACCCGCTTCGGGAATGTAAAAGTATTAATCGCCGGACTTGGAATCGCGATCGCTGGAACGGCCTGGCTCAGCTTCGTTTCTGCGGATTCGAGCTTCTTCCCTGATATGTTCTTCCCGTTAATCGTAATGGGGGGCGGCGCCGGTATGATCTTCCAGCCATTCACGACGTTAGGCTTGTCAGACGTGGACGCCAAGGATGCGGGAGCGGCGTCGGGTATGGTCAATGTCGCACATCAGACTGGCGCGTCGCTTGGGCTTGCGGTTCTAATTGCCGTCTTTGAAGCGGCGAACAGGGGGGCAGCTCCTTCAATCGCGTCTTTTGCCCATGCAATATCAGTTTCAATCTGGGGTTCGGTCATTTTCTTGACTGCCTCACTCGTTGTTGTCTTGATCATACTGCTGCCATCGGATAAAAAGAACGCAGCGCGCCGTCGTGCAGGGCGCAGAACGATTATCGCCAAGGGACGAGTTAGTTAAGTTTACGGCGGTTGAATCGTGTCGAATGACAAGAACATTATTTCATTAAAGGTCGCGAAAATCGCGGCTTTTTTTACTTATGTAATCAAGTAAAATCAACCTAACGATTCTGCCTCACAAGAGGTACATGTAGCATGATGGAACAATTGGATACGGAATTTAGTAAAGCATTCAAGGAAAAAAATGTGTAGCACGTGAAAGAGCAGGATTGACAACCTATCTATTGCGGTATACCATTAGAACGATCGTTCTATCTAATGGGCAGAAGGAGGCGAATTCATGTTCGAACAACATAATAAGGTGCAGAAGGCCGTCCTAGAGACAACGTTAAATCTGATCATTGATAAGGAACTTCAAGCCACATCAATGTCATTGATTGCTAAGGAGTCCGGTGTCTCTACTGGAAACATTTATCATTACTTTAGCAGCAAGGAAGATATTATTAATGAATTATACAAGGCGATTGTGCGTTTTAATGGAGATTTCGTTACGAAGGATTTAAATGAGACTGATTCCATTCAAACACAGTTTCGCAAGGCATGGAGTAACTTAATTGAGTTGGGTATTTTATATCCGAAAGGATTTCGTTTTATTGAGCAATATTCCTTCTCACCTTATATTTACGAAGAATCTAAAGTAGAGGCTTATGAGAAAGGATGGTGTGGACCTCTAGAAAAGTTGTATCGGCAGGCAATCGATAACGGAACATTCGTTGATGGTATGAATCCTCGAATGATGGTGCAGATGCATTATGGATCATTTGTTTATCTTCTGAAAAGTCACCAACAAGCTTTTCTAAAATTGACAGATGATATCGCGCTCCAAGCGATTCGATCCTGCTGGAACTCTGTGAGCCAAGAAAGGTTTGAACAGTAGTTCAGGCCAATTCTTTTGCAAGTATTAGATCGAACGTTCGGTTTATAATTATGGTTAAGCTAACCTGGATATCAAATGTATATAAATTACTTGAATAGCAAAATACCAATGGAGGTATAAAAACAATGGAAAAGAAGACGATTTTTATTACAGGAACAAGTTCAGGATTGGGGAAATTAACTGCAATTCATTTTGCAAAGCTGGGATGGAATGTAGCTGCGACCATGCGTTCTCCAGAGAAAGAAACTGAACTCACCGCATACGACAATATTAAAATCTTCAAACTGGACGTAACAAACGTGGAAGAGGTAAACGCGGCAGTTAGTGATGCAGTTTCAGCCTTTGGTAAGATCGACGTCGTTGTGAACAATGCAGGAATGGGATCATATGGGGCACTGGAATTGGCTGCCGAAGAAACGATAGATTGGCAGTTTTCTGTGAATGTTCGCGGTCCAATCAATGTCATTCGTAAATTCATGCCACATTTCAGAGCTGTAGGGGGCGGAATGTTTATCAATATTAGCTCATTTATGGGTGTAACCTCTGCTGTTCCACTTGGCTCTTTATATAATATGTCAAAGTTTGCTTTAGAAGGTTTGACGGAAGGTCTATATTATGAGCTTAAAAAATTGAATGTTGAGCTTCGGCTTATCGAACAAGGCGGATCCAAGGGCAATAATTTTGTGAATAGCATCATTTGGAATAAAGATGAGAACATAAAGGCGTACGATGATTTAATGAATAAAGTGTCCACTATGATGGCAAACACGCCTGAAGATCGACTCGATGACCCACAAACAATTGTAAATGCTATAGCTGCACAAGCAACTGGAGAGAGCAAGCAATTCCGAACAGTTGTAGGTGAGTCAGGGAAAGGGTTGCTGGCTCTCCGTAATTCAGTTCCTATTGAGAAATATCTGGAAACAATTGCTTCAAATTATAACTAATACTGATTCTTTTAGTCTTTCTTTGATTTACACCCTGAACCGTTATGATAAAACAATTGTTCCGATAGTCGATGTGTATCCAATTGAGATTTGGATGAAGGGACTTAGTAAAAGGTTTCAAATTAAAATCGCAGTAGCCATCGAGTTAGCTAAGAAAGATTTAATAGAAAGCAATTAAGGTAGATCCAACAACAAGTTGTTCAACTAACGAGGAACGTTAGTTCAAAAAGCAACGACGGCAGCCGGTTCTATGTTCGGTTGCCGTTTTCCGTTGAAGGGTGCTGAATTTGGCTTTCATTACTTAATCGTGATGGTGCGAAATTTGATGCAAAATTCGGTCGTAAACCATGGCAGCCTATTTTGAACTATCGGGCAGAATTCAATTTATGATGAAATACGAGGTTTGAGAAATAAAAACACTTCTATCTGAATGTGCAAGAATGAATGACAAACGGGGCACTCCAATAAGGAAAGGAGGCAGCATATACAACTCTGCCGTTCTTTCCGTATTGGTTTTGTTAGGTTGTGGAAGGGATTTGTGTAAAGTCAGTAGGCGCATATCTCTGGTTAGTAACGAGATTACCAAACTCGTCAATTCCGAATGCGGATACAATTACATAAGTCGTATATTGCGAGATGATATTATATAGAACTTCATAGGTAATGTTACCAGCAATAAAAAACGTTATCACTTGACTGGCTTGAGCTGCTAAAGTAATGGATTGCTCATATACAGGGACAAAGGTTGCCCCATCAACCGAACCTAATATGGTAAAAACAACGGTTATTGAACTCGATGTATTCCCATTAAAAGTATTAACGACGATAGTTGATGCAGCGGTGCCAATATCGCGCGTATTTGTAATCCATCCTGAAGTATATGGCATCAGGTTCACTCCTTTCTATATTCTCTTATTATTTTATGAAGAAGAATCAAGGTTGTCCTATGCGTTTATTACTATGGTGAGCGGATTATGGTGCATACTAACGATTTGCTTGGCAATTGAACTTTTTGCGCTTCTGCATGCTCTTAGCTATGAAAGGGGAGAGATCTTGATGGTAAGCCGTCTTGTCAGACAAGCTAAAAAAGGAAATAAAGATGCACTACTACAACTTATCATGGACGACCAGGACGCTTATTATCGTCTTGCCTACTCTTACATGGGGAACGAGCATGACGCGATGGATGCGATGGAGGATATGATCGTCACGCTCTATGAGAAGATCGAACAATTGCAGAAGGGGGAAGCATTCTACAGCTGGAGCAAAACCATCCTCGTCAATCGATGTAAAACGTTGCTCCGCAAGAACGGGAAATTTCGGCCACTGGAAGAGGATCTCGATACGTCGGTGCCAGCATTAACTGAAGCCGATCCGTATCGAAGTATGGAAGCCGAGATGGACATGC
>NZ_JBWDNJ010000021.1:0-11739 GCF_056269135.1 Paenibacillus sp. J22FR21
ACGGGGTCTAGCCCCACGGGCAGTGACGTTCTACCCCGGCTACCCGTACTAAACCTCTTAAAGACAAAAGAGGTCAACCAGTAAAAACTGGCTGACCTCATAATACGAACGGGCAGTATTGTTCAATAAAAGGTGCAATGTTACACTGATTTAAGTGGGTTAAAATACCATAAATGGAGCGTGGAAACATGAAAATAAACCCTTTTGGATCAATAGGATCGCCTCTGCGCCAGGTGGTACCGGCTATTTACGAGAGTATTCGGTATTACCTGGAATAGAGATTATGACACCTATTGAAGGATAAGCATCATCGCTCATGAACGGGGGATTCGGCATATGGTTCTATCAAAGAAATACATCATAGTATATGGTTTTATTGGAGTTGTTTTAATTGCAATGATTGCTATTTATTTGTCTAATCGTACCAATAAACTTTATGGGAATGATATCGAATCCATACAGAAAGTGATTAAGACTTTTGAAGGTTATGAAGATAAATCAGTTGAGATTTTGGAGATAAAAGACATCAATGATGTACGGATCGTTGGCTTCTTATCCAATAATAATCCAGCCTATATTCGATTTACTAAAAACCATAAAGGCAATTATGAGTCGACAAATACCGAAGAACATACAGGTCAATCGTTTACTGCATTCTTAATCAACCTATCGAATGATGAGACCCGTAATTCAGAATTTATGATGATTACGAATCAGGAAAATGAAATTGCGAAAATGGAATTAGAGGTAAATAAACAAGTAATTGAACAAGCATTTCGTGTAAATCAAAAGTCTGTTACTTGGATTGATTTACCTAAAGATGATACCCTTGCATTCAAATATAAATATTACGATAAGGACGGAAAGCTTCTTAGCGATAATTAACTACAAAGGCTACGCGACAATTCCGCTAAATGCCAGCTAAATTTTACAGTGAGGATGGAGGAGGGTTATGGCTATATTTATATTTATTGTGTGCATAATTCTAGTTTTAGGCGCACTTAGAACAGACGTCATGATGAAGGAACAATTAAAGAATGATAAACGCATCATTGAAAGGCTTGATAGGTTAATTAATCTACAAAAAGATAAAAAAGAATGAACGATAACCTATCCGAAAAATATAGTCGTAAATAGCGGGGTATGATGATGAACAAACATTGGATTTGGCTGCTTGCCTTGGCGGTCGCTGCTTCATGGGTGGGCAACCTATGGTTTTATGAGAGTCAAAAAATAGATAAGCCGCTTTTCTTGAAACATTATTATGAGATGCCTGAATCACTGCTCCAACAAATGCGGTTCTATTATCTTACGAATAAGGACTCTTCACGCGAACCTTATCAGATCGAGCTAGCCGATGGCATTATGCTTCATGTTGAGCATATCGAAACAAGAGATGAGAAGGGAAGATTGCAGCTGCGGGAAGCAGTTTTGTCGCCTTCGTCGATCGCAATCGGACAGCTTAAAGAACAGCTTATTATCGATCAACTTCGTGTCTATTACAACGACGGATTTGAAGATACGGTAGAGATCGGTAAATTGATTATTCATCCTGATAAACAAGCCCTCCCGCTGGAGTCAAATTTCACGAGAGGTTCCTCAGACGGCACTGGAGGAGACGGATACATAGCGCGCAGAGACGTTGAAATCACAGCCGTTTCGAATAGCTATACCGATTTGCTTGGAAGTGGGTTTGAATTGATGCTAAATAACGGCAGCGTAAAGGCGAGTGATTCCGGCGCTTTTCCTATTCAACTTCGCAAAGGTGACTCCTTCTCAATGAACTATCGCTTTCTGTTGCCAAAGGGGGATATACGTCAATTCGATGTTTTTCAACTCATGGTTGTTGCGGAAGACAAGAATGGCAATCCTGCAGGTGTTATGTACATCAACAAGCAGCCGGATTTATATGAGAAAGATCTATCTAAATACGTCCGTTTGAGAAAGGAGGAAGCATCGCTTTGAAAAACGCTTTTCTCCGTTTCTCTTGGGGTGTGGTAATCGTACTCATAGATTTTCGAATCGGTATGTTCGACATCCTTCCCGACATTGTCGGGTATGCGCTGATGTGGAATGCTGTAATCGGCCTGGGTCATTTTCGCAGCAATTATCTGAAAGCTCAGTGGCCCGCTGCTCTTCTTACTTTGTTCTCTGTTGCGGAAGTGGTGCCGTTCTTTGGCCAATCCGTTCACTCATTTGACGTCTCTCCTCCATGGTTGGCATATGGCAGCATGATGTTGTTTCTTCAATTGCTCTTGGTAAACTGGTTCCTTCTGGCACTATTCCAACACGCGATCGATACCGCAAATCACACCTTCGCTGAATCTGTTAACCGATGCCGTATGTTTGTTATCTTCGTTAATGTCGTATCGTTGATTAGTTTCCCA
The DNA here is from genome assembly GCF_056269135.1 of Paenibacillus sp. J22FR21. Taxonomy (NCBI): domain Bacteria; kingdom Bacillati; phylum Bacillota; class Bacilli; order Caryophanales; family Paenibacillaceae; genus Paenibacillus; species Paenibacillus sp. J22FR21. The sequence goes on from NZ_JBWDNJ010000021.1 coordinate 2,388, forward strand.
TTTAGTATCAACTGGTCTCAAACTACAGTCATGCTGTGGTCTATCTTGATCCTAGGATTGGGCATTTTATCAGAACTGGCTCTGGTCTACATTTGCAGGCGCGCCGCTGCTTCGGTAGGTAAGTCTGATTAGAAGGCGAACTTGATGAATAAGGCGATGGCGAATGAATGATATTGTATGTTCATTGGATTCATAACTGCATACCAGAGATGGGCGTACAGAAATAAAAGAGGTGGTTAGAACAGTCTAGTAATTGAAAATGGAAGGAGCACGTAATATGAACACACAAGAACAAATAGGAAAGTATATTACCAGCCAACCTGAACCAAAACGTAGTGATATGCAAGCGTTGCACCGAATCATTCTGCAAATAATGCCAGAATGTAAATTATGGTTCTTGGATGGTAAAAACAATGAAAATAAAACGGTTTCCAATCCTAATATCGGATATGGAATTCACACCATAAAATATGCTGATGGAAAAACCAGAGAATTTTATCAAATTGGCATCAGTGCAAACAAAACCGGAATCTCTGTCTATATCCTTGGTATTGAAGATAAGAAATATTTAACCCTTACATACGGGGAAAAACTCGGCAAGGCGAGTGTGAGCGGATATTGTATTAAGTTCAAAACGCTAAAAGATATAAACATTAGTATACTTGAAGAGGCAATACGATTTGGGGTTGAGGCGACACGATAAAGTAACTCCAATATCCTGTATAAGGACTTTTCATTAGATGTAAGAAGCCACTCCTGTTGAGGAGTGGCTTCTTTTTAACAGATTAGTTGTGCAGCTCAGACAACGAGACTACGCGTTTCTCAGCCACAGAAAGATAAGCGGCTTCCATGACTCTTGTCAAATCGGTTGCGAACTCGTTATTCTCATCAGGATGAGTATCATTCATTATATGGCCGACCCATTGCTCGATTGCAGTAGGCAAGTCAGAAAGATGGTCAATCGTTACCCACTCCTGTTGTTCCAGCTTGTTGCTGCGAACGCGAATCACGTCATCCGGTAATCCGTATAGAAGCGACCCTTCCGTGCCGTGAATTTCAATACAGAATGGGGAGTGAGGAGTGAGGTAGCCTGTTTCAAGAATACCGACAGCACCATTCTCATAACGAAGCGTTACGGTTGCATTGTCTTCTACTTCTTTGCCAGTTACGTAGCCGAAGCTGGCGGTAACACTTTGCGGCAACCCAAGAAGATAGCGTGTCAGATATACAGGGTGGCATCCCAGATCGATTAGGGCGCCGCCTTGGCATTGCTCAAGATTATAGAAATGATCAGGAAGCCAATTTCCAGTCGTTCCGTTGTGTGCGTTACGAACGCGGACTTGGGTCAGCTGGCCGAAGAGGCCTTTATCAATCAGCCCTTTAATCGTTGGTGTATAACGTTCGTTCAGTCGGAACATCGAAACCGTGAATTTGACTCCGGCTTCTCGTACAGCAGCTTTAATTTCATTAACTTCTTTCAGCGTAGCTGCAACCACTTTCTCTGTGAAAATATGTTTGCCTGCGCGAGCCGCCTTCACCATCACATCGCGATGCATATTTGTTGGCGCATCTACGACGACGGCATCGATATCTGTACGGGCAAGCAGCTCATCTAGATTAGCGATAAACGGTACGCCCAGTTGGTCTGCGATCTCCTGACCACGATCAGGAAGCTCGTCCCAAATAGCGGCTACCTCAAGGTTCGGATTGGCCTGCACTTGATTGGTGTAATCCCAGGCATGTACATGCCAATAGCTGAGCATGGCTACGCGAATCATTTTTAAATTCCTCCTAAGGGTTTGGATGATAAATTATTTTCCAGAAAGTGAAGCTGCTCAGGCGTTAGCAAGAAGTCTCCTGCCGCACAGCTGTCACGCACATACTCTTGTGTTTTCGATCCGATGATCGGAAAAACAGGGAAGGGCTGGGATGTCAAATAAGAGAGCGCGATAACGGTTCCGGTTGTCCCGAGCTCGCCGGCCAGCTGCTGTACGCGATCCAGAAGATCGAAACAGCGATCGTTGAAGAAGGTTCTCTCTACATGTTCTGCACTTCCTTGCGTTCCTGCTGCTTTCCCTCGCGCATACCGACCGCTGAAGAAACCGTTCGCCTGTGAGGAGAATGGGATAACGGCCATTCCGGATTCCTGATAATAGCTTCTATCTGAGTCAAGATCATCTCTCGCCGAGCCGGTATAATAACCAGCTAAATTCCAATAGGGCTGATTAGCTGCGAAGGGGGTAAGCCCATTAGCAGCTGCATAGCTTTGAGCTTGCTTAATCCGCTCCACTGTCCAGTGCGAGCAGCCGATCTGACGGATTTTACCTGCCTGCACTTGGCTGTGCAGAGTTTCCATAATTTCTTCAACGGGCCTGGTTGGCTCATCGCGATGCAGCCAGTATAGGTCGATATAGTCGATTTGGAGCAGCTTTAGACTCTCATCAATCTCTTCCAGAAGATCGTGTCGTCCAAGTCTTGCTTGATGAGGCGTTTCATCCTCGGGATGCCCACCTTTGGTGGCCAAAACAAGCTTGTCTCGGTTTCCCCGTTCCTGCATCCATTCGCCAAGCCGGATTTCGGTTAAGCTTCTTCCGACGCCTAGCCAGTTATCGTAATAATGCGCCGTATCGATAAAATTCCCGCCCAGCTCAACATACAGATCAAGCAGTCGAAATGCTTGCTCCCGGGGCATCCCTCCCCCGAAGCCGCCTGTACCCATGCAAATGACGGAAGCATTTAACCCTGTGCCTGGTATTTCCTTGTAACGCATGTCTATCCATACCTCCCCATATACACACCTGAACAACCTTGAGATGACATGTTCCTGACGAAGTTGATTCATGTTGTAGAATGCCATGTTTTTCAAAAGATGACAATGTACAATAAAGCAATCAATTAGCGTGATGGTTATTGATAAAAAAGGATAATTGTTCCATGGAATATTTCGGTATAATGAAAACTGACAATATGGGCGAGGGTGGTGTCTAGCTATGGGGAATCATGCAACAGAATTAAGATTATCCGTAAGAAAATATAATGCCGAATCTGATTTGCAAATTAATATCGTTCCAGAAAGAACAGCATTGCTATTAGTTGATTGTGATGAATCATCGGCTGATAAACATGTTGTTGAGAACGAGATATACTCGGCACTTAGCATCGCGAGGGAATCGGGCATGAAAATTGTTTATCTATTCAACGCTATTTATGGGGTTGGGGGGCCAAATGATGTAACAACAAAGATTCATGGATTAGACTTTCTTGAAAATAGTTGGAAACCTATGATTCCTAAGTTTAATCCCGACATACAACCGCTCGATAATGAGGCAGTTATTCCAAAGTCGCATAAAGATGGATTCAATGGAACTGTGCTCGACTATTATCTAAAAACATGGAACATTGATACATTGATTACTGTTGGCTTCCATTTAAAATCGTGTTTATTCCATACTTGTGTAGGGGCTCGCCATCATAATTATCGTGTTGTGATGTTGAGAGATTGTACAAATTCAAGTGAATTCCCAGACACCATTGATGATAATAATCCCGAAGGCGGTTGGTTAAGGTTTGTATTTCTAAGAATATATGAAACCGATATTGGTTATACCTCGACCTCGTACGAATTGAAAAGTGCTTACTCTACTAAAGAGGGTCGATAGCTAAACGAACAAGGAGCAGATTGCTGGGTAGTAACTGTCCATTTGTTGAATGTTTATATAAGAATCCTGTTGCAAAACTTGAAAGGAAGAGAAAACATTGAAAAGTTTTCTTGAAAATAAAATTCAAGTATTTATTAATAAATTAATTTGGTTCACAATATTTTTTATCACATTTGATATGGCTAATTCTCAAATTACACATAGTAAATTTGAGTTTGAAGCTATAAAGATAATTAGCTTTGCAATCGGATTTACTGTTTCTTCTGATACGAATGATAAGGAATTATTCAAGAAAGATGACTTTAAAGTCATAGATAAATGGCTCTTGATGGTATTTGTTTTTTATCTAGTTGTCTTTTTAGTCGTGGATTATTATAAAGACCATAAAATTGAATTAATAAATATCATTATGGGCCTAGGCTTAGTGAGTATCGGACATATTATTTATATTTTAGCGACTCTCATTCATAAAAATCTAGTAGATAAACGTTAGAAAACTCCAAGGTGGTAGGTATGAAAAGCTTGGTGATAAAATTCAAGCGACAGTGAAAAAGATGTTTGTATTACTAATTACATCACGTCTTCTGAAAATAAACGAACGGGCATGTCGGACGACAAGAACGGCACCAGACATATTATCCTGATACCTGTATGCGCGCTGGTTGGGGCAGTGCTAGTGTCAGTTGCGGATACTTTATCCACGCGCATGGGGTGACTCAGGCGCAGGGGCTGCGCGCACGCCGTCCTGGCAGGATAGATTACTGCCAACATAGAAGATGTATTTAAATTATTGAGTTTTAAGAGGTGTTTTATGAGCCAGTCTTCGTTACAATATCATACTTTTATAAAAGAGATTTTGAATGATAAAACAGTATGGATAGTGAAAGATGAGCAGTGGACTTTCAAAACAAATGGCTAACAATTGCTCGTTCCCAACCCCTTAAAATATAAACACTTTAGACCCGCAGCCCGTTGCTGCGGGTCTAAAGTGTTTATTGAAGTAACGGGAGGTTAGCGTAACAATTTCCAAACGTTTACGTCTAAATAGTGGAAGAAAGGAGATATAAAATGGAGCTTCTTGTTGCAATGATGATATCATCCTTCATTATATCAATAGTTGTTGTTTTAGTGCGGAGATATAAAAGAGGAATGTGGGCAGAATATAATTCTAAAAATACTGGTCTGATTGTTATCGCGATTGGTTTACTTTTTAATTTATATCTCTTATGGAGAAATTAGGACAACTCTACTAAGGATGTAAATGTGTCTTTTGTAACATTATCGACAGGATGAACAAGTCATCGTATTCCATTGTAAGGTCCACACCGCCCCTATCCACTTGTTAGCCGTCCCCAAAAAACATATTTCAACTGTGATGGACGTAGAAGAATCAGTATTCTAACGGGAAACGATAGTTTAAAAAGAAACAGTTAGCGCGAACGTGTAACAATATTTTCATTGGGCAGGAGCAGAAAATCTCGTCCCGGATCGGGGCGAGGATGAACCTATGGAACCGGAATAACACAGACTGAACGACCCATTTTTCGAAATGATCAACTTCTGTATTCCTTTGGGGAATGATATGAAACTAAGAAAGCCAACAAGAGGAAACCTGCTGCAAATGGCGGTTCCTCTTTTTTTATTGAGCTAACTGTTCATCATCTTTTTTGCTGATACAGGGTCTGTTTTACTTGCTCCAACAGGATGGGTTCTGGAGGAGAAGTTGCGTGAATCTGTTACTATACGTACTTTCATTGTTTTTGCACGTTCACTTATTCTTGTAGTTGATTCAAGTGATAATCGTATTGTAGGGATAGATATTTACGCATAGCCGATTGAACTAACGAGGAACGAAAGCTCATGGCGAAAAGAAGACAATGGAGTTCAACAAAAAGGATGGCATATCGAATGTGCCATCCTTTTTGTTTTAAAGAATGGGATGTGCCCAAATCACATCTAACAACACTTGCCTGTCTTTTGTATCTGCTCCAAACATTCTGTCCAGTTAAGACTTTTGCTGCTTATACAGTTGTCTAGAAGCTGAATCATCGAATCAACATGATTCTTTTTATCTTCTAGTTCGAATCGTTTATTCTTTGCCAATTGCTCCCACTGGTCAGAAATAGGACTATCTGCTTCATAGCCCTCTAATAGTACCGCAATTTCCTGAATGTGAAATCCTGTCTGCTGAGCGACTTTAATAAAGTTGATGCGTTCAAGCAACCTTGAGTCATACCGGCGTTGACCGTTTTTTCGATCGGGGGAGGGCAATAAACCAATTGACTCATAGTACCTCAGAGTCGATGCGGCCACATTAGCCTTTGCAGCTAATTGGCCAATACTAAGCTCATTCATCTCATTCACCCCTTGACTTAAAGTTGACTTTAAGTTTTATGATTGAAATAGTGATATTATTCGAGGCTTAAGAAAATGCATAAGTAATTATGGAGAACGAGGAGGGAGTTATATGGACAAAATCTCCATACAAGTTTATTGCTCACGTTGTCATGAAATAAGATGGATAACCGCCTATCCAGATGAATATAAATATTTCGGACCAAACACTTATCCAGCTGCAATTTGCTTGGATTGCAGAGAAGATATTGAAAGGAAATTGCAAGATTACCTGGAAAAAGAAAACAACAAAAGTTAATCTAGGGACACAAATCCACTTACATAATGTATGGAGTGAAAGCTTGATGAATCAAGCTTTTTTTTATCATCTATTTCGCACGTAGGAATCGCATCTTTTTATCCATAGCATAAGGCATCCGTATAAAGGACTCTATTTAACTACTTTTTTGGGTGCAAAGTGTCCAAGCTATAGTATGAAATATACATATAATAACTAATACCAACTTCCAAAAAAAGGATATTTATTTCTTATTAAGTCTGACGTAAAGAGGGGGGAATGAATGCCACTATTATCAACCGGTCCAATTACAAATGAACCTGTAGATGGGATGAGACCGACTCAACAAGTCACGATAAAAGTGAATAACCGCGATCCTGTTAATTATTCTATCGTTCTACTAGAGGGTTATGTTTTATACGGTACCCGGTCATTGTATGTACAGGAGTTGTTCTCCATCCAACCTAATGCAGTTATTACAAAAAACTATCCAGCAAATTATGACACATTCCAATTCGTTTTTACAACAAGTGGTCCAGCAGTAGACAGTACCGAAATTTCTTTCTGGGGAAAAAAATTATCCGGACAGTTAGTAGCAGTCCAACGTCTTGTATCAAATGAACTTCAAGACTAACGTGAAGAAGGGATGAATGAATGGCATTATTATCAACCGGTCCAATTACAAACGAACCTGTAGATGGGATGCGACCAACTCAACAAGTCACGATAAAAATGGATAATCGCGATCCTGTTAATTACTCTATCGTTCTACTAGAGGGTTTTGTTTTATACGGTACTCGGTCATTGTATGTGCAGGAATTGTTCTCCATCCAACCTGATGCAGTTGTTACAAAAAACTATTCGGCAAATTATGACGCATTCCAATTCGTTTTTACAACAAGTGGTCCGGCAGCAGACAGTACTGAAATTTCCTTTTGGGGAAAAGATCTAACCGGACAGTTAGTAACGGCTCATCGTCTTGTATCAGATGAACTTTTGGGATCAGGAACCGGAGCAACCGGTACCCTATCGGTTAATCGTATTTATGTGACTAACTTCAATAGTAATAGTGTATCCGTAATAGATGGGATAACGAATGCGGTCATTGCTACCGTTCCGGTTGGCATTAGTCCCGCGGGTATAGACGTTAATTCGTTAACCAATCGAATCTATGTTGCGAATGTAAACAGCAGTGAAGTTTCCGTTATTGATGGAAATTCCAATACTGTAATCGCCACCATACCCGCAGGGGATGGATCCGGGGATGTGACTGTCAATCCAGCTACGAACGCGATTTATACTGCGAATTTCAATAGTAATGACGTCACGGAGATTGAAGGCTTGACTAATACCGAGGTGACCACCTTTACACCTGTGGGAGGAAGCCCTTTTCCTACGGGGATAGCTGTCAATCCGTTGACCAATCTGATATATATCGCGAATTTCAATTCCGATATCGTAACTGTGGTCGATGGCACGACGAATACGGTAATCGTCAACATTCCAGTTGGGGTTAATCCATTCCGTGTAGGAGTCGATCCGGCTACAAATCTAATTTATGTTTCGAATTTCACCAGTAACTTTGTATCCGTTATTAGTGGAGCTACCAATCTCGTAGTCGCTAGTATTCCGGTCGGGATTTCTCCAGGTGAAGTAGGGGTTAATTCCTCGACGAATGCGATCTACGTCCCCAATCGAGATTCGGATAACGTATCGGTAATAAGCGGACTAACGAATACCGTTATCGACACGATTATTGTTGGAAATAATCCGAATGGGGTAGGAGTAAATCCAATAACGAATCGGATCTATGTCACTAATCAAGATGATAATAATGTGTCTGTGATCGATGGTGTAACCCAAGCGGTAATTGCTACGATCCCGACAGGGGCACGTCCATACGCGATAGGCGTAAATCCTTAGGAACTTTCGATGGGGTGGTGATTCGTATGAAGGAAGTTCAAACGATGAGTGAATTATGGGAACTGGTGTCCAATCTAACAATAGAAAATTCGGTATGCCAAGTCTTGATCCCCGGAATTGGAACATTCGCAATCGTATTGCAAGAGGTGAACAACCAATACGATTTAGTTATTTTAGATGAAGAGAAGGAACTGCTCAACATGTCGGCATCCGAACTTTCGAGAAATCCATATCTGTTAGATTGAAGAATGGGCTCATTGTTTTTCATTAAAGTAACAGGCTACAGATATCTCTATTATTCTTTGTGTCCAAGCACTTAAACTTTCTATGAATAGATTAGGATAAAAAAGAAAGCGAGCTGTGCACAGAAAATGTCTACTCAATTTTTGGATTCACGTCTATCGTTAAATAATACGTCTAGTACTGGCACTGCAATTTTAACAGCAACTCCCACTTTATTTGGTGATATTGGACTACAAACTGTTCACGCTATAGGGACCCCAAACGTAAATGATGTTCGTATTCAACTTTGGGGAATGGTTGGGGTCAATAGAAGTGCAACAAACACAGTCAACATCCTTATCGAAAGGGGAGGTACTGGTGTATTCGGTACAGGAATTCTCATCTTCTCTTCGAATATTGAATTAACTGCTGGCCCAGGCTCCAGAGACTTGACATTTGTTACTGGCGATTTCCCTCCAGTAACTGATGTTGTAACTGGTCAGATTCGGTATACAATGTATTTGTCAAGTGATGAACCAACTGCTGTAACTCTTACAGGTCCAGTAACTTTTACTGGTTCAGCTTGTGCAGGCACATCTTAAACTAAAAACGATAGTTGAGGAGCTTTGCCCACGTAGCAGCTCCTTTTTCATTTGTTGAACGATCTCTTTGATTATGGCGAGTTTATCTTCAGCAACGTATTGAATTTATAGACATGAAAAAATGCTCCCTTCCTAGCAGCAGGTTGTTATTATTTCACCTGTCTACTATTTGGGGAGCATATCAACAATCGGCAGCCTGTTGTGCTAAACCAGCTAATATCTTGTCAACATTTTTCATTAGAAGCTTGAAAAAATACTGCTATACTAGAATCTAAGCATTACAAATAACCCTCCGAATTTATATTGGAAGGTTT
>NZ_JBWDNJ010000025.1:0-1184 GCF_056269135.1 Paenibacillus sp. J22FR21
AACCGACTGGTTCGCTCATGTTCAGTTTTGAAAGAGCAAGTCTCTTTCTACAACACAATACACATTCGTTTGGTGATAATGGCGAAGGGGAACCACGCGTACCCATCTCGAACACGACCGTTAAGCCCTTCAGCGTCAATGGTACTTGGACCGCAGGGTCCTGGGAGAGTAGAACGTTGCCAAGCGAGTGCCATAAGCACTTACCTTTGTTCCTTGAAAACTGGATATGAAATTTGCGAAACATCTCTTAGCTGAGATTAATCGAAGTAAAGCTGAACTCGTTTCAGCATAGGTTAAGCTACTAAGAGCGCACGGAGGATGCCTAGGCGCTAGGAGCCGAAGAAGGACGTGGCGAACAACGAAATGCCTCGGGGAGCCGTAAGCAGGCTTTGATCCGGGGATGTCCGAATGGGGAAACCCGGCTGGAGTAATGTCCAGTCACTCATAACTGAATACATAGGTTATGAAGAGGCAGACCAGGGGAACTGAAACATCTAAGTACCCTGAGGAAGAGAAAACAATAGTGATTCCGTCAGTAGCGGCGAGCGAACGCGGATTAGCCCAAACCAAGGAGCTTGCTTCTTGGGGTTGTAGGGCGTCTCACATGGAGTTACAAAGGTGTTGGGTAGACGAAGAGGTCTGGAAAGGCCCGCTATAAGAGGTAAAAGCCCTGTAGTCCAAAGTCAGCACTCTCCGAGACGTACCCTGAGTACCGCGAGACACGTGAAACCTCGTGGGAATCCGGCAGGACCATCTGCCAAGGCTAAATACTCCCTAGCGACCGATAGTGAAGCAGTACCGTGAGGGAAAGGTGAAAAGCACCGCGGAAGCGGAGTGAAAAAGAACCTGAAACCGTGCGCTTACAAAAAGTCAGAGCCCGTTATATGGGTGATGGCGTGCCTTTTGTAGAATGAACCGGCGAGTTACGTTCCCATGCAAGGTTAAGGTGAAGAGCCGGAGCCGCAGCGAAAGCGAGTCTGAATAGGGCGACATAGTATGTGGACGTAGACCCGAAACCGTGTGATCTACCCCTGTCCAGGGTGAAGGTGCGGTAACACGCACTGGAGGCCCGAACCCACGAATGTTGAAAAATTCGGGGATGAGGTGGGGGTAGCGGAGAAATTCCAATCGAACTCGGAGATAGCTGGTTCTCCCCGAAATAGCTTTAGGGCTAGCCTCGGAGT